>NZ_VIUH01000003.1 GCF_007993865.1 Pseudomonas sp. SJZ079 | reverse complement strand
ACCAGCTCAGCCTTCGGTCGGCCTGTTCTCATAGCCCCGCCTCCGCCCCTCAATACACTCGATTAATAGTAGTTATTTGAGGGACGGAACACTAGCTCATCGAGAGCCGACCCATACGCACTACCAATCAATGGCAAAGCCCGCACAGCACCACATCCCATACCGCCGAAGTAAAACTTCGCATCGGATGCACGCATGCAGCTATCTACTCATTCAGAATCAGTAGCGAAATAATGTATCGCTATCGTCCAACCCGCGTTGGGCCATACCACCACAAACATGGACGACCAGTGACCGCACAGAACCGGCGACGAAGCAGATAGGGAGAGCCGGAGGGACGCCTGAAAGGCGAGAGACTAAAAGAGGGGAAGGAAGACGGCTCCGTGGCCATAGGTGACGGCGCACCAAATAAACCACGGAGCTAAACCAAAAAACAGATTACTTGGCCGGCTTGCGGCGACGCAGCTGCAACAAGTATTGCACGGGGCCTGAAGCTGCATACGCAAGGAAGATGATCAGGAGAATCCGTGGCGGATCACTGAACACCACAGCAAAGACCAACACCACCGCCAGGATAGCGACAAAAGGTACGCGCCCTTTCAGATCAAGATCCTTGAAGCTGTGGTACTTGATATTGCTGACCATCAGCATGCCGGCAGCAGCCACCAACATCGCCACGGCAAAGGCCATATTCGAGCCCTTGATGCCAAAGTCACTAAAGGCCCAGACGGTACCTGCCACCACACCAGCCGCAGCGGGGCTGGCCAAACCGATGAAAAAGCGTTTGTCCGCTGTGCCAACCTGGGTATTGAACCGCGCCAGGCGCAAGGCAGCACCCGCGACGTAGATAAACGCCACCATCCAGCCGACTTTGCCCATGCTGCCCAGCGCCCACTCGAAGGCGAGCAACGCTGGAGCCACACCGAAGGCGACCATATCGGACAACGAATCGTACTCAGCACCAAAAGCGCTCTGCGTATTGGTCAGTCGCGCCACTCGCCCATCCAGACTATCCAGCACCATGGCCACGAATACCGCAGCAGCGGCCACATAGAAATTGCCGTTCATGGCATTGATGATTGCGTAGAAACCGGCGAACAGATTAGCCGTGGTAAATAGATTGGGTAGCAGATAGATACCGCGATGACGAACCTTACGCCCCTCGGCGTCATGCCCTTCTTCCTCATGCTCATCGATTGGCAGCATGCTTTCGGCGTCGGGGGCCGGCGTTGGCTCTTCTGGACGTTCGCTCATGAACAATACCTTGCAACGGAGATGGAAAATATCGACAGCGGTTACCGACAATGATTCGCAGGTAACTCTGACTTAGTAATCAGGCTTTATACCAGAAGCCTCGTACTAGAATGAAAAAACGCGGCCAAGGCCGCGTTTTTCTTGAATCGACCAGCCTTAGTTCTTGGCCTTGTCGACAATCTTGTTGGCGCCGATCCAAGGCATCATGGAGCGCAGTTGCTCGCCGATGATCTCGATGCCGTGAGCCGCATTGTTACGACGCTTGGCGGTCATCGACGGGTAGCCGGTAGCCCCTTCGCTGATGAACATCTTGGCGTACTCGCCGTCTTGAATACGCTTCAGCGCGTTGCGCATGGCTTGACGGGATTCGGCGTTGATCACTTCCGGGCCGGTCACATACTCGCCGTACTCGGCGTTGTTGGAGATCGAGTAGTTCATGTTGGCGATACCGCCTTCGTACATGAGGTCAACGATCAACTTCAGCTCGTGCAGGCACTCGAAGTAGGCCATTTCTGGCGCATAGCCAGCTTCAACCAAGGTTTCGAAACCAGCTTTAACCAGTTCAACAGTACCGCCACAGAGAACAGCCTGCTCGCCGAACAGGTCAGTTTCGGTTTCGTCCTTGAAGGTGGTTTCGATGATGCCGGTACGACCGCCGCCCACACCTGCCGCGTAGGAAAGCGCGAGGTTTTTGGCATTGCCGGAAGCATCCTGGTAAATCGCGATCAGGTCAGGAATACCGCCGCCTTTGACGAACTCGGAGCGCACGGTGTGGCCCGGGGCTTTCGGCGCGATCATGATCACGTCGAGGTCAGCACGCGGCACGACTTGGTTGTAGTGGATGGCGAAGCCATGGGAGAAGGCCAGAGTAGCGCCCTTCTTCAGGTTCGGTTCGACTTCGTCCTTGTACAGCTTGGACTGGAACTCATCCGGGGTCAGGATCATGACCAGGTCGGCTGCAGCGACGGCGGAAGCAACGTCAGTCACTTTCAAGCCGTGCGCTTCGGCCTTGGCGACAGTGGCGGAGCCTTTGCGCAGGCCAACGGTCACGTCGACACCGGAGTCTTTCAGGTTGCATGCCTGGGCGTGGCCCTGGGAGCCGTAGCCGATGATGGCGACTTTCTTGCCCTGGATGATCGAGAGATCACAGTCTTTGTCGTAATACACTTTCATGGAAATTCCCCTATATAACTGGCCTCACGGGCCATTCGCCTAAGATTTAAATGCTGAGTACTTTGTCGCCACGGGAGATTCCGGTGACGCCGCTACGTACGGTTTCCAGGATTGCGGCAGTTCCGATCGCCTGAATGAAGCTGTCCAGCTTGTCGCTCGTGCCGCCCAACTGAATGGTGTACACGCTGCTGGTTACATCGACGATCTGCCCACGGAAGATATCCGTGGTGCGCTTGACCTCTGCGCGCTGAGCACCGGTGGCCTTGACCTTGACCAGCATCAGCTCGCGCTCGATATGCGCGCTTTCCGACAGGTTCACCAGCTTGACCACTTCAACCAGCTTGTTGAGGTTCTTGGTGATTTGCTCGATCACCTCATCGTGACCCACGGTGGTCAACGTCAGACGCGACAAGGTCGGGTCCTCGGTTGGCGCCACGGTCAGGCTTTCGATGTTGTAGTTACGTTGCGAGAACAAACCGACCACACGGGACAAAGCGCCTGGCTCGTTTTCCAGCAGCAGGGAAATGATGTGTCGCATGCTTAAGTCCGCTCCGTCTTGCTCAACCACATATCACGCATCGACCCGTCTTTGATCAGCATCGGATAGACGTGCTCGCTGTTATCGACCTGAATATCGAGGAATACCAGACGATCCTTCAGCGCGAACGCCTCTTCCATCATGGGCTTCAGATCCTTCACGTCGGTGATGCGCATACCCACGTGACCATAGGCCTCGGTCAACTTGACGAAATCGGGCAACGACTCCATGTAGGAGTGCGAATGACGACTGCTGTACATCATGTCCTGCCACTGGCGCACCATACCGAGGACGCCATTGTTCAGGTTGATGATTTTCACCGGCAGGTCGTACTGCAGGCAGGTCGACAGCTCCTGGATGTTCATCTGGATACTGCCTTCACCGGTGACACAGGCTACGTCGTCGTCAGGGAAGTTCAGCTTGACCCCCATCGCAGCCGGGAAGCCGAAGCCCATGGTGCCGAGACCGCCGGAGTTGATCCAGCGATTGGGTTTATTGAAGCGGTAGTACTGTGCCGCAAACATCTGATGCTGACCCACGTCGGAGGTGACGAAGGCATCGCCGTGGGTCACCTCGCTCAGCGTTTCGATCACGGTCTGCGGCTTGATGATGCTGCCGTCACCCTTGTCGTACGGGAACATGCCACGGCTACCACGCCATTCTTCGATCTGCTTCCACCAACTGGACAATGCCTCTTTGCCCGGGGCTTCGCCGATTTCCTTGAGGATCGCGACCATCTCGGTCAGCACGCTGTCCACCGGACCGACAATCGGAATGTCGGCCTTGATGGTCTTGGAGATCGAAGCGGGATCGATGTCGATATGGATGATCTTGGCGTTCGGGCAGAACTTACTCGGGCCGTTGATTACCCGATCATCGAAGCGCGCGCCCACGGCGAGAATCACATCGGCATGGTGCATCGCCAGGTTGGCGGTGTAGCTGCCATGCATACCCAGCATGCCGAGGAACTGGCGATCGGTGCCCGGATAGCCGCCCAAGCCCATCAGGGTATTGGTCACCGGCAGGTTGAGCATTTTCGCCAGTTCGGTCAGCGGCGCCGCGGCGCCGCCCATGATCACCCCACCACCGGAGTAGAGCACGGGTCGCTTGGCGCTCAGGAGCAATTCCGCGGCTTTGCGGATCTGCCCGGAATGCCCGCGCAATGCCGGGCTATAGGAGCGCAGCTTGGCTTTCTTCGGGTAAACGTATTCGAATTTCTCGGCCGGATTGGTCATGTCCTTTGGAATATCCACGACAACCGGACCGGGACGGCCAGACTGCGCCAGATAGAAGGCTTTCTTCAATACGTCTGGGATTTCCGAGGCATGCTTGATCATGAAGCTGTGCTTCACGATCGGCCGGGAGATACCGATCATGTCGGTTTCCTGGAAGGCATCGGTACCGACCATGTTGCTGGGCACCTGGCCGGACAGCACCACCATCGGAATGGAATCCATGTAGGCCGTGGCAATACCGGTAATGGCATTGGTCGCGCCCGGGCCAGAGGTCACCAGCACCACACCGGCTTTACCGGTTGCGCGGGCATAACCATCGGCCATATGCGTTGCCGCCTGTTCATGACGGACCAGGATATGTTGCACTTCCGGCTCTTTGAACAGGGCATCGTAGATATGCAGCAAGGCACCGCCAGGGTAGCCATAAATGTTCTTAACGCCTTCGTCACGCAAAAAGCGGACGACCATTTCAGCGCCGGATAAAAGCTCCACGTTGTTCACCTCTAAAACGCCAGAAAACCGCCCACAGCGGGACGGTCTAAGATAGGTTTACTGCCAAGCAGAGCATGAGCGACGGTGGTCGCCGACTACGTCAGCTACTACTGAGCAAGTACTGGGAACACCCCAAGTATTGCGGGGCCTTCCCACCCAGCGCGAGGTAACGCGTTGCGGGTGTAACAGGTCGGCGCGGGTGTGCGCCTCATGTCTGCTGAGCTAAAGCCTGCTTGCGGCGGACTCCACTACAGCGAACGTTGAATTGTTCGGATTCGCGCGAAGCAAGTCAAGTGATCCGTAGCGGAATCTGCAATCTTCTGCTGTGACGCAGCGCAGGATGAAGATTCAAGCTTTTTCGTTATAGTAACCACCAGGTTTCGCAGCTCATTTAAGGAAACAGCATGCGCCGAATAATTCTCACCAGCAGCTTGCTGCTCGCCCTGAGCGCAACCGCCATGGCCAGCCAGGTGTACAAGTGGGTCGATGCACAAGGGGTCACCCACTTCGGTGCGCAGCCACCGCAAGGCCAGCAAAGCACAACCATCAATACCGCGACCCCACCGCCCAAGCCTGTTGAGGAGAAAGCTGCACCGACTTTCCAGAGCATCGCCGACCCCGAGCAGGCCGCGATTGACGAGAAGGTCAAACGAGAAATCGCCGCCAAGGAAGTCGAGCGCAAGAAGCATTGCGAAAGCGTGCGCACAAACCTCGCGCAACTGGAGAACAACCCACGAGTGCGAGTCGAGGAAGCAGGTGAGGTGCGCCGCCTAACCGAAGAGGAGCGTCAACAGCGCATTGCTGAGGCCAAGAAGTCGATCGCCAGTAACTGCAAATAAGCAGGCCAGCGCGGCCTCAGGTCGCGCCAGCGATCAGCTGATCGAATGCACCCAGCAACCTTATAAGCTCCCTGGCTTGCCCCATGCGCTGGCCGTACACCTGCTCGGCCATGGGCTGAATCCCAGAGACAGTAGGCAGCTCTGCCTCTGTTTCAAGCAGGTGCTTCATGCGCGGCAGAAAGATCCATTGCAACCACTGCTCGAATGCCATGCTATCGACGCAAAAGGGTTGCTGGCTGGCCATGGATGCCTCGCTCGGCGACTGATCGCTCCACCAGCCCTGCGCTCGCAGCTCACGCTCGATCAGCAACAACTGCTCAGCCACCGCCAGCACACGTGCATCCATCAGAGATTGACCCGCGCACGCTCACGCGCCTGCGCCGCACCGGCAGGATCGCCCTGGCGCTCACGAGCCTGGGCGATCAGGTTCCACAAGCTGGCCTGCAGCGCCGGACGACCACTGGCATAACTCAAACCACGACGCGCGAACTGCTCGGCCTGGGCCGCATCGCCCTGAGCCAAACGAACCTCTGCCAGACGAAAGAGCACCTGCGGCTCACGCGGCGCGATGCGCTGAGCCCGCTCCAGACTGGACGCCGCGCCATTCAGATCACCGCTACCTTGCTGTTGCTGGGCAGTCGTCAACAATGCCAAGACCGGGCCATCCAACTGCTCATCGGCAGCCAAGCCTCCCGAACTCGGAATTCCGCTCGGCATCACCGGAGCTGGCGCGCCGTAAGCCCCCGAGCCACTCGAGTCAGTGCTCAGCGGCGCACTGCCCTGACTGCCGCTGATCGGCGTACTGGGCGCAGGAAAGCTTTGAATCGGCGCACTGCTGCCACCTGCACCCGGCACCATTACCACCACACCCGAGTCTTGTGGCTGGCTCGGTCGTGGGCTAGCCGGCGCACCATAACCGCCAACGCTGCCCTGTTGCTGCTCAGAGGCCGACGAGCCAGACTCGACCACCGGAATCGAGCCGCGTGGCACGCTGGCGCAACCACCCAGCAATACCGAGGCAGTTAAAGCAGGAATCAACCACTTAGTCACGTCACACCCTCTTCAATTAATCCAACCAGCCACGGACCCAATCCATGACCGAGTCGACCGGCGCCTGAATGCCACAGGCGATGCCAGGGACTGGTTCGCTGCCGCGAATATACGGCATCTGCACGGCATTCGGGCAGCTCGGGTCGGAGCCTCGCCCGCTGTTGGCGTCCACCCAGGCTTGCACCACGTTATCCGGTAGCGGCATGTCCAGCGGCAGCGGGTCGGCCTTGCGCATGAAGTCGGTCCACACCTGCAAGGCGCCACTGGCACCGGTCAGCGGCGTTGGGCCGTTATCGTCGCGGCCGAGCCAGACCACCGCCAACAGATCCTGGCTGAAGCCGGCAAACCAGCTGTCCCGCGAGTCGTTACTGGTCCCGGTCTTACCCGCTAACGCCAGAGAGCGGGGCAACTGGTTATACACCGAGCGTCCGGTGCCTTCGTGCATGGTGCGCTGCATGGCGTTCTGCAGCAGATAAATCGCACCGGCATCGAAACGCTGCTGAATCTGGTAGGGGTAGCGCTTAAGCGGCTCGCCCTCGGCGGTCAAGACACTGCGAATCCCTCGCAACGGGGTATTGAAGCCACCATTGGCCAGGGTCTGATACATATCCGCCACTTCCAGCGGGCTCAGTGCACCCGCGCCCAGCAGCATCGACGGATAGGCCGGCCACTTGCGCTCGACACCCAGGCGCTCAAGGGTTTTGAGTACGTTTGGCACGCCCAGTTCCAGCCCCAACTTGGCAGTGGACAGGTTGTAGGAGTTGACCAACCCCTGGTACAGGTAAATCGTGCCATGGGCCTTGCGGTCGTAATTCTGCGGACGCCAGACCTGACCGTCCTGCCCCTTGATGGAAAAAGGTTGATCCTCGAGCAAGCTGGTCAGGGTGTACTGGCTAGGACGCTCCAGCGCGGTCAGGTAGATCGCCGGCTTGATCAGCGAGCCAATCGGCCGCACCGCATCCAAGGCCCGGTTGAAGCCGGCAAAGCGCGGCTGACGACTGCCGATCAATGCCTGGACCTCACCGGTTTCCGGGTTGCTCACGACCATCCCGGCCTCCACCTGATCCACGCCTTTGCGCCCGGACAAGCGCTTCAGCGAGTCGGCCAGGGCGCTTTCGGCCTTGAGCTGGATAATCGGATCGAAACTGGTGAAGATGCGCAGCCCTTCTTCGGTCAAATCGGCCTCGCGATAGTCCTCGCGCAGCTGGCGCTTAACCAGATCGAGGAAAGCCGGAAACGAGCTGTCGGCCAGGCTGCCACGGCTACTCACACCGAGCGGTTTCTGCTTGGCCGTATTGGCCTCTTCGGGCGTCACCACGCCCTGTTCGGCGAGAACGTCGAGTACCAGGTTACGCCGCTCCAGGGCCCGCTCCGGGTTACGCCGTGGATTGTAGTAGGTAGGCCCCTTGACCATGCCGACCAGCAGCGCCACTTGCTCGAGCTTCAGCTCGGAGAGCGGTTGGCTGAAGAAATACTGACTGGCCAGACCGAAGCCATGCACCGCACGCTGGCCATCCTGACCGAGGAAGACCTCATTGAGGTAGGCCTCGAGGATGTCCTTCTTGTCGTAATGCAATTCCAGCAGCACGGCCATCATGGCTTCGACGGCCTTGCGCGCGAGACTACGTTCGTTGGTCAGGTAAAAGTTCTTCACCAACTGCTGCGTCAGCGTGCTACCGCCTTGGCGTAATTGCCCGGCCGTGGCGTTGACCCACACGGCACGGGCGATCGACTTGGGCGACACGCCGAAGTGATTGAAGAATTCGCGATCTTCGACCGCCACCAGGGTTTCCACCAGATAAGGCGGCACCTGCTCCAGCTTGATCAACAGCCGGTCTTCCTGGTGCGCGGGATAGAGCCCGCCAATCAGCAAGGGCTCCAATCGGGCTACTGCCAGATTGCTACCGTTGGCTAGACTCAGGCCGGCGACGTAATCGCCGGAAAAGCGTACACGCACGCGCTGCGAGGGTTCGCTGCTTTCATAGAACTGAAAACCGCGGGTATGCAATTCGAGGTTATTGCCGGCCACCGATACGCCACCGGGGCCATTACCGGCGTTTTCCCGGCGATAGCCGAGGGCGTCCAATTCCTTGAGAAAATCAGTCTTGGCCAGTTTCTGCCCGACGAACAGCTCCAGCGGTCTGGCATAGACCTTGGCGGGCACTGTCCAGCGCTTACCGGAGAACTTCTCCTGCACCACGGCATCGAGGTAAACCGCAAAACCGGCGAGTACGACCAAACCGACCAGACCGAGCTTGATAGCCCAGCCCAACCAGGGGCGCATGCCACGCGCGCGGCGTTTTGAACGAGAACGGGGGGATCGGGTACGAGTCATGGCGCGGCATTATACGCACTTTGCCGGGCACAAGCAGGCGCAGCCCAGCGGTTTGCACAGCGGCTCGCAGCCGCCATAATGCCCGCCTCTTAAATTTGTTCGCATAGCCAAGGATCACCCGTGAGCCAAGCCCTGATTGCCGCTTTGCAAAACCCGGCCCTCTACCCTCACCCGGTGGACGGCTTCCAGGTCATCGAGACGCACATTTCCTGGGTCCTGCTGACCGGCCCCTACGCTTACAAGATCAAGAAGCCGGTGAATTTCGGCTTCCTCGACTTCACCGAATTAGCGGCCCGCGAACACTTCTGCAAGGAAGAACTGCGCCTCAATCAACGCCTGACTCACGACCTGTACCTGGAGGTTTTGCCGATCAACGGTAGCCTCGAGGCGCCGCAATTGAATGGCGACGGCCCGGTCATCGAGTACGTGCTGAAAATGCGCCAGTTCCCCCAGGACCAGTTGCTGGGTGAGGTGCAGGCGCGCGGCGAGATGAGCGAGGCGCACATCGACGCCTTGGCCCAGAGCATCGCCCACTTTCATCTGAACGCCCCACACGTAGCGCAGGAGCATGAACTCGGTACGCCTGAAGCGATCATGGCGCCGATCAGGCAGAATTTCGAACAGGTCCGCCCGCTGCTCGCGGATCAAGCCGACCTGCAACAACTCGATGCCCTAGAGGCCTGGGCCGAAAGCAGCTTCGAACGACTCAAGCCACTCCTGGCGCAACGTAAAACCGAGGGTTTCATTCGCGAATGCCACGGTGATATCCACCTGGGTAATGTCACCCTGCTCGACGGCCAGGTCACGCTGTTCGACTGCATCGAATTCAACGAACCCTTCCGCCTGATCGACATCGTCTCGGACGCCGCCTTCCTCGCCATGGACCTGGAAGACCGCGGCCTGAAACCCTTGGCGCGGCGCTTCGTCAGCACCTGGCTGGAGCACACCGGCGACT
Source organism: Pseudomonas sp. SJZ079 (assembly GCF_007993865.1). Classification (GTDB taxonomy): domain Bacteria; phylum Pseudomonadota; class Gammaproteobacteria; order Pseudomonadales; family Pseudomonadaceae; genus Aquipseudomonas. Next base: position 292,189 of record NZ_VIUH01000003.1, on the reverse strand, counting down.
ACGCTTCGCTGGACCTGCTGAACTTCTATAGAGCCTACCGCGCCATGGTACGCGGCAAAGTCAGCCTGTTCCGCCTCGGCCAGGAACAGGACGCGGTGCAGCGCGCAGTGATTCTGCGTCAATACCGCAGCTACGCCGCCCTGGCGGAGAGCTACAGCGCCATCCCTTCGCGTTTCCTGGCCATTACCCATGGCGTTTCTGCGGTCGGCAAGAGCCAGGTTGCCATGCGCCTGGTCGAGGCACTCGGGGCCATCCGTCTACGTTCGGATGTCGAACGCAAGCGCCTGTTCGGCGAGCAGCAGAGCGGTGACCAAGCTCAGTTAAGCGCCGGCATCTACAATCAGGACGCCAGCGCGGCGACCTACCAACGCCTGCATCAACTGGCCGATGCTGCGCTGCACGCGGGCTTCCCGGTGGTGATCGATGCCACCTACCTGAAGCAGGCGCAGCGTCGGGCCGCCTGGCAGATTGCCGAAAACACCGGCGCGCCCTTCCTGATCCTCGACTGTCATGCTCCAGACGAGGTGATCGCCAGCTGGCTGGCCCAGCGTCAGGCCGCGGACCAGGACCCGTCCGATGCCACGCTCGAGGTCATCCAGACGCAGCACGCCAGCCGCGAAGCGCTCAACGACGACGAACAAGCCCACAGCAAACGCGTCGAAACCCACCAAAGCGCCAGCCTGGATAGCCTGGTAGCACGCATCCGTCAGCGCTTGCCTGGCCTGTAAAGCGCACAACACTCGAGTCAGCCATGGCGAGCAGAGCTTGCCGTGGCTTCTATACTGGCTGGAAACCCTGCAATGGATAGCCCCCATGAGCCAGCCGCGCCAACTCGATTGCCCGCTCTACCGCCTGCTGTATAACGAAGACATCAGCGGATTCAACAGCCGAAAACCGCAAAATGAGGAGATTAACCTCAGTGGCGGCGATTTTCGTGGCCTCGACTTCCGCGCCCTGAACGCCGAACGCATCAATTTCAGCGACGCGTACTTCCGCGGCACCGACCTGCGCGGCCTCGACCTGCGCCAGGCACAACTGGAAGGCGCCAGCCTGGCTCATGCACAAATCTCAGGCGCCTACTTCCCCGCCGAACTCACTGCTGACGAGATACTGATGTCAGTCAACTTTGGCACCCGCCTGCGCTACCGCACCCGATAACCATGAGCGAGATCCCCCAACTGTTTGGCGCCCGCGCCGGTGCCTACGCCAGCTTCCGCCCCGAGTATCCGGACGCACTGTTCCACTGGCTGGCCAATCGCTGCCCCGAGCACCAGCGCGCCCTGGACATCGCCTGCGGTAATGGCCAGGCCAGCCGCCCGCTCCGCCAGTACTTCGCGCAGGTCCTGGCCTGCGATGCGAGTCTCGACCAGCTGCGCGCCAGCGAAGACTTCGGCGACATCACATTGTTTGCCGCCAGTGCCGAGGCACAACCATTGGTCAGTGCCAGCCTCGATCTGGTCGTGGTCGCGCAGGCCCTGCATTGGTTCGCCACGCCGGAATTCTTCGCCGAGGTGGCCCGCCTGCTCAAGCCCGGCGGATTGTTCTGCGCCTGGTGCTACAGCCTGCTGCGTATCGACGGACCGCTGGATGAACTGATCGACGTTTTCTACTGGGGCACTCTGGGCGGCTACTGGCCCGCCGGGCGCAGCAGTGTCGACGCCGGCTATTGCGACCTCTACGCACCCTTCCCACGCATCGAGCTACCCGATCTGGCCATCGAAATGCAGTGGAACTTCAACCAGCTGCTCGGCTATCTGCGCACCTGGTCGGCGGTGCAATGCTGGGAACACCAGCACGACCGCGATCCCGTGGCCGAGATTGCGCCCGCCCTGCGCGAAGCCTGGGGTGATAGCAATCAGCCACGCGTTGTCCGCTGGCCGCTACACTTTCTGGCAGGCATCCCATCCTGAGTGTTTTCTCCAGCCGCCCCTGGCCATGCAAGGAGCCCCGATGAACGACGAACTGCAACACCTGAAAAACCTTGGCAAGACCTCGGCGCAGTGGCTGCATGCCGTTGGCATCCACAGCGCCAACGACCTGCGCCGGCTCGGCGCGGTCAGTGCCTATCGCGCTGTACGCGCGCGCGGCTTTCGTGCCTCCAAAGTCTTGCTCTACGCCATCGAAGGGGCACTTCTGGATGTGCACTGGAATCAGTTGCCGCCCGCGCACAAAGCAGAATTGAACGGCCAACTCGAAGCCTGCTCGTTCAACAACAAGAGCTAGCTCACAACCTTTGCCGACAATGATTTACCTGAGAGAGGACGCCGCCTATTGTTTTAGGGCCTTTCGTGCGTTTCAGCCAGCCTAGCCAGTTCAAGGAATTACGCGTATGTATTTACTCGGTGAGCAACCGGCTTACGCCGATCAACTGATCAACCGACTGCAAAGCATCCCCACGCAGCTGCTGGAAGGCCTGTCACCTAGCGGTTCGCCCCTACAGCTGGAAGGGGTCGAGGATCTGGCCACAATGCTGCCGGACAACCAGTTGTTCATAATTGAAAATGGCTTGCTGCACGCCCTGGTCAGCGAACGGCCGCTGTTCTATCTACAGGAAGGCGACTTGGTCGGCTTGCGCCAGGGTATCGACCTGCCCAGTTGCCGCTTCAGCAGCGAAGAGCCACTGAGCCTGATCCCCTACTCGCGTAGCGAAGTGTTCAAGCACATCTATGCCAGCGAGCAACGCCAAGAGTTGTTCATCCAGTACCTGATCGGCCATACCGCCCTGCTTTCCGATGCTTTGGCTCGCCTCAAGCAGCCGGATATCCGCCCCGCTACCGGCTTCCAGCACTTCGCTGCCGGCGAAGAGCTGATCCTCCAAGGTGCGGCCGCCGACCATGTGTTCATCATCATCGAGGGCCGCGCCGAGGCTTACGTCGACGGGCACAAGGTCGGCGACGTGCAGAAAGACGAAATCTTCGGTGCCATGGCCGTCTTCACCCGCGAGAAACGCAGCGCCACCGTGGTGGCCTGTGAGCCCTGCACGGTGATGGTGATCCCCAAGGAACAATTCCTCAGTTTGATGCAGAGTAATCCGCGGATCGCCCATAGCCTGATCGAGAACATGGCCCGGCGCATCGACTTGCTCAACAAGGAAGTCACCCAGCTGCGTTTGCCAGCCGCCATATGAAGACCCGCTGCGGACATTAGTGCCAGGGGTCAGCCATGCCAGGTTTTCGAGAGGCGCCGCAGCACGCAAATATATGTAGCGAAGACCATTGACTTGCAAATGATAATTGTTATTATTATCGCAGCTGATCGCGAGATCAGCCGATAAGCTCAAGAGACTTACAGGACTCTTAAGGTTATCTCCTCATCAGGCTAATCACGGTTATTGACCCGGCTCTTGCCGGGTCTTTTTTTTTGCGCGCAGAAATGTGGCGCCCGCAACTACTTGTCGGCAACAACTCAAGGACGCAAGTCGGCGCAGTGATCCTGCTCGGGCAACGCGGCGCTGTACCAGACGAAATCGGCCGCAGCCGCATTAACCGGCTTGCCGACCTCGGCGAGGAGCAACACCAGGCTGTCCGCCAGCGGGTTCAGATCGACCAGGTGCAAGGGAACGCCCAGGTCACGGCGCACATGAAAGGCTCCGGCAATTAGCAGACTGGGCTCGGGCGCCGCCAGCAGGGCCTCGGCCATGCGTCGATCGCGTTGCTGTTGCACGGCGAGCATGGCCGGCAACTGACTGTCCGGCAGCAGGCCGCAGTGAGAGACGCGAATCTGCTCCAGCAACGGCTGACGCACCCTTTGCGCCGTCGACGCCGCGCCGTTCAAGGGCGCTGGCCGGCGATAGACCTGCAGCACCTCAGCACGCTGCAGATTGGCCGCCAACAACGGATAGGGCTGGCTCAGAGCATGCCGTACCAGCGGCTCATACAGCGCCCAGTTCCAGCCGCGTTGCCAAGCCAGTGCGCGCTGCAGATCGGCAACCGGCTTATTGGCCGCCAACTGCGCACGCACGGCATCCACCTTGGTTTGCTGGTCCGGCGTCAGCATTTCCAGCAATAGACTGCCCTGCTGCCGCTGCGCGGCCAGGGCACGCAACAGCCAGAGCTGCAGGGCATGGTGATCGGGGTTGTCGTGCTGTTCGCCGATCAGCACCCGTGGCGCCTTGGTCAGACGCTCGACCAGTTGCCGTGGCGTCAGTCGCTCGCCGGTACGCAGATCCTCAATCCGCCCCAGATCAGCATGCGTCAGGCCCAGTGGACTCTGCCAAGTGGGCAGGGGCGGCAAAGCGCTCTGACAGCCCGTCAGGAGCACCAGCAAGGCGATGACAAGGACGCGCATGGGTTCTCCTCAGCGGGCGACGATGAGCGGATGACCGCGCTCTGGATGGCGTTGCACCAGCACCTGCAAGCCGAATACGGCGTGCAGCGGCTCGGCGCGCAGTACCTCCTCGGGGCTGCCCAGGGCATGGGGCCGGCCGCGGTCGAGCAACAACAGACGATCGCAGTAGCGCGCCGCCAGGTTCAGGTCATGCAGAATCAGCAAGACTGACGCGCCCTGCTCGGCGAAAGTCCGCACGGCTTGCAGGGTGGTGTGCTGATGCAAGGGATCGAGCATCGAGGTCGGTTCGTCCAACAGCAGGACCTGTCCCGCCCCGCCTGGCCAGAGTTGCGCCAATACCCGCGCCAGGTGCACGCGTTGCCGCTCACCGCCAGACAAGGCCAGGTAACTGCGCCCGGTCAAATGTGCGGCGTCCGCGGCCAGCAGCGCCTCGCGGATGATCTGCGCATCGCGCACGCGGCCACTGGCGTGGGGCAATCGGCCCATCGCCACGACAGCCTCGACAGGAAAGGCAAAACTCAGCGTCGAACTCTGCGGCAAAACCGCCAGCCGTTGCGCCCGCTCACCGCCCGGCCAATCGCTGAGCCGGCGCTGATCCAGGTAGACCTGGCCCTCAGCCGGGTGCAGTTCACCGCAGAGGGCGCCGAGCAAGGTGCTCTTGCCCGCGCCATTCGGGCCGAGCACGCCCAGCACCTGGCCCGGTTGCAGCTGCAGGTCGATCCCCGCCAGCACCGTACGCGGACCACGCTGCACCGCCAGATTCTCCGCGCGCAGCATCAGGCGCGTCCTCGCACGAGTAGGTAGAGGAAGAACGGTGCGCCGATCAACGCGGTGACAATTCCCAATGGCAACTCCGCCGGCGCCAACAGCAGACGTGCGAGCAGGTCGGCCAGCAGCAGCAGGCTTGCGCCCGCCAACGCCGACGCCGGCAACAACAGTCGGTGATCCGGACCAATCAACAGACGCATCAGATGCGGCACCACCAGGCCGATGAAGCCGATCAGCCCCGCTGCAGCTACCGCAGCCCCCACCCCGAGGGCGGTGCACAGCACCAGCTCACGCTTGATCCCCTCGACCGCAAAGCCCAAGTGGCGTGCTTCCGATTCGCCTAACAGCAGTGCATTCAGCGCCTTGGCCCGGCGCGGCAACCACAGTGCCACCGCGACCGTGACCAGCAGTAACGGCCAGAGCCGGGCATAACTGGCGCCATTGAGGCTGCCGAGGTTCCAGAAGGTCAGGGTGCGCAACGTCGCGTCGTCGGCCAGGTAGGTAAACAGGCCAATCGCCGCGCCGGCCAGGGCGGTCAGGGCGATCCCGGCCAAGAGCATGGTGGCGACACTGGTCTGGCCATCGCGGCGCCCCAGACGATAGACCAATGCAGTCACCCCGAGCCCGCCGACAAAGGCACAGAACGACAATAGATAAGGTGCAAAGGGCTCCGGCAGGCCACCCAGCGCCGCGCCTCCGACGATGGCCAGGGCCGCGCCCAGGGCCGCGCCGCTGGACACACCGACCAAGCCAGGATCGGCCAACGGGTTACGGAACAAGCCCTGCATGGCCACCCCGCATAACGCCAGCACCGCGCCCACCGTCAGACCGAGCAAACTGCGCGGCAAGCGGATTTGCCCGAGAATCAGCTCGGCCTGCTGCAATTCTGCGCCGCCCACGGGTAACCCCAGCAGGCGCAACGCCGCTTGCAGGGTATCGGCCAGCGGCAGGTTGACCGGCCCCAACGCCAGGGACAACCACAGCGCCAACGCAAGCAGTATGCCCAGAGCAATAAACAGTGAGCGCGGCTGAATAACAGGATGCATGGCGTGGACTTGGCTTCGGCAGTCAGAGGTTGGCTGGCAGGATAAGAGGCTGTGCGACAGGCTGCCAGTCAAACGACTACGCCCCGACAGCTCATGCCTCTTGGCAGTCGCTAACAGTAGAGGATAATGCGCGCCTACGTGGAGATGCCGATGATTCGTTTATGCGCTCCGGATGAGCTGACTGAAGGTCAGAGCCGGGGCTTTGTGATTGCAGAAAACAAGCTGTTTGCCGTGCGCAAGGACGGCCAGGTATACGCCTACCTGAACCGTTGCCCGCACCGTGGCATTCCTCTGGAATGGCAGCCCGACCAGTTTCTCGACGCCAGCGCCAGTCTGATCCAGTGCGCTACCCATGGCGCGCTGTTCCTGATCGATTCGGGAGAATGCGTGGCTGGGCCCTGCGCCGGGCAATCGCTCGAGGGGCTGAACTGCGAGGAAAACAGCGAAGGGATTTGGCTCCTGTAGCCCGGATGCAATCCGGGAGCGGTTTATGCAAACAAACAATGCCCTCAGATTACATCCGGGCTATAGCGCCACCTCGAGCCTGCGCGCCAGGCGAATACCTTCGGGGCTGATGTCCACGCCATAGGCCAACACCTCGACGCCGGCCATAACCGCCTCGCGCAAGGCTGCGGCATACGCGGGGTCAATCTCCTCGGCCGGGCGCACTGCGTCGATGCCGGAGAGGTTCACGCAGTACAACTGCACCGCACGCACACCCGCGCGAGCCAAGGCGGCCAGCTCACGCAAATGCTTGCTGCCGCGCTCGGTACGCGCATCGGGAAAGGCCGCGACCGTCGAATCAGCGAAGCCCAGGGTCACGCTTTTCACTTCGACGAAGGCAGGGCCGCTCGGATAGTCCAGACGAAAATCCACCCGACTGCGTTCCTGCCCATAGGGCACTTCGCGCTTAAGCCCACTAAAACCGGCCAACTCGACGATTAGCCCGGCATGCAACGCCTCCTCGACCAAGCCGTTGGCCCGCGCCGTATTGATGCAGGCCAGGCGACCGTGCGGTGTCTCGCCAATTTCCCAGGTGCCCGGCAACTTGCGTTTGGGATCACTGGAACGGCTGAACCAGACCCGCGCACCTTCGCCCATGCAATTGAGCATCGAGCCGGTATTGGCGCAATGGATGGTCAGCAACTCGCCGTTGGCGGTTTCGATATCGGCGAGGAAACGCTTGTAACGACGTAACAGACGCCCCTGCTCCAGTGGCGGATCAAAGTGCATGGGGCCGCCAGGTTTTCAGGCCACGGGCGATGCGCTCGACGGCCTGCTGCAGTCGCGCCTGACTCTGCGTGTAGGCAAACCGCACATGCTGCCCGGCCTGATGCCGACCGAAGTCCAGACCGGGAGTAAAGGCCACATGCTCGGTTTCCAGAAAATGCTGACAGAAGGCGAAGGCGTCGCCGCCAAACGCGCTGATGTCCGCATATAAATAGAAGGCGCCTTCTGGTTCTACCGCAATCTTGAAACCCAGCTCACGTAGCGCCGGCAGCAAGAAGTCGCGTCGCCGCGCAAACTCATCGCGGCGCTGCTCGAGAATCTCCAGGGTCTGCGGTTCGAAACAGGCCAGCGCGGCGTGCTGGGCCATGCTCGGCGCGCTGATATAGAGGTTCTGCGCCAGTTTCTGCAGTTCCGGCACCGCCGCGGGCGGGGCCACCAGCCAGCCGAGACGCCAGCCGGTCATGCCGAAATACTTGGAAAAGCTGTTGAGCACGAATGCCTCATCATCCACTTCCAGCACGCTGGCCGCGTCGACCCCGTAGGTCAGGCCGTGGTAGATCTCGTCGACCACCAAATGCCCCCCGCGATCTTTCAAGGCCCGCGACAGGCCAGCCAACTCATCGCGCTGCAGCAAGGTGCCGGTCGGGTTGGCTGGCGACGCGACCAGGGCGCCGACGCTATCGCGGTCCCAATGCCGTTCAACCAGTGCTGGGGTCAGCTGATAACGCACCTCCGGGCCCACCGGCACCAGCTGCGCGGCGCCTTCGATCAAGCGCAAGAAGTGGCGATTGCAGGGGTAACCCGGATCGGCCAGTAGCCAATGCTTACCCGGATCGACCAACAGGCTGGTGGCCAATAACAAGGCGCCGGAACCACCCGGGGTAATCAAAATCCGTTCAGGGTCTATGCTCAATCGATAACGTTGCGCATAGAAGCCGGCAATCGCCTCGCGCAGGGCCGGAATACCCTGCGCTGCCGTATAGCGCGTATGTCCTGCAGCCAGGGCAGCCTGGCCGGCCGCGACGATAGGCGCCGCGGTGGTGAAATCCGGCTCACCGATTTCCAGGTGAATCACATCACAGCCATCGGCCTGCAACTGGTTGGCGCGGGCGAGCAAGGCCATGACGTGAAAGGGTTCGATGGCGCGGCTGCGGGCACTGTAAGGCTGGGCCATGGTCTTGCCTTTATAGAGTTGAGGCGCGGATTCTAACCAACGTCTCGGCGAAACGTCAGCAACCTCGACAACCGGGAGTGGCGCGGCTTGAGTTGTTCTGGTAAGTTCGCCCGCTTGCAGTCGCAGGGCCGTTTTATAACCGGCAATGGACATCATCCTGCGCAGTGGATTAGAGAATGTGAGAGGCGGTCATCCATGCCCACCAAAGCAAAAGCAAAAAGCAGTCAACTGATTCGTGGCTTCGAACCCTACAAAGAAGGCAAGGGCGAGGAGTACATGAGTGAGCCGATGCGCGCCCACTTCACCAGCATCCTCAATACCTGGAAGCTGGAATTGATGCAGGAAGTCGACCGTACCGTGCACCACATGCAGGACGAAGCGGCCAACTTCCCCGACCCGGCCGACCGTGCCAGCCAGGAAGAAGAGTTCAGCCTGGAGCTGCGTGCCCGTGATCGCGAGCGCAAGCTGATCAAAAAGATCGACGAGACCCTGCAGTTGATCGAAGACAACGATTACGGCTGGTGTGATTCCTGTGGCGTCGAGATCGGCATCCGCCGTCTGGAAGCGCGCCCCACCGCGACACTGTGCATCGACTGCAAGACCCTGGCGGAAATCAGGGAAAAGCAAGTCGGGTCCTGACCCGATTACGGGGCGCTTAGGCGCCCCGTGTTGTTTCTGCTGCACTATCGCCGACGCCCCGAAACCTCTCCCCGGCAACTGGCTCACCCTCGCCCAGATGAACGCCCCCAGCTACATTGGTCGCTTCGCCCCCACCCCCAGTGGTTACCTGCACTTCGGCTCCCTGGTCGCAGCCCTCGCCTCCTACCTCGACGCGCGCGCCGTGGGCGGGCGCTGGCTGCTGCGCATGGAAGACCTCGATCCGCCGCGCGAAGTCCCCGGTGCACAAGATGCGATTCTCAAGACCCTGGAAACCTACGGTTTCGAGTGGGACGGCGAGCTGGTTCGGCAGAGCGAACGGCATGCCGAGTACGCCGCCCTGATCGAGCGCCTTGTCGACCAGGGCCTGGCCTATGCCTGCACCTGCTCACGCAAGCAGCTGGAGGGCTATCAGGGCATCTACCCCGGTTTCTGCCGCGATGCCGGACATGCCACGCAGGATGCGGCCATTCGTCTGCGCGTGCCCAACGTGGCCTATCACTTCAACGACCGCGTGCAGGGCGAGTACCGCCAGCACCTGAGCCAGGAAGTCGGCGACTTCGTGATTCGCCGCCGCGACGGGCTGTTCGCCTATCAACTGGCGGTGGTACTCGACGATGCCTGGCAAGGTATCACCGACGTGGTCCGCGGCGCCGACCTGCTCGATTCAACCCCGCGCCAACTGTACCTGCAAGAGCTGCTCGGCCTGCCACAACCGCGCTACCTGCACGTACCGCTGATCCTCCAGCCGGATGGGCATAAGCTGGGCAAGTCCTACCGTTCACCGCCGCTGCCGGCGGACCAGGCCACTGCGCTGCTGATCCGCGGCCTGCATACACTGGGGCAACGGGTGCCCAGCGAGCTTGAGGAGGCCCGCGCGCCTGAGCTGTTGAGCTGGGCCGCTCGGCACTGGAACGCCGAGCTGATTCCCTGCCGGCGCACCCTGGACGAGGCGCAACTGCGCTGAGCGTTGAGCTGTAGCCGCAAGCAATCCGGGAAAACCATCTCCCGGACGTGACGCCCCCCGGACTCCATCCGGGCTACTTTGCGGTGTCTCGACAGGGGCCAGTTACCTTATCCTTGCGCCCATTACTCATTCAACTCACTCACAGGACCCTGCCAATGAACGCTCAGCTCGAAGAACTGATCAGCAAGATAAGCTCGGGCTGCATGGGGCCGGATGAAATAGCCCGCATCGCCGAGGAAGCCACCCAAGCCTATGCCGACCCACTGGCGTTTCTCACGGCCAATCCGGATATCAACTACGACGACAGCTTCCCCATCCCGCTCGGCGAATGGGTGATCGTCGGCAGCCTGCCGGACACCGTGCTGTTCCAGGCCGACAACTACGCCGAGCTGTTCCAGCAGATAGTCGACTCCTTCGGCCCGGGCGTACCCTTCAACATCAAGCCCAAACAGCTGCAGAAAGTTGAACCACTGAAGGCACTGAACCGCATCCAGGTGCAGCTCAGCAGCATGAGCCCGGAGACCCAGGGCTATGTACTGCTGGATTTCAGCGAGCCGCTGGATGACGAGCTGCAAGCCGTGCTGGTGTACAGCAGCGACCTGCCGCGCGTCATGGAGCTGTGCGTCGAAGTGGGGATTTACGCAGTACCAGCTTACGAGGCGTTGAAGGCTGCGCTAGCGGCGGCAAACGAATAGCTGCACAGGTAGCCGACCGCCAACTCCAGCCGCAATCACTCGATCGGCAATGCTCCGCACCTGCAATTCGTAGTGCTGCTGGTGAATCAGGCGCGCTTAGGTTATTCCGGCCCCAGACGGGACAGACTAGTCGCCTTGGGGAGGCCGCCACGGCTCTACAATTCTCCGCGCAGCGCTTTCTCGAACAACTGGCTGTATTGCGCCGCAGTGAAAGTAGTCGGATTGGTGCCCGCCGAGGGATCGACCTCAGCCATCTTGCCAACCTGCTCGATGCGCCTGTCGTCGATGCCGATCTCGCCCAGGCTATGCGGGATACCCACCTCGCTACGCAGCTCCAGCACCCAGTCGAGCACCCCGGCGAAGCCTGGTTTTTTCAGGCCCAGGTAGCGCGCAAGTTTTTCCATCTGCGCTTCGATGCTGGCCTTATTGGCCTGCAACACGTAGGGCATCAGCACCGCGTTGAGCAGCCCGTGGTGGGCGTCGTACAAGGCGCCGAGCGGATGCGCCAGGGCGTGCATGGCGCCCAGGCCGCGCTGGAAGGCGGTGGCACCCATGCTCGAGGCCACCAGCATCTGCAGGCGCGCCTCGACATCCGCGCCCTTGGCCACTGCGCGCGGCAGGTACTGCTGCACCAGGCGCATGCCTTCCAGCGCGATGCCTTCGGCCATGGGGTGGAACAGTGGCGAGCAATACGCCTCCAAACTGTGCGACAGCGCGTCCATGCCGGTGGCGGCAGTGATCTTGGCCGGCAGACCGAGGGTCAGCTGCGGGTCGAGAATCACCAGGGCCGGGAGCATGCGGGCGTGGAAGATGATGCGTTTGATGTGCGCCACCTCGTCGGTGATCACCGAGGCGCGGCCGACTTCCGAGCCGGTACCGGCGGTGGTCGGCACCGCCACCACCGGCGCCATGCCGGCGACATTGACCCGCAGGTAGTTGTCACCGATGTCCTCGAAATCCCACAGGGGGCGGTCCTGCCCGGCCATCAGGGCGATGGCCTTGCCGGCGTCCAGCGCCGAACCACCGCCGAAGGCGATCACCCCGTCGTGGCCGCCGTCCTTGAAGGCGGCAACGCCGTCCATCACGTTCTGCCCGGTGGGGTTGCCCTTGATCGCCGAGAACAGCCCGGCCTTGAGGCCATCGTCACGGCACTGCAGCAGGGCGTGATCGATCATCGACAGGCCGGCCAGGCCGGGGTCGGTGACCAGCAGGGGCGCGCGCATGCCCAACTCGCGACAGGCGGCTGGCAGTTCGACGATGCGTCCCGCGCCGACACGGATCGCGGTCGGGTAGTTCCAGTTCATGCGGTAGTGGTTCAGGTCCATGACGCGCCTCACAGCTGAGTCTTGAAGTGGAAGGATTTCGGCCGGGTCAGGTGCTCGTAGCCGACACTCGACAGGCTGCAACCATGCCCGGAGTTCTTCACCCCGGTCCAGGCCAGCGCCGGATCGAGGTAGTCGCAGCGGTTGAGGAACACCGTGCCGGCCTCGACCCGGTCGGCCAGGGCCAGTGCGGCCTCGACATCGCGACTGAAAATCGCGGCGGTGAGGCCGAACTCGCTGTCGTTCATCAACGCCAGCGCCTCCTCATCGTCCTTGACCTTCTGGATGCCGACCACTGGGCCAAAGGATTCCTCGGTCATCACCCGCATGCCATGGTGTACGCCGCTCAGTACCTGCGGCGCCAGGTAGGGGGTGCCGGGTTTGTCCAGGGCGAAGGTTGCCGCGTCGATATGGGCGGTGGCACCCTGAGCCACGGCCTCGGCGATCTGCCGACGGACGAAGTCGGCCGCCTCGCTGCGCACCAAGGGGCCCAGAGTAGTCTCGGGGTCGTCGGAGCGGCCCAGTTGGTATTGTTTGACCAGGGCCACCGCCTGCTCGACGAAGGTGTCGTACAGCGTCTCGTGCACGTAGATGCGCTCGATGCCGCAGCAGGACTGCCCGGAGTTGAAGAAGGCGCCATCGATGCTGGTCTCCACCGCATGGGCGAGATCGGCATCGGCGCGCACGTAGGCCGGGTCCTTGCCGCCCAGTTCCAGTCCCGTGCCGATGAAGCGCCCCGCCGCTGCGCGTTCGACCATGGCGCCGCCCGGCACCGAGCCGGTGAACGCCACATGCTGCACCGCCGGGGCCTTGATCAGTTGCTCGGTATCGGCATGACTGAGGTGCAGGTACTGAAACACCCCGTCCGGCAGCCCCGCCTCGGCGAAGGCCTCAACCATGTGCTCGGCGCACAGGGGCGTCTGCGCCGAATGCTTGAGCAATACCGCGTTGCCGGCCAGCAGCGCCGGCAGCACGGCATTCACCGCGGTCAAGTAAGGGTAATTCCAGGGTGCGATAACCAGGGCCACGCCCAGCGGCTCGCGGCGGATAAAACGGATGAAGCCGGGCTTGGCCGGCAGCTGGATATCGGCCAGGGCACTCTCGGCGATATCCGCCATATGGCTGGCGCGCTCGACAAAGCCACGGACCTCGCCGGCGGCGTAGCGGATCGGCCGGCCCATCATCCAGCACAGCTCTTCGGCCAGTTGGCTTTCCTTGGCGGCGAAGGCGGCAATGGCCTTGCGCGCGATGGCGACACGCTCGGCCAGCGGGGTGTGCTTCCAGACTTTCTGCGCCTGCTCGGCCCTGGTCAGGGCCGCCTCTATTTCGCTGGCCGAAGCCAGGGGACGCTCGACATACACCGAGCCGTCGATGGGGGAAATGCACTGCAATTGCTTGCTCATTGCTCGCTCCGTAGAAGCCTGTGCCGATAGACACGTAGCCCGGATGCAATACGGGATGGGGTCGAGCCGCCCCCCGGATTGCATCCGGGCTACAAGAAGGGACGTGCGTGACTCAGATGATTTCGAAGTAGCGATCCAACTCCCAATCGCTGACATGCCGACGGTATTCACGTTCCTCCCATTCGCGGCTGGCGGCGAAATGTTCGACGAACGGATCACCGAACAACTCACGCGCCGCCTTGGAAGCCTTCAGCCGCTGCGCCGCATCCCACAGGGTGCGCGGCAGGGCCAACTCTTCGGGATGCTTCTGCGCATAGGCGTTACCGACCACCGGATCGGTCGGCTCCCACTTCTGCATGATGCCGTACAGGCCAGACGCCAAGGCCACCGACAGGGCCAGGTAGGGATTGCCGTCCGCCGCCCCCAGGCGGTACTCCTGGCGCTGCGACTTGTCGCTGCCGGGAATCACCCGTAGCGCGGCGGTACGGTTTTCCACGCCCCAAGTGGCGTCGGTCGGTGCCCAGAAGCCCGGAATCATGCGCCGGTAGCTGTTCAGGGTGGGCGCCACCATGCACAGGAACTCGGGCATCAGGCGCTGCTGGCCGGCGAGAAAGTGCCGCTGAATCTGGCTCATGTTGTGCGGTTGGCCGGGGTCGTAGAAGGCCGACTTGTTGCTGGCACGGTCGCGCAGGGAAACGTGTATATGCCCGCTCTGCCCCGGATAGGCGCCCGACCACTTGGCCATGAAAGTGGCCATCAGGCCGTTGCGCTGGGCCAGCACCTTCATGAAGGTCTTGAACAAGGCGCCCTTGTCCGCCGCCGCTTCGGCATGATCGTAGGCAATCGCGGCCTCCAGCACACCCGGCCCGGTCTCGGTGTGCAGCCCCTCGATGGGAAAGTCCATGCGCTCGGCCATCTCGAGAATCTCGTGATACAGCTCGGCGTGCACCGAACTGCGGATGGTCGAGTAGCCGAACCAGCCCGGAGTGAAGGGTTTGAGGTTGCGATAACCCTTTTCGCGCACCGACTCCGGGGTTTCATCGAAGATGAAGAACTCATACTCCAGCGCCGCATAGGCGTCGAAGCCCATCGCCTGACAGCGCTCGATCACCCGGCGCAGCGTGCCGCGCGGACAGACTTTCTCGGCCTGCTGATCGAACTCGCAGATAAACAGCAACATGCCGTTCTCGAAGGGGATATCCCGGCAGGTATGCGCAAGCACCCGCACCGGTGCGTCCGGGTAACCGGTGTGCCAGCCGGTATAGCTGGCATTGTCATACAGCTGGTCCTTGACGTCCCAGCCCAGCACCACGTCGCAGAAGGCGAAGCCGTGCTCCAGGGCGGAGAAGAACTTGCTGCGGCTGAGGTATTTGCCGCGCATCACCCCATCGTTATCGAAGACGCCCACCTTGATGTGGCTAAGACCGCGCTCTTCGACGATGCGTTTAGCGTCCTCGATGGTTTTAACATCCCGCGGATTGAGCATATGCACCCCTGTTTATTGTTATGGCCGACCTCCGCTGTCGGCGATGTCAGTCGACTAAGCCTTGCCTGATGCCGATGGCCAACCGGGTCGCGGCCACCGACCGCTCCGCAGCCCGAGCCACGCGCTAGCGCACGCAGCACAGAGAGCCGCGATCAGGGCAGCCCACACCGGTCTCAATAGCGGTATGGCGGGCCGGCTTTGGCCATCAGGGCGTTGTACTTCTTGAAGATCTCCACCACTTTGGCGCTGCGTGGGCTGGCCTTGGCGATCTCGTCCCAGAACTTGTGCGCCTCGTCCTCGACGGTGGCCCATTCCGCGTCGGGAATGGTGGTGAGCTGCAGCTTGCCGCCCTCGACCCGCAACTGCGCCTCGCCGCCCCAGTACCAGTGCTGGCGGTAATAGTGGGAGCTGTCCATGCACAGTTTGAACAGGGTCTGCAGGTGCGCAGGCACCTCGGCCCACTTCTCCGAGTTGGCGAAGTAGGAGCCGATCCAGGCGCCGGAAATGTTGTTAGTGAGGAAGTACTTGGTGACGTTGGCCCAGCCGACGGTGTAGTCCTCGGTGATGCCCGACCAGGTGATGCCGTCCAGTTCGCCGGTCTGCACCGCCACCTCGACGTCCTCCCAGGGCAGGGTCACCGGGATCACGCCGAAACGAGCAAGGAACTTGCCTGCGGTGGGAAAGGTGAAGATGCGTTTGCCCTTGAGGTCAGCCAGGCTCTTGATCGGCTCGACCGTGGCGAAATGGCAGGGGTCCCAGGCCCCGGCACCGAGCCAGGTAACGCCCTCGACCTCGCCGTAGGCCTCTTCCCAGATTTGCCGCAAGCCGTACTTCTCGAATAGCACCGGCACATCCAGGCTGTAACGGGTGGCGAAGGGGAAGTAACCGCCGAATACCGAGACGTCCACCGGCGCGGCGATCGAGTCGTCGTCGCTCTGCACCGCGTCGATGGTGCCGCGCTGCATGGCGCGGAACAGCTCACCAGTCGGCACCAGTTGATCGGCGAAGTACAACTGGATCTCCATCTCACCGTTGGCCGCCTTGTTGAAGGCATCGATGGACGGCTTGATCACATGCTCGGCCAGAGCCGGGCCCGCATAGGTCTGCAGGCGCCAGGTGATCTTCTTCGGCTCGGCGGCGTAGATGTGCGCCGAACCCAGAGCCGTAGCACTAACCGCCCCGGTGGTAACCGCAGCCGTCTTGAGGAAATCGCGTCTCGTACTCATGCTGTTATCTCCATTGATGTCGATTCAGATGTCATACAACCGCATAGCACTACTGCGACCCAGCCAGGTCGGTGCAGCGTTTTCAGGTGGATGGGCCTGCCCATCCTCGACAGCGGATCAATTGCCCACTGGCGTTCCCGAATTTTCTCGTTCAGCGCGCGTAGTGCCACTGGGGCAACCACAGCGCCAGCTGCGGGAAAATCATCACCAGCACCAGCGCGAGGATCATCACCAGCACGAAGGGGGTGACCGAAACGTAGATGTCCCTCAGCGTCACCTCGGGTGGCGCCATGGCGCGCATGAGGAACAGGTTGTAGCCGAAGGGCGGAGTCATGTAGGCGATCTGGCAGGTGATGGTGTAGAGCACGCCGTACCAGATCAGGTCGAAGCCCAGGGCGCCGACCAGGGGGATGTACAGCGGCGCGACGATCACCAGCATGGCGGTGTCGTCGAGGAACATGCCCATGATGATGAACGACAGCTGCATCATGATCAGCACCTGCCAGGGCCCCAGGCCCAGACGGT
Source organism: Pseudomonas sp. SJZ079 (assembly GCF_007993865.1). Taxonomy (GTDB): domain Bacteria; phylum Pseudomonadota; class Gammaproteobacteria; order Pseudomonadales; family Pseudomonadaceae; genus Aquipseudomonas. Next base: position 275,403 of record NZ_VIUH01000003.1, on the reverse strand, counting down.
CGACGAAGAAGCCTTCGATCGCCTTGACCGCGCCGAGGCCATCGAACACCGCGCCAAAGCACAAGGCGGCGAGGATGATCCACATAAACATGCAGGTGATGCCGAGCGTCTTGCGCAGGGTCTCTTCCATCACCTCACGGTTCAACCGGCCTTTGACCAAGGCCGTAAAGGTCGCCGCCGCCGCGCCGACCGCCGAGCTCTCGACCAGGCTGGTGATACCCATGAGGAACAGCCCGGTCATGCAGAAGAAAATAAACAGCGGGGCGATGCCGGCCTTGAGCAGGCGCAGTTTCTCGACCCAGCCGATCTGCTGGCGCTCCTCTTCGGGCAGGGCAGGCCCCAACGCCGGGTTCAGACGGCAACGGATGACGATATAGAGCACGAACATGCTCGCCATCATCAGCCCGGGAAAGACCCCGGCCAGCCACAGTTGGCCCACCGGCTGGCGAGCGATCATGCCGTATAGCACCAGCACCACGCTGGGCGGAATCAGGATGCCCAGGGAGCTGCCGGCCTGGATCACCCCAGTGACCATGATCTTGTCGTAACCGCGGCGCAGTAGCTCCGGCAAGGCGATGCTGGCGCCAATGGCCATGCCGGCCACGCTCAGGCCGTTCATCGCCGAGATCACCACCATCAGGGCGATGGTGCCAATGGCCAAGCCACCGTGCAGCGGTCCCATCCACACGTGGAACATGCGGTAGAGGTCTTCGGCCAGCCCGGACTCGGAGAGCATGTAGCCCATGAACACAAACATCGGCAGGGTCAACAGCGGGTACCACTTCATCAACTTCATCGCGGCGTTGAAGGCCACTTCCGAACCGCCGTCACCCCACAGCAGCAAGGCGGCGGCTACCGCGACGAAACCAATGGCACCGAACACCCGCTTGCCGGTGAGCAGCAGCAACATCATGGTAGAGAACATCAGCAGCGCGATGAGTTCGTAACTCATTACAGCGGTTCTCCGCGTGCCGTGGCGAGATCCTTGAAGAAAGTGGCGATCGACTGCAGCAGCATCAGCGCCACGCCGACGGTCATGATGATCTTGATCGGCGCCATCTGCGGCGACCAGGCCGAGTAGCTGGTTTCGCCGTACTGCAGGGCATAGTGGGTCGAGGAGATTCCGCCGTAGAGCAGGAATACCAGGTAAAAGATCAGGAAACCGACGGTGATGGCGTCCATGATCGCGCTGGTGCGCGGCGACCAGCGACTGTAGAACAGGTCCATGCGCACATGGGCATCCAGCTGCATGGAGTAGCCGCCGCCGAGGAGAAAGTAGGCAACCATCAGGAACTGAGCGGTTTCCAGGGTCCAGATCGCCGGGTCGGCGAAGGTCTTGCTGATCGAGGAGTAAAGCAGCACACCCAGCATGACGAAGATCAGGTACATGGCGAACCGACCGATGATCCGGTTCATCGCATCCACTGCTCGGACAAACACCCTTATGGCTTTTGGCATGCCAATTCCCGCGAAATAGTCGCTATCTCATCAGACTAGCCGAAGATTCGCTAAAGCCAACTCGCCCAGGCCCCTACCCCGCAGCGCTGCTAGCGCATCGCGACCAGGACCATTGGTCAGCCAATAACCGGACCGTTAAGTCGGGGGAGGTACAGCACGGTCTCTTAATCGGCGCGAACCGCACACCGGCCTAAGCTTGCACTTGAGGGCCGCGTCTACAGCCCGACATCGTGCAGGCGCCGAGCATGCTCGACGAACAGGCGCACCGGTTCGGCGCCCTTGCCGACCAGGCCGAAACTCTGATTGATGATGTCGAAATGATCCAACGGCAAGTCGTCGGCAATCACCTTTCCCAGGTGCGAGCTATAGCGGCCGACCATGCCATCGCAGTGTCCCGCCTCGCGGCGAAAGGTGCGGGCGAACAACCGACAGGCGAGATTCGGCCCATCCAGGCGGTTGCCGCCACGATTGGTGATCCCCGGTTGCAAGGTGCCGGACCAGGAGTAATAGCGCACCCCATTGACCTCCTCCGCGCCTTCGCCGCCCCAGGTTTCGGGCAGACCTTGTGGATAGTTTGCGTTGAACGCGGTGACTCCGGCGGTGGTCAGCGATTGCTGCGCGGCGGCCACATCCATGGGCAGGCGCGGCCCTTTATAAGCGCTTTCCAGCCAGGCCATGCAACGCGCCACGCCGCGCAACAAGGCGCTCAGGAGTTTCTCGCGCAGGCTGCCATGCGGCGCCCAACGCTGGAGAAAATCGGCCAACTCCGAGCCATGATTGGGCCCGGCCAGCGAGGTCACCGAGGCCACCCACTGCGGTTTCAGCGCCGCCGCATAGCGGGCACTCAACGCGCCCTGGCTATGCCCGATCAGGTGCACCTTGTCGGCGCCGGTTTCCTGCAAGACCTGGGCGATACGCTCAAGCAACTGCTCGCCACGCACCTCGCTGGAATGCACCGAGGACACCAGCACGGGAAACACCTTGGCGCCCTGCCGGCGCAGCGCCGAGACGATGCCGAACCAATAGGGGTAGCCGAGCAGGCGGATGAACCCCAGCAGTCCCGGCACCAGCACCAGGGGGTATCGCGGTGTCGCGGAGTTGGACATGAGGGAGCATCCCTGTTCGACAAGCAGTTGAGTGAGCGACGCGGGCAAACATGTCGGCAGCCGCAAATGACATGGTTAACCATAGCGCAGAACCGACCAAGACCCCTGATATAGAGAGGTTTGCCCGACCATCAAAGGGGTCGATGGGTACTATCGAGCCACTCAACTTCTTATCCTCCGCCAAGTCCCTAGTATTGCCTCCTGTAGCCATTGAGCCCCCACCTGGAGGAGCCGACATGAAACGCCAATTCCTTATCAGCCTGAGCCTGAGCCTGCTCGCCGCCAACGCCTTCGCGCTGCCGAACCACACGCCGCAACCTCTGCTCGGTGAGGTGAGAGACAGCCAGCCGGAAATTCAGCTGCAAGATCGCCACGTAGCCGAAGGCGGCGCCGAGCGTCTGCTGGAGCAGCGCTTGCATACTGCGCAGAACGGTGCGGCGCGCACGCCTGGGCAAAAGCACCTGCATGTGGCCGAAGGCGGTGCCGAGCGGCTACTGGAGCAACTCCAGGTCGGCTGAAGCAGGACGCAAGCGCTCTGCCGCTAGACCACCAGGAGCATCCATAACGGCAGCGTCAGCGCCGCCAGTACGGTGGATAGAAACACCGCCGAGCTGACGCTACGGGTGTCTTCCGGAGCTTTTGCGAAGGCCAGGACATTGACCCCGCTGGGGCAGGCGGCCAGCAATACCAGCACGCCCCGCGCTTCGTCGTTCAGCCCGGGCAGTTGTTGGCTCAGCCACCAGACCATGGCCGGGAACAGCACCAGCTTGGCCAGGGCCAGGCCCAGTACCATGCGCCCAGGGCGCAGCCGGTAGCGTGACAGGCTGACGCCCAGCACGATCAAGGCGCAGGGCAGCGCCGCCTGGGCCAGCCAGGTGAACATGCGCCACAGCGGCTCCGGCACACTCACCCCCGAGACGTTGAGCAACGCGCCAAGCAGCAGACCGATGATCATCGGGTTGGCCAGGTTCTTCAGCAGCCCCCTCGCATCGACGCGTTCCGGGCTACCGAAGGCGGCGTAGAAGCTATGCAGGGAGAACAGCGTGAGGCTGTGAAACACCAGGATGGCGAACACATACACCAGCCCTGCCGAGCCCATCAGGGTCGTCACCAGCGGAATGCCGACTAGTACATTATTGGAATAGGCCGCGACCAGCCCCAACGGTGTGGCCGTGCCGCGCTGCCGGTGGGCGATCAGGTTGACCAGGCCAAACACCAGCAGTACCGGCAGGTAGTAGGCAAGCAGCAGCATCGGCGACAGGCCGTCGGCCAGGGGCGCCTTGGCGATACCGGCAAACAGCAAGGTCGGCATGAACAGCTTGAAGGTGATGTTGGCCAAGCCCACCGCCGACTCGGCGCTCAGCCACTGACGCCAACCCAGTAGGTAGCCCAGCAGCACCAACGCAAAGATCGGCAGAATCGCCTGAACAGCTACCATCAATGGAGAGGCTCCTGAACCACGCAACGTAAAGTGCAAACGCCGCCCGCTGGGGCGTGCTTGTGAGGGCGCAAGTGTATGCGCGCGCCCACCGAAATACGACTCGCCCCATGCACGTTGCGGACACTGCCTACCGGCTTTTGCGGTTCCAATAAGCTGTAGCCCGGCCAGGCTCGCCACAAGGGAAGACACCATGTACATGCGAACCCTGAGTGTTGCCGGTGTGCTGACGGCGCTGGCCGGGTGTGCCGGCCAGGCAGAGAACCCGATCGACTACCTGACCTATCGCGACGAACCCTTGGTCCAGGAAGTGGCTCTAGACATGAACAAACAGCACGTCCTGGAAATCGCCGGCCCCCCGTCCAGCGAGGAACCGCGCACGGTCAGCCCCGGCACCTGCAATAACTACATTCTCAATAAGGAAGGTCGGCAGCAGGCCTATTACGTCAGCTTCAACTCGGCGGGCCGCGTCGATGGCAAAGGTTTTATCAGTTGTCAGCAGATGGAGAAAAACGAACGCGCGCGCGCTCATGCGCCGGTCTTCGACCGGGGTGGAGGTTATTGAGGCGGACAAGCCAGCCGCTTGTCGTGGCTGCTTCCCGTGAGCCAGCGGTGCGCTGGCGTGCAGCTGAAGCACCGCTAGCACTCAAACGGTGCATCAGGAGCCGTGGCGCACCAAATAAACCTGAGCAGCGCCTCATTTTCGTCACCCTCTGCGCCCCAGGCCCGCGTCTCTCGACGTTAGCGCAGGTTGGCAAGCCCCTTGCTCTGTTCCCGGCATTGAGCTGCCGGAAACTGCCCCATGCTGGTGATCCACCAACGTATCCCCGCCCAGGACCACTGCGACGCCGAGCTCGAACTGAGCTTCGAAGCCCGCAGTAAAAGCCGCCTGCGCTGCTTCACTCGCCAAGGCGAAGAGGTCGGCCTGTTCCTCGAACGTGGCCAGGCACCGCTGCACGACGGCGAATGCCTGCAGGCCGAGGACGGCCGCGTGGTCCGCGTGTGCGCCCGCGCCGAAACGCTGTTGCACGTCACCTGCAGCAACGCCTTCGAGCTGACCCGCGCCGCCTATCACCTGGGCAACCGCCACGTGGCCCTGCAACTGGGTGAAGGCTGGCTGCGCCTGCCCGACGACTACGTGCTGCAGACCATGCTCGAACAACTGGGCGCCACGGTAGAGCGGATCGAAGCGCCCTATCAACCCGAGCACGGCGCCTACGGCGGCGGTCATCACCACTCCCATGCTGGCGATGCCGAGTTCAGCTATGCGCCGCGCCTGCATCAGTTCGGGGTGCGCAAGTGAGGTCCGCGCGGGCCTTGCTGCACCCGGCCAACCTACGGTTGCCGCATGGTCTGCCGACTACGGTGCGGCTGACACCGCGTCGTACCGCCATTCGCTCGGTGCCCGCCGATGAATAAAGCATGGGCCTTACTCAGGCTGGCCAGCCCTCATTTGACGAATAGTCTGTCGGCTACGGTGCGGCTGACACCGCGTCGTACTGCCATTCGCGCGGTGGCCGCCGATGAATAAAGCATGGGCCTTGCTCAGGCTCGCCAGCCCACAGCTGCCTATCGGTGGCTACAGCTATTCGCAGGGGCTGGAGATGGCGGTCGAGCAAGGCCTGGTCCACGACCCAGCAAGCGCCAGACGCTGGATCGCCGATCAACTGTTGCTGAATCTCGCGCGCTTCGAGGCGCCCTTGCTGCTGGCACACTGCACAGCGGCCGCCAACGCCGACTGGGCGGCCCTGAAAGCCCTGGCCGAGCAGCAGCGCGCCAGCCGCGAGACCCGCGAATTGCACCAGGAAAGCCGGCAGATGGGCTACTCGCTGGCGCAACTGCTGGCAGACCTGCCGGAGCTGGACGACGCGTCGCGCGAACTGCTCGCTACCCTCGAGACACCCGGCCTGGCCGTAACTTGGGCGCTGGCCGCCCGGGCCTGGCAGATCGAGTCGCCGGATGCCCTCGCCGCCTGGCTCTGGGGCTGGCTGGAAAACCAATTGGCGGTGCTGATGAAAACCCTGCCACTCGGTCAGCAGGCCGCGCAGCGCCTGACTTCGCAACTGCTACCCGCACTCGAACAGGCGCAGCAGCAGAGCCTTCAGCTACGCCCCGAACACTGGGGCAGCGCCGCGTTCGGCCTGACGCTGACGAGCATGGCCCATGAACGCCAATACAGCCGTTTATTCCGCTCTTGATAAGGAACACTCAACGATGAACAGCCAACCCCTGCGTGTCGGCATCGGCGGCCCGGTCGGTTCCGGCAAAACGGCGCTGACCCTGGCGCTGTGCCTGGCCCTGCGCGAGCGCTACAACCTGGCCGTGGTAACCAACGACATCTACACCCAGGAAGACGCTCAGTTCCTGGTGCGCAACGAGGCCCTGCCGCCGGAGCGGATCATCGGCGTGGAAACCGGCGGTTGCCCGCATACCGCGATACGCGAGGACGCCTCGATCAACCTGGAGGCGGTCGATCAACTCAACCGGCGCTTTCCCGGCCTCGACCTGATCCTGATCGAGTCTGGCGGCGACAACCTGTCCGCCACCTTCAGCCCGGAACTGTCCGACCTGACCCTCTATGTGATCGACGTATCGGCCGGCGACAAGCTGCCGCGCAAGGGCGGCCCGGGCATCTGCAAATCCGACCTGCTGGTGATCAACAAGATCGACCTGGCGCCCCTGGTCGGTGCCTCACTGCAGGTGATGGAACGCGACACCCTGAAGATGCGCGGCGACAAACCCTTCGTCTTCAGTAATCAGAAAATCGGCCAGGGCCTCGATCAAGTCATCGCCTTCATCGAACGCCACGGCATGCTCAACCCTGCCTGATCGCGGCGCGCAACAGCCAGCGCGCACCCGTTTAGCCGGACAACAACGGACAACCAGGAGCCCCACCATGACTCGCCACAAATCCCTCTTCGCCCTCGCCCTGCTGCTCAGTCCAACCCTGGCATTCGCCCACAGCGGGCATGACCACGCAGGCCTGCTGGCCGGCTTGAGCCACCCACTGCTCGGCCTCGATCACCTGCTGGCGATGGTCGCCGTGGGCCTGTGGGCCGCGCAACAGTCGGGCGCCGCACGCTGGACGTTACCGCTGACCTTTGTCGCCAGCATGCTGGTCGGTGGCGTGCTGGGCCTCGGCGGCGCAGGCATGCCGTTGCTGGAAGGGGCAATCGCCGCCTCGGTCTTGGCCTTCGGCCTGCTGGTCGCTGTCGCGGCGCGATTGCCGATGGCTGCCTCGCTCGGCCTGACCGGCCTGTTCGCACTCAGCCACGGCCTCGCCCATGGCCTGGAGCTGCCGGCACAGGCCAATCCATGGGCCTACGCCAGCGGCTTCCTGATCGCCACCGCGGGCCTGCACGCCGCCGGTTACGCGCTGGTACGCAGCCTGCCGCACAGCGTAGCGCCCCTGGTGCGCCTGGCTGGCATCATCGCGGCCGCGGCCGGTGTTTGCTTGTTGGCCAGCTAATGGGGCAGCCAGGGCGCTGCAGGCGACACCGCACGGTGTCCGTAACGCCCTGTCCTCAATGGTCTGCTGCCTGACACCATTCGCCGCTCGCCCGACAGCCGTCGATTTGCCATAGTCCAAGCATTGACTACGTCCGATCCCTGAACGCTTGGAATCCGCCATGCTGCGCCTCATTCGCTTCCTGTTCGCCCCATTGCTGTTGATCGTCATCGTGCTGTCCGTACTGGCGCTGACCAGCCGGCCAACAGCGCCACCCCTGGTGCTCAGCGCATTCGGTGGCCAGCCCCTGGTGATCGCCCACCGTGGCGGCAGAGGGCTATGGCCGGAGAACAGCCTGTTCGCCTTCGAACGTGCCAGCGCCCTCGGCGTGGACATGCTGGAGATGGACCTGCAACTGTCCAGCGATGGTCAGTTGGTGGTGATGCATGACACCAGCCTGGAGCGCACCACCAACGGCGAAGGCGCCGTCGCCGCGTACAACCTGGAGCAACTGCAAGCCCTGGACGCCGGCTACCGCTGGACCGCCGACGGCGGCGAAAGCTACCCCTATCGCGGCCAGGGCATCCGCATCCCGAGTTTCGCCGAAGTGCTCGAACGTCTGCCGAACATGCCCAAGGTGATCGAGATCAAAGTGCCGGATGTCGGCATGGAGGCCCAACTGTGTGCAGTGCTCAGCGCCAATGACCAACGTGAGCGGGTGATAGTCGGCAGCTTCTATGAACGCAGCCTGCAACTGTTTCGCGAGCAATGCCCAGGAGTCGCCACCGCTGCCGGGCCCACCTCGGTGCGCATGCTGGTGGCGCTCAACTGGCTAGGTTTGGGCAGCCTGCTCTCGCCCTCCTACCAGGCGCTGCAAATTCCCGAACAACACAGCGGCCTGCGCATCGCCAGCGCTGCATTGCTGCAGACCGCCCAGGCGCGCGGGCTGAACGTGCAGCTGTGGACGATCAATGAACAACCGGCCATGCGCCGCCTGCTCGATCTCGGCGCCCAGGGCCTGATCACTGACTACCCGGACCGCGCCCTGCAGTTGCTCGGCCGCTCGACCCGGATCAGCGCACTGAGCGATTGAGCCCACAGGACTGAGATTGAGCAAATAACCAGCAACCCCGGCCACGCCTTAGCGGGCCTGGCTTAGGCGTATGCACACGCAGCTTATCCACAGATAACTCCACAGCCAAACTGGATAACTATTCGACCCAGGACCTGGCTTGCGGCCAAAACGTTGAAATAACTTGATTATTTCTTGACTCAGAGCCGTTTGACAGGGCCCAAAAGAGCCCAGCGATGCATTGATCAATAATTGACCAATACCCGCAAAGCCTTGACTAGCGGGGCTCCCAGCAAGGCTTACCGTAGTTACCCACAGCCCTACCCACAGCAGCCGGGGACAACTTCCGCGGAGCGGCACGCTGCTGAAAAAATCGACTAACTCTCTGTTTTTAAGATAAAAACAACACTGATCAAAAAACACTCAGGCAGTACAAAAAGCCCCACGACAAGGCCTGCACAGCTCTACTCCCACCTTATCCACAGTTCGCTCCACAGTCTTTGTGGGCAACTCTGCATAGCGATAGCCTCCCCCTACAGGGCAGCTGCTCGGCAACAGCCTACGGGTGAACACCCACAGGCTTTCCCCTGCCGCCCCTTGCCTCTTGGCAGCGGTCCAGGTTCGAGTGTGATTAGCGTGCAACCTATACAACCGCGCCCCACAAAAAAGCCGAGGATTGCCCTCGGCTGTTCTGCACATCAGCCAGCTGATGCGCATCCATTGGGACACGCAGCGCGAGCCACCGGCGGAAACTAGTGCCCGCCCAAGTAAGCCTTGCGCACCTCCTCGTTGCCCAGCAGCTCCTCACCAGTGCCGCTCAGGCGGATTTCGCCGTTGACCATCACATAGCCGCGATTGGACAGACGTAACGCATGGTTGGCGTTCTGCTCGACCAGAAAGATGGTCATGCCGCTCTGCGCCAGTTCGCGCAGGGTCTGGAAGATCTGCTTCACCACAATCGGCGCCAGGCCCAGACTCGGCTCGTCCAACAGCAGTAGTTTGGGCCGGCTCATCAAGGCGCGGGCGATGGCGAGCATTTGCTGCTCGCCTCCGGACATGGTCATGGCCCGCTGATTACGCCGCTCCTTGAGTCGCGGGAACAGCTCGAACATGCTCTGCATGTCCTCGTCGGCGTGCTTGTCGCCAATCGGGATGGTGCCCATCATCAGGTTTTCCTCGACGCTCATGTCGGGGAACACCCGGCGCCCTTCCGGGGCCTGCGCCACACCGTTGGAGGCCACATAGTGCGAGGACTTATGGGTGATGTCGGTGCCACGGTAGACAATCTGTCCCGCCGAGGCCCGCGGCTGGCCGAAGATCGACATCAGCAGGGTGGACTTGCCCGCACCATTGGCGCCGATCAGGCTGACCGTCTCACCCTCTTGGATATGCAGCGAGACCTGTTTCAACGCCTGGATCGGCCCGTAGAACACATCCAGCGCTTTCAGTTCGAGAAGTGGCTCGCTCATACCAGCTCCTCCTCTTCCGCGCCCAGATAAGCGGCAATCACCTTAGGATCGTTACGGATCGCCTCCGGCCCTCCTTGCGCAATCACCAGGCCATGGTCGAGCACCACGATATGGTCGGAAATACTCATGACCATCCCCATGTCGTGTTCGATCAACAGCACCGTCAAATCGTGCTCGTCGCGCAACAGGCGAATGATCCGACTGAGCGCCTCGGTTTCCTGTGGATTGAGACCGGCGGCCGGTTCATCCAAGCAGATGATCTGCGGCCGTGTACACATGGCCCGGGCGATCTCCAGACGGCGTTGCTGACCGTAGGACAGCTCGCCCGCCAAGCGGTTGGCGCTGTCGACCAGGTCGACCACTTCCAACCAGTAGAAGGCATGATCCAGCGCCCGGCTTTCGGCCTTGCGGAAAGCGCGAGTATTGAACACGCCCGCGAGCATGTTGCGGTTGATCCACATGTGCTGCGCCACCAGCAGGTTCTCCACTACCGACATTTCCCGAAACAGGCGGATGTTCTGAAAGGTCCGCGCCAGACCTGCGCGATTGACCAGATGGGTGCCGCCGAACATCTTGTAGTAGAGCCGACTGAACAGCGTCGGTGGGGAAATGAAGTCGCCCAGTTCGAAGGGTTCCCCGAGCACCTTGACCACGTCGGTGCTCTTGCCGCGAGCATTCAGTTTGATCGTGCCACCGGTGGCCCTGTAGAAACCGGTCAGGCAGTTGAATACCGTGGTCTTGCCAGCACCGTTGGGGCCGATCAGCGCAGAGATGGAGTTACGTTTGATGTTCAGGCTGACATCGCTGAGGGCCTTGATTCCGCCGAAATGCATGGCCAGGCGGTCGACCGAGAGGACAATTTCTTCGCTCATGGCGCAACTCCCTTACGCGGCACGACACCGCTGCGGCTCACCCGGATCAGCCCGCGCGGGCGCCAGATCATCATCAGCACCATCAGAATGCCGAACAGCAGCACCCGGTACTCGGCGAAGCTGCGTAACAGCTCCGGGGCGACGGTCAGCATGAAGGCCGCCAACACCACGCCGACGGTCGAGCCCATGCCACCGAGCACGACGATGGCGAGGATCAGCGCCGACTCGAAGAAGGTGAAGGACGCCGGATTGACGAAGCCCTGGTAGCTGGCGAAAAACACCCCGGCCAATCCGGCCGTGGACGCCCCGATCATAAAGGCCGAAAGCTTCACCAGCACATGGTTCAAGCCCATGGCGCGGCAGGCGATCTCGTCTTCGCGCAAGGCCTCCCAGGCGCGGCCCACCGGCATACGGGTCAGCCGGTGCTTGATATGGAGCACCAGCATCACCACCAGAAACAGCACCAGGTAGATGAAGATGAATTTCATACTGGGGTTGTAGCTGAAGCCGAAGAACTCATGGAACGGCACGCCGCCGTCCTTGGCCCGGCGGGTGAACTCCAGGCCCATGAAGCTCGGTGAAGGCACCGACATGCCGTTCGGCCCGCCGGTAAACTCCAGCCAGTTATTGAGAATCAGGCGGATGATCTCGCCGAAGCCCAGGGTCACGATGGCCAGGTAATCGCCGTGCATGCGCAGCACCGGAAAGCCCAACAGTGCTCCGGCCATCGCCGCAGCCAGCGCGGCCAATGGCAGCACCGTCCAGAAGCCCAGACCGAGGTACTCATAGCCGAGCGCCAGGCCATAGGCGCCGATGGCGTAAAAGGCCACGTAGCCCAGGTCGAGCAGGCCGGCCAGGCCAACCACGATGTTCAGGCCGAGGCCCAGCAGCACGTAGATCAGGCCGAGAATCACCACGGTCAGCAGGTACTTGCTGGCGAAGATCGGGAAAATCATCGCGATCACGATCAGCAACGGGATGATCCAGCGCAGCCGGCTCTTATAGTCCGGCGCCAGCACGTGTACGCCCGAGTCGCTGCTCTCGAAGCTGGCGAGCATCGCCAGCCCTTTGGCCGTCTGCAGAAACAGACTCAAGGCGAAGCGACCGAGCATCACCACGCCGATGATCAAGGCGACGCGCTCGACCTCCAGGTTGTACTGATAGCCGTCGAGCACCACGCCGACGATGGGGCCGAACACGATCAAGGCGATCAAGCCGGCGAGCACGGCATCCACCAGGCTCTTCTTAATATCCATAGGATTGTTTGCAATGGCTGAGGACATGGTTACACCTTCGCCACGTGAGGACGGCCCAGCAGACCTTGGGGCCGAAAGATCAGGATCAGCACCAGCAAGGAGAAGCTGAACACGTCCTTGTAGTCGGTGTTGACCATGCTCGAGAACTGCGACTCGGCCACGCCCAGAATCAGCCCGCCGAGCATGGCGCCAGGCAAGGAACCGATGCCGCCCAGCACCGCAGCGGTAAAGGCCTTGATGCCGATGATAAAGCCAGCATAAAAATCGAAGGTGCCGTAGTTCATGGTGATCAGCACACCGGCCAACGCGGCCATGGCGGCGCCGATGACGAAGACATAGGAGATCACCCGGTCGGTGTTGATGCCGAGGATCGAGGCCATCTTGCGGTCCTGCTGGGTGGCGCGACACATGCGCCCGAGCTTGGTGTACTGGATCACATAGGTCAGCAGCGCCATGCCGACAAAGGCGGCGATCAGGATGAACACCTTGGTGTAGGTGAGTTGCACGAAGCCCTCACCGATGTGCAGTTTGAACGCCCCCTCGAGCAGAGTCGGCACGCCTTGCTGGCGAGCGCCCTGACTGATCTGCACGTAATTCTGCAGCACCAGCGACATGCCGATGGCACTGATCAGCGGCGCCAGCCGTGTCGAGTTGCGCAGCGGTTTGTAGGCCACCCGCTCGATCACCCAACCGTACACCCCGGTAATTGCGATGGTGAACAGCAATGTGCCGAGAATCAGCAGCGGAAAGGATTCAAGACCGAAAGAAGCCAGAATGGCCAGGGTAATGGCCGACAGGTAGGCGGAGATCATGTACACCTCGCCATGCGCGAAGTTGATCATGCCGATGATGCCGTAGACCATGGTGTAACCGATGGCGATCAGGCCATAGACCGCCCCGAGGGTCAGCCCGTTAATCGTTTGCTGCAGGAAAATACCGTCCATTGACTCAGTCTCGTCTGCTGAGACAAGCGGCCTGGGGTTCGGCCGGCCTGCTCAAGTGAAATCAGACGGGGACTGCTGAACGACCACGGCACGCAATGCAGCAGCGAGCGGGAATGACAACTCAGCAGTTCCCGGAAGGCAGCAACCGTTCAGGCACGGGTAGCACCTGAACGGTTAGCCGAGCTAGTACTTACTGCTGGTGGTATTTGCCCTGGTCATCCCATTCGTAGACGACGTAGTCGGAGACTTTCAGGTCGCCCTTGGAGTCCCACTCCTTCTTGCCCATCACGGTTTGCACCGGGTGGGATTTCAGCCAGGCGCTGGCCTTGGCGCTATCGTTCTCGCCGGCCCCATTGAAGGCGGCCGCCAGGGCTTGCACAGAGGCGTAGGAGTACAGGGTATAGCCTTCAGGTTCGAAGCCGTTGGCGCGGAACTTCTCGATCACCGCCTTGCCATCAGGGATCAAGCGTGGGTCGGCGCCAAAGGTCATCAGTACGCCCTTGGTGTACTGCGGACCACCGGCGGTGGTGACCAGCTCATCGGTGACGATGCCATCGCCGGAGAGGAAGGTCGCCGTCAGCCCCTGCTCACGCATCTGCCGCACCAGCGGACCCGCTTCGGCATGCAGACCACCGAAGTACACCACCTCGGCGCCAGCGGCGCGCAGCTTGGTGACCAGGGCGTTGAAGTCTTTCTCGCCGCGGGTCAGGCCCTCGTAGAGCACCTCGGTGACGCCGCGCTTGTGCAGTTGCGCCTTGGTCGCATCCGCCAGGCCCTGGCCGTAGGTATCCTTGTCATGGATGATCGCAACCTTGCTCGCCTTCAAGGTATCGACAATGTAATTGCCGGCGACGATGCCCTGCTGATCGTCGCGCCCGCACATACGGAACATGCCGGACAGACCGCGCTCGGTCACCGCAGGATTGGTCGAACCGGGCGTGATGGCGATGATGCCTGCCTCGTCGTAGACCTCGGAAGCCGGAATAGTCGAGGACGAACAGAAGTGCCCGACGACACCCTGAGCCCCATCCTGATCGACCAGGCGGTTGGCCACGGCGACGGCCTGCTTGGGTTCGCAGGCGTCATCGGCCTTGATCAGCTTGATCTTCTCGCCATTGACGCCGCCCGCCGCATTGATGTCTTCCGCCGCCTGGGTCGCCCCGCGCCAATACTGCTCGCCGAACGTGGCGTTGGCTCCGGTATGCGGACCGGCCACCCCGATGACCAGATCGGCCTGAGCCAGTGAAGATAGACCCAGTGCGCCGGTCACGGCGAGCGCCAGAAAACCCTTTCTGAAAACCTTCTGCGACATAGTTTTATTGCTCCGATGCTATGAGTGAGTACTGCTACTTTCGGCTTGGATAAGCAAGCGGCGTGCCGTTGGTTGTTATAGTTGCAGTTCGCCTGAAAGCGGTATTTCTCCTCTATTTTTTTGTAGTTATTACGGTAAAGCAGTCGTTTGATTGATTATTACGCAACGTCATGGAGCACTTGGAACTGGCTAAGCGCAGCGCCATGGCACAGCTGTACTAACAATAGACAGCCCTTGCCGATTTGCCATCGCAACTGTGTAAATGGCTATAACGCCAAGTTCAGTTGCGCATATGAGTGCTATACCCCTGCACCTCATGCCCGAGTCAGTCATTCAGATCACCACGCGTAGACACTGCCCCGCGTGGTACAGCGAAAAGGCTGTTTCATACAGACAGCTGCGCAGCCCCGCAGCACCGACCTTAGCCATGGGCTGCATCGGCATGGGCAACGCCTGCGGGTCGCCCTGACACAGGTAATCGGCGAAGGCCTTGCCAACCACCGTACCAGTGGTGACCCCACGGCCGTTATAACCGGTCACCGCGAGCAACCCGGGCGCGGGCTCGAACAGGCGCATCAAATGATCCGGGGTGAAGGCGATACAGCCGGTCCAGGTGCTCTGCCAATCCACCGTGCCCAGTTCGGGGAAGTAATGCCGCTGGATACGATCGGCCCAGGCCCGCAAGAACCAGACCGGCTTGTGTGTGCCACTACCCAGGCTGCCGAGCAGCAGGCGTCCGTCGGCGTCCCGGCGAATACTGCTGAGCACCTGCCGCGTATCCCAGGCGCCCTGGCCGCCCGGCAGGATGCGCGCGGCGGCATCGCCAGTCAGCGGCGCAGAAGCCACTTGGTAGTAGAAACCGGGAAAGAAATTGCGCCGCAGTTCGGTCCACTCGCCTTCGGTGTAGGCATTCGAGGCCGTCACCACCTGCTCGGCCTTGACCGCGCCGTGCTCGGTGAGCACACACCAGGTCGAGCCCTGCCGCTCCAGACGACTAACCGGGGAATGATGGAACAACTTACCGCCCAGGCGCATGACCGCCGCGGCCAAGCCGCCGGTGTAGGCCATGGGGTTCAGCGTGCCGGCGCGCCGATCGAGCAAGGCCGCGGCAATCCGCTGGGTACCGGTCGCCTCGCGGCAGGCCGAGCCAGTCAGCATCTCGACTGGCGCGCCGCGGCGCTGCCATTGCTCGCAGCGGCTTTGCAGGTCGGCCAGACCGCGGCTGTTGTGCGCCATATGCAGGGTGCCTGCGCGGCGCAGCTGGCAATCGATGGCGTATTTATCGATCAGCGAGAACACCAGCGCCGGCGCGGCGCCCATGGTCGCCACCAATTTGCTACCGACCGTCTGACCCAGCTTGGATTCGACCTCATCCGGGGCGATCCACATGCCCGCGTTGACCAGGCCGACATTGCGCCCGGAGCCGCCATGCCCGGTTTCATGGGCCTCCAGTACGCAGACACTTTTACCCTGTTCGAGCAGGTGAAGCGCCGCGGAAAGCCCGGTGATGCCCGCCCCGATCACACAGACATCGACCTTCAGCTCACCGCTCAGGGCGCCGGCCGTTGGCCGCGCCGACGTCAGTTGTTCCCACAAACACTCTTGGCGCAGCGTCATTGCTCAATCCTTAACGGCGGCATAGGGGTCAATACGGTAGCGAGTCGACAGTGGATTTATCGAGGCAAGCCCCCCTGAATGGGCTGCGGATCCGCTTGCGATAAATTCACGCGGCTCAAGTAATAGCCGGGCGCGCGCAGCACAACAAGCAACCTTTATTCGCCACATCATTCCGTTTAGTCATGCAGTCGCGCGGCCAAGAAGCAGACTTCTGGGGCCGCGAACAGCTCGAGTGGCGTCGCCATGAACGACCACTAGACTCTGGAGAACGCTATCGCACCTATCGCAACAATCAACAGGTCCGTCGGCCATGCGAGCGATAGCCTGCCTGCTCAATCCCAAGGAAGAATCGACATGTCCTTTTCTAGCCTATTGCACAGCCTGCTGGCCGCCTATGCCTGTGGCGCTTGTGGCGCCTCCCCTGACGAGCACTTTGCCGGCTGAACGATTGGACTCAGGCGCCACAACCGCTACCCTGCAGGTCTTGCCGACACTCACGGATCGACCATGACCCTGCGTTCCATTTGCGTATTCTGTGGCGCCAGCCCCGGCGCCCAACCTATCTATCGACAAGCGGCGGAAAGTCTCGGCCGTCACCTGGCCGAACAAGGCCTGCGCTTGGTCTATGGCGGTGGCGCGGTTGGCTTGATGGGTGTGGTCGCCGATGCCGCCTTGGCCGCAGGCGGTGAAGTCATCGGCATCATCCCGCAGAGCCTGGAGCGCGCCGAGATCGGCCATCCGGGCCTGACTCGCCTGGAAGTGGTCGACGGCATGCACGCGCGCAAAGCCCGCATGGCCGAACTCAGCGACGCCTTTATCGCCCTGCCCGGCGGCCTCGGCACCCTGGAGGAGCTGTTCGAAGTGTGGACCTGGGGCCAGCTCGGCTACCACGGCAAGCCGCTCGGCCTGCTCGACGTCGACGGCTTCTACGCCAAGCTTGGTGAGTTTCTCGACCACCTGGTGGCCGAACGCTTCGTGCGCTCGCAGCACCGCGCCATGTTGCAACTCAGCGAATCGCCGGCCGAGCTGCTCAATGCGTTACGCCTTTGGCAACCTTGCGCCACGCCCAAGTGGGCGGATCGCCAGCCCGACTAACGCTGCGAGTCCCTTGCGCCTGCTGAGTCAGCTAGATGAGTGAGCGAGCGAGCGAGGCTGGCGATAGGTTCAGGACGCACCCGCCTGACATAATCGGCGCCGTAGGTTTTCCATCTCCCGATAAATAAGGAACGATTGGCATGGCCGGTAGCAGCCTGTTGACCCTGCTCGATGACATCGCCACGGTGCTGGACGACGTGGCGCTGATGACCAAAGTGGCGGCCAAGAAGACCACCGGCGTGCTCGGCGATGACCTGGCGCTGAATGCCCAGCAGGTCAGCGGAGTACGTGCCGAGCGCGAGCTGCCGGTGGTCTGGGCGGTGGCCAAGGGCTCGCTGAAAAACAAGTTGATTCTGGTCCCCGCCGCCCTACTGATCAGCGCCTTTGCACCCTGGGCGGTGACCCCCTTATTGATGCTGGGCGGCGCCTTTCTCTGTTACGAGGGTTTCGAGAAGCTGGCGCATAAATTCCTCCACGACCCAGCCGAGGTTCGGGCGTATCAGGCCGAGCTGTTGCAGGTCGCAGCCGATCCGCAGATGGACATGCTGGCCTTCGAGAACAGCAAAATCAGCGGGGCCATTCGCACCGACTTCATTCTCTCTGCCGAGATCATCGCCATCACCCTCGGCACCGTGGCGACCGCGCCGTTTACCCAGCAGGTGCTGGTACTCTGCAGCATCGCCCTGCTGATAACCGCGGGGGTTTACGGCCTGGTGGCCGGTATCGTCAAACTCGACGACGGCGGCTTGTACCTGAGCCAGCGCAGCGGCACCGGGCTGACGGCCCGCCTGCAACGCGCGCTGGGTCGCTGGATACTGTTGGCAGCGCCCTACTTGATGAAGGGCCTATCGGTCCTCGGTACGGCGGCGATGTTCATGGTCGGCGGCGGCATTCTCACCCATGGCATTGCCCCGGTTCATCATCTGATCGAGCACCTGGCGCACAGTGCCAGCGCCAGCAGCAGCGTGCTGGCCGCCCTACTACCAACCCTGCTCAATGCGCTGGTCGGCATCGCCGCCGGGGCGCTGACGTTGGCCGTGGTCAGTCTCGCCACGCGCACCTGGCGTGCACTCAGGGCCTAACAGCCGCTTGTCACCACGGCTGCAACCTACTGCAGTCAGCAGACGCAGCCTACGCAGGCGGCTGCGCATCCGTTACCATCGCGCCATCCTCGCAAAGAGATGCGGCATGTATATCTATCGATTGGTTCTGATCTTGGTGGTGGGGATCTACCTGTTTTCCCCGGCCATCATGGACTGGTGGATCGACCCCAATGGCGCGTGGTATCGGCCTTATCTGCTCTGGCTGATCCTGATCGTGGTGACCTTTATCCTGCAGAGCCAACGTGATGCCGATGAACTCTGAGTCGCAGCGGCGAAACCTGGTGACCGCCCTTACCCATATTCGCAGAGCCAACGCGATGCCGATGAACTCTGAGTCGCAGCGGCGAAACCTGGTGACCACCCTTACCCTTACTCGCAGAGCCAACGCGATGCCGATGAACTCTGAGTCGCGACGGCGAAACCTGGTGACCGCCCTTCCCCTTATTCGCAGAGCCAACGTGATGCCGATGAACTCTGATATGCAGCGGCGAAACTTGATGACCGCCCCTTGCCCTTATTCGCAGAGCCAACGCGATGCCGATGAACTCTGAGGCGCGGCGGCGAAACCCAGTGACCGCCCCTTGCCCTTATTCGCAGAGCCGATGTGATGCTGACGAGCTTTAGCCTAAGCCAGCTGATCCTGATCAGCGCCGCCTACCTGCTGGTTCTGTTCGGCGTGGCCTGGATCAGCGAGCACGGCCTGATCCCACGCTGGATCATCCGCCATCCACTGACCTACACCCTGTCGCTCGGCGTATACGCCAGCGCCTGGGCGTTCTACGGCACGGTCGGCCTGGCCTACCAATACGGTTATGGCTTTCTCGCCAGCTACCTCGGGGTGTCCGGGGCCTTCCTGCTGGCACCGGTGCTGCTCTACCCGATCCTGCGTATCACCCGCACCTATCAACTATCCTCACTGGCCGACCTGTTCGCCTTTCGCTTTCGCAGCACCTGGGCCGGTGCCCTGACCACCGTGTTCATGCTGATTGGCGTGCTGCCCTTGCTGGCCCTACAGATGCAGGCAGTGACCGACTCGATCGGCATCCTCACCCAGGAGCCGCTGAAGGAACGCGTCGCCCTGAGCTATTGCGGGCTGATCATCCTGTTCACCATTCTGTTCGGCGCCCGGCATATCGCCACGCGCGAGAAACACGAAGGCCTGGTGTTCGCCATCGCCTTCGAATCGGTGGTCAAGCTGGTCGCCCTCGGTGTCATCGGCCTGTACGCGCTGTATGGCGTATTCGACGGTCCTAAGGATCTGGAGCTGTGGCTGGTGCAAAACCAGGGTGTGCTGAGCAGTCTGCACACGCCATTGCAGGAAGGTCCCTGGCGCACGCTGCTGCTGGTGTTCTTCGCCTCGGCCATCGTCATGCCGCACATGTACCACATGACCTTTACCGAGAACCTCAATCCACGGGCCATGGTCAGCGCGAGCTGGGGGTTGCCGCTGTTCCTGCTGCTGATGAGCCTGGCGGTGCCGCTGATCCTCTGGGCCAGCCTGAAACTCGGGGCCACCACCAACCCCGAGTACTTCACCCTCGGCCTGGGCATCGCGGTCAACAGCCAGACCCTGGCGCTGATCGCCTATGTCGGCGGCCTCTCCGCCTCCAGCGGCTTGATCATCGTCACCACCCTGGCGCTGTCCGGCATGCTGCTCAACCACGTGGTATTGCCGCTGTACCAGCCGCCGGCCGAGGGCAATATCTATCGCTGGCTGAAGTGGACGCGGCGCGCGCTGATCTCCGTCACCATCATGGCCGGCTACGGCTTCTACCTATTACTCGGCGCCGAGCAGGATCTGGCCAATCTGGGCATCGTCGCCTTCGTCGCCACCCTGCAGTTTCTCCCCGGCGTGCTCTCGGTGCTGTATTGGCCGACCGCCAACCGTCGCGGCTTTATCGCCGGCCTGCTGATGGGCATCGGTGTCTGGGTGGTGGGCATGCTGCTGCCGATGCTGGGCAACCTGCAAGGCCTCTACCTGCCGTTTTTCGATGTGGTGTATGTGCTCGATGACAGCAGTTGGCACATGGCCGCGATCGCCTCGCTGGCGGCCAACGTGCTGGCGTTCACCCTGGTCTCGCTGTTTACCGAGGCCAGCGCCGAGGAAAAGAGCGCCGCCGAAGCTTGCGCCGTGGACAATGTCCGACGCCCGCAACGGCGCGAGCTGTTGGCGCTGTCGCCGCAGGAGTTCGCCACCCAGCTGGCCAAACCGTTGGGCGCCAAGACGGCGCAGCGCGAGGTCGAGCAGGCGTTGCGCGATCTGCATTTGCCGTTCGACGAGGGCCGTCCCTATGCCCTGCGCCGCTTGCGCGACCGCATCGAGGCCAACCTCTCCGGTTTGATGGGGCCGAGCGTCGCGCAGGACATCGTCGAAACCTTCCTGCCGTATAAATCCGGCAGCGAAAACTACGTCACCGAAGACATCCACTTCATCGAGAGCCGCCTGGAGGACTACCACTCGCGCCTCACCGGCCTGGCCGCCGAGCTCGACACCTTACGCCGCTACCATCGACAGACGCTGCAGGAGCTGCCGATGGGCGTCTGTTCGCTGGCCAAGGATCAGGAGATCCTGATGTGGAACAAGGCCATGGAAGAGCTCACCGAGGTGCCGGCGCAACGCGTGGTCGGTTCACGCCTGTCGACCCTGGGCGAACCCTGGCGCGATCTGCTGGAGCGTTTCATCGAACTGCCCGATCAGCACCTGCACAAACAGCAACTGGAGCTGGACGGCCAGATACGCTGGCTCAACCTGCACAAGGCGGCCATCGACGAGCCACTGACCCCGGGCAACAGCGGTCTGGTGCTGCTGGTCGAGGACCTCACCGAAACTCAGTACCTGGAAGACAAGTTGGTGCACTCCGAGCGCCTGGCCAGCATCGGTCGCCTGGCCGCCGGCGTGGCGCACGAGATCGGCAACCCGATCACCGGCATCGCCTGCCTGGCGCAAAACCTGCGCGAGGAGCGCGAAGACGACAGCGAGCTGACCGAAATCAGCGGACAGATTCTCGAACAGACCAAACGCGTATCACGCATCGTCCAGTCGCTGATGAGCTTCGCCCACTCTGGCGAGCATCAACAGGCCGACGAGCCGGTGTGCCTGGCCCAGGTGGCCCAGGATGCCATCGGCCTGCTAGCGCTCAACCGGCTCAGTGTCGAAGTGCACTTCTTCAACCTGTGCGACCCCGATCACTGGGCCGAAGGTGATTCGCAGCGGCTCGCCCAAGTGCTGATCAACCTGCTGTCCAATGCGCGCGACGCGTCGCCGCCAGGCGCGGCAATCCGGGTCAGGAGCGAGGCCTCCGAGCACACCGTCGACCTGATTGTCGAAGACGAAGGCAGCGGCATTCCCAAGGCCATCATCGAGCGCTTGTTCGAGCCGTTCTTCACCACCAAGGACCCCGGCAAAGGCACGGGACTTGGCCTCGCACTGGTCTATTCGATCGTGGAAGAGCATTATGGACAGATAACAATCGACAGCCCGGTAGACCCCGAGCAACAGCGCGGCACCCGAATACGGGTGACGTTACCGCGGCATGTCGAGGCGACGTCCGTAGCGACTTGAACCAGCGACCTGAGACCGCCAAGAGACCGTATTAATGCCTCATATTCTGATCGTCGAAGACGAAACCATTATCCGCTCCGCCCTTCGCCGCCTCCTGGAACGCAACCAATACCAAGTCAGCGAAGCCGGGTCGGTGCAGGAAGCGCAGGAGCGCTTCAGCATTCCCAGCTTCGACCTGATCGTCAGTGATCTGCGCCTGCCGGGTGCCCCCGGCACCGAACTGATCAAGCACAGCGAAGGCACGCCGGTGTTGATCATGACCAGCTACGCCAGCCTGCGCTCGGCGGTCGACTCGATGAAGATGGGCGCGGTCGACTACATCGCCAAACCCTTCGACCATGATGAAATGCTCAAGGCGGTGGCCCGCATCCTCAGCGACCGCCAGCAAGCCAAGCAGGCCCCGAGCGAACGCAGCAATGGCAACCGCACCAGCGAGAAGGCAGTCGATAACAGCAACGGCGAGATTGGCATCATCGGTTCCTGCCCAGCCATGCAGGAGCTGTACAGCAAGATTCGCAAGGTGGCGCCGACCGACTCCAACGTGCTGATTCAGGGTGAGTCCGGCACCGGCAAAGAACTGGTTGCCCGCGCCCTGCACAACCTGTCCAGACGCGCCAAGGCGCCATTGATTTCGGTGAACTGCGCGGCGATCCCGGAATCGCTGATCGAGTCCGAACTGTTCGGCCACGAGAAAGGCGCCTTCACTGGCGCCAGCGCCGGTCGCGCCGGCCTGGTCGAAGCCGCCGATGGCGGCACTCTATTCCTCGATGAGATCGGCGAATTGCCGCTGGAGGCCCAGGCCCGCTTGCTGCGCGTGCTGCAGGAAGGCGAAATCCGCCGGGTCGGTTCGGTGCAGTCGCAAAAAGTCGACGTGCGCCTGATCGCCGCCACTCACCGCGACCTCAAGGGCCTGGCCAAGATCGGCCAGTTCCGCGAAGACCTGTATTACCGCCTGCATGTGATTGCCCTCAAGCTACCGGCGCTGCGCGAGCGCGGCGCCGACGTCAGCGAAATCGCCCGCGCCTTTCTCCTGCGCCAGTGCATGCGTCAGGGCCGCGACGATCTGCACTTCGCCCCGGATGCCGAACAAGCGATACGCCATTACCCCTGGCCGGGTAACGTGCGCGAACTGGAGAACGCCATCGAGCGCGCGGTCATTCTCTGTGAGAGCACGGCCATCTCGGCCGAGTTGCTGGGCATCGACATCGAGTTGAGCGACCTGGAAGAGGAAGACGACTTCGTCGGCCTGCCCCACCAGGCGAGCAACAGCAGCCTTGAGCCCACCGAAGACCTGTCATTGGAGGATTACTTCCAGCACTTCGTCCTCGAACACCAGGACCACATGACCGAGACCGAACTGGCGCGCAAGCTCGGCATCAGTCGCAAGTGTCTGTGGGAGCGCCGCCAGCGCCTGGGCATCCCGCGACGCAAGTCCGGCGCAACTACCGGGTAAGCCGATCCGCGATGACAGATGGATGCCCGAGAGGTTCCCTGCGCTGTTACCGTTTCAACACTTAGTAACAAAAGCCGGGTCTTATGGTAACGAGAACCCGGCTTTTTTATAGCTGCCGATTACCACACAATCCACGCAAGCCCTTGTTTTAAAAGACTTCTAAAAAACTGGCACGGCATCTGCTTTATCTCTGGCACAACAACAATAACAAGCAACGCCACAGACAATAAAAACAAGACGTATCGACTCCAGCACAACAAAAACAACAGGGCGGAGGCGCAGCTAACTGATTCTTTTGGAGAGGAATTGCCTTTGGGGCTTGCCCCATAACCAGGCTGAGAACAATAAAACTGCTCGAAGGCAGTGCCTGTACTGGTTAGGTCGCCACGCGACCATGGTAGCGTCAGCATCCAAAGCAATCCGTTTGCTACTAACTCCCAGCTTGGGAGGTTTTCCTAGAGTCTCTGACTTAATGGAACGGGTAAACCAACAAAAACAACAAGCCCGCCATAATAATAAAAACAAAGCACGCACCTACTTGGGGGGGAGCTTAGGCTCCCCCAGTAGCTTCACCCCTCCCAGCTCCGACTGCCTTCCCTCGCTTCCTACACCATCCCCCGACTCAATGCTAGAATCCGCAGCATCCATGCGGTCACCCCTTATTCTGGCCGGTCATTTCGTCAAACAGTGCCCCTTATGCTGAAAAAGCTGTTCAAGTCTTTACGCTCCCCACTGCGCCGCGCCAAACATTCGCACAGCACCCCAGAAGTGCTGAGCAATCACCAGCACCCCATTCGTCGTGGTCAAATCAGCCGTTACGCCACAGGTATCGTCGAGCGCCTGCAGAAAGCCGGCTACCAGGCCTATCTGGTCGGTGGCTGCGTACGCGACCTGCTGCTGGACATCGACCCCAAAGACTTCGACGTGGCCACCAGCGCGACACCCGAGCAGGTGCGCGCCGAGTTTCGCAATGCACGGGTAATCGGTCGTCGCTTCAAGCTGGTACACGTGCATTTCGGCCGGGAGATCATCGAAGTCGCCACCTTCCGCGCCAATCACCCGCAGGGTGAGGAAGAAGAGAACAGCAACCTGTCCTCGCGCAATGAAAGCGGGCGAATTCTGCGCGACAACGTCTACGGCAGCCTGGAAGACGACGCCCAGCGCCGCGACTTCACCATCAATGCCCTGTATTACGACCCGGGCAGCGAGCGCATTCTCGATTACGCCAATGGCGTGCATGACATTCGCAACCAGCTGATCCGCCTGATCGGCGACCCGACCCAGCGCTACCAGGAAGACCCGGTACGCATGCTGCGGGCGGTGCGTTTTGCCGCCAAGCTGGATTTCGAGATCGAGAAACACAGTGCCGCGCCGATCTACAAGCTGGCACCGATGCTCCGCGAGATTCCCTCGGCACGCCTGTTCGACGAGGTCCTCAAGCTGTTCCTCGCCGGTTACGCCGAATACACCTATGAACTGTTGGTCGACTACGGTTTGTTCGGCCAACTGTTCCCCGCCAGTGCCGCGGCGCTCAAGCAGAACCCTGACTACACCGACCAGTTGATCCGCAATGCCCTGGCCAATACCGACCTGCGCATCCAGCAGGGCAAAACGGTGACCCCAGCGTTTCTCTTCGCCGCCCTGCTCTGGCCGGCGCTGCCAGCCCGCGTATTGCAGCTGCAGGAACGCGGCATGCCGCCGATTCCGGCGATGCAGGAAGCCGCCCACGAGCTGATCGCCGAGCAGTGCCAACGCATCGCCGTACCGAAACGCTTCACCCTGCCGATCCGCGAAATATGGGACATGCAAGAGCGCCTGCCGCGACGCAGCGGCAAGCGCGCCGACATGCTGCTGGACAACTCCCGCTTCCGCGCCGGCTACGACTTCCTCCTGCTGCGCGAAAGCGCGGGCGAGCAGACCGACGGCCTCGGCGACTGGTGGACTGACTATCAGGACGCCAGCGACAGCGAACGACGCGGCATGATTCGCGACCTCAGCAGCAAGGACGACGGCCCTGGCGCACCGCGCAAACGTAAGCGTAGCGGCGGCAAACGCAAGCGCAGCCCCAGCGGCGAAGGTGCTGCGAGGCCGGAGCAGGAGTGATGGAACGCGTCTATATCGGCCTCGGCAGCAACCTGGCCGAACCGCTCGAGCAACTGCGCGGCGCCCTGACAGCGCTGGCCGCCTTGCCGCAGACGCAGTTGTTGGCCCGCTCCTCATTCTATGCCAGCGACCCGCTCGGCCCTGCGGATCAACCGCGCTACGTCAACGCGGTCGCCGCACTGGATAGCGCGCTTGAGCCGCTGGTCTTGCTCGACGCCCTGCAAGCCATCGAGCTGAGTCAAGGCCGCGAACGCAAGGCCGAGCGCTGGGGACCACGCACCCTCGACCTGGACATTCTGTTGTTTGGCGAGCGCCTGCTGAACCAAGCCCGCCTGACAGTCCCGCATTACCATATGCATGCCCGTGCCTTCGTTTTGTACCCCCTGGCCGAGCTGGCGCCCGCCTTGCGTTTGCCCGACGGCCGGGCACTCAGCGAACTGCTCGCGGCTTGTCCCTTCGCAGGACTGGAGCGCCTACCCGTCTGAACACTGGGTGGGCGCATGCGGCGTTAGCCACGCGATGAACGACCGCACTGTGCCGCTTCGGCCGAAAAATCAGTGGCCTCAGCAGGGGCGTAGAACAGCCCGGCTCGGGGATTGGCGGTAACGTCAGTAACAAGTCGGTAACACCCGCAATTGACTTCAAGCCCCCCCATCAGGACTATAGGCGTCCCGTTGCCCAGCACCGGTGCAAAACGAGGCCAATGCAGGCCACATTGAAGCAGGTTACCTGCTTGCTGAATGCCTGAGTGAGGACGATTCTCATGCCAGAAATTACCCTGACCACCCTGCAAAGCCTCAAGCAGAGCGGCGAAAAAATCGCCATGCTGACCTGCTATGACGCCACCTTCGCCCAAGCCGCCTGCCAGGCGGGCGTCGACGTGTTGCTGGTCGGCGACTCCCTCGGCATGGTTCTGCAAGGGCATGACAGCACCCTGCCGGTCAGCCTTGGCGACATGGCCTACCACGTCGCCAGCGTCAAGCGCGGCAACCAGGGCGCGTTGATCCTCGCCGACCTGCCCTTCATGGCCTATGCCACCACCGAACAAGCCCTGCACAACTGCGCCGCGCTGATGCAGGCGGGCGCGCACATGGTCAAGCTGGAAGGCGCAGCCTGGTTGGCTGAACCTATTCGCCTGCTGGCCGAGCGCGGCGTGCCGGTCTGTGCCCACCTGGGCCTGACCCCGCAAGCGGTGAATATCCTTGGCGGCTATAAAGTCCAGGGACGCCAGGAGGCTCAGGCACGGCAAATGCGCGCCGACGCCATGGCCCTGGAACAAGCCGGCGCCGCCATGCTGCTGCTCGAATGCGTGCCCAGTGAACTGGCCGCCGAGATCAGCCAGGCGGTGCATATCCCGGTCATTGGCATCGGTGCGGGTAACGCCACCGACGGTCAGGTACTGGTGCTGCACGACATGCTCGGCCTGTCCCTGAGTGGCCGCACGCCGAAGTTCGTGAAAAACTTCATGGCTGGCCAGAGCAGCATCCAGACGGCGCTCAGCGCTTACGTCAAAGCGGTCAAAGACCAGAGTTTTCCCGCAGCCGAACACGGGTTTTCTGCATGAACACGGTTAAAACCATCCGCGAACTGCATGCCGCTGTCGCCCAGGCCCGCGCCGAAGGCAAGCAGATAGGTTTCGTGCCGACCATGGGCAACCTGCATGCCGGGCATGCAGCCTTGGTGACCAAAGCCGCCCAGCGTACCGACTTCGTGGTCGCCAGTATCTTCGTCAATCCGCTGCAGTTCGGCCCCACCGAAGACCTTGGCACCTACCCGCGCACCCTCGCCGCGGATCAGAAAAAACTGTTCGAGGCCGGTTGTCACTTGCTGTTCACCCCGGATGTCGACGAAATGTATCCCGGCGGCATGGCCGGCCAAACCCGCGTCTGCGTGCAAGGCGTCGCCGAAGGACTGTGCGGTGCCAGTCGCCCCGGCCATTTCGACGGGGTCGCCACTGTGGTGACCAAGCTGTTCAACATAGTGCAGCCGGATCTAGCCGTCTTCGGCCAGAAGGACTTCCAGCAACTGGCGGTGATTCGTACCCTGGTGCGTGATCTGAACATGCCCGTGCAGATTATCGGCGAGCCGACCGTGCGCGCCGAAGATGGCTTGGCATTGTCCTCACGTAACGGTTACTTGACGGAACAACAACGCAGTGCGGCGCCGGCGCTGTATCGCAGCCTGCAGCAGATTGCCTCGGCGATTCGCAGCGGCGAGCGTGACTTCGCCACGCTGATCGCGGCCGCACAACAGCAACAACGCGACGCCGGATTTCGCCCGGACTACCTGGAAATTCGCGAGACGAACAGCTTGCGAGTGGCCAGCCCGGCGGATCGCCAACTGGTCGTTCTGGCTGCCGCTTTTATTGGCAACACCCGCTTGATCGATAACCTGGCGTTCGACCTCGACGCCGCGACTTAACCGACTGCTTGTGCCCTTACTGCGCTGTTATCACCCAGGGCACACTTCATCCGCCGTTTGTGGACCTCCAAGGAAAAGCCATGCACGCCATCATGCTCAAAGCCAAGCTGCACCGCGCCGAAGTCACTCATGCAGTGCTCGATTACGAGGGCTCCTGTGCCATCGACGGGGAATGGCTGGACCTGTCCGGCATCCAGGAATATGAGCAGATCCAGATCTACAACATCGACAATGGCGAGCGCTTCACCACTTACGCGATTCGTGGCGAAGCCGGCTCGCGGATGATTTCGGTGAACGGCGCGGCCGCGCACAAGGCCGGGGTTGGCGACCGCGTGATCATTTGCGCCTACGCCCACTACAGCGAGGCCGACCTGCTCAACTTCAAACCGCGCATGCTGTACATGGCACCGGGCAACGAGTTGAGCCACACCAGCAACGCCATCCCCCTGCAGGTTGCCTAACAGGCCGTTGAAAAACTACTGCGCTCGGCTATGCGGCGTTGAAATCAGCCTCAAATGCTCATGTACAACTCGTACACTGCGCTTTTTCGACTGATTTCGCCTTGCCTAGCCTTCGCTCGCTACATTTTCGACGGCCTGCTAATCCTGTACCCAGGCCGCTACACTAACAGCCCGGTACACAAGCAGCGTTGCGGGCTTTTTATTGCCCCGTTTTTTAAGCATGCACCCGCACAAGGAAGCCTCCGCATATGGCGTACTACCAGCACCCGCTCGATGTCACTGCCCTGCCCGCTTGGCAGGCCCTGCAAACTCATCGAGCCAGCTTGCAGAACTTCAACATGCGCGAAGCGTTCTGCACCGATCCAGAGCGCTTCAGCAAACTGTCGCTAAGCAGCTGTGGGATATTTCTCGACTACTCGAAAAACCTGATTAACCAGGAGACGCGCGAACTTCTGGTCAACTTGGCGCAAGAAACCGGCTTGGCCCAGTCGATTCGCGCCCTGTTCGATGGCGAGCCGATCAATGCATCGGAAGCGCGTCCGGCGCTGCATACCGCCCTGCGCCGTCCCATCGGCGACAAGGTCCTGGTCGATGGCGTCGATGTGATGCCGGAAGTGCAGCGGGTGCTGCAGCAGATGACCGAACTGGTCGGCAGCATCCACGATGGCTTGTGGCGCGGCTACACTGAAAAACCCATCACCGACGTGGTGAATATCGGCATCGGCGGCTCGTTTCTCGGTCCGCAACTAGTCTCCGAAGCGCTGCTGCCATTCGCCCAACGCGGTGTGCGCTGCCATTACCTGGCCAATATCGATGGCAGCGAGTTCCATGAACTGTCGGCCAAGCTGCGTGCGGAAACCACACTGTTCATCGTCTCGTCGAAATCCTTCAGCACCCTGGAAACCCTGAAGAATGCCCAGGCCGCACGCCGCTGGTACCTGGCCCAGGGCGGCTCCGAAGCGCAGCTGTATCGGCACTTTATTGCGGTGTCGAGCAATCGCGAGGCGGCGGTCGCGTTCGGCATCCACGAAGAAAACATCTTCCCCATGTGGGACTGGGTCGGCGGGCGGTATTCGCTGTGGTCGGCCATCGGCTTACCGATCGCCATGTCCATCGGCATGTCCAACTTCAAGGAGCTGTTGTCCGGTGCCTACAGCATGGATGAGCATTTCCAGAGCGCACCGTTCGAGCGCAACATGCCGGTGCTGCTGGCGCTGCTGGGCATCTGGTACGGCAATTTCTGGGACGCGCAGAGTCAGGCGATCCTGCCGTACGATCATTACCTGCGCAATATCACCAAACACCTGCAGCAACTGGACATGGAGTCCAACGGCAAGCGCGTGCGGCAGGACGGCAGCCCGGTGGATTGCGCGACCGGCCCGGTGATCTGGGGCGGGGTCGGTTGCAACGGCCAGCACGCGTACCACCAATTATTGCACCAGGGCACCCAGCTGATTCCGGCGGACTTTATCGTGCCGGTGGTCAGCTACAACCCGGTCGCCGACCACCACCAATGGCTGTACGCCAACTGTCTGTCGCAGAGTCAGGCCCTGATGCTGGGCAAGAGCCGCGCAGAAGCCGAAGCCGAGCTGCGCGCCAAGGGTATGAACGAAGAGCAGGTGCAGTTCCTCGCGCCGCACAAGGTGATTCCCGGCAACCGCCCGAGCAACACCCTGGTCCTCGAGCGCATCAGCCCGCGCCGCCTGGGGGCACTGGTCGCGATGTACGAACACAAGGTGTTCGTACAGAGTGCGATCTGGGGCATCAACGCCTTCGACCAGTGGGGCGTCGAACTGGGTAAGGAGCTGGGCAAGGGGGTGTACCAACGCCTCACCGGCGATGAGCAGCAGCCGGCGGAAGACCCCTCCACCCAGGGGTTGATCGACTATTTCCGCGGTCGCCATCGCGGCTAAGCGCCCCACGCGCTACCCGGCATGCGCCAGGTAGCACGACCCATCCACCACTGTTACACCGCCTACTTGCTGGCCTTGCGGCGCGACAGCGACCTGCGTCCTGCGCAGGCGCGGCGGCGATCCTGCGCACTCGCTAAAACCACCCGCCAGCACTTGAATCAGACAGCGACTTGGGTGCTACCCTTACGGGCATCGCGGACACACAACAAGAAGGCCCCGCCATGTTTGAGATCACCCGCCACCCCGTCAGCGCTGCTGTGCGTCAGCGTGCCCACCTGAATGACGAGGACTACCAGCGCCTGTACCGACAATCCGTCGAGCAGCCCGAAACCTTCTGGGCCGAGCAGGCGACGACCTTTCTCGACTGGTTCAAACCCTGGCGCAGCGTGCACCACGGCGACATGCGCAAAGGCCAGGCCAGCTGGTTCAGGGACGGGCAATTGAACGTCAGCTATAACTGCATCGACCGCCACCTGGAACAACGCGGCGAGCAGATCGCGCTGATCTGGGAAGGCGACAACCCCAGCGAATCCGCCAACATCACCTACCGCAAACTGCACCATCACGTCTGCCGCCTGGCCAATGTGCTGAAGAGCCGTGGCGTGCAGAAAGGCGACCGGGTGTGCATCTACATGCCGATGGTGCCGGAAGCGGCCTATGCCATGCTCGCCTGCACGCGCATCGGTGCGGTGCACTCGGTGGTGTTCGGCGGCTTCTCTGCCGACGCCCTGCGTGATCGCATCCTGGACGCCGATTGCCGCACCGTGATCACCGCCGACGAAGGCGTCCGCGGTGGCAAATACGTGCCCCTCAAGGCCAGTGTCGACAAGGCGCTGCAAAGCTGCCCGAACGTCTCGACCGTGGTGGTGGTCGAGCGTACCCAAGGCGAGATCGACTGGGTCGAGGGCCGCGACCTCTGGTATCACGAGGCATTGCACGACGCCGACGACGATTGCCCGGCCGAACCGATGGACGCCGAGGACCCGTTGTTCATCCTCTACACCTCGGGCAGCACCGGCAAACCTAAAGGCGTGCTGCACACCACCGGCGGCTATCTGTTGATGGCGGCCATGACCCACAAGTACGTGTTCGACTACCACGACGGCGACATCTATTGGTGCACCGCCGATGTCGGCTGGGTCACCGGGCACAGTTACATCGTCTATGGCCCGCTGGCCAACGGCGCCACCAGCCTGATATTTGAAGGCGTGCCGAACTACCCCGACGCCTCGCGTTTCTGGCAGGTGATCGACAAGCACCAGGTGAACATCTTCTACACCGCGCCGACCGCCCTGCGCGCGCTGATGCGCGAAGGCGAAGCCCCGGTCAAGCAGACTTCGCGCAGCAGCCTGCGCCTGCTCGGCAGCGTCGGCGAGCCGATCAACCCGGAAGCCTGGGAGTGGTACTTCAATGTGGTCGGCGACAGGCGCTGCCCGATCGTCGACACCTGGTGGCAGACCGAAACCGGCGCCATCCTGATCACCCCGCTGCCCGGCGCCACCGACCTCAAGCCCGGTTCGGCGACCCGGCCGTTCTTTGGCGTGCAGCCGGTCCTGCTGGATGAGCAAGGCCAGGAAATCGAGGGTGCGGGCTCAGGCGTGCTGGCGATCAAGGCCAGCTGGCCGAGCCAGATCCGCAGCGTCTATGGCGACCACCAGCGGATGATCGACACCTATTTCTCCGCCTACCCCGGCTACTACTTCAGTGGTGACGGCGCACGCCGCGATGAGGACGGCTACTACTGGATCACCGGGCGGGTAGACGACGTGATCAATGTATCCGGCCACCGCATCGGCACCGCCGAAGTGGAAAGCGCCCTGGTCCTGCACGATGCGGTCGCCGAGGCGGCGGTGGTTGGTTACCCGCATGACCTCAAGGGCCAGGGTATCTATGCCTTCGTCACCCCGATGAACGGCGTAGAGCCGAGCGAGGCGCTGCAAAAGGAGCTGCTGACCCTGGTCAGCAAGGAAATCGGCGGCTTCGCCAGACCGGAGCTGATCCAATGGGCGCCGGGCTTGCCGAAAACCCGTTCGGGCAAGATCATGCGCCGCATCCTGCGCAAGATCGCCTGCAACGAACTGGACAACCTCGGCGACACCTCGACCCTGGCCGACCCATCCGTGGTCGACGGCCTGATCGACAAGCGCCTCAACCGCTGAAGGCGGCACACCCGGGCACACGCGCCGTGTTGCCCGGGTGATGCTGCGCAGGCGGCCCCCAACGCCGTCAGCGCCTCGTCATCCCTGACGAGGCGCTGTGCTGTTCACCCCGAGTACCACGAACCGGCAAGTATGGGGCGACAAAACCACCCCTGCCATTACAAGCCGAGTCGCCTGCCCTCACCGGATCGCATAACGAGGCGTTCCCTAGCGTGCCTGCTTGCATAGGGCCACCACTAGCTGGCTGACCGTACGGGTTTCACGGGGTGGCCGCGGGCAAAGCCCCTGTGCCACCATAATGGCCTTCGCGGCCTACCGCGCCTTTCACTCGTGAGGATCGAATCATGCAAGAAGTCGTCATTGTCGCCGCCACCCGCACCGCCATCGGCAGTTTCCAGGGCGCGCTGGCCGGCATCCCGGCAGTCGAACTGGGCGCCGCGGTGATCCGCCGCCTGCTCGAGCAAACCGGCCTGAATGGCGCCGAGGTCGACGAAGTGATCCTCGGTCACGTGCTCACCGCCGGCGCCGGGCAGAACCCCGCGCGCCAGGCCGCGATCAAGGCCGGCCTGCCGCATGCGGTGCCGGCCCTGACCCTCAACAAGGTCTGCGGCTCGGGCCTCAAAGCCCTGCACCTGGGCGCCCAGGCCATCCGCTGCGGCGATGCCGAGGTGATCATCGCCGGCGGCATGGAGAACATGAGCCTGGCCCCCTACGTCATGCCCGGCGCCCGCACCGGCCTGCGCATGGGCCACGGCAAAGTGCTCGACAGCATGATCGAAGATGGCCTGTGGGACGCCTTCAACGATTACCACATGGGCATCACCGCCGAGAACCTGGTGGACAAGTACGCCATCAGCCGTGAAGCCCAGGATGCCTTCGCCGCCGCCTCGCAGCAGAAAGCCTGCGCGGCCATCGAGGGCGGGCGCTTCGCCGACGAAATCACCCCGATCCTGATTCCCCAACGCAAGGGCGAACCCGTCGCCTTCGCCAGCGACGAACAGCCGCGCGCCAGTACCACCGCCGAATCATTGGCCAAGCTCAAGCCGGCGTTCAAGCAGGACGGCAGCGTCACCGCCGGCAATGCCTCCAGCCTCAACGATGGCGCCGCCGCGGTGCTGCTGATGAGCGCGAGCAAGGCCAAGGCCCTCGGCCTGCCGGTGCTGGCGCGGATCGCCGGTTACGCCAATGCCGGCGTCGACCCGGCGATCATGGGCATCGGTCCGGTCTCGGCGACCCGTCGCTGCCTGGACAAGGCCGGCTGGCAGTTGAGTGAGCTCGAGCTGATCGAAGCCAACGAAGCCTTCGCCGCCCAGGCGTTGGCGGTCGGCCAGGAGCTGGGCTGGGATGCCAGCAAGGTCAACGTCAACGGCGGTGCCATCGCCCTCGGCCACCCGATCGGCGCCTCCGGCTGCCGGGTGCTGGTGACCCTGCTGCACGAGATGATCAAGCGCGACGCCAAGAAAGGTCTGGCCACCCTGTGCATCGGCGGCGGTCAGGGCGTGGCCCTGGCCATCGAACGCGACTAACAGGCCGTTGAAAAACTACTGCGCTCGGCTATGCGGCGTTGAAATCAGCCTCACAAAAGCGCCGCGTTGAACGCGCTTTAGCGCGGCCCCGAAGGGGTGAGCGAAGCGAATCAAATGCTCATGTACAACTCGTACACTGCGCTTTTGATTCGCTACGCTCACCCTGCGGGCCAGCCTCCGGCTGTTACTCCGCTTCGCTGCGTTGCGGCTGATTTCGCCTTGCCTAGCCATCGCTCGCTACATTTTTCAACGGCCTGCTGACGCCTGGCACTCGCACTAGCTGCCTCGGCGTCGCTTGCCGTAGTCGATCTACTGCCTGCGCGCCGCCGCCTCGCTACTACGAGCACTGGACAAACAGTGCTAACGGCTGAACGCCGGCACCGCTGCGAGAGCAGGCGCCGGCGTTTTTCTTGCTAGACTGCGCGTCCCTCTTTTTCCGAGTCGCCGCGCATGCCTGCTCTCGACCAGGCGCTGCGCGCCGCCCTGCACAATCGCCAAGCCCTGCTGGATGAACTGCATCAGCAAGGCACCGACTGCTACCGCCTGTTCCACGGCAGCCAGGAAGGTGCCGGCGGCTTGACCATAGACCGCTATGGCCCGCAATTGCTGGTGCAGAGTTTTCACCACAGCCTGCCCCGCGATGAGCTGCTGCAGCTGGCCAACCAGTGCGCCGAAGCGCTGGGGGCGGCCTTATTGCTGGTGTACAACGACCGTTCCCAGGGCAACTCGCGGATCGACCGCCAGGATCCCATCTACCCAGCCGAACCCGCCGCGCTGGCCGATTTGATTGGGCATGAATGGGGCCTCAACTATCGCGTGCGTGGTCGCCATGCCGGCCAGGACCCGCTGCTGTTTCTCGACCTGCGCAACGCCCGTGGCTGGGTAAAAGCGCACAGCGCCGGTAAACGCGTGCTCAATCTGTTCGCCTACACCTGCGGTATCGGCCTCAGCGCCGCAGCCGGTGGCGCGACTGAGGTGCTCAACCTGGACTTCGCCGAGGGCAACCTGGCGGTCGGCCGCGAGAATGGCGCACTCAACCCAGAGTTGGCACCGATGCACTTCATCCAGTCGGACTATTTCCCGGCGATCCGGCAACTGGCCGGGCTACCAATTGCCCAGCGCCGCGGGCAAAAATTGCCCAGTTATCCGCGCGTGGAGCCGCAACAGTTCGATCTGGTGTTTCTCGACCCCCCCGCCTGGGCCAAGAGCGCCTTCGGCACCGTCGACTTGCTGCGCGACTACCAGAGCCTGCTCAAACCGGCACTGCTCGCCACCGCCGAGGGTGGCGTGCTGATCTGCTGCAACAACCTGGCGAAAGTCGGCCTGGCCGACTGGCGCGAACAGGTGCTGCGCTGCGCCAGCAAACTCGGGCGACCCGTGCGTGAGTGCCAGGTTCTGGCGCCAGCCACGGACTTCCCCTCGCGCGACGGCCAGCCGCCACTGAAGACCTTGATCCTGCATCTCTAACCGCCGACGACGCGCAGCAGAAACAGCAGGGCGAAGAAGGAACCGGTGGCACATGCCATACTCCAAGGCACTTCTCATCGGGATAGATGACGCCTCGCCATGCACCAAGGAACGAAACGCGCCGCCGGCGCCCTGCTGATTGCCGCAACCCTCTACAGTCTGCTCGGCTTCCTGATTCTGCCCGGTATCGCCTTGCGCCTGGCCAACCAGCAACTGGCCCTCTACGCCACCGTGCCGGCCAAACTCGAACGCCTGCAGCTCAACCCGTTCAGCCTGGAACTCAGCCTGTGGGGCCTGCGCATCGGCGAGCAGGATCAACCGCAAGTGGCCTTCGAGCGTCTGTACGGCAACCTGCAACTCGACAGTCTGTGGAGTGGCGTGCTGCATTTGGCCAATGTCGAACTGGATCAAGCCCGCAGTCAGGTGCTGCTCGACAAGCAAGGCAGGCTCAATCTGGCGCAACTGTTCACGCTGCCCGAGCGCCGCGCGCCCGCGCCAGACCAAGCGCCAGGCGAGCCGTTCCCGCTGCGCATCGACCGAATCAAACTGGCCGGCGGCAATCTGCACTTCGCGGATCGGCGTCCGAGCGAACCTATAGAACTGATCTACGACGACCTCAGCCTGGAACTGCAGCACCTCAGTACCCTGCCCGACGACAACGCCGAAATAACCCTGAGCGCCAACGGTCCTGAAGTCGGGCGGATAGACTGGCGTGGTCAAATCAGTTTGCGACCGCTCAGCTCCAGCGGCCACCTGACGCTCAGCCAAGGCCAGTTGAAAAGCCTCTGGCCCTACGTGCGCGATGCCGCCCCGCTGGCCTTGGAAAAAGGCCAGATCAGCCTGGCCACCGACTATCAACTGAAGCTCGACGACAAACTCCAGCTGCTGCTGAACAACATCCAGGTCCAAGTCAAAGCGTTCGCCATTGCAGCACCGAGCGGCCGGCCGCTGGTCAAACTGGCCAACCTGGAGATCAGCGACGCCCGCCTGGACCTGGCCAAACAACAGGTGGTAGTGGGTAAAATCCGCAGCCAGCAGTTGGAGACCTGGGCGGCACGCGAGCGCGATGGCCAACTGGACTGGCAAAGGCTGCTGCTACCGACCGCGCCGGAAGGCACCTCGGCAATCCAGGCGCCGGCAGAACGTCCAGGCAAACAGCAGCAGAACCCGACAGCCAGTAAACCCTGGCAGGTGCTGCTGCAGGATGTGCAACTGCGTGATTATCGGGCTCATCTGGCCGATCGCCTGCCGGAGCAGGAAGTCACGCTCGAACTCGGCCCGCTCAACCTCGACCTGCAGAACCTCGACAGCCTCGGCACCTCGCCCTTCAGCCTCAAGCTGGACAGCGGTCTGGGCCAACAGGGCCAGCTGCAGGCCGAAGGTCGAGTACAGCTGAAGCCGATCTCCGCCACCTTGAAAGTCAGTACGCGCGACATCGACTTGCGTCTGGCCCAGGCCTACCTCAGCCCTTTCGTGCGCCTCGAACTGCGTAGTGGCTTGCTCGGCAGCGATTTGGACGTCGACCTGAGCAGTACCGCGCCGCTGGCGTTCAGCGTCTCCGGCAAGGCCCAGATCAACCAGTTGCACAGCCTCGACAGCCTCAAGGAGCGCGATTTCGTGCGCTGGCAGCAGCTCAACCTGGACGGCGTGAACTACCAACACGGCGACAGCCTGAGCATCGATAGCGTGCGCCTGAGCCAACCCTATGCACGCTTTATCATCAACGAAGACCTCACCACCAATGTCAGCGACCTGCTGATCACTCAGCCGGTGACCGCCACCTCGACTGCAGCCGTCCCCCCAGAGCCGACCGGCACCCCGTTGGCCATTCACATCGGCGAGGTGGTCATCGCCGATGGCTCGGCCAACTTCGCCGACTTCAGCCTGACGCCCGACTTCGCCACCGCCATTCAGCAGCTCAACGGGCGCATCGGCACCCTCGACAATCGCAGTTCCAAGCCGGCCAAGGTGGATATCGTCGGCAAGATCGATCGCTACGCGCCCGTCAGCGTCAAGGGCAGCCTCAATCCCTTTGACCCGCTGGAGAGCCTGGACATCATCACCCAGTTCAAGCAAGTCGAGCTGACCACCCTGACCCCTTACTCGGGTAAATTTGCCGGTTACCGGATTCGCAAGGGCCGGCTCAATCTGGACCTGCATTACCGCATCAGCAAAGGCCAGCTCAATGCGCAAAACAGCGTGGTGGTCGAGCAACTACAACTGGGCGAACAAGTGGACAGTCCTAGCGCAGTCGACTTGCCCATACGCTTGGCGGTCGCCCTGCTCAAGGACAGCGAAGGCAAGATCGCCATCCAGCTGCCGGTTAAAGGCGACCTTAACAATCCCCAGTTCAGCGTCATGCCGATCGTCTGGAAAACCCTACGCGGCCTGGTGCTGCGGGCCGTCCAAGCGCCCTTCACGTTCATTGCGGGTCTGGTCGGCGGCGGCTCGCAGACGGACCTGAGTCACGTGCCATTCGCCGCCGGCAGCGCCGAGCTCGACACTGAGGCACAGGCCGCCCTGAACACCCTGGCCAAGGCGTTGCAACAACGCCCGGCGCTGCGCCTGGAAGTTGAAGGCACAAGCGCGCCACTCAGCGATGGCCCACCACTGGCCGCCCAGCGCCTAGATCGCGAATACCAGTACAGCTATTACAAAACCCTCCAGCGCCGTGGCACCCCAGTACCAGCCGAGGCCAGCCTGCTACAGGTCCCGGAAGAGGAAAAGGCCGCGCTGCTCGAAGGCATCTACCGCGCCCGTCTGAAACAGCAGCCGCCCGCCGAGTGGACCCAACTGGAGGCTGAGCAACGCGCCGCCCAGTTGCGCAATGCCGTGCTGCAGTTCTGGGCACAGAGCAAATTACTGCCGCGTCGGCTGGCCCAGGCTCGCGCCGCCTCGATCAAGGATTTCCTGGTCGACCGAGGAGGCCTGCCAAACGAGCGTATCTATCTGTTGGACGTCAGCCTCGATCCTGCACCAGCGGGCGGCAAGGTGAACACTGCGCTGCACCTCGATAGCCAATGAACTGGAGCCGATGATGCGTATTTACCTGCTCGGCCTGGCGCTGCTCCTCTGTTACAACGTCAGCGCACATGCCGACACCCTGCGCTGCGGCAGTCAACTGGTAAGTGTCGGCGACCGCGCCTACGAAGTGCAGCAGAAATGCGGCGAGCCGGCTTCCCGCGACCTGGTCGGCTACACCCTAGGGCCCTACGAACGGCGTGAGTTCAAGATAGAAGAATGGGTCTATGGCCCGAGCAATGGCGTGCTGACCATCCTCACCTTCGAGGGCAATCGGCTAACCCGCATCGAGCGGCGACGCAGTCACTGACAGGCCCCGATCAGGCGGTGTAGGCTGAGCTTCCCTCGTAGGCTTTAAGAGACGCCCTGGTGAAGTATCTGTTGCTCTCCCTGCTGCTACTCACGAGCGCCGCCGAAGCTGCGACGCTACGCTGCGGCCGCGCGTTAGTTAGCGGTGGCGACCCCAGCAGCGAAGTCCTCAGTAAATGCGGCGAGCCACTCAGTCGTGATTTTCTCGGTTACCGTGAGGTGCTCGACGCCTATGGCTTTCGCAACGAAGTCGCGGTCGAGGAATGGACCTATGGCCCGCGTAATGGCATGTATCACTTCCTGCGCTTCGAGGGTAATCGGCTGATCAGGATCGACAGCAAGCGCGGTAACTGAGGCAGGCCAACCTGTCGGCGATGCCCCGCTCCCAGTCAAGCACCTAGGTGCAGACGATATCTGCGCTTTCTAGGTACGCTGCTTCAACTGCCCCGTTCTGCCAAGAAACCAAGCCTGACAACGGTACTGAACAAGGGTCGGAACAAACACAAAAGCCCCGCGAGCAATACTCGCGGGGCTTTTTAGCACAAGCGTTTACAGCTTGCTGCTGAAGTCGCGCACTTCCTGCTGGGCCTTGTCCTTGGTCCAGCCATAGCGCTCCTGCAGCTTACCGGCCAAATACTCACTATGGCCTTCGACGACATCCAGGTCGTCATCGGTCAGGCTGCCCCAACGCTCCTTGATCCGCCCACTGACCTGCTTCCACTTACCCTTGATCACATCGGCATTCATGCTCTGTCCTCCGTGGATGACGTCAGACCCAAACAGGCCTGACGTATAACGCCACACTTAGTTGGCGGATTTCAGGCCGTCGGCAGACACTGCGGCGACGCCCTTGATCTCCTTGGCCTTGGCAATCGCCAGGTCACGCTCGGCATCGCTGGCGACCACGCCAGAGAGTGCGACCACGCCTTGATTGGTTTCGACTTTGATATCCATGCCGCTGAGGTTGTCGTCGGCCAGGAAAGTCGACTTCACCTTGCTGGTGATCCAGGTATCGGACACCGCTTCTTCAGCTTTATCCATCGTATTGCCCGCCAGCAGCGTAGGCTGCACAGCAGTGCTTCTGCCGGCGAAGGCGGTACCGGCCAACGCCAGGCTGAGGGCGGTTGCAGTGATCGCGGCAAAAGCAAACTTGTTGATTGACTGTTTCATGGCTATCGACTCCTGTACGTTTCAGTACTGTCTGCAAGCCCGTTCCCGGCTGCAGTCTCGAGAGTACTGTCGCAAGCCCTATGCCAAGCCAAATACAACTAATAACCCAATATTTATCAATGACTTATAAAAACACAAAGATTGCACTGCTCATGCAAACTGCATGCTCGAGCGAATTGCTTCAGGCAAATTGCACGAAGCAAAAGGCCATCAAGGCTGAATGAGTCACCTGCCCAAAAGTGCACAAACCGGAGGCCTCAGCGGGCCTCATTGGATGCGCCTATATCGCCGGCATCCGGTAAAACACAGACAACCAGCCGACAGCCTTGGCAGGAGCCAATCGCGCACTGTTATCAGTGGCCGCGCCGCTCAAGCCTTGAGGGCTTGTGTAGCGGCATAGGCGAACGCCCCCTCCCCACTGACAGCCTCAAATCCCGTTCAGGGGCTAGGGTCTGTTGCCGTTTCATTGCGAGCCGCGTTGCCGCGAGAAATGGCCCCCGATTAGGCGCAGGACGCAGGTAATGGTCATTCCCTTGCCAAGTCCTGCAACAACAGCGGGGGCCATTTCCCGCGCAACCCGAAGGGCCGGGCCTGTTTTTGCGCGATGCGGCGTTTCTCGTCGCTCATTTGGAACAACCAAACCGCGCTCCTCGTGCCTTGCCTCGCGCAAAAACAGGCTACGGCGCGGCCGCGAATGAAACGGCAACAGACCCTAGCGTGCCATGCCCTCGGTATCTCGATGCCACGCACAACCGCAGCGCGCCGGTTCAACCCTGACTGCACTGCCGCGGCTGCTAATAACCAAACAAAAAAGGGTCCCCGAAGGGACCCTTTTTTCTTAACCTGAAGTACAGGTGCTGTTACACGCCTGAGGCTTCGGCTGCCGCTACATCCTTGATCGACAGCTTGATACGGCCGCGGTTGTCCACGTCCAGTACCAGAACCTTCACTTCCTGGCCTTCTTTGAGGATATCGGTGACCTTCTCGACACGCTGATCGCTCAGCATCGAGATGTGCACCAGACCGTCCTTGCCCGGCAGGATGTTAACGAAGGCGCCGAAGTCGACGATGCGCTCAACCTTACCGACATAGATCTTGCCGATTTCGGCCTCTGCGGTGATACCCAGAACGCGCTGGCGCGCTGCCTCAGCCGCTTCCTTGGTTTCGCCGAAGATCTTGATGGTGCCGTCGTCTTCGATGTCGATCGAGGCCTTGGTCTCTTCGCAGATGGCACGGATGGTCGCGCCACCCTTGCCGATCACGTCGCGAATCTTGTCCTGATCGATCTTCATCGCGATCATGGTCGGTGCGTTGGCCGACAGTTCGGTACGCGACTGGGCGAGTACCTGGTTCATCTGGCCGAGGATATTCAGGCGCGCTTCCAGGGCCTGGCCCAGAGCGATTTCCATGATTTCTTCGGTGATGCCCTGGATCTTGATATCCATCTGCAGAGCAGTAACGCCCTTGTCAGTACCGGCTACCTTGAAGTCCATGTCACCGAGGTGATCTTCGTCACCGAGGATGTCGGTCAGAACTGCAAATTT
The DNA here is from genome assembly GCF_007993865.1 of Pseudomonas sp. SJZ079. Lineage (GTDB taxonomy): Bacteria > Pseudomonadota > Gammaproteobacteria > Pseudomonadales > Pseudomonadaceae > Aquipseudomonas. The sequence continues at coordinate 234,104 of NZ_VIUH01000003.1, read as the reverse complement.
CTCGCCTTCCTTGACCAGACCCATGGCGATACCGGCAACCGGCGCCTTCATCGGCACACCGGCGTCCATCAGCGCCAGGGAGGCACCGCAGACCGAAGCCATGGAGCTGGAACCGTTGGACTCGGTAATTTCCGAGACCACGCGAATGGTGTACGGGAACACGTCGGCGCTCGGCAGCATGGCCGCGATGGAACGACGAGCCAGACGGCCGTGACCGATTTCGCGGCGGCCAGTAGCGCCCATGCGACCACACTCACCGACCGAGTACGGCGGGAAGTTGTAGTGCAGCATGAAGGGGTCTTTGCGCTCGCCTTCGAGGGTGTCGAGCAGCTGTGCGTCACGTGCGGTGCCGAGGGTGGCAACCACCAGGGCCTGGGTTTCGCCACGGGTGAACAACGCCGAACCGTGGGTCTTGTCCAGTACCCCGACTTCGATGTTCAGACCGCGGACGGTACGGGTATCACGGCCATCGATACGCGGCTTGCCGTTGACGATGTTCTCACGCACGGTGCGGTATTCGATCTCGCCAAACACCTCTTTGACTTCACCGGCAGTCGGCTGGCCTTCTTCGCCTGCGAACTTGGCGACGATTTCATTGCGCAGCTCACCCAGACGGGCATAACGCTCGTGCTTGACGGTGATGGTGTAAGCCTGGGAGATAGCCTCGCCGAACTCGCCGCGAATAGCGTTGAGCAGGGCAGTGTTCTCGGGCTTGGGCTGCCAGTCCCAGGTCGGCTTGGCGGCTTCGGCAGCCAGCTCGGTAATGGCCTGGATCACCACCTGGAATTCGTCGTGGGCAAACAGCACGGCACCGAGCATCTGGTCTTCGGTCAGCTCTTTGGCTTCCGACTCAACCATCAGCACAGCGTCTTTGGTACCGGCGACGACCATGTCCAGGCTGGAAGCCTTGAGCTGCTCGTAGTTCGGGTTCAGCAGGTAGCCGGTTTCCGGGTGAAAGGCGACGCGTGCGGCACCGATCGGGCCGTTGAACGGAATACCCGAGATGGCCAGAGCTGCCGAGGTACCGATCATCGCAGCGACGTCCGGGTCGGTCTTCTTGCTGGTGGAGATCACGGTGCAGATGACCTGCACTTCGTTCTGGAAGCCTTCCGGAAACAGCGGACGGATCGGACGGTCGATCAGGCGCGAAGTCAGGGTCTCTTTCTCGGAAGGACGCGCTTCACGCTTGAAGAAACCGCCGGGGATCTTGCCGGCTGCGTAGGTTTTTTCCTGGTAATGCACCGACAGCGGGAAAAAGCCTTTGCTTGGGTCGGCAGTCTTGGCGCCGGTGACGGCGACCAGTACGGCAACGTCATCGTCAACGGTGACCAGCACTGCGCCGGAGGCTTGACGGGCGATACGGCCTGTCTCGAGGGTAACGGTCGACTGACCGAACTGGAATTTCTTGATGACCGGGTTCACGGTGTTTTCCTTCTCTTCATTGCCTTTGGGGAAAGCTGTTTCTTGCAGAATTCGTGGGCAACAGCGGGAGTCGAACCCGCAGCCGTCCAAAACGCGTGTAACTGAAAGGCAAAAGCTGGAAGCAGGGATAACCCCCACTTCCAGCTTCGGCATTCAGCTTCGCGTAAGCATTGCTTAGCGACGCAGACCCAGGCGACCGATCAGGGCGCTGTAACGGCTAACGTCCTTGCTCTTCAGGTAATCCAGCAGCTTGCGACGCTGGTTAACCATACGGATCAGGCCACGACGCGAGTGGTGGTCCTTACCGTTGGCCTTGAAGTGACCTTGCAGCTTGTTGATGTTGATGGACAACAGGGCAACTTGCACTTCCGGCGAACCAGTGTCGCCTTCAGCTTGCTTGTAGTCGTTAACGATCTGAGCTTTTTCTTCAACGCTGAGTGCCATGTGGGCTTCCTCTCAGTTAGGAAACTGCCGAAAACCAGCAGTTCCAATAGGCCGGAAATTACTTCCCGTGTTTTTAAATGAGGTATGACCGTGCCTATTAACAGCCACCCTCGACATGGACATCGCAAACCTAAGGTTTGCGACCACCCACTACGGTCAAACCGACCGAATCAAACGACGCGGCGCTATCCGCCCGTCTTCGCTCACTTCACCGATACCGATAAAGCGACCGTTGTGATCTTGCACCCGCACCATGCCGAATTTCGGCGCTTCCGGTGCGCGGACCGGCTGCCCTTGCAACCAATAAAACGAACTGTGCTCGGAGAACTGCAACAACGGCCAATGCTGCAGGCCACTGTCCACCGGCAGGAGAAACTGGTCGACCGCATCATTGCCACCGTCGGCATGCACACGTTCCAGCTCTTCGAGCGTCACGGTACGGCTCAAATCGAAGGGGCCCGCCTTGGTTCTGCGCAGCTGCGCAACGTGAGCACCGCAACCGAGTAACTGACCGATATCCTCGACCAGGGTGCGGATATAGGTGCCCTTGCTGCAATCAACTGCGAGGCTCGCCTGCTCAGCCTCGCAGGCCAGTAATTCCAGGCGCGCAATAGTAACAGAACGCGGCTCACGCTCCACTACTTCACCGGCACGCGCCAGCTTGTACAGCGGCTGGCCATCACGTTTGAGCGCCGAGTACATCGGTGGTATCTGACTGATTTCACCGCGAAAACGCGGCAGCAGCGCTTCGATATCGGCGCGACCAACGGTCACCGGACGACGCTCCAACACTTCGCCTTCGGCATCCGCGGTGGTGGTGGTGACACCCAGCTGCATCAGCGTCTCGTAGCCTTTATCGGCGTCCAGCAGGTACTGGGAAAACTTGGTCGCCTCGCCGAAGCACAGCGGCAATACGCCGGTGGCCAGCGGGTCGAGGCTGCCCGTGTGCCCCGCCTTCTCGGCATTGAGCAGCCAGCGGACCTTTTGCAGCGCCGCGTTGGAGCTGAAGCCACGGGGCTTGTCGAGCAGGATGATGCCATTGACCGGACGACGAATACGTTTGACCTGGGCCACGCGCTTACTCCTCGGCCTCGGTGGATTCGTCGCCATGCTGACGATCCTGACTCACCGCCCGCTCGATCAAGGCCGACAACTGTGCGCCGCGAATCACGCTGGCGTCGTAGTGGAAGCGCAGGTTAGGCACGCTGCGCAGTTTCATCGCCTTGCCCAACTGCATGCGCAGAAAACCGCTGGCATCGTTGAGCACCTTGATGCTCTGCGCCACGCTATCCACACCCTCTTGCGGCTCGCCACCCATCACGGTGACGAACACCTTGGCGTGGCTGGAGTCGCGACTGACTTCCACCGCGGTCACGGTCACCAGACCACCCAGACGCGGGTCTTTGATTTCCATGCGGATCAACTGTGCCAGCTCGCGCTGTATCTGATCGCCGATGCGCTGGGCCCGGCTAAATTCTTTGGCCATTTCTACTACCTTCACTCGCCACACTGCCCGGATAAGCAGTGGACCTAAAAGCGGCAAACGCCCGGCCGCGCGTAAACGGGGCCGGGCGCTGCGTATCGCAACTCGCGCTTACATGCCTGTTACAGGCTGCGAGCCACTTGGACTTTCTCGAACACTTCGATCTTGTCGCCGACCTTGACGTCGTTGTAGCTCTTCACGCCGATACCGCACTCCATGCCGCTACGCACCTCGGACATGTCGTCCTTGAAGCGGCGCAGGGACTCCAGTTCGCCTTCGAAGATCACCACGTCATCACGCAGCACGCGAATCGGACGGTTGCGGTGCACCACACCTTCGATAACCATGCAACCGGCCACCGCGCCAAACTTCGGCGAACGGAACACGTCACGCACTTCGGCGATACCCAGGATATTCTCGCGAACATCACTGCCAAGCATGCCGGTCAGGGCCTTCTTGACGTCTTCGATGATGTCGTAGATCACGTTGTAATAACGCATATCCAGACCTTCCTGCTCGACGATCTTGCGCGCACCGGCATCGGCACGCACGTTGAAGCCGAACAGTACGGCATTGGACGCCAGGGCCAAGTTGGCATCACTCTCAGTGATACCACCGACGCCGCCGCCGACTACGCGCACCTGCACTTCGTCGTTGCCCAACCCGCCGAGCGAGCCCTGCAGAGCTTCCAGCGAGCCACGGACATCGGATTTGAGGACGATATTCAGCGTCTTCTTCTCTTCCTGCCCCATGTTCTCGAAGATGTTCTCCAGCTTGCCAGCATGCGCACGAGCCAGCTTGACTTCGCGGAACTTGCCTTGACGGAACAGGGCGACTTCGCGGGCCTTCTTCTCGTCGGCTACGACAGTCATGTCGTCGCCTGCTTCCGGCGTACCATCGAGACCGAGAATCTCGACCGGGATCGCTGGGCCGGCTTCCTTGATCGACTTACCGTTCTCGTCGAGCATGGCGCGGATGCGGCCATAGTTCGAGCCGACCAGAATCATATCGCCTTGACGCAAGGTGCCGTCCTGAACCAGCACAGTGGCAACCGGACCGCGACCCTTGTCGAGACGCGACTCAACCACGACGCCACGCCCTGGGGCGGACGGGGTCGCTTTCAGCTCCAGCACTTCGGCTTGCAGCAGGACTGCTTCGAGCAGGTCGTCGACACCGGTACCGGCTTTCGCCGAGACGGACACGAATGGCGTATCACCACCCCACTCTTCGGAAGTCACGCCGTGGACCGACAATTCGCTTCTGATGCGATCGAGATCGGCACCCGGCTTGTCGATTTTGTTCACGGCCACGACCAGCGGAACCCCAGCAGCCTTGGCATGCTGAACAGCTTCAATCGTCTGCGGCATCACGCCGTCGTCCGCCGCCACAACCAGGATGACGATGTCGGTCGCCTTGGCACCCCGTGCACGCATGGCGGTGAACGCCGCGTGGCCCGGAGTATCGAGGAAGGTCACCATGCCGCGCTCGGTTTCTACGTGGTAGGCACCGATATGCTGAGTGATGCCACCGGCTTCACCCGCGGCCACTTTGGCGCGACGAATATAGTCGAGGAGCGAGGTCTTACCATGGTCAACGTGACCCATGACCGTGACAACCGGCGCACGGGAAATCGACTCGCCTTCGAACTTCAGGTATTCGGCCAACTGATCTTCGAGCGCATTGTCGCTGACCAGCTTGACCTTGTGGCCCAGTTCTTCGGCGATTAACTGTGCGGTTTCCTGATCCAGTACCTGATTGATGGTCACCGGGGTGCCCAACTTGAACATGAACTTGATCACTTCGGCGGCTTTTACCGACATCTGCTGCGACAGGTCGCCCACGGTGATGGTTTCACCGATCAGCACGTCACGCACGATGGGGCCAGCCGGGCTGGTGAAGCCGTGCTGATTGCGCTTCTTCAGCTTCGACTTGCCTCGGCCACCACGGCGGAAACTGTCTTTTTCCTCGTCGATGGTGCGCGGAGCAACGCGCGGGGCAGGCGCCTTTTCCTTAACGGTTGGGCGATGCTGTGTGGTTTTGCGCTCACTGCGACGGTCAGCGTCGTCATTACGTGGCTTATCGGTGCGACGCGGTTCATCTTTCTTGCGCTCCTCAACAACGGGCGCAACTGTAGGCAGTTCTACGGCGGCGGCAGGCGCAACCGGTGCAGCAACCTCCCCAGCCGCGGCTGCAGAACCTTGGCGCTGCGCCTCTTCCTCGGCACGACGTTTGGCATCGGCCTCAGCCGCCAGACGTGTTGCTTCGGCTGCCGCACGCTGCTCTTCGAGCTCACGCTGCTTCTCGGCCTCAATCTCTTCTGCGCTGCGCTTGACGAAGGTTTTCTTCTTGCGCACTTCAACGCTGATGGTCTTGCTGCCAGCAACACGAAGCGTGCTGGTGGTTTTGCGCTGCAAAGTAATCTTGCGTGGCTCTTCAGCCTTTTTATCGCCGTGACTGCTCTTGAGATGAGCAAGCAACGCTTGCTTCTCATTATCGGTGACAACTTGCTCGGCACTGCTGTGCGGCAAACCCGCCTCACGCATCTGCTGCAGCAGGCGCTCTACCGGTGTGTCGACCACTTGGGCCAGTTCTTTCACCGTGACTTGCGTCATGCACTTCTCTCCTCAGGCCGTAAAACTTACTCGAACCAATGGGCTCGGGCGGCCATGATCAGCTTGCCGGCACGCTCAGAGTCGATGCCGTCGATGTCGAGCAGGTCGTCAATCGACTGCTCGGCCAGGTCTTCGCGGGTAATCACACCGCGTACTGCCAGTTCTTGCGCCAAACCTTTGTCCATACCCTCGAGTGAGAGCAGGTCTTCGGCCGGGTGGCTGTCTGCCAGCTTTTCTTCAGTGGCGATGGCTTTGGTCAGCAGGCGATCTTTAGCCCGCGACCGCAACTCGTTGACGATTTCATCATCGAAACCGTCGATGCTGAGCATCTCTTCCATCGGCACATAAGCGATTTCTTCCAGGCTGGTGAAACCTTCGTCCACCAACACCTGAGCCAGCTCTTCATCGACTTCCAGCTCGTCGATAAAACGCTGAAGAATGTCGCCAGTTTCAGCCTGCTGCTTGGCCTGGATGTCCGCTTCGCTCATGACATTGAGCGTCCAGCCGGTCAGCTGGCTGGCCAAACGTACGTTCTGGCCACCTCGACCGATGGCCTGGGCCAGATTGTCCTCACCGACGGCGATATCCATGGCATGGGCATCTTCGTCGACGATGATCGCCGCAACTTCAGCCGGCGACATGGCGTTGATTACGAACTGCGCCGGATTGTCATCCCACAGCACGATATCCACACGCTCACCCGCTAGCTCACCCGAGACTGCCTGCACGCGCGAACCGCGCATACCGATACAGGCGCCTTGCGGATCGATACGCTTATCCTTGGAGCGAACGGCCAATTTGGCGCGCGAACCCGGGTCTCGCGAAGCGGCCATAACCTCGATCAGCTCTTCGGCGATTTCCGGCACTTCAATGCGGAACAGCTCAATCAGCATTTCCGGCGCAGTACGCGAAAGAATCAATTGCGGGCCACGGTTCTCGGTACGAATTTCCTTGAGCAGCGCACGCAAGCGCGCACCGACACGGAAAGTCTCACGCGAGATGATGTCCTCACGAGCCAGCAGGGCTTCAGCATTGTTACCCAGATCAACGATGACGTTGTCGCGGGTCACTTTTTTCACCGTACCGGAGATGATTTCGCCCAATCGCTCGCGATAGGCTTCGACCACCTGGGCACGCTCGGCTTCACGTACCTTCTGCACGATGACTTGCTTGGCAGTCTGTGCAGCGATGCGGCCGAACTCGATCGAGTCGATCTTTTCTTCCAGGACCTCACCGACTTTCGCGTTGGCTTCCATCGCCTGCGGCATATCAACCGTCAGTTGATGCGCCGGGTCTTCGAAGTCGGCCTCTTCCACTACAGTCCAGCAACGGAAAGTTTCATAGTTGCCCGTTTGGCGATTGATCGCCACGCGCAACTCAACCTCGTCGTCGAACCGCTTCTTCGTCGCTGTGGCCAAGGCCAGTTCCAGCGCTTCAAAAATTACGCTCGCCGGCACACCCTTTTCGTTGGATACCGACTCAACAACCAGCAGTACTTCTTTGCTCATCGTACGCCTCGCCTTTCGCAATCCATTGGATCCGCGGGATCCGCGTCTCAATCAAACCGGGGGATAATATTGGCCTTGTCGATCAGGTCGATCGGCAACAGGAACTCGTGGTCATCCACCTGCACTACCACGTCCTGCTCTTCAACTCCACGAAGGAGGCCTTGAAAGTTGCGACGCCCTTCGAAAGGCGAACGCAGCTTGATTTTCACTTGCTCACCGGCATGACTGGCGAATTGCTCCAGGGTGAACAGTGGTCTATCCATACCTGGCGAAGACACCTCAAGGGTGTACTCGGCGCTGATCGGATCTTCGACATCGAGAACGCCGCTGATCTGTCGACTGACCTTCTCGCAATCTTCGATGAGAACACCATCGGCATGGTCGATATAAATTCGCAGCAGTGAATGCCGCCCTTGCGACAAGAACTCGATGCCCCAGCACTGATAGCCAAGCGCCTCGACTACTGGGGCCACCAAGGCCTGCAACTGTTCTAGCTTGCTCGACACCTGAGCCCCTCGCGCATGCTGTGAAAATAAAAAAAGGGCGAAACGCCCATCCTGTCAACCGGCCTCTAAAGACCGGAAATTCTGTCTCCCAGCTAGCAAAAAGCCCCTTAACAGGGGCTCCGCTACTACTGGTTGCGGGGGCTGGATTTGAACCAACGACCTTCGGGTTATGAGCCCGACGAGCTACCAGACTGCTCCACCCCGCGTCAAAGCTGGGGCCGAAGTATACGGCCGAACCCACCAAAGGGTCAACCGATGCTCCAGCAACAAGAAAGCCCGCATACAGCGGGCCTACTTGAAATTGGTACCGAGGAGGGGACTCGAACCCCTACAGCCTATGGCCACTACCACCTCAAGGTAGCGTGTCTACCAATTCCACCACCTCGGCAAAAACGTTTACTGCTGCTCTGGAGCCTGAGGCACATCCGCCGCATTCACTGCTGGCTTTTGCTCTTCGAGCACCGGCACATCTTCAGCTGCCGGTTTTTCCTGCTGCACTTCCAGCACTGCTGGATCAGGCAAACCTACCTGAGTTAGCGCATCAGCTTTTTCTTTAGCAAAGTAGCCTAAGCCCAAGCTAGTTAAGAAAAAAGCGGTGGCGAGTATACCAGTAACGCGACTCAAAAAGGTAGAGGAACCTTGACTACCGAAAACGGTAGCAGAAGCACCCGAACCAAATGAAGCACCCGCATCGGCACCCTTACCCTGCTGCAACAGAACCAGAGCGACCACACCGATCGCTCCCAGCAGATGAAAAACAACTACGACTGTTTCCAGCATTTTTTCAGTTTCCTGCGGCGCGACAAATCGCCCCGAACTCATCTGCATTCAGAGAGGCTCCACCCACAAGCCCCCCATCGATATCCGGCATGCCGAACAGCTCGGCGGCATTGGCGGCCTTGACGCTGCCACCATAAAGAATTCTTACACCATTCGCCACTTCAGCGCTTTTGGCCGCCAATTGCATGCGAATGGCCGCATGTACTTGCTGCGCCTGTTCAGGCGATGCGGTCAAGCCGGTACCAATCGCCCACACCGGCTCATAAGCCACTACAGCACGCACAAACACCTCGACACCCAAGGCATCGATTACGCTAGCCAACTGACGCCCAACCACTTCAAGCGTCTTACCCGCTTCACGCTGCTCCAGGGTCTCCCCCACACACAGCACCGGAGTCAAGCTACAGGCCTGGGCAGCCGCAAACTTGCGAACCACCCAATCATCGCTATCGCCCAGCAACAAGCGGCGCTCCGAATGGCCAACCAACACCATCGAACAACCTATATCTTGCAACTGACAGGCCGCAATCTCGCCAGTCAAAGCCCCTTGCTGCGGCTCGATAGCACAATTTTGCGCCCCGACTCCTACAGCGACCTTGCCCAGCCCTTCGACGACCTTAGCGAGATACACATACGGCGGAAAAACCGCGACCTCGACATCAGCCGGCAATGCCTGCTCACGAAGACCCATGATCAGCTCTGCTACGCCAGCGCGGGAACCGTGCATTTTCCAGTTACCAGCAACCAAAGGGCGGCGCATGCTTTACCTCGTCGGTCAAAGAGGGCGCAGATGTTACCCAACGGCACCAGGACTGGCAAGCCGAATCAGGTGCAAACCTTCGCAACAACCTCAGCCAATTCATCGGCATAGCCGCGCACCTGGGCCTCATCATCGCCCTCAACCATCACTCGCACTAACGGTTCGGTGCCAGATTTACGCAACAACACCCGCCCTCGCCCGGCCATACGCTCAGTCACCCTGGCGCTGGCGTCCTGCACTGCCGGGTGTTCCAGCGGATCAACACCGCCGGCAAAGCGTACATTGACCAGCACCTGTGGACACTTGCGCAACCCCTGACGAGCCTCGGCCAAGCGCTGCTCACGCCGCTTAAGCGCCAACAGCACCTGCAAGGCGGCGATGATCGCATCGCCTGTGGTGGTGTGCTGGAAGCACACCAGGTGTCCGGAATTCTCCCCGCCCAACTGCCAATCTCGCGACAGCAGTTCGGCGATAACGTATCGATCACCGACCTTGGCCCGTACGAAGGGGATGTCCAAGTCGGCAAGCGCCAACTCAAGACCGAGATTACTCATCAGCGTACCGACCACGCCGCCTTGCAATTTGCCGCGCTCCTGCAGGTCGCGGGCAATGATGAACAGCAATTCATCGCCATCCACCAAGGTGCCGGTATGATCGACCATCAGCACGCGATCGGCATCGCCATCGAACGCAATACCCAGGTCGGCATGCTGAGCCACCACTTCTGCCTGCAGCGCCTCAACGTGCGTCGAGCCACAGCCATCATTGATGTTCAACCCATCAGGCTGCGCCGACAGCACCGTAACCTGGGCACCGAGCTCGCGAAAAACACTCGGCGCCACTTTGTAGGCAGCACCGTGAGCACAATCGACAACGATTTTCAGGCCCGCGAAGTCAGTGTTCGTCGGCACGCTGCTTTTACAGAATTCGATATAGCGGCCAGCGGCGTCGTTGATCCGCGAGACTTTACCCAACTGCCCAGACTCGACTACCGTCATCGGCGCATCGAGCAGCTCTTCGATCATCAACTCCACTTCATCCGGGAGCTTGGTGCCCTGCCCCGAGAAAAACTTGATGCCGTTGTCGTGGTGCGGATTGTGTGAGGCGCTGATCACGATGCCGGCCTCGGCATGGAAGGTGCGCGTCAAGTAGGCGATGGCAGGCGTTGGCATCGGACCCAGCAACATGACGTCCGCCCCAGCAGCAGACAAACCCGCCTCCAGCGCCGACTCGAACATGTAGCCTGAGATCCGCGTGTCCTTGCCAATCAGGATGCGGCACTTGCCCTGCTTACGAAAGGCCATGCCTGCCGCCCAGCCGAGCTTGAGCATAAAATCCGGAGTAATAGGAAATTCGCCGACGCGCCCACGAATACCGTCAGTGCCAAAATATTTTCTACCCATCAGCCACGCATCCTTCTAAATTATTCGGCCGCTTCGACTGCAGCAATCATGCGCACCACGTCGACCGTCTCGGCCACATCATGCACCCGCAGGATATGCGCGCCCTTGCTCACCGCCAGGGCCGCCAAGGCCAGACTGCCAACCAAACGTTCACCCACTTCGTGCCCCAGGACGTGCCCGATCATGCTTTTGCGCGATACACCAACCAACAACGGCCGACCGAGATCAAGTAATGAACCAAGGTGCTTGAAGAGACTGAGATTGTGCTCCAGGGTTTTGGCGAAACCAAAGCCCGGATCGAGGACTATCCGCTCGGCGGCAATTCCAGCCGCGGCGCACACGGCGATTCGCTCTGCCAGAAAGTCACGCACTTCGATCAGCACATCCGTGTATTCAGGATTTTGCTGCATGGTTCCCGGCTCGCCGCGCATATGCATCAGACATACTGGCAGACCGCTATCGGCGGCGGCGTCAAGAGCGCCGTCGCGCCGCAATGAGCGCACATCGTTTATCAGCCCCGCACCCAGACGAGCACTCTCGCGAATCACTGCCGGCGTCGAGGTGTCCACCGAAATAATCACATCGAGCTCAGCCGCAATGGCTTCGACCACTGGCGCTACGCGCTCGAGCTCTTCGGTCGGCGAGACCAGCAAGGCGCCCGGCCGGGTCGACTCACCGCCCACATCGATCAGCGTCGCACCGGCTTTAACCATGGCCTCGGCATGACGCAAGGCCGCATCGCGCTGTCCATAGCGCCCGCCATCGGAAAAAGAGTCGGGGGTGACATTCAAAATACCCATCACCTGCGGACGGGACAAATCGAGAAACCGGCTGCCGCAAGGCAGCCGGTTCAAGTTAAGCGATACAGACATGGCAGGCCTTAATGTTCGGCGGCAGGACCACCAACCGGCTTTTCGGGCAGGTCTGGCTCAGCGGCTTTAACCACAGGCACATCTGCATCGCCCGCACCACCATCCCAGTCACGCGGCTCGCGCGGCGGGCGACCATTCATGATGTCGTCGATCATGTCGGCATCGATGGTTTCATACTTCATCAAGGCTTCGGCCATGGCATCGAGCTTGTCGCGGTTTTCCGCCAGCAAGCGTTTGGCCGTGGCGTAGCATTCATCAATGATGCTGCGCACCTCGAGGTCGATCATCTTCGCCGTGTCAGCCGACACATTGTTGTGCTGGCTGCCCATGCTGCGACCCAGGAAGACCTCACCCTCCTCCTCGACATACATCAACGGGCCGAGCTTCTCCGACAGCCCCCACTTGGTCACCATGTTCCGCGCCAGCTGGGTGGCGCGCATGATGTCGTTGGAAGCGCCGGTGGTTACACCGTCGAAGCCCAGCGTCATTTCCTCGGCAATCCGACCGCCGAACAGCGAACAAATCTGACTGATCAGCGCACGCTTGCTCAGGCTGTAACGATCTTCCTCGGGGAGGAACATGGTCACCCCCAGAGCCCGTCCACGGGGAATGATCGAGACCTTGTAGACCGGATCATGCTCCGGCACCAGACGCCCAACAATCGCATGGCCGGCCTCATGGAAAGCCGTATTGAGTTTTTCTTTCTCCGACATGACCATGGTCTTGCGCTCGGCGCCCATCATGATCTTGTCTTTGGCCAGCTCGAACTCCTTCATCTCGACCAGACGCTTGCCGGCACGCGCCGCGAACAGCGAGGCTTCGTTGACCAGGTTGGCCAAATCGGCACCGGAGAAGCCAGGGGTGCCACGAGCAATGACCGCCGGGGCGACATCTTCACCCATCGGCACCTTGCGCATATGCACCTTGAGAATCTGCTCGCGACCGCGAATGTCTGGCAGGTTCACGACCACCTGGCGATCGAAACGACCAGGACGTAACAGCGCCGGGTCGAGTACATCCGGCCGGTTAGTGGCGGCGATGACGATGATGCCATCGTTCATTTCAAAGCCGTCCATCTCTACCAGCAACTGGTTGAGGGTCTGCTCACGCTCGTCGTGACCGCCACCCATACCCGCACCACGATGACGGCCGACTGCGTCGATCTCATCAATAAAGATGATGCACGGCGCATGCTTTTTCGCCTGCTCGAACATGTCGCGTACGCGCGATGCACCAACACCGACGAACATTTCCACGAAATCGGAACCGGAGATGGTGAAGAACGGCACCTTGGCCTCGCCAGCCACGGCCTTGGCCAGCAGCGTCTTACCGGTACCCGGCGAGCCGACCATCAGTACGCCGCGCGGGATACGCCCACCGAGGCGCTGAAACTTACCCGGGTCGCGCAGAAACTCGACCAGCTCGCTAACTTCTTCCTTGGCCTCATCGCAACCGGCAACGTCGGCGAAGGTGGTCTTGACCTGATCTTCAGACAGCAGGCGTGCCTTGCTCTTGCCGAAGCTCATCGGCCCGCCCTTGCCTCCCGCACCACCCTGCATCTGGCGCATGAAGAACATGAATACTGCAATGATCACCAGAATTGGAAAACTGGCCACTAGCAACTGAGTCCAGATGCTCTGCTGTTCCGGCTGCTTGCCGACAATCTCGACGTTGTTGTCGATCAGGTCCTTGATCAGGCCGTTATCCTGAATAGCCGGACGCACGGTCTCGAACGGAGAACCATCTGTGCGCACGCCGCTGATGATAAAGCCGTCCACCGTTACCCGCTTAACTCCGCCATCCTGAACCTGCTGGATAAACTCGGAATAATTGAGCTTGTTCGACTCGCTCGGCGTGGAGAAATTATTCATCACAGTCACAAGGACTGCGGCGATGATCAGCCACAGGATCAGATTCTTTGCCATGTCGTTCAATTAGCTACCCTCTGAAGCAGGCCCCGTGCCGAAGCGCGCTTCGCATGACGACCAGTTATGTACCGATCTAACTTACTACACAACACCCGCACCTGGCAGGCACCGTCTGTAACCCTTTATGAGCCGCAACCCGAGCCGGCTCTTCTACTTTTCTTGGACTGACGAGCCAGTCCTTGGTTGCATCGAATCTTACAAGCCGCGAAAACCGCGCCCGAGCAGGTACTGCTCACGTGAACGATCACGCGACGACAGCGGTTTGCGCATCTGCACCTTGTCGAACATCTCGCGTACCTGCTTGTGGTACAGATCAAAACCTTCGCCCTGGAAAATCTTGATCAAAAAATCACCACCCGGGCATAACACGCGCCCGGCCAGATCCAACGCCAGCTCGCACAAATACATGGCGCGCGCCTGATCGGTAGCCCTTACCCCACTCATATTGGGGGCCATATCGGAAATCACAAGGTCTACCGGTTTTTCGCCAATCGACTCAAGTATCTGGGTAAACACCGCATCCTCGGTAAAGTCACCCTGAATGAAGGTGACGTCGGGGATACTGTCCATCTCCAGAATGTCCGAAGCGATCAAGGTGCCCTTGTCGCCTATCACGCGGCTGGTCACCTGTGACCAGCCACCCGGCGCAGCCCCCAGGTCGACCACGGTCATGCCCGACCGCAGGATACGATCCTTCTCCTGAATTTCCAGCAGCTTGTAGCTCGCGCGCGATCGATAACCATCTTTCTGCGCCATTTTGACGTAGGGGTCATCGAAATGTTCTTTCAGCCACCGCAGGCTTGTTTTGGAACGGGCCAAGTGGCACCTCAAATTAGCAATGTGTGAATATCTGGGCGGCCCCGAAGACGCTCGGGTAAACTGAGCGCCGTTTTTACCAGATCAGACGCAGGGTTCAGATTATGCCGCTCACTCAGGAGCAGAAGAAACAATTCAAATCTATCGGTCACCACCTAAAACCAGTATTGATCGTGGCAGACAATGGGTTGACCGAAGGCGTACTGGCCGAGCTGGAGCGCGCGCTGAATGATCACGAGTTGATCAAGGTGCAGCTGCGCATTGTTGAGCGCGCCGACCGTCTCGCCACCATCGACGAGCTGTGCAAAGCCGGCAAAGGGGAGCTGGTACAAGTAATCGGTAAGATGGCCTTGATTTACCGCAAGAACCCCAAGCCGAACAAAAACCTGTCCAATATCAGCCGCGCTCACGGCTGATATTCACAACAGGCTGGAAGCTTACACGCCTCCAGCCTAGCTACACCGTTTAACTGCGCCGTGCCGGCACGGGCTGCAATACCAGCAGCAAACCGCAGAACGCCAACACCAGATAGCTGAATAGCAGCCAGGGCCGTGCATCCGGCCACCACTGGCGCGCCGTGAAATATCCAGCCGCCATGACCAGTACACAGAGCAACAGCTGGCCACGCATATCGCGCCACAGACTGGCCAAACGCTCTGCCCGCACCAACACCACCACCTGCAGAGCGGCGCACACGACCGTCAAGCCAACCAACAGAGGCTTAAGCGCGTCCGCGACCTCCTCAACCAGCAAGGGCGCCAAGCCCAGCTTGGCCAACGCTGGCAGCATCACGAAATGCAGCAACCAGAGGCCACCGACCCAGAACGTCTGAACCAGCAGCCAGCTGATGCTCCCGGCACCCAGAGCAGCGGGCTTAGAGATGGCGAACCTCGACAATCTCGTACTCGATCATGCCGCTCGGGGTCTTTACCGTCACCACATCGCCCTCTTGCTTACCGATGAGGGCACGGGCGATAGGCGAGCCGACCGAAATCTTACCAAGCTTAATCGCCGCCTCGTCCTCACCGACGATCTGGTAGGTCACGCTTTCGTCAGTTTCGACGTTGGCGATTTCGACAGTCGTACCAAAGATCACCTTGCCCGTATGGGCAATGCTGGTTACATCGATGATTACCGCGTTCTGTAGACGACCTTCGATATCGCGCACCCGCGCCTCGACCATACCCTGCTGCTCGCGAGCCGCGTGGTACTCGGCGTTTTCCTTGAGGTCACCCAACTCGCGCGCAGTACCTATGTCCTGGCTCAGCTTGGGTCGAACCACCTTGGTCAGATGGGCCAGTTCTTCCTCCAGGGCGCGAGCGCCCTGGACCGTCATCGGGTATTTAGTCATGCCTTGATTCCTGCATGGAGATCCTGCAAGCGGCGCACGGTCTTCTCGGGACCGAATTTGAGCGCCTCACAGATCGCCTGACCCGCCGCAATGGTGGTGGTGCAGTAGATCTTGTGCTGCAGGGCGTTACGACGAATGGAGTAGGAGTCGGCAATCGACTGACGCCCCTCGGTGGTGTTGATGATAAGGGTGACCTCGTCGTTCTTGATCATGTCGACCACGTGCGGACGCCCCTCGGTCACCTTGTTGACCCGACGCACGGGCAAGCCGGCGGCCTCGATAAGCTTGGCAGTACCGGCGGTGGCCACTACCTCGAAACCCAGCTCGATCAGGTCACGGGCGACTTCAGCCACCAGGGGCTTATCATCATCGCGCACGCTGATAAAGGCGCAACCGGAGTTCGGCAACACTTCGCTGGCACCCATTTGCGCCTTGGCGAAGGCTTCACCGAAGGTATCACCAACCCCCATCACCTCGCCGGTGGATTTCATCTCCGGACCGAGGATAGGATCAACACCAGGGAACTTGGCGAAGGGGAACACCGCTTCCTTGACGCTGTAGAAGTTCGGGATGATTTCCTGGGTGAACTCCAGTTCCGCCAGGGTCTTGCCCGCCATCACGCGCGCACCGAGCATCGCCAGGGAAATACCGATGCACTTGGAGACGAACGGCACGGTACGCGAGGCGCGCGGGTTGACTTCGATGACGAAGATATCCTCGCCCTGCACCGCCATCTGCACGTTCATCAGACCAACCACGCCGAGCTCCAGGGCCATTTTCTTGACCTGGTCGCGAATCTCGTCCTGGATATGCGCCGGCAGCGAATACGGCGGTAGCGAGCAGGCCGAGTCGCCGGAGTGCACGCCGGCCTGCTCGATATGCTGCATGATCGCGCCAATTACCACGGTCTCGCCGTCGCTGATGGCATCGATATCGACTTCGATGGCGCAGTTGAGGAAGTGGTCGAGCAGCACCGGGCTGTCGTTCGACACCTTCACCGCTTCGCGCATATAGCGTCGCAGCTCTTCTTCCTGGTAGACGATTTCCATGGCCCGTCCGCCCAATACGTAGGACGGACGCACCACCAACGGATAGCCGATGACCTTGGAAGCAGCCAGGGCCTCTTCCTCGCTGCGCGCGGTGCAGTTAGGCGGCTGACGCAAGTGCAGACGCTGGACCATCTGCTGGAAGCGCTCACGGTCTTCGGCGCGGTCGATGGCGTCCGGGCTGGTGCCGATAATCGGCACGCCGGCTTCTTCCAGGGCGCGACATATCTTCAGCGGGGTCTGCCCGCCGTACTGCACGATCACGCCCTTGGGCTGCTCAACGCGGACGATTTCCAGCACGTCTTCCAGGGTCACCGGCTCGAAATACAGACGATCCGAGGTGTCGTAGTCGGTGGAGACGGTTTCCGGGTTGCAGTTGACCATGATGGTCTCGTAGCCGTCTTCGCGCAGCGCCAGGGCCGCGTGCACGCAGCAGTAGTCGAACTCGATGCCCTGACCGATGCGGTTAGGCCCGCCACCGAGGATCATGATCTTGTCGCGACTCGACGGGTTGGCCTCGCACTCTTCCTCGTAGGTCGAATACATATAGGCAGTGTCGCTGGCGAATTCGGCGGCGCAGGTGTCTACGCGCTTGTACACCGGCAGCACTTTGAGCTTGTGGCGGTGGCTGCGCAGGCTCTTTTCGGAGACGCCGAGCAGCTTGGCCAGACGGATATCGGAGAAGCCCTTGCGCTTGAGCTTGTACATCTGATCGCGGTCGATACTGGCGAGACTCAGGGTCTTGATCCGCTCTTCGTCCTTGATCAGGTCTTCGATCTGCACCAGGAACCATTCGTCGACACGGGTCAGCTCGAACACTTCGGCGACCGTCTTGCCGGCACGGAAGGCGTCGCCAATGTACCAAATGCGATCGGCGCCCGGCACGATCAGCTCGCGCTTGAGGGTGCTTTCCGCCTCGGGATCGTTCAGATCGAGCAGCGGATCGAAGCCGGATACACCGACTTCCAGGCCGCGCAGGGCTTTCTGCATGGATTCCTGGAAGGTCCGACCGATGGCCATGACTTCACCGACGGACTTCATCTGAGTGGTCAGACGGGCATCGGCCTTGGGGAATTTCTCGAAGGCAAAACGCGGGATCTTGGTCACGACGTAGTCGATCGCCGGCTCGAAGGACGCCGGAGTGCGACCACCGGTGATGTCGTTCTGCAGCTCGTCGAGGGTGTAGCCGACCGCCAGCTTGGCGGCGATCTTGGCGATCGGGAAGCCGGTGGCCTTGGAAGCCAGCGCCGAGGAACGCGACACCCGCGGGTTCATCTCGATCACCACCATGCGCCCGGTGTTCGGGCAGATGCCGAACTGCACGTTGGAACCGCCGGTTTCCACGCCGATCTCGCGCAGTACCGCCAGCGAGGCGTTGCGCAGGATCTGGTATTCCTTGTCGGTCAGGGTCTGTGCCGGGGCCACGGTGATCGAGTCGCCGGTGTGCACGCCCATCGGGTCGAAGTTCTCGATGGCGCAGACGATGATGCAGTTGTCCTTCTTGTCGCGGACCACCTCCATCTCGTATTCCTTCCAACCGATCAACGATTCGTCGATCAACAACTCGCTGGTCGGCGACAGGTCGATACCGCGGGCGCAAATTTCCTCGAACTCTTCACGGTTGTAGGCGATGCCGCCACCGGTGCCGCCCATGGTGAAGGACGGCCGAATGATGCAGGGGAAACCAACCTTTTCCAGAACCCCGTAGGCTTCTTCCATGTTGTGCGCGATGCCGGAAACCGGACAGGCCAGGCCAATGTCCTTCATCGCCTTATCGAAGCGCGAGCGATCTTCGGCCTTGTCGATGGTGTCGGCATTGGCGCCGATCATTTCCACACCGAATTTTTCCAACACCCCGTGCTTTTCCAGGTCCAGCGCGCAGTTCAGCGCGGTCTGGCCGCCCATGGTCGGCAGCAGGGCGTCGGGGCGCTCCTTCTCGATGATCTTGGCCACGGTGGACCACTTGATCGGCTCAATGTAGGTGGCGTCGGCCATGGCCGGGTCGGTCATGATGGTGGCTGGGTTGGAGTTCACCAGGATGACGCGAAAGCCTTCTTCTTTAAGGGCCTTGCACGCTTGAGCGCCGGAATAGTCGAACTCGCAGGCCTGGCCAATCACGATGGGGCCGGCGCCGAGGATCAAGATGCTTTTGATATCTGTACGTTTTGGCATGTTTCTTACTCGAATCCTTTGGTCAGTCGGCAGGCTTAACGGCGCTTGGCCATGGCTTCGATGAAGCGGTCAAACAACGGCGCGACGTCATTCGGCCCCGGGCTCGCCTCTGGGTGCCCCTGGAAGCTGAACGCGACCTTGTCGGTGCGCTCGATCCCCTGCAGGGTACCGTCGAACAAAGACTTGTGCGTGGCGCGCAAGTTGTCCGGCATATCACCCTCATCGACGGCAAAGCCGTGGTTCTGACTGGTGATCATCACCACGCCGGAGTCCAGATCCTGCACCGGATGGTTGGCACCGTGGTGACCGTGGCCCATCTTCATGGTCTTGGCGCCAGAGGCCAACGCCAGCAGCTGGTGACCGAGGCAGATGCCGAACACCGGAATCTCAGTCTGCAACACGTCCTTGATCGCCTGGATCGCGTAATCGCAAGGCTCTGGATCGCCCGGGCCATTGGACAGGAACACACCGTCCGGATTCAGCGCCAACACCTCATTGGCCGGTGTCTGCGCCGGCACCACGGTCAGGCGGCAACCACGCTCGACCAGCATGCGCAGGATGTTCAGCTTGACGCCGTAGTCGTAGGCCACTACGTGATACGGCAGCTCGGCAGCGGCAATTTCCGGGTGGCTGTCAGCCTGCAGATTCCAGACACTGGAGCGCCATTCGTAGCGCTCGCTGCAGCTGACCACCTTGGCCAGGTCCATGCCCTTGAGCCCAGGAAAGCTGCGCGCCAGTTCCAGCGCTTGCTCTTCGGTGGCGTCATCGCCCACCAGGATGCAGCCGTTCTGCGAACCCTTCTCGCGCAGGATGCGGGTCAGGCGACGGGTATCGATGCCGGCGATGGCGACCGTGCCGTTCTCCTTCAGGTACTCATCCAGCGGCTGCTTGTTACGCCAGTTGCTGGAGGTCAGCGGCAGATCGCGAATGATCAAGCCGGCCGCCCAGACCCGATTGGATTCGGCATCTTCCGGCGTGGTGCCGGTATTGCCGATGTGCGGGTAGGTCAGGGTAACGATTTGTTGGGCATAGGAAGGATCGGTAAGGATTTCCTGATAGCCGGTCATGGCGGTGTTAAAAACCACCTCTCCAATAGTTTGGCCATCGGCACCGATGGCCTCGCCGCGAAAAATGCTGCCATCAGCAAGAGCCAAAATGGCAGGTTTAAGGGCTGGCTTAGTCAAGAAAACCTCCGAAGATCAACGCTTTGAAGCAAACGCAGATTGTAAAAAAGCGGGATGACGTATCGACCGTCACCCCGCTTTTTTATCTGATTCATTCTGCGTAACTTTTAGTGGACACACTAAAGCGGGGAGCTTACAGAAAACCGGCTTTTTGGTCTACCCGCAAATGCGACCAATACGCAGATGCCCGCCCGCAAACCGCAGCCTAGTTAAGCCCCAGCACGTCCTGCATGTCGTACAGCCCTGCCGCCCGACCATCCAACCAGCGCGCCGCACGCACCGCACCCTTGGCGAAGGTCATGCGGCTGGACGCCTTGTGGGTAATCTCCACCCGCTCACCGTCGGCAGCGAACAGCACGGTGTGATCACCGACCACATCCCCGCCACGCACGGTGGCGAAGCCGATAGTCTCGCGCTCGCGGGCACCGGTCTGCCCTTCGCGACCATACACCGCGACCTTCTCCAGGTCGCGACCCAGCGCACTGGCCACCACCTCGCCCATGCGCAATGCCGTGCCGGACGGTGCATCGACCTTGTGCCGGTGGTGCGCCTCGATGATCTCGATATCGACGTCATCGCCCAGTACCCGCGCGGCGGTATCCAGCAATTTCAGGCACAGGTTGACGCCCACGCTGAAGTTGGCGGCGAAGACGATCGGAATATGCTTGCCCGCATCGGCCAGCAACTGCTTCTCGGCCGCACTGAAGCCGGTAGTACCGATGACCATCGCCTTGCCAGCCTGACGGCAGATTTCCAGGTTTTTCAGGGTCACCGAGGGATGGGTGAAATCAACCAGCACATCGAACTGCTCCAGCGCATCGCGCAAGTCGCCCGAGAGGCGCACCCCGATCCTCCCCAGAGCCGCCAACTCGCCAGCATCGGCACCGACCAGACTACTGTCCGGACGATCAATCGCCGCACCCAAACCAGCACCCTCGGCTTGCTGCACGGCCTCGATCAGGGTCTTGCCCATGCGCCCGGCGGCGCCCATCACTGCAATACGCTGCATATCTCTACCGCTCCAATCTCGAGGCCCGCCGCCCCAGGGTCAACCAGCAGACCCTGCGACCGCGGCCTACTCACAAATCGCCAAAGAAGCGCTTCACACCCTCAAACCAGCCATTGGCTTTCGGCGAGTGCGAGCTGTCGACCGCCAGCGACTGACGGAACTCTTCGAGCAGCTCACGCTGACGCCGATCCAGATGCACCGGCGTCTCCACCGCTACCCGACACATCAGGTCGCCGGCACCGCCGCCACGCACCGGAGCCACGCCCTTGCCACGCAGGCGGAACAGCTTGCCGGTCTGGGTACCCTCAGGAATTTTCAGCTTGACCCGGCCATCCAGAGTCGGCACTTCCAACTCGCCACCCAGCGCCGCGTCGGCAAAGCTGATCGGCACCTCGCAGTACAGGTGCTTGCCATCACGCTGAAAGATCGCATGTTCACGGACATTGACCACCACATACAGGTCGCCCGCCGGACCACCCATAGCGCCGGCCTCACCCTCACCCGAGAGACGGATACGGTCACCGGTATCGACGCCAGCCGGCACCTTCACCGACAAGGTCTTGTGCTCTTCCACTCGCCCATGACCATGACAGGAACCGCAAGGATCGGTAATCATCTTGCCGTTGCCATGGCAACGCGGGCAGGTCTGCTGCACCGAGAAGAAGCCTTGCTGCATGCGTACCTGACCGATGCCGCCGCAGGTGGTACAAGTCACCGGACTGGTGCCCTTCTTGGCCCCGGAACCCGCACAGGTCTTGCAGTTGACCAGGGTCGGCACACGAATGGTCACCGAGGTGCCGCGCACCGCCTCTTCCAGCCCCAGCTCCAAGGTGTAGCGCAGATCACTGCCGCGCTGCGCACCACCGCGACCACCGCGACCACCCGCGGCACCGCCGAAGAAGTCACTGAACACATCGCCGAAAATGTCGGAGAAATTCGCGCCGCCACCCGGGTGCCCGCCACCCATGCTCTGGTCGACGCCGGCATGCCCGTACTGATCATAGGCCGCGCGCTTACTGGCGTCGGACAACACCTCATAGGCCTCGTTGGCCTCCTTGAACTTGTCCTCCGACGCTTTATCGTCGGGATTACGGTCCGGGTGATGCTTCATTGCCAAGCGCCGGTAAGCCTTCTTCAGCTCCGCCTCGCTGACGCCGCGCTCGACTCCCAGTACCTCGTAATAATCACGTTTAGACATTAGTTTTCTACACCCTTAAATCATCTACTCCAGACACGCCAACGCGGGAGCAAGCTCCCGCGTGGCGGATCATCCGGCGCAGCTCACGCCACGACCGGCTGGAGCGGCAGGCAGCAGCCGCACCCGGCGACTCGCTGCATTTCCCACATCCTTGTGGGTCACAAGCTTGCGCTTACTTGTTTTCCTTGACCTCTTCGAACTCGGCATCGACCGCGTCATCGGCCGAACCGTTGTCGGCGCCGGCACCTTGAGCGGCAGCTTCTGGCTGCGGCTGTTCGGCGTACATCTTCTGCGCCAGCGGCGTGGTCGCCTCGGACAGAGCGGCCATTTTCGCCTCGATGGCCGCCTTGTCGTCACCCTTCACCGCGACTTCCAGCTCACCGAGAATCTTCTCGATAGCCGCTTTCTCGTCCGCGGTAGCCTTGTCGCCCGCCTCGACGAGCATCTTGCGAGTCGCATGCACCAGTTGATCACCCTGGTTGCGCGCGGTCGCCAGCTCTTCGAACTTGCGATCTTCCTCGGCATTCGCTTCGGCGTCGCGGACCATCTGCTCGATTTCTTCCTCGGACAGACCGGAGTTGGCCTTGATCACGATGGACTGAGTCTTGCCAGTCGCCTTGTCTTTCGCGCCCACGTGCAGGATGCCGTTGGCGTCGATGTCGAAGGTCACTTCGATCTGCGGCACGCCACGCGGAGCCGGCGGAATCTCGGCCAGATCGAACTTGCCCAGCGACTTGTTCTGCGAGGCCTGCTTGCGCTCGCCCTGCAGCACATGGATGGTCACGGCGCTCTGGTTGTCGTCGGCAGTGGAGAACACCTGAGACTTCTTGGTCGGGATGGTGGTGTTCTTCTCGATCAGCGCGGTCATCACCCCACCCATGGTCTCGATACCCAGGGTCAGCGGCGACACGTCGAGCAGCAACACATCCTTGACGTCACCAGCCAGTACCGCGCCCTGAATGGCGGCGCCCATGGCCACGGCTTCGTCCGGGTTGACGTCCTTGCGCGCTTCCTTGCCGAAGAACTCGGTTACCAGCTTCTGCACCAACGGCATGCGAGTCTGACCACCGACCAGGATCACGTCGTGAATCGCGCCGACGTCGATACCGGCGTCTTTCATGGCGATACGGCATGGCTCGATGGTGCGCTGCACCAGGTCTTCCACCAGCGACTCCAACTTGGCGCGGGAAATCTTCACGTTGAGGTGCTTCGGCCCGGTGGCGTCGGCAGTGATGTAGGGCAGGTTGACGTCGGTCTGCTGACTGGAGGACAGCTCGATCTTGGCTTTTTCAGCGGCCTCTTTCAGGCGCTGCATGGCCAGCGGGTCACCCTTGAGGTTCATACCGCTTTCTTTCTTGAATTCGTCGACCAGGTAGTCGATCAGGCGAATGTCGAAGTCCTCACCACCGAGGAAGGTGTCGCCGTTGGTGGCCAACACCTCGAACTGGTGCTCGCCATCGACTTCGGCGATTTCGATCACCGAGATATCGAAAGTACCGCCACCCAGGTCATAGACGATCACGGTGTGGTCGCCCTTGGCCTTATCCATGCCATAAGCCAGGGCCGCTGCAGTCGGCTCGTTGATGATCCGCTTGACATCCAGACCGGCGATACGACCGGCATCCTTGGTGGCCTGACGCTGGCTGTCGTTGAAGTAGGCCGGGACGGTGATGACCGCCTCGGTTACCGGCTCGCCGAGATAGTCTTCGGCGGTTTTCTTCATTTTCTTCAGAATTTCAGCGGAAATCTGCGGAGGGGCCATCTTCTGGCCATTAACCTCAACCCAGGCATCGCTGTTGTCCGCCTTGACGATCTTGTACGGGACCATCTGGATGTCTTTCTGCACGACGTCTTCGTCGAAGCGGCGACCGATCAAACGCTTCACCGCGTACAGGGTGTTGTGCGGATTGGTTACAGCCTGACGCTTGGCCGACTGACCCACCAGAATCTCGCCATCATTGGCATAGGCAATGATCGACGGCGTAGTGCGCGCGCCTTCGGCGTTTTCAATAACCTTGACGTTGCCGTTTTCCAAAATGGAGACGCACGAGTTGGTGGTCCCCAGGTCAATACCGATAATCTTGCCCATGTTCACTCTCCTGAAACTTTAATATTCCCGACGCTGCGCTGTGTCAGTCGCGGTAGCTCTAAAACGCTTGACTCATAAATGGGGTCGGCGCGGCGGATTTCAAGCCTGCTCATCGATCGATGGCGACGCTGCGGCCGGCGCCTTGCTCACCACGACCATGGCCGGACGCAACAGGCGACCATTGAGCAAGTAACCCTTCTGAAACACCTTGAGCACGCTGTTCGGCTCAACCTCGGCGCTTTCCTGCATGGCCATGGCCTGATGGTGTTCCGGATTGAACGGGGCACCATGCGGATCGACCGCCTCGATCTGATAACGCTTGAGGGTGTCCTGAAGCAGCTTGAGGGTCAGCTCCATGCCCTCACGCACCGCCTGGATCGACGTGTCGTCCGGGCTCGACAGCTCGAGGCCGCGCTCCAGACTGTCGACCACCGGCAGCAGGTCGTTGGCGAATTTTTCCAGGGCGAACTTATGCGCCTTCTCCACGTCGTGCTCGGCGCGACGACGCACGTTCTGCAAGTCAGCCGCCATCCGCAGCGTGTGATCCTGCGCAGCAGCCAACTCCTCCTCCAGCACCTGGATGCGCGCATCCAACTCATCGCCGCCAGCCGTTTCGGCCTCTGCAACAACGTCTGGAAGCTGGGTATCTTGGTTCTGTTCGTCGGCCATGCGTTTCTCCTCTAAAAATTCGACGCGAGCCTCAACTCACGTGCCTGCCGCCTATATGGGGTCAAATTCTCTCGCTTCAAGGGCACACAGAGGATTGTCAGCCCACAAATAAACACTGTATAAATAACCAGACTTTAGGCTTGGGAGGCCTCGCCATGCTGGTACACCTGTCCGTACACAACTACGCCATCGTTGAACACCTGGACCTCGAACTGGATCGCGGCATGAGCGTGATCAGTGGCGAAACCGGAGCCGGCAAATCGATCATGCTCGACGCCCTCGGCCTGACCCTGGGCGACCGGGCGGACAGCGGCGTGGTGCGCCCCGGCGCCGACAAAGCGGACATCCTCGCCAGCTTCGACCTGAGCGGTATTCCCGAAGCCCGCGCCTGGCTCGCCGAGCGCGACCTGGACAACGACGGCCCGTGCATCCTGCGTCGAGTGATCACCGCCGAAGGTCGTTCGCGCGGCTACATCAACGGCTCACCCTGCCCCCAGGGCGACCTCAAGGCACTGGGCGAGCTGCTGATCGACATTCACAGCCAGCACGAACACCAGTCCCTGCTGAAGGCCGAGACCCACCGCCGCTTGCTCGACGAGTACGCCGGCAGCCAGGAACTGGCGCGCCAGGTACAGCTCGCCGCGCAGCGCTGGAAACAGACCAAGAACGAGCTGGAGCGCCTATCCAGTCAAGGCGACGAACAGCGCGCCCGTCATCAGTTGCTCAGCTATCAGCTCGAAGAGCTCGACAACCTGGCGCTCGGCGAAAACGAACTGGAACAGCTGGAGCAAGAACACAAGAACCTGACCAACGCCGAAAGCCTGCTCAGCGCCTGCCGCCTGGTAATCGAACAGTGCAGCGAGAACGATGCCGGCAACGTGCTCTCCGCCCTGACCGGCAGCCTCAACCGCCTGGGTGCCTTCCAGGGCCAGCCCGGTGCCTTGAGCGAGGCGACCAACCTGCTGGCCAGCGCGCAGATCCAGGTTGAAGAAGCGGTCGGCGAACTCAACCGCTTTCTCGACCATTTCGACGCCGATCCCGAGCGTCTGCAGCAGATGGAAGAACGCCTGGACGCGATCTACACCCTGGCCCGCAAGCACCGCATCCAGCCGAGCGAATTGACGGCCATGCAGCAGCAGCTGTTCGAGGAACTGGAAAGCCTCAATGCCGACGACCAGGCGGTCGAACGCCTGAGCGATGAACTGGCATCCTTTGCCCGCCACTACCAGGAAAAAGCCGGCGAACTGAGCGCCCTGCGCAACGCTGCCGCGAGCACGCTGGCCACCGCGGTCGAGCAGGAGATGCAAAGCCTGGGCATGCCGGGCGGACGCTTCAGTATCAAGCTAAGCCCGAATAACAGCAGCGAGCCGCACCCCAACGGCCTGGAGCAGCTGGAATTTCTGGTCAGCGCCAACCCCGGCCAACCGTTGAAAACCCTGGCCAAGGTCGCCTCGGGCGGCGAGCTGTCACGCATCAGCCTGGCAATTCAGGTGATCACCGCACAGACCTCACGGGTGCCGACGCTGGTGTTCGACGAGGTCGATGTCGGCATTGGCGGCCCGACCGCCGAAGTGGTTGGCCAGCTGCTGCGCCGTCTCGGCGATCGCGGCCAGGTATTGACCGTGACCCACCTGCCGCAAGTCGCCGCCCAGGGCCATCAGCACTTATTCGTGCATAAGTTGCGCGGCAACGATGCCACCCGCACCGCAGTGAGCAAACTGGACAGTGCTCAGCGCGTCGAAGAAATCGCCCGCATGCTCGGCGGCGTCGACCTGACCGAGGAGTCCCTGGCGCATGCCAGGCAGATGGTCGGCAGCGCTCAAGCCTGACAGACCGCTGCCTCAGAACAGAAAGTCACGCCCACTAAAAAGGCGACCCTCGGGTCGCCTTTTCGCTGCTGCAGCTGCGCACTTATTTTTTCTTGCGCACGTAGAGCACCAAATTGTGATCCACCAACTCGAAGCCGTGCTCGCCCACGATCTCGCGCTGACGCTTTTCGATTTCGGGATCGAAGAACTCGATGACCTCGCCCGAATCGACACAAACCATGTGGTCGTGGTGGCCACTGTCGGCCAACTCAAACACCGCATGACCGCCATCGAAGTTGTGCCGCACCACCAGGCCCGCGGCCTCGAACTGCGTCAATACCCGATATACCGTGGCCAAACCGACGTCTTCGCCCGCCTCCATCAGTGACTTGTAAACTTCCTCTGCGCTCATGTGCCGCTGCTCCGCGGAGTCGAGCATCTGCAGAATTTTGACCCGTGGCAGGGTCACTTTCAGGCCAGCCTTGCGTAGTTCGCTATTTTCAACCATGGTCTGCTTTCTCGTGGAAGCGGTTTCGCAGCTTCCCTTATTACGGGTATGATCCGGGTTTACGTTGCCCAGCCAAGATAGTGGAAGTCACCCTCCGATGCAAAAAACCAAGCTCCTGCTGACCAGCCTCTCCTTCATGGGGCTCATCGCACTCGCCGGTTGTTCATTCCCCGGGGTTTATAAAATCGACATCCAACAGGGCAATGTCGTGACGCAAGACATGATAGACCAGTTGCGACCTGGAATGACCCGGCGCCAAGTGCGGTTTATCATGGGCAATCCACTGCTGACCGACACCTTCCACGCCAATCGCTGGGACTACCTGTACAGCATGCAGCCGGGCGGTCGCCAACGCCTGCAAGAACGTGTCAGCCTGACCTTCGACGCCAACGATCAACTGGCCGGTCTGGCCGGCGATTTCTTGCCCGGCGTGAGCCGCGACCAGGCGATCCTTGGCGAAGATGTGGACAACCTGAGCACACCGCAGACCAGCCAACCGCCACAGGTGGAAGACAAGCCCGCGCCAGGCTCCCTGCTGGAGCAGATTCAGCGCGACGTGGACAGCGTCGAAGCGGTACCGGTGCCGACCCCTGAGCCGCTGGACACCGCTCCACAGTAAGACTGCCTGAATATTCAAGCAGCGCTAAAAAAGCCCGGACTCGTCCGGGCTTTTTTGTGCATCACCTGCGCCGCTTAGGCCCCTTCTGCGTCTGCCTTGGCTTGCGCCGCCCGGGCTGCACGCTGCTTACGCACCTCTTTAGGGTCGGCAATCAGGGGCCGATAGATCTCCACTCGCTCACCGTCTTCGAGCACGCGCTCCTGCGGCTTGGCCACGGCCTTGCCGAATATTCCCAAGGGACTGCTGGACAGGTCCAGGCCGGGGAAGTGCGCCGCCATGCCAGACTGCTCGGCCGCCTGACGCACAGTGGTGCCGTAGGGCAGACTCAGACGCAGAAGTTTCTGCTTGTCCGCCAGGGCATAGACCACCTCAACCACAATATTTTTGTTATCCATACAACTCTTTCGCCCTTTGACAGAAGGCATCCACCAAGGTGTTCGCTGCCTGATTGAATAGAGGCCCGAGCGTCGCCCGTACCAAAGGTCCGGCGTAGTCGAAGGTCAGATCCAGACTGATCTTGCAGGCCTTATCGCCCAGCGCCTTGAACTCCCAGCGGCCATGCAACTGCTTGAACGGCCCCTGCTCCAGATTCAACTCGATCGATTGCCCCGGCACCAAGGTATTACAGGTCACGAAGCGCTGTTGCAAGCCGCCCTTGGCCACGGCCAGACTCGCGCGCATCTGCGTTTCGCTGACCTCCAGCACCTCGCTGGCCGAACACCAGGGCAGAAACGCCGGATAACCCGCCACATCATTGACCAGATCGAAGAGTGCCTGCGCCGGATAGGGCAGCAAGGCGGAGCGATGAATATGCGTACTCATAAGTCGGCGGCTTTATCCAACAGGTTATCTGCAATCATTTGCTCAGCTCTGCAACGAAGACGATCAATACGCCAATCGGCGCCACCACACGCACCAACCAATACACCAGGCCGAACAGCAGCGGATGTCCAATCGCCAACTCATCGCGCACCACTTCGCGCTTGAGCACCCAGCCGGCGAACAAGGCGAAGGCGAGGCCACCCAAGGGCAGGAGTATGCGGCTGGTCAGGTAATCGATGCTGTCGAAGAAGTTCCGCCCGCCTTCGGCGCCCCACTGGTACAGATGAAAGCCATCGTCGCCAAACACGAAGAACTTGGCTTCGGCGCCGACATTGAAAGACAACACCGTACCCATGCCGATCAGCCAGCAGATAAAGGCGAGCACGGCAGTAACCCGAACACGGCTATGACCGCTACGCTCGACGAAATAAGCCACCGCAGGCTCAAGCATGGAGATCGACGAACTCCAGGCCGCCACCGCCACCAACACGAAAAACACCAACCCCATCAACTGGCCGAAGGCGATGTTGCCGAAGGCGATCGGCAGGGTGACGAACATCAGTCCCGGACCACCGCCAGGCTCCAGGCCGGCGGCAAACACGATGGGGAACAGCGCCAAGCCAGCGGTCAAGGCCACCAGCGTATCGAGCAGACCGACCGCCAGCACGGTCGCGCCAATGGAGGCCTTCTTCGGCATATAGGCGCCGTACACCATGATCGAGCCGACCCCCACGCTCAGGGTGAAGAAGGCATGCCCCATGGCCGCCAGGATGCCGCCCTGCACCTTGCTCGGATCGAAGTGGAAGAGAAAATCGAAACCCTGCATGAAGTGCCCGGTGGTCAGGCTATAGCCGAGCAGCACCAGCAACAGCACGAACAACAGCGGCATCATGATGCGCAGACTGCGCTCCAGCCCCGCGACCACACCACGGGCGATAACCAGGCCGGTACCGAGCATGAACAGGCTATGCCACAGGGTTAGGCGCCAGGGATCAGCGGTCAACTCGCCGAAAGCCGCACCCGCACCGTCGCCACTGATACCGGCGAAGTCACCGCGACCCATGCCGAGGATATAGTCCAGCGACCAACCGGCCACCACGCTATAGAAGGACAGAATCAGCAGTGCAGCAACCATGCCCATCTGCGCCGCCAGGGACCAGCGCCGCGATGACCCCGCCTCGATCGCCAGGCTTTTCATGGCATTCACCGGACTCTGCCGACCACGACGACCGATCAGGGTTTCCGCCAGCATGATCGGCACCCCGACCAAGGCGATGCACAGCAGGTACATGACCACGAATGCGCCGCCGCCATACACCCCGGTCATGTAGGGGAATTTCCAGATATTGCCCAAGCCAACAGCCGAGCCCGTCGCAGCGAGGACAAATACCCAGCGACTGGCCCAGACGCCGTGAATCGAGACCTTATCGTTCGCCATGTGTGGCTAGCCTGCTCTGCTTGCAAAAAGAGCGCGCATTGTCGGGGATAAGCCCGGGCGGCTCAAGCATCGCCGGGACCCACGCCCCTCCGAACGCTGCCAGGCAATCGGCCAATTTGCCCTTCACCGCACATAGCGTCCGCGTCTGCGACTCCCTATAATGCGCGCCCTATGGCTAAACAAAAGAAACACCCAGAAGGCACAATCGCGCAGAACAAAAAGGCGCTGCACGACTACTTCGTCGAACACAAGTTCGAGGCGGGCCTGGTCCTGTCCGGCTGGGAAGTGAAGAGCATGCGCGCCAGCAAGGTGCAGTTGGTCGACAGCTATGTATTGCTGAAAGACGATGAAGCCTGGCTGATGGGCTGCCACATCACCCCATTGAAAACTGCCAGCACCCACGTGATCGCCGATCCGATCCGCACGCGCAAGCTGCTGCTGAACAAGCGCGAGCTGGAAAAGCTGTTCGGCGCCGTCCAGCAGAAAGGCTACACCTGCGTGGCCCTGTCGATTTACTGGAAGCAGCACCTGGTCAAGTGCGAGATCGCCCTGGCCAAGGGCAAGAAGGACTTCGACAAGCGCCACACCGAGAAAGAACGCGACGCCGACCGTGAAGTCCAGCGCGCCATGCGCACCAAGGGCAAGGACGACTGACGCCACCCGCCGGGCTTAAGCCACCCGGCGCCAGGCCGATTGCCCGGCTCGCGCGGCAGCCGCAACAGCCAGCCCGCTCACCTCAAGTCTGACTGCGGCGCTGCGCCCGCGCCATGCGCTGCGCCTCCTGCTGCACCTCGGCCAGGACCTCCTGCACGTAGTCGATATGCCGGTTGGACAGCTCCCGCGCCTGCTCGGCCCGCCCCTCGACAATCGCCTCATACAACGCTCGATGCTGACCGATCAGCATGTCGCGGGTCTCGTCGCGCTGGGCATACATGCCGCCAATGTTGGTCACCACGTTGCGCTTGAGCAGGTCGAACAAGCCGCGAATGGTGTGCAGCAACACCGCGTTATGGCTGGCCTCGGCAATGGCCAGGTGAAAGCGCGCGTCGGCTGCGCCCTCCTCGGCACGGGTGACCTTACCGCTGCGGCTGTAGCAATCCTGAAGCGCCGCGAAGGCCTCCGCCAGACGCTGACGATCCAGTTCCGTGGCGCGCTGCGCGGCGTAATAGGCGCAGGAGCCTTCCAGGGTGTGACGAAACTCCAGCAGGTCGCGCTGCGCCTCCGGATTGCTTTCCAGCAGGTGCAACAACGGATCGCTGAAGGTCGAGCCGAGCGACTCGGCGACGTAGTTACCGCCGCCCTGGCGACTGACCAACAGCCCTTTGGCCGCGAGCTTCTGGATCGCCTCACGCAACGAGGGACGCGAGACGCCGAAGCGCTCCGCCAACTCGCGCTCGGCCGGTAACCGCTCACCGGCTTTCAAGGTGCCTTCGAGGATCATGGTTTCCAGCTGCGCGACGATATCGTCCGACAAACGGCGCGAGCGCACCTGACCTACTTCCATAACCCGACCTCCACTGGTTTGACCACCTGGGATGCACTTATCAGCCCCTTGTAGAGCAAGCCTATAGCCTGCCTGACGACCATACAAGCAAGCACTCTGCGACCAAAGTCGTAAGCCTGCTGATTGACAGCCACAAGCCTGCACTTTTAACCTTAGCCCGGCACTTTGTAAATTGGTATTACCAATTTAGTCATCCTTAAAACAATTCCAAGACGCCGATGAGGTCTCTCCATGCTGGTTACACGCAAACCATTCGCCGCACCGCCACACCCGCATCCCACCCTGCGCGCTGCGCGCCGCTGGAGAGCCTGACATGTCATCTGGTCTTCTCGCCCTGCTCGCCTTCTCCCCCATTCTGCTCGCCGCCATTCTGCTGATTGGCCTGCGCTGGCCGGCCAAACATGCCATGCCCCTGGTTTACCTGCTGACTGCCGCCGTGGGGTTGCTCGCCTGGGACATGAGTTTCAACCGGGTACTGGCCTCCACCCTGCAAGGGTTGTTGATCACCCTCGGCCTGCTGTGGATCATCTTCGGCGCCATTCTGTTGCTCAACACCCTCAAGCACTCTGGCGGCATCACCGCGATCCGCGCGGGCTTCGCCACGATCAGCCCGGATCGACGCATTCAGGCGATTATCATTGCCTGGCTGTTCGGCTGCTTTATCGAAGGGGCCTCGGGCTTCGGTACACCAGCGGCCATTGCCGCACCACTGCTGGTGGCCATCGGCTTCCCGGCCATGGCCGCGGTGCTGATGGGCATGCTGGTGCAGAGCACGCCGGTGTCCTTCGGCGCCGTGGGCACGCCGATCATCGTCGGGGTCAACACCGGCCTCGACTCGGCGACGATCGGCGCACAGCTGGTTGAACACGGCTCCTCCTGGGGGCAATTCCTGCAACTGATCACCAGCGAAGTCGCCATCGTCCACGCCATCGTCGGCACCGTGATGCCCCTGGTGATGGCAATGATGCTGACCCGCTTCTTCGGTCGGGAAAAAAGCTGGAAGGCGGGATTGCAAGTGCTGCCCTTCGCGATCTTTGCCGGTCTGGCCTTTACCGTGCCTTACGCCCTCACCGGCGTGTTCCTCGGCCCGGAATTCCCCTCACTGGCAGGCGGCTTGATCGGCCTGGCGATTGTCACCAGCGCCGCACGCTTCGGTTTTCTGGCGCCGAAAACCACCTGGGACTTCGCACCCGCCAAGGACTGGCCGAGCGAGTGGCTGGGTACCGTGGAAATGAAACTCGACCAGCTCACCGCCAAGCCGATGAGTGCCCTGCGCGCCTGGCTGCCCTACGTACTGGTCGGTGTGGTGCTGGTGATCAGCCGCGTCGTGCCGGAAGTCACTGCCGCACTGAAAGCCGTGGTGCTGAATTTCCCCGACTTGCTGGGTGAGGTCGGCGTCAGCGCCAACTTCCAACCGCTGTACCTGCCGGGTGGCATTCTGGTTGCCGTGGTTCTCGCGACGTTCTTCCTGCATGGCATGAAGGTTCGCGAATTGGCTACGGCGGTGAGAGAGTCCTCCCGGGTATTGCTCAGCGCCGGCTTCGTCCTGCTGTTCACCGTGCCGATGGTGCGCATCCTGATCAACTCGGGCGTCAACCACGCCGAACTCGCCAGCATGCCGATCCTGATGGCACGCTGGGTGGCCGACAGCGTCGGCGGCATTTACCCGCTGCTGGCCCCGAGTATCGGTGCGCTGGGCGCTTTTATCGCCGGTTCCAACACCGTCAGCAACATGATGTTCAGCCAGTTCCAGTTCGGCGTGGCCAACACCTTGGGCATCTCCAGCGCGCTGATCGTCGCAGTGCAAGCCGTTGGCGCGGCGGCCGGCAATATGGTCGCCATCCACAACGTGGTGGCAGCCTCGGCCACGGTCGGCCTGCTGGGTCGCGAAGGCAGCACCCTGCGCAAGACCATCTGGCCTACCCTGTATTACGTGCTGTTCACCGGGCTGATTGCCCTGTTCGCCATCTACGTCTTGGGTGTCAGCGATCCCTTGAACGGCGGCTGACCCCTGCGCCAGTGCGCCCCGGCATCTGCGGGGTGCACGCCATTTGTACCCAGACAGCTCGGCTATCTCACCGCGCAAGGCACCGCACCCTAGGCGCGATCCGCCTTGCCCTGACCTACCTGAGCCTTTTTCTGATCCCGGGTGAATCCAATGATCATTTCTGCCTCCACCGACTACCGCGCCGCGGCGCAACGCAAACTGCCACCGTTCCTGTTCCACTACCTCGACGGCGGCGCCTATGCCGAACACACCCTCAAGCGCAACGTCGCGGATCTGGCCGAGGTTGCCTTGCGCCAGCGCGTGCTCCGAGACATGTCCGAGTTGAGCCTGGAAACCCGCCTGTTCAATGAGACCCTGGCGATGCCGGTAGCATTGGCGCCGGTCGGCCTGGCCGGCATGTACGCGCGCCGCGGCGAAGTGCAGGCAGCCAGGGCGGCCGCGGCCAAGGGCATCCCCTTCACCCTGTCCACCGTGTCGGTGTGCCCGATCGAAGAGGTGGCGCCGGCCATCGACCGGCCGATGTGGTTTCAGCTCTATGTGCTGAAAGACCGCGGTTTCATGAAGAACGCGCTGGAACGGGCCAAGGCCGCCGGCGTCACCACCCTGGTGTTCACCGTGGACATGCCGGTGCCCGGCGCCCGCTACCGCGATGCCCACTCAGGCATGAGCGGGCCCAACGCGCCGTTGCGCCGGTTCCTGCAAGCCATGACCCACCCGAGCTGGGCCTGGGACGTTGGCCTGCACGGCCGCCCCCATGACCTGGGCAATATCTCCGCCTACCGCGGCAACCGCACCGGGCTGGCCGACTACATCGGCTGGCTGGGCGCCAACTTCGACCCGTCGATCTCATGGCAGGACCTGGAGTGGATTCGCGAGTTCTGGGACGGCCCGATGGTGATCAAGGGCATTCTCGATCCGCAGGACGCCAGGGACGCGGTGAGCTTTGGTGCAGACGGCATCGTGGTGTCCAACCACGGTGGTCGCCAACTCGATGGCGTGTTGTCCAGCGCCCGCGCCCTGCCGGCCATCGCCGACGCGGTCAAGGGCGAGCTGGCGATCCTCGCCGACTCGGGCATCCGCACCGGCCTGGATGTGGTGCGCATGCTCGCCCTCGGCGCCGACAGCGTGCTGCTCGGCCGCGCTTATATCTACGCGCTGGCCACAGCGGGCGGCGCCGGGGTGAGCAACCTGCTGGAGTTGATCGAGAAAGAGATGCGGGTGGCCATGGTGCTGACCGGCGCCAAATCGATCGGCGAGATCAGCGCCGATTCGCTGGCACGCGAACTGAACCACACAGCCCCCTGACCTCTGGAGCCCGCATGAGCCTGCCTACCGCCTTCCTTGCCGCCGTCGAACGCCTGATCCCGCGCGAACGACGCTTCGACGACCCACTGTCGACCCTGGCCTTCGGTACCGACGCCAGTTTTTACCGACTGATCCCCAAGCTGGTGGTGCGGGTCGAAGCGGAAGAGGAAGTGGTGCAGCTGCTCAAGCTGGCCGGCGCCGAGCGCGTACCGGTGACCTTCCGCGCCGCCGGCACCAGCCTGTCCGGCCAGGCGATTAGCGACTCGGTATTGATCGTCCTCGGCGACCACTGGAACGGCCGCGAAATCAGCGCCGATGGCGCCCAGATTCGCCTCCAGCCGGGGGTCATCGGCGCGCAAGCCAACGCCGTGCTGGCGCCCTTCCAGCGCAAGATCGGCCCGGACCCGGCCTCGATCAATGCCTGCAAGATTGGCGGCATCGTCGCCAACAACGCCAGCGGCATGTGCTGCGGCACCGCGCACAACAGCTACCACACCCTGGCCGGCATCCGCCTGGTGTTGGCCGACGGCAGCGTACTGGATACCGAGGACAGCGCCAGCGTCGCGGCTTTCCAGGCCAGCCATGGCCAGCTGCTTGCGCGATTGAGCCAACTCGGCCGCGAAACCCGCGCCAACAGCGCGCTGGCCGCGAAGATCCGTCACAAGTACCGCCTGAAAAACACCACTGGCCTGTCGCTCAATGCCCTGGTGGATTTCGACCAGCCGCTGGATATCCTCAGCCACCTGATGGTCGGCTCAGAAGGCACCCTGGGCTTTATCAGCGCGGTGACCTACCACACAGTGCCCGAGCACCCGCACAAGGCCAGCGCGCTACTGGTATTCCCTGACGTGGAAAGCTGCTGCCGCGCGGTGACCGTCCTGAAGAGCCAACCGGTGTCGGCGGTGGAGCTTCTGGACCGGCGCAGCCTGCGCTCGGTGGAAAACAAACCGGGCATGCCGGCGTGGGTCAAGGCGCTGTCGAGCGGGGCCTGCGCCCTGCTGATCGAATCGCGCGCGGCCAGCGATGACCTGTTGCACGAACAGCTGCAGCGCATCATGACGGCCATCGCCGATTTTGCCCTGGAGAAACGCGTCGATTTCAGCACCGACCCGGAGGTCTATAACCAGCTGTGGAAGATCCGCAAAGACACCTTCCCCGCGGTCGGTGCGGTGCGCGAAACCGGCACCACGGTGATCATCGAAGACGTCACCTTCCCGGTCGAACAGCTGGCCGAAGGTGTCAATCGCCTGCTCGCACTGTTCGATCAGCATGGCTATGACGAGGCGATCATTTTCGGTCACGCCCTGGAAGGCAACCTGCACTTCGTCTTCACCCAGGCCTTCGACACTGCGCAGCAGATTGCCCGCTACTCGGCCTTTATGGACGAGGTGGCGCAACTGGTGGCGGTGGAATTCGGCGGCTCGCTGAAAGCCGAACACGGCACCGGACGCAATATGGCGCCCTTCGTCGAGCTGGAGTGGGGAACTGACGCCTATAAGCTGATGTGGCAGATCAAGCGCCTGCTCGACCCTCAGGGCATCCTCAATCCAGGTGTGGTGCTGTCGGACGACCCGCAGATCCACCTCAAACACCTCAAGCCGCTACCGGCCGCCGACGATATCGTCGACAAATGCATCGAGTGTGGTTTCTGCGAACCGGTGTGCCCGTCCAAGGGGCTGACCCTCAGCCCACGCCAACGCATTGTGATTTGGCGCGACATTCAGGCTAAACAGCGCGCCGGTATCGATACCACAGCACTGCAGCGCGACTACCAGTACCAAGGCATCGACACCTGCGCGGCTACGGGCCTGTGTGCCCAGCGTTGCCCGGTTGGGATCAACACCGGCGACCTGATACGCCAGCTGCGCGCACGCAGCGCAAGCCATAAGCGCAGCGCCAGCTGGCTGGCCGAACATTTCGCCAGCGTACTGAAAGGCATGCATTTCACCCTGCTGGCGGCCAACGGCATGCGCAGGCTGCTCGACGCCCCGCGCCTGGAGAAAGCCTCGGCGAGCCTGCGCAGACTGTCTGGCAACCGCCTGCCGCAGTGGACAGCGGCCATGCCGCAAGCCGTGCAGCCGCTTCACTTCAGCCAGCCGAACGCCGATCAGCGCCCACGGGTGGTGTACCTGGCCGCCTGCGTGTCCCGCGCCATGGGCCCGGCGTTCGGCGACCGCGAACAAATGCCGCTGCTCGACAAGACCCGCGCACTGCTGGAGAAAGCCGGCTTCCAGGTGGTGTTCCCGGACAATCTGGACAACCTCTGTTGCGGCCAGCCATTCGCCTCCAAGGGCTACGCCGAGCAGGCTGACAGCAAGCGCCGGGAGTTGCTCGGCGCCTTGCTCAAGACCAGTCGCGGCGGCCTCGACCCGATCTATTGCGACACCAGCCCCTGCACCCTGCGCCTGCTGCAAGATGGACTGGACGAGCGCTTGCAGTTATTCGATCCGGTGAAATTCATTCGCCAGCACCTGCTCGAGCGCCTGGAGTTCACCCCTCAGGAACAGCCAGTGGCGGTGCATGTCACCTGCAGCAGCCAACACCTCGGCGAGGCCCAGGGACTGATCGAGATCGCCCGGCGCTGCGCCAAGCACGTGGTGGTTCCCGAAGGCGTCCACTGCTGCGGTTTTGCCGGCGACAAAGGCTTCACCACCCCGGAGCTCAACGCCCACTCACTGCGCACCT
Organism: Pseudomonas sp. SJZ079; assembly: GCF_007993865.1. Classification (GTDB taxonomy): domain Bacteria; phylum Pseudomonadota; class Gammaproteobacteria; order Pseudomonadales; family Pseudomonadaceae; genus Aquipseudomonas. The sequence continues at coordinate 196,155 of NZ_VIUH01000003.1, read as the reverse complement.
TGAAGGATGCGGTGCAAATTTGCGAAGAAGGCATTTCCACCAGCCGCACCTGTGAGATTGGCCTGAGCCATCACGCCCGTATCGATTATCACGGCCTGGTCTATCTGGTAGATCGCGTCACCCGTCCGCGGGCCTGACACGAACCCTATGCCGAGCATCTGACACGCCGCGCTTATTTCCATTAAGCGGAATGTGAAACCGTTTCGACGAAAATTCACGACACAAGCACTGAGTCCTGTCATTCGGAAAAAGTGAACTCAGCCTTCCGAGCGGTAGTCAGTTTTCAGCCTGAATGAGTTAGGTGGATATAGACCTTGGCTGCATGGCGCGCCCTTATCTGGAGTGCGACGCCGAGAGACTATCAATGATGAGAGGACTATCAGATGAAACGTACTGCCCTGTTTTTTACCGTCACTGTGCTCGCCTCCCCCGCGTTTGCAGCTGAAGACTTGTGCACCGTCAAGATGCAGGAACTCGATAACAGCATGAGCGTGATAGAGAACCTGGGTTCTCCCCTCAAGGAGCAAGTCGAAGAACACAAAATGCTGGCTGACAAGGCCAAAAACATGGGCGACACAGAGGCCTGTGCCACCCATGCAACCAAGGCCTTGGACCTATTGCAGGAAACCGGCGGTGAAGCCAGCTAGACCTATCGAAGCAACCCTGAACACACAAGACCGGCAGTTCGCCGGTCTTGTGCGTTCAGGGCTACGTTTACGAGTCCATAACTTGTTTTTTGCGCTGTTTTTTCTAGAGTGAAAACACATCATTAGAGGAGCAATGCCATGCGCCGTCTTGCCGTTTTCCTATTCGCCGCGCTGCTCAGCACGCCACTCTGGGCCATGCACTGCCCTGCCGACATGGCGAAAATCGACGCCAGGCTGGCCAGTAACCCACCCACCGACGCCGCCGTACTGGCCCAAGTCAAAGAACTCCGCGCAGAAGGTGAGGAGCTACACAAGTCGGGCAACCACAGCAAGTCAGTCGAGGTGCTCGGTAAAGCCCAGCAACTACTCGAAGCCAGCGAATAAACCTCGAGCCAGTCTGTTTCATCGACCCTAGCAGCATTACCCCTGTACTGTCAGGCTGGCTCAATCTATCGGCCTGACTGCCTCCCCCCCCTCGCTCGCGCCTCGTTGTCAGCACGAACCATCGCTATCCGCTAGATCCAGGCCAGCCCTTGCACGGCCGCTTACTCCGGCGCAGCGGCGCTTGGTAAGTCGATCCAGAACCGGCTACCGCTGCCTGCGGTACTGTGAAAGCCCATTTCGCCGCCCATCAGACTGGCCAGTTCATGGCACAGCACCAGACCGATGCCGGTCCCCGGTATGTTGGAATTCTCCCGCCCCAGGCGCTGGAACGGCTGGAACAGCTGGGCCTGCTGCTCGACGGTCAGACCCGAGCCGGTGTCCTCGACCCACATGCGCACGCAATCCGAGCGCACTTCGTACCCGAGACATATCAGCCCCTGCGGGCCGTTGTACTTGATCGCATTCGACAGCAAGTTGAGGATCACCTGGCGTAAGCGCCGCTCATCGGCCTGGACATACAGGGACGCATCGGTCGCCGCCATCATCTGTAGCTGCAACCCCCGCTGCTGCACCTCCGGCTGCACCAGCTCGGCACAACCTTGCAGCAATACGCCGACCTCCACCGCCTGCAAATGCAGCTGCTGGCGACGATTTTCGATGCTCGACAGGTCGAGGATGTCATCCACCAGAGAGGTCAGGTGACGGCTGGCCTTGACGATCTCCCGTGCGTAATCCGCCTCCTGCTGGGCCTCCGGCTTCTCTTGCGCTTCCATTTCGATCAACTGACCAAAGCCAAAAATAGCGTTCAACGGCGTGCGCAGTTCATGGCTCATGCTGGACAAGAAGCGACTCTTGGCCTGGCTGGCGGCCTGCGCCTCCAAGCTCGCGCGCCGCAACTCCTCCTGCACCTGCTTGAGGCGCGTGATGTCGACATGGGTCCCGGCGATGCGCAAGGCCCGGCCCTCGGCATTGCGCTCCAGCACCTTGCCGCGGCTCAGCAGCCAAGCGTATTCGCCACGCGAATCGGCATAGCGATACTCGGCCTCGAACTGATCCTCGCCACTCGCCGCGAATTGCTGGCGCAGATGACGGATGCGCTCCAGGTCATCCGGGTGCACCCGCAGGTTGAACTCACTGAAACTCATGCACTCGGTCGTCAAGCCAAAGCGTTTGAGGAAGCGCTCGCTGAGTTTGATGGTCATGTTCGGCGCATCCACCTCCCAGAGACTCTCAGTGGTGCTTTCCAGCACCAACTGCAGAATGCTCTTCGCCTCCTGGCGCTCGGTCTCACTGGCCTGCAATTGCTCGCCGGTCTGTTGCACCGCCTGCGCCATGAACGCCAGTTCCTCAATCTGGCTGGTCGGTGCACTGGGATGGAAATCGCCCTGACCGAGCCGGCGCATCATCCCGACGACGCCGGCAATCGGCTGCGCCAGTTGATTGCTCAAACGCCGCGAACGCACCCACATCCAGGCGAAAAACAACAGGTAGAACAATGCCAGCCCGCCGATCAACAGGTAGCCAATCTGCAAATAGCGCTCAGCCAGACGATTGGTCTCGCTAAAAATACTCCCCTCATCGACGACCAGTAGCAGGCGCCAACCGGTTTGCGGAATCTCGCTCCACGCCACCAACTGCTTGCGGCCACCTAGCAGCACCTCCTGTACATGGTCCTTCCCAGCCGCCATGGCCTGTAACAGCGGCTGCATATCGGCGCGATTGGTGAGATTGAAGTCCTCCGGCTTGAGCACCTCGCGGCGCACCGCCTCATCGTAGGAGTACTGGGTCAGCTCACGCAGCCCGAAGTCTTGCTCCCCCGCTTTTGGCAACGCCATGATGTTGTGGTCGCGGCTGACCAGCATGGCATAACCCTGCCAGGGCACATCCAGCTCACCGATCTCGTTGAGCATCTGCCCAACGGTGATATCCAGCCCCACCACCCCCTCGAGAAAATCGTTGCGATACACCGGCGCGATCACCGACATCATCCAGCCCAGCCCAGCCGGATCGAGGTAGACATCGGTCCACGCGACCTTGCGTTCGGGGTTGTGCTGGGCGTCGGCGAGGTAATAGAAGTTGTAATCCGGTATCACAAGATCGTGCGGATACTGCTCAGGCGTCATGAAGAACGGATAGATACGGTTATAGCTGTCCCAACTGTTGAAATAGAGCGCCGCGACCAACGGATTGGCGGCACGGATTGAGCGCATTAGCGGGTCCAGCTGCGACAGGCGCAGGGCCTTGGCCCTATCCTGCTGCGCTGGCGATGTGCTGTTGGCGTAGAACGAGGCTGCCCGGCCATCGTCGGTACGGCTGTAATACACCCCACTGGCAGTCGTGGCATGGCGCCGCACCTCCACTTCATCGGGCTGGAAGCCGGTATTTTGCAACGCTCGCTGCGCAGCATCACGGAAAACCTGGACCTGCGCTTCGGCTGAGCGCAGGCGGCTGTCGATTATCTGCCCCTCACGCACCACCGCCGCAGACAAATCCTTCAGCGCACTCTGCTGCAAATGCTCTATCTGCGCATCACGAATCGCCGCGTTGCTTAGCAGATAGACCGTAATCAACACCGATTCCACCAAAATCAGCGGAATCAACGCACTCTGTACAAACGCGCGCCAAATCCACTGACGCAAGGGGTAACGCGACTCGCGCGACATAATAAGGTCTCTTCCCAAAGACATTGCAGCAGCTCTAGCCCACAATCATAGCTGCACTCTGCACATAGCGTCCGCTGGACAATCGCTGGGTCGACGCTGCGGAACCTTTGCCGTACACTGAGCATCCTAGCTACACGCACTACTGTTTTGGGGCCGATTAGGATTCGACGCCGGTAACAAAACTCGAGGGGCATGCCGAGTTGGTAACAGAACTCGTAAATAAACTGTTGCAAAAATCCATAATTGCCAATGATGACAATTACGGTGCTCAACTAGCTGCGTAAGCAGCCTAGTCGCACTTCTGGTAGCTTCGGCTCCAGCAATCATTAGGGGATGTCTGTAAACCCGAAATGATTGTCATGCAGAACAGAATCGCCGCGTAGTACGTTGTGGACGTAACGGCTAAAAATTACACAACTCGCCCAAAGCACCCTGCCCGTCGGGCGGCCAAGGGTTAACTCAGTAGACACGGCTAAGCATGTAGAACCAACAGCGGAGTACTGGCGGACGGGGGTTCAAATCCCCCCGGCTCCACCAAATATCAGACTAAACCTTTGATTTTAAAGGTTTAATCTAAATGGGGTTCAAACCACGTCTGGAAATTTCTCAGGAAATTCCACTGACGACGAGGTTGAACCCCATGCAACACCTAGCCCACTACCTGTACCGCGACAGCAACGACCAGCTGACCTTTCGGCTGATTCTTCCCCGCCTGCTTCAGCAGCGCTTCCCTTACGTCTCTCGCGAAATTCGCTGGTCACTCCACGGCATGAGCGTCGATGACGCCCGTGATCTGGCGCTGGATCTCGCTGAACGCATCCGCCAACTGCGCTTTCGCATCGGCGAAATCAAGACTGCCGAAGGCCTGCAGCAGGCACTGGCCGACATTCACGCGTCGATCAGACCGCTGAGCCAACAGGATCCCCACCCGCGCACCACGCCACACAGTTCGCAGATCGCATGCCCGGTACAGGACCTGAGCCTGGCTATCGGCCGTCAGCGCTATGAGCAACTGCGCCACATGCCCACCTTTCTACTACGCGAAGCGCAGCAGTTCACCCTACAAGTTCCCCTCCCCGACCTGCTCGGCGCAGCCTACCCGTTGCTGCTGAAAACCCAGGTGTTCGAGCTGCACACGCTGAACCCCACAGAGGTACAGCAGCGCGCCCAGTTCATCCTGCAAGGGATGGCCGAGCTGGCCGCACAGCTGGAACAGCACCTGCACCGCAGTGAGTGGCTACCGCTGTACCAAGCCAGCTTCCAGCTGGAATCACTACGCCGTTACCTGCTGCCCGAGCACGGCCTGCATTTTCGGCACAACCCACGCTGGCTGGCACTTCGTCCACAAGATCTGCGCGACCGCGACCATGAGTTTCTGCGCCGCCTGGACAATCCCGCGGGTGCCCGTAACGCCCCACACCGCCTACACCCAACCCATGGAGAGCATCACCTGCTGGATGTGGATATGCCCGACCTGCTGCTGAGCCACTATCCCCAGTTGCCCGCTCGGCTGATGTTCGACCTGCACACCCATGACCTGCATGAAGCCGTGCTGAAATCGGGCTTTGTTCTTGAGCGCTTCGACTGGCTGTCGGGTCTCGTCCTGCAGGGACAGCAGTTCGGTAGCGGCATCCCCAGCCTCAACGAGCTGCGCATTCATGTCGAAGCCATCCGGGCACGCTTGCGGCCTGACAGCGATACGCCGCTGCCACCCGGTCAGACACCCCCACCTGCACCGACACCGAATAGCGGTGACAACGGGATACTGTCCCCTAGCGGTCAGCACTCTGCTCCAGCCAATCCGCTGGGCGCGATGTTCGCCGGCGGCCTGACACCTCGCAGCGAGCAATCGCCGGAGGGCCAGTTGCCCATTCAGCAGTTGATGGAACGCTACCGACGCGACCAAGAGCTGACCGGGCAGTGGTCGCACCAAGGCACTCGCTTTCTCAACTGCGCCCGACTGGAAGTCGTCTGTGAACTCCTGGGGCCGTCGCGCCCAATTAACACTGTGACGACGGAGGACTTTCGCAACCTGCGCACGGTGCTGATGATGTACCCACGCAACCGACGCCAACTCAACGAGCTCAACGGCATCCCAATTCATATCCTGCTCGAGCAGGGTGGCTATGAAGCGATTCATCCCAAAACCGCGAAAAAGTACTTCGACTTGGCGCGGGCGATGTTTCGCTTTGCCTATGAAAATGAGTGGATCGCCCGCGATATTGCCGGACCGATTCGCCTCACGGAAAAATCCCGAAAGCGCAGTGCCCGCGTACGACGGGCCTATACCCAGAGCGAACTGGAGCAGTTGTTCAACGGCCCGGTGTACACCGCCGCAAAGGTGCCACGTTGGCGCATGGACGACTTTAAATTCTGGCTGCCACTGCTCGGTTTGTTCACTGGCTCGCGGCTGAACGAGCTTTGCCAACTGACGATCGAGGATATCGTCCAGACGCCGGAAGGAACCTGGATGATGAGCCACAACCTCAATCACCCACACAAACTGCTGAAAAACAGCAGTAGCGCACGCGACATACCACTGCACTCAGTGCTGCTAGAGAAAGGCTTTCTCGACTTCGTTGCGCAACGCCGACAAGCAGCCACATCCACCAAAGAACTGTTGTTTCCGCAGATGCGCGCCGACATCCGCCGCGCGCATAGCCACACCGCATCACGCTGGTTTTGCGGCGACCCGCAGCGGGCGGGTTACTTGCAGCAATGCGGGTTTCCTCGCCTCAACGGCCTGAGTTTCCACTCGTTGCGGCATACCTTCATCAACCAGTTACGCCAGACAGGCGTAGATCAACCGCGCATTCAGGCGCTTACGGGACACAGTAATGAGTCCACAACCGCAGAGTACGGTGATGGCTACAGTACCGAGATTAAGCATCAGACCGTTGAAATGCTGCGTTTCAACCTCGGCCTCGGCCACATCAGTTTCGAGCACTATCAGGGGCTACAGAGGATCAGCCATCGGCCGGGACGACCAGCACGAACGGAAGAACAACGCCCACCAACTCGCAAGTCCATAGCGATGGAAAATCACAATACCGGACTATTGATTGACTGGCTTAAACGCCAGGAAACCTAACCCCGAATTACCGGGAAACCACGTAAATAAAGTGCATCACCTACTAGCGGACTTACCCCCTATTCTGCATTTAACTCAAAACCAGACAGGCGTCTTTCTGTTAAAACAGGGGAAAAACTTCGCATAACAACTGACAACCAAACAACACCCCATCTCTCTACAACCCCCAACAGCCGGAGGTTGTAGAGATTTCAACGTATATTTAAACGACAGCTAAAAATAATATTCTTGACGAAGTTAAAACCAGCACTATATTCGAAAGCAAGTTTGGCATAGCCCAAGCCTGGCCAATAGTAATGCTCCCTTCGGCCTACCTTCGGAGCAATTTTAGGAGTTTCAATGCAATGCACTAATATTCTGACACTAACAGTCCCGCAGCACCCTGGATTCAACTCGGCAACAATTGCTTTCCAGCTTCAAAGCTTGCTCAACGACCCAGGGCAGCTTAGCACCCTACTTGAGCGCATTCCGAACCCGCCCACCTCGTCCCCCGATCTATCCATGTCGATCAAAATGGCAGCAGACAAGATGATCTGGGATTACACGGTCAAAGGGACCTGGAAGCATGGCACTGCTTACAAGTATGCATCCCAGCTAAGTCAGATCGTTGAGTTTCTTGGAAAGGATCGATTGGTTCATTCGCTAAATTTGGCCGACCTTACGAACCTGCAAGAGACCCTTAGCAAGAAAAAGAAGAACACTCGAGCGCTGGTACCGCTAGATGAACTCGACCTGATCAATACGGGGGTCGAGGAAATCGTTCGCGGCGAAACGGCTCACCGCTATTTCAACCTGCTCAAGCAGTTCATGACCTACTGTGCGCACAAAAAGTGGGTGATCAAACTACCACTTAACGAAGTAATGCTGCCCCCTCTATCCAAACAGCAACGCCACTACAAGACATTTTCCCCTCTTGAGCTTCAGGGTGTATTTCATAGTCGAATTTACACGACACAGGCTACAGAAAATTTCAGATGGACCCCTTTTAGCTACTGCTTCTGGCTGCCATTGCTCGGCGCTTTCACGGGGGCCCGGCCTGGAGAATTGTGCCAACTCTATGCGGGTGACATCTATAAGTCCGCTGGGGTTTGGGTTATCCGGATTACCGATGAAGGGCCAGATCAACGGCTTAAAACTGTCTTCAGCGCCCGGGAAATCCCAATCCACCCCACACTTGTTGATATAGGGTTTCTGGATTTTGTGGCAATGCGGCAGAAGGAAGGTGGACGCTATCGCCCTCTTTTTCCCGAGCTGCCTTACGACAAAAAACACGGATTCGCACGCACCGCATCGCGCTGGTTTAGCGGGCAAGGTGCTAACGATCATGGTTATCTACCAGAGTGTGGCTTTTACAAAGGCATGGGTGCCTGTCTTTATAGCTTCCGCCACACGTTCGTTAACACCCTGCGCAACGGGGTTGGCGCGCAAGAGCTGATGATCAAGATGCTGGTGGGTCACGGCACTAACGATGACACGACCACAAATTATGGCGAAGAGCTTTCGCTACCTCGACGGCAGGAGACAATCGCGAAGGTAAATTTCGATGTCGACCTCTCTCATATCTCATGGGAAAACTATCAGAAACTCCAGCAGCGTAAGCCGCACTGCCATAAAGAGAAACGCCGAGCCCCCGATCCACGGCGCCGTTGATCAACCCGCCTCGTTCAATATTCACTTGGACGGGGCGGTTCCCCGCGGACCGTCCGCTTTTCCTTCAGCGATTCCGCACCACCCCCGGTCATCGCTTCCAAAATCAGTGCCGGTACAGCCCCCAGAACTCTCGATCTATCCACTTCCCCCTTCAAGTGCCTCAACTGATTCGAAAGCTGCGTCCCCATTGAATTGCTGTCGAAGCTGATACCTCTGCAAACTCGAAGCTGCTCATCAGACCAACAGTCAAATCCCGGTATGGGAAACGACACACTGCCGATATGCGCCCGAACACTCGCGTCGAGCCCAACCTGTATCTGCTTCGCCAGACTGTCCATAACCTGACGACTCTCACAGCCATAATTCACATGCACGAACACCTGCGTAATACCGCCTGAGGTGAACTGAATGGTTGGTGTGACGCCCTGCGCGGCAAGCCTTTCGAAGTCCAGGGCAGTTACCCCGTCCAGGTGTAGCCAACTGTCCGGAGATGTCAGCTGCAAATCAACGTTGCACCCCTGACTGTTGAGAATCTGCAAATTTGGCCAACTCGGCGCAACCTGGGCGTGGTACGTCAGCTCCCCTAGCGGAGCTTTGCCTGGCATACCGAAAACGATACTCCACCGGGTAAAACGGCGATTCAATGCCCACAGCATATCCATTAGCTGCCGCCATTCTTCGATGCTCTGCACCGACTGGACACCCTGTCGCAGTAAAGCGGCCTGGCCCAAACGAGAGACACGGAGCAAGGTCGGAGTGGGGGGCACGTCCAAACTCAGTCCCCCTGGCCCGACCTCGGCGCTAAAGACAGGCTTTTGAGCTCTGTCATCAAGGTATGCAGCTCGCCCATCTCTGCTCGCATTTTGCTGAGTTCTTCCCGCATCATCGAACGCATCTCCTTCATCAGCACCTGATTTTCCAGCGCCAGCGAGGTCATTGCCTGGAGCAGGGGATACATCGTCTCGGCCAACTCTTCGCTCGTTGACACTTTCGCTTGCCGCATCGCGTCCAGCTTCACCGCCAATGCCAGTGACAGCTCCTCCGTTAGGTGTTGCACTTGCTGCTGGCTCATTTCCTCGGCCAGTTTTAACTTGCTCATTTATCCACCATTCCAATCGATTTCTATCTGCCTCTGTTGGCTCATAGCCCACCGCCGAGATTCCGCGAAGCGACAACTCAAACCACATCCTTCTCCGAAACGCCTCTGATCCTGTTACGCCGACACGCTTCAAGCCGCGCTGCAGGGATCGCTCTGCCATCGCTTCATACACAGCTGAATGGGCCGATCTTGCCACGCACATCTTGGGTGCCTCGACAAATGCGGTTCGCGTCGGCTTGTTTCGCCAGACCCAGTCAATGCGCTGGTCACCACGCGGTTTCGCAATAAACCGACGAATTTTCGGTAACGGCTCCGATAGAGGTAGTGCTGGGGTTTCAACTGACTCGTCAAACTGAACCGCTCCGTCTACGAGTGGCTTCTCCTCGACAAATGGACGAAGCAGGTGAAGGTGCTGCGATGCGGCAAAGTTGAGCTGTTTGGAAAGAGCCCCCCACGAATAAGCTTTGCCGAGATCACTCCCTTTCATGGGCAAACCATCTCCTATTCGAAAAGAGATGCCCGACACTCGGCCTGTACTGGCGATATTGGGGATAGGCGTAACACCTGCACTCACCAAGCGATGCATAAAAGTGGGAAAAGACGGCTTGCCTGCTAATGCAACATCAAGCAACTGCTGCAACAACATGCGGTCAGACGGCATTCCCGTACGAATGGCCATGTTCAACTCATTACTGGTCGGCGATTTTTTTCTGGCAGGTACTCCGCCGGGCCGACCCACCGTCACTTGGTACAAACCATATTTGACTTCTAAGCGAGCGGCGGCCGACTCCCATCGCCGAAAATCTATCCTTGGGTTCCAGATCCGCCCACCCTGCTCGACAACAGAAAATGCGATATGCACATGCAGGTGTGCTTTGTCACCATGCACCACATAAAGTACCTGACGCTCGCCAGGGGCAACCTCTGCCATGGCCTCTTTAGCCAGAGCAATAGCTTGCTCTGCGGTTAGCTGATCAGCAGCGTGCTCATCATTACCCGGGAAAAAACTCATTACCGAATGGACGAAATAGTCCTGCGGTGGCTTCTTCCCACGACGCTCCTGAGCAGTGAAATTCCATAGCCGTTCAGACCATTGCTTTGCATAGCTGATTGGGCTTTCGCCTGGCAGCATCGGTAGCGCATTCAGTGACTCATGTCGCAGAACGCGCTCGTTCGACTTTCCTTGCCGGGACAGCAAGTACCTGATCAGATTACGCAAATGCCGCTTCGAGCGATGCTTGCGAACCTTAAAGATCATCAGACAAGCCTCGTAGAAAGCGCAGCTCGGCTGCGATTTCACGCAAGGCGGAGTCGTCCACCAGCATTCCGCTATTAGCCCAATAAGCCAGCTGATTGAGGTTGTTGCCAATACGGGACAACTGGCTGATCGATTCAGCATCCCAAACGGATCGCGGCGGGATGATTTCACGATCTAGAGCCGCCCTGACCAGCCAATCGGCAACGCTGAGTTGGAGATCGCTCGCTTTGGCGAAGATCAATTGCTTGTCGCTGGGAGTTATTCGGAGGCACAGCCTCGCTGTTTTTCTGTCCATAATGAGCACCTTGTTATTATTTTTATGTCAATGCTATTGACGTATTAAATACGTCTTTTCTTTTTCAAGCGAAGCGCAGAAAAAGCGAGCCGCGTTGGGAGAAACGAAGTGACGTACAACGCCTTTGCTCGCAAATTCGCCCTTCGATAAAAAGTATCTCACAGGAAAATCCGACAAAGACGTCGCCGAGGAAACTCGGTCGTTATGGATGGAAAGTTGGTATTACCAGTGATTTTTGCCGACGAACGGTCAATTACTCATAACTAGAGTCCCGCCCAATTCGGCCTTTTCTTTCCAAATTTGGATCACTAGATTCCGTTTGCGGCCTCGCGTTTCCGATTTCGGATCAGCGAAGCCGAACTGCGCTCGTCTAGCCGAAATGGGCTCTTGCGTACCGCAATCGGAAAGCAGATTCCTGTTTGGGCAGCGGCTTTCCGACCCTAGAAGTCGAAACCGTTACCCCATTAAGACACCTGGGACTGAAAATCATGGATCAAATCTTTGAAAATCACTTCTGCACTCACTATCCCGAAATTTTTCCATCCTGTGGAAATGAGACCGCACCCTATTTTGGCCTCGAGTGCAGAAACGGCTGGTTCGAGTTGCTCGATGCAACTTGCACGCTCATTCAGAAGCACCAGCAGGAGCAACACTGCGCTCCGTTAGTAGCAGCGCAGGTCAAAGAAAAATTCGGCACGCTCCGCTTTTATTACAGAGGTGGCGATGACTACATCGGCCGCCTGATTGACCTGGCAGAATACTTGTCGCAATCCATCTGTGATGTATGTGGAAAACCTGGTCAGACGCTAGAGCGAAATAAATGGCTGCGTACAAGGTGCCCCTCCCATGCAGTAGAGCTAGGCCAACCAGCAACAACAGTCGCTGCCCCCACAGAATCGCCATCACAATTCGCTGACGTTATTGCGGCAGCCCTGCATCTCTTTGATCTTGACGCAGCCGCAGCTGCTCGATGGCTTACAAACACCAACAGCGCGCTATCCCAATCCCCACTCGCCAGCGCGATATCGGCAGGCAACTACCAGCAAGTCGTTACTTTGATTGGGCAAATTGAGCATGGCGTAGGTCGGTAGCCACACCCTCGCCATAACAGCTTAAGGGCAAGGGTTCATCTGTGACGAATAGGCTGGAGAAGATACATAGGAAGGACACAGCAGTGGAAAAACTGCCCGTATCATGTCGGATTATAGCTCCAACCCCTGGGCCAAGAAGTCGACCAGAGCTAACGGACTTTTGCTCTCAACCACCAGATGAAGCAGGTCGCGCTTACTGCGTGGCAGAGGTTTCGCACAGCGCTTTGCTGTTGCTCTAACAGCTGCGTCGGTTCCATGTATCCGAGCGGCAAGGAGCAGTGCGATGGTAGCGTCGGTGAGTGTCATGTGCGCCCCCAGATGATGGCACAGCAGTTCAACCTCCCGGTGTATCGGTTGGCAGCCTGTACCAATCGTCCCGCACAAGCAGGCGGTGCTGTACGCGCTCGCCGAGCAGTACATGAGCAAATCAACGTCAAAATCGGACGTACAGCGCTGTTAGCCGAGCTCCCGCAGAAACTCAGACCTTACAGTTGTCGATTGGCTTATCAACTTATGGGGGACTTCATGTCCACCCTGCAAGAGGTGACACGCAACCCGTTGGCCTGACACAGACTCTGTGTGTTCACGGGCTTTCTGTGACATCTGACAACTGTTACGCATACCGCATGGTCACGGCCAAGCTGGAATGACCTAGGATCTTTTGCAGGGTGAGGAAGTTCCCACCGTTCTGGATGAAGTGGCTTGCGAACGAGTGTCGCAGCGAGCGCGGCATCTGCTAAACCCCACTCCCTGTGCGCAGCAGATCAAGATAATCACTCCTAACCTGCATGATCTCTCGCCGTCGCTCAGCAGATATCACTGGGGCATGCCTCCAAATTGCCACCCACGATGGGAAAGCTACTCACCCAGGGTCGTTACTACTCAGGGCTCGTATTGGCTATCCACGGTACGCATAGCTTGCGTCAGATAGCGCGACACAGCGTTCGGTGCCCAGTGTCCAACAGGGTTGAGCAAACGCTTGCGAACGAAGCGATAGTCTCGAAGTGGGGCCTTCAGCGCCTGTACAAATGTACTGTCCTGCACTATCAGTTCGGCAAATCGCTGTTCTATGGTAGCATCCAAGGCGGTAATCGCCCGCTCGTCGAGAATCCAGATATCGCCCCCAAAATTCGGAAAGGACGCCATTTGGTAGGACAGCAGCATCCGCCCGATATCGTGACTGAGTCCATGCAACCCGCTCTGCGTCTGCGCCACCTCGGGCGTCGCGTTGTAGCGTTCGGTGAGCGATTTATCCAAGCGGAAATGCGCCTCGATGACGCCCGGCAACCAACGTGTATAGGCGGGCCATACAGAGCGCACTCCGCTGGTGCTCTGCGGCAAATTCTTCAGGTCAGCAACCGCATTGTCGAGTTGACGGATCTGTTCGGTGATCGCAACCTCGCCAGCCTGTACGGATAACTCGCGCAGTTGATTCAGGTTACGGGTAAAGGCTTCAGCATTCTCCGCCTCATAGGGAATGCCGTTGAGGTTGTAGTAGAGCAGCACGTTGACCGTCGCCATCGTCGCCAGTGTGCGCATTTCCTGAAGCTCCTGACGGTCCGGCGCGGCCAACGCTTCTCCTCTGGTACAGGCCAGTAGCATCAGTATTAACAGGTAGTTCAGCAGACGGCTTTTTTTGCAGTTATCACGTTCCAAAACGCTCTCCTTGTTCAGGCTATGTCCACGCTAGCCCATGACCGATAACTCAATCCTTACCCACGCTTGCAGCTAATGTGCGGAACTGAGCTGGGCCTCAACTGAAGCCTCCATCGGTCAATAGCGACCGATCACGCCACTGTTCGATCTCCCGACTCATTGCCGCTAGCTTGCCTGTCACGACCTGTAGGGCATCGGAACCCGCCAGATAGCGCAGTGGTGGTTTCTCTTCGGCGGCTAACCGCACCAGCATCGCCCCAAGTTTGGCCGGATCGCCGAGTTGTTGATGGTTGTTGGCTGCAGAGGATGCTTTGATCTTCTTGCTGAATTCGATGTAATCCTGCAGGCCTTTGTCACCCAACGTCGCGGAGCTGCCGTCGAGGAAATCGGTACGGAAGGCGCCAGGCTCGACAATTGTCAGGTGGATGCCGAACTGCGCCACTTCCTGGGCCAGCGCCTCGGAGAAGCCCTCAACCGCGAACTTGGCCGAACAATACAGCGCGGCACCGCCCATGCCAGCCACACCGGCGATCGAGGAAATGTTGAAGATGTGCCCGGACCGTTGTCCGCGCATCGCGGGCAATACCGCACGGCAGACATGGAACACGCCAAAGACGTTAGTGGCGAACTGCCGCTCGACAGCCTTCACGTCGTTTTCCTCGAAGGGTCCCAACTGGCCATAACCGGCATTATTGACGGCGACATCGATGCGTCCAAAACGGCGCAGAGCGGCCTCCACCGCCAAGGCCGCCTGCTCCTCCTGAGCAACATCCAATTGCACCGACAGCACCCGCTCGCCATAGGAGTCAAACAGGGTTTCGAGCCGGGCCAGATCGCGGCCAGAGGCGACCACATTGTCGCCGGCAGCCAGCGCAGCCTTGGCGATTTCCGCACCGATGCCGCGCGACGCGCCAGTGATGAACCATGTCTTGATCATTGTTGTTCTCCGGGTTCAGGCCAGTGGCCGGAATAGTGAGGCGTATCAGACGACCAAACGTCCCCAGTGCCGCTCGCCGCCTACCACCCAAAGATTATATGAACAAATTTACAATTTTTGTTCATATAATTTATAGTCCAAGCATCCTATCGGAGCGGCTCCAGGCCAAACACAGGCCGGACGTGTATGTCGCTGCGTTGCAGATCACCTAGATAAAGGAGTCCACCGATGCTGATCGACATACACGCCCACCTTGTGACCAAGGGCATGCTCAACCGCCACGCGTTCTGGGGGCCGTTCATGAAGACCAGCGGTTTCACCGTCGGCCACTTCTCCCTTGGCACCAAGCAACCGTCTAAGGCCGCCAACGATGAAGAGGCCGAAGCCAACCTACTGGCACGCATGACCCACGAGAGCCGGCGCAAGCTGATGGCCGAGCGCGGAGTGGACAGACTGGTGTTGTCGGCCCCCTCGCATGCCTTCATGTACTGGGCTGACGAGTTCGGCAGCGAATACGCGCGGATCTGCAACGATGAAATGTCCGCCTATTGCCGTCAGGATCCGGCGCACTTTGACTTCTGGTGCCATGCCAACCTGGCCGAGCCGGCTGCCGCGGTCCTGGAAATCGAGCGAGCCGTTACCCAACTGGGCGCCAAGGGCGTGTGCGTCGGCGGGACTAATTTCAACGGCATCGAGACGCATGACGAACGCCTGTTCCCGGTTTGGGAAAAGATCGCCCAACTGGACGTGCCTATCATGGTGCATGGCTTCAATCAGTCGATGTACTGGGGCGAAAAGCATACCGACGACAAGTTCGAGACAACCTCCATCGTCGGCGATTGTGTCGATGAAACCCTGTTCTTCTGGTACCTGATCTGTGGTGGCGCGCTGGACACCTTCCCCAACCTCAAGGCCTACATTACCCATGCCGGCGGCATGGCGGTGTTCCAACTGGGCCGCCTTAGCGAGCTGAACCGCGCCATGGCGCCGGATACCCGTAACCAGAAGCCGCTCATGGATTACATGGCCAACTTCTATTTCGATCTCGATGTCCATGCGCCTGGCCTGCGCCGCGGCGTTGCGGAGGTGGTCGGGGTCGACAGGCTGGTCTACGGTACTAATTTCGGCGGTGCCTACGACCATGGCGATCTCACTGCAGGCCTGGGCCTCGACGACAGCGAGCGTGAAAAAATCCGCAGCGGCAATGCCATCCAGCTGCTCAAGTTGGATGTGCCCGGCTCTCTCTGAGCACACCTGCTGAAGCTCCGTGCAGACTGCGCCACACCTCAGCTGTCAGGGCAATTGGTCGGCGGATAGGCGCCAGGTCAGTCACCCCGCGGCAGTAGCTCGGCGGCAGGCTTGAGCCTTCCCTGCGCCAGCGCAATACCGAACAGGATCAGCCCGCCACCGATGGCGTGGTAACCGTGCAGGGCCTCGTCCAGCATGACCACCGCGAGCACGGCGGTGAGCAGCGGCACCAGGTTCATGAACACGGCGATCCTCTGCGCGCCAAGAATGCCCAGTGCGTGATTCCATAATCCCGGCGCCAGCCCCGATGCGAAAAGCCCTGCATAGACCACCAAGGGAATGTTCTGCGCGGTGAGTTGCACCGAAGGCGCGAGCAGGAATGACGGAATCAGCACCATCAGGCCACAGAAGATCTGCACATAGAGTGATACCCAAGTAGAAACCGGCAATTGCCAGCGTTTCAGCAGCAGGCAATACAAGGCATAGGAGACCGAGGCCGTCAGCATCATCAGCTCGCCCCGGCCCATCCCCTCGGTCCACAATCGGCTGTGTTGCCCTGCGCTGATCAGCAGCGCCAAGCCCACGAATGAAAGCAGCCCGCCCAAGCAGATGCCTGGGGTGGGCCGGGTACGCAACAGCGGGATGGCCAGAAAAATGGTCAACAGCGGCATGGTTCCCAGAATCAAACCCATCGACATCGCTGAAACCGTATGCGCCGCGAAATAGGCCAGCGACTGGTACAGTGCCATGCCCAGCACACCAAGGATGAACAGCTGCCAGAAATGCCGAGCGATCAACTGCCGTTGCCGCCAAACCCCAGGTAGCAACCAGGGGCTGAGCAGCATAAAGGCCAGTAACCAGCGGTAGAAGGAAATGGCCGCCGGCTCGATAGCGCCGACCGCAAGGCGATTGACCACGGTGCTGCCGGCCCAGATAAGCGCGGCCAGCACAGGCAGAATATAGATCATGGGACGGCTTAAACCTCGACAGGCGTTGCCCGCGCAACCTGAGTTCTATGCCAGCCTGAACGGCGACCAGTAGTGGAGTGCGTTCATTGCGCCCGCACAGGGAATCGGGCAGATGCGACCCGCGACTCAGCCAAACTCAGAGCGGCTTCTGGTAGTACCCCACCGCAATCGCATAGTCGCCGACCTTACGGATCAAGGTGTGCTTTGTCTCGCTGCGCCCCGTCACCGGATTGCGCCACAGGTAAGTGAGATCGCCCTCTCCTTTGCCGTTGACGATCTCGAGCATCTGCTCGCCGATAGGCGCATGATCGACCGACTGCACCGCACGGAAGTCGGTGCCAACCAGTCTCAGGTTGTAGCCATGCGCGACATAGCGCTCCGTGCGCAGATCGGCTACGAACACATAAAGATCGTCGCGAATGAAATCCGCATCCAGGCTGTTGATGCGCGTGAAGGTTTCCTTGGGATTAGCGGCCACGGCAGCCGCAGCCCGCTCCAGCAGGACCACCGCTTCTTCTGGAGTGGCACGCGGCATGTAGTAACCAACCGCAAAGATGCGCTCGCCAACACGCCGAAAGAACACGTGCTTGCGTTCGACTTTACCGTCATTCCAGTTCAGCCAGCGGTATTCCGCGCGGTGCACCGCACCGCTGTCAGGCAGGCTCAACGCCTCCTGGAAAGCCGCGTTGAGTTCTTTGTTCAATGCGCTACTGATATTGCGCCCGACCAGATTCACCGAAGGCCCACCGCTGGCCAGCATCACCCCAGCGGTATCCAGCACATAGACGTACAGTTCGCCGTCGATGAACTCGCCCTGCCGGCTGAACACGGCCAACGCCGCATCGCCCTTCTCCTGATAAAACGCCACGGCCTTGCTCAACAGCCGGTTCGCCCGTTCGGCCTCAGCCGTGTAGCGCTCTGCAGGCGCATCTTGGGCGAAGGCCTGCGGCAGAGAAAACAACCCCAGTAGCAGCAGCAAAGCATTGCGAAAGATAAGCGACATAACTGTCCCAAAATGCTCACCTTGCCTGTGGAGTTGCTTCAGGATCGGCGAATAGTGGTTTAAAGGGTGCGGCCGATGATTTCCTTCATGATTTCCGAGGTCCCGCCATAGATGCGGGCAACCCGCGCGTCTACCCAGGCACGGCTGATCTTGTACTCGCTCATGAAACCATAGCCACCATGCAATTGGAGGAACTCGTCGAGTAGCTTGCCCTGCATCTCCGAGCCGAGCAGCTTGGCCATGGCCGCGGTGTCTGCCGCCAGCTCGCCGCGCATCACTTTGGCCAGGCAATCGTCGACGAACACGCGCAGCATGGTCGCCTGCGCCTTGGCCTCGGCGAGCTTGAAGCGGGTGTTCTGGAAGTCCAGCACCGGCTTGCCGAACACCTTGCGCTCACGGGTGTATTCGATGGTTTCTTCAAGCAGGGTATGGATCGACTGCGCCGCGCGAATGGCGATGATCAGGCGCTCCCAGGCCAACTGGTGAGTGAGGTACTTGAAGCCCTGACCTTCCTCGCCCAGTCGATTGCTGGCCGGCACCCGCACTTCGTCAAAGAACAGCTCGGCGGTGTCCTGGCCCTTCAAGCCGATCTTCTCCAGCAGGCGGCCCTTGGAAAAACCTTTGCGATCCTCCTCGATACAGATCAGCGTCAGCTCCTTGGCCGCCGGATCGAGCTTGGTAGCGGTGACCATCAGCCCGGCGTTGCCACCGTTGGTGATGAAGGTCTTCTGTCCAGAGATGATGTAGTCGTCGCCATCACGGCGGGCCAGGGTGCGCATGGATCGCAGATCGCTGCCGATGCCCGGCTCACTCATGGCGATCACCCCGATCAGCTCGCCGCTGACCATGCGCGGCAGCCACTTGAGCTTTTGCTCCTCACTGCCGTAGGCCACGATGTAGGGCGCGACGATCTCCGAATGCGTGGTGAAACCCACTGCGGTGGCGTTAGCCCTGGCCAGCTCCTCAATCATTACCGCCGAGTGACCGAAATCGCCGCCTGAGCCACCATACTCCTCTGGCACGGTCGAACACAGGAGTCCAAGTTCACCGGCCTTGAGCCAGACCTCCTTGGGCACGATGCCATTTTTTTCCCATTCATGTAGGTGCGGAACGATTTCGCGATCTACGAAACGCCGCGCCATTTCGCGGAACATATTGTGGTCTTCTCGGAAAACGGCACGCATAACTATCACTCCAAATTCGGTTGGTGGTCTCAACGGTCCTGGTAGTCAGGCTTGCGCTTGTCCATGAAGGCGACGACGGCCTCATGGTGGTCTTCCGTGTGATGGGCCAGCGACTGATAGGCGGCAGACAGCTCCAGCAGCGAATCCAGACGCATGTGCTGGCCTTCGCGCAGCAGGCGTTTGCACAGACGCAGGGCGTGCCCGGGGTTGCTGGCGATACGCTGGGCCAGCGCGTGCGCCTCGGCCTGCAGGGTCTCATGAGTACAGACCTGCTCCACCAACCCCCAGTCCAGCGCCTTGGCGGCGTCAATGGTGTCGCCAGTGAAGGCCATCAGGCTGGCCTTGGGAATACCGATGATGCGCGGCAACAGCCAGGCACCACCGTCGCCGGGAACGATCCCCAGGCGCACGAAACTTTCTGCAAACAACGCCGAACTGGAAGCCAAGCGGATGTCGCACATACAGGCCAAGTCCAGACCGGCGCCGATTGCCGGGCCGTTGACGGCGGCGATGACCGGGATATCCAGCTCGTACAGCGCCAGCGGGATGCGCTGGATGCCGTCGCGGTAGTTGTTGCGCAATTCATACGGCGAGCCGGCGAAGATTCCGCCGCGCTCGCGCATGTCCTTGACGTTGCCACCGGCACAAAAGGCGCTACCGTTGCCAGTGAGCACCATCACTCTCACCGAATGATCGCGGCGCAGTTCGGCACAGAGGTCAACGAACTCCTGGATCTGTTCCGGTGAAGTCAGCGCGTTGCGAGTTTCCGGGTGGTTCATGCGTACGGTGACGATGCCGCCATCGCGCTCGATCTGCAGGAAGGGACTCATGCCGATTTCCTCTCAAGAGTACATAACTGTTGACTCGCGTGGCCGGTCAACAGCGGCCAGTAGCCCTCGCCACCCACCCCGCAGACCATTTGCCCGATGCGCTGACTCCACAGGCTCGCCGAACCGAACTCACTGCGCCAAGCCCACAGCCGCCGCGACAACAGGTGCAGCGAGTACTCCTGGGTGAAACCGATGGCGCCGTGCACCGAGTGCGCGATGCCAGCGCCAACGCTGGCGGCTTCCGCGGTACTGACCTTGGCTGCGGCGATGGTAAAGGTGGCAAAAACCGTATCCGACTCGGTGAAGGCGGCTTCCGCGGCAATACCCGCCGCTGCGGCTTGTTCGGCGAATACCGCTAACTGCTGCTGAATCGCCTGGAAGGCCCCGATCGGGCGACCGAACTGGGTACGCTCGCTGGCGTATCCCGAGGTCATGTCCAACAGGGCATGCAGCGCACCGGCGATCTGCGCCGAACGCAGCAGGGCGCCACCCAACTGCAACACGTCAGTCGGCAGCGACGCGGGCAAAGGCGCACAGGCCAGCACCTGGGCACCCGTGAAGTGCAGACTGTCGCGCGGCTCACCGGCCACATTGAGGCTCAACGTCTGGCTGGCAGCACTGGCGGTGGACAACAGCACCACGCTCGGTGTCGCGCTGTTGCGATCGGCGATGGCCACCAGGGTTTGCGCATGCCGGCCCCAAGGCACGTCATGCAGCGCGCCAACCACTGCACCATCGCGCAGGCTCAGGTTGGCCTCAGCGGCGAAGCTAAGAATGCCGGTCTGCGCCTCGAGGCCGGCCTTGCCGAGCAGCCAGTTGCCCAATAGGGCTTCACCCAGTGGGATCGGTGCGGCAAAGCGGCCCGCCGCGCGGGCCAACACGTAGAGGTCGGCCCAACCGGCCTCGGCACCGCCCAGGGATTCCGGCACGGCCGCCAGCGTGAAGCCGGACTCTTCGACAGCCGCCCAAAGTTCGGCCGGCCACTCGCCGCCTTCGCAGCCGAGCACGTATTCCGGTGTGGCCAGGTCAGCGAGCAGACGCTCGATGGTCGATTCGAATAGTTCTCGCATAATTATCGCAACCCCATTCCGCGCGCGATGATGCCGCGCAGGATTTCGCGGGTGCCTCCGCGCAGTGAGAAAGACGGTGCCATCTGAGTCAGGTAGGCAAGGACTTGGGCGTGCTCGCTGCCGCCCGCCTGACGAGGCTCGGCCTCCAGCAGTAGCTGCGCGACCTCGGGAATCTCCTGTTCGAACAGGTTGCCCAAATCCTTCACGCAGGAGGCGGCCCAAGCCGGGTGTTCGCCCGCTGCCAACTGTGCAGTCACCGACAGCGACATGTTGCGCAGGGTCAACAGCTTGGCACTGAGACGGCCGATTTCACGGCTCTGCAGGGCATCGGGATGGCGACCCACAGCGCTGATCAGCGTCTTGAGCAGCTCGATGCAACTGAGGAAGCGCTCCGGACCGCTGCGCTCGAAGGCCAGCTCCGCCGTTACCTGATCCCAGCCCTTGCCTTCGGTACCGATCAATGCCGCGGCATCGAGCTGGACATTGTCGAAGAACACTTCATTGAAATGCTCGCCGCCAGCCAGGTCGCGAATTGGCCGGATGGTGATTCCCGGCAGGCCCAGGTCGACGATGAACTGCGACATGCCCTCGTGGCGTGCGGCCTGTTTTTCGCCGGTACGCACCAGGGCAATCATGAACTGCGCATGCTGGGCATTGGTGGTCCATACCTTCTGCCCGTTGAGCAGCCAACCGCCATCGTTACGAGTGGCCGTGGTCTTGATCGAGGCCAGGTCGGAACCGGAGTTCGGTTCGCTCATGCCGATACAGAAGTAGCTCTCGCCACGGCAGATCGGTGGCAAATAGCGCTCTCGCTGCGCCTCGGTGCCAAAGCGGTTGATCAACGGACCGCTCTGCCGATCTGCTATCCAATGCGCCGATACCGGTGCACCCGCGGCCAGCAGCTCCTCGATGATCACGTAGCGGGCAAACGGCCCTGCCGCGGCACCGCCGTATTGCTTGGGCAGCGCCATGCCGACCCAGCCGCGGGCACCGAGCTTGCGGCTGAAGGCCGCATCGAAACCCATCCAGGACTGCGCCCTGGCGGTTGTCGGGTAGTCGCCGAGATTGTTCTGAAGGAACTCCCGCACCTCGTGGCGAAGTGACTCTGCCTCGGCGGGGATTCTGCTGTAAGTGAACTGAGTGATAGACATGTGTGCTCTCTAAACTGGGCACGAGGCCCGGGCGCCATGCGGCAACCAGGCAAGTCGAGGCTGTCTGCCCTCCCCCGCGGTACAGCGGGAGGGGGCTTCGCTAGACCTTAAAGCGCAGTACCGGCGTCAGCCTTCTCGAACATCGCGTTGATGTCGCCCGAAGTGACCGGCTTGCCGTCATTGCGCCCATGGTCGGCACCGCCGAGACCAAGTGCTGGCTCGATGCTGACGTGCGTCGCCTTGGCCCGCAGTGCGGCAACGGTGCAGTTCTCGCGACCATGGATGGAGAACGGATCGAAGGAGAACTCACGCATGGCGTTGAGGTGAGTAACTTTGTCGATGGTTTCCTTGGACAGGTGCTGCAACCCTTCCCAGGCGGATTCTGGCGAATTCGGCCAAGTGCAGTCGGAGTGCGGGTAGTCGCTTTCCCAGGTGACCATGTCTTCGTTCATGAACTTCAGGTTTTGCAAACCGAAGTTATCTTCGATGAAGCAGGTGACGAAATGCTTCTTGAAGATATCGCTCGGCATCTGCCCACCGAAGTTGGAGTTGGTCCAGGCGTTGTGGTGACGGTGAGTGAAGTCCGCTCGCTCCAACAGATAAGGAATCCAACCGATACTGCCCTCGGACAATGCCATGCGCAGATTAGGGAACTTTTTCCACATCGGCGCCCAGATCCAGTCGGCCGCAGAGTTAGCAATGGAAATCGGCATGGAGGTGATCCAAGCGTCAATCGGCGACAGATCTGAGGCATGGTTCGCCTTCACGCCGGTGCCAATGTGGCAGCAGATCACGACGTTGTTGTCCGAACAAGCTTTCCACAATGGATCCCAATAATCACTGTGAATCGAGGGATAGCCATGAATCGCCGGGTTATCAGACAGCGACACTGCGTGTACGCCTTGCTTTGCCAGGCGCTCGACTTCTGCAGCAGCGGCCTGCATGTCCCACCAGGGCACCAGCATCAAGGGGATAAAACGACCCGGTGCGGCGTTGCACCAGTCATGCAGGTGCCAGTCGTTGTAAGCCTGGATCGCCGCCAGGGACACGGCACGGTCCGGGTGGTTTTGAAAGCGTTGGCCAGCGAAGCCGGGGAAGGTCGGGAAGCACAGCGAGCCGAGTACGCCGTTGGCGTTCATGTCGTCGACGCGGTCCATGATGTTCCAGGTACCCCGACGCATCTGATCGTAGCCCAGCGGCTCCATGCCGTATTCCTCTTTCGGGCGACCAACCACGGAGTTGAGGCCCATGTAACCGGTGGCCTGTTCCTCGAACACCCAGACGTCGCGTTCGTCTCGCTTGACCACATGCGGCTCGCGCCCTTTGAAGCGCGCCGGCATATGGCGGGCAAAGGCATTTGGCGGCTCAATCGCGTGATCATCGACGCTGACGAGAATCAGATCTTCAACCTTCATTGTTTTTCCCCTTCGCTTACGGGTTCTGGATTGTGCTAACGATCATAGAGCACAGTGACGATTAATTAAACACATTTTCTATATATGTTCAAATAATTAACAAATCATCCAGGACCACCAACCGACGGGCGCCCCGCACGTCGCGATGGCAAGCCCCCTCCCGCAAACGGATTAATCCCAGATCACATGGACATTGTGCGGGCCACGCAACTGGGCACCGATGATCTCCGGCGCGGGCTTGGAAGGGTCCAGGCGGATGTTGGGCATCAGGTCGAGGATGGCATTGAGCGCACAGTTGATTTCCGTCTTGGCAACAAACTGGCCGATACACATGTGCGTACCGAAGCCGAAGCCGAAGGATGGCCGCGCGCGCCGGTCGATATCGAACACATCGGCGTTTTCAAAGGCGTCTTCGTCGCGGTTCGCCGAGCTCACGATGCACGACACCATCGCGCCCTTGGGAATGCTCACACCACGAATCACCATGTCCTTGTCCGCCTGACGCACCTTGAAGGTCGCGACGGGCTCGTAACGCACGGATTCATCGATCGCCTTGGCCACCAGGCTGCGGTCCTGGCGGACGCGTTCGAGCAACTCCGGCCGCTCGAGCAGAAGGGTCATCAGGGTGCCAAAGGTACGGGTGGTGGTCTCGCTCGCGGCCGGTAGCAGCGAGCGGACGAAGGTGGCGATCTCGTGGTCATCCAGCGAGCGACCCTCGTATTCGGCGCGGATCAACCGGCTGATCAAGTCATCGCCCGTTGCGCCCTCCTCACGGCGCTGTGCTACCACCACCTTGACCACGTCATACAGGGCCTTGGCCGCCTCCATGGCGGCAGAGCGCGCGGCAGCGGCCTTTTCCGGATCGACCTGCGGACCCGCCAGAATCGCCAGCGCCCAAGCAGCGTACTGTTGGATGTCCTCTGGACGGTCCTCGGGAAAGCCGATCAATGCGTAGATCACGCGGATCGGGAAATGCAGGGCGAACTCCATGATGTCGGCGCCTTTACTCGCCACCATGGGTTTGAGGTATTCCTCGCGGATGACGCGATCGATCCTGGTTTCTTTCCAGCGATTGACCGTCTCCGGCATGAACACCGGCTGCAGCAGATTCCGGATGTTCTTATGCGCCTCACCGTCCATCGCCGTGAGGATCAAACCGTCGAAGAAGGAACCCAGGCCCTCGGCGATGAAGCCGTTGGTGAAGTTGACGTGATCGCGCATGACCGCCATCACGTCATCGTATTTGAACAGGGTGAAGGTCGGGCGATTCACGTCGAGCCCGGCGATCGAGGGCACTCCCAGGCGCGCCATGAAATTCTCTTCCAAGACAGGAGAGTTTTGACGCATGTCGCGATACACGGCATGCAGGTCGATATCGGCGCCGCGATAATTGCTCGCCACATTGGCGAAGACCTGCTCTAGGTTGCTCTGTTCTTGCTCGGACATGTTCGTCTCCTTCTTGTTGTGCATAGCCATGACGGGGCCCATAGAGAGCGGCTCATTGCTAGTCATCTTAGGCTCAACCCATCACCAGTTGAACGGTTTTTTACAATTTGCCTAAATGTATTGAAAGCCAAGGCGCGCCATCGGCAATTTAGACACCCTAACCACCTGCGCAGCCGTCAGTAAGCCTGCTGGACGTAGGTCATGCGCCCACCGGCAAGCATCAGTGCGCAATACATGTTCAGCTCCACCACCTGGGCCGAGGTGAAGTACTGCGCCAGTTGCGCATAATGCTCATCGCCGATCGCCATATAGTCGCTGGCGAACAGCTCGGCGAAGCGCAAGGCCACCTGCTCGGCGGGATTGAAGCGCTCGTTGTCGCTGGACAGGCAGGCGATATCTTCTTCGCTGACCTGATCGGACTTGCGCGCCAACTGGCAAGCCTGGCAAGTGGTAATGCTGGCGATCTTCAATCGCAGCAATTCACGCAAGCGTTCTTCAAGGAGACTGTCGTGGTGAAAGCTTTCCATCAGGGCCAACCATGCCAGTGCCACCTGCGGACGGTGCGCCCAGACCTGAACAGGTTTGGGCGAACTGAGCATGCGACTGTCCTGCCCTCGCGCTATCGCCTCGCGCAGCTCGACCGGCATCTGCTCCAAGCCGAGCATGGCTATCCGCGACATGCTCAGATCCGCTCAATGATGGTCGCAGTACCGAGGCCACCTGCACAGCAGATGGCCTGTAGACCATAGCGCCCGCCCCGCCGTTCCAGTTCGTTCAACAGGGTGGTCATCAACCGTGCACCACTGGCGCCGAGCGGATGACCGAGGGCGATAGCCCCGCCGTTGACGTTGAGCCGGTCATGCGCAACCCCGGTCTCGTGCATCCAGGCCAGCGGTACGGAGGCAAAGGCTTCGTTGATTTCGAACAGGTCAATGTCATCGAGCGTCAGCCCTGCTTTATCCAGCACCTTCCTGGTGGCATCGATCGGACCGGTCAACATCAAGGTCGGATCCACGCCGACGGTGGCGAAGGCACGGATGCGCGCGCGGGCCTTCAGCCCCAGACGCTTGGCGGTATCTGCGGACATCAACAGCAGCGCAGCCGCGCCATCGGAAATCTGCGAGGAGTTGCCGGCGGTGATCCGGCCGGCTTCCGGGCGGAAGCTGGTTTTCAGGGTCGCCAGTTTTTCCCGCGAGGTGTCGCGGCGAATGGTCTCGTCCGCTTGCAGCGTGCTGGTGGGCTCGGTGAGCGAATGCTCGCGCAGTTCCGCGACCGGTACCGCCACCAGTTCATTATCGAAATACCCGGCATCGGCGGCATGTGCCGCGCGGCTATGGCTGGCGAACGCATAATCATCCAGTGCATCGCGGCTCAGCGACCATTTGTCCACCACCCGCTCGGCGGCCTCACCCTGGCTGGTCAGCTCATAGCGCTCGGCCGCCATCCAGCCGAAGGCTTCGCCATGGATCTCGCGGTTACTGCCCATGGGTACGCGGCTCATGTTTTCCGCGCCGCCGGCGATGATAATATCGGCGGCGCCGGCGGCAATCGCGCCGACTGCCGCATGCACGGCTGCCTCGCCTGAACCGCATTTGCGGTCCAGGGTCATGCCCGGGATACTCACCGGCCAGCCGGCCCCCAGCAACGCGGTGCGCGCGATGTTGGCGGACTGTTCGCCGATCTGCGTCACGCAGCCGAAGATGACGTCATCGACCTGCGCGGACGAGAGGCCGGTGCGCTCCAGCAATGCCTTGAGCACCAGAGCCCCCAGGTGATCTGCACGCACCCCGGCAAGGCTGCCACGGAAACGACCGACAGGCGTACGCACGGCATCAACGATCACGATGTCGCTCATAGGGCACTCGCCTTGAGGCCGGAGTTCGGCACCTGCTTGCCCTCTTCATAGCGATAGACGCCGCTCCCGGTCTTGCGCCCCAGGCGACCGGCCGCGACCATCTTGATGATCAGCGGACAGGGGCGAAATTTCTCGCCCAGCGCTTGATGCAGATACTTCAGTACCGACAGACGGGTATCCCACCCCGTCAGGTCGCCCAGTTCCAACGGCCCCATCGGGTGGTTGAAGCCCAGGCGCAGGGCGGTATCGATATCCTCCGCACTGGCGGTGCCTTCCTGCAGCATGTACATAGCTTCGTTGCCCAACAGTGCAGACATGCGGCTGGTGGTCAGACCAGGGGACTCGTTGACGATGATCGAGGTCTTGCCCATGGCGTCGCACAACGCGCGGGTGCGCGCCACGGTTTCGTCGCTGGTGGCCAGGCCACGCACCAGTTCGATGAGCTTCATCTTGTGCACCGGGTTGAAGAAGTGCATACCGATGACCCGATCGGGATTGGGCACTGCAGCGGCGATCTCGGTCACACTCAACGCCGAGGTATTGGTGGCAATGATCGCGTCCGGAGCCAGTAGCGGCTCCGCTTGTGTCACCACGGCCTTCTTCACCGCCAACTGTTCGGAGACGGTCTCGACCAGCCAATGCGCACCTGTTGCGGCCTCGCTCAGATCACGGCAGATAATCAGGCGCGCCAAGGATGCTTGCGCAGACTCCTCGGAGACTTTGCCGAGCTTGACCCCAGCACTGAGGATGCTTTCGATGCTGTCCTTGGCGCGGGTCAGCGAGTCGGCATTAGTGTCCACCAGCAAGGTGGGGTAACCGGAACTGGCGAACCCATGGGCGATGCCGGTGCCCATAAGCCCAGCACCAACGACTACGACTTTCTCTTCTTTATTCATGCTCATATTCGCTCTCGATTAGACGCGGGACTTTTCGCTCACAACATTGCGTAACGTACCGATGCCCTCAATCGTCGCTTCAACCACATCCCCGGGCTTGAGGAACAAACCGGTGCCCATCCCTACGCCGGCGGGTGAGCCGGTGAAAAGAATGTCGCCACAGGCAAAGCTGGAACGCTGCTGGACGAAACTAATCAACTGACCGACATCCCAGGTCATCTCGGCGGTCGAGCCATCTTGACGAGTCTCACCGTTGACCTTGAGGGTCAGGCGCACCTTGGGTGACCCCTCAGGGAACTCGTCCTTGGTGACGACCCAGGGGCCGACGCCAGTGCTACGGTCCTGGCTCTTGGCCGCGAACAGGTCCATGCCGATACCTGCCGGACCGCTGCGCTGCAGGTCACGGGCACTGACGTCGTTGCCGACGGTATAGCCGAGCACACAGCCCAGGGGGTCCTCCAGGTCGATCTCGGCATCGCCAATCACAGCTACCAGTTCCACTTCGTGATCGAGCTCTTCGGTCAGGGGCGGATAGCGGATCGGATCATGCGCACCGATCAGCGCACCATAGGCCTTGAGGAAGGCCACTGGCTGCGCCGGCGAGGCGAGACCGAAATCTTCGGCCAGATGTTTGGCATAGTTGGCGCCCGCCACCACGACCCGGTTCACCGGCTCTATCGGTGGCAGCAGGTGCACCTTGGACAAGGGCAGCGTCATCCCGGAAAACCGCAACGCACTGATCCCGGCCCCCCTGGCAACCGCGGGCGCCCAGGTAGAGAACTCGCCCTCAATCGGATGTACTTCATCTCGCCCCGGATCGACCACCGCCCAGAACGCGCCTGTTTCGTGGTAGGAACAACGAGCAAGTTTCATCAGACACCCACCTTGCCCACTTTTGCCGGGTCGAGGCGCAACAGCTCGCAGGCGTTCTTCCAGCGGATCTTCTGCAGATCTTCATCCGACAGGCGCAGCCCTTCGGTGAGGTCATGCCGAACCGCATCGCTGCCACCGAAGTTGGAGCCATAAAGCACCCGGTCGGCGCCGATCACATCGACCATGGCCTGACGCATCGGCAGCTCATGCAACTCCACATCAAAGTAGAAGTTGGGCAGATAGTCCAGGAAGGGCTTTTTGTTGTGGTAAACATCCAGATTCGGGTTGGTCTGAGCCATACGCCCCAACTGGTAGGGAACGAAGCCGCCTCCGTGGGTGATGTAGATCTTCAGATTGGGGAATCGATCCAGCACGCCACCGTTGATCAGGTACCACAGGCACTTGGTTTCGTCGTAGTTCATACCGACGATAGCGGTTGTTTCATAACGGTCGGTGTTGGCCTCTTTACCCCAGGTCACGGACTGGTTGTAGCCGTGCACGAAGATCGGCACGTCAAGATCGCACAGCGCCTGCCATACCGGATCCAACTCAGGCGAGTCGTATTCTAGGCCGCCAAAATTGGAGCCTCCGGCAACCAGGCCCTTGGCCCCCAGTTCGGTAACGGCGCGGCGGATTTCCTTGGCCGCCTCAAGTGGCACGTTCAGCGGCGCATGCGCCCA
The DNA here is from genome assembly GCF_007993865.1 of Pseudomonas sp. SJZ079. Classification (GTDB taxonomy): domain Bacteria; phylum Pseudomonadota; class Gammaproteobacteria; order Pseudomonadales; family Pseudomonadaceae; genus Aquipseudomonas. The sequence continues at coordinate 166,765 of NZ_VIUH01000003.1, read as the reverse complement.
GAACATCAGGCGATTGGGCGCAGCCGAGCAATAGTCGGCCAGCACGTCATTGACCTTGCGGGCGAAGGGAACGGCAAACTCGGCCTCGGTCCAGTACATGTAACAGTGACTCGGAACCGACAGAACCTGAGCGTCCTGGCCAGCGGCATCCATCGCGGCGAGGCGGTTGCTCGGGTCACGCCACTTGGCCATGTACTCTTCAACGTTCAACGTCTCGCCGCGCGCATGCGCCTCGCGCAGCGCCTTCTTACGCTCTGGTGCGCCCAGCGACAGGATCCAGTCCCCCACACGCAACTTGATGTCGCCATCGGGCTGGGCCTCAAAGGCCGGCCCCCAATAGGGATGCTGGTCATAGTAATCGGGATGAGGGGCGTGAGCGTGGAGGTCGATGAGCATATTCCGGTACCTCGAGGTTGGCACTTTTGTGGTTGTGTGGCGCGGGGCTTTCAGCACGATCCAACGGTCTAAAACCGCCTTGGAGGAAAACGCACAGAACCCGCAGTCAACTCAGAGCATAAGTTTAAAATGATCATAAATCAAAAATCTGTTCAATTTATTTTCAATCACGCACAGAGAACCCACGACAGAACCCTGCCTGACATCGGCCACAGGCAAGCGGCCGCGCGAAGCAGGGCAGATACCAACTCAGGGGTTTAGCGGAGGAAGCAGCAACCAGAACGCCGCGTCGCCCTCAATTGCTGAGGGCAGCGGCTAAAAGTCCAGGCAGGGGCAAAGGCGCGGGAAGATCAGCGACGGTTACGCGAAGTCGACCCTATGGCCAAAGCTGTCACCAGCTTTCTCACGCGAACCGGCAACAGGCGACGACCGGCGCTTTCCGGCACAAGAATCTCACTCAGCACGTAACGGATGATCATTTCGCAGATCAGCTCACGGTCGAGCCTGACGCCGAGTCGGGAATCCCACTCGTCGAACACGATGTCCAGCAGATCCTGAAAGCGCACGATTGAGTCGTGGAAGATCCGTCGAAAGAAGCCCAGCGCATAATCTGGAGCCACCACCAGCAGGCGTCTCGCCCGGCTTTGCTCCAGATAGTCGTCCAGGTAGGTAATCAGCGCATTCAAGCGCGCATCGGGGTCCGTCAGGTCACCCAAGGCCAGCGTCAGCGAACTGTGAAAGCTGTCGCGCTTGTGCCGGGAAAAGGTATCTAGCAGGTCTTCCTGGGAAGAGAAATAGCGGTAGAAGGTTCCACGCGAAACGCCCGCGACCTGACAGACGTCGAGGATCGAAATGCGGTCCGCGCCAGAGCGCAATACCACTTCCTCGGTCGCCACCAGAATATTGGCGATGGTTTCCTCGGAGCGCCGGTTGGGCTTTACCGGGGCACCATTGGTCGATAATCCCGCGCTCTTGGGCAAAGTCCTTTTGACCACTGCTGCTGGTTTCTCTGCGGCACTGCCTTTCTTCTTCCTGGGCTTGGGTGGCGCGACTTGATCGGGCTGGATGGCGAGCTTGGGCATGGATAAACATACTCATTAAGCTGAAAAAAGTGACATTACCATAGGACCTAGGCAGGACTGCCTGTTTTTGTTCAACTCTTTAAGGAAGACATTTTGTAAATTTGAATTTAGAATCGCATTCTCTCTTCAAAATAAAAGCAGCTTCCCAATGGCTGGGCAGCCTCCAAAGGAGAAAAGTCATGAGCGGTACTGGTCATCCAGACACTTGGGCAGTGGGCGAAAGAGACACTGTCATCGCAGCACTCGAACGAGCGGTAGCACGCCATCCAGACAAAATCCTGCTTGATTTCAGCGGAGAATTACACACTTACTCAGAAATTGACTCACTTTCAACCAGAATGGCCAACGCCCTGGCCGCTCTGGGCGTCCAGGCCGGCGAAACCGTTTTGACCATGCTGGACAACAACATCGATGCGGTCGTCTGCTGGCTGGCGATCAACAAGCTGTGCGCAGTCAGCGTGCCTATCAACACTGCCCTCAAAGGCGAGTTCCTGCGCCACCAGATAGCCGATACAGGGACGGCCCTGATCATTTGCGAAGCGGCTTACCTGGCGCGCATGACCCCCCTGGCCGACCAGCTCACCGCGGTGAAGCAGATTCTCTACCGCGGCGAACTCGACACACCGCCCGCCTGCAGCATTCCGATCGCACCACTGGCAAAGCATCGCGGTCATGACGACACACCGCTCGCCACAAAGCCCGAGCCGTCCGACCTGGCCTGTCTGATCTACACCTCGGGCACCACGGGTCCGTCGAAAGGCTGCATGATCAGCTACAACTTCATGTGCAACCTGGCCCGCCTGCAACTGCGCGCAGGCCCGGCCAACGAGAACGACGTCACCATCACGCCGCTGCCGTTGTTCCACATGAACGCCCTCTGCGTCAGCATCATCGCCAGCATCCTAGTTGGCGCGCGTGCCGCCATCCTCCCGCGCTTCTCGGTGTCCAACTTCTGGCAAGAAGTGGAACGCTCCGGCGCAACCATCGCCTCGATCCTCGGCGGCATGGGCGGCCTACTGGCTCAGGCGCCGGACAACGATGCCATGAAGCGCTGTTTCGGCCAGATCCACACGGCACGCGGTAACCCTTACACCGAGGAAACCAAGAAAGTCTGGCGTGAACGCTTTGGTACGCGCCTGGTCGGCGGCAACGGCTACGGCCTCACCGAGGCCTGCGTGATCACCTCGTTGGCAGCCGGCGAATACGCCGCGCCAGGTTCCTCCGGCAAACGCATAGCCGACTTCGATGTGCGCATCGTTGACGACAATGATGTGGAAGTCCCGGCCAATACCGCGGGCGAAATCGTGGTGCGGCCGTTACGCCCGGACATCATGTTCCAGGGCTACTGGCAACGCCCGGCAGACACCTTGAAACTGATGCGCAACATGTGGCTGCACACCGGCGACATCGGCAAGTTCGACGACGAGGGCTTCTTCTACTTCGTCGATCGCAAAAAGGACTACTTGCGCCGCCGCGGTGAAAACATCTCCAGTTTCGAGATGGAAGCCGCGTTCGCCGTGCATCCCGCGTTAGCGGAAGTCGCCGTGCATGCCGTGCCTTCCGACAAGGGCGAGGACGACGTCAAGGTGACCGCGGTACTGCACGAAGGCGCACAACTCGAAGCGGAAGAGCTATTTCGCTGGGCGACCGACTCGGTGCCCTATTACGCCCTGCCGCGTTACATCGAGTTCCGCAGCAGCCTGCCGAAGAACCCGCAAGGCCGGGTGCTGAAATACCAGTTGCGCGACGAGGGAAAAACAGCCGGCACCTGGGACCTCGAAGACACCGACATCAAGGTCTCGAAACGCTGACGGCGACGCTCCGCGCGCCACACGTATCCATGCCCCTCTCTCTTGAACGAGAGAGGGGGCATGCTCGTGGGCACTAATGTGCAAGAACGCCAAAGGAGTTGGCCGAGCAACCGCATCTGCCAGAAACGCAACAGTGAAAGCAGATACGGAATTGAACTACAGCGATCTGTCAGGCTACTCGCCGAACACACAGCGGCGACGTTCACCGGCAAACACGCCAACGACTAGCGTTGGCGTGGATGAACCTGTTCAAGGCGCAACTGAAGTTGCGCCTATGCCTCAATATTCCCGGATAGGCACACCGGCCGGCCGCGAGTTGTAACCCGGCAGGTGCAGGCCGCCGTCGACATGAATGGTCTCGCCGGTGACGAACCGCGACATTTCCGAAGCCAGAAACACCACCACCGGCCCGATATCCTCTTCCGGCTCGCCGCAACGCCCTAGCGGCCGCATCGAAGCAGATTTTTCGGCAAAACCAGGGTTCTCCTCCGCCAGCTTATGGAAGGTCGCGCCCATGGCTGTTGGCGCGATAGCGTTCACCCGAATGTTGAAACGCCCCCACTCCGAAGCTGCACTGCGCGTCAGGCCGACAATCGCCGCCTTCGCGGTGTTGTAGTCACCATGCAGCCAGGCGCCGATCTCGGTGTCGATCGAATAGAAATTGATGATCTTGCCACCACCACGCGCCTGCATATGCGGCAGCGCGGCCTTCATCGACCACCAGGCCGCCCATACGGTCGAGTCGAGGGTTTGCGCGAGCATCGCATCGGTCTTCTCCTCGAGCAGCACGTTCGGGGTGGGTGCGAAGGCATTGTTGACCAGAATATCCAAGCCACCAAACTGTGCGACAGCCAACTGGATCGCCGCTTCGATATCACTCTTACTGGACACGTCGGTCTTGATGAAGAGTGCCCGCGCGCCAAGGGCCTGTAGCTCCTCGGCGACGGCCTTACCGCTGTCTACATCAAGTTCGGCAACCACAACGGCCGCCCCCGCCTTGGCGAAGCTGAGGGCCACACCCCGGCCAATGCCTCCGCCCGCGCCCGTGATCAACGCCACCTGTTCTTGCAGCAGCCCCATGGGGAACTCCTTTTTTGTTTTAGATGAACATTTTTGATTATAGTGTTCAGATACATCCTAATCCAACGACCCAAGCACGGCTAGAACAACTGTAAGGATAATTAGCTATGAGCACCTTTCGCCGTCGAGTGGACATCGCTTCAGCGCAGCAGCAGGCAGCAGGTGAAGTGCGCGCCACTCTGGAAGACGACTTCCATCATTTCCGCGTCTGGGCACGTCACGATCTGGGGGTGTTGACCGCCATCGGCGGCGAAGCCCTGCGCTATCCCTATTCCGCCTGCCCACAGGCTACCGAGCAGTTGCAGCAACTACTCGGTATGCCCCTCGGCCGCATTGCCCATTCGGTGACACGCCAGGTCGATGCACAACACCAATGTACCCACCTGCTCGACCTGGCCGGTCTGGCGATTGCCAATGCTGCACGCCAAACGACTCGACGCCGTTACGACATACAGGTTCCCCAGCGAGTCAACGAACACACCAGGGCAACATTACTCTGTGATGGCCAGGAACGACTGGTGTGGGAGGTACAGGGCTCAATCATCCAGGCACCTACGCCCTTCGCCGGCGTCAACCTGCGCGAGGGCATGGCACGGTGGGCGCTGCATAACCTGTCCAACGAAGAAGCGGAAGCGGCACTGTTGTTGCGACGCTGTACGTTGATTTCCCTGGGCAGGGCACACAATCTCGACGCCCAGGCGCATGCTGCGAGCACTGGTCTGTGCTACAGCCAACAGCCGGAGCGGGCCGTGCTTGCCTCGAGAATGATAGGTTCGACCTGGGATTTCAGCGCAGCGCAATCGGCCCTGTGCGCCGACGACCAAGACTGGCTCGGCCAAATAACCCCGAGCCGTACCGGTTCCGCCTGACGGCGGTTCCGGCAGGGCTCGAAGATCAGGCGCCTGTTAGAGGAAAACCGCCAGGTTAGGTGTGCCCAGCACGGCCTGATCCAGGATGACCTCGCGGCGCGCCAACTTGAAACCGTCCTCACCTAGACGCAACACATCGCGACGCTCGCCACTGACGATATCGACGTGATGGTCCTTGAAGCGGTTGCGGGTCAGCAGCAGGTAGCTGGTGGCGACGAACTCATTGGCGTTTTCCGTCTCCTCGACGAAGACGTTGGTGACCAGACGACGCGTGCGCGAGGGCGGATCCTCGGCCCAAGCGCTCTTGCCAGACAGGCGCAGGATGCGCCCCATGATCGAGCGGTAGTCGTCGTGGTAATGCTGCACAGTGCGCACGATACTGGCCGACTGCTCGGCCTGCAGGCGGGTGTGCCGCAGTGGCACGGTGTAGACCAAGTCAGTGGCAAGCAGCTCGCCCCATTCCTGGAGACGAATCTGATCGAGCAATGTGGCTTCCTCGTAGAGGAAAGTCAGCACCTGGTTGTAGAGATCCGAACCGATCGGAACACGCTTGATGCCAACCGGCGAGCCCGGCTGAATCTGCTCGGCACCGCGTTCTTGTACTTGAGCCATGGGTAACTCCCTGAAACTTATTGCTGTGATCGAGAGGTGAGAGGACGTGCAGGTCAATCCTGCGCAGTCATCAGCTCATGCCAATACAACCACCAGTGCCACTGGGTATCATCCTTGGTGAAGCCTTCATTGACGATGCCCGGTCCTGGCCAGCCCTCGGGTGCGCCGGTTTCAAAGCACGCCTGGTATTTCAGGGTGCTCTTGCGGCCCATAGCGCCTTTGGCGGACAGCGTCATGTGCGGCCAGGTATCGGAGTCGTCCTGCTCGACCATGCCCGAGGTGCCGAACAACTGAATGGTCTGCTTGAGCATCTTTTCACGCAGCTCGGCCGGCGCGTCCTTCTCGGCGAAGATCCAGTTGACGAACTCGAGCTTATCGGGCCCGTGCGGCACATAGGCGTGCAGGGTCATGGAGCCGACGACGGTGCCGTCAGGCTGAGGAATGTAGACGAATCCGAAGAGAATGTTCGGGAACATGCCACCAACCTGCGGTGGCATGGTGGTCAGTACCTGCAGCTGATCCTCGGTCAGATTGCGTGCCAATTGCTCGACCATGTCGCGGGTCATGCCGGCTGGCGGCAACGCATCGAGCTTTTCCTGGACTGAGAGTTCAGCGGGATCGAGCCCGGTGAGACGCTTGATCTTGCGCGCCAGATCGATGCAGCGTAGCGCATGACCATGCGGCGAGCTGATTTCAACGCCGATCATTTCCGGACTCAGGTCAGTCCCTTCACCCTCGCCCTCGCCTTTCTTGGCATAGTTGCCGACCTCACCCAACCAGCGGTGCAAGGTCAGGGTATGGAATCCATCTGCTGCAGACTGTTCGCCAGCGGTCTTCCAGTTGGCATTGACGATGAAGCGCTGTGGCGGCCCCAGCACCTCCATGCCTTTGTCGCTACGGCAGAACAGCATGTCGTAGTACCACTTGGCATCGCCAAGGAACTCCTCGAAGGATGGCCCTTCAATGTTCCAGGTGGCGAATATCAGACCACCGTAGAGCGTCACCCGTGCCTTCTTCAGGCCCAGATCTTCTTTGGCCGTCATCTTGCCATGCATGCACTCACGCTCGATCGGTGAACCGATGAAGTCACCGTTGGGACGAAATGCCCAACCGTGATAAATGCACTTGTGGATCTGCGTATTGCCGCAATCAGCAGTACTGATGCGCATGCCACGGTGCGGACAGACGTTAAGCGACACGAAAACTTCGCCGTCCTTGCCGCGAGCGGCAATCACTGAATCCGACCCCATATCGCGCACCATGAAATCGCCCGAGTTGGGGATCTCCGATTCGTGCCCGAGCAGGACCCAGATCTTACCGAAGATTTTTTCCATCTCCAGCTCGTAGATTTCTCGATCCGACAGCACACGCATCTGCACTTCTCGAGTCGAGGGATAGATCAAATCCGAAACCTTGGTTCCGTCGGACAACACAGGGCTTGTTGTTGTTAGCATGACTGCCTCCTGTTAAGGGCGCGATGGCGAATGAATCCACGACCAAATATAAGACACTTTTTACAAAAATGTATAGTAAAAGTGTTTTGCATTGAGATGACCACTCGCGATACCACTCTCGTGGGCCCACCCGCCCTGCTCGATAAACCTCGAGCGTGACCGGGCAGGCCGCGTGCATCCGAACACAACATGAGCAGGACGCTAGACGCGGGTGCGCAACACACCGATGCCATCGACCTCCAGCTCAACCAGATCGCCTGGCTTGAGGTAACGCAACTGCTCCAGGCCGCAACCGTTGCCCACCGTACCCGAGCCGAGAAACTCGCCGGGGTACAGCGTCTCCGAGCGCGACACATGAGCGATGACGTCCTCGAAGCGCCAGCGCATGTCCCGGGTATTGCCGCGCCCCCACTCCTCGCCATTGACCCGCGCAACCATATTCAGGTCGTAGGGATCGCCGAGTTCGTCGGCCGTCACCAGGCAGGGCCCCATGATGTTGCCGGTGTCGAAGTCCTTACTCTTGGCCGGACCGAGCATGCCGGGCATCTCCTTGGCCTGGGCATCCCGTGCGCTCATGTCGTTGAAGATGGTGTAGCCGACGATGTGCGAGCGAGCATCCTCGCGACTGATGTCCTTGCCGCGCTTGCCAATGTAGCAACCGAACTCCAACTCGTAGTCCATCGCCTTGCTGAAACTCGGCCACTGGAATTCGTCATCGATGCCGATGACCGCGAAACGGTTGCATTTGTAATAGATGGGCTGACGGTTGAAGGTCTCAATAACGCGATCGTCGGCACGGGTGTTCATTTCCCGCAAGGTGGCTTCCGGATCCGGTGTACGCAGTGCTCGCGCCCGGCGCGCCGCAGCGAAGCTTTGCCGCAGATGCAACTCGAAGCAGGAGCAGTCGCGCATTTGCGGTGGCGGCTGGATCGGCGCCCGCAACTTCACGGCGGAGCGCTGCAAAACCGCGTCTGCAGGCGCTTGCGCCAGCAACGAGCGGGCCAGTTCGAGCGCCGGCTCCCCGGCCTCGACCAACGCCAGCACACTGGCAAGCTGCGCGCTATCACGCCCCTGCAACGTGCGGTAGGCCTGCTGCAGATCGAGCACAGCTTGATCGTTCTCGAGCAAGGCGCCCGCACGCTCGAAGCCCGCGCCATCGGTAAAGGTCACGAGTCTCATTGGTTATCCGCTCCCATCGAAGTAATCCCGCGGGCTAAGCTGTTCATACCCGCCCGGCCACCGGCAGACAGGCGCCCGTCACCACTGCGGCGTCATCCGACAGGAGGAAGGCGATCACCCCGGCCAGCGCTGCCGGCGAGACCCAGCGACTGGCGTCGGCATCCGGCATGTCCGCCCGGTTGGTGGGCGTGTCGATAATGCTCGGCAGCACCGCATTGACTGTAATACCGCGATCCTTTAGCTCCTCGGCCAGCGCCTCGGTCAAACGCGCGACCCCGGCCTTGGATGCAGCATAGGCGCCCATGCCCTGAACGGCTTTCAGCGAGGCCAGCGCGCCGATATTGACGATACGGCCCGCTGACGCTTCCAGCAGATGGGGCAGTGCCGCCTGGCAACTGACCACGGCTGTGCGCAAGTTCATCTGGTACAGGCGGTCCCAGGTTTCCAGGCTGCCGTCTTCCAGGGTTTCCCAGGCAAAACCGCCCGCCACGTTGACCAGGCCATCGATGCGGCCGAAATGCTCGGCCACGCGAGCCAGCGCCTCCTTGGCCGAGTCCGCGGACGTCAGGTCGACGCCTCCCAAAGGCAGCAGGTTCTGCACGTCGCGCAACGCTGCGGGGGCATCGGCGCGGTCGAGCAATGCGACACGCGCACCACGCTCCAGCAACAGCTGGCCGAGGCTGCTGCCCAAGACGCCGAAGCCGCCGGTTATGATGACAATCTTGTCCTGCAAAGACTGGGACATAGTGAAGTTCCTCTTGTTTTGTTTACGGGGCGGCCATGGCCAGGCCTAGCCGAACGGAGGCACAAAATATGACACTTTTCAAAAATATGTACAAATGCTAACGTAATCCCATGAGTCGTCGCCTCCTCAGGAATGCCTGATGCCTAGAAAATTGCCTGCCCTAAACGCCGACAACCGCGCCTTCTGGCAAGGTGGCGAGCACGGTGAACTATTGATGCACCGCTGCCTTGGCTGCGAGCATTTTTTCCATCCGCCGGGACCGATCTGCCCGCATTGCGCGAGCCTGGAAGTCGAGCCGCGCGCGGTCTCCGGCAAGGGCAAGGTGCTCAGCTACACGCTCAACTACCAGCCATGGATCGCCGAACTCGAAGTCCCTTACGTCGTCGCGATTGTCGAGTTGGCCGAGCAGCCGGGTCTTCGCTTCATCAGTAACGTCGTAGGCATGGACCCACTCGCGGTTCGCATAGACATGCCGGTACGGGTCAGCTTCCTCCACGTCGAGGACGTCTGGCTCCCACTGTTCGAAAGGGATCAATGATGTTCGATCATCGCTACGAGAAAGAGGTCGCCATCACCGGCATAGGACAGTCCGAAGTGGGCCGCCCGTCGTCGAAATCGGCCATGCGCCTGACCGTCGACGCCTGCCTGGAAGCCATCGCCGATGCCGGACTCGAACGTAGCGACATCGATGGCGTGGCCTGTTGGCCAGGCGATAACAATAATGGCGATCCCTTTTCGCCGGTCGGCCCCAGCGCCCTGAAGAGCGCCCTAGGGTTGAACGTCAACTGGTTTGGCGGCGGCTACGAAGGTCCTGGCCCACTTGCGGGGCTGATCAATGGCGCCATGGCCATTGCCGCAGGACTGTGCAACCACGTGCTGGTGTTCCGCACCATTACCGAGGCGTCGGCACGCGTACATAACAAGCAGGCCGGCGCACTCAGCAATAAGACTCAAGGGCGTGACAGCAGCTATTCCTGGCAATGGTTCACGCCGTTCAATGTGCTGTCCGGCATCAACCTGATGGCCCTGTATGCACAACGGCATTTTCATGAATATGGCACGCAACCGGAGCAACTCGCCCAGATTGCCCTGACCTGCCGGCAGAACGCCCAACGTAATCCCAAGGCCATCTACCGCACACCGATGTCGATGGACGACTACATGCAGTCGCGGATGATTTCCACACCGTTGCGGATGTTCGATTGCGACGTGCACTGCGACGCCTCGACCGCGATTGTCCTGTCGCGCCGGGATGCCGCGCGGGACACACGTCATCCGCCGATTCGCATCGAGGCAATCGGCGCGGCGCTCAACCAGCCCTGGTCATGGGATCAGATATCGCTAACCGAGATGGCGGCGTTCGATGTTGGCCGGATGATGTGGGCACGCACCGACTACACGCCCAGCGACGTCGATTCGGCCCAGTTGTATGACGGGTTCTCGATTCTCACCATGATCTGGCTGGAGGCGCTGGGGCTGTGCCCTGTGGGTCAGAGCGGCGCCTTCGTCGAAGGGGGACAGCGAATTGCCCTGGACGGCGACCTGCCGATCAACACCAATGGCGGCCAACTATCCGCCGGGCGCACCCACGGCCTGGGCTATGTTCACGAAGCATGCCTGCAGCTGTGGGGGCGCGCCGAGGGAAGACAGACTGCCGAACATCGGGTCGCCGCGGTCGCCGCAGGCGGTGGGCCGCTGGGTGGTAGTTTGCTGCTGGTCAGGGAGTGAGCAGCAGTCTCTACTCCCGTCGCTCGCGATCAAAACAGCACGGTCGCGAGCTCCGAGCAGAACTCAACAAGCGCTTCACCTAGCTCCTTGATCCCATCTTCATTGCGCTGACCGCGGAACATTACGGCTGATACGGTGAAGTCGATGGTGCCGGAGGGCGAATAGACTGGTGCGGCCACGGCCAGGATACCGACGGAAAAATGACCATCGTCCAGCGCCCATCCGCGGCTCGCCGCCAAACGCACTTCCTCGCGGTAAGTCTCAAGCGGCAATGGACGCGCCCAACGAATTCGCTCGAAATTACTCTGGATATCTGGATCATCCAAATCGACCTGGGTAGCGAACAATCGGCCGCTGGCCCCCATTAGCATTGGCAGTCGCTGCCCTTCAGCCATGTCGATTCGCACATCCGCCGGACTGGCGGCGGAACTGACGATGACGATACGATCTGGTCCAACCCGCCGCCACAAGGTGACCGTCACCCGCTGCCGCCCAGCCAGATTCTGTAGCAATGGCTTGGCCAGTTGCACCCGCTGGCCTTGGCTGACCAGCTGCTCGACCAAGCGGGCCAGCCCCGCACCAGCCGAATAACGTTTCGACATTGGGTTGAAATCGACCACGTCCTCCAACACCAATGTGCGCAGGATGTTGAAACAGGTGCTGGGGTTGATCGAAAGCCGGCGGGCAATGTCCACTGAACGCTCGGGCGTTCCGACCTGACTCAGGTGGCGGAGGATGCGAATCGCATTGGCGACCGGTTTGACAGTCACCGCACCGGCAGCCTTGCGAGCGTCATTGAGGTCTATTAGGTCGGAGCTGTCCATGAGGTTTCTCGATTTGCGTAGCGGGAGCCAAACGCAATTCTATACCGAGAACAATGCGGCGCGGTAAATTTAGTATGGAGATTTCAAGTCGAGCAGCTTATCTCGCTCAAAATATGCCTGCCGGGGACTGGTAGATATAACGCCTGGGCTCCGGAGACTCTAAACGATACCTGGACAAGCTACGCTCAAGGCTCTCATCGGCCAGGGTCACTCGCTCCTGCTGACGCAGATAGTCAAGCCAGGACTCGACGATGAAGCGCTCGACGTAGTGATCGGTTTCGGCGAGGTCACGATACAGTCGCCAGTTCTGTGCGCCGTTGCGCCGCCGTGACTGGCCGACGGCGTAGACGATGCACAAAAAGTCATCACGCTCGTCATCGCCCACCCGGTAGCTGATCTCCACGCAAACCGGCCCATCGCCATGGGACACTTCGCCCGTCAGCACCAGCTTGTCGGTCTGCTGGGCGTCGGCGAAATCCGCTTCTCGGCCCATGACAATCTTTCCGCGACGGGTCACCAGTAGCCCCAACAGGATGCTCGACGCCGACAGCAACAGACTGTTTTCCAGACCCAGATACTGGGCCAGTGCGCCCCACAGGATGCCGCCCACGGCCATCGAGCCCATCAGTACCAAGAGGTACACCGAGGCGACACGGGCGCGCACCCAGTTCGCCGCATAGGTCTGCACCACGGTGGAGATAGTTGCGTTCACCGCCATCCAGCCCATGCCGGCGAACAGCAGCATCGCGCAGACCACTACCTGGCTGTGCGACAGCGCTGCCGCCAGGGTTGCCGCTGCGAACGCGAAAGCGCCGGCGACTATAAGCCGACGCAGAGGGAAACGGCGATAAACACTGGTCAGGCCGAGGGCGGCCAGCACCGCGCCGGCGCCCATGAAGGCCATCAGCAGGCCGTAACCACCTGCGTCCATGCCCAGTTCGTTCTTGGCCACCAGCGGCATCAGCGCCCAGAGTGCGCTGGCACAACTGGTGAAGACGAACACCTGCTTGAGCGCACTGGACAACACCGTCGAGTGACGGATATAGCGCAGGCCGCTGCGCATGCCGCCGACCAGGGTTTCCGGCGGCAGACCGTCCACACGGGCTTTGGCTGGAAGACGCCAGATGATGAAGATGATCACCAGGGCCATGCACAGGGCGATGACCAGGAACACCGAAGCGCTGTTCCACCAGGCGATGAGCGCGCCGGCCAGGGCCGGACCCAGGGCGCGGGTGGCATTGATCGAGATGCCGCTGAGCGATACCGCCGCCGGTACCTGCTCGCGCGGGATCACGCCGACCAGCGTGATCATCCAGGCTGCCATGCCCAGCGCGCTACCGGTGCCTAGGACAAAGGTGAACAGCAGCAGCGACCAGGCTTGCAGCAGGTCGAACCAGGCCAGCAGACAGAGCACAGCGGCCGCACCGAGCATAGCCGACTGGGTGAACAGCAGCAGGCGTCGCGGATCCATGCGATCGGCGAGCACCCCGCCCGGCAGACCGAACAGGAACACCGGCAGGGTGATCGCGGTTTGCACCAGCGAAACCATCAAGGGCGAGGCCGACAACAGGGTCATGATCCAGGCGGCGCCGACCGTCTGCATCCAGATCGCCATGTTGGCCACCGCACAAGCGAGCCACAGCCCGACGAACAGTTTGTGGCGCAACGGCGCCCAGAACGAGGCGTGCTCCGGCATCGTTGCGCTCGCCGGGGCGCTTTGCCTGTCCATGCTCATGCGCCGGCGGGCAGCCCCAGCCGCCCGACCTCCCGCGCCGGATGCAAGCGACGTGGGGCACCGACGCGGTTGCTTAATTGGCCAATGCCTTGAATGTGCGCCTCGACCAAGTCTCCGGGCTCCAGGAAGCGCCCGCTTTCCAGACCTACACCATGGCTCGAGCCGGTGAACAGCAGATCACCGGGGCGCAGCGCGATGCGCGCATCGAGGTAATTGAGCAACTCGTCGACGGGAAAGATCATGTTGCGGGTATTGTCCTGCTGGCGTTGCTCACCATTGACGCTCAGGCTCATCTCCAGCTCCGGCTGCCCACTGCCGCCCAGCTCATCGAGCGTGACGATCCAGGGCCCGAGTGGCGTGGTGCGATCCATGCTCTTTTGCGTGAGCAGATCCAGACGCCCGATCTGCCGACCGGCATCGCGCGCACTGATATCGTTGCCGACTGTATACCCGAGCAGGCAACTGCTCGCCTGCGGTTCATCCAGCAAAGGCCGGGCGACCATGGCCACCAGTTCGACTTCGTAATCCAGCTCGGCCGTCAGCGTCGGGTACTGGATCTCGTCCAGTGGGCCGAGCAGGGCCGAATCCGCCTTCAGGTATGCCAGGGTGTGCGCCGGCGCGGCGCTGCCCAGGCGCTGCAGGTGACTCAGGTAGTTCAAGCCAACGCCAAACACCCGGGCGCCTGGCTGCAGCGGTGGCAGCAGGCGGCAGCGAGCCAGTTCGATACGCTCCTCGGCCAGATCCAGCGCCGCGATCCCCTGCTGAGCCAGCACAGCCACCCACTCGGCAAAAGGCGCACGAATGCGCCTCAGCGGACCGGATGGCGACTCCAGCAAAGCCCAGACTGCCTCGCCAGTAACTTCAACGCGAGCCAGGCGCATGCTTAGCGTTTGCGGGCCAGGTATTCCGGGTCCAGCACTTCCTCAGGCGTACGTACGCTCGGCCCGAGGATAGGCCCAACCATCTCGTGGCCCCAGACACTCAGCACCTCGGGATTGAGCTCATAGTGGTCACCCTGCCAGGGCTCGATCTCGGCAATGGTCTCAAACGCGAAGCCGGACGGATTGAAGTGGTAGAAGGATACATGCGGATCCTGGCAATGCTGCCCCAGCGTCATCATCATCGGCAGCTCGCGTTTCTTGACAATGTCGTAGGTCTCGCCGACATCGCGGATGCTGTTGACGACTATGCCCACATGCTGAACACCCATGCGACCAGGCCCGTGGCCATAGGCGATATCGTGGCTAGTGTGATTATTAAGCTTGGAGCGGAAGAACCCCGTACGCCCCTTACCCGCGCCGGCGCCGTACCAGCGGAAACCCATGACTTCAATGAGGAAGTGCTCCAGCTCCGGCGTGTACTCGGGGGTGATCAACACCACATGACCGGCACCGCGCTCGTCGGCCAGAAACCCACCATGCGGACGGCCCGGCTGAAAGGAGCGCGGTGTCCACTTCTGCGCATAGAACAGCTCGTGCTGATAGCCGACCGGATCACGGAAACGAATCAGCTCGCGTACCCCGCGCTTCTCACACAATTCGGCGTCACCGCGGGTGAACTCGACTCCAGCCGCACTGAACCTCTTCAGGGCGTCCTCAAACGCCATGCGTCCGATCGCCTCCCAGCCGATGTAGGCGATACGGTCGATCTTTCCCGGATGGAAGGCAAAGCGATGACGACGGTCGTCGATGCGGAAATACAGCGAATCCGGATCACTCTCGGGCGAGCGGCCAATACCGAAACCCATCACCTGCGGGCCGTACTCGCGCCAGGCTTCGATGTTCGCGGTCTCGAAGCCCATGTAGCCAATGCCAATGATGTCCATGACTATTCACCTGTTCTTGTTCGATTTCATTCGTCCCGAGCTCCAGTTGAGGCCCGCGCGGACGATAGGAATGTGCCACATCCGGGCGGCAGCACCGCCCGGATCTATTAGACGGCCAGCAGGCCACCGTCGATGACGAAATCGGAGCCCGTAATGAACGAGGCTTCGCTGGAAGCCACGAACACGGCCATGGCTACCACTTCCTCTGGCTCGCCGGGGCGATCCATGAGTACGCCGTCAAGCAATGCCGCACGGGCAACGGGGTTCTCGAGAAATGGGGCGGTGCCTGGCGTAGCGATGAAACCTGGGCTTAGGCTGACCGCGCGAATACCGACTGGCGCGCCCTCCACAGCCAGTTGACGGGTGAAGGAAACTACCGCCCCTTTGGCAGCGGCATGCGCGGCGATGCCGGCGACCTTGGAGCCACCCCAGGCGGCAGTCGATGACACATTGATGATCACCCCTTGCTGCTCGGCGAGGTGACTCCATGCATATTTAGTGGTGTAGAACAGCAGATCGATTTCATTGCGCATGGTGTAGCGCCAATCCTCGACGCTGAATTCGCTGACTGCACCGAAACGCGCCGCCGAGGCGTTGTTGTAGAGAATATCGATGCGCCCATGCTCTGCGGCGGCAGACTCCACCCATGCCTTGGCCTGTTCATGATCGCCGAGATCAACGGGGGCGTAGCCATACAACCGCAGGCCTTCGGCCTGGAGCAAGGCGGCAGTTTCCTCATTCGCCTGCGCATTGAAATCGCAGCCCACAACAATGGCGCCTTCTTGGGCGAAACGCAGTGCAGCCACTCTGCCCTGACCACCGCCGGTGCCTGTAATCAGTGCGACCTTACCCTCTAAACGACCTGTCATCCCACCCTCCACCGTTTGTCTGTGATTGCGGCCCGAAGCTTCGTAAACAGCAGCTTAGGCGTCGCTACCTTCGGCAGTGATGTCTTCGAGCCAGATGGCCTCGGCAGGACAGGCTGCTGCACCTTCGCGCGCCTCTTCCTCAAGCTCGGGCGGAACGACCTTGTCGTCCAGGTAAACCAGACCATCAGCATCCAGCTTGTAGATACTCGGGCAGATGGCGGCACACAAGCCGTAACCACAACAGCGGCTGCGGTCGGCTACCACTTGGAATCGCGCTTTTTCGGAACTCATCTTGTTCTCCTTATCAGGGACCAGCACAGATAAATAATGAACAGTTTTAATACATTTGTAAATATTTAGACGCCAGCAAGGTAAAGCCGCGATGAACGGCCAAACACCCAGCATTTACTCTACAAACAAGAGGGTTATTCGCACCTTGGCCGGAGCGACAGGATGACAAAAAGATCAAAAAACCTAAAAAAACATAAGAACATGAACACTTTTATTATTTTTGATCACATCAATACCGACCCATGTGCCTCAGACCCACGCCAGCGATCCACCGAGAGCCGGTCCGGATACGCTAGCTAGAGCTGAATGAATACATCATCAGAGCGTTATTCGGCATGCCCTACGACCCATCCGACTCAGTGCCGCGGCTGTCAATACGCCTCGAAGCGGAACCGGCTCACCGCCAGATTCAACTCTTCGGACAACTCGCGCAGGGAAACCACCGCATTGGATACCTGCTGCGTGATCGCATCGCCTTCTCCGGCCATGCGCGCGATATGCTCAACGTTCGAGGCGATATCCCGCCCGCCCTCGCTCTGTTCGCGCACGGCACTAGCTATTGAGTCGACACCACGGGTCGAGTTGCCGACCAGGCGCGCGGACTCCTGCAAAGTACTCTCCAATTCGCCCAACAGCTTATCGCTGCCGTCCAAGGCCACTGTGCCGGCGTGCAAGGCCTTCTCTACGACTGCCGACTGGCTTTCCAACTTGAGCGTCAACTCGTTGATCGAGTTTGCGGCCGTCGCAGAGCGCTGCGCCAGATTGCGTACCTCATCGGCCACCACGCTAAAGCCTCGGCCGCTCTCGCCAGCACGCGCGGCCTCAATGGCCGCATTCAGTGCCAGCAGATTAGTTTGCGCCGATAGCTCCTTGACCTGATTGATGCTGGCGGTGATGGCGGAGGTACTGACAACGAAATCCCCCACCGAGCCGCTAATGGCCGAAAAGGCGAGCCGTACGCTTTCAATCTCCGTCAGTAGGCGATTCAAGGCCGAGTGCCCCGCTTCCGCTCCCCGCAGACTGGCCTCCGCAGACGACCTCAGCTCCTCGGCATTGGCGGAGATAGAAGCGACGCCCACGCTCATCTGCTCGACCGTCGCTGATACCCCGATAACCGCCTTGGCCTGGTTCGTAGCACTTTCAGACACCTGGGACGAGGTAATCACCAGCTCCTCTGCCGATGAACCCACCGAGGCCGATACACCGGCCACCTGGCGGACGGCGAGTTGGAAGCTCTCGATTAACTCGTTGAATGCCTGAGCGGTCCGGGCAATCTCATCGTGCCCAACAATTCGCACACGCTGGGTCAGGTCGCCATCGCGCAGCTTGATGGAGGCCTGCTCAATGGCGCGAATCGAACGGATGATATGCGCACGCAACAGCAAGCTGACCACCAAGGCCAAACCGACTGCCGCCAGCAGGGTCACGATCAGCACCTGAGTAACGTTTTGCACCACGCGAGTCGCCTCGCTAAAAGCATGCGTCGTCAGGCTTTCCTGCAAGATCAACAGACGGCCGAATTGCCCGAGCAGGCTGTTGTAGTCGGCACGCAGATTGCCAAGCATCGACACGGCCTGCATCGGATCGCTAAGGGCCATGGTTTTCAGCTCGGCAAACCCGTCTCCCACCACCGTGGCCTGCTCCTGCAACGCGAGATAGCGCGCGCGTTCATCCTCGCTCAGACGCTCTTGCGCAGCACTCTTGCTCAACCCAGCGAGCATTTCCCCGACGCTCAGGTCCATCTCCTCGAGATAAGACTGCAGCTCCTCGCTCGACGCCTCACCGTTCGACTCGAGAATCCGCACCACCATGGCATAGGCGTTGGCCATGGCGGCCTGGGACGCTGCAGAGATGTCCAGCGCTTGCTTGTATTGCTTGACACGCAACTGTTCCATTTCGTCGATGACCTCCTGCTGGCTGGCCAGCCCCTGATAAGCAACCGCAGAGATAATCAGAAGGGAAAGCACGAATAAGGCTGGCAGCATGAGCAGCTTGGCGCCAATAGAGAAGCGGCTGAGCGAGAGCATCGTTGTACCTACTTGTTGTTGTAATGAGGTGGTTCGGCCAGGCATGACTAGACAGATAATCCACTCTGCCATATTCTAAATCCAGCATTCAATTCTTAGATCAGAACAATGATAGCTGGATTCACGTAAATTCGGCAGAAAACGCCGAACTACCTGGCAAGATAAGATCAACAAAAGGTGCCTGCCCGATGTCTCCCCACAAAAACGAAGCGGCTATTGATCCCACCGAGTTTCGGCAAGGCTGGCGAATGCTCATCCTTGCCGTCGTCGGCGTGGCAATCAGCATTAATGCCGCGCTGCTCTATGGTTTTGGCACGCTGGTCGTGCCGCTGGAGCAGGCCTTCGGCTGGAGCAAGAGCGAACTGCAGGCTTCCATCACCTTCCTCTTCGGCGGCGCCGTGGTCTCCCTGCAGTTGGTCGGCTGGTTCAACCTGCGCTTTGGCATGAAGCGGGTCACCCTGATCTCGCTGGTGCTGCTGTCCCTGGGCTATCTGGCGACTACACAACTGCAAGGCTCGATCTGGTCGATGTACCTGGCCTTTGCCCTGCTACCGATCATCGGCATGGGCGCACTGGCGGTGACCTGGACCCAGTTGCTCAGCCTATGGTTCGACCGCAACCGCGGCCTGGCACTGGCAATCGGTCTCTCGGGCACTGGCATCACCGCCGCCACTATTCCGCGCCTGATGTCCTGGGGCATCGAACAATGGGACTGGCGCGCCGCCTTTGTAATTCTCGCGCTGCTTAACCTGCTGCTGTTACTGCCACTGACGCTGCTCTGGTTCAAGCTGCCGGGAGCCCAGGCTGTCACCCGGCAACACGCGGGCAACGAACTACTGGGGCTGCCGGGTATGGGCTTTAAAGAAGGCATGCACTCGCGCAAGTTCTGGACCTGCAACCTGGCGCTGGCATTGGTCATCTCATCTATCGTCGGCATGGTCACCAGCACCGTACCGATGCTGCAGAGCCGAGGCTTGTCAGCCGGCGACGCCAACCTGATTTTCAGCTTCTTTGGCGTTTCGCTGATTTTCGGTCGCGTACTCATCGGCTATTTGCTCGACCGTTTGTGGCCGCCGGGTGTTGCCGCGCTCAGCCTGGCCTTGCCCGCCATCGGCTGCCTCATCTACCTCAGCGGCACGCCGGACTTCACCCTGCTGATGCTCGCAGCCGTAATGATCGGCTTCGGCGCTGGCGCGGAATTTGACATCGCCGCCTTCCTGGTTGCCCGCTACTTCGGTCTGCGCGAATACGGTCGGCTATTCGGCGTGCACCAGGGGCTGAACACTGTGGCCTCGGCGCTTGCGCCTTTGCTCTTCGCCTTGATGCTTAGCCGCACCGGTTCCTACACCTCGATGCTGCTTTACTCCATGACCTGCAGCTTGATTGGCCCTCTGCTCCTGCTGACCCTCGGCCGTGCCCCGCATTTCGCCGCGCAGCCCATTCCTGCCACCGCCCCAACCGCTTAAAGGAATCCGACCATGCCCACTCTCACCCTTATCGAACATAACGGCACCGAACACCAGGTGACCGGAGAAATTGGTCAATCGGTCATGCAAGCGGCAATGTTCGCTTCCGTGCCCGGTATCCAGGCCGATTGCGGTGGCGCATGCAGCTGCGCGACCTGCCACGCCTATGTCGACGACCAGTGGCTGGCGAGCCTGCCCGCCGCCGAAAGCACCGAGGCCGACATGCTCGAGTATGCAGTCGAGCGCAACGACAACAGTCGCCTGACCTGCCAGTTGATCATCAGCGAAGCGCTGGATGGCATGGTGCTGCGCCTGCCCGTATCACAATTCTGAATCCCGAACCCTGTTCACGGCACGCTAA
This sequence comes from Pseudomonas sp. SJZ079, assembly GCF_007993865.1. Taxonomy (GTDB): domain Bacteria; phylum Pseudomonadota; class Gammaproteobacteria; order Pseudomonadales; family Pseudomonadaceae; genus Aquipseudomonas. The sequence continues at coordinate 146,411 of NZ_VIUH01000003.1, read as the reverse complement.
TAGTTAGAAGGAGGCTCCATGTCACTCGCTTCGGTAGTCATTGTCGGTGCCGGCCAAGCTGGCTTTCAGGTCGCCACCTCACTACGCCAGGCCGGCTATGCAGGGCGCATCAGCCTGATTGGCGACGAACCCGGTCTGCCCTACCAGCGACCGCCACTGTCCAAGGCCTACCTGCTCGGCAAGATCGGCGCGACCAACCTGCTGTTCCGCCCGGAAAACTTCTATACCGAGCAACGCATCGAGCTGCGCCATGACCGCGTCACCGCCATCGATCGCCAGAACCGACGAGTCCTGCTCGAGGACGGCGAAGCCTTGGCCTACGATCATCTGGTATTGGCCACAGGCGCACACAACCGTCCCCTGCCGGTACCCGGCGCCGAACTCGAAGGCGTATTCGGCATCAAGACCAAGATCGATGCCGACACCCTGGCGCCGCTGGCCAAACAGGCGCGCAATGTGGTGGTAGTTGGCGCCGGCTTCATCGGCCTGGAGTTTGCCGCAGTGGCGGCGGCGCTTGGCTCGGCGGTGCATGTCCTGGAGCTGGGCGACCGGCCGATGGCCCGCGCGGTCAGTCGCGAGATGTCCGACTTGTTCAGCCAGGCACACCGTCGCTGGGGCGTACACCTGGATTTCCGCCAGGGCCTGACCCGGGTAATCGGCGACAATGGCCGTGTAACGGGGGTGGAAACCTCCGACGGGCGCACGCTGGACGCCGACCTGGTGGTCTTCGGCATTGGCGTGATCCCCAATGTGCAACTGGCCAGCGAGGCCGGCCTGGACATCGCCAATGGCATCAAGGTCGACGCCAACCTGCTCACCTCCGACCTGCATATCTCGGCGATCGGCGATGTGGCCTGTTTTCCATGCCTGCAGAACGACGAACAGCTAACTCGCCTCGAGTCCGTGCAGAATGCCGTGGACCAGGCGCGCACTGTGGCGGCCCGACTGATGGGCAAACCGGCGCCCTATGGAGCGCTGCCATGGTTCTGGACCGATCAGGGCGACATGAAACTGCAGATCGCCGGCCTTTCTAGCGGGTATGACAGCACCGTGGTCATCGGTTCGCCGGACAACGCGCAGCTCTCGGTACTGTGTTTTCGCGGCGACCAGTTGATTGCGGTGGAGTCGTGCAATCGCCCCGGCGATCATCTGGCCGCACGCAAGATCCTCTCGCGCCCGCCCCAGCTCAGCCCGACCGAAGCGGCCGCAGCCGGTTTCGACCTCAAGGCCTGGGAAGCGGCCAACCGCGACTGACCACCCCACTGCCGCGCCCGTAACCGGACGCGGCCAAGGCCACACGCACGATCCGCAAGGCGACGACGGATGCACGGCAGTACGAAATCCCTTCCAGTCGGCCTGTCAATCGTGTCGATCGTCTGCTTCAACTTCGCCTCATATGTAGGTAACGGGTTGCCGCTGGCCGTACTGCCCGGTCATGTGCTGAACACCTTGGGCTTCGGCACCACGATGGCCGGGCTAGTGATCGGCCTGCAATACCTGACAACCCTGCTCTCACGTCCGCTGGCCGGACAGCTTGCCGACCGCTTCGGCGCCAAGCGCACGGTGATGACGGGGCTGGCCATCCTTACGGTCAGCGGCCTGCTGACCGCACTGGCGATCGTCCTGCCGGCGGCCCCCTGGGTCGGTCTGACACTTCTGATGGCCGGCCGAGTCCTCCAGGGCATCTCTTCGGCCCTGATCTCCACACCCAGCTGCACCTGGGCCATCGGCCTGCATGGCCCGTTACGCACCGCGCAGGTCATGTCCTGGAACGGTATCGCCGCCTATGGCGGCACCGCCATAGGCGCACCGCTCGGCGTGCTGGTACGTGATCACCTGGGCCTCGCCGGCATCGGTATCGGCATCACCCTGCTCGGCTTCCTGCCCTTGCTGTTCGCCCAGACTAGGCGCCCCGCGCCCTTGCTGCCAGGCGTACGGCTGCCATTTCGCAGCGTGTTCATGGCCGTGCTGCCAAACGGTCTCGCCGTTGCCTGCAGCTCGGCGGGCTTCGGCAGTTTGACCGCCTTCGTCGCCCTGTATTTCGACAGCTTGGGCTGGGAAAACGCGGCCTACTGCCTGAGCGCTTTCGGTGTCGCTTTCATTTTCGCCAGACTGGCCTCACCCAGTGCCCTGCCACGCTTCGGCGGCTATCGGGTGGTCACGATCTGCATGGCCGTGCAGACCTTCGGGCTGCTACTCGTGTGGCTGGCACCTTCGCCCCTGGTGGCGATCCTCGGTTCAGCACTGACCGGCCTGGGTGTTTCCTGGGTCTATCCGGGGCTGGCGGTGGAAACCCTGGCGCGCACACCAGAGGCCAATCGCAACTCGGCCCTGAGCACGCTTTCGCTGTTCTTCGATCTGGCGGTAGGACTGGCGGGGCCGGTGATGGGACTGGTCGTTTCCGGCTTCGGCCTGGCGCAGGTGTTCTTCTGCTCGGCCCTGCTATCGGCCATCGGCTGGGTACTGGTGCTGAGCCTTCATTGGCGTCAGCCAGCAGCCCGATCTTGAGGTGCCCCTAGCGCTTTAGCGACCACCTAGAAAGGTAGGAGCTACTCAGGGATGAGCATCGAGCGCCACGACAGCATCATGAACGGCCGCGCGGCACAGACGGCCAAACAAGTCGAGCGCGGCCCATCACCGCGCCCCAGTTTGCCCTGTCACGCCTTGATGAAATAGCGCACCGACAGCCTGCCACCCTGGAAACGGTACAGCTCGATGGTCTCGATACCACCGCTGCCGTCACGCAGCGCGTTGCGATGGTGGCAGGCGGCTTCCTCACCGTTGATGATGGTTTCCTTGACCTCCACGCGGAAATGCGGCTGCTGGTTTTCCCACATGCCTTGCAGGATCTGCCAGGGGTCGGTCGGCAAGGGCCGGCCGACGTATTCGATGCTCAGGCCAGCGGGCGACACCCGGCGGTAGTGCTCGAAGAATCCCTCTTTGTCACCGTTGTTCCAGCACTCGATCTGGCCATGCAGGAACTGCTCGATAGCTTCTTGCGCATTCATTCATTTCTCCTAGGTTTTCATGGACGGGCCAAGCCCGCCTGACTTTCGCACAACCACTCAGGCAGGTTGCTTTAGGACCGCGACCGCAGCTGCTGGCCGCAGCCAGAGCAAGGTCAAAGGTCCGATGATTGAGCAGGCCAGGCAGCACAGCAGTACTGCCGAATAGCCCTGATAGGCTTCATACAGGCGGCCAAACAACACCGGCATCAGACCGCCGAAGATAGTGACCAGCGCCAGGTGCAGGCCGAAGATCCGTGCGTAGTCGCGCAGACCGAAATAACGTGCCATAAGAAACGCTGCCAGGTCGAACTCCGCACCGGCGCTGGCGCCGATGCACAGGGTAGCGAGCACCAGTAGGGCCACGCTTTGCGCGCCGCTGAACAGAAAGATCGCACAGCCGATGGCCGGTAGCGCCAGGCTGACGGCCGCGACCAGGATCGGCGGGTAGTGATCCAGCAGATAGCCCACCAGCAAACGTCCGGCGATGATGGAAACGCCGAAACTGCTGAAAATCTGGCTCGCCGCCTGGGCAGATAATCCCTTGCTCTGCAGCATCGGCACGATGTTGGTGACCATGCCGACGGTTAGGCACACCGACAGGATCAACGCGATATTGAAACTCCAGTACACCGGTGAGCGCAGCACCTGGCGATAACTGAAACCGCTCAACTGCACTGTCGCATCGCCTCTCGCCGGCGAGGCGGATTCGACCTCGCCTGGCAAGCGTATCCACAACAACGCCATCGGCAAGGTAAACAGCAACGGCATCGCCGCCAGGGTAAAAAAGCCCGCCTGCCAGCCGAACTCGGCGATCAGCAGCGCCAGCAGTGGCGGTAACATCAGCGCCATCAGTCCGGTGCCGCAGAGAATGATTGCCAGAGCCAGGCCACGGTTGCGCTCGAACCATAGGTTGACCAATTGCGTCCAGGTTATGGCGATAGTCCCCGCGCAAACCAGCGGCATCGCGAAGTACGCCAGGTACAGCCAGCCGATGGAGTGCTCGATCCAGGTGATCGCCACATAACCGATCACCTGCAGCACGATCGAGATGATCGCCACTCGCCGTAGGCCGAAGCGGCGGTACAACGGGCCGACCAGCTGGGTGGAGATGGCAACCCCGGCGAACAGGAAAGTGATCGACGCCTGCAAGTCGCCCCGACTCCAGCCAAATGCATGTTCGAGGGGAATCACCAGGGTACCGAAACTGTAGAGCAGGCCCACGCTAATGCTGGTGCAGATGCCGGCGAGTCCGAGCAAGAGGACGCGCCAGCCGTGCTGGAATTCGCCGGTGTCGATGGCGACCTTGGGGCGTGAAGCGGATGTGTCGGACATGCGGGACTCCTGGTGCCGCCCGTCGTGCCGAGCGGGCGGCGCGATCTGGGCTCAATGCCCTTTGAGGATTTCTTCGACCTTCGGCAGGGTCACCATGGTGGCGCCGCCGTCGACCAGCAGCGAAGTACCGGTGATGTAGGACGCCTCGTTGGAAGTCAGAAACAGCGCAGCCGAGGCGATGTCCGCCGACTGCCCCAGACGCGGCACGGGGAAATGCTCGGCCAGCCGGTGCGGCAGCTCCTCGCCCAGGGTTTCGAGCATATGGTCAGTACCAATCAGCCCCGGTTCGATCACATTAACCAGAATATTCAAGGCACCGAACTCCACCGCCAGACCACGGGCGAAGGCGTTCATGAACGCCTTGCTGGAGCCGTAGGGAATCAATGTCGGTGTGTACTTGCGATTAGCCTCGCCGGAGGAGATGAAAATGATCCGCCCCTTGTCCTGCGCCTTGGAGAGGTGCGGTGCCGCGTCCTTGGCCAGCCAGAACAGCGATTGGATGTTGCTGCGCACCAAGTGATCGAAGGTTTCATCCGCCATCTCGGTGATCAGCCCATGAGCCGTGTCGGCGGCGCAATGCACCACGATATCCAGTGCGCCAAAAGCTTCGATGGCACCGTTGACCATGGATCGGACCGCCGCACGATCGGCGATATCGCCGCCCACCAGACAGGCCTGTGCGCCAAGCGCCTCGACCTGCGCGATGGTTTCTTCGCCGTGTTTGTCGGTACGGGCAGATACCACTACCCGCGCGCCCTCACGGGAATAGGCCAGGGCGATGGCACGCCCCATGCCACGCCCGGCACCGGTGATCAGCACCACCTTGTCTTTGAATCTCATCACGTGTGCTCTCTTATTCTTGTGAGAAAGGCCCCCGCGGCGCTCAGGCCAGCGGGAGGCACATCGTCGTTACTTCGTAGCGGGTTCGCTGCGCTTCAGAGATCCCGGCCCGGCACGTTACGCGCCGAACCGTTGCGCCGGTCGGACTCACCCCAGCCCAGCCAGTGCGACGGTTCGCGGGTATCGCCGACCCGGCGCCAACGTCCTTCCTGCTGCGCAGTGATCGGGAAACCGCCGACGAAGTCGATCATTTCGCCCTTTTCATCCGGCAGGAATTCCCACTCTTCCTTGCCATCCAGCACCACTTTGGCCGACTCCAGGAAGTAGCTGCCGTCCTTGTGCTTGGTCTGCCCTTCGATATCGGTGGTGACGCGCACTTCGCCCTTGTCGTTGGCGAAGATGGCATAGCCGAGGTGGTCATGGCCGACCATGAAGGAGCCGGTATCCCAACTGCCGTCCTTGTACACGGTGACGAACGACCACCAGATGACGTGCTTGTTGTTGTTGACCACCAGGTCCTTCTTGAAGTGGATGGCACCACCCTCGGCCATGTAGAACTGGTCGAGCGCCATCGCCCCCTTCACCGGCTTGCCTTCGCAGACGCCAGCGAGTTCCCACAGCTGCGACACGTAGAACGTGCCCCACTCAACCCCCGGCAGATACCACTGCAGACCGGGGCCGAGCAGCCTGCCCTCCAGTTGGAACAGACCGTCCTCCTTCCAGGTCAGACGCTCGCTGTTGGCGGTGATCTCCCAGCCATTGCCGGCCTCCCCCGGCTGGTTGGTCCAGCGCACCGTGTCGCCATCGAGGGTCTGCAGCGGCATGGGGGTCAGCGCCTGGCGGGCCATTTTCTCGTGGTCCATGCGCAGGTTGACGCCGTCGACATGGTTGTTCAGGTAGAAGAACTTGGTCGGGTTCGGCGTGCCTCCCGGGGCCAACAGCGAACGCACGAACGAATAGATGTTGCCCTCCTCGTCACGTACCGAGCCGAACGGCGAGGACTTACTCAGTTGCAGGCCGAAGAAGCCGCGGCTGCCACCCATTGAGGCTCCGCTGACCTGGTGCGGGCCGACCAGTTGCTGAAAGCCAAAGTCGCCGCGCTCGGGAATCGTCTTGAAAGTTCGCATGGGAATCGTCTCTTGTCGTTATCGTCGAAAGTCACGCAAGGCAGGTGAGGGAAGCGACGCTCAGTCCCAGATAACCGGAAGCGATGCGGCACCACGCAACTGCGCCCCCTCGATGACCGGGGCCGGTTGCGACGGGTCCAGGCGAAGGTTGGGGAACAGGTCGAGGATGGCGTTGACCGAGCAGCTGATCTCGACCTTGGCGATAAACTGGCCAATGCACATGTGTGGGCCGAAACCGAAGCCAAAGGCGGGCTTGAGCTTGCGGTCGATGTCGAAAACCTCGGGGTTCTCGAAGGCGTCCTCGTCGCGGTTGGCGGATACCACCATGCACTGCACGAAGGAGCCCTTGGGGATCTTCACCCCGTGGAATTCGACATCCTTGGCGGTCTCGCGCACCTTGAAGGTGGCCACCGGTTCGTAGCGCGCGGTTTCATCCATCAGCTTGGCAATCAGCGAGCGATCGGCCCTGACCCGCTCCAGCAGGCCCGGGGTGGTGAGCAGCAGGGTCATCACCGAACTGAACATGCGCGTGGTGGTTTCACCGGCGGCGGGCAGCAGCGAGCGGGTGAAGGTAATCACCTCATGATCATCCAGCGTCCGTCCTTCATATTCGGCACGCAACAGACGCCCGACCACATCGTCGCCCTGGCTACCTTCCGCGCGGCGGCGTACCACGACGTCCTGGATGGCGTCGTACAGCCCCTTTACCGCGATGCCGGCGTTCTGGCGGGCCTCGGCCATCTTCTCCGGATCGATCTGGTTGCCGCCGACCATCGCCAGCGCCCAGGCGGCGTACTGCTTGTACTTGGACGGGTCATCAGAGGGGAAGCCCATCAGCGCGTACATGATACGGATCGGCAACTCCAGGCCGAACTGCATCAGGTCGGCCTTCTTCTCCGGCACCAGCGGTTCCAGGAAGCCTTGGCGGATCACCTCGTCGATCTGCCCACGCCACTTATTCACGTTCTCTGGCATGAACGCCGGTTGCAGCAGGGCGCGTACCTTGCGGTGCGGCTCGCCGTCCATAGCCAGAATCACCAGGCCGTCGAAGAAGGCACCCAGGCCCTCGGCGATAAAGCCACTGGTGTAGGTATTGCCGTCGCGCAGCACCGCCATCACGTCCTGGTACTTGAACAGGGCGAAGGTCGGCCGCGTTCCCTGCTGGATGCCGGCATTGGTCGGCACACCGAACTGGGTGATGAAATCACCTTGGTAAACCGGCGATTTCAGGCGCTGCTCCCGGCACACCGCATGAATGTCCAGGCTCGTGCCAAGGTAGGTTTTGGACACCGCGGCATAGGCACTCTTGAGATCAATCGTGGTCTCGGTACGGGTAGTACTCATGGTCATTTCTCACTCTATTGAATGGTCATTGTCATTGCCGTGTCGAGCGGCACGACCGGCCGCCCGGCCCCCTCTGGGGCCCAACGAACCAATGACTGGACGGCCGTACTCACGCCCCAGGCGTGGTCTGGCCAACAGGTTGCTGACTGGATCCTGCCGGGGCCGCTGAACGGTCGCGTGCATGCTTACCCAGGTAACGCTTGACCCGCTGGGCAGCCAGGCGCCCCGCCATGCCGTTGACGCCACCACCCGGATGGATACCTGCACTGCCTAAGTAGAGGCCTTCGACCGGCAGGGTATCGCCGCCCAGACCGTGGGCCGGGCGCATGCTGCTGGAACGCAGACTGGTCGTATCGATGTGCACGACACAGCCATTCACCGTATTCAAGCGCGCGGTGAAATCCGGCGCGGCCTCGAGACGGTGGCCAATGATGGTGTCTTCACGCACGCCCTCTATGTAATCGCTGACCTGGCTGATCAGCTGAGCGGCGACCCGCTCGCGCAGCGCATCCCAGCCTTCGACGGGATTGACCGGCATGGCCGGCGGGTAGACGTACAGCACATCCTGGCCGCTCGGCGCCTGCGACGGGTCGACGGCGCTGGGTGCAGCAAAGGTGATGTACGGCAGGCGTGGCACCTCGCCGCGCGCACTGGCGGCGAAGTTCTCCAGCACCGCCTCGGCGGTGCCGATCAACAGGCAGGCCTTGCGCAGGTCGATACCGTCGCCGCGCATGGCCTCGAAACGCGGCACCGAGATCTGTCCGTTCAGGGCCAGGTCGAGCTTGACCGGCCCGGCGCCATGGGCGTTGGCCGGCGCCATCGCCACTCGGGTCAGCAGTTGCTGCTCGATCGCACCTGGCGTAACCATCTCCAGTGCCACCTTGGGGTGACAGCTGGCGACCACCACACGGGCATGGAACTCTTGGCCGTCCGCCAGGCGCACGCCGCGTACCTTGCCGTCCACTGCGACGATCTCGCTCACCGAGGCCGAGGTCATCACCTCGCCGCCCAGCTCCTCGAAACGCGAACGCAGCGCATCGCTGAGCTTCTGCATGCCGCCGATCACCCTGCCCACGCCAAAGCGATGGAGGAAGGCCACCAGGGCGTAGTAGATGCCGCTACCATCCGCAGTGATCACCCCAGCCAGCCCGGTCAGCGCGCACATGGCGGAGATGGTCACCGGGTGCTCGAAACGCTCCAGCGCCGCCTGGTAGGCCGAGCCGGTCATCAACGCCATCAATTCGGGCTTGAGCTTGCGATTGCGCAACACGGTTCCCAGAACCTTGAGTTTGGTGCCCAGATTGAACTTGGCCGGATCGGCCCGCATCATCGGCAGCGCCATGTCGACAAAGGCATCCAGCACCTTGACGAACGCCAGGTAGGCATCGGCATCGCGCGGGCTGTAGCGGCGGATTTCCTCGGCGGTTCTGTTGGCGTCACGCCAAAACACCACCGAGGTGCCGTCCGGGTGCAGATAGACATAACCTGGCGAGTACTCGACCGCCTGAAAACCGTGGCGATCCAGCTCCAGCTCGCGCGGCACATGGGCATGCACACGCATCGACATCATGTCCAATGCGCAAGGATGCACCAGGTGCTCGGGAGCCTCGGGGATCAGGTAACCGGAGGATGCCATGCCGCCGACCTTGCCCAGCGCCTCCAGAACCATCACTTTGTTGCCCTCAGCGGCCAGGTAGCACCCGGCTGTCAGGCCATTGTGTCCGCCCCCGACAATGAGGACATCGAACTCGGCATTACTCAACGTCATATTTGCTCTCCATGGCCGGTCGATACGACGCCAGCCAACTTGTGATGCACTTCGATGGTCTGGTCCGTTATCGGATCATCCATTCGCGGATTAACGGCGACTCGAACAAAGCGCACGTCACTCGATCCGGCGACTACGAACCAGTCGTGTTCAATCGATTGCAGGGGTCGCCTGCGTCAGGTCACCAGGCAAGCCGTCCCCTACTGGCTATATGCGCTGACCGGCCACGGCCGCTCAGCGTGAAAAGAGTCAGTGCAGTAATTCGCGTACGGCATTAACACCGAGCACAGCACGCCCGAACTATTGCAACGCGGTGTTGACACTGTCTGCTGGCCACCATGCATTTCACTGAGCCTCGGCCAGGGCAGCCGCAATAGATGCGATGATCGCGAGATAACTTGAGACAGTTGGTTGAAGATTCATTGGGTCGATCTCCGTTATTAGACTTATCGAGAAATCGCAACGCAGTTCGCCGTGATTGCCGAGTAATACCCTAACGAATAAGCAGCCAGAGCAGCAGCGCATCCGTTTGACCTTGAGTCAAACGAAAACCGCCAGATACCTTGGTAGGGAGAAAACCCACTTGTAGCATGGGGCTGACAACGCAAGTGCACTGGCTATCTGCGCCGTCGATCCGGCGAAACTATCGAAATGCCGAATTGGGGTACTCAAGGAAACAGCATGATTACGCGCATGGATCACTTCACCATCGTCACCGATCAGCTGCAAAACACTCGTCACTTCTATGTCGAGATACTCGGCTTACGCGAAGGGCCGCGTCCGCCCTTCCCGGTTGCGGGCTTCTGGCTGTATGTCGGACCACGCCCGGTCCTGCATGTGATTGCCGTCGAACGGATGCCCGAGCCGCGCCGTGGGGTTCTCGATCACATGGCCTTTCGCGCTGCGGGCCTGGCAGCCACCCTTGAACGCCTGGATGAGCATGGCATCGCCTTTCGCATCATTCGCGCGCCGGGCGAAACCCGCACCTGGCAACTGTTCTGCAACGACCCCAACGGGGTCGAGGTAGAGTTGGACTTCGCAGAGACAGAAGCCGCCCCGCCCGACTGGAAAGCCCGTTGTAAGGCATGAGCGACAGCGGCGCAACCTGGGCTGCAGCTAGATCAGCCCGGCATAGCTGCCGCCATCCACCTGCAGGTTCTGCCCGGTGATATAGCCGGCTTGGGCCGAGCAGAAGAACGCGCAGGCCGCGGCAAACTCCTCGGCCGTACCGAAGCGCCGGGCCGGAATCGGCCGGAGCATTTCCGCACGCGCCTCCTCCAGACTGCAGCCCTTGTGCTTGGCCAGTTGCGCACTCATAAACTGCAACCGATCGGTTTCGATACGCTCCGGCAGCAGGTTATTCAGGGTAACGTTGTCACGCACGACTTCGTTGGCCAGCGCCTTGGAAAAGGCCGTCAGCCCGGCCCGTGCAGCGGTGGACAGACCCAGTGGCAGGCGCGGCGACTTGACCATGGCCGAGGTGATATTGACGATCCGCCCGAAACGCCTTGCGCGCATGCCGCTGACCACGGCCTGGATCAACAGAATCGCCGAGAGCATGTTGGCCTCCACGGCCGCTACCCAGGCGGCATGGTCCCACTCCTCGATACGCCCCGGAGCAGGCCCGCCATTGTTAGTGATCAGGATGTCCGGTTCCGGGCAGGCGGCCAACAGAGCGGCACGCCCGGCCTCGCAGCCGACATCGGCAACCACCATGAGCGGCTGACGTCCGCTCAAGGCCATGATCTCGGCTGCGGTCCGGGCCAATTGCCCGGCATCGCGGCCGTTGATCACCACCTCGCAACCTTCTTGCGCCAGGGCCAGTGCACAGGCTTTGCCCAGACCACGGGATGACGCGCAGACAATGGCCTTACGGCCGGCAATTTGCAGTTCCATCGCAATCTTCCCCTTGGTTTATTAGCTGTTTGGGACGCTTTGCCGACTTGATATTGCAGCCAAGGCGGCTGCTGTATTGTGCTCATCCGGCGACATGGCAAAACCATACGCAAAGAGTCGACGTGTTAATCTGCGTATCAATAAAGCGCCGACCTCGCTGCCGGCGTATGGCACACGGAACAACAATAAAATGAATACTTCCTCAGTTCGAGCCGAACCCAATAAACGCAATACCTTGAACCGCTTGCTGGAAGTCGCTCGCCAAGAGTTTTCTAAAAAAGGCCTAAGCGGCGCACGCATCGATGATATAGCCCGCGAAGCCGGAATTACCAAACAGCTCGTTTATCATTATTACGGTTCGAAAGAGCGACTGTTCAGTGCCGTATTGGATGAGTCCTCGCAGCGGATCATGGCCGAACTCATCGCCCTTGAAGTCGAACACTTAGCGCCGACGGCTGCCCTGCGCGAATTACTCAACTACTGCTTCGATCAATACCGGGATGATCCGTTTTTGGGCGCATTGGCCCTTGAAGGCATTCGCTATCATGACGCCCATGACACGCCACGCAACATGTTTGCCGACCTGACGCCTGCCCTCGCGGATAAATTCGACAACATTCTGAAGCGCGGCGCGCAATGCGGGGAGTTCAAAGCCGTGGCCGATCCACGGCTGTTTCTTGCAACAGCCGCCCTGCTCACCTCCGGCGGATTCACCAACCACTACTCCATGTCGGTGCTGGTAGGTGTCGATACGCGCTCTGAGCAGGGTATGCAGCTGTGGCGGCAGTACTCGGTCGATTTCATTGTGTCGAGCATCAGCCTCGTGCCCAATCCGGCGTAAACGCCTCAAGTCGCCGGGTAAAAAACGTCTTTACCCGGCTCACAGCCCACACCCAGCACAAACGAACTACATGCCACCCTTGCCTGATTTCTGGAAGAATTCGCGCATCGCGACCAACGAAGGGGTGTGACTGCTGAAGCCACCGTCCGCCACCAGCGTGGTGCCGGTCACGAACGACGACTCGTCGCACGCCAGGAACGCCACGACGTTGGCGATCTCGCGAGGCGTCCCCAATTCCGGGGTCATGTGGTTGTCGCGCAGGATATCCAGCAATTGCGCGGGCATGGAATCATGGGCGTTCTCCGCCGGTGCCAAGCCGATCTGTACGGCATTGGCGCGGATGCCCTGCTTGCCGTACTGGGCGGCGATCAGCCGCGGCAACATGATCAGCGCCGCCTTCGAAGTGGCATAGCCGGTCAGGGAAAGATCGCCCTGCACGCCAAGTCCGGAAGTGGCGAAGATCACCGAGCCTTTACCCTGCTTGAGCATCACTGGAATGCTGTATTTGCTGCACAACACCGCCCCACGCAGGTTCACGGCGATCGCCCGATCCCAGGCGGCCATGTCCAGGTTGCAGATATCGCGATCGCGCTGGCGTTGCCCTACGTCCAGCACAGCCGCATTGTTGTGCAGGATATCGATGCGACCAAAACGCTCGACCACCGCCGCCACCATGGCCTCGACCGACTCTTCGGAGGATACGTCGGTGGTCAAGCCAATGGCCTGCCCACCCTGTGCCACAATCGACTCGGCGACCTGCTGTGCGGCTTCACCATTGATATCGACGACCGCAATCTGCGCACCATGAGACGCCAGCACGCGGGCGCACTCAGCGCCCAGCCCGCCGCCCGAACCGGTGATGATGGCGACTCGGCCATCCAGTTTTCCTGTTGTCATGCTGGTTCTCTCTTCTTGTCATTCAAGCGGGGAAATGCCTCATTCACCGGTGAAGCGCGGCGCACGTTTCTCACTGAAGGCGCTGGCCGCCTCTTTCGCATCCTGGGTGGTGGCCAGCAAGGCGAACAGGTCCAGCTCGAGGTCTAGACCACTCTTCAGGTCCAGTTCCAACGCCGCGCGCGCGGCCCGCTTGACATACAACGAGGCCATCGGCGGCTTGCTGGCGATGCGTTGGGCGAACTCAGTCACCTCGCTCAACAGGCTTTCAGCGTCGCTGGCCAAGCGACTGATCAAACCGATCTGCCTGGCCTCATCTGCACTCATCCGGTCGCCGGAGAGCAGCATATCCAGCGCGCGACCGGGCGCCACCACCCGGGAAAGGCGCTGCGTGCCACCACCCCCCGGGATCAAGCCAAGACCGGTTTCCGGCAGGGCGAAAATAGCGTTCGGCGATGCGAAGCGGATATCGCAGGCCAGCGCCAGCTCCAGGCCACCGCCCATACAGTAACCGTGGATCGCGGCAATGATTGGCTTGGCAACCTGATCCAGCGACTCGATCCAGCGAACCCGCTGCATCCGTTGACGCACCTGCAGGGAGGTCTCTACGCCACGCCGCTCCTTGATATCCGCGCCGGCGCAGAAGCCACGCTCGCCTTCGCCCCGGATGACGATGACACGCACCTGCGGATCCTTGTCCAAAAGCATCAGCGCCTCTGGCACGCCCTGGCGAATCTGGTCATTGATCGCATTGATCTGCCCCGGCCGAGTCAGCACAACCCAGCCGACCGCCGCATCGCGCTCAACACGCACCGCCTGGTTAATCACCAAGGGCAACTGCTGGCTGGTATCGGCACTCATACGGGACACTCCTCGAACTCGAAGACCTGGCCGTCCAGTTCCTTCGGGTCGATCTTGATCAGTGGCTTGCCGCCGACCGCCTCGGATGACTCGATCCACTCGAAGGCCGTGCCGCGGGCGCGCAGATCCTCGGCCTTGGCGGCCAGGTCGTTGACCCCGATGCGGATGTAGTAAGGGCCAGGCCCCCAGTTGTTCACGTAGTGACCGGCATCGGTGTTCCAGTAGGTTGCTTCGATGATATCCAAGGTCGCGCTATTGGCAACGGTGAAGCCCATGCGCGCGCGGCGGTAGCCTTCGCTGCGAATGTTTTCTACCGGACCGTTTGGCTCCCAATCGAGATTGCTGGAAACCGCGCGTAGGGTTTCATCGAGGTCGCGCACCAGGAAGCCGCGCGCGGTCACCCGCACCATGTCGCCCGGTTTCTGGTCGCGCGGCTGGGCCGGCGGCAGGGCATAGGTTTCCGCCGGCATCTGCAGCGGTTCGGTGGGCATGATCTCGATGCACAGGCCGCCATCGACCGTGGGCCGATAATAGGGCTGCTCCGGAGTCGCACCGAGCCAGAGACGGTCGAACGGCATTTCCGGAGTACGCTGGGCCATGCGGAACGGCAGGCGACGGCGCATCAACTTGTCGACCAGAGCGTCGAACTTGTCGCCATGCAGCGCCAGAACGATGGAGTGGGTAATCATCGGCCGATGATGGCCCTGGAAGTCCTTCAGGCTTTCGAGAAAGTCATGGAACAGCGGGTCCCCCGGATTTGGCATATCCAAGTGCCATTGCGGCTCGATCCGAGTCGGCGCGACAGCCAGCGATTTGTGTACTCGCAGGAAGTGCGCGATATACGGATGGTTGTCGAACGCCTGGCGCCAGCGCTCGTGTTTGTAAATACCGAGCTTGTCCACCAGCTTCTCCGTCATCCCATCGGGATCCGGAACCATCATGTCGGCACTCATCAATAATTCGAACACAACACTCTCCCTCCAATAACTGGCCAGGGCACTTGCCTGGCCGCTGAGTCTGCTAATCCCCCGCCGACAGCGCGGGTTGATCAATGTGCGGTAACCGCCTGGGTATTCACTGCCCGTTCCTGCTCCAGCGAGCACGGCACCTCATCGTCAGTGGTCGGCACCGACGTATCTACACGGGTTCCTGGATTCAGCAGGAAATGCGACAGCGCGGGGATAAGCACCAGCGCACCGAGCATGTTCCACAGGAACATGAAGGTCAGCAGGATGCCCATGTCGGCCTGGAACTTGATTGGCGACCAGGCCCAGGTGATGACACCGGCGGCCATGGTCAGGCCGATCAGGGCGACAACCCGCCCGGTGAAGTCGAGCGAACGGCGGTAGGCGATCGCCAGCGAGCCACCACGTTCCTGGACCGCGAGCTGCACGCTGAGCAGATAGAGCGCATAGTCCACACCGACTCCGACACCCACCGCGATTACCGGTAAGGTCGCGACCTTGAGGCCGATCCCCAGCCAGACCATCAGCGCCTTACAGATGATGGTGGTCATGATCAGCGGGATCAGCGCGACCACAGTGGCACGCCAGCTGCGAAAGGTGAGCATGCAGAGCAGCGCTGTGGCGCCATACACCGCGAGGTACATGGTGACGATGCCCTTCTCCACCTCGATGTTGGTGGCGGCCTCGATTCCGGCATTGCCGGCGGCCAGGAGAAACTCAATCGGTTGTTCGGCATCCGCAGCAGTGTTGTGCCGGGCGGCGAAACTCTCGGCTACCTGCAGCACGCGGTTCAAGGTGTCGGCCTTATGGTCCGCTAGATAGGCGATCAGCGGTGTGACCGAACATTGTTGGTTGGTGATTCCGGGCGATGAAATCATTGCGGCGTCCACCGACGAATTGGTGATCGCCTGATCGCGACTGATGGTCAGCCACTTAGGGCTACCCTCGGCCATACCCGAGGTGACGAAGCGCACGGTTTCGGCCAGCGAACTGGTCGCCTGTACCCCCTCGGTCTGCTGCAGGTGCCAGGCTAGGCTATCCATCGCTTGAAGCGACTGGTAAAGCCGGCAGCTGTCCTGATTGGTCTTCATGATGACAACGAACTGGTCACTGGAGAGGCCGTAATGTTCGGTGATGTAGGCACTGTCGCGGTTGTAGCGCGAATCGGGGCGCAGCTCCGGCGCACCAGGGTCGAGATCGCCGACCTTGAGGTCCAGCATCACCACGCTACAAATCACCGTCACGACCACCGACAGAGCAATCACCGCGGTGGCCCAAGGCCGCTCGGTGAATCGATCAAGTCCGTGCCAGACATGCCCCAGAAGGCTACGGTTCTGTTCGCCGGCCCGATCCTTTTCGATCGCGATAAGCGCAGCCTTCTTGCTCACGCCGATGTAAGACAGCGCGACCGGGATCAGTAGCAGCTTGGTAAAGATCAACACGGCTACGCCGATGCTTGTCGTCAGGGCCAGATCACGAATCACCGGGATATCGATGACCACCAGTACGGCGAAGCCGACGATGTTGGTCAGCAACGCGGTCAAGCCCGTGAGGAACAAACGACGGAAGGTGTAGCGGGCAGCAACATACTTATGCGTACCTCGGCCAATGTCCTGGAGGATGCCGTTCATCTTCTGCGTGCCGTGGGACAGGCCGATAGCGAAGATCAGGAACGGCACCAGGATCGAGTACGGATCCAGCTCGTAGCCGAGTAACTGCATCAGGCCCAACAGCCAGACCACCCCCGCAACGGCAATACCGACCAACAACAGGGTGCTGCGCAGGCAACGGGTATAGAAGTAGACAAACAGTGCGGCGATCACCACCGAGATGCCGAAGAACATCATTACCGCATACAGCCCGTCGATCAGATCGCCCACCAGCTTGCTGAAGCCGACGATGTGGATACCGATCTTGTCGCTTTGCAGGGCACGAATCTGTTCTTCCAACTGACTGGAGAACTCGCCGTAGTTCAGCGGCTGGCCGGTCTGCGGATGAGTGTCGAGCAAGGGGGCGACTATCATGCTCGAAGTCGCATCATTGGCAACCAGACTACCGATGATCCCGGCGCGGCTGATGTTGCGCCGCAAGGCATTGATCGAGTCGCCGCTGCCATCGTAGTCCGTCGGCATCACCGCGCCGCCATCGATCCCCACCTCGGTGACTTCCTTCCAACGCACAATCGGCATCCACAACGACTTCATCCAGGAGCGATCGATACCGGGAATCAGGTAGAGCGTGTCATTGACCTGCTGCAGCGCCTGCAAATATTCAGGGTCGTAGATATCGCCCTGCTTGTTCTCCACCACCACCCGAATACTGTTGCCCAAACCCGGTAGCTGGTCCTTATAGGCCAGATAGTTCTTGATGTAAGGACTGGCGCTGGGAATCATCCGTTCGAAACTGGCATTGACCTCCAGCCGAGTCGCAAAAAAGCCGAGCACGAGCGTGGCGAGCAGGCAGGCAATCACCACCAGCATGCGGTTACTGAAAATAATCCGCTCAAGAAGCCCACCGGACGACTTGTCAAAGTCCGCCAGGTTCGGAATCACCGGCATTCCGCTGTTGTACTTTTGCTCTACCATGTCTGCTCACTCATTGAGGAATCGTGCCAGCGAGTCACTTTGCCTTGGCGATCTCGACGACCTTAGCGCCGGAAAAACGGGTTACAACCAGCGCATCGGCCTTGGCTGTTGCACTCGCGGCAAACACCTCTCCGACCTTCGCCGCTTGTAGAGGAGTCACCGCCAGGCTGCTACGGTCCATGGCGACCATCTCGCCACTCTGGCTAACCAGAATCAGCTGACCATCGTGCTCGACCGAACTGACCAGGCTGGTCTTCAGGCCGGTTCTGACTTTCTGCCAGTCCTGTCCCTGATTACGGCTAACGAACAAATTGCCGCGCAGGCCATACACCACCAGCAGGTCGCTGAAAGCGCGCACCCCAAAGAAGGTGCCGGTGTAGGGGGTTGTCAGCATGACGAAGCGACCTGAAGACTGGTCCTGGTGCATGAGCACACCCTGTTCGCCACTGACGAAGAATTCACCCTGATGCTCGGCAAGGGCATACAGGTGCATGCGCCGAGTATTGTCGGTCCGCTCGACCCAGGGTTCCCAGGTCGCACCGTCATCAGCGCTGTGCAGGATCATTCCGAAAGCACCAACGACAAAGCCGTTGCCGCGAGCATCGAACAGCACATCCAGCAACGGCGCGGCTAACACATCCGGACTTGCTGCCGTGCTCATGGCCATACTGATTTCACCGAGCATGTCTTCCGCCGCCTGATCGCCGTTGTCGGCACGTCGGCCATACACCTCGCGCAGCAGTGTCAGCAGGCTGCGGCCGTCCAGCTGCACCTTCCAGCTGCGACCACCATCACTGCTATGCAGCAATACCGAGTCATGGCCAACGATCCAGCCATGCTGAGCATCACGAAAGCGTACCTGCACCAAGTCGCTGGAAACCGGGCTCGGTACCTGCACCCAACTCTTACCAGAATCGGAAGATCGTTGAATCAACCCACGTGGGCCGACGCTAATCAGGTCATCACCCGCACGCGTGACACCGATGACCGGTGCTGGCAGTTGCAGATCGAACTGCGGCGCCTGCTCGCGCAGCGGATCGAACACATCAGTCGATGCCGCGTGGGCAGGAGTGATCGCCAGCACGCTGGAAAACAACGCAACGCTGAGCAGTCTCGAGCCGCACGACAAGCGACATAGCAGTAAGGAGTCCCGCAACAAGCGGAACATTTCAGAATCGCGGCCAATCATTATTTTTATCCTCAACCACGCAGAGGTTGCGGCCCGCTCAGCGAGTTACCGAACGGGCGCGCACCACTGTTTGTAGAACGCTACGCCGGTAGGCGGCACGCGCCATTGCCGCGTGCCGCCTACCGGCGTAACGCATTAGCGCTGGGTTACCCGGGAGACGATCGCCTCAGGCTTCATCTCGCGCTCGGAACGTGGTGTGGCTTCAAACTTGTAGCCGCCTTTCAACCCGTCGTTGATCAGGGCGTACATACCCTTGTTGAAGTCATAGATGACGTTCTTCACGTTGTAGGGGATGTCCTTGTCATACAGCTGTACACCGCTGAGGAACATCGCGCGGTACAGGGCGTTGTTCTTGTCCCAGGCGTCATACAAGCCTACGCCGAAGGTGTCCTCGTCGAGGTAGTAGGTGCGCTTGCTGTATACGTGGCGTTTGCCAGGCTTGAGGGTCGCTTCGACGACCCATACACGGTGCAGCTCCCAACGCTCGCACTCTGGGTTGGCGTGATTCGCACCAAACTGCTCGTCCTGCTTGCAATCGAAGTAGAACTTGTAGGCGTTATAGGGGATGTACATCTCCTTGCGGCCCACCAGTTTGTAGTCGAAGCGCTCTTGGCTGCCGGAGAACATCTGCAGCTCATCGAACAAGGTCACGCCGCCTTGGCTGGCTACCGGGGTATCGAAGGCAAACTCCGGCGCCAATTTGATCCGCCGTTGACCCGGGGTGTAGCTCCAGGCACGTCGCGGCTTAGCCAGCGGGTCGAGGTAGTCGGCGAGCACGATCACTTCGCCAGCTCGCCGCGCCGGATACATGTTCAGCGAGAAGACCCTTGCATACATCAGCGGATCGCGATCTTCCTGATCGACCTGGTAATACGGCATCTCCTCGAAGGTCGCTTGCTCAGCGCTCTTGGTGACCTGGCCGTTGGTGTCGATGACCCAGCTGTTGGACGATGAGGTCGTCGAGAAGCCACCACCGATCTTGTAGCGCAGTTGCTGGTTCCAGATCACCTCGTTACCGGTGGTGGGTATCGGGAATGGCAGACCACCACGACAGGCAGGATCGACCGCCAAGCCATCTTTCTGGATATTGCATCCAGTGGCATTGCGCACCGTAGCGTCGACGACCTTCTGCGGGTAGGCCACTGTGCGGTGGCTGGGATAGATATCCAGGTAGTATTCCGGATACTTCTTCAGCAGGGTTTTCTGGCCCTCGCTCAGTTTGTCTGCGTACTGATCGAGGTTTTTCGAATTGATTCGAAACAGTGGTTTTTCGTTTTTGTAGGGGTCGACCCAAAAACCACTGTCTGGCTGAAACCCTGCGGGGGCCTCACGCAGGCCACCCTCATAGGCAGGGATCGTACCTTCGGCATTACCGGCCTGGATTGCGCCCCAGGGGGTCAGGGTCTTACCCAGTTCGGCCGCTTCTTGCGGACTGACTGCCGCCAGTGCGCACGCCGACAAACCACTCAAGGCGATGCTAAGTGCGAGTTGGAGTTTCATGACTGTTCCCCGATCTTGGAATTATTAAAAGGAGGTCTTGTAGGTGAAGGCCAACCAACCGCGGTCGGTACCCCCGACGTTGCCGTTGCCGTTGACCATCCGCGCACCGTTGATGTTTCTGGAGTTCTTTTCCTGCGCGGAGCTATCGGCATAGCGCAGGCTGAACTCATGCTGTTGGCGGTAGGTCATCTTGGCGCCAACCGACCAGGAGAGCGCGCCTTCACTGCCACCACCAGCACTGGCGGCGTTGCCACTCAGGCCGTAGTTGACCGTCAGCGGAACATCCAAGGTCCAGGACGGCAGAATCTCTACGTATTGCGGGGTGTAGTTCACCGCAACGGCGTAGTAGTCCTTGGTCGAGCAGCCATCGGACTTGTCGCCGGCACCGCCTGTTTGGACATCCCGGCAACCCGCGAAGCCTTCACCCTTGTACAGCTCCTCGTGGGAGGTGACCTTGTCCAGATGGCTGTAGGCGAACTCGGCCACCACCGTCGAGTTGTCGGCCAGCCAGTTACGCGGAACGCCGTAAATAGCGTTAGCGACGAAGTGAATGGTGTCACCACGCGGGCCTTCATCATCCACCAGGCTTACGCCGGTGGCATTGAGCGCCCCGCCCTTGCGGTAGGACAGGTCGGCACCAACAGAGGCTGCACCAACGGCGGTGGAGATGCTCAGGCCATAGAGTTTGACGTCGCGTGGATAGACCAGGCGGTACTCACGAGTCGCCAGATTGACCTGCGGCGCCAGCCACGCCTGGTAGTCATCGAATTCACGGTAGTAAGCGCCGACTGTGGCTTCGATGGCCTCGATGTCCAGCTTGCCCATCACGCCCCAGTTCTGACCATCGCGGCCGCGCTTGGAGGTGGCATGGTTGAGGTTGAAGCCAGGGGCCGCCGGCAGGCGATCGGGACCCTCGAAGAACGGGTCCGCGGCGCCAAAATAGGTGCCGCCATATGGGAAACGGGTGTTGTCCCACTCGTAGAAGTATTGCGCGGCGAGCGACAGGTTGTCGGTGACCTGGGCCTTAGCCGAAACCTGACCGATCGGCAAAAACACTTCTTTGGTCTCGATACCCGGGCTGGTCACGGCCTTCACCGCATCGACAGGTGCCTGCGAGTAGGACATCGCATGCGCACCGATCAGCAAGCCCTCACCCCAGAACAGTGCATGACGGCCGACTTTCAGGTTTACCGGGGCCGCGCCTATATTGAAGTTGGTCCAGACAAAGGCATCGAGCACCTCTCCCGACGGGCCATTGACGTAGCGCTCCACCTCACGGCTATAGCGATTGTTGTTGTAGCTGGTGGCCAGCCCCGGGACGCTGCTCTTGACCGAGGTGTCGTCGTAGGCATTGTCGTACCAGCCGGCAGCGCTGACACGCCCGCCAAAGTCGTTCTTGTAGGACACATCGAACTCGGTCAACAAATCCAGGCGATTGGTGACGATGTCGCCCTTGTCGAACTTACCGTCGGACTCGTCGAAATTCGGGTTGTTGAGGATCTTTTGGTCCTGGTCCTCCATGCGCCAGCCCAGGTTATAGCGCACGGTATTGTCCCAGCGCATGCGGATGTCAGGGTTGCCGACATCGACCTGCATCGCCGTGGCGCCTCCTGCACAGCTCATGATCGCAAGCGCCAGTACGCTACGCGGCATCGAGATCTGACCAAGCGTTCTAATCATTTTCATCTAAGCTCCGTTATTCTTGTTTTTCAACGACTTACGATAGGAAAAAACACAACAATTGCGTGTTTGACCTCTCACGGAATGGCTTGCTACCTGCACACTAACGAAAAAAACGTTCCACTCTGCGTGAAGGACACCTTAGCGGATAAGAACCATTAATTCCATATCCAGATTTAGATTCTTTATTGAGAATATTCGCCCATCCCATACCAAAACCATCTACGGAAGCGCTTTGAGCCGGGCACGAACCAGACTAGACGCTGGCTGCCGAGCTCCGACCACCCGAAACAAAAGTAAACACATTACCTCTATATGTTCAATATTTGCTTTGGTCGTCGCAAGATTTGGGCTTTAATGAGCGTAGCATTCAGCCCGCTTGGCGCTTTCCAAGCCTGCGGGATCGCAGAGCCGAGTGCTCTGCCACCCTCACCCAGCAGGAGGACCCATGAATATTGATCTCAGTGGCAAGCGCGTGATCGTGACCGGCGCTTCCCGCGGTATTGGTCGGGCCATTGCCCAGGCATTCGCCGCAGAAGGCGCGCGGGTCGCGATCTGTGCACGTACCGAAGAGGCCGTTGTCTCGGCCGGCAAGGCCTTACAGGCAAGCGCCCAGGCGGTGATCGCCCGCGCGGTCGATGTCACCGATAGCCCGGCCGTCCAGGCATTCGTCCAGGAAGTTGCCGACAGCTGGGGTGGCGTGGATGTTCTGGTCAACAATGCCGGCCAGGGCAAAGGTGGCAACCTGGATACGCTGACGCCGGAGGCCATCCTCGAGCACGCGAATATCCTGCAGATGGGCCATTTCCGCTTCGTTCAGGCGGTGGTGCCCTACATGCGCGCACAGCAATGGGGGCGAATTATCGAGATCAATGCCCTGGCCGGAACCATTCCGACCCCGGATGGCATCCCCTCCGTGATCAACCGCGCCGCCTGCGTAGCCCTCTCGCGTTCGCTGGGCATGTCCCTGGCCAAAGACAACATACTGGTCAACAGCCTGAACATGGGCTGGATCGACACCGGGCAGTGGGATCGCCACTACAAGGAAATGGGGCCAGGTGTAACGCGTGAAGAATTCGATGCCATGGTGATGAAAGTAGTGCCCATCGGCCGTTATGGAAAGCCCGAGGACGTCGCCGGCATGGCCTTGTTCCTGGCCAGCGAATTCGCCAGCTTCATCAGTGCCGCCTCGATCGATATCGCCGGAGGCATGGGAGGGCAAATCGCCTACTTCCCCACCCTCAAGCGCGATTTCGCGGCCATGGTCCGCGAGCGCAACGGCAATAACCCAGACTGAACCCAGCGCCCCCAAGCTCCCTGCCTCAGCAGGCACGTCGAGGGTGGCGACTTCCGCAACCAGGAGCACCCCATGAGTCAAAAACTCTACGCTATCCCGCTGAAATCCATCGAAGGCAAGCCCCTGACGCTCGAGCACTTCAAGGGCAAGGTGCTGCTGATCGTCAATGTCGCCTCGAAATGCGGACTCACCCCGCAGTACGAAGGCCTCGAGGCACTCTATAAAGAGAAGCATGCCCAGGGCTTCGAAGTACTGGGTTTTCCAGCGAACGACTTCCGCGACCAGGAGCCAGGCAGCGATGAGGACATTCAGGCGTTTTGCACCCTCAACTACAGCGTTCAGTTTCCGCTGTTCGCCAAAATCGCGGTAACCGGTGCCGAGCAGCATCCGCTGTACAGCATACTCACCCAGGCCCAACCGCTCGCCAGCGGCGACGGCCCGATGCGCGAACGCCTCAAGGGCTACGGCATCGAAGTCGAGCCGGCACCGGCAGTACAGTGGAACTTCGAGAAATTCCTGATCAGCCGCGACGGGCAAGTGGTTGGACGCTTCGCCCCGGACATCGCTGCCGACGACGCGGACCTGCGCCAGGCCATCGACGCACAATTAAACCTGACGCCTTAACCCCCTACTCGGTCGATCATCGAGGCCAGCCCTGGCCCTGCCTCGATGATCGATTGGCCGCGTGTTTCAGGACGTACAGGCCATGATCAGGAACTGGCGAAACGCCTGAGCCGGCTCGGACAGTTGCGCCTCGGGCCGCCAGATCAGGCCCAACTCCATGGGCGGAATGACATCGACCAACGGTCGACTTTCGATTTTCTTGCCTTCCAGCGACCAGGCCCGGAAGAGCATGTCGGAGAGTATGGTCACGCCAAAGCCATGGGCGACCAGCCCGCGCAGGGCTTCCATCGATGAGGTGCGAAAGGCCACGTCAGGTTCGAGACCTTGAGTACGCCAATAGCGCAGCGCAGACTCCTCTCCCTCATCAACCGTCGGCATGATGTAGGCATGCTGGGCAACGTCGGCCAAGGTAATTGAGGAGACGGCGTTCAGCGGATGCTGACTGGCCAACCACAACTGGCGCCGCGAGCGAATCAGCACATGGTGCTCGAAGCGCAGCAGATCCTGGGTGTTGGAGACAATGGCCAAACCCAGATCCAGCTCGCCACCGATTACCGCTGCCTCGATACTCGGTCGATCCATGTCAAGCAGGTCGACCTCCACCTGCGGGTAGCTGCGTTTGAAACGCGCCAGCAGCGCGGGCAGGAAATAGCCAAGTACGGTATAGGATGCGCCCACCCGCACCACCCCTTGCATCGAGTGGCCGAGGAACAACGGCTCGCTGAGCGCATCTTGCAGGGTGTCGAGGATATGCCGCGCGTGTTGGGCGAACTTGTTGCCTTCGGCGGTCAAGGCAACTCCATAGGGCAAGCGCTCAAACAGACTGACACCAAGGGCCTGCTCCAGCTGCAAGACCGCAGCGGTGATTGCCGACTGCGAAACGTGCACCTTAAGCGCTGCCTGGGAGAATTGTCCGGCATCCGCCGCCGCCACGAAGTAGCGCAGTTGCCGCATGGAAATGTCTTTGCCCTTGGCCATCTGATTTCCTGATACCTGTATTCAGTATTTATGAATCGTCCCCACTGCCACGCTGAGTAAACTCGGGCCTTGGCGGGATTAACCAATCAGCGACCCGGCAGATCCGAATGCCACCAAGGGTTCGCTACCGATCGAATTTCAGCACCAAGAATAAGAACGGCTGAAGGATGACAATGCACGCGATCAACTACTGCGAATACGAATCCGAACACCCGGGTGATTTTGCCACCGAAGTATCGCTACGCAAGAAGGGCTTCGACCTGCGTGTGGAGCACGCGCAATGGACCACTTCAGGCACCGCCCGGATCGAGCTGCAGAACAGCTGCCTGATCCGCATGTTGCTCAGTCCCTCAGGTCTTGAGTGCAATGACAACAGCCACAATCTCGGTAGATTCCGAGGGCAGCCTGCTCAACAATTCAAGCCACTTGGCCAACTTCTGTTCATTCCCCATGGTACCGAATTCCACCTCAAGCATGGTGCCTGCCAGCAGAAGTCGCTGATCTGCCTGTTCGACCCAGCCGACCTCGGCCCACTCGCGACCTATCAGTGGGATTGGGATGGGCACGCCCACGAAAGCATGCTCAATCTGCGCAGCCTGTATCTTCAGGCTTCGTTGCAACGCCTGGCAGAAGAGCTTTGCGCACCGGGCTTTGCCAGTGAATTGCATATCGAATGCCTGCTGACCAGTATCGCCCTTGACCTTCGTCGGGAGTTTCTCGGCAATCCATCTCTGAACGAAAGCGATGGCAAACTAACTCCGCGGCAACTCAAGCTGCTGCGCGAAATGCTCGAAGCGGGCCCCGAGGAAGACATCTCGCTATCTCGCCTAGCCACTATCTGCGCTTTGCCGGCACGTAAGCTGTCGACCCTCCTCAAGAACACGACGGGTAAGACCCTGCGCCACTATGCCGCGGAAGTCAGGATGGAGAAGGCCATGGCCTTGCTAACCGACCAGCGCCTACTGATCAAGCAGGTTGCCTACCAAAGCGGTTTCCAAAACGCCGCGGCCTTTACCGCGGCCTTCCGTAAAGCGCTCGGAAAGACTCCCGAAGAGTTTCGCCGCCAGCGCAGCAGCTGAACTTCGCCAGCGCCGTAGGCAGTGCCCACGCTGAATGCGCTGGACGGGGACAGTCCGCGCGCCTGGGCATCTGCCAGGCTATCATGCAGGCCACTCCCTGCGCCGCGTGCCTTGCAGGCTCCGCCATGAGCACCCGTAAACAGCCCAGACGATACGCAAAACGCAAAACGCATCGAGTAGGGAGCGGGATTACTCCCGCTGCCCTCTCACACCACCGTACGTGCGGTTCCGCATACGGCGGTTCATGGGTGACGCTGAAGGCGCCGCTGGGTATCCAGCAGCGAGATCAAGCCCAAGGCGTCGAAGTAGCGTTTCGGGAAGGCCGCATTCATGTGTGAGGCACCCGAGTTCCACCACGGACCTTGTCCGTTTCGGGCCGAGCGCCAGGCACGATCTTCCGTCAGTCGCTGCCGACGCAGCATTGTGGTTCGGCCTTGACGATGCTTTGCTTGCCGCCAGAGCAGGCAGCGCAGTCTTCGTCTCAGCCAACCGTCCAGATTCTCCAGTGCATTCTTGGTCTGCGTGTACTGGAAGTAGCCGATCCACCCTCGAAGCACTGGATTCAGTGTCTCGATGGTATGAGGCAGACTTCTTCCTCGTCCTTGGCGTAGCAGCTCTTTCACTCGTGCCGCTAACCTTTGCAGGCTTTGCGGCGCGATGCGCAGCCGGGCCTGGCGCTGGGCCGTCAGGCTATAGCCCAAAAACTTGCGAGTCGATGGCTTGGCGCAGGCACTCTTGGCTTCATTGATTTGCAGCTTCAGGCGCTCCGCAAGGAACCCCTTCATCTGCCTCAACAGGTGCTCGCCTGCCGCCTTGCTGCGCACGTAGATGTTGCAGTCGTCCGCGTAGCGGCAGAACGCATGGCCACGTCGTTCAAGTTCGCGATCCCAATCGGTGAGCAGAATGTTCGACAGCAACGGCGAGAGCGGCCCACCTTGCGGCGTGCCTTCTCGGCGCTGGGCGACAAGCCCGTCACGCATCAAGCCCGCTTCCAGATAGCGCCGGATCAGCTTGAGCACGCGCGCATCCGTTACCCGCCGGGCAATCCGCGACATCAAGATGTCGTGATTCACCCGGTCGAAGAACTTCTCCAGATCGATATCCACCACCCAGCGGCGGCCCTCCTGCACGTACTGCTGTGCCGCAAGAACCGCCTCTTGGGCGCTGCACCCCGGCCTGAAGCCGTAGCTGGATTCGGAGAAGCTCGGCTCGAAGATCGGTTGGAGTATCTGCAGCAGCGCTTGCTGGATCAGGCGGTCCAGAACCGTCGGGATACCCAGTGTACGTACCCCGCCCGCAGGCTTGGGTATGTCTACTGCGCGTATCGCCTGCGGTAGGTACTGCCCGTTTATCAACGCTGCCTTAACGCTTGGCCAGTGTACCTTCAGCCATTCGGCGAACCGCTCGACCGTGAGTCCATCGACTCCCGGTGCGCCTCGGTTGCCGACGACCTTTCGATACGCCAGCCACAGGTTGTCTCGGTCCGCCACCGCTTCCATCAGCGATGGTTCCCCCGCTTTCGTTTGCCCAGCAGCCGCCGTGAAGCCATCGACACCACGATCATTGCCCCCAGAGTTCCGCCCCGGTTCTGCTGTCATGGCTGCGCTTATTCCACGCACTTGTGTCTCATCGGCTTGCATCGAGTCTCTGCCGTCCTAATCGCGGTCACTCATGTTCGGCCCTTCGGTCAAACCGCACCTACTATGGCCTCTGCTGACTTCTGTACGGCCCTCCTCACGCCTCGCGACGTCAGTAGCACTGTGGCAGCCGTACAGATCTCCCCGGGTATGACGCACCCACCTTCACGCTTATGCCTGTCGGATATACACCGCACCGTTCCGTGCAAGTATCGGGCTTTGGCCTTTTTGGCTGCCTTACCCCGATGCGTCGCCTCGTATCCGCTTCCTGTTCGTCAGGCCAGCGCTTTGCCTCGGGCTTCCTTCAGATTCGCAGTCACCCACGACACCCTTGCCTCTGGCTAACACTTCCCCTTGCCGGGTGTGTAGAGGACTTTCACCTCCGAGTGAGTGCGCCCTGCCGGGCGCACAAAAAAAAAATGGCCCACAAGGGGCCATAAAGGTGATGAAGAGTTGCAACGATTCAACGTGACAGTTTTGCAGCCCTGATTAACGCTGGGTCTCCTGTGAGACGATGGTTTCCGGGCTCATGTCAGTTTCCGACAGCGGGGTGTCGCTGATCCGGTACCCGCCCTTGAGGCCATCGTTGAGGATTGACCAGATGCCCTTGTTGAAGTCATAGCTGACGTTTTTCACGGTATAGGGAATGTCCTTGTCGTAAAGCTGCACACCGCTCTGGAACAAGGCGCGATAGAGCAGACCGCCTTGGTCCCAGGCGTCATACAGGCCGGCCCCGAAGGTGTCCTCGTCGAGGTAGTAGGTGCGTTTGCTGTAGGCGTGACGCTTGCCTGGTTTGAGAGTGGCCTCGACGACCCAGACACGGTGCAGCTCCCAGCGCTCGCACGCAGGATTGGCATGGTGGGCGAGAAATTGCTCCTCCTGCTTGCAGTCGAAGTAGAACTTGTAGGCGTTGTACGGGATGTACATTTCCTTGCGGCCGACCAGCTTGTAGTCGAAGCGGTCCTGGCTGCCGGAGAACATCTGCAACTCGTCGAACAAGTTGACCCCGCCCTGGTTGGGTACCGGCGTGTCATAGGCGAACTCCGGAGCCAGCTTGATCCGTCGCATCCCTGGGGTGTAGCTCCAAGCACGCCGTGGCTTGCTGGTCGGGTCCAGGTAGTCGGCGATGATGATCAACTGTCCGGCGCTGCGCGCCGGGTAGCTGTCCAGCGCCCAGGCACGGTAGTAGAGCATCGGATCGCGATCGGTCTGCTTGACCTGATAGAACGGGGTTTCCTCGAAGGTCGCGGATTCGGCCGTCTTGGTCACCTGGCCGCGCGAGTCGACCACCCAGCTATCGGAAGAAGCGGTGCTGGTATAGCCGGGACCGTTCTTGTAGCGCAACTGTTGGTTCCAGATCAGCTCGTTGCCATTTTGCGGAATCGGGAAGGGAATACCGCCACGACAGGCCGGATCGACCGCGAGATTGTCTTGCAGCGTATGGCAGCCGGTGGCGTTGCGTACCGTGGCATCCAGCACCTCCTGCGGATAGGCCGCCGTGCGATGCGACGGGTAGATATCCAGGTAGTACTCGGGGTACTTCTCCAACAGCATCTTCTGCCCGCCGCTGAGCTGCTCGGCGTACTGGGCCATGTTCGTCGAGTTGATGCGCATCAGCGGCTTTTCATCCTTGAAAGGATCAACCCAAAAACCACTGTCGGGCTTGAAGCCGGCCGGAATAGTGCGCAGACCGCCCTCGTAAGGCGGAATAGTACCCTCGGCATTGCCAGCCTGGATCGCGCCGAACGCGGTCAGACTTTTCCCCAGCTCAGCGGCTTGCTCGGCTGAGGTCGCAGCCAGGCTGCAGGTCACAACGCCCATCAGGGCCGCTGCCAGGACAAAATGTCCGTTCATAGTCATATGCTCCGCTTCTTCGATTTGTTAGATGGAGGTCTTGAAGGTGAAGGCCAGCCAGCCACGATCCGTGCCGCCGACCGCACCGTTACCACCGACGACGTTGCCTGGCAGGGTTTTCGATTGCGCGCCGCTGTCGGCGTAGCGCAGACCGAACTCGAAGCGCTGGGCATAGGTCAGGCGCACGCCGGCCGACCAGGTCAAGGCCCCTTCATTACCACCGCCGGCAGTGGCCGCGTTGCCGTGCAGGCCGTAGTTGACGGTAACCGGTACATCCATGTCCCAGGACGGGAACACCGACAGGTACTGCGGGGTGTAGTTGACCGCGACGGCCGCGTAGTCGCGGGTCGAGCAACCGTCCGACTTGTCGCCAGAGCCCGGCGTACCGACGCGCGGATCAATGCAATTGGCACTGCCTTCTGCCAGGTACAGTTCCTCATGCTTGGTGACGTGTTGCAGGCGGCTGTAGGCGAACTCAGCGATTAGCGTGGCGTTCTTGGAGATGAAGTTACGTGGCACCCCGTAGATGGCGTTGGTGACGAAGTGCAGCGAGTCGCCACGCGGACCTTCGTTGTCGAGGGCATCGATGCCCACGGCATTCAGCGCGCCATCCTTGCGGTAGGACAGCTCGCCGGCCACCGACACCGTATCGAACATGCGCGAGAAGCTCAGGCCTGCCAGCTTCACGTCACGCGGATAAACCAGGCGGTACTCGCCCGCCACCGGATCGACCTGAGGGGCAAACCAGGGCTGGTAATCGTCGAACTGGCGGTAATAAATACCGATGCTGGTCTCGATCGCGTCAACGTTATATTTGGCCATCACCCCGAAGTTGGCGGTGTCGCGGCCGAAGCGCGATTTGCCGCGCTGAAAGGCGAACCCGGGAGCCAGCGGCAAACGATCGGGGCCCTCGAAGAACGGGTCTGCCGCGCCAAAATAGGTACCGCCATAGGGAATCCGTGTGTAGTCCCATTCATAGAAGTACTGCCCGGCCAGGGTCAGGTTCGGAGTGAGCTGGGCCTTGGCGGAAACCTGGCCGATGGGCAGGAACACTTCCTTGGTTTCGATACCCGGACTGGTGACTGCCTTGCCCCCATCGAGCGGCGCTTGCGAATAGGATATGGCGTGGGCACCGAACAGCAGGCCCTCCCCCCAGAAATTCGTATGCCGACCGAGCTTGACGTTTACCAGCGTCTCGCCGAGACGGAAGTTATGCCAAACGAAGGCATCGAGAATTTCCCCGGACGGACCTTCAACATAGCGCTGCACTTCCGAGCTGTAGCGGTCGTTGTTGTAGCTGGTCGGCAGGCCGGCAGCATGACTGTCGACGCTGTTGTCGTGGTAGGCGTGGTCATACCAGCCAGCGGCGCTGACCCGTGCCCCCCAGGTCTTGCGGTAGGACAGATCGATCTCGCTCAACAAGTCGAGACGATTGGTAACGATGTCATGGCGGTCGAACTTACCGTCTGACTCGTCGTAGTTCGGGTTGTTCAGGATGCGGCTGTCCTGGTCCTCCATGCGCATGCCCAGGTTGTAGCGCAGCGTATTGTCCCAGCGCATGCGCAAATCCGGATTGCCCAACTCGATGGCGGCACCCAGTGCCTGCCCGGCGATGCTAAGTGCCAGAAGGGTCATGGTGCCGTGGACAACCAGCGCTCGCCCCTGCTTGCTCATATTTTTCATACAAACCACCTTTTTTTATTTTCAGTCGCCTATCGGTAAGCGCCAGCGCAACCGGCGGCGCATACCCGAGGTAAAACGCGCAGTGATCCCTGCATCAGCGCGAACTAGCGGCCAACGGGATAGATGATCGATTTCTCCTGGGTGAACTCCTTGAGCCAGTCCGGGCCGAACTCGCGGCCGATGCCCGACCGTTTGAAACCGCCAATCGGCGCATAGGGCATCTTGCCGCCACCACCGTTGATGTAGACGCTGCCGGCACGGATGCGCCGGGCCATCTGGTAGGCGGTCGCGGCGTCGGCACTGGCGATGCCGCCGTTGAGGCCGTAACGCGAGTCGTTGGCGATGGCGATCGCTTCTTCGTCCGTGTCAAAACCGATGACCACGCCCACCGGACCGAAGATTTCTTCCTGGGCGATGTGCATGTCGTTGCGCACGTCGTCGAACAGCGTGATCTCGCTGAAGAAGCCTTGCTTGAGCCCCGCAGGGCGGCCGCCGCCACACACCAGGGTGGCCCCCGCATCGCGACCGCTGGCGATGAAATGCTCGACCTTGGCCCGCTGCGACTCGCGGATCAGCGGCCCCATCATCACGCTGGGGTCAGCCGGGTTGCCGATCTTGATCTGGCTGGCCATGGCCTTGACAACCTGCACGAACTGCTCGCGAATCGAGTTGTGCACCACGAAGCGGGTGAGCAAGGCGCAACCCTGCCCGGCGTTCACCGTAAGCCCGGCCAGTGCGCCCATGGCAGTAGCCTGGATGTCGGCATCGGCGCGGACGATCAGCGCCGACTTGCCGCCCAGCTCCAAGTGCACGCGCTTCAGGGTGGGCGCGGCCTGGGCCATGATGCTCATGCCTACGGCTTCCGAACCGGTGAAGGAGACCATGTCTACCTGCGGGTCACTGCTCAGCAGGCTGCCGACCTCGATGCCGCCGGTAACGATGTTGAGCACGCCCTTGGGCAAGCCGATCTCGGCGGCGATTTCGCCGAATAGCAGCGCGGAATACGGCGTGAAGGGCGATGGTTTGAGCACCAGGGTGTTGCCCGCCAGCAAGACCGGGAACACCTTGGCCAGGTTGAGCAGGAACGGGAAATTGTAGCCGGTGATGCCGGCGACCACGCCGATGGCTTCGCGCTCGATGCTGCCGCTGCCGAGAATCAGCGGCCCGGTCGGATTCATCGGGTTGGGCGTGGCTTCCAGCGGAATGTGCCGCAGCTCCTGATGCAATGACTGCTCGATGGCGGTCAGCACATGGGCCAGTGGCATGTCCACCTGCATGGCGTAGGTCACGCCTTGTGAACAGCCAACCTCGGCAATGATCAGCGCGGCGACCTGCTCACGCCGGGCCACCAGCGCGGCATGCATGCGGCGCATGTAGGCAGCGCGCTCGGCCATGCTCATGTGCGGCCAGGGGCCATTATCGAACGCCTCGCGGGCGGCGGCGATGGCGCTCGCGGCAGCGGCAATGTCGCCAACCGGCGCATGACCGATCACCGCTTCGGTGGCCGGGTTGAGCACCGCCTCGCAAGCCCCGTCGGCGGCCACCCAGCAGCCGTCGATGTACAACTTGTCCAGGTGGGTATAGGGAATACTCATGCGGCTGCCACTCCTTCGATTTTACCGGTGATGATTTCTGCCGCGCGCATGGCAATCGCCATCGCCGGTGCATTGGTGTTGCCGGAAACCAGACAGGGCATGACCGAGGTGTCGACCACCCGGATGCCCTCGACGCCACGGACCTTCAACTGCGGATCGAGCACCGCGTCGCGGTCCGCGCCCATCCGGCAAGTGCCGGCGACGTGGAAGGCGGTCTGCCCCAGACGCCGGACCGCGGCAAGGATCTCCTCGTCGCTTTGCACCTGCGGGCCAGGCGTCAGCTCATGGACGATGAACGGCTTGAGTAGCGGCTCGGCAGCCAGCCGGCGAAACCAGCGGAACATGGCGATGGCCGAGGTGCGGTCGATCTCTGCGGCCAGGTAGTTACCGCAAATCTGCGGCGGTACCGACGGGTCGGCCGACTGGATGCGCACATGGCCGCGGCTTTCGGGGTGCAGGAAATAGCCGCCGATGGTCAGACCCGGTTGCTTGTCGATCATCACCTTGTTGCCGTCGCCTTCCATGGAATAGAGACTGACGCCGATCTGCGCGTCTGGCAGTTCCAGCCCCGCACGGGTTTTCACGAAACCGCCGGCCTCGTGCGCCGCGTGGGTCATCGGCCCCTTCTTGCGCAGGAAGTACTGCAGCACCGAACGCAACAAGCCCCAACCGAAGAAGCAATGGTTCAGGCTGCCGCGGGTCACCCGGTACTGCATGGCCATGTACACATGCTCGCGCAGGTTGCCGCCGACATCCGGCGAATCGCACACCACGTCGATCCCGTGCTCGCGCAGCAACTCGGCCGGGCCGATGCCGGACAGTTGCAACAACTTTGGCGACTCGATGGCCCCGGCGCACAACAGCACTTCACGGCCGATGGCAAAGCGCTGCGGGCCGGCGGCACTACGGACCCGCACGGCCACCGCGCGGCGCTCCTTGAACTCGATGCGCTGCACATCGGTGCCGGTCATGATGGTGAGGTTGGGGCGCTGGCGTACCGGGTCTAGAAACGCGCGTGCAGCGCTGAAGCGCTGCCCCTGCCAGGTGGTTTGCGGCTGATAGCCAAACCCACCCTGAGCGACGGCGTCGACATGGTTGGTGTCGCTGACTCGCGTAACCCCGAGCTTGCCGGCCGCGCCGATGATCGCCTCGCACAGCGAGTCGCCGGCCGGGTGCACGCTGACCTTGAGCGGGCCACCGACGCCGCGCCACTGTGCCGCGCCGAGCTGATGGTCTTCCAGGGCGACAAACTGCCGACCCATGTCCTCCCAACCCCAGCCGCTGCAGCCCTGGGCTTCCCAACCGTCGTAATCGGCCGGGGTGCCGCGCACATAGACCATGCCGTTGACCGAACTGGAGCCGCCAATGGTCTTGCCCTTGAGCCACAATTCGTCGCCCATGCCCTCACCCCGCTGGGCCTGGTATGACCAGACGTGCGGATTGCCGGGGTTGAGCAGTTTGCCGATGCCGCGCGGCATCCTGATCAATGGGCTGCTGTGGTCGGGGCCGCTCTCGATCAGCAGCACCGATACGCCGGGGTCAGCCGACAATCGGTTGGCCAGCACACAGCCCGAGGACCCCGCACCGATGACGATGTAGTCGTAGGTTTTACTCATAAGTGTTCTTCTTTCTACTGGATAACGTGAAAGGTCGTGGTCAAGCGGGCTCAGGTCGCGCCGAACGAAGCGGATGCCGGTTCATCGAGCATCTCGATGATGCGTTCCGGGCAAGCCCGCGCACCGCGCAATGCCAGGGCTTGCTGCCCGACCTCGACCCTGAAGCCGGTGCTGGCGATATAACCGTTGTCGTCGAGGCTGTAGAGGCCGGGCGCCACATGGTTGCAGCGAGCATGGCCGGCGCAGGCCTGCTGGTTGATACGCACCTTCATGCGCTCAGCCGCTCGGCAGACGTGGCTGGCGCAGTGCCGACCACCGGATCCCACTGCAGGTGCAGGTCTTCCATCCCGAACACGCCGACTGCACTGAAGCGCGGCTGCGTACCGTCGGCGATGCGAAACGGCGGGATCAGCTTGAGCCACAGTTCCAGAGCGATGCGCAGCTCGCGGCGCGCCAGGTGCGAACCGACGCAGCGATGCACACCGTAGGAGAACGCCATATGCGGCGCACCGCTGCTGCGCAGGAAGTCGACTTGCTCGGGGTTGTCGAACACTTCCGGGTCTAAGTTGGCCAGCTCGGTGCTGATCAACACCATGTCCCCCTTCTTCATCAGCGCTTCGCCGATCTGCACATCGCGAGTCACGGTGCGGCGCATGTTGACGATGGAATAGGAGCGCAGCAGTTCCTCGACCGCATTGGGGATCAGCTCCGGGTCGGCGCGCAGTTGCGCCTGCTGCTCGGGGTGGCGCGCCAGATGGCGGAAGAACAGGCCGATGCTGGAAGTGACGGTGTCCAGCCCGCCGATAAATATGAGGAAATTGATGCCGAGCATTTCGTCATCGGTCAGCGCGCGTCCGTCTATCTGACTGGCCAGCAGGTAACTGGTGAAATCGTCGCCCGGGTTCAGCCGTCGCTCGGCGATGTGGTTGCGAATCCAGCCGGTGATGGCCCGCGCATTGTCGGTGACCACCTGCATGTCAAAGCTTTTGATCAGGGTCTGCGTCCAGTGCTGGAACAGCGGACGCTCTTCCAGTGGCCAGCCCATCAGTTTGAGGAAGATCAGAGTCGGGAAGGCTTTGGCAAAGTCTTCGTTGAAGTCGCAACGTCCCTGCTGTGCCACCGCTTCGATCAACTGGGTTGCCAGCGCGCGGATGTCCTGCTCAAGGGCATCGACCTTCTTCGGCGTGAACAGCGGATTGAGCAGCGCGCGGTACTTGGCGTGATCCGGCGGATCAACCTCCAGCGGGGCCAGACGCCAGCTTTCACCCAATAACATGGCGTAAGGCGTGAGGCCGACGCTGCTGAAGGTTTCCGGGTCTTGCAGGATGCGCCGCAGGTCTTCAGCACGGCGTGGCACCCAAGTACCCGCCAGGAAGCTCAGCCGCGGCACCCAGAAAATCGGCGGGGTGCTGCGATGCAGATTGGCGGCCCAGGCATAGGCATTTTCGCCCTGAGCCGTGAGCTCGGCCCACAAGTCGAAGTCCTGCACCAGGTGCGCGGGAATGTGTGAAGGGATGGCAGTGGCGTGATCGACGGTCATTATTGTTTTCTCCGGTCGTCGCTTGCGAACGGAGAAAAATGTAGGGCCAAGCCAAATAATGCACAACGGACAGAATTTAAGATCCGTTCGATTTCAACTTCAGAATCACACCACCCGACGGACCCAGGCAAAGTGCGCCTTGCCTACCGGGGAAGGCTTGTGCCAGTCTGCCAGAATCACCGCCGCAGCCTATGCGCGCACGGCGCCATGACTCCAATAAAAACGCCTTGCAGGTAGCCTCAATGAAGCAGCCCACCCCACTTCAGTTCCCTCCGCTGGCTGACGAACTCGCCGGCAAACGCCATGCCCTGCGCTCGCAACGCACCCGTGAATTGTTGCTCGACTGCATGTACCGACTGGCGCTGGAAAAGGACTACAGTGAAATCACCGTGCAAGAGCTGCTGGATCGTACCGGGGTGGCACGCTCGACCTTCTATGCACACTTTCGCGACAAGGAAGACCTGTTGCTCGCCGGTTACGACAGCATCGGCATACCGCATACCCGGGTCGATGACATCTGCGGTGAGCGCCGTGTAGTGCTGGATGTATCGGCCTGGTTGTTCGCTGCCACCGAACGACATGCTGCGTTGACCACCTCGTTTTTCAGCAGCCCGTCGCAAGCCATCATCCTCGCCCACCTTGAAAATATTCTGCTGATCCAGGTGCGTGAGCACTACCGCAAACAAGGCATTTGCAGCGCCTACGAGCTATCTGGAGAGGTAGTAGTGCGCTGTTTTGTCGGCGCCTTAATCGGCCTGTGGTTATGGTGGGTCAGACACGACTATCCCTGCTCGGCGCAGGAGATCACCGAAGCCTTTGACAAACTGATGAACAACGGCAACTGGCCGACTGCCGGCATCCCGTTGAGCTGAGCCACAGGTAGCCCCGATTGGCCTGCCGCCAACTGCTCGGCTACGCCAGCAAGCGCCGCAGCGCGGCCAGATGGTCGCTGACAAACTGCAGTGCCGCCCTCGCCTCCTTGAGCCAATCAAAGCCGTGCATCACACCGGGGTAAATGCGCAGCTCGCTCGCAACCCTGCAGCGGATCAGCTGCTGGGCATAGGCGATACTTTCCGCGACAAATAAATCCAGAGTTCCCACGCCGATGAAGGTAGGCGGCAGCCCCGCCAGCTCATCGGCATGCGCGACAGACAGGTAAGGCGACGTCCGGCGCGGCAGGCACATAAACTTGTGGAGACTGATCGCCCGAGATGCGCAGACCCGTTTGGCGCGGCACTTCGACAACGCCGACGTTCCCCCTCCAGGCGGCTCCCGGGGCTAGGCTTTTCTCGATATCGTCGAACGCTACACCGTGCTCCCCGGCATTGTTATAGGTCGAGGTATTCACGCCAAGCGACTATCTTGCCTGCGTCATTCAACTCGAAAACCGCCACCATCGGCACGGCCACCCATTTGCCATGGCAATAGGACTGATCGATTCGCTCCATAAACACCACATTGTCGAGGGTGGCGACTTTGATCAGTTCATGCTTCTGATTCACCACTTTCGCTTTCATCGCCTCAAGCACCTTGAGGATGGCCTCGCGGCCGTGAACCGCAGCAATGCTCGGTGTTTCCATCTGGTAGTAGGCGTCCTCGGCCAGTAAAGCCACAGGCTGACGGAGATCGTCCGGCCAGCTGTGGTGGAAATGGCCAATAAACTCACGAACGACCTGTTCGCTGTTCACCATGTCGTACTCTCCGTCTGTAATTGAGGCTGGCGAACCCGTTATCCCCTCGGACAAATGACCGGCAGCCAAGAGCAGCGGCACACGCAGCCTGGAGATATGCTTGAAAGGGGGCCGGCCTTCAGGACGGAGACCGGCCGTACTCTCGACTCAGCGGCGAATGCTGGCCGTGATCTTGGCGTGCGGGCCGGCCTGCTGGGCAGCCCAGGCTTCGGCGGCTTGATCCAGGGTGTAATCGACGTAGTCGACGTGGATCTGTTGCTCCTTGGCGATCTTCAGCAGGCGTTTCCAGATCTGCTCGCGGTCGGCTGGCGGACGCTGGCCGGTACCGATGCACGACAGCGTGCGAAACAGCAGGTCGGCGATATCCAGATTGAGCTGACGCCCGGCACCGGTACCAATGGTCATGATCCGCGCGCCCCAGTTGGTGGCTTTCAGCGAGGTCAGCATCGGCTGGCCGCAAACCAGATCGAGTACCACGTCGAAGCCACCGCCGGAGGCATCCTTGAGCGCCGCCACATCATCGGCACCACCCAGGGTCACCACCTCGTCGGCGATACCGCACGACTTCAGTCGCAGTAGCGCTTCTTCCGAGCGAGCAGCGCCAACCACCCGCCCAGCGCCCATACCACGGGCCAGTTGAAGGGCGATTTGACCGAGGGTGCCGGTGGCCCCGAGGATCAGCACCTTCTCGCCTTTTTGGATCTTCGCCTGCTCCAGCGGCACGATCGCGCCGGTCGCGGCAATGCCCATGCTGATGGCGGTCTTGTCATCGACATCATCCGGCACGTCCCAGACTTCCGCAGCCGGCACTACGGTGCGCTCGGCCCAGGCACCGAACGGCAACAGCGAACGTTCGCCGAAATAAACGCGTCGGCCATCGGGGGCACGGCCGACGCCTTCGCCACGAATCACGCACGGGTATTCCACGCCCAGGCGATAGGCGCCGAGCACGTCCCAGCCACCCAGGCCGGCGGTATCCACGTCGATCAGCACCGAGCCGTCCTGCGGCTCGGGCTCGCGAAACTCACCTACCACCGGCAGAGCATTACGTTCGGAAATCACAGCAGCACGCATATTGCCTCCATCACTGATTCTTGTTGTTGGCTCTCATTGATACGACAAACTTGAACACATTTTAATATTTTGTCCATATCTATTTATGTGTTGGCTGCAACTCGCACTGGCTGGAACACCGGGTAGCCGCCCAACCCCAACAACAGCAGTGGCCCGACCACAAAGCACGCGAAGCAGAAGCCGAGCATCGCGCTGTAGCTGCCGGTCATGCTCAGCAAGGCGCCGAACAACAGGGGTGCGGTGGCGGCACCGGCGGTGATCAGCCCTAGGTGCGCGCCGAACAGACGGCCATAGTCGCGCATGCCGAAATAGCGTGCGATCAGGAAGGCGGCGATATCGAACTCGGCCCCCGCCCCGATGCCCACCAGCAAGGTGGCGATGGTGAAGGACAACAGACTGGACTCGGCATAGATGAAGATCAGGCAGGCAAAGGCCGGCATCAGCAGGGCCAGCGCGGCGACGCCCGGCGCCCACAACCGGTCGATCAAATACCCCACCAGCAAACGCCCGAGAATCAACGAAATACCGAAGCTGCTGAATACCTGACCGGCCTGTAGCGCCGTCAGCCCGCGATCCTGCAGCATAGGCACGATATTGGTAACCATGCCGACCACGCAGGACACCACCAGGGTCATCGACAGGTTGCATACCCAGAAGCGCCAGGAGCACAGGGCATCCTTGAAAAGCAGGCCAGGACGCTCGCGGTCTTGCTCACTAGTAGGCTGAGTATGCGTGCGAGTGCTGCCGATCTCCGGGATCAGCCAGCGCAGCGCCAGTGGCAGCGCCAACAACACCGGCAGCAACGCAAGCGCGATAAAACCGGACTGCCAATCCCAGCGGCTGATCGCCCACGTGGTGATTAGCGGCAGCATGATCGCCGCTAACCCTGAGCCACTGAGAATGATCGCCAAGGCAAAACCACGGTTCTCCTCGAACCACAGGTTGATCAGGTGCGACCAAGTGATCTGCAAGGTGCCCAAACCGGCAAGCGGCACCAAAAAGAAACCCAGGTAGAGCATCCAGATCGAACCACTGATCTGGCTCAGCATCAGCACACTGAGCGACAGGGTCACCAGCGACACCAGGGTCACGGCGCGCAAGCCATACCGCAGGTTGAGCCAACCGGCCAGTTGCGCCGCGACAATGGTGCCCAGAGACAACGCCGTAATCGCCGCCTGCAAATCACTGCGCGCCCAGCCCATGGCCTGTTCCAGGGGAATCACCATAGAACTGAAGCTATACAGCAGCAACGAGCTGGAACTGGTGGCCACGCCGACAATAGCCAGGATCAGCACATGCCAGCCGCGTTTGAATTCTAGGTTGTTGAAATTTTTCATTAACACTACTCGCCGGATGGACGGGGTCGACTGCCGTTCCCGGCCACCGAGGCGGCCGGCAACCTTGCTCAATCGGTGCCGATAAACAGGGCCGCCTCGGCACTTTTGTTCAGCACATGCTGATGGCGGGCGCTGCCCGGTTTCAGCGCCGGGTCGCTACAGGTGAGGTCTTCTGGATGGATCAGAGTCGGGCCATTGGTCAGTTCGCGCAGAGCGACTTCGACGATCTCCCCGGCCTTGGGCAAGACCATGGTCAGGGCATCGGCAATCTTCAGCTTGACCATGGCTGCGCGCATGGTCGGCGTATCCACGGTGCCTATCAGCAGGTTCAACACATCGACACCACGGTCTTTCCACTCGGCCCACAACGACTCGCCGAGGTTCAGCGCAAAACCCTTGGTCGCGCTATACATGGCCAGCTTGCGAATACCCCCCAGTGCCGCCTGCGAACCTACCAGGAGCAAACCGCCCTGCCCGCGCGCGAGCATGCGCCCGCCGAATGCGTGGCTGCATTCCATCACCGTCAATACATTGAGCCGCAGCAAGGCGCTCCAGTCGTCGACTGAGGTGTCGAGAAATTTGGTGATATAGGGATCGCCCCCGGCGTTGTAGACGAACAGGCCGATTTCCCGGCCGGCCACGGCGGCGAGCAGCTTGCTCGTCGCGTCGGCATGCGCAAGGTCCTGGGTGACCAGCAACACCTCGACGCCATACTCTTCGATCAGTTGCGCCTGCAGGTCGCGCAGCGCTTCTTCGCGTCGCGCCACCAGCACGCAGTTCAAGCCGCGTGCCGCCAGTTGCTGGGCGAAAGCCGCACCGACGCCATGGGACGCCCCGGCAATCAGCGCCCAAGGCCCGTACTTCTGTTTGAACGCCAGCACGCTGCTGGCCTGCTCTGTAGGTGACGACATCTGAGTACCTCGAATGACTGAAAGCCGGCGTCAATGCGACTCGATGGGCGGCAGGTCGATATGGCTGGCCGATGCGCCGATCGCCGTAGCGCCGTAGACCTGTACGCGGCGCTCGATCTGCGCCATGAACAGGCGCAGCAGGCGTTCGTCGTATTCTGGTCCGGCGTTTTTGACGAACTCCTCCAGGGCCGCGTCCAGCTGGCTGTAGTCGTCGAAGCGGCGATCCAGCAAGGCTTCCACTTCGGCCTGATCGATCTGCAGCAACTGCAGGGCCATGGCGTCGGCACAGGTCAGGTACTCGACCAGCTTGGCCACCGACTGACGTTGGCTTTTCTGGAACTCGTTGCTCACCTCCAGTTGCTCGAGCGCATCCTTGAGCATCAGCAGCAGTTGCGCGTTCGGCCCGCTGGTTTTGATCTCCAGGTCCGGAGTCTCGATGGCAATGCCCATCGCTTCGGCGAGCGCATGCACCACCACGCGGCGCAAGGCAATGTCGAACTCGATGTAGGTGTCGTGCGGGTCGCCCGGCTGCGGGGTGGCAATGGTGGCTGAGAACTGCATGGTGCTGACGGTGGAGAACAGCACCGTATGGAAGCGCACCACATCCGGATCAGCGGCTTCGCCAGTAACTTCCTGGTAATAGCGGTAGAGGTCGCTGAAACGCGCGCCCAGCGGCTCGTAATTGTCGCGCATGCGCGCCGAAGCCAGATCTGCCAGTGGATCGCCGATCATGGCGAACTCGAAATCGTAGAGCGCATTGACCTTGCCATCGGCGAACAGGTACTGGCCCGAGTCGTACTGCACGAACGCCGGCTTGCTACGGTGCTGCGGTACGTTACGGCGCAACCAACCAAGGGCGAACTCGGCCAACGGCTGCGGCTTGGTCTTGTTGCGGGCGTACAACGGATAATAGGCCTCAAGTCCAGCCAGGCTGATCTGCTCGGCCCCCAGCGGCAGGCCGATGCCCTGGGCGGTGAACGGTTCCAGGGGCAGTTGGTGCATCGCCGCCATGGCCTGCACATATTGCCGGGCCAGGTCACTGCGCTGGGCGTCGCTGGCCGCCGTGGCGAGATCACGGCTACCGCGCACCTGCTGCATGATGATGGCTTGTGGATCCTCACAAAAACCGTAGATATGCGGCACCGGAATCCCCTGCTCACCCAGCAGGGTAAGGATGTCGGCCTCGCGGCGCAGCTCCGGGAAGGGACTGACATCGCCGCCGCGGTCGCCGCGGATATGCAACGCCAGCACTTCGCCGCCACGCCGCAGCTCAAGGTTCCACGCCGGCCGCCAGCGCAGCAGACGCGCCATACTGATAATTTCACCACCCAGCAACTGCTCGACGAAGTTGCGCAATTTCTGCTCATTCAGCGTATCTGCACTGCCTTGATCTTCTTGCGTTTGCATCTACATCTCCCCCCAAAATCTACCGCACCGCATACGGGCACGCGTTCAGCCGACGGCCTTGCTCAGACTCGGGCCGCCAACCTGCTCGATCGGCACGCCCTTCTTCTTCGCCAGGTCGGCGGTGTCCAGGTACTCGCGCCAGGCCTTGATCAGTCCCTGCTCATCCAGCTCGTAGACAGCCACCATCGAATGCGGCATCGGCAAGCCCCGGGATACCGCGTAGTCGTCGCGCTCGGTCATCACCAGGGTGTCGCTGGAAACGATGTTGCGGATCTTGCATTTGTTGTGGGTTACGTAACTCATCTGCCGCTCGATCTCCTGACGCAGCGCGGCCTGACCACGAATGATCGGGCCTCCCGGCACCCACAGTTGCCATACGGCGTCTTCGCTCATCATGGCGAGGATCTTGTTGATCTGTGGGCGGGTCGAGGCACTGCCATCGCCCCAGGCGGCGCAAAATTCGCGAATAAGGTTTTCTTGTTGCATGCCCATGGCAAACTCCCCAGCGTCGTTCGGCGCGGCCACCAGGCACGCGCCATGGTTTATAGATAGGCGCGTACTACTGGCACCATTGGCGTGCCGCAACTCATGCCGCCATCGACGCGCAGCAACGCACCGTTGACGTAGCGTGATTCGTCGGACGCGAGGAACAGCGCCATGCTGGCGATATCTTCCGGCTCGCCGAGACGTGGTACGTTCTGGATATCGAGAAAGGCCTGGGTCATCTGCTCGTTGGCCCAGCCCTCCAGTGCAGCCGTGCGTATCACGCCGGGCAGGATGGCGTTGCAGCGCACACCGCGCTTGCCGAAGGTGGCGGCGATGCTCTGCACATACCAGTTCAGGGCCGCCTTCGACGCGCCGTAGCTGAACTGCGCGACTTCACCGGCAATCGAGCTGGTCGAGGAGGTGAAGATGATCGAACCGTCGCCCTGCCCCAGCATATGCGGCAATGCGTACTTGCACGCCAGCACGCCGCCGAGCACGTTGACCCGCATGTTGGCGTGGAACAGGTCCTGATTGAAGTTAAGGAAATCCACGTCGCGCGCGGTTTCCGGGTTCTTGTTGACCGCATTGTTAAACAGCACATCCAAACGACCGAAGGTCTCTACTGCCGTATCGACCATCTGCTGCAGGTCGGCCTCGACGCCGACATCGACCTTCAACCCGATGGCGCTACCACCGCTCTCGACAATGTCCTGGGCCACCCGCTGCGCGGCGTCGCCATAGAGATCGGTGACCACTACATGCGCGCCCTGGGCGGCGAACATTTGCGCGGCGGCACGGCCGATGCCGCTGGCAGCACCGGTGATCAGTGCAACCTTTCCTTCAACACGATGCATGAGCTCTCTCCTGCTGCGGTAAGACCTGGGCGCAACGACTGCGCCCGAGCCAGTGGCGGGCATCAGCGGGTCTGGCCGCTGGCGATGGTTTGCGGGTTGGCT
The DNA here is from genome assembly GCF_007993865.1 of Pseudomonas sp. SJZ079. Classification (GTDB taxonomy): domain Bacteria; phylum Pseudomonadota; class Gammaproteobacteria; order Pseudomonadales; family Pseudomonadaceae; genus Aquipseudomonas. The sequence continues at coordinate 102,816 of NZ_VIUH01000003.1, read as the reverse complement.
TCGCGCTCGGCCACCGGCGCCTGGCGATAGCGGGTCGGGCCGTTGCCGAACATGCCGTATTGATGACGCGTGAAGTCGTACAGCGAGTAGGCATCGTTTTGTGGGTTATTGGGGATGCCATACGCCTGGATGTTGTACTGCGCACCTGCGCGGAACATCTCCCCGCTGTCGTCCCAGGCGTCATACAGCGCCGCGCCGTAGGTGTCCTCATCGATGTAGTAACGGCGAGTCTTCTGCGCGTGACGCACGCCTTCCTTGCGTGTGGCCTCGACCACCCAGACGCGATGCAACTCCCAACGTTCACAGGCCGGATTGATGTGTTTGTCCATCAATTTGCTGTCCATGTCGCACTTCCACTTCAGGTCATAGTTGCTATAGGGAATCAGCATTTCCTGCTTGCCCAGCAGCTTCCAGTCGAAGCGGTCCATCTTCCCGGAGAACAGGAAAATTTCGTCGTAGAACGACACACCGCCGAATGCCGAGTTAGGTGTGTCGTAGGCAAACTCCGGGGCCTTGCGCACGCGACGTTGGCCGGTCGAATAGCTCCAGGCCGAACGGGCGTTTGCCACCGGATCGAGGTAGTCCCAGTAGCCCGACGCCTGCCCGGCAGTCCGTGCCGGGGCAATGATGCGCGACCAGATACGCTGGGCGATGCTCGGGTCGCGGTCCGCCACGTCAACCTGGTAGTAAGGTTTCTCACCAGTGGCGCGATTGGTATTGGTCAGCGTTACGTGGCCCTGGTTGACCACATAGGCACTGTGATTCCAGTCCCAGCCATTGACCCCCTGATAGTTGAGGATGTAGTTCCACATCACCTGCTGACCATCCTTGGGCAACGGGAACGGCAGGCCACCGCGACAGGCCTCGGCAAGCGACAATCCCTCGTTCAACGACTTGCATTCCGGGTTGCTGGCGTTGCGTTCAGTGGCGGCAAGAAATGCTTCGGGGAACGCGGCCGTGCGGTGAGTTGGATAGACCTCCATGAAGTAACTTTGCGGGTTGTCCTTGAGCAACTTCATCTGCCCGGCAGACAACTGCTTGGCATACTGCTCGGCATTGCTGGCATCGATGCGCAGACGCGGCTTTTCATCGGCAAAGGGATTGGGCCAGAAGCCGTCACCGGGTTGCAGTCCTGCCGTCACCTTGAGACCGCCATCGTAGGCGGGAATGTTGCCATCGGCGTTGCCAGCGACAATCGCCCCGAAGCGGGTCAGCTTGGCGCCGAGATCACTGGGCTTGGCACCGTCGTCGGCCGCGGCCGAACCGACCAACAGCACGGCTACTAGCCCCGTCACATAGGTATTTAAAGTCATCAGAACCTCCAGTCATTGTTTTTGTAGTCGCTGGAAACAAGGGCAACACGCACGAGCAGGCAGGCACGCGTAGTGCTACCAAGCAGTCGCAGGACGAAGAAGGATGTCGTCAAGCGCAGATTCGCCAACGAACCTGCGCGCTAGAATCAGAACGCCGTACCGAAGGTCAGCGAAAGCCAGTTGCGGTCGGACAGGCCAATGTCTCCGGTGCCGCCTACCACCGTCTTACCAACGCCGGCGATGTCGTCGTACTTGCGCTGGCTGCCGTAGCCGATATAGGCCAGGCTGACGTCATAGCGCTCGTCGAAGGTGCCCTTGATGCCCACCTTGTAGCTGTACTTGCCCTCGCTGCCGCCACCATTGGCCGCGTTGCCGGACAGGCCATAGTCGAAGCTCATCGGTGCGGAAACGTTCCACCCCGGGAACACGCCAAGCCATTGCGGCGCAACGTTGAACGCCACGCCGACATAGTTGCGAGTCGCACAACCCCACTCCTTGTCCTGACCGGCGGGGCAACCGCCATAGCCCTCGCCCTTGAACAACTCCTTATGCTCGGTGACTTTCTGCACATGGCTGTAGGCCAGTTCGGCGATAAAGCTGCCGGTATCGAAGTAATCGGTGCGCGGGAGCAGCCACAGTGTGTTGACCACCATGTGCACGGTGTCGCCGCGCGCACCCTGGTTATCCACGGCACTAAAGTTTTTCGATATCAACGAGGCGTTCTTGCGATAGGACAAATCCACGCCCAGCGACGCGCCCCCGAGCACCGGACCGGCGGCCCAACTCAGGCCATAAAGCTTGACGTTCTCGGCATACACATAGCGCGCGAAATTGGCCCCGACCTGCAGGCCCCAGGGGGTGTAGTCATCGTATTCGCGGTAGTACAGGCCGATATCCGAGTGCAGGAAGTCCAGGCTGTAAGTGCCCATCACGCCCCAGTTGCCGCGGTTCCCCGGCGTCAACGGATCGACCAGCGGGCGGGCAAACCCCTGAAACAGTGGCAACTGATCGGGCCCCTCAAGCGCCACGTCGGCGGATGCCAGATAGGTGCCGCCTTCTGGCGCACGGGTGGTATCCCACTCGAGGAAATACTGGGCCGCCAACGACAGCCGGTCGTTGACCTGAGCCTGAGCCGACACCTGGGTCAGTGGTAGGAATATCTCGCGGGTTTCGGTGCCGGGATTACTCACCGCCTTGCGTCCGTCAAGCGGGGCCTGGGAATAGGACACCGCATGACCGGGAATCAGCAGGCCGTTGCCCCAGTACACGGTATGTCGACCCGCACGCAGACTGACCGGCACATCGCCGAGGTTAAAGCGGGTAAAGGCGAACGCATCCAGCAACTCGCCACTCAAACCACGGTGGTAGCGCTTGGTGAATCCCGAATACTCACCGCTCCGGTAGCTCGGGGTACTCGCTCCGGGAAAGGCACCCGGGTAGAAGACATTGCCGGAATTTGTCTCGACATCAGTATCGGCGTAGGCCTGGTCGTACCAGCCGGCGCCGCTGACGCGAATCCCATGGTACTGCTGGTAAGCCAACTCGAACTCGCTCATCACATCGATGCGATTGGTTACCACATCGCCACGGTCGAACTTGGAGTCGGACTCATCATAGGTCGCATTGTTGGCCAGCGCTTGTTCGCGCTCTTCGGCCCGAACCCCCAGGTTGTAGCGCAGCGTATTGTCCCAGCGCAGGGTCAGATCAGGGTTTGCGGTAGCGAACTCTCTTGCCTGGGTCAGGCCACTACAGGTCATGGCGACGGCTACGCCAATAGCCAGGCGGGTCAGCTTCAGGTTGCCAATAGACATCAAAATCTCCGTCTCGCTTGTTATTGTTATTCGCAGTTGGCTGCAGCGATCACCTCTAGCAGGGCCGCCGACTGAGTAGACGAGAGGACATGCGAAGACACAACGATTCGGGCTATTGCTGAAATACAAAGGGCTATTGCTGAAATACACAGGCTCTTACTGCCCGCCTTACAGCGGCTGCGTGGTGCACGCGTGATAACAGGCACACAGGCCGCTCACGCCGCAGGGTCTGCGCTATTGGCATGTTCGCATCGCTCAACGGATGGCTAACCGAAGGACATTGCGCCCTCATCACGGCATGAGCGGTAGCTGCTGATGGAAAGCCCGCCAGGTATTTGTTTATCTGATACCTGAAAGTTATTTTTATCTCTTCCAGATAAATAAACACTAACAGACAATCTGTTCATATTTCTTGGCGGTCCCTCTCCGAGTGAGGCGGCCGTATCGATAAGAACAAGATTGGAGGTTAGCCATGAGCAAGTCACCGTCCCTGGACGACAAGTACGTTCAGCAAAGCGGAAAAGTATTGCTGACCGGCATCCAGGCGCTGGTGCGCTTGCCGTTGATGCAGCGGCAACGCGACCTCGATGCGGGCCTCAATACAGCAGGCTTTATCTCCGGGTACCGCGGCTCGCCCCTGGGGGCGTTCGATCAGGCCCTGTGGAAAGCCCGCGATCACCTCAAGCAGCACCACACGGTGTTCCAGCCCGGGGTCAACGAAGACCTTGCCGCCACCTCGCTATGGGGCACCCAGCAGGTCAACATCTTCGAAGGCGCCAAGTACGACGGCGTTTTTGGCATGTGGTACGGCAAGGGCCCGGGCGTGGATCGCTGCGGCGATGTATTCCGCCACGCCAATGCCGCCGGTACGTCCAAGTTCGGCGGTGTACTGGCGATTGCCGGTGACGACCATGGCGCCCGCTCCTCGTCCCTGCCGCATCAGACCGAGCACATTTTCAAGGCTGTGATGATGCCGGTGCTGGCGCCGTCCGGCGTGCAGGAATACCTCGATTACGGTCTGCACGGTTGGGCCATGTCGCGTTACTCCGGCTGCTGGGTTGCACTCAAGGCAGTCGCCGACACCGTGGAAAGTGCGGCCATCGTCGACCTCGACCCACATCGCGTGCAACCGATCATCCCCGACTTCGAGCTACCCGAGGGCGGTCTCAATATCCGCTGGCCTGATCCTCCCCTGGCGCAGGAACAACGCCTGCTTGAGCACAAACTGTATGCCGCACTGGCGTATGCCAAGGCCAACCGCCTCGACCGCATCGTGCTCGACTCGCCCAAGGCGCGCATCGGCATCATTACCTCCGGCAAGTCGTACCTCGACGTCTGCCAGGCGCTGAAGATTCTCGGTATTGATGAGGCGATGGCACAGCAACTCGGTCTGCGCGTGTACAAGGTCGGCATGATCTGGCCGCTGGAAGCCGAAGGTGTGCGCCAGTTTGCCGAAGGGCTGGAAGAGATCGTGGTGATCGAGGAGAAACGTCACCTGATCGAGTACCAGCTAAAGGAAGAACTCTACAATTGGCGCGAAGACGTACGCCCGCACATCGTCGGCAAGTTCGATGACAAAGGCGAATGGAGCCTGCCGCACACCGGCTGGCTGCTGCCGGCAATCGGTGAACTGACCCCGGCCCAGATCGCTCGCGCGTTGGCCGGACGAATTTTGCGCCAGCAACAGAACGCTAAACTACAGGCGAATCTGGCGGTCCTCGACGCCCAATTGGCATGCAAGGGGCACTTCAACAACCTGATGGATCGGGTACCGCACTACTGCTCCGGCTGCCCGCATAACACCTCGACCAAGGTCCCCGAAGGCAGCCGCGCGCTTGCCGGTATTGGCTGCCATTACATGGCTGCCTGGATCTATCCGCAGACCCAGACCTTCAGCCAAATGGGCGGCGAAGGCGTGGCCTGGATCGGCCAGGCTCCGTTCACCGAAACTCAGCATGTATTCGCCAACCTCGGTGACGGCACCTACTTCCATTCCGGCCTGCTGGCAATCCGGGCGGCGGTAGCAGCCAAGTCGCGGATCACCTACAAGATTCTCTATAACGATGCAGTCGCCATGACCGGTGGCCAACCGGTAGACGGCACCTTGAGTGTGGCGCAGATCAGCCGCCAACTGGCTGCCGAGGGTGTACAGCGCATCCTCGTAGTCAGCGAGGATCCAGACAAATACCGCGGCATCAAGGACCTTGCCGAAGGCGTGCCGGTATATGCCCGCGAGCGGATGGAAGAGTGTCAGACAGAGCTGCGCGAGTTCCCTGGTGTCTCGGCACTGATCTACGACCAGACCTGCGCCGCCGAGAAGCGTCGCCGGCGCAAGCGTGGCAAGTTCCCAGACCCGGCACGCCGCGTGGTGATCAACGAGGCCGTGTGCGAGGGGTGCGGCGATTGCAGCAGCAAATCCAACTGCATGTCGGTGGTCGCGGTAGAAACCGAGTTTGGGCGCAAGCGCGAAATCGACCAGTCCTCCTGCAACAAGGACTTCACCTGCCTGTCCGGTTTCTGCCCGAGCTTCGTCACCGTCGAGGGCGGCAAGCTGCGCAAGCCCAAGGCTCTGGCCGAGAACAGCGAAGAGCGCTGGGACCTGCCGCAACCCGCGCCGCTCAGCCTGGATGAGCCCTATAGCATCCTGGTTACCGGTGTCGGCGGTACCGGCGTGGTGACCATCGGTGCCCTGCTAGGCATGGCCGCCTTTATCGAAGGCAAGGGCGCACTCAACCTGGACATGGCCGGCATGGCGCAAAAAGGCGGCGCGGTGTGGTCGCACATCCGTATCGCCGCACGTCAGGAGCAATTGTTCGCGCCGCGCATCGCCGAGGGCGAAACCAGCCTGTTGCTCGGCTGCGACCTGGTGGTCAGTGCCAATAGTGAAACCCTGGCCAAGTTGCGTCAGGGCGTCACCCATGCACTGGTCAACAGCGAAGAAAGCATCACCAGCGCATTCGTGCGGACCTTCGCCAAGCAGGCGGAAAGCGGCGATCTGCAAGCCAACCCCGATCCCAAGTTCCGTACCCAGGACATGGCCGCGCAAATCCGCGAAACGGTCGGCGATGGTCAGGCCAACTTCATCGACGCCAGCCAGATCGCCACCGCACTGATGGGCGACTCTATCGCCACCAACACCTTCATGCTCGGTTTTGCCTACCAGCAAGGCTGGCTGCCGGTGGGCGAAGACGCCCTGCTGCAAGCCATAGAGCTAAATGGCACTGCGGTCGAGTTCAACCGCTCGGCCTTCGCCTGGGGGCGCCGCGCAGCCGTCGATCTGCCACGAGTACAGCGCAAACTTGAGGCCAACAAAGTCCAGAGCCGCGACCGCCAACTGGCGCAGAGCCTGGAGGAAAGCATTGCCCGACGTGGCGACTTCCTCACCGAGTACCAAGATGCAATCCTGGCCAAGCGTTATCAGGATCGTGTCGAGCAATTCAGCGCAGCGGAATGTGCCCTGTCCGGCCAGCCGGGCCCGCTCACCGAGGCGGTGGCACGCTACTACTTCAAAGTCCTGGCCATCAAGGACGAGTACGAAGTGGCGCGCCTGTTCACCAATGGCGAGTTCCTCAAGAAAATCGAAGCGACTTTCGAGGGTGACTACAGCCTGAGCTTCCACCTGGCGCCACCTCTGCTGAACAAAGCCGCCCCAGGCGTCGAGCCGGCCAAGCGCAGCTTCGGCCCATGGATGCTCAAGGGGTTCAAGCTGCTGGCCAAAATGAAATTCCTGCGTAACACCTGGCTGGACCCGTTCGGCTATACCCACGAACGCAAAGTCGAACGCGAGTGGTTAGACAGCTACGAACAGATCCTCGACCAACTGCTAATGGACCTCAGCCCGCAAAAGCTCGAGACCGCAGTGAAGCTGGCCAGCCTGCCAGATGCCGTACGCGGGTATGGCCCGGTCAAGGAGCGCTACCTGGCACACGCCGAGCAGCAGAAGAGCCAGCTCCTCGAACAATGGCGCAATGGCGATCAGTTCCACGATGCCGGCCTTGCCGACAAACCGGTACGCATCCACGCAGCCCTGCTTTGATTGGTCGCGGGACCTTCTCGAAGGTCCCGCGCAGATCAGCGCGTTGCAACAAAACGCCTGAGTACTTAACCGCCAGGTGATGCACCTGTGGTTAAAAGCGGTGAATGCGCATGAACGTTAACGTAAAGGTCGTACACAAATAAGCATGCCTGGGATCTACAGCAATTCTGAGCTCGCCCGTGAGATGAACTAACCATGCGCGGCGTCATGAACCTGATCGCAGGCATCAGCCTCGAGGAGCTTCAAGCAGCGACCGGCTGCCGAGTACTCATCTCATGATGATAGAGCGAGCTCGCAACGGTCATCCCCAGCCCAACTGGCGCGATTTATCTGCTGACTAGCAGAACGTGGCGCACACACTGTGAGCGGAATTGCGCCACGCCTTTTATCTGGAGCAAATCATGCAAGACGTAGTCATCGTAGCTGCAACCCGAACCGCCATAGGCGCCTTCCAAGGCGGCTTGGCTAATATCAGCGCCGTCGAGCTGGGCAGCATCGTCATTCGCGCCCTGCTCCAGCAAACCGGCCTGGACCCGGCTAACGTCGATGAGGTTATCCTCGGCCAGGTTCTAACCGCTGGATGTGGGCAGAACCCGGCACGGCAATCGGCGATCAATGCCGGATTACCGCACAGCGTGCCCGCCCTGACTATCAACAAACTCTGCGGTTCGGGCCTGAAGACCGTGAGCATGGCTGCCCAGGCGATCCGCTGTGGCGACGCTGACGTGATCATCGCCGGCGGCATGGAAAACATGAGCCTGGCGCCCTATGTCCTGGCCAAAGCCCGTACCGGCCTGCGCATGGGCCACGCTCAATTGGCCGACTCACTGCTGCAGGACGGCCTGATCGATGCCTTCAACGGCTACCACATGGGCATAACCGCGGAAAACCTGGTCGACTGCTACAAGCTGACCCGTGCAGAGCAGGACAACTACGCCGCCCGCTCCCAGCGTCTGGCCTGCGCAGCCATCGAAGCCGGCCGCTTCAGCGATGAGATAACCCCCGTGGCGATCCCACAGCGCAAAGGCGAGCCACTGCTGTTTGCCACAGACGAGCAGCCTCGCACGCAGACATCTGCTGAGTCGCTGGCCACGCTCAAACCCGCCTTCAAGAAAGACGGCAGCGTCACAGCCGGCAACGCTTCGACCATCAATGATGGCGCCGCCGCGGTGTTGTTGATGAGTGCCACCAAGGCCAAGGCGCTCGGCCTACCCGTGCTGGCCACCATCCAAAGCTACGCCAGTGCCGGTGTAGATCCGCAAATCATGGGCATCGGTCCGGTACCGGCGAGTATTAAATGCTTGGAGAAAGCCGGCTGGAATCTGGCCGACCTCGATCTGATCGAAGCCAACGAAGCCTTCGCCGCCCAGGCCCTTTCGGTCGGCAAAGAACTGGGTTGGGATATCGACAAGGTCAACGTCAACGGCGGCGCTATCGCCCTCGGCCATCCGATTGGTGCATCCGGTTGCCGGGTATTAGTCAGCCTGCTCCACGAAATGATTCGCCGCGATGCCAAAAAAGGCCTTGCCACTCTGTGCATTGGCGGCGGCCAGGGTGTAGCTCTGGCCCTTTCCAGGTAGTAAGCCTTAAAGGGTCGGCCAGCTGTAAAGGACCTAAGCGCAACCTTCAACTGGCTTGCCCACCTAAGACTACGTGATGGACACCTTCATGACGCCCAGCAATATGCCGATGAAAAAAGCTACGCCTAGTTTTGCTGAACCGCACTTACAAGTGCGGAACATTGCGCTGACGCTGTTCGCCGAACAGGGCTATCAGAGCGTCAGCCTCAGAAAGCTAGCAAGCGCATTGGGCATCCAGGCAGGATCGCTCTACAACCACATCGCAAGCAAACAAGACTTATTGTTTGAATTGATAGATGAACATGAGACCGATTTACTTGATGCGATTGAGGCGAGCGTGCGGAGTAACATGAAGCCAGCAGAGCAACTGCTTGCCTATATCCGCACTCATATCGATTTCAACGTTAAACATGCACACCGTCGTTCCATCACCCAGTTAGAGTTTAGAAACCTAAGCCCCGAGCAGCAGGGGGAGACGCTAGCCATTCGCAATATGCAGGCGGACATCCTGTCAAACATCATCCAACAGGGCATTCAACAAAACGCATTCAACCCTATACGGTTTAAAGCGTCGGAGACCTTATTGCTTGCCATGCTCAACGAAGCCGCCTTTTTGGTCAGCACAGACGGTAACACCGTACTAGACGACATTATAGTTTCACTTCAAACAATCATTACGTCCTTATTAGTTCGCACACCAACAAGCCGAAGGTTAGCTGCACAATGAAGCATCAAGACACCGTCCTTGCGCTAATACTTGCAGCGCGAATCCATGGCACACAGAAAGCAGTCAAGACTACAGCTAAACGCTGCGCAAAACTGTTACCAAAAACCAAACGTACACTGATGCTCACCATAGCGAAAAGCCCCCGTCCATTGGCATTGGTTGCCGTCCTAAGGGGTAGTATCGGTTCGAACAACAAGCTAATCCGTGAGCAAATAATCTAACTTTACTCACACTGGGCACGTATAAATTCGAAGGACTAATTCATAAGAGGATTCGTTGGCCACCCCCTCCACCGTCGAAAATGCGACGAGCGGCGGAGATCGCTGTTGACCCTTGAGGAAAGGCGACGTATAAATTCATAGTGAATTATTAGCCCACCAATAACAAAAAAATGAGCTACCTAATGAAAACAATAACAAACACCACTTTTTGTCTTTTGCTCCTACTCACTGGCTGCGCGGAATTCAGTGAATCGAATCTTGGGGCTCGCAAAACTGCTGACCTTTGCCTAGAACATAGAAGCGCATGCTCTCACAGCGCACCCGCTTCATGGAGCAACATTTTTTGATGTACACCCTCTACTCGACAGTTCCCTTAAACAGAAAAATATGCACCCAACAAAACAACATAGCCACGTCCTTCCACAAAACCGAGACCAACCTCAAATAAACACACGAACAGTGAGCGCCTTACGTGTTATCACTGACCAAAAACTGGCCAAGTAGAGGCTGTTCTGCCGATCAAATACTGACCAGGATTTTCAACTTCCTCTGCTAATTTCTTGAGCAATAAACACAGCTGTGTAACCTCGACGAGCTACAACCCTCGCTTTCCCGGCGACATTTAGCGCGCATTCGGTCACAGCATGTAACGTCGTAGTGATCGTTGTCCAACCTCAAAAGCTAACCCTGAAATTTAAGGACGCCTGTTCAACTCCTAATCAGGGATTTGAACTGGAACCCACGCTAGTGTGCTCCCACTCCACCGCAACACGGTTACCCTGAAACAGCAGTCTATTTTGTTACGCCCTTGACGCTCGAAAAAATCCGCCTATGTTTGAGTACTGAGAAAGCCAGACAACACAAGGCCTGCGCCAAGTGCCGGCTTGAACCACTCGATGGAAGCGGCTCGATTCGACGAGTTAGGTCGGATCCCCCCGGCTCCACCAATTCAACATCTAAAGACGTCCACGGACGTCTTTTTTGTGCCTGATATCCAGTAAATACGGGGGGCCTTCCGCGGTAGATGGCCAGTTGCCCACGCTGTGATGGCGCGATCCGGGAGCGGTTGGGCAAAGAGTGCCGCCGAGCATTATGCTCGACGCTGGATTTTATCGGCGGCGTTACGCCAGCAGGACTAGGCTTCTCCATCAGATCTTTGTTGTTTGCCAAGGAGAGAAGCATGGGCTGTCCGCAAGTTTGCTCTGGCGCCACCTTGCAATGCAGTTTTGGTGTTGCCCCGGCGGTGCTCAACGTACTGCCGACCAACTGCACCATGGTCGCCGGCATGCCGGCGGCGAACATCATGGATTACATCCCGCTGGTCAACGTCACTACCTTTGGCATGTGCCAGAGCCCAGCCAACCCCACGGTGGCAGCAGCAACCGCCGCAGCCCTGGGGGTACTGACGCCCATGCCGTGCATCCCCGCCACCGCCAGCCCCTGGATACCCGGCGCGCCCACCGTACTGATCGGCAAGATGCCAGCGCTGGATGCCAACTGCACCCTGATGTGTAGTTACGCCGGGGTGATCAGCATTACCTACCCCGGCCAGGTGCAGATGCTGATTCCCTGATCACGGCGGCCAGCACCGGTTGTACGCTAAGCACGGCGATAGCCATCGCGATCTATAGCGCGTCATAAGCACTAGTCCTCGCAGCGCTAGACAAGTAGCAGCTTAGGCCTCGGGGGCCTGGGTTAGGCTACGCCACCACCAGACCAAGCGTGAGATTGGCTGGCCCTGCTCATCCAGTGGCCGGCCATCGCTATGGAAGCGCTGCTGCGCCTCTGCTACTTGCCCTTGCTGGTAGCTCTGGCGCCAGGCCAGCTTGGCGTCGGGATGAAAGCGCTGCTGCAAGCCATGCAGCTGACCGGCGTGGTAGTACTGCAACTCGGCCAGGCTGCCATCGGCGAAGAAGGTTTTGACCTCGCCGTGTAGCAGACCCATACGGTAATGGGCTTCACGTTGCAGGCCGCCATCCGGTGCATAGTAGGTCGCTAGTCCATGCAGCTTGCCATTTTCAAAGGCCAGCCGGGCCGCCGGTTTACCGTTTGCATGCAGCAGCACGAAAGGTCCGTGCAGCACGCCCTGGCGATAGCTCAGGCTGGCCTGCGGCCGACCGTTCTCGTCGATACGCAGGGGGCCGTCCAGCGCACCGTCCTGCAGGTTGCCGCGCAACTGCTGGTCGCCACGGCGCAGATTGATTTTGCCGGTTTTCCCTGTCACCGCCGTGCCTGCCGTTCCGCCATGGGTTGAGTCGCCATTCAGTTCACCTGCACCAGGCCGCCTTTGATGGTCAGCATGCCGCCACCGTCCACCGTCTGATCGGCACTGGCCTTGTTGATCAGGCTGATGCCACCGTTGTTGGTCAGGGTGGTGCCGGCCTTGTTGTCCAGAGTAGTGCCGGCCTGATTGGTCAGGGCGGTGCCAGCCTTGTTGGTCAGGGCAGTACCGGCTTGAGCCGTCAGGTTGGCGTCGCTCTTGGCCGTAAAATCGCCGCCGCTTTGCAGGGTCAAGGTGCCGTTGACCTTGATGGTCAGGTTGCCGTCCACAGTCAGTTCGTAATTGCCGGTGACCTTATGGCTGAAGTTGCCACCGGTGCTGTGGGTCTGGTCGCCACCGACCTTCAGGGTGCGCGTATCTTTCACGTCGAGGGTGTCGCTTCCCGTCTGGATGGTGACGCTGCGCTTGCCCTTTTCCAGGGTGATGGTTTCGTCACCCTCCTTTACCGTACGAGTGCGGGCGTTCTGCACCGTCAGGGTTTCGTCATGGCCAATGGTGCTGGTGACGTCGTTGAGCACATTGACTGTCATATCTTTCTGCGCCTGCAGGAAGACCTCCTCGCTGTCCTTCTTGTCCTCGAAACGCAACTCGTTGAAACCGCCGCCTCCCTTGCTGGAATTGGTCTTGATTCCCGACTGGGTCTGATTGGCCGGCAGTTCGTAGGGCAGATTGTTGTCGCCGTTGTACACGCAGCCGGTGACCAATGGACGATCCGGATCGCCGTCGATGAAGGTCACTATCACTTCCTGACCAATGCGCGGGATGAACTGCATGCCGAAGCCTTTGCCGCTCCAGGGCAGCACCACCCGCACCCAACAGGAACTGCTCTCATCGTTCTTGCCATCGCGGTCCCAGGGGAACTGCAGCTTGATCCGGCCATATTCATCGGTCCAGATCTCCTCGCCAGCCTTGCCCACTACTATCGCGGTCTGGGTATGCATACGCGGCTTCGGAGTAGTGCGCGGCGGTCGGTAGGTGGTGCTTTTAGGGATTGCCTCGAAACGGTTGCGGTAATGCACGTGGCAGACTTCGTGGCTGACCCGGGTTACTACCCACTCGATATTCGCTGCATCGTCGTCGTGCCCACTGAGGGTGAAACTATGGCCCGGCACTAGCCAGCGGCAGTCGCTTTCGCCAATAAAGCGGCTTTCCTCGCTACGCAACGCATCCACCCGCTGCTTGCCCAAGGCATCGCCACGGGCCTTGGCGGTATAGCCACCGGGATGTTCGTAGACCGACAGCGGCCCGGCGGCCGCCTCGGCCTGGCCGTAGAGCGCGGTGGTCGGCGTGGTGAATTCGTAGTCGGTGGCGCGATAGACCCCGGAAACCGCCTGCCGGCAGATCTGCCCGGAACGAATACCATGTAGCTCGCGCTCGCCCAACTGCTGTCCAAGGTAGGCGATGGTAGTTGCGTTCGGACAGGGCGGGAAGGCGTCGTTACTGTCCCCTAATACGAGGGTGTGGGCCCCCTCGGCATGGGTGAAGAACCAGAAAATGCCCTCCTCCTCCAGCAGCCGCGAAACGAAGGCAAAATCGCTCTCGCCGTATTGCACGCAATACTCACGCGGCGTGTAGCTAGCGGTCAGTTTCAGTTCATAGTCGCTGAAACCATGCTCGTCGAAGATGCTGGTAACGATGTCGCTGGTCGCGAGGTTCTGGAACACCCGGTTGTTGCTGGCCAGGGTCAGCCACCACAGCCAGGGGCGCAGTAGCAGGCTATAGCGCTCTGCCGTAGCATCGCCGGGTAGCTGACGAATCTCCGCGCAGAGGGCATCAAGCGGACGCTGCTTGTCGTCGTTATGCAGAGTCGCGGTCAGGTGCGTGGCCACCGCACTGTCCAAGGTCAAGGCCGTGCTGCTGTTGCCGCTCAGCGTCAGACTACCGAGACTGTTCAACGCCTCCTCGCCGGATAAATTTTCCGGGTACAGATCAGTCAGAGCCGAAGCGCTGAGGGAGAGACTGGTGCTGGTGTCGGTGGGGCGGGGCATCAAAGACCTCGATCAGTAGGCAGCAACTTAGCGATATCCAATAAATAAGTCCCCTTTTCCGGTGATAGACAGAACGCTGGTCCCGTAGCCGCTCAGCGTCAGGCTACAGGACCAGCGTCTCCTCGCCAGCGAGACGCTCCGGATACAGCAGTGACTGCTGAAGCGACCAGAGAAAGGCTGGTGGTAGTGTCGGTAGGGCGGGTCATTGGAAGACCACTTTAGGGATCCCTACAGGCTCGCGAACGCATCAGTCAGCTCCTCAACGGCACTCTGCTTTTCGCAGTCAAACCACAGGTCTTCTCCGGAGATTGGGTTGCTCCGAATTAGGATTTCGCCAAGTGTCAATGCAAAGGCCAGCCCCTGACCGACCTCGTGAAAAAGCAAGTCCCGCTTCGTTCCAGATACCTTTACGCCCAGCCTATTCGCTAATGCCTGCGCAGGAGAATGTTGCTCGTTATGTTCGGAAAGAGGCCCGAAGTATTTCTTATTGGATGAATTGCACATTGCTAGCACAACCCAGCCGACACGGGATATGGACAAATAGGTTACCAACGATGCAAAAAGGTCCGAGACAAACTCTCCTCGATGCCCGACTGCTATGAGTGACATGTATTCGGATGCCTCACCAGGCAGCAATCTATCAGGAGCCTTTAACACGGAATAACTTTGGAATTTTCTATGTAGATTCCGCGCCTCGCGCCTTCCATCCTCGGAACCTGGAATCCAGGTAATCAACGCATGTTGTGTGCTTCTCGGCATGTTGTGAGTCTCCAGTTAGATGGTTACCATTCCATTGAAAAAGGGATGGGCGAGGCAAACTACATTTACTCCAACACCCATTCAGCCAACTTGCCCGCCACTTCTGCCATCAGCACATTTTCGATATCCCGCACCCCCGCCGAGCTGCACTTGGCCAATACCGCCTTGACCAGACCCGGCTCGAACTCGAAGGTCTTGCCGGTGGCGGCCTTGTAGCGGCCTTGCAGTTTTTCCAGCTTGGCGCGGACTATGTTTTCCAGGGTCGAGTCATCCAGATCCTGGTAGGGCACCACAGTCATGCGGGCGAGAAAGGCCGGGCGGAAGTTGTGCAACAGCACCTGGCGCAGCAAGGCATTGAAGGCGTCGCTGCCGATCTGTGCGGCCGGGGTGTCGAGGATCAACTCGGCGCCGACGTTGCTGGTGGCGAGCATCACGGTGTTCTTGAAGTCCACCACCAAGCCGGTGCCGTCCTCCATCACGCCCTTGTCGAACACGTTGTAGAAGGCCTCCAGCACATCGGGGTGGGCTTTTTCTATTTCGTCGAGCAACACCACCGAATAGGGTTTGCGCCGCACCGCTTCGGTAAGCACCCCGCCGCTGCCGTAACCGACATAGCCGGGTGGCGCGCCCTTGAGCTGGCTGACGGTGTGGGCTTCCTGGTATTCGGAGAGGTTGATGCTGATCAGGTTGCGCTCGCCGCCGTACAGGGCATCGGCCAGGGCGTAGGCGGTTTCGGTCTTGCCGACGCCGGTGGGGCCGAGCAGGAGAAATACCCCAACCGGCTTGGCCGGATCGGTAAGCCCGGCGCGGTAGGCCTGGATGCGCTGGGCGATGGCCTGCAGGGCGCTGTGCTGGCCCATCACCCGTTGGCTCATGCGCTGGCCGAGGGTGCGCAGGGCATGGGCTTCATCGGCGAGCATTTTGCCCAGCGGGATACCGGTCCAGCCGGCGATCACCGCGGCGACGGTCTTCGAGTCGACCTGTTCGGGCACCAGCGGATCGTCTTCGCGAATGGCGTCCAAGCCGCTTTCCAGGCGCAGCAGTTCGGCAGCCAGGTGGTCGATACGCCCGTCCAGTTCTTCGTCGAGCTTGCTGGGGTCGAGGCTGTCGCTGAGAGCCAGTAGTTCACGGCGGGTCTGCAGCAGTTCGCGCACCGCCTCGCGTTCCTCGCCCCAGCGCTGCTCCAGTTCGCGAATGCTCTTCAGGGCCTCGACGGCTTCGCTTGCCAGCTCTCCGATGCGCGTACCGTGGTCGAGGCCGGTGACCTGTTCGCGCTTCAGCCGGTCGAGTTCGTCCTGCAGGGCGAGCTGGCGATGACGCAGGCTCTCCAGGGGCGGCGGCACGTCGTGCTGGGCCAAGGCAACGCGGGCGCAGGCGGTGTCCAGCACGCTGATAGCCTTGTCCGGCAGCTGGCGGCCGGGGATATAGCGATGGGAGAGTTTCACTGCATCGTGAATGGCTGCATCCAGTACCTGCACGCCGTGGTGTTGTTCGAGCTTGGCGGCCACGCCGCGGAGCATGTCAACGGCGGTGGCCTCGTCCGGCTCCTCGACCTGCACCAGTTGGAAGCGTCGAGCCAAGGCGGGATCCTTCTCGAAGTACTTCTTGTACTCCAGCCAGGTGGTGGCGGCGATGGTGCGCAATTCACCACGGGCCAGGGCCGGTTTGAGCAAGTTGGCGGCGTCGCTCTGGCCTTCGGCAGCACCGGCGCCGACCAGGGTATGCGCCTCGTCGATAAACAGAATGACCGGCTTAGCGGAGGTGCGTACGCCGTCGATCACGCCTTTCAGCCGTTGTTCGAACTCGCCTTTGACCCCGGCACCGGCTTGCAACAGACCGAGGTCGAGCACCCGCAGGCTGACCTCCTTCAGCGGCGGCGGCACATCGCCAGCGGCGATGCGCAGGGCCAGGCCCTCGACCACCGCGGTCTTGCCGACGCCCGGGGCGCCGACCAGGATCGGGTTGTTCTGTCGGCGCCGCAGGAGGATATCGATGCTCTGGCGAATCTCGCCGTCGCGGCCGACGATGGGGTCGATGCGGCCAGCGCGCGCGTCGGCGGTCAAATCCTGGGTAAATTGTTCGAGCAGCGAAGGCTCCGCGCTGGCGTTGCTGCCCTTGGTTCGCTTGGCCGTGCCCAGGGCTCCGGCCTCGCGGGATTCGACTGTCCATTCCTGCAGGTTGGCCCGCAGGGTTTCCCGGGGAATGCGCAACAGCGAGGAGGCGCTGTTGAGCAACTGGGCACGGCGTTCATCGCGTTCGAGCAAGGCCAGCAGCAGGAGCCCGGAGCGCACGCTGGCCAGATTCTGCACGCTGGCCTGTAACACCGCGTCTTCCAGCAGGGCCACGGTGTGCCGTGCGAGAGCCGGAGTGCGGGTGCTGCCACCCTTGAACAGCTCCAGTGCCAGGTTGATTTCGGCGCTCAGCGCATCGCGTTCCAAGCCGAAACGCGGCAGCAGACAGGCCAGATCGCCTCCTTCGATGTCGAGCAGCTCCAACAGCAGATGCTCGACTTCCACATAGTGGTGGCTGCGCTGCATGCAACGTTGTGCGGCGCGCTCCAGGGCGTTGCGACAATCCGCATTGAGGCGGGTGACCAGCGTACCGAGATCCATATCAAGCACTCCCCGCTACAGTCAGCCGAGTATTGATATGGCGCAGCTGCGCCTTAGGCTGGCGCTCCAGCCAACTATTCCAGGCGGCCCGCGGCGGCGCCTGGCGAGTCAAAGTCAACGCTGGGGTTTCACTGACCAGCAAACGCAGCGCACAGTCCAGATCGGGGCCGAAATAGAAGGCAGCCAGCGCCGCCAATTGCCGATGGGCCGCGCCGTCCGGTAGAAAACCGGGATAGCGCTGGCCATTCAAGGGGCCGAGCACGATGCGGATGCCCGCATGCTCGTCCCATACCCGCTTGCCGGCGACCGCACTACGGCCCAGCTCCAGGTTGCGTCCGTGGCGGCCCAGGTGGCTGCAACTGGCGGCGGGGATCTCGCGCCAGGCGCCCTGGAACTGTTCGAGACGCACGCTCACGGCGAAGTGATGACGGACGATACTTTCGAAACCGGCGAGAGAACGCCGCGCCCCGGCGAATAGCGCGGTTCGCGCGACAATCAAACCATCGGGAATCGCCTGACGCCCTTGCAGCGAGCGCGGCAGCAAGCCGGTCAGGGCGCGCAGTTGATCCTGTACCGGGCTGGCTTGGGGCGGCACGAAACCTATGGCCACCCGATACTTGCGCAGAATGCGATAGAGCAGCGACAACAGGCGGTGCTGGAACAGGTCGAGAAACTCCGCCGGCCCATGATCCTTGAGGCGCGCACGCTGCTGCAGCCACTCCTGATAAGCGTAGGGCAGTGGCCCGTCCGGCCCGCCGAGGCCAAACACCGGCGTACTCAGCAACGGTTGAGCATGTCCGGGGAATTCCAGCTGCGCCACCTGGCTGGCGGAGAACACTGGGGTCAGCGGACCGCGCAGACGCACGGCCTCGCGGCGCGGGTCGATGCCCTGCCCCAGCGGAGTGGCATGCGGTTGCGCGCGTTCGAGCAGCAGCAGCGCCTGCAGCAACTCGAAGACCTGCGGCTCATCGCGCAGGCGCTCGCCTACAGGGACAGGGGTTCGCCGACCTGTGGCCGCCATGTCTTGATCTCCTTATCGCCGAGCAGCAACACAGTGCGCACGAAGCGGTTGGTATTGGCGTAGAGCGAGAAAAACTGTGCCAGCACGCCGGAAAACAACAAGGGACTGGCACCCACGAAATGCTGCGGGTCCAGGCTGACGCGTACTTCCAGACCATTGCGCCAACCGCGCCAGGCATCGCTGCCGGCGCGCTCAACGATGCGTACGCTAGCGACCCCAAGCAGCCCCTCAATCTGTCGGCGCGCGGCGGCCTCATCGCGCAGGTTATGCAACGTCAGCATTTCCTTGAGGGCGGCCAGGGCCTGTTCACCCTCGACCAAAGACAGGTGATTGAGGGTTAACTGCGAGACCAGGCGCCAGCGCGAGGCACCACCGAGTGCAGGCATCGATTGCGCATGGGGCGAACGCAGCAGGCTGACCCGCATGACCGGCCCCGGCCGTTCGAAATCCAGGCGGGTGCCCGCCGGAAGGGTTTCCGCCAGGTGCCGGCTGGTGCATAGCAGCTCGGCGGTAAGGCTGTAGTCGGGGATGTCCACTGTCTGGTTGAAGTGGGTATCCACCAGGCTAAGCAGCATGTCGGTACCGTGTCGGCCCGGATTACGCCCGGAGATCCGCCGGGCATGCCAGAACAGGCGACCGGCGCCCACTCCGTGCTGGCAGGCGTAATAAGGCGAGATCCACTGGGCGCGCTGGCCGGTGCCGGCGCGCAGATTGCGAATGCTGTGGATCTCCACGCTGTTCTCACGGTAGCTGTCGGCGATCAGCCGATACTCGCTGCGGGTACCGTCGGGGCGTAGCGGCTCGGAGGTGCGCGGAAACAGGTTGATCACCGGGGCGCAGCCCAGGGCGATGTCTTCCGGACGCAGGCTGACCCGCGCGCTGGGTACCCGGTCGAACAGAATATAGATGTCGAGCAACTCGCCGGCATCGCTCGGAATCGTCAGCGGAATATCGAAGAAGGCGAACTTTTCCGGGCAGGCGAAATACTCAGCCAGCAGACGCAGGCCAGGGTGCAGGCCATCCTCATCCGGGAGCAAGGCTTCCTCTGGGTTGAAGCCAACCGGCTCCGGGCAGCCGGCAATGGCGCGGGGCTGAAGACCGGGCAGACCGCAAAGGGTGTGTAACGCGTTACCGCACAGCAAATCGTAGAGCGCGGCGGCGGTGACTGGCGAGCCGGCCAGATGGATCCGCAGGGTGCGAATCGGCAAGGCGCTCCAGGGCTCCTCGGCCAGGCAGCGCAAGCTCAAGCGCAAAGCCGAGCGAGCCTGTGGGGCCCCGGTCAGGGCCTGGGTTTCCTCGGTGTCGAGCAGGACCGCATCGACCACTTCAAGGGGCCACAGGGTAACGGGGGCGGTGCTGCGAAAATGCACGCTGTCGCCGCTGGCGGTGGTCACGAACAGCGGGGTGTCGCGGGGCAAGGCATAGCCTTCGCTGATATTGCCCTTACTCGGGTCCGGCTCGAAGCGAGCGATGGCGCACGATGGCAACGGGCGTAAAGCCAGTGGGTAGAGTTGTTCCAACAGTGCATCACTGAACTCGGCATAGCCGTCATCCAGGCGCCGTTGCAGCCGTGCGGAGAGCAGTGAAAAGCCCTCCAGCAGGCGCTCGACATGGGGATCCGGGCATTCGCCGGCAGAGAGCTCCAAGCGGCTGGCGATCTTCGGGTAACGCTCGGCGAACCCGGCACCGGCCTGACGCAACCAGGTCAGCTCGCGCTGGTAGTAATCCAGCAGTTGCTCGTCAATCGAGTCGCTCATGCACCACTCCGTTGGCCATATCCATGACAAACACCACAGGCCAGACCTCACTGCCGCGCAGCTGCCCGGCAATGCGCACCTGTAAGGCATGACGACTGCCATCCAGTGGCTGCACATCCACTTCGGTCAGTTGCAAACGCGGCTCGAAATGATTGATGGCCAAGCGAATGTCCCTGGCCAATTTGAGACGGTCGTCGCTGCGATCGGCATACAGACCGCTCCAGTCGGCAATACCGTAATCGATGACCGTCGCCTGTTTGAGTAATGGCCGCACCGAGCGCCGGGTGTTGAGCAGACGCAACAGCTCTTGACGCACCGACTCGCCAAGTGCCTGGCGATCGAAGCTCCGCGCCTGCCCAACCTCGTTCTCGTTCTGTGCGGCCAGGCGCTCGAGCAGCGGTGCCCGGGCGCGCTGCCGGGGAGCAGCCACCTGTTACTTGACGACCTTGTTGGCGGCCATATCCCAGGTAGACGCGGCGGTGCCCTCCTTGGTGCCGTCGTCCTTCTGGGCGGTCAACTCCCATTTGATTTTAGTGAAGTTGAGCGACAGCGTTTCCACCGGCTTGCCCCCCGTTCCGCCGCTGACACTGACGTTGGACAGCACCACGTTGGACAGGGTGTAGACGATAAACGGCAGAATCTGCCCGCTGCCCTCCGCGGCGTTGCGCCCGAGGGTGATCTTGGCCTCGGCAATAGGTTTGCCGGAACAGCAGTATTCGTTGAGGGTGGGGGTCGAGGTATCGATAAATTTGGTGAGGGTGAATTCACCGACATGGGGTCGGCCGGAGGTGCGCTCCGAGTTGCTGACGTCATTGGTCACCTGCATGGCGACGTTGTGGCTGTAAGACATCAGTTCGATCTTGTCGGCAAAGCCTTCGAGCAAGCTATCGCCTTTTATATCCGCGCCCAGATCGAGAATGATCGCATCCATCGCATGACACTCCTGAATCTAATAAAAGAAGAAGAAACGAGGTAAAGAACAACTGCCGGCCCAAAGGCCGGCAGAAGGATTCAGGCCGCCGGTGGAGGCAAACTTGCCACCAGCCGGATTGAGGCGGTCAGCTCCTCAAGTTGGAAATGCGGCCGCAGGAACACCGTGGCGCGGTAGGCACCGGGCTTGCCGGCCACTTCGCTGACATCCACTCGCGCCTCGCGTAGCGGATACTGCGCCTTGATTTCCTGGGGCGCGTTGTCGTTGATCAGCACGTAGTCGGAGATCCAGTTGTTCAGGTAGGTCTGCACGTTGTCCCGGGTCATAAAGCTGCCGATCTTGTCGCGCATGATCACCTTGAGGTAGTGGGCGAAACGCGAGGCAGCCAGGACGTAGGGCAACATCGCCGAGATGCGGGCATTGGAGTTGGCCTCGTTGGTGTTGTAGAGCTTGGCCATGTTGGTGGTCTGGCCGCCGAAGAACACCGCCAGGTCGCTGTTCTTCTTGTGACAGAGGGAAATGAAACCCAGGCCATCGAGTTCCTTCTCGCGGCGGTCGGTGATCGCCACCTCGGTCGGGCACTTGAGCGCCAGGTCGCCTGCGCTGGTGGTGAAGGTATGCGCCGGCAGCCCTTCAACCGCACCACCGCCTTCCACGCCGCGAATGGCCGCGCACCAACCATAGCGGGCAAAAGCTTCGGTAATGCGCTGGGTCAACGCCCAGGCGGCATTGCCCCACAGGTATTTGCTGTGGTCGGTGCCGTTGACGTCCTCGACGTAGTTCATGCCCTCTACCGGCAGGGTCTCCGGGCCATAGGGCAAACGCAGCAGCACATGCGGCAGCACCAGCGACACGTAGCGCGAGTCTTCACTGGCGCGGAACGAACGCCACTTAATCAACTCCATGCTCTCGAAAACCTTGGCCAGGTCACGGGGTACGGCAAGCTCGGTGAAACTGCTCATATCGAACAGTCGCGGGCTGGCGGCGGAGATGAAAGGTGCGTGAGCGGCAGCGGCGACGTTGGAGAGTTTTTCCAGCAGGGCGATGTCCTGCGGATGACGCCCGAACTCGAAGTCGCCCATCAGCAAGCTGAAGGGGTGCCCGCCGAAGGTACCGTAGTCCTCTTCATAGACCTTCTTGAACAACACGCTTTGGTCGAACTCCACGGCCTTTTCCAGGTCGTTCAACAACTCCTTCTGGGTCACGTTGAACAGGCGCAGCTTCAGCCGGGTGCTGGTTTCGGTATTCATCACCAAAAAGTGCAAGCCACGCCAGGAGGCTTCCAGTTTCTTCACCTCCGGGTGATGCAGGATTTCGTTGAGTTGGCTGCTGATCAGTTGATCGATCTGTTCGATACGGTCATTGATCATGGCCACGGTGTCTTTATCGACGACCATGCCTTCGTCAAGCACTTGGGTGGCAAACTCGGCCAGCATGTCGCGGGCATAGGCTTGCTGGCTGTCGTCGTGAGCCATGCGGCCTTCGGCGACGATTCGATCGAGCAGGGACAGGGTGGCGGACTGCGCTGAGCCCTGTGCACCGGGTTCTGTTTCGGCCATGGAAATTCTCCAGAATTAATCAGGCTTGGGGTTCTTCGGGCTGGTCGGGGGTGTCAGCAGGTGCCGGCTCGCTGTCCGCTGCCGCTTCGGGACGCGCCGCCTTGATTTCCTGCAAGCCCTCGGTGTTGGCCACCACTTCCTGCAGTAGCTTGTCCAGGTCATCGTTGCCGTCGAGCTTGGTGAGCAAGTCGCGTAAGCGCTGACGCGCCTCGAACAGACGACGCAGTGGAGTCACCTGCTTGACCAGATTGACCGGATCGAAATCATCGAAATGGGCGAAATTCAACGCGACGTTGAGCTTGCTGCCATCGTCACTGATGCGATTGTCGACTTGCACGGCCAACCGCGGGGCGGCTGACGCGAGCACCTCGTTGAAGTTGTCACGGTCGATCTCAACGAAGCGCCGCTCGCTCAGCTTCGCCAGGGGGGTTTCCGGTTTTCCAGACAGATCGGCGAGAATGCCGACCACCAGGGGCAACTCCTTCTTCTCGATGGCGTCGCCAATTTCTACGTCATAGGTGATCTGCACACGTGGGGGACGTACTCGATCGAGCTTGTGTTGGGTACTCTCAGCCATGTTCCCTTCTCCAAACATTGGGCAGCCGCGCAATGTTTGGGTTTCCCTCTCCATCACGCTCCTTGTGGATCCTTTCCGGCGCTCAATGGCTAACCAGACAGTTGCGATCCCTTCATTCGGCCTAGCGGCGAACTACCAAAGACGCTAGAACAGGTCTATAAAAAAGCAAATCAACTTCGCGCTAAGGCTCTTATGAAACTCGGACGTTTCATCTCCCCGATCAAAACCCTCGGTTGTGTCAGTCTTCTCCTTCTGCTGAGCGCTTGCTCGTTGTTCAAGCCCTCGATCGAACTACGTTCCTTGACCCTGGACGTGGCGCCACGGGCCAACAGCGACACCCCATTGGCGGTAGATTTCGTCGCGGTACAGGACCCTGAGCTGTACAAACTGCTGCTGTCGATCCCATCCAAACAATGGTTCGAACAACGCGAACAGCTCCGCCGCGACTACCTCCAGGCCATCGATGTATGGAGCCTGGAGTTGGTTCCTGGGCAATTCATGGAGTCGCGCGACATTCCCATGGCCGGCAACCACGCGGTTGGACTTTTGGTGTATGCCGGCTATAACAATCCCGGTACGCATAGACTGCGTCTGGATCAGCAAAAGACGGTCTGGCTTCGCTTCGAAAGCAAAAATATGCGTTTGCTCGGAGACGCATCTCCACGCTGAGCAGCACACGGAATCGCGGGCAGGGAAACGCTCCCTGCTGGATAAAATGGATGTCTGAGGGGGCGTAGTATGAGCGGCATACCCGATGCGATTTGTTGGCATGAAGGCATGCACCTGTTGCCCCAGCACTTTCAGTTACAGGGCTTACGAGCCGAGACGCTGTCCGCGCGCCAGGCCTCAGCGGCGCAACCCTGGTTTTGGGGCAGCGACCTGCTCGAGGTGGATGAAGCCGCACTAAGCAACGGCAAGGTCCGCATCAGCGCCCTCGATGCCATCCTCCCGGATGGTTTGCCGGTCGGCTTCGACGCCACCAGCCGGAGTGCCCTGGAACTCGATGTGGTGGAGGCGATCGACGCCTCGCCTCAGGGCATGACCACCGTCTACCTCGCCGTCGCGCCGCTGTACCGCGGCGGGCAGCTGGCCCCGCTCGGCGGGCGCTACGTCTCGATGCAGGGCGAGCCGGTGCCGGATCTGGCCAGCGGCCAATTTCCCGAACCCATTAGCGTCTGGCGCGCCGACCTACGCCTGGTCAGCGAAAACAACAAGGCCGACTCGATATGCCTGCCGCTGCTGCGCATCGGTAAGCAGGGCGGAGGCTATGCCCGCATCGCCTACGTGGCACCCACCTCGCGAGTTCGGCCGGAATCGGCTCTCGGCCACAAGGTTGCGGCGCTGTGTGCACGCACCCGGGAAAAATGCGTGTTCCTCTCCGGTCGCCTGCGCCAGGCGCACCAGGCTGCCAATGCCGAGGACGCCGCAGAAATCGGCCGTCTGCTCGCCGCACTCTGGGCACGCCTGCCGGAAGTAGAGGCTGCATTGGCCAGCCGCGTTGCCCACCCCGCCACCTTGCATGGGCTGCTCAACGGTATGGCCGGTTCTCTTTGTGCGCTCAATCCGCTGGCCGGCGTACCGGCGTTCAAGCCATTGGTTTATGAAGAGCTGCTGGCCGGTTACGAAGAGCTGCTGGATTGGCTGAACGCCACCCTGGATCTGGTGCGGGCTGGCTATCGCAGCCTTACCTTCGCCCGTGACAAGCAAGGTTTCTGGATCGACCTACCCGCCTGCGAAGAACTCTGGCAGCGCCTGGTGATCGGCCTGCGCATGCCCGCCGGCGTCGGCGAACGCGCCGCCGGCCAATGGCTGGAAAGTGCCATAGTCGCCTCGGAAACGCATATCGCCACTCTCGCCCGCCAGCGTATGCACGGCATGCCGCAACAGCCGCTGAGCCGCACCGAACAAATCACCTACAGCGTCGGCGAGGACACCCGTTTGTTCGCCCTGCAAGCCGAACGTGAATGGTTCGACCCCCGCCAGCGTCTGCGTATTCTGGTGCCCGGCGGGGGGGCCGGGGTCGAGCCTTGGGAAGTCGTGCTATTCGTTGCCGAGCCCAATGGCAACAGTGGCGAGTAAGGACAACCCATGTCAGAGAATTTAGCGCGCCTGCGGCTTGGCTCGATGAACGAGGCCCCGTTGAGTGCGGCCTTCGGCAGGACCTGGGCGCAATGGCTGGAGTTCTGGTCTGGCTGCTCAGGCAGTACCGAGCACGCCGAACTGGTCACCGCCAAGGCCGCAGCAGAGGCCAGCCGGCTGACTCGTCGGCTGTGGCACGATGCCTACGCCGCGGTGGGCGATGCGCCTGGCAGTCAGGCCAAAGCCATGGTCTATGCCTTCGTCGCCTTGCTCGACGAAAACCTGCTATTCACTCCATGGCCAGGCCAGACACAATGGCAGGAGCAACCCTTGGAGTTTCGCCTGTTCAGCAGCCGCGCTGCGGGTGAGCGCCTTCCACGAGCGATCAACAAGTTGCTCGGCGAATCCGACCCCGCCACCCGAGACCTGGCCAACGTTTACCTGCAGTGCCTGACCCTGGGTTTCCAGGGGCGCCTACGCGGCGCGCGCGGCCAGGCCTTGCATGAGAAATGGCGCTACGCCCTGTTCGCCTTCGCCTGGCAGCGCGACGCCGATATCCGGCAAATCGGAGTCATGCTTGAGCAGCCGGCGGCAACACCGCCGAATCGACAACCGGTACAACGCATATTGCCCGATGGTTTGCGCCTGAGCCTGTGTATCGGCCTGGGCCTGGTGTTGATGTTCGGCATCGGCCATCTGTTCTGGCGCGACATCGCCCGGCACCTCGAACCCGCGCTTTACCAAGCCGACAAGAGCCTGGAGCAACAGCCATGAGCGGCCTGGAAATAACCCTGCTGGTACTTGGCCTGCTGGTTGTTCTGCTCCTGCTGGCGGTGCTGATCTGGTGGCTACGTCGACGAGTCGATGGTAGCGCCCGTAGTTGTTATCTCGCCGTACAGCAGATGGAGCGCGATCTTGGCCTCAAGGATCGCTACCAGACCCCCTGGCTGATGCTGCTGGGTGACGAGCAGCAAAGCAGTGAACTGTGTCGTGCCTGGCGCCTGTCCAGCTCGGGTAAACCCGGCTGGTTCGGCCGCTGGTGGTACGACAGCGACGCCGCTGTGCTGGCCGTGCCTGGCGCCATGTTCAATCACGGCGAAGGTGCACTGGTGCAGATTAGCGCCTGGTGGCGCCTGCTGCGCTTACTGCTGATGATGCGTGCGGGCCGGCCCTTGGATGCGGTGATCTGGACACTGCCGGCCGAGCAACTGTGGTCGACCGAACAGGCCGCTGCGACCGGTTTGAGGGCTCGTCGCAAATTCAATGAGATGCTCCAGCGTCTAGGCCTGAGCGTGCCGGTCTATCTAGTGGTGACCGGTCTGGAAACAGTGCCCGGGATCAAGGAGCTGGCCGACGCGCTACCGGATGAAGCCCGTGACCGCATATTCGGCTGGTCTTCGCCATTTGCTGCGGATACCGCCTGGCACCCGGAATGGAGCGAAATAGCCCTCGACCAACTGGTGCGAATGTTGTCAGAGGAGATTACCGAACTGGGCGTGCTATCCGGCAAGGTAGAAGAAGCACTCTATCTATTGCCGCGCCAGTTCGATGCCATTCGCAGCAACCTCCAGGTTCTCTGCGACCCAGTGTTTCACGGCAGCACTCAGGGCGAGGCAGCGCAGTTGCGCGGCATCTATTTCTGCGCAGCCCTGGCGGTTCCCGGGGCTGACGCCGACCCATTGACCGACGTTGCAGAGTTGCCACGCGAACCTCTGTTCGTCCGCCGCCTGCTGCGCCAACGCGTGCTCGCCGAACAGGGCCTGGCACAACCGGTGCCACGCATCCTCCACCTGCGTCGGCGCTGGCAGCGCGTGGCCGGTGCCAGCGCTGCGCTACTCGGCCTGTTCTGGCTGGTCGGCATGCTGTGGCTGTGGCAGGTCGAGCGCGAGCAGGCCGACAGCCTGGCCGGCTTGCTGCATGAGCTGAAAACCGATCATCGGAGCGGCCTGCTTAGCGACGATGGTGCCCGCAAAAGTGTCAGTACTGCCTGGACGCTGCTGGCCGAAGCCCCGCGCTGGCGCTTTTCCTCGGTAATCCTGCCCAGCTCGCTGTTTTCTTCGTTAGACCGACAACTGATCCAGCAGCTACTCGACTCAGTCGGCCAGAAACTTTATCAGCCCCTGCATGCGGCCCTGCAACGCAACATCGCCGAGGTCACTATCGCAGGCATGGAGAAGCGCCGGCGCCAAACCGGCGACGCCGCCTCACCAGAGGAATGGCCGAGCTATGTGCGCGCCAAGGAGTTGCTGAATCAAGCCCAAGCCCTGGAAAAGCACAGCGCCCAGTTCAATCATATGTTGCTCGGCAGCAAAAGCCCGCTGGACGATGCCGCGGCACTCTCCGGCGACCTGCTCCACCTCGAGCTGAATGCCCAGACCCTACCCTTGCACGCCCGCTATAACTGGCTGTTTGCTCGCACTCCGCAAGCCCTGGCCAGCCCCATCGAACTCACGGGTATCCGCCAGCAAACGGGTAAACACTTCGTTTTACTCATGCGTCTATGGCTCGACCGCTTGTTCGCCGACGAAAGTTTCAGCAGCACGGCTGGCCAGGTCCGGCGTCACCTGCAACATCTGCAAAACGGCCAGCGCAACTCGATACTCGATCTGGAAGAACTGAGCCTGAATATCGCGCAGCTACGCCGTTTGGTTGCAGCCACCAACATCGCCTGGAGTCGCAGCTCGGGCGAGGATTTGGCTCCGGGTTATTCCGCCATGCTCGAAGCCGCTCGCCAGAGCAAGCTGATCGGTCCGGCGATGGTCGACCAAGTGCTCGACCATGCGAGCCTCTTACAGAAAGTGTTCCACGAACAATGGTTGGACGATGGCGAGCCACAGAACAGCATCCTGCGTCAGCAGAACGGCGGCAGCATCGACTTTCAGCCCAGCCTGACAAAGCTGGAAAACGCCATCGATATGTTGCTGAACCAGGACTTCGCTGCAGCGGCTATGGCCGACGATGGTCAGTCCCACATCGGCGCACCCTTGATCGGTATTGATGGTGAGAGTTTGACTGCAGCCATGCGCTATTTCGCCAGCTACCGTAATTACCTCGAACAAGGGGTCGCCAAGGTGCCCTATGAATACCGCGGCGCGTTAACCGGCAGCGCTCAATCGAGTACCGCAGTAACCCTCTGGAGACTGTTCACCACACTCAAACCAAGCACAACCGCTAATTTTAACGGCGCCCTTGCCTTCAATGTGTCGGCCCAGGACTCCAGCGCAGTGGCAACGGAGTTCCAGGCACTCGGCCACCAGGACATGGCCGACGCCCTGCTGCAGGAATTGAACCGACGTGCCCTGAAAGACCTCGACAACGCCGACGCCGAGTTGCAAACCCTGGCCCTGTACCAACCCCTACACGGCGACTTCAGTTGGTGGGACGGCAGCAAGAACGCCGGACTGCGAGCCTATCGTTCCGCCACCGCGCAGGACATGCAACAGTACCTGGCCGGCCAGATCGATCTGATCAGCGACTTGCATGACCGCGTGGTACCTGCTCTCGAATGGCTGCAACTCAATCGCCGCAACCTGGCCGCTGGTAATATCGAACAGCTGCAACGCTGGCAGGCGATGGCCGTGGAGCTGCAGAAATACACGGAAAAGAACCCCAGCAGCGCCCCGGCGTTATTCGAACGCTTCGCCAACAGCCTGAATGCCATGGAGCTAACGACCTGCCATACCACCCTCGGCGAAGTCGAGTTACCCAGCGGCGCGGATGCCTTTTCGCGGCGCGCCCGCGACGTCGCCGGCCAGGCCTCCGAGCGTTGCACCTACCTACAGGAACAAACTGCGGCGGCGGCTTGGAATCGCCTGTCGACCTACTTCTCTCAGTACCTTGCAGGGCGCTTTCCCTTCGCCTTCAACCTGGACGCCCCGGATGCGGACCCCGATCGGGTACGCCTGTTCCTGCAACTACTCGACAAGGATCTACCCCAGGCGCAAACCGGCCTCGCGCAAAGTGTCTCGGCGGATGCCCCAGCAGCACTGGCTTTCCTCGAGCAGCTACAGCGGGCCAGGGGCTGGCTCGACCCGCTGTTCCAACGCGATAAGGACGGGATCAAAGGCATCGACCTGGACGTGCGTTGGCGTACCGATCGCGAGGCCGAACTGGGTGCCGACCAGGTCATCCAGTGGTCCTTGCAGGCGGGCAGCCAGCAGATAGGCTATCCCGCCGAGGATGACCACCGCCTGCGCTGGACCCTTGGACAACCGGTCAAACTGCTGTTGCGCTGGGCCAAGAACGCCGCGCAGAAGCCGGCCGACGACCCCCTGCAAGCGAGTTTGGCGGTGTTCGAGCAGGAAGCGGGCTGGGAATATGCGGGCGCCTGGGCGCTGCTACGCCTGCTGCGCACCCATGTCGCCTTCGAGCGGGTGCCCACTGTTGACTACAGCGAGACACCCCTGGCCTTCCGCCTGCCGGTCTATGCCCCCCACAACAGCGACAACTATGCGCAGATGTTTGTCCGCGTTGCGTTAATGAACGCCAGTGGCAAGTCCCCGCTGGCCATCGCACCCTTGCCGGTCAAGGCACCTGCATCGCCGTTGTTCAGTCCGCCAGCATCCGCCGCCTGGCCGGATTCCGTCTCATCCGCCAAGCCCGGCACACTTTAGGAGTCAGCCCCTGTCCATGGACGCCGTTGCCCTGCAAACCGCAGGGCTGCTGGAACCGATCTCCGGCCCGCAGCCTTGTGGTAGCAATATCCGCCATCAACCCGAGTACGACGCGCTGCGCGAAGCCCGCCGAGAGGACGACGAGAGCCTGCCCACGGGGGTTTGGAGCAGCGACCTGAAGCGCGCCGACTGGGCCGTCGTGGAGCGTCTGGCGAGCGAAACGCTCAGTCGCAAAAGCAAAGACATGATGGTCGCCGCCTGGCTCGGCGAAGCCTGGTTGCACCGTCACGGCTTCGCCGGATTGGCGGAGGCGCTGACCCTGCTGGCTAACCTTTGCGAACGCTTCAGTGACGAGCTGCACCCGCAACCGGAAGATGGCGATCTGTCCTGGCGCTCCAGCCCACTCGAATGGCTGATTCGTCGCTACGCCGAAGTGCTGCTGACCCGGGTACCGCTGGTCGGTGAGGTAAGCCAGGAGTTCGCAAAATTCAGCTATGCCGACTGGCAGCAACTGCAGCGCAAACTGCTGAATGGCAGCGACCACAAGAGCGCCAAAGTTGAGCGCGAGACCGCCCAGGCCACTCAACGCCAGCTGAACGACGCCCTGCGCATGCTGCCCGGTGTGCAATTTCGGCAGAACATCATCTGGCTAGCCGAAAGTCATGACGCGCTGGCACGGCTGGAGTTTTGGAGCGACGCACAGCTGGCCTTCGACTCGCCGTCCTTCACGCCTTTGCGCCAGACCATCGAGCAGCTGGCCACCCTCATGCAGGAGTTCCTCGCCATGCACCCCGCCACCCCGCCCCAGCCGGCCATCGATGAGTCGCCGTTTTTCACCGAGGAGGAGGGCTCGTCACCCACGCCGGCCACCTTTGGGCGTGCACCGTCCAGCCGTGACGAGGCCTACCGCCAACTGGAGCTGATCGCCAGTTACCTGGCCAAGTCCGAACCCCACAGCCCGGTCCCCTACCTGATCAACCGCGCCGTCGAATGGGGGCAGAAGCCGCTGCGCGACCTGCTGGCGGAACTGATCAGCGCCGACGCGGAAGCACGTCGACTGTGGACCTTGCTAGGCGTGTTGCCCTAGAGCGGAGAGGCGTTACCTGGCGAACCGCTGTCGGCCCATATCGAATGGCCGTCACAGGTTAGTGGCCTGTACGGCTAGTTGGTTGACTCAGGTACGGGTGGTTGCCAGTTAAAACCCAGGACCGTCAGCGACCGGCTCTCAGCCTCCAAGTATTTAGCGATGTCGGCCATCAGCGGCGCACGTGAACGCAACCGACCACCAGCCACACGGCACTGGCCAGAACAACCAGCGAGTGCGTGCCCACTGCTTTGGCGTCTCTCAGCAGCAACTGGCGGCAGGCGACAGAGCGCCCTGTTGGTCGAACGGCAGGCCGCCGCCACAACCCTCGAACAGACCGAAGTGACGGCTGAAATCGCCGATGAACTGGAAGTGCACGGCGAAGCGGCTGTCTTTCAGCATGCGCCAGGTGTTGCCACAGACCGGAAAAACCCGACCGGTCTCGATGCGGTGATGCTTGTCCAGGACGAAGGCTGACGCGGCGCCGGGGATACTGCCCTGGTAGATCACCGCCTGGCCGTAGTCCTCGCAGGCCGGCTCCAGGCCATCCAACTTGAACAGGCGGTAGGTGGCGGAGAAGAAACGCGCAGCGCCGAGTTTCTCGGCCAAGGCAGGGTCGGTAATGTCGATCGGCTGGTCCTCGACCAGGCGCGGATCGGCGAAGCCATGGCGACGCGTCAGGTTCTCGAAGTCGTTCCAGTACAGGGCGCCGCCCAGGCATTCGCCGTACAGCACTTCGTCCTGGCGCAGTTCATCGGCCAGCCGGCGGTCGGCATAGACATCGGAGAAATACAGCTCGCCGCCCGGCTTGAGCAGGCGATGGGCCTCGCGCAGCACGCTGTCCTTGTCCGGCGACAGGTTGATCACGCAGTTGGAGACGATCACATCGAAGCTGGCGTCGGCCAGCTCCAGGGCGCCCAGATCCTCGATATAGCCCTTGCGAAACGCCACGTTGGCGTAGCCGAAACGCTCGGCGTGGTAATCCAGATGGGCGTTGGCCACCTCCAGTTGCTCAGTGGTCATATCCACCCCCAACACCCAGCCCTTTGGCCCGACCAATTGCGCCAGTACATAGCAGTCGCGCCCCGAGCCACTGCCCAGGTCGAGTATCCGGCAACCCTCCAGCAAGGCCGGCGCGACCAGGCCACAGCCGTAGTAGCGCGCGCTGACCTCGGGATGCACCTTGGCCAGCAGGGGCTTGAGCCAGGCCGGCATACTGGACACATCGCAGCAGGCGCTGGTTTTCAGATCCCCGGTGTTCTTCAGGACCTTGCCGTAGTAGTTCTGTACCGATTCGTGCATGAGTAACCTCTGTGCCTGGATGCAACCCTGTGAGCCCGTATCAATCAAGCCGAGCCGATCAGGAGGTGGTCCGATGTGATAGGTGATTTACCCGCTAACTGCAAATAACCGCAAGGGTTGCCGGGTCAGCGGCTATCGAGCTGGCCGTGCCAGCGATTAAAAAGAGCGGTCACAACCGCCCAAGGCGGGGAGCATGACAATTTAAACGCGTGAGAACTGTTGCTTTGAGCGCCGAAGCGGCACTGCGTTACACCTCAGCGCCTGACAATTGATGCACACCACCTTGTCACCGAATCCTTCGGTCAACCGACCGAGCACGGCATGGGTAGCGATGCGCCTTGCGTAAATATCGAAAGCAATAGCAACGGTCCTGCGAGGTTCCTGGTGACCTAGCGCAGGCGGCCAGAGTTATGGCGTTATAAGTCCATAAGAAGACAAAAAATCAGCTGACGCTGGCCATGAATAGCTCGATCACCGTACGCAATTCTTGCTGCTCCATACCGGCCTTGGTCTGGGTACGCAGGCCACTCATCACACAATGCAGGTAGCGCGCGCACACGGCGGGCGGCTGAGCATCCGACACCTCACCGGCGGCTTGCGCCTGCTGGAAAGCCTGCTCGAACACCCCACAAAACCGCCGCGTGGCGAGCGTGATCAGCCGCTGTACCGCCGGGTCGCGGGTGGAAAACTCGTTGGCCACGTTGACCAGCATGCAGCCACGCGGCGTAGCCCGTTCGGCGTCATCGAGCACGGCCAGCAGGCATTCGCGAATGAACGCGAGTGGCGACGCGGCCAATTCGAGGCGCTCCAGCAGATGCGTGGCACGGCTCTCGACATAGCGGCTGAAGGCGGCTTCGAACAGGCTCTGCTTGTTGCCAAAGCTCTCATACAGGCTGCTCTTGGACAGCCGCGTCGCCTCGAGCAGGTCCTGCAGGCTGGTGCCCTCATAGCCCTTGCTCCAGAAAAGCTGCATGGCATTTTCCAGGACCAGGTCGGGGTCAAAGGTTCTAGGGCGTCCGCGGTTCATGCGCCTAATTATGGACTGAGCAGACCTTAATTCAAAGCTGGGGCTATTCGCCATGCGCGGGACTCGCCGGACCACTACCCGATGCGCCCCCTTGCTGCAGCCATGGGCACAGCTGCCTGCAACCAATAGCACGCCCAGGATCGAGGTCCTCGACTATGACGGGTTACTCAATCAAGCCAACTGACCGGCGCTGAAGCTAACGCTGCACCAGAATCAGGGCGAACTGCGCGTCCTCATCGACCCAGGCTTGGCGCCGGGCAAAACCGGCGTCCTGCAATGAACCGAACAGCCCCTCGCGGCTGTACTTGTAGGAGCTCTCGGTCCAGATCGTCTCACCGTCGTGCAGACTCAACTCGAACCCTGCCTCGGGGATGCGCACACGCTGGGTGCGGGTGCTGACCAGATAGGATTCCATGCGCGACTCGGCGGCGTTCCACAAGGCGCGGTGCTGAAAACTCGCGAGATCGAAATCGCCGCCCAGCTCGCGGTTGATCCGCACCAGCAGGTTGCGGTTGAAGGCGGCGGTCACCCCCAGCGGATCGGCGTAGGCCAGCATCAGCTCGCGCTCGGGCTTGAGCAGGTCGGCGCCCAACAGGAACAGGTCACCGGGTTGCAGTGCGTTGCGAATCTGGCGCAACAACTCGTTGGCCTGCGGCGGATCGAAGTTGCCCATATTCGAGCCGAGGAACAACAGCAGCGTGCGCCCCGCTCCCGCCTGGTTGCGCCTGAATTCGGCCAGACCCGCCTCATAGGTGGCTTCATGGGTGATCACCTGGGTGGCCGGCAACCCCACCAACAGTCTGGCCGCGGCGGTCAGCGCGCTGCGCGAGACATCCACCAGGTGCACGCGCAACGCGTCGCTGCCGCTATCACGGGCCTGCAACAGCTGCGCGAGCTTCGCCCCGCTGCCCGCGCCCAACTCGACGGCGTCGGTGAGCGGTGCGCAGGCGGCCAGAATGGCCCGTGCGTGGGTTTTCAGCAGCCCGGTTTCGGCGCGGGTCAGCCGGTACCAGGGCAGCCGGGTGATCGCCTCGAACAACGCCGAGCCGAGGTCATCGTAGAGATATCGGGAGGGCAGCTGGCGCGGCGTCTGGGTCAGGTAGAAGGCGACATCCTCGGCAAACTGCTGGGCCGACACCTGTTCGGCCGGCGGCCGCACCGAGACCCGTGCCGACCCGGGGCTCATTGTCCCGCTCCGGCGACGCAGCGAAAGCTCGCGTAGATATAGGGGTAACGCGCACGGAACCAGTTACGGAACGACGGCCTGATTAGTTCACGCACGGTCACCGGCGCCGCGCCCTTCATCACGAAGTGCTCGCCATCGAAGAACTCGGCGGAATACTCGGGATAGGATGCCAGCACCTCGAAGCCGGGAAACGGCGCGAAGGCGGTCGCCGTCCACTCCCAGCCATTGCCGACCAGATCATCCACGCCCCAGGCGCTGCACCCCGCCGGGTGGCTGCCGGCGGGTTGTGGGTCCCAGGCGTGAAAGTCGAACACCCCGCGCGCGGCATCGGGCGCCGCGTTACCCCAGGGATAGCGGCGCGGCTGCCCGTCCGGGGCGCCGAACGCCGCCCGTTGATACTGCGCCTCGCTGGGCAGACTCAACCCGCGCCAGCGACAGTAGGCCGAGGCCTCGGCCTGGCTCACCCACACCGGCCAGGCAGCGGGTAAGGCAAGCAGATCGAACATGCCGCGCCACAGCCACTGGTCACCGTCGCGCTGCCAGAACAGCGGATGGCCGATGCCCTCGGCGTTAATCCAGGCCCAGTCCGCAGGCCGCCACCAGCGCGCATCGACGTAGCCGCCGGCCTCGACGAACGCCAGGTAATCGGCATTGCAGACGTTGTGCTGCTGAATTCGAAACGCCGGCACCTGCTCGGTACAGCCAGGCATCTCGTTGTCCCAGGCGAACGGCTCAGCCCCGGGGTCGATCCCCAATGTGGCCTGACCAGATGGAATGTCGATCCAGGTCTGCGCCGGCGGTGCACCACCGATCAGCGGACGGTAGCCGGCGGGCCGCCGTTTCTGCTCCAGCGGCAGCTGATGCCACATGTACATCAGCGTTTCCAGGTGCATGGCCTCGTGTTCGAGGATGCAGTGGGCCGCCTCGACGCGTTCGGGCGGCAGTGCATCCGCCGCCCGATCATGCTCGGCCAACACCGCACGCACCTGGCGATCGGCCTCGGCGCAGAACGCGTCCACCTCGTCGCGGCTGGGCCACAGGTCGGCCTCATTGCCTCGCGCCCTGACGTTGTTCGAATCCTCATGCGGGTCGATGCCACGGGCGAACAGTTGTTCCAGCCGTGCATCGATGCTCGGTCGTCCCAGCCCCTGCTTGATCAGCGTGTTGAAGCTGAACGCCGGAATGTGGCCCTGGTAGAAGACGATGGGGTTGCGCAGCGCAATCGGACGGCTGTAATAAGCCTCGTCCGCGATCAGCCCGAAGAGTTGCGCGGCGCGCTCGCGATTACGGTTATACCAGGGCAATAACCCGGGTCGTCCGGCAACAGGATTCGCTCTGGACATAAACGGCCTTCGTCTCGCAGGGGACAGTAGGCGATGGTGTTCTATAGGCCTGCAGCCGTGCGCAAAGGTTCAAATCGGCTCAGCACAACGATGCACCGGCCGCTGGCCAAACCAGCAGGCCGCTTGCAAAAGCGTAGCCCACCATCGAGCAGAACCCGCACCTGTCGTCGGGGCCCCGGCTGCTGCCGGCTGCAGGCATGAGCAGCGAATGCCCACTTACTATGCTTAGATGACGGCCTCGGCCTGGCGCCCAACCAGACCTCATACGCACGGATGGCCCATGACCGCTCGAACCCTGCTGCTGACCGCCCTGGCCATGCTCGCCTTCGCCGGTAACTCGCTGCTGTGTCGCCTGGCGCTGAAAGACACCGCCATCGATGCGGCCAGCTTCACCAGCCTGCGCATCCTCTCCGGTGCCCTCACCCTGTGGTGCTTGCTGCACCTGCGTTCAGGCAGCGGCGCCCTCGCTGGCAGCTGGTTCGCCGCCGCGGCTCTGCTGGCCTACGCGGCGGCGTTCTCCTTCGCCTACCTCCAGCTGGACGCCGGGGTCGGCGCGCTGCTGCTGTTCGGCGCGGTGCAGATCAGCATGCTCGCCTGGGGCTTTTATCGCGGCGAACGCCTCAGCCCGCTGACCGCAGCGGGGTTGCTCCTGGCCCTCGCTGGCATGCTCGCTTTGCTGTTGCCCGGCGCCAGCGCGCCGGCCCTCGGCAGTGCGCTGCTGATGCTACTCGCCGGCGCAGCATGGGGCGCCTATTCGCTGCTCGGGCGCGGCATCGCCGATCCGCTCGCCGCCACCGCCGGCAACTTTCTGCGCGCCGTGCCGTTGGCCTTAGTGGTCAGTGCGCTGCTGCTCAGTCGCCTGAACTGGGATGTGCCGGGGTTGATCTACGCGTTGCTGTCCGGCGCCCTCACCTCGGGCATTGGCTACGCCATCTGGTACACCGCCCTGCGCGGCTTGCAGGCGTTCCAGGCGGCCACCGTTCAGCTCAGCGTGCCGATCCTCGCCGCCTTGGCCGGCAGCCTGTTGCTCGACGAGGCCTTGAGCCTGAGGTTGCTGCTGAGTTCGGTCGCGGTACTCGGCGGCATCGCCCTGGTGCTGGGCGCCAAACAACGTGGGTGAGGCATCGCGCGTCAGGGTCGCTTGCGCCGACGATGCTCAGGCGACCACGACAAGCGCGAGGCTGACTGAGCAAAACCCATTCGCGACTGTCTTCTATCCTGTAGCCACAGCCCACAACGGAATCTCACCCCATGCCCATCAACGTCGCCCACCTGATCCGCGCCCTGCTCTACAGCCTGCTGGCGTTCGGCCTGACGGCATGCAGCAGCCTCGACCTGCGCGACCCACTGCGCATCGACCTGGTCGGCCTGGAGCCACTGGCCGGCGAGGGTCTGGAGGTACGCTTCGCGGTGAAGCTGCGGGTACTCAACCCCAATGACACGGCCATCGACTACAACGGCGTGGCCCTGGACCTGGCAGTCAACGGCCAGCCGCTGGCCAGTGGAGTGAGCGATCAGCGCGGCCAGGTGCCGCGCTTCGGTGAGGCGCTGATCAGCGTGCCGGTGAGCATTTCCGCGTTCTCCGCCATGCGCCAGGCCTGGGGTGCGGCCGGCTACCAGCCTGGGCAAGGCTTGCCCTATGAACTGCACGGCAAGCTGGCCGGCGGCCTGTTCGGCACCTCGCGCTTTACCGACAGCGGCACCCTCAACTGGCCGGAGCCCGCGACCGTGCCCTAATCGGCCGTTGCCGCCAGATCGTTCTCAGGCCTGCATCAAACTCTTCAGCCAGTCCCGTGGCGACACGCCGCAACAGCGACTGAACACCCGCGACAGCGCTTCCGGGCTGGCATAGCCGACCGCTGGCGCCACCAACCCCAGCGGTTTGCCGTGCTTGAGCAGACTCTTGGCCAGGCTCAGGCGCCACTCGGTCAGGTAGTCCAGCGGCGTCATGCCGACCGCCTCGCGGAAGTTCACCGCGAAGCGCGCCCGCGACATGCCGGCCCGCTGCGCCAGGCTTTCCAGGGTCCAGCCGGCCTCCGGCTGTTCGTGCATGGCATTGATCGCCTTGGCCAGGCGCGGCTCGGCCAAGCCGGCGAGAATCCCCGCCTGCAATAAGTTGGCATCCATGGCATGGCGCATCAGCAGGATCAGCACGTACTCGACCAAGCGATCGATGGCCGCCTGACGTCCGCAGTGATCGTCGAACGCCTCGTCGAACAACAGGTTGAGCACCGGTTCCAGGCTGGGGATCTGCGCCAGCGGCACCAGCATCTCGGTGGGCAGGGTGCGCAGCAGCGGGTTGCCCAGGCCGCCGCCGAAGTCGAAGGTGGCGCACAGCAGTTCGGCTCCCTCCAGCCCAACGGCATGCAGGCGGTGGCTGCACGGCCGGGGAAACAGCAGCAACGACGGCTGATCGATCTGGTAGCTGTGCATCTGTGGCCCGGAGACCCGCAGGGTGCCGCGGCGCAGCAGGTGCAGATAGCCGACGCTGCCGCCGTCGAACTGTTCGGAGAAGCCGCACAGCGGCCCGCTATGAAACACCCTGGCACTCAGGCTGAAACGGGCAAGTAAGGGAGAGAGACGGTCCATTCGATACCATCGGCTAGCTTTAGGAGACTATTCATCATCACCAATATCGTCTTCTCGGTCAAAGTGGATTCCACAGTCTCACCACCAACCGAAGGAAACTCAGCATGCCCCGTATCGCGCCCGTCGACCTCACCCACACCGACGCCCAAACCGCCGCCACGCTGGATGCGGTGAAACGCAAGCTGGGCATGTTGCCCAACCTGTTCAGCACCCTGGCGCAGGCCCCGGTGGCCCTGCAGGCATACCTGGGACTCGCGGAAACCCTCGGGCGCGGCCGCCTCAGCGCTCGCCAGCGCGAGATCATCGCCCTGGCGGTGGCCCAGACCCATGGCTGCGAGTATTGCCTGAGCGCCCACAGCCTGATGGGCAAGGGCGCCGGCCTGAGCGCTGCCGAACTGCTCGCCGCCCGCGCGGGCAAGGCTGCCGACCCGCTGGAGGCGCGCACCGCCGAGCTGGCCACGCAAGTGCTGGCGCGGCGTGGACGCATTCACGACAGCGAATTGCTCGCCGCCCGCGAGGCGGGCCTGGATGACGGCCTGATCCTCGAAGTCGTGGCCCAGGTAGCGCTCAACGTGCTGACCAACTTCACCAACAACCTGGCGCACACCGACATCGACTTCCCGCCGGTCAAGGCTGCGTTGTAACGGTTCGGCGGCGCCGGCTCAGGCGCCGCCGTTTCTCGTCCCCACAGAGGAGCATCCTCATGAAGACCCTAGCGTCCCTCGCCATCGCCCTCGCCAGCCTCAACGCCAGCGCGGCGGATTTGGCCGAGCACACCTTCAGCACCTACGTGAATGACCAAGGCGAAATCAGCCTGCCCGCCGATGCCCGCAAGAGCTGGAGCCATCTCGGTTCCTGGGTGGTGGCGGACGAAAAGGCGCCCGGTTATGGATTCCATGACGTCTACAGCCAAGCCGAGGCAGTCGAGGCCTACCGCCAGACCGGGGAGTTTCCGGACGGCGCCGTACTGATCAAGGAAATCCGCAAGGTCGAGCACGGCGTGCAGACCACCGGCCAAGCGCAGTGGGCCGGCGATACCGCAGTCTGGTTCGTGATGGTCAAGGACCGTCAGGGCCGCTTCCAGGGCAACCCGCACTGGGGCGAGAGCTGGGGCTGGGCACTGTACGAAGCGAAGAACCCGGCGTTGAATGTATCGAAGAGCTTCGAGGAAACCTGCAAGGGCTGCCACGTCCCGGCCCAGCAGAGCGACTGGGTGTTCAGCCAGGGTTATCCGACGTTGCACAAGCCTTGAGCCGACGCACTTAAGTGCACGCCCTTAAAAACACGAAAGCCCCGAGGACCGGGGCTTTCGTTGCAAGCATGGATGCGCTTACTGACTCAGGGAGACCTGGCTAGCATCGACCTTCAATGCACTCAGGCGCTTGAGCAGGGCGGCGATATTTTCTTTGGCTGCCCCCTCGTTGGCCAGACGCAAGCGCTTGACCGCGACTAAGGAATCACCCACTCCGGCGGTGAAAGGAGTACGCAGTGTTTCGCGAAACAGCACCTTGCCGCTGGCCTTCTCGACCAGGGTGTATTCGACCTCAGTGGTCACTTTGAAATCCAAACCGAACAGCGGCTGCTCGACTCGCAGCAGGTTGGCTTGCAGGGCTAAAGGGGCATGGCTGGAAGTACTCAGCAGACCGGCTTTGTCCAGCGATTGTTGCAGCGCAGCCTGGAAAGCTGGGCCGTCGATTTCCGAGGTCCACAGCGGATTGGTTGCCTCACCGCCATTGACTGGGTTGAGTTGCAGGTTGTCATGCAGTGGTTTGTCGAACTGCAGGGTCTGCACCTGATTATCGCTAACAGTCATGCCTTCAATCTTGGCCGAGGAGGCACAACCTGTGAGGGCGATGGCGAATACAGCAACAGACAACAAGCGAAACAGAGACATGGGCTTTCCTTAGCGGTCATGGTGACCGAACGACATGAGAGGGATCGGCAACGCCGAACACGCCAGCAACGGTCAGCAAGACGTGGCGGCTGGCCAAATCCTCACGCTAACCGTCCCTGTTTGCGCAAACGCAAGATTAAGGTCAACCGCAGCAATGCTCAAGTCGTGCCAGTTGACGGCTCACCATAGGGACGGAGCATCCCTCGGCGGCGCCGACTTCATGGGCTGATCGCCGCGGCACTGGCCAGCGCCCTCGATAGAGGCACGCTCTGGGTGACGCTGGCCATCTGGGTGATCTCCACCTGCATCTTGCCGGCGCCCAGCAGGTAGTCGGCGAGTTTCTGCGAGAACGGCCAATAGTTCAGGCTCGCGCTCAGGGTCAGCGGCCCGACCGCGTCGGCCGGCACCTGGAAAGAGAATTCGCGAACGATGTAGCCCTTGGGCAGGATGCGGTTATCCGAGAGGATTTGCGTGGCGTTCCAGACTTCGATGTCCAACTCGTTACCGTCCTTGTCGCCCAGGTGCACCTTGAAATTTCGCGTGTCCTCCTCGGTTTTGCCGTCCTTCACCGCGCCCAGGCGATAAAGCTCACGACCGGTGGCATCGCGCACCTGGAAGTCGATCCAGATCTCCCGCCCTTCCGGGAAACCGGTCGGCAGTTTGTGCCCGGCGCCGACATTGGCCACCTTGACCGCGACCGTGGTGTATTGCCCGGGCAGCATGTCGGGGGGCAGGGGCTGAAACTGGATGTGCGCCGCGCTCGCCAACATCTCACGCGCACGCTGCGCGGCCTGGTGCTGGCCGAGATAGCTGAGCACCGTAGCGTTGGCGCCACTGAACCAGTGCGAGGCGACCCGCTCGCGGTCTGGCCCCATGATCGCGGCCTTACCGGCAAAGCCCGGCATATGGCAGTCCTGACAGGTTTCATCGTTGAAGCTGTAGGGGCTTTCCAGCCATTCGTCATAAGTGCGCTCGACCGCCACGCTGCTGAAGGGATGGGTGACGTTGTGGCAGGTGGCGCAAAAGTCCGAGCGGGTGTGCAGCGCCGAGTACACGGTATCGTGATAGGGCGAAACGGCATCCTTGCGCGGGCCATATTTGGTCGGCCGGCCATGGGCGCGCGGGCTCATGACGTAAGCGCCGTTGTCCAGCCCGGTGCGCGCACTGATGTTGTGGCACGACTCGCAATCGACCCCCGGCATCGGGTGGTTCTTGGCGCTGTCTTCGATCGAGGAGCGGTTGACCTGCGCGGTGATCTGTCCGGTGGTGAGGCCGATCGGCGAATGACAACCGGTGCAGAAATTATCCACCTTGCCCTCGGTGGCCTCGCTGGCCATTTTCAGCAAGGCCCGGTAGATCGGCTCGTCCCAGGCCTGAGACATCATCGACATACGCCACTGCTTGTAGATCTCGACGTGGCAAGCGCCACACACCTGGGCATCGTCGAAGTCCTTCACATTCAACACCAGGTTGCCCGTGGTGTTGGCCCGGTGCGGAAAGAACGGCATGGCATTCATCACATGCATGAGTTTGGAGCGCGCCGGTTCCAGCCATTTTTCATTGCCTGGCGGCTCGTCGCCCACCGCCATGTCGATGGCCACCAGGGTTGCCAGCAGCGTTGCGGCCAGTAGCAAGCCCAGCGAATAGAGAAAGCGCATGAACGCCGAATTGAGCAAGCGTAAGGCCACCGGCCGGTCATCGGCCGCATCCGCTACGGCACAGGCTGCTGTGGGCTGAGCCTGCTCTGCCCTCCCCGCTACTCTGCCCATCTCACAGCCTCCCTCAGCGCGACTTCGCCGGGCCGCAGTCGCCGCACGCCCTGCCCAATGGTGCAGACAGCACTAACCAACCGAGCCATCTACTCGCATGAGCAGGCTTTAGAAAAGGCGCCAACAGAGACCGGGATTGGCCCAGACAGACTTCGCACATTGCCCTAGCAGCACACAGTCCGGGTACCCGCCTCAAGCGCATGAAACACTCATATTTGCTTGAGCGTACCTAAGGTATTAGTTCCGCAAACCGGGATAGTCAATATTTCGTCAAGTTTCTTAGCCGCTCATTCTTAGCTAATAAATAGTTGATAAATATGAATTTTAAAAAACAACAAAATAACCAAGCGACCCCTTATAGCCAATCAAACGGACCGCAACAGGGCGCAGCACAGCGTCAGGCGCGCTCCGACCATCCGCAGACGGCGAACGCAAACGCACTGAGCGCAGGGGTCACAAGGGCGGACGAGTGACCTGTGCAACAGCTGCCCTCGAAGGGTTTACACAAGCTTTACCTTAGCCCGCGAGACGTTCGATTCAGCTCAGGGTCGAAGCTAGTAACCGGCACATGCCGACGCTACGCAGGAGTACCCATCATGCTTAACCGTATCCCCCTACTCGCCGTGCTCGTGGCCGGCCTGGCACTCGGCGGTCAGGCACAGGCACGCGGGTCCGAGCGAGACGCCGCCATTGCCGGGGCCATCCTGGGCGCCGTGGTCGGCGGCGCCATCGTCGCCAATAGCCGTTACGACCCAGCCCCCGCGTATGTCGAGGCGTACCCGCCGCCTGCGGTGGTCTACTACCCGGCGCAACCGGCGTACTACCCGCCGCCACACCCCG
Organism: Pseudomonas sp. SJZ079; assembly: GCF_007993865.1. Lineage (GTDB taxonomy): Bacteria > Pseudomonadota > Gammaproteobacteria > Pseudomonadales > Pseudomonadaceae > Aquipseudomonas. The sequence goes on along the minus strand of NZ_VIUH01000003.1, from coordinate 59,917 downwards.
TTTACTACCCACCGCAGCCGAGGTATTACCAGCCCTACCCCGTGGTGATCGAGCCACGCTACTCGTTCAGGCGGCACCACCATAAGCATCATGATCGCTATCGGGGCTATTACGCCCGCCCACGTTGGTAGCTGACAGGCCTGCCCCGCCGCGCGTGGGGCTGTCGGCTGCCTGGCTTTGGCCGGCGGCGATCGCTACCCCTCCTCTGGGCCTACGCCTCGTCGCCCCGCGCCGGCTGTTCGCGCGGGGCCTGCAGGCGCGGATCATCGCCCAGGTCCAGGCGCTGGCTGGCGTGCGCGCGGGGTACGGGGGATCTCCTGGGCTGCCAGCTTGGCAGAGTGCGCCCGAGCCCGGACGGCAAGGTGAAAGCGCCAGGAACTGCGCTTGGCTATGCTCAAATCAGGGTCTGCTCCTACGCGATGCTGGCTCGGATCAAGCCGCTGGTGAGCCCCAGTACGCCGATTAGCCTGCCGCAAATCTGGCGGGGGACTGCTACATCGGCGGCACCGATGCCTTGTGTCAGCGCCTGCACGGCAGGCTGGACGCCAACCCCGAGCGTGGCCAGTCGTCCCTGTCGACACCTGACCCGAGCCGCAATCCCTGATGCGCCGCCCCACGGATCTCCGCCACAGCCTCAGGCGCGGAGGAATCGACAGCATGTCCAGCCGCAGCGTTGCCCCCGAACTGACCGCCGAGCGCCTGCAGACCATGCATGCACAGGGCTATGTGCTGCTGCGCGGGGTGCTGAACGCCCGCCAGGTCGCGGAACTGCGCACCGCCATCGACGCCCTGCGCCCGCAGCACTGGGACTACAGCGGCCTGGTCGACCACTACAAATGCGTGTTCAACCGTGACCCACTGTGGCTGCCCTACCTCGACCCGCCGGGGGTCATCGAGCTGGCCGAGGCTTGCCTGGGGGCGGACTGCCATGTGATTGGCCAGACGGCCTGGCGTTGCCACCCCGGCTTTATCGGCGCCGACCTGCACCTGGACTACCTGGCCATGGCGCTGCCGACAACGCTGCTGGCCGACCCGTCCTTTCTGTTGCCCATGCAGATCTGCACCGCGCAGCTGTACCTGAATGACATCGACGCCGACCTCTGCCCCACCCTGGTGATCCCCGGTAGCCACCGCGCCGGACGCCCGCCGATCGAGGGCGAAAGCCAGTGGCAGGGCCTGGCGCCACAGCCGGTACTGTGCCACGCCGGCGACGCACTGTTCCTGCGCAGCGAGCTGTGGCACGCTGGCAGTCGCAACCGCACGCCAGACCGCACGCGCTACCTGTTGCAGGTGCACTACGGCCGGCGCATGGTCGCGCAGAAATTTTCGCCTTATCTGGCCTTTCACTTCAACCCACACGTGCTGGCCGCCTGCACCCCGCGCCAGCGGCGCCTGCTCGGTGAACACGAGGCCGCCGAATACGATTGACCCGACCACCGGGGCGGATCGCTAACAGGCCGTTGTCCTTGCGCGCAGGCTGCCCTCGATTGACTAGTATCAAAGCCTGCACTGCGTACTTCTTGCACGAGCGTACCGGCTCATTCTCATGGTCAGACGGAGTCCACCATGCGCCATCTGCTGCTATGCCTGCTCCTGACGCTGAGCGCTGCAACGCTGGCGCACCCATGGCGGGTGATCGGCGACGAGCAATTCGCCCCCTACAGCTTTTCCCAGAACCCCGACGGCACCCCACAAGGGCTGGATGTCGAGCTGGTCGATGCGGTACTGCGCGAAGCCGGCGTCGAGTACCGGCTGCGCCTGTATCCCTGGGAGCGGGTCAAGCAGATGCTCGGCCGCGGCGAGGTGGAAATGGCCTTCCAGTTTGCCGGCACGCCGGAGCGCAAGGCGCAATACAACCTGGTCGGCCCTATCCGCAGTGGCATCACCGTATTCATGGCCAGCCACAAGGCTGTGCTCGAGGATTGGCAGCAGTTGAGCGACCTCTCGCCCTACGTCATCGGCCAGGTGCGCGGCTACGCCTACCAGTCGCAGTTCGATCAGGCCGATCTGCAGCGTGACACCCGCGCCCAAAATCCGCGCCAGTTGGTATCGATGCTGCTGGCCGGACGCATCGACCTCATCGTCGGTGACCGGGCCCAACTGATGCACTTCGTGCACGAACAACACGCCGAACAGCAGGTGCGCATCCTGCCGCAGCCCCTGGCGCAAATACCACGCTACGTGGCCTTCGCCAAGGGCGATGAGCAGCGCGCGCAGCGCTTCGCCGCGGCCCTGCAACGCCTGCAAAGCGCCGGCACGCTCGACGCCATCTTCCAGCGCTGGGGCCTGGCGATCGATTGATCGGTATTGCCGGCCCGCCGAGACATCGCCCGCAGATCGGAGCGACGACGGCACGCTCTGCCTGCTGCCGTGCAACAAATACCCGGGCCGTGGCGAGCCTGGAATTGCGCCGGCCGCCAACTACACTGCCCAGCAATGAGTGCGCCCGCGCATCACGGCGCTGGCCGACAGTGTTGCCACTCGCCCAGGAGATTCACCGATGTCCGCCTTGATCGCTCAACTCAATAGCCTCTGGGCGCCGCGCCTGCTCAGCGTGCTGCGTATCGTCACCGCCCTGCTGTTCCTCCAGCACGGCAGCGCCAAGTTGCTGGGTTTTCCCCATGTGGCCTACTTCGACGGCCTTAGCCTGTTCTCCCTGATCGGCCTGGCCGGCGTGCTCGAACTGGTCGGCGGCCTGCTGCTGATCGCCGGCCTGCTGACGCGGCTGACGGCCTTCATCCTCTCCGGTGAAATGGCCTTCGCCTACTTCATCGGCCATGCCCCCAAGGGATTCTTCCCGCTACTGAATAACGGCGAGCTGGCCATAATGCTCTGCTTCGTGTTTCTTTACCTGGCAGCGGCCGGTGGCGGCGCCTGGAGCCTCGACCGCCGCCTGTGTCGCGGCAAAACCGACTGCGCCTGAACCCGCGGCCAAGCAGCCGCCGAGCCGATCCGACTGGAGCCCCACCGCATGCACCCGCTGAGCCCCGAACAGCAGCAGGCCTACCTCGCGCACCTCGACCTGCCGCGCCCGACTGAAGCCGATCGCGCCAACCTCGATCGACTGATTGCCGCCCACCTCAACCGGGTCGCGTTCGAGAACGTCGATGTGCTGCTCGAGCGGCCCATCGGCATAGACGCCGCGGCGACCTTCGCCAAGATCGTCGAGCGCGGCCGCGGCGGCTACTGCTTCGAGGCCAACTCGCTGTTCGCCCGCCTGCTGCTCAGCCTCGGCTACCGCGTCAGCCTGCTCACCGGCCGCGTGCGCTGGGGCCTGGCGGACAGCGCGCCGCAGACCATGCTCTCGCACCTGCTGCTGTGCGTGGAGTTGGCGCAAGGCCCGTTCCTCGTCGACATCGCCTTCGGCTCCGCCACGCCGTTCCGCGCCATGCCGCTGCACGAACCCAGCGACCTGCCGGACTTGCCCTTCCGCCTGCTGCCGCCCAACGCCGCACAACCGCACTACCAGTTGCACACCCGCGTCGGCGAAGCCTGGCTGCCGGTGTACCACTTCGACCTGCAGGCCTCACCCTGGATCGACTTCGCCGCGCGCAACTGGTACACCTCCACCCACCCGCAGAGCATCTTCCGGCAGATGCTGATGGCGGCCCGCACCGAGGGCAGCACCCGCCTGACCCTGGCCAACGGCACCTTCAAGCGCCATTACGCCGATGGCCGGGTCGAGCAACGCCTGATCGACTCCGCCGCCGAGGTGTTGGCGCTGTTGCGTAACGAGTTCTTGCTCAATCTCGACCCCGACCTCGACGGCGCCCCCCTGCAGCAGCGCCTGCAAGCCCTGCTGCAACCCAGCGCATAAGGCTTGTACGCAGAGGCTGGCCCCTAGGATTTGCTCGGTTGAGACAGCCCGACTTTCGCCCGGGCTGGCCGTCCGACGAGCGCTGCCACAGGCAGGACAAACTGCCCGCCTGCTCGCCACCTGGCCCGGCACGACCGCAACGCGCGCAAAACCTTATATAATTTGCGGTTTTTAGCCTGCCAGAAAGTGAGCCCGCCGCATGAGCACCCTGCCGCCCTGCCCCAACTGCAACTCCGAATACACCTACGAAGACGGCCTGATGCTGATCTGCCCGGAGTGCGCCCACGAATGGTCGGCCGCCGCCTCGGCGCACACCGCAGGCGATGACGACAAGGTGATCAAGGACGCCGTCGGCAACACCCTGCAGGACGGCGACACCATCACCGTGATCAAGGACCTCAAGGTCAAAGGCTCCTCGCTGGTGGTCAAGGTCGGCACCAAGGTCAAGGGCATCCGCCTGGTCGACGGCGACCACGACATCGACTGCAAGATCGACGGCATCGGCGCGATGAAGCTGAAATCCGAGTTCGTCAGAAAAGTCTGAGTCCTGTTCGAGCGGCCACCTGAGCGCGACATACAGCGCGCACGCGCAAGTGGCTGATCGACCCGGCGCCCTCCCTCGAGCGCCACGAGGGAGGTGCCCGCCAGGCGCGCCCCCGCGCCAACCCTGTGCACACCCAGCCAGACCACATAGCCGCTGCGCCGCAATGCTGCGGCGTGGAGGTGCTCACCTGTGCGGCATTCGGCAAGAATTCTGCGGCACAGTAGCACTCGGCCACTTGCCATATGGGGTATGGTCGGCGCCGCAGATTCGGCCGTGCCGCGCGCGCACCGCACAAAAAATCTGCCCACACTCCACGCAGCCGTCTGGGCGACGCTGCCAATACGGCCTGCCAGCCGCACTCAACGCTATGCATAAGGAAGACACACATGACGCAGCAACTCAACGCCAAAGCCATCGCGGCCGGAGTCGCCGGCCTGTTGCTGGTGGGAGGCTTCATGGGGGCCTGGTACACCGTGGATGAAACCGAGCGTGGTGTGCTGCTGCGCAACGGTGCGCTGGTCGGCGTGATCGAGCCCGGCCTGTCGTTCAAGTTTCCCTTCATCGAGTCGGTCAAGCGGCTCTCCACGCAGAGCCAGGTCACCATCTACGACCGGCTGCAGGCCTACAGCAAGGACCAGCAGGCAGCGACCCTGCGCGTGTCGGTGTCCTGGCACGTGGTTCCCTCGGAAGTGGCCAAGGTGTACACCGCCTTCCAGACCATCGAAGGCATGAAAGACCGCCTGATCAGCCGGCAAGTGCCGACCCAGGTGGAGAACGTGTTCGGCCGCTACAACGCCGTGGCCGCCGTGCAGAATCGTGGTCAGCTGGTCAGCGACATCTCCGCCGCGATCAAGAAAGGCATCGAAGGCCCGGTGATGATCGACAGCGTGCAGGTCGAAAACATCGACTTCTCCGACGCCTACGAAAAAGCCGTGGAAGCGCGCATGACCGCCGAAGTGCAGGTCAAGACCCGCGAGCAGCAACTGGCCACCGAACAGGTGCAAGCGCAGATCCGCGTGACCCAGGCACAGGCCGAGGCCGACTCCAAGCTGGCCCAGGCCAAGGCCGACGCCGAGGCTACCCGCCTGCGCGGCCAGGCCGAAGCCGAAGCCATTCGCGCGCGCGCCGATGCCCTGGCGAGCAACCAGAACCTGATTGAACTGACCAAGGCCGAGCGCTGGAACGGCGTCTTGCCGACCACCGTACTGCCGGGCGGCACCCTGCCGTTTATCGACGCCAGTAAGTAAATTAGAAGCCTGTCGGACTTAACGCTGCCCTGCTGCGGAAAAACCGGATTTGGCCATTTATGCCGCTCTTTCTTGTTAAATAGCGCGCTATTCGCCGCGAAAGATCAGCAAAACTGACTCAAACCGGACTTTCCCTCGCTACGGACGGTCAAGTCCGACAGGCTCCTAGCCCCTTCCCACGCGCCGCGTGGGAAGCTTGCTGACATTGAGCACGCATAGCGTGCTCCCAATCGAACAGGAGCTGGTTATGCGCAGCATCCCCACCGTAATGACCCTTGCCACCCTGCTCGCCCTGGCCGGCTGTGGCCTGGGCGAAAGCGCCGCCAGCGCCGCGCTGCAGGCCAAGCAGGCGGAACAGGCTCAGCAGCAGATGGCGCAGCTCAAGCTGCAGGTCGAGCAGGCCAACCAGCTGAACCAGCAACGCCTCGAAGAGGCCAGCCAGAACGCCGAATAGCGCACGGGGCTGGCCACCCGCCGAACCACGCGGCAGGTGACAGCCCTCGCGTTCTGCGACCTGTTGCCTATGGCGTTCGGCCAGCCTTCCGCAGTATGTTCTGGGCATGCTCCTTCAAGGATGACCCATGAACAGCAAAGCCCCCTCCGCGCGTTATGCCGCGCGCCCGCAAGATGACGACACGCAAAAGCGCCTGGCGGTGTTGATCGACGCCGACAACGCCCAGGCCTCGATCATCGAAGGCCTGTTCGAGGAAATCGCCAAATTCGGCGTGGCCAGCGTCAAACGCATCTACGGCGACTGGACCCAACCCAACCTCGGCAGCTGGAAGAAGGTACTGCTCGACCACTCCATCCAGCCGGTGCAACAGTTCGCCTACACCCGCGGCAAGAACGCCACCGACAGCGCGTTGATCATCGACGCCATGGACCTGCTCTACACCCGACGTTTCGATGGCTTCTGCCTGGTCTCCAGCGACAGCGACTTCACCCGCCTGGCCGCCCGCCTGCGCGAGGAAGGCCTGACCGTGTACGGCTTCGGCGAAGAGAAAACCCCTTCGCCGTTCGTCTCGGCCTGCGACAAGTTCATCTACACCGAAATACTCCGCCCCGAGGCCAATGAGCCAGTCGCCCGCAGCGACAAGCCGCAGCCGCCCGCCACGGAGCAGGCGCCGGCCGAACCGGCCAAGCCGAGCGGTCAAAACAAGCCGCAGAAAGTCCCGGTGGACTTTATCGCCAAGGTCATCGACGACAACGACGATGAGGACGGCTGGGTCAACCTCGGCGTGCTCGGGCAGAACATCAGCAAATTGCGTCCGGCGTTCGATGCGCGGTTGTATGGGTTCAAGAAGTTGAGTGAACTGATCAAGGGGCAGGCCAAGCGGTTTGAATTGCAGGTCAGGGGGAGTAGTGCGACGGGGGGAGAGGCGTTGTATGTGAGGAATAGGAAGGCGGGGAAATAAAGGTCACCCAAAAAATCAAGAACCCTTTCCACCACGGTTAAAAACCAAGAACACGGACTGACTCAAATGGCAATAAATTTTGAGAACACACTTGTTATAGGGGTTTCCTCTCGAGCTCTTTTTGACCTTGAGAAGGAGAACATAGTATTTGAGACAAGCACCATCGATGAATACAGAAAATACCAACTTCAGCACGAAGACTCAATTTTAGAAAAAGGCGCAGCTTACTTCCTAGTTGAAGCACTTTTAAAACTCAACAAATACGCCAAGTCCCCCGACCAAAGGCTAGTTGAAGTAATTATAATGTCCAAAAACTCTCCCGACACAGGTCTACGCATACATAGCGCTATAAAGCATTACAATCTAGACATAACAAGGTCTGCATTTTCAGGCGGAGAGTCTCTAGCGCCTTTCCTTCAAGCATTCGACGTAGACCTACTATTAACAAAGCATACTGAAGACGTACAAACAGCTATCGACACAGAGCAATGTGCCGCAGCAACAATTTATGACCCCCCACTGGATTATCTTCCGGACGAAGAAAGAATTCGATTTGCGTTCGATGCTGACGCAGTAATTTTTTCTGAGGACTCAGAATATATATACAAAACTGAGGGCATGGGGCCATTCCAGATTAACGAACTAAAAAACGAGGATATCGAGCTAAAAGACGGCCCATTTGCAAAGTTCATCAGAGTGCTTTCCACCATACACAATGAAATTGGCTCAGAGAAATCCCCAATAAAAATATCAATTGTTACTGCACGAAACAGTCCGGCTCACGTCCGAGTAATAAAGACCTTAAGAAAATGGAACGTTTATGTTGATCAAGCATTTTTCCTAGGGGGCCTAGCCAAAGACAAGGTCCTAAAAGCACTGCGTCCGCATATATTTTTCGACGATCAAAAGGCTCATGTTGAACCCGCATCAAAAGTTGTACCGTCCAGCCAAGTACCATATAAAACAGGTTCACCTCTACGGAAATTTCTAGATAACCAAACGACTCTTGAGTTAACCCCAGTGACCACCGCAACAGACAAACAATAGCTCGCATAATTAATTTAACGCAGCCCAAAAGCGGACTGAATTATTTTCGGCGAATAAATCCGAAGTGATTAACGCAAAAACCTGATGGCAATCCGACGAATCTTTATTTACCCCTACTATGAATTTCGCACTTTCGGCGAGTCACTTTCCCTTTGCTCGCGCGAAAGAGGCTTTTTATATCAGGGGCAGCAAAGAGAAAGCGCGCCCGGCATACGGGTCTGGCTGCGCCAGACTTCCCTCGCTCCGGCACTGTTCCGAGGGTCGTCACGAAGGGCCATCCCTGGCCCATCGTTCCTCGTTTGGCATCCATGCCAAACGCCCCTCTCCACAGCACCTCCACTCGGCCTCCTGACGGGACCCGGGACCGCGTCGCCTGGACGATATGCGCAACCCAACAGCAAAGAGCTTTTGATCGTTCCCACGCTCCGCGTGGGAACGAACGTTAGAAACAAAAGCCAACACCTTCCCGCGTCGAAACAATAAATTCGAGCTGGGACAACGCCCCTTTCCAGCAGGCCGAACGCAATCGTTGTGGAGTGGGTTGAGCGGCATGGATGCCGCGAGAGCTGTGATGGGCCAGGGATGGCCCTTCGCAGCGAGCCCACGGAGCAATGATGGAGTGAGGGAACCCGCCGCAGGCGGGCCGTATGGCGGGGCAAGACCTTTTGGTTCCTTTTGGGGCGACTGCCAAAAGGAACTCGCCGTAAGGGCGAAACCTCATGATCAGGCGATGAACATGTAGCGCCAGGCCAAAGTCCAGCGTTGCACCCATTACTGCTTCGCGGCCAAGGGCGCTCCCACATGAAACAAGTAAACCTTCAGACCCGGCCCCCCCTCGCCACCGCGTCTGAACGCAAACTCACCAGTGCAGTCACTACCGCTTCGCGGCCAAGGCCGCTCCTACAGGAAGCCTGCGAACCATCGGCCGATGCCAACCGCTGGGCATCGCTACGCCCAACCGCATCCCAGGGCTCATTTTGATCGTTCCCACGCTCCGCGTGGGAACGAACGTTAGAAACAAAAGCCAACACCTTCCCCCGTCGAAACAATAAATTCGAGCCGGGACAACGCCCCTTTCCAGCAGGCCGAACGCAATCGTTGTGGAGTGGGTTGAGCGGCATGGATGCCGCGAGAGCTGTGATGGGCCAGGGATGGCCCTTCGCAGCGGGCCCACGGAGCAATGATGGAGTGAGGGAACCCGCCGCAGGCGGGCCGTATGGAGGGGCAAGACCTTTTGGTTCCTTTTGGGGCGACTGCCAAAAGGGACTCGCCGTAAGGGCGAAACGCAGCGTAGCGGAGTAACAGCCACAGGCTGGCCCGTAGGGTGAGCGAAGCGAGTAAACCAATACCCCAAGCCACCGCCGCTGCGGCGGATATGCAAAAAACATGAGCTGCCAAACTCGAACGTCCGTAGCGCGGACTCACCAGTGCAGCCACTACCGCTTCGCGGCCAAGGCCGCTCCTACAGGAAGCCTGCGAACCATCGACCGATGCCAACCGGTGAGCATTTGATCGTTCCCATGCTCCGCGTGGGAACGATCATTAGAAACAAAAGCCAACACCTTCCCGCGTCGAAACAATAAATTCGAGCCGGGACAACGCCCCTTTCCAGCAGGCCGAACACAATCGTTGTGAAAGGGAGTGAGCCGCATGGATGCGGCGAGAGGCGTAAAGGGCCAGGGACGGCCCTTGTACGCCGGCCCCTGGAACTATGATGGAGTGAGGGAACCCGCCGCAGGCGGGCCGTATGGCGGGGCAAGACCTTTTGGTTCCTTTTGGGGCGACTGCCAAAAGGGACTCGCCGTAAGGGCGAAACCTTATGATCAGGCGATGAAAGTGTCGCGCCGAACCACGGCCTAAACCGTTGCTACCGCTTCGCGGCCAAGGCCGCTCCCACATGAAACAAGTGAACCTTCAGACCCGGGCAAACACCCCTCGCCACCGCATCTGAGAGCCGACTCACCGTTGCAGCCACTACCACTTCGCGGCCAAGGCCGCTCCTACAGGGAGCCTGTGAACCATCGACCGATGCCAACCGCTGGGCATCGCAACGTTCAACCGCACCCTAGGATTCATCGTCACTGATTACACAAACAACCAGGCCAGTCTCACGACTGGCCTGGTTGTTTACCGCTCGATCCGCGCCCCGCTTGCCGAAGCACGCAAAGTGCGCCGGCCTATAACGAGTGGCGCCACGTTCGGCGCCACTCGTCATAAGGAATGCTAAGGCGTATCAGCGGCCACTCTGCGCCACCCGCTTACGGCACGCGTCACCGAAGACCTGGAACAGCTTTATCGAATCGGGATTCTCCGCCGTCTGCCACTCCGGATGCCACTGCACGGCAAAGGTCAGCTGCGGCAGCTGCGGGGCATGGATGGCTTCGATCAGGCCATCCTCGGCATGGGCCAGCGCTTCTAGGCCCTTGCCCAGGGTCTTGATGGCCTGACCATGCAACGAATTGACCCGAATCTCCTCGCGCTGCAGCAACTCGGCGAGCCAGCTGTTGGGCACCGGGCGCACGCCGTGGCTTTCGCCGTACTGCACCGGGACAGGGTCGTTGGGGTCTTCGCGGTGGTCATTGTGACCCGGCACTTCATAGACCTTCTGGTGAATGTCACCGCCCAGGGCCACGTTGATTTCCTGCATGCCGCGGCAGATGCCGAAGATCGGCAAGCCGCGGCGGATGGCGGCGTGGATCAGCGGCAGGTCGAACAGGTCGCGTCCCCGGTCCTGGCCCTTGCTCGGGGTCAGGTTCTCCTGGCCATAGAGGCTCGGGTCGATGTTGCTGCCAGCACCCGTGAGGTACACGCCATCCACCAGATCCAGATACTGCTCGATATCGTCGGAGCCACAGCAGGTGGGCGCCAGCAGGGGCACGCAAGCGGAGAACTCGACGAGGGGCAGGATGTATTTGTGGGTCATCACCTGATAGGCATGGCCCTTGCGCTCATGGGTGCCCATGGACATCAGAACGACGGGTTTACGTGGGGTATTCGCAGTTTTTACAGTGTTGCTGTTGGACATACGTCACCTTGGGACAGGGAGTGCCTGTCGTTGTTGTGCAGACGCGCGACCTGGGGCGGGCACGGTCTGTTTTGGTCGGTTTCGTGAAGTGCCGCGAGCGATGCTGAACCGCTTGGGTAATGCCCTTGCTTGGGCTGAAACGGGACTCGAAAGTCCAGCCAGAGCAAGGATTGGGCGGCCATGGCGCTTGTCCAGGGCGGCCCGCTCGCGGTCGAAACCAGATGCTCAGTCTGCCAAAGCCGTAAAAAATGTCAAACGAACAACGTCAAAAATATCGATAAAAATCGGCAAAAAGCAACGTTTAAATTACTAAAATATTGTTTTTAAAGGATTTAATTGATTTTTACGACCACGAAAAGTCCATTATTTTTAACACACCTGCCTGCTGTGCTTTTTTCACGCATCGCCGCTCCGGGCGGAGCGGCGCGTAGCCAGGCCGCAGAATGCGGTTGAGCACAGCGCTAGCCATCTGCGCTGAGCATACCCACCAGTCGGAGTCCATCGGGCGCTGCACAGCATTCTGATCTGCGGGCCACCCCATCACGCGGGTGCAGCGTCTGAGCGCGGACTCAAGCGCTGCACCCGCGAACGCTTCGCGGCCAAGGCCGCTCCCACATGCAGCCTGCAAAGCATCAACCGATAGCCATCGGCACCAAACGCAAAAGGCCAGTCTCGCGACTGGCCTTTTGCGTTACTAACTAAGCCTCAACCATTGCTGGGGAAGGAGAACTGCGCCGCCTCGTGACTGGCGCGCTGCGGCCAGCGCTGGGTGATGGCTTTGCGCCGGGTGTAGAAGCGCACACCGTCCGGGCCGTAGGCATGCAGGTCGCCGAACAGCGAGCGCTTCCAGCCGCCAAAGCTGTGGTAGGCCACCGGTACCGGCAGCGGCACGTTGACCCCGACCATGCCGACTTCGATCTCGTCGCAGAACAGCCGCGCCGACTCGCCGTCGCGGGTGAAGATGCAGGTGCCGTTGCCGAACTCGTGGTCGTTGATCAGCTGCATGGCGTCTTCCAGGCTGCCCACGCGGACGATGCACAGCACCGGGCCGAAGATTTCTTCCTGGTAGATGCGCATCTCCGGGGTCACCCGGTCGAACAGGCAACCGCCGAGGAAGAAGCCGTTTTCGTTACCACTGACGCTCAGGCCACGGCCGTCGACTACCAGTTCGGCACCGGCGCTGACGCCGTCTGCGACGTAGCCGCTGACCTTGTCCAGCTGCTGGGCGGTGATCAGCGGGCCCATGTCCAGGCCGCAGCTGGTGCCGGCGCCGATCTTCAGCGCCTTGATCTGCGGGGTCAGCTTGGCGACCAGGGCATCGGCCACTTGGTCACCGACGCACACGGCCACCGAGATGGCCATGCAGCGCTCGCCGCAGGAGCCGTAGGCCGCGCCCATCAGTGCGCTGACCGCGTTGTCCAGGTCGGCATCGGGCATCAGCACGGCGTGGTTCTTCGCCCCGCCGAGGGCCTGCACACGCTTGCCGCGCTTGGTGCCTTCGGCATAGATGTACTCGGCAATCGGGGTCGAGCCGACGAAGCTCAGGGCCTTGACCTCGGGCGCCTCGATCAACGCGTCGACCGCTTCCTTGTCGCCGTGCACCACGCTGAGTACGCCCTTGGGCAGGCCGGCTTCGATCAGCAGTTCGGCGATCAGCAGGGTCGAGCTGGGATCGCGCTCGGAGGGCTTGAGGATGAAGCAGTTGCCGCAGACGATGGCCAGCGGGTACATCCACAGCGGCACCATGGCCGGGAAGTTGAACGGGGTGATGCCGGCCACTACGCCGATCGGCTGGAAGTCGCTCCAGGCGTCGATGTCCGGGCCGACGTTGCGGCTGTATTCGCCCTTGAGGATTTCCGGGGCGGCGCAGGCGAACTCGACGTTTTCGATGCCGCGCTTGAGTTCGCCGGCGGCGTCTTCCAGGGTCTTGCCGTGTTCTTCGCTGATCAGCTGGACGATCTTCGCCTCGTTCTGCTCGAGCAGGTACTTGAAGCGGAACATCACCTGGGCACGCTTGGCCGCGGGGGTCTTGCGCCAGGCCGGGAACGCGGCCTTGGCGGCGTCGATGGCCTGCTGCACGGTGGCGCGGTCGGCCAGGGCCAGCTGGCGAATCGCCGCGCCGGTGGAGGGGTTGAACACCTCAGTGGTGCGACCGGTGCCGGCGATGCGTTCGCCGTTAATCAGGTGGGTGATGGTGGTCATGCGGTATTCCTCAATAACTAATCTGTTTGTGTAAGAGCCAGCTTGCTGGCGATCAGCCTTTCAAGCATCGCCAGCAAGCTGGCTCTTACAGGGGATAGGGCGTTAATCCAGCTGGTTCAGGGTCTCGCCGACTGCATCGAAGACCCGGTCGAGGTCTTCCATCCGGGCGTTGAAGGTCGGCCCGAACTGCAGGCTGTCGCCGCCGAAGCGCACGTAGAAGCCGGCCTTCCACAGGGCCATGCCGGCCTCGAATGGACGGATCACCGGGTCGCCGTCACGCGGGGCCAGCTGAATCGCGCCGGCCAGGCCGCAGTTGCGAATATCGAGGATGTGCTTGCTGCCTTTCAGGCCATGCAGGGCGCTGGCGAACAGCGGCGCCAGCTCGGCGGCCTGCTGCACCAGGTTCTCGCGCTTGAGCAATTCCAGCGAGGCCAGGCCGGCGGCGCAGGCCACCGGGTGCGAGGAATAGGTGTAGCCGTGGGTGAACTCGACCATGTGCTCGGGCGATGGCTGCTGCATGAAGGTCTGGTAGATCTCGCTGCTGGCGATCACCGCGCCCAACGGTATGGCGCCGTTGGTGATCTGCTTGGCGGTGTTCATGATGTCCGGGGTGACGCCGAAGTACTCGGCACCGCTCCACTTGCCCATGCGGCCGAAGGCGGTGATCACCTCGTCGAAGATCAGCAGAATGTTGTGCTGCGTACAGATCTCGCGCAGGCGTTGCAGGTAGCCCACCGGCGGCACTATGACGCCGGCCGAGCCGGACATCGGCTCGACTATCACCGCGGCGATATTCGAAGCGTCGTGCAGTTCGATCAGCTTGAGCAGCTCGTTGGCCAGTGCCACGCCGCCGGTTGCGGCCATGCCATTGGTGTACTCCAGGCCCGGCTGCAGGGTGTGCGGCAGATGGTCGACGTCCATCAGCTGGCCGTACATCTTGCGGTTGCCACCGATGCCGCCGAGGCTGGTGCCGGCGATGTTGACCCCGTGATAGCCACGGGCGCGACCGATGAACTTGGTCTTGGCCGGCTGGCCCTTGAGGCGCCAGTAGGCCTTGGCCATCTTCACCGCGGTGTCGGCGCACTCGGAGCCGGAGCTGGTGAAGAACACGTGGTCCAAGCCCGTCGGCATTAACTCGGCGATTTGCTCGGCCAGCTGGAAGGACAAGGGGTGGCCGTACTGGAAGCCCGGCGAGTAGTCGAGGGTGCCCAGCTGCCTGGCCACCGCGTCCTGGATTTCCTTGCGCGAATGACCGGCGCCGCAAGTCCACAGACCGGACAGGCTGTCGTAGACCTTGCGCCCGCTCTCGTCGGTCAGCCAGCTGCCTTCGGCGGCGACGATAAAGCGCGGATCACGCTGAAAGTTGCGGTTGGCGGTGAAGGGCATCCAGTGCGCGTCCAACTTGAGCTGGCTGGCCAGTGGCACGGTGGCGGTCTGCTGCATGTTCATGGGGCGGCCTCGCAATCAAGGACAGGGCATCGGGGGGAGTTGCCAACTAAGGTGCCACGGGCATAGAGTCGGAAAAACCCAACTCTTCTCACCTTCAGTTAACTGGCCACTAAACTAATGAGCGCACGCCGCCCCGCCCCACTGGCCCAGGTCAGCGACTTCGATATCCGCCTGCTCAAGCTGTTTCGCAGCGTCGCCGAGTGCGGCGGTTTTTCCGCCGCCGAGAGCGTGCTGGGCATCGGCCGTTCGGCGATCAGCCAGCAGATGAGCGACCTCGAGCAACGCCTGGGCCTGCGCCTGTGCCAACGCGGCCGCGCTGGGTTTGCCCTGACCGAGGAAGGCCGCGAGGTGTACCAGTCGACCCAGCAACTGCTGGCCGCGCTGGAGAGCTTTCGCACCGAGGTCAACGGCCTCCATCAGCACCTGCGCGGCGAGCTGAACATCGGCCTCACCGATAACCTGGTGACGGTGCCGCACATGCGCATCACCAACGCCCTGGCGTTGCTCAAGGAGCGCGGCCCGGAGGTGCGCATCCACATCCGCATGACCCCGCCGAGCGAGGTCGAGCAAGGCGTGCTCGACGGCCGCCTGCATGTCGGCGTGGTGCCGCAGGCCGGCGCCCTGTCCGGACTGGACTACCAGACGCTGTACGACGAACGCTCGCTGCTGTACTGCGCGGTCGGCCACCCGCTGTTCTATGTCGACGATCTGCAATTGGAGGACGAGCGGCTCAATGCCCAGGATGCCATCGCGCCGACCTTTCGCCTGCCGCCGGAAATCCAGAGCCTCTATCAGCAGCTCAATTGCACCGCCAGCGCCAGCGACCGCGAGGGCATGGCCTTCCTGATTCTCACCGGGCGCTATATCGGCTACCTGCCGGACCACTACGCCGCCGCCTGGGTGCAACAGGGCCGCCTGCGCGCGCTGAAACCGGGTACGCGCTTTCACGACCTCAGCCTGGCGGCGGTGACGCGCAAGGGCCGTCGCCCGCATCTGGTACTGGAGAGTTTTCTCGAAGCGCTGGCCGTCAATGGCTGAAACAGCACTCGCGACCGTAGCCTTGGTGGGTACGGCCTTGACCGCGCCAACAACTGCATCGAGTCATTATCGGGCGCCCGTGCCGGCGCTTTTCGGCCGCTCGCGCTTGTCTCCTCGGCGACAGTGGGTTATCAGTGCATGCGTGTGAAAACCTGACCAGCCCGGAACCGCCCATGACCCTTGACGTCCCTGCGCACAGCGCCAACTCCGCCGACAAACCCGCCGGTCGCATCCGCCAGAAAAACGAAGAAGCGATCCTGGCCGCCGCCGAAGAGGAATTCGCCCGTCACGGCTTCAAGGGCACCAGCATGAACACCATCGCGCAGACCGTCGGCCTGCCGAAAGCCAACCTGCACTACTACTTCACCAACAAGCTGGGCCTGTACCTGGCGGTGCTGAGCAACATCCTCGAACTGTGGGACAGCACCTTCAACAGCCTCAGCGTCGACGACGACCCGGCCGAGGCGCTGGCCCGCTATATCCGCGCCAAGCTGGAGTTCTCCCGGCGCTACCCCAAGGCCTCGCGGATCTTCGCCATGGAGGTGATCAGCGGCGGCGAGTGCCTGTCGGAGTACTTCAATCAGGACTACCTGACCTGGTTCCGTGGCCGCGCCGCGGTGTTCGAGGCCTGGATCGCCGCCGGCAAGATCGACCCGGTCGACCCGGTGCACCTGATCTTCCTGTTGTGGGGCAGCACTCAGCATTACGCCGACTTCGCCTCGCAGATCTGCCGCGTCACCGGCCGCACGCGCCTGAGCAAGCAGGATTTCGAGGACGCCAGCGACAACCTGACCCGCATCATCCTCAAGGGCTGCGGCCTGACCCCGCCCGCCGGCTGAGCCTACGGAAGACCATGCCCTTCACCCTGCTCACCCCCTGCGACTACCGCGAGGAGATTCGCAAGAGCCGCTTCCTCGCCCAAGCCGTGCCGGTCGCCAGCGCGGCCGAGGCGCAGGCGGCGGTCGAACGCCTCAGCGACCTCGGCGCCTCGCACAACTGCTGGGCCTGGAAGGTCGGCCAGCAGTATCGCTTCAGCGACGATGGCGAACCGGGCGGCACCGCCGGCCGGCCGATTCTCGCCGCCATCGAAGGCCAGGACTGCGATCAGCTGGTGGTCGTGGTCACCCGCTGGTACGGCGGCATCCAGCTCGGCACCGGCGGCCTGGCCCGCGCCTATGGCGGCAGCGCCAACAGGTGTTTGCAGGGCGGCCAACGCCGCGAACTGATAACGCGCACTCGCTGCGCCTGCCACTGCGGCTTCGCCGAACTGCCCCTGCTCAAGGCGCGCCTGGGCGAACTGGACGCCGTACTGGAAAGCGAGACCTTCGATGCCAGCGGCGCCGTACTGCTCCTGGCAGTGCCCGAAGCGCGTTTCGCCGAACTGCAACGGCTGCTGGCCGATATCAGTCGTGGACGGAGCGAGTTGAAGAAGCGCTAAACCCGTCGAGGCTGAAGCGGATCGCCGCCCGGCCCCTCCCACGGATCACCACGATCCTGTGGGAGGGGCTTTAGCCGCGACAACCCTCATAGCCACACCGCATCCCACAGCGGATAATCACCCACCCGCGACACCAGCCCGGCCCGCAACGGATTGGCAACGATATAGCGGGCGACCTGCAACACATCCTCTTCGCGGCGTAGCGCACGGTCATGAAAACCGTCCTGCCACAGCTTTCCGCTTCGCCCATTGAGCTGATTGATCTGCTTGGCACCGCGTCCTTTCACCCGGCGCATCAACGCGCTGAGCGATCCGCGCTGCAGAACCAGCAACCAGTGCACGTGATCGGGCATCACCACCCAGGCCAAGGACTCAACCAAGCCATCGACATGAGCACTCCGCAACTCATCGACCAGAACTCTGCCTACACGCCAATTCGCGAAGATCGGCTCACGCTTCTCGACAGTCGCCGTCAGCAGGTAAATCCGCTCAAGCTCGGAAAATCGACCCACACGCAATTGATCTGAACGGGGTATTCCTTTGCCTCCCTGATTTTCGTTTAAGCCTGTATAGCAACCGAATTGGTGGATTGTTAATCGCGGCTAAAGCCCCTCCCACAAGCACGGCGGTTCACTGCGGGAGGAGCCGGGCGGCGATCCGCTTTAGCCGCGACCGTCGTTGATTCTGACCGCCAGGACAGGTATCTTCAGCGACACGCCGTTCGGCGCACCTGGATCAGCAGACAGGGTCAACACTGAGCTGGCTTACCTGAAATCAACCTCAGAGGAGCCTGCTCATGGCAGCTACCCGTATCTGGATCAAGAACCCCCTGGCCATCTTCACCGCCAACCAGCTGGACGCCGCCGGCGGCCTGGTGATCGAAAACGGCGTGATCGCCGAAGTGCTCGGCGCCGGGCAACAGCCCAGCCGCCCCTGTGAGCGGACCTTCGATGCCCGCGAGCACGTGGTGCTGCCGGGGCTGATCAACACCCACCATCACTTCTACCAGACCCTCACCCGCGCCTGGGCGCCGGTGGTCAACCAGCCACTGTTCCCCTGGCTGAAGACCCTGTACCCGGTGTGGGCCCGCCTGACCCCAGAAAAACTCGCCCTGGCGACCAAGGTGGCCCTGGCCGAACTGTTGCTGTCCGGCTGCAGCACCGCGGCGGATCATCACTACCTGTTCCCCGGCGGCCTGGAAAACGCCATCGACGTACAGGTCGAGGTGGTGCGCGAACTGGGCATGCGCGCCATGCTCACGCGCGGGTCCATGAGCCTGGGCGAGGCCGACGGCGGCCTGCCGCCGCAGCAGACCGTGCAGCAGGGCGAGGTGATCCTGGCCGACAGCCAGCGCTTGATCGGTGCCTACCATGAGCGCGGCGCCGGCGCCCAGATCCAGATCGCCCTGGCGCCCTGCTCGCCGTTCTCGGTGACCCAGGAGATCATGCGCGCCAGCGCCGAACTGGCCGGCAAGCTGGACGTGCGCCTGCACACCCACCTGGCGGAAACCCTCGACGAGGAAGACTTCTGCCTGCAGCGTTTCGGCCTGCGCACCGTGGATTACCTGGACAGCGTCGGCTGGCTCGGCCCGCGTACCTGGCTGGCCCATGGCATCCACTTCAACCCGGACGAAATCGCCCGCCTCGGCGCCGCCGGCACCGGCATCAGCCACTGCCCCAGCTCGAACATGCGCCTGGCCTCGGGCATCTGCCCGACCCTGGAGCTCGCAGCCGCTGGCGCGCCGATCGGCCTGGGGGTCGACGGCTCGGCCTCCAACGATGCCTCCAACATGATCCTCGAAGCGCGCCAGGCCCTGTACCTGCAGCGCCTGCGCTACGGCGCCGAGAAGATCACCCCAGAGCTGGTGTTGGGTTGGGCCAGCCAGGGTTCGGCGCAACTGCTGGGGCGCAGCGACATCGGCGAACTGGCCATCGGCAAGCAGGCCGACCTGGCCCTGTTCAAGCTCGACGAGCTGCGCTTCTCCGGTAGCCACGACCCGCTCTCCGCCCTGTTGCTGTGCGGCGCCGACCGCGCCGACCGGATGATGATCGGCGGCACCTGGCGGGTGATCGACGGGCAGATCGAGGGCCTCGATCTGGCGCAGCTGATCGCCGACCACCGCCAGGCGGCCAAGCAGCTGATCGCCGGCTGACGAAGCTCCTGTAGGAGCCAGCTTGCTGGCTCCTACAGCGCTGCGCACGCCTGCCGCGGCAAGGGTTAAACTGCCAAGCGACCACGCTGATCGAGAGAACCGACCATGTACGACTGGCTCAACGCCCTGCCCAAGGCGGAACTGCACCTGCACCTGGAGGGCTCGCTGGAGCCCGAACTGCTGTTCGCCCTGGCCGCACGCAACAAGATTGCCCTGCCCTGGAACGATGTCGAAGCGCTGCGCGGCGCCTATGCCTTCAACAACCTGCAGGAGTTCCTCGACCTCTATTACCAGGGCGCCGACGTGCTGCGCACCGAGCAGGACTTCTACGACCTGACCTGGGCCTACCTGCAAAAGTGCAAGGCGCAGAACGTCATCCACACCGAGCCCTTCTTCGACCCGCAGACCCACACCGACCGCGGCATCCCTTTCGAGGTGGTGCTCGGCGGTATTCGTCAGGCGCTCAAGGACGGCCAACAACAACTGGGCATCAGCTCGGGGCTGATCCTCAGCTTCCTGCGTCACCTGCCCGAAGACGAGGCGTTCAAGACCCTCGAACAGGCCAGACCCTTTCGTGATGCCTTTATCGCCGTCGGCCTCGACAGCTCGGAGCTGGGCCACCCGCCCAGCAAATTCCAGCGGGTGTTCGACCAGGCGCGCAGCGAGGGCTACCTGACCGTCGCCCACGCTGGCGAGGAAGGCCCGCCCGAGTACATCTGGCAGGCATTGGACCTGCTGAAGATCCAGCGCATCGACCACGGCGTGCGCGCCATCGAGGACGAGCGGCTGATGCAGCGGATCATCGACGAGCAGATCCCGCTGACCGTCTGCCCGCTGTCGAATACCAAGTTGCGGGTGTTCGCGGACATGCGCCAGCACAACATCCTCGAGATGCTCGAACGCGGGGTGAAGGTCACGGTGAACTCGGACGACCCGGCCTACTTCGGCGGTTACGTCAGCGAAAACTTCGCCGCCCTGCACGACAGCCTGGGCATGACCCGCGAGCAGGCGCAGCGCCTGGCGCAGAACAGCCTGGATGCACGTTTGATCTGAAACAGGGATTGCCGGTTGTGCGTGTCTCGACGCACAACCGGGAGCGCACCTGTATGACTGCACCCTTCAGGCGCTGGGGTATAGCGAAGCGGACTCAGTAACCGCCCTCTTCATCCTCGAACTCATGTTTGACCACCTTGCCGCTGACCGGGTCGAAGTAGATCTCGACCTTACGCTTGTCCTTGTCGTAACCGTAGATCTCGTAGCAATTGCCGCCGGTGACCTTGAACTTCTTGATCTCGTAGCCCTGCAACACCAGCTCCTGCTGGAAGTCGTCCTGATCTTGCCAGGTGGCCTTGTCGGCCGTGGTGCATTCGGTCTTGGCGAATGCCAAGGGACTCAGAAAAGCCAGGGACAACAGCAACAGGATGCGCATGAGTGATTCCTCAGTCGGGATTGTTAGAGCAAAATCCGAGTGAAAATATAGTCGAGAACCAACCAGCTAATAAGACGTACTCGTATTAAAGCGACCGACGGGCGCCGGCCCCGCGCCGCAGCTCACGCCCGCCTGCAAGCGCCTCGCTCATCAGGTTATCGCCGACCTCGCACGCGACCCGGATCGTTCGATAGGCCATGCGCCGACACTGGAATGATGGGCCATGGCGAACGGCCACGGGCTGAGCAACCGGCTCGAATCAAGGCCCGCGCAGTGCGCTGACGAAGGCAAACCCTGAAGTTTCTCCGCACCGTGCCGAAACAGAAGAAGGTGTACCCTACGCAATGGATGGCCATATAGTGGCCAGGCCCACTGCCTGCCCGCACCGGTAGGTTGTCACCGAGGTTGCCAAGCGCATGAAACAGTCGTTGTTCACAGTCGCCCGTAGCGTGGTGCTCGCCGCCCTGGCTTGCCTGTCGCTGCGAGCCATGGCAGGCGACGCGATCCAGATCGTCACCGAGGAGCTGCCTCCCTACAACATGACTCAGGACGGGCGACTCACCGGCATGAGCACTGAAGTCGTGCAGGCCGTGCTGGAGGAAATCGGTGAACAGGCGAGCATCCAGTCCATGCCCTGGGCACGCGCCTACGACATCGCGCTGAATGCCGAGAACGTGCTGATCTACTCGATCACCCGCACCGCCCAGCGCGAGCAGCTGTTCAAGTGGGTGGGCGTGGTCGCGCCGATGCACTGGTACCTGTACGCCAGGTCCGACAGCGACATCCAGCTCAAGACCCTCGACGACGCGCGCCAGTACCAGATCGCCACCGTCAAGCAGGACGCCGGCGAGCAATACCTGGTGAGCAAAGGCTTTGCGGTCGGCAAGAACCTGCAGTCGAACAACAAGTACGCGTACAACTACGAGAAATTCAAGCTCGGTCGCGTCGACCTGTGGATCTCCATCGAGTTGAACGCCCTGTACCTGATCCGCCAGGCGGGTGACGATCCAAACAGGGCGGTGATACCCGTACTGAGTCTGCCCGAACTGAACGGTAGCGACGGGCTGAACATGGCCTTCAGCCGACAGACCGCGGATGCCACCGTCGAGCGCTTCCGCCAGGGCCTGCAAACCATCCGCAACAACGGCACCTACGCTGCCATCGCCAAGAGGTGGCTGTAGCGTGCGCACGCCGCCTGCCAGCGAGCCTGCTGCCGAACGGCCGGCACGGGTCCTGCCCGCCAGCTCGCTTGGACGCCGCCTGGTGCTGGCGACCCTGACATTTTGCGCGCTGTTCACCCTGGTCACAGTGACCGTGCGCACCGGGTCGGCGTGGAACGGCAACCTGAGCGCGATGACCGCCGAGCTGCGGCTGATCGACCAGGTGTTCCAACGCACGCTGTCCAAGGCGATCTGGGAAATGGATCGCGAAACCTTGCAGACCCAACTGGACAGCGTCGTCCAGGCCGCCCCGGTAGGCCGGGTGCAACTGAGCATCCGCCGGGCCGGGCGCGCACCCGAAGTATTGGGCCGACAACGCACCTCAGGTTCAGCCTCGCCACTGGTGCCATCGCTGCAGCGGATGCTCACCTACGAGCCCTACCCTGGTGCGAGCGAGACCGTCGGCGAGCTGATCATCGAGGGCGACGAGCGGGTGCTCTGGCGGCGCCTGCTGAGTGACGTGGCCAGCATCGTGGTCACCCAGGTCATCCAGTCGCTGCTGCTGGCGGGCTTGATCATGTGGATGTTCAACCGCTCGGTCACGGTGCATGTACGGCACATCGCGCAGCATCTGGGCGAACTGTCGCCCGCCAATCTCAAGCAGCTATTGCGCATCGATCGGCAGGCGTCGCGCCGCGACGAGCTGAGCCTGCTGGAAGCCGGGGTCAACGACCTGCAAGGCAAGCTGTCGGATTACCTCGAGCAGCAGCGCCGGGACGAACACGACCTGGCTGCACACCGCGATCGCCTGGCCGACCTGGTAGCAGAGCGAACGGCCGAACTGCGTGCGGCCAACAGCCGCCTGGAGGAGCTCACACGCAGCGACCCGTTGACCGGACTGGCCAACCGCCGGCATTTCGACGAAGTGAAGGACGTCGAGTTCCGCCGCGCGACACGCCTGGGCCAGCCACTGTCGGTGCTGATGTGCGACGTGGATTTCTTCAAACTCTACAACGACACCTACGGCCACGCCCTGGGCGACCAGTGCCTGCAAACGGTGGCCGAAACCTTGAAGAATGTCTTCGCTCGTGCCGGCGAGCTGGTGGCGCGGGTCGGCGGTGAAGAGTTTGCCGTGCTGCTACCGGGCGCCGACCTCGAGCAGGCACGCAAGGCCGCAGAACGCCTGCGTCAGGGCCTCGCGACTCAGGCCCTGGTACACGCCAGCTCGCAGGTGGCACCGCACGTGACGCTGAGCATCGGCGTTGCGCAGTTCGACCCGCAGACCATGGACCGTTTCGATCTATTGCTGCAATCCGCCGACCAGGCGCTGTACCGCGCCAAGCGCATGGGGCGCGACCGAATCGCCGAATGATGACATCACCGAGGTCCGTCATGACACCACCTCAGTCCATCTGGATCGCCCTGCTGCTCGCCTTGGTCTGTAGCGGCAGTCAGGCACAAGGCATCCAGGTCGTCACCGAAGACACCTCCTTCAGCTACCTGGAACACGGCCGAGTGGCCGGGCCGGCGAGCGCGGTGGTCGAAGCCACGCTGCAGCGCGCCGGGTTCAACGACTATCGCCTCGCCCTGTACCCCTGGGCGCGCGCCTACGACATGGCGTTGCAGCAACCTAACGTGCTGATCTACCTGATCGCCCGCACAACGGCGCGCGAACCGCTGTTCAAATGGGTCAGCGAAATCACTCATATCGACTATCACTTCTACAAGCTGCGGGCGCGCGAGGACATCCAGGTGCACAGCCTGCAGGACGCCCAGCAATACAGCGTCGGCGTGCTACGCGACGACGTACGCCAGAAATACCTGCGCACTCAGGGTTTCAAAAAACTGGTGGTCTCGGCGCACAACCGCGATAACTTCCAGAAGCTGCTGAACCAGCAGGTGCAACTGGTGCCGATGCCGGAGCGCGATGTCGCTATGCTCTGCGAAGACGCTCGTATCGACTGCGCGAGCCTGGAACAGCTCTACACCCTGGACGCACTGTCGACGGGCCTGTACATGGCCTACAGCCTGGCCACGGCCGATGAGCTGGTGACGCGCACCCGCGCCGCCTTCGACAGCCTCAAGGCCGAAGGCCAGGTGACCCGCTTGCTGGACGGCAGCCCCTGAGTCCGCCGGGTACCGCTGCGGGCCAGGCGCATCAGCGCCAGTCGTCGCTCAATGCTGATGGGCGGCGTCGTCGGCCTGCGGCTCCTTCTGCACCGTCACGCCCACCTGAACCGCGCCGGCCTTCTCGAAGGTCAGGGTCAAGGGAAAACGCTCGCCGTCCTGCAGCTGCCGTTTCAGGTCGAACAACATCACGTGGTAGGCCATGGGCGCGAACCTGACCTCGCCGCCGGCCGGAATATCCACCGTCTGCACCTGCTGCATCTTCATCAGGCCATCGGCATGCAGGTGCTCATGAAACTCGGCCTTGCCGGCTACCGGGGTCTGCGCGCCAAGCAGGCGATCGGCCTGACTGCCCTTGTTGTGCACCACGAAATAGACAGCCGCAGTCGGCGCCACCGGCGGCATCTCGCGCGACCAGGGGTGCTCGATGTGCAGCTCGCCGGCCTGGTAGTCATGGGCCGAGGCGAACAGCCAGGGCGCGAGCAACGCGATCAGCAGCAGGGTTTTCTTCAACAGCATGGTGAACCTCCAGTGACGGACCTTGTGTCCGGGATATGCACGCTTATGTGACTGAATTCGCAGCTGCGCAGCCGGTCCGGATTTGGCCTGCAGCTGCCTCGCTATCAGGGGCCGATCAACCGTTGGCCAGGCGCCGCAGAGCACCGAGGCGCGACAGCAGCAACCAGTCCAGCACCCAGATCAGCAACAGCGACGCACCGACCAGCGGGAATGCGGCGCCGAGCAGCAGCATGACGACAATCGCGGTCTTCCAGCGCGGCAGATCATGGCGCAACGGCGGCACGCCGAAGCGGCCTTGCGGACGGCGCTGCCACCACATGACCAGACCGCTGATGGCGCTGAGCAGCACCAGCAGACAGACCGCCAACATCAGCAGCTGATTAGGCAGGCCGAACAGCTTGCCCTCATGCAGCATCACGCCGCCCTCCACGGTTTTCGCCACCAGGCCGTAGTCCTGCCAGCGCACATCGGCGAGCACCGCGCCGCTGTACTGATCGAGGTGCAGGGTGGCGTCGTGACGCGGGTCATCGGCGAACAGCGCGATGCTGTACACCCCTTCGGCGCCCTTGGGCAGGGTGATGCTGAAGCCCGGCTGCACGCCGCGCGCGCTGGCCGTATCGACCACCTGCTGCAGGCCGATCTGCGGCGCGGCACTGATGCTCTGAGCGGTGGCGCTGCCGTTGTGCGCGGCATGCGGGTCGGACAACGGCAGCGGAGTCGTCTCCACCGCCCAGGCCACGGTCTGCCGCGTGCTGGTGTTGAGGCTGCGGGCCTGCTGATCGGACGTGGGCACCGCATCCCACATGGCCGCCGGGAAGTGATTCCAGGCGCCGGCGAATTGCGCGCCCCAGTAACCGGTCCAGGTCATCCCGGTGAGCAGCATGAACAACAACAGCAGTGAGCCCCAGAAACCGCTGACCGCGTGCAGGTCGCGCCAGAACAGGCGACCGCGATTGTCCAGGCGTGGCCACAGCACCCCGGCGCCGCCACTGCCGCGCGGCCACCACAGGTACAGCCCGGACACTAGCAGCACGATGCCCCAGCCGGCGGCCAACTCGATCAGCCGATCGCCGAGGGTGCCGATCATCAGCTCGCCATGCAGCGCTCGGGCAATCGCCTGCAGATTGTTCTGCGCATCCTGGCTGCCCAGCAGCGTGCCCCGGTAAGGGTCGACGAACAGGTTGAGGGCTTGCCCGGCGTTGTCGACGACGAACTGCGCACTGCGGTCCGCCTGCAGCGACGGCAGGTACTGCTGCACGTTCGCCTGTGGGTAAGCCCGCTGAACCACCGCCAGTTGCTGATCGGCGCTCAAGCGCTGCTCGGCCACCGGCACCTGCAGCAGATCGGCGTACATCAGCTGATCCAGCTGCGGTTTGAACAGATAAACCATCCCGGTCAGCGACAGCAGGATCAGGAAGGGAATGACCAGGAGCCCGGCGTAGAAGTGCCAACGCCAGGCCAGGTTGTAGAACGACGGAGTGGACTGTTTCATTTTTATGCTCCGATGTAGCGCGTCGCATGACACTCGCAGACTCCGATCCCCGCGCGACGAACCGCGCAGAAAGGCGCGATTAGCGACAGGATCGAAGAACAGGACAGGCGCAGCACAGGGCCGGGCCTGAGAGGGCGCTAGATCAGAGGGGGAGCACGGGGATTGAGCGAGGGCCAGGCGTGCCGGACGGCGGTGCCCAGCCGTGTTGGCGGGCTGGGGGCTGGGCTTTCGCCGCGCGGCAGCAGCCCCAGCAAGCCGAAGAAGGCGGCCAATGTCAGGCCGACGAAGCTGGAGGCCAGTGCGCAGCCGAAACCGCTGGCCGGATTCGGCATGGGCACACCGGCGCCGCCGAAGTCGACCGCCGGACCATCGCCACCCGCGGCCGAGCAATACAGCCCATCGAGGCCGCTGAGCTGTAAGCCGGCCATCTGGCCATGACCGATACTGCAGGCGAGCGCACTGAACAGGATGCTGAAATACAGGATCCAGGCAGTCAGCGAGCGGTCAGTACGGGCCAGTTTCATGGTTGGCGACTCTAGCAGTTAGTTCCGCGGCAACAAGAGCACCGAGCTGCGGTCGATTGCCACAGTATGGTCAAGCGCAAGCCTAGTGCGGCCAGGGCGCATGCGCCAACAACTCGGCGCAACGGGCCTGGACGAACTCGCGCAGCAGGTTCACCGGCGTACTCAGTTGTGCGCGATGGGCGCAGATCAGGTTGAGCGGCGTCGGCGCGCCCCGCCACTCCGGCAGTAAGACCTTGAGCCGCCCCGCCCGCACGTCCCCGGCCACATCCAGCCAGGACTTGTACACCAGCCCGACACCGGCCACGGCCCAACGGCGCACCACATCGGCGTCGTCGCTGAGGCGATCACCGCTGACACTCTGGCTCTGCTCGCGCTTGCCATCGAAAAACCGCCAGCGCTCATGCACCCGACCACCGAGCATGTAGAGCAGGCAGTTGTGGCGCGTCAGATCGCTCAGCGAGTGCGGCCGCCCATGCCGCTCCAGGTACTCGGGCGCCGCGCAGAGCACCCGCCTGTTGCTGGCGGCGACCGGCAGCGCGACCAGGCTGGAGTCCTCGGGCGCGCCGTAGCGCAGGGCTATATCCACCGGCTCGCGAAACAGGTCGCTGACCCGATCGCCGAGCAGCAGGCGCAAGTGCAGCTGCGGGTGCGCCTGCTGGAATTCGTCGAGCCAGGGCAACAGGGTGTTGCGACCGAAGTCCGAGGGGGCCGACAACTGCAGCAGGCCGCTGATGCCGGCCTTGCTGCCGGCCAGTAGCTGACGCCCATCCTCCAAGTTCTGCAAGGCCAGCCGAGCGTGTTCGAGGAACAACTCGCCCTGCGAGGTCAGGCGCAGGCTGCGGGTCGAGCGGGCGAACAGGCGCACATCCAATTGAGCCTCCAGCCGTTTCAGCGCGGCGCTGGCCACCGCCGGTGAAATCTCCAGAACCCGCGCCGCGGCCGACAAGCTGCCGGTTTGCGCGGTACGCACGAACAGTTGTAAGTCATCGAAGCGCAGCATGGCGACCTATTATCAAAAAAAGATTGAAAGAGACTCTATTCCTACGCGCTTTTTCCCGATTATGAAATAGACGAGGATGGCCCTCTACTTTGGAGAGTTGCCCATGCCCACACCCATCACCCTGATCGCCACGCTGACCCTGCACCAGGCTCCCGACGCAGCATTGCTCGAAGGCCTGGAGAAGCTGGTCAACGCCAGCCGCGCCGAGGCGGGTTGCCTGCAGTACGACCTGCACCAACAACACAGCACTGCCACTGTGCTGGTGATGATCGAGCAATGGCTCGACGCCGCCGCCCTCGCCGCGCACCAGGCCACGGCGCACTATCAAGCCTTCGGCGCGGCCTTCAACGCGCAACTCGCCAGTGTCGAACTCAACCACCTGCGGCGCATCGTCTGACTGCGCCACCCGGATCGAGGAACCCTTATGAAAGCCATCGCCTACCTGCAATCGCTGCCCGCCGAACACCCCGAGTCGCTGCAGGACCTGCAACTGCCGGAGCCCAGCCCTGGCCCACGCGACCTGCTGGTCAAAGTCAACGCCATCTCGGTGAACCCGGTGGACACTAAAATTCGCCGCAACGTCGCGCCAGAGGATCGGCAACCCAAGGTACTGGGTTGGGACGCCGCCGGTGTGGTCAGAGCCGTAGGCAGTGAGGTCAGTCTGTTTCAGCCGGGTGACCAGGTGTTTTATGCCGGCGCGATCAACCGGGCCGGCGCCAACAGCGAACTGCATGTGGTGGACGAACGCATCGTCGGGCGCATGCCCAGCAGCCTGTCGTACGCCCAGGCCGCGGCGCTGCCACTGACTGCGATCACCGCCTGGGAATTGCTGTTCGAGCGTCTGCAGATCGCCGAGGGCAACAGCGATCAGGGCCAGAGCCTGCTGATCGTCGGCGCCGCCGGCGGCGTCGGCTCGATCCTCACCCAGTTGGCCCGTCAACTCACCGGACTGACCGTGATTGGCACAGCTTCTCGCCCCGAGACCCAGACCTGGGTCCGCGACCTCGGCGCCCACCATGTGATCGACCACCGCAAGCCCCTGAGCGAAGAGCTCAAGCGCATCGGTATCGATCAGGTGACCCATGTCGCCAGCCTGACCCAGACCGACCAGCACTTCGAGCAGCTGGTCGAAGCCCTGGCCCCACAAGGCCGTCTGGCGCTGATCGACGACCCCGCGCAGCCGCTGGACGTGATGAAGCTCAAGGGCAAGAGCCTGTCGCTGCATTGGGAGCTGATGTTCACCCGCTCGCTGTTCGCAACCGCCGACATGATCGAGCAGCATCACCTGCTCAACCGGGTCAGCCAACTGGTCGACAACGGCGTACTGAAGACCACCCTCGGCGAGCACTTCGGCACCATCAATGCACACAATCTGCGCCGTGCCCATGCGCTACTGGAGAGCGGCAGCTCACGCGGCAAGATCGTCCTGGAAGGCTTCTGAGCCCGCGGCGTTGCCCCTCGCCGGAGGGGTAACGCCCGACCAGCGGCAGCCCCTACCCCGTAACGGTCCGGCAGTTCATGCGTCCATTGAGTGGTAGAACATCGTTACGAGGTGACCATCATGCAACGCCTTATTCCGCTCACGCTGATCGCAACCTTCGGCTTTACCGCTGTGGCACTCGCGCAAGGCCCGACAGCCGAGGAGGCCAGCCAGGTACAGGCGGTCGACTACCACTACGGCCTGGCTCTGGATATCGATAAAGTCATCCACATCACCGATACCTCGGACAAGGTTGGCGTCGTGCCGGCGACCATCACCTACCTGGACAGCCACGGCCAGCTACGCAAGCTCAATTACCTGCAGCTGGGTGGCTACGACCAGGGTGACTAGCAGACAGCCCTGAACTGCGGATGCCTGAGTCGTATGTTCAGGCTCCGCTCCCCAGTTTTTTGCGCCTCTTGGTGCCCAGCACTGCCTCGGCGGCTGCTAGACTGCACATGTCTCCAAGCCCATATTCACGACACTGAAGCATCTCCAGTCGTCTCCCGCTAACCTGCGACCCATCGGCGGTACGGATGCGATCCGATTTAGCAGGCCCGTTGCGCCTAGCCAGTTTTTACATCCTCTTCAGCACCGCCTGGATCCTCTCCAGCGACTACCTGCTGACGACCCTGGTGTCCGACGCCGCGCTGGCCGCCCGCCTGCAAACCGTCAAGGGCTTGCTCTTCGTGCTGCTCAGCAGCGTGCTGATCTTTTACGTCAGTCACCGCGACAGCCTGGCCCAACGCCGGCTGGTCGAGGTACTGACGCATAACGCCCGGCTGCTGCAACAGATCCAGCGCAATGCGGCCTTGGGCAGCTGGGAGTATG
This sequence comes from Pseudomonas sp. SJZ079, assembly GCF_007993865.1. Lineage (GTDB taxonomy): Bacteria > Pseudomonadota > Gammaproteobacteria > Pseudomonadales > Pseudomonadaceae > Aquipseudomonas. The sequence continues at coordinate 29,981 of NZ_VIUH01000003.1, read as the reverse complement.
CCGGGCGTTTCCACTGGAGCCAGGAAGCCCTGCAACTGTTTGGGCGCGACGAAGGCCATGCCTTCAGCAGCGTCGAGCAACTGCTGAACTGGCTGCACCCAGCCGACAGGCCCTCCGCGCAACGGGCTTTCGAGGCGTTAGTGCAACGGCACACCCCCCTGGCGATTAGCGCACGCCTGCACCAGCCACACCGGCAACAGGCCACCTGGCTGATGCTGCGCGGCGAGGTGGACAGTGGCGGTCAGACGCTCGGTACGGTGCAGGACATCAGCAACCAGAAGCGCGACGAAATCGCCCTGCGCGAGAGCGAACAGCGCTTTCGACGGCTGTTCGAGCACACCCCGCGCATCGCCATGCAAGGCTATGACCGCGAGCGCCGGGTGATTTTCTGGAACCAGGCCAGCACCCAGCTGTATGGCTACAGCCTGCAGGAGGTCATGGGCAAACGCCTGGAGGAGCTGGTCATTCCAGCGCCGATGCGCAACCAGGTCGCTAGCACGATCAATCACTGGCTGCTCGGCGGCCCGCCGATTGCGGCGGCGGAGGTGCAATTGCAGCGCAAGGACGGCAGCAAAGTCTGGGTCTACTCCAGTCACGTAGTGCTGCGCAACAGCCGCAATCAACTCGAGCTGTACTGCATCGACATCGACCTCAGCGAGCAGAAACAGAGCGACGGCGATCTGTACGCCAGCGAAGCGCGCTACCGCGAGCTGGTCGAACAGCTGAGCGACGTGATCCTCCTCACGGATGCCCGCGGGCACTTGAATTTTCTCAATCCGGCCTGGGAAAAACTCAGCGGCTATGCCTGCTATACCAGCCTCGAGCGACCATTAAGCCAATTCTTCGATGCCGATGACGCCGCCCGTTTGAGCCAGCGGATCAGCGCCATCAACAGCGGTGCACAGACCAGCCTGCGTGGCGAATACCGCCTGCTGACGCGCAGTGGCCAGCTACGCTGGGTAGAACTGCAGCTGGCCTGCAACCCACCCGGCTATGGGTTGCGCGGCAGCCTCAGCGACATTCATGAACGCTATCAGGCACAGCAGCTGCAACAGGCGCGCAATGCGGTGCTCGACGACCTGCTCGGACGCCGCCCGCTGGCGCAGATCCTCGACGGCATCAGCCGGCGCTTGCAGAGCCTGAACCCGCACATGCTGGTGTCGATCATGCTGCTGGATGCGCAGCAACGCCTGCATATCGCCGCCGCACCCGACCTGCCCGCCAGTTATCAGCAGGCCATCGACGGGATTGTCGCGGCGCCGGAGGTCGGCTCATGCGGACACGCGGCCTGTAGCGGCGAACTGGTCATCGCCGAGGACCTTGCCACGCATCCTTACTGGCGCGACTTCCAGGCCGAGACTCAGGCGGCAGGGCTGCATGCCTGCTGGTCGCTGCCGTTCAAGAATGAGCATGACCAAGTGCTGGGCACCTTCGGCATTTACTATCGCAAGCCCGCTCGACCCAGCCCCAGCGATATTGCCTTGGTCACCGAATTCACCCGCTTGACCGGGCTGGCTGTGCAGCAGCATCGGAGCGCCGTCGCCGAGCTGATGCTGTGAATGACCGCCAGTCACTCCGTTGATCGATATCACTATGGGTTCATATTCGCGGGCCTAGACTAAGCCCCCATATCCTGGAGGTGCCACAGATGAATATTTCCATTCACCCGCTGAACCAGGCCGATGGTCCCTGCTGGCAAGTTAGTTTCGCCAAACACAGCGTGACTTTTCGCAGCGAGAACCAAGCCCGCCAGTTCGTTGCCACCCTCGAAGCGCGCTTGCAGGCCCCCCATCCATGGCCGAACCGCACGCAGCGCATCGCCAGTTGAGCTACCCCCCCGGGTGACCGGCGCGGCGTTCTGCCCAACGGGTGAGACGCGAGCATGCGACGGCCAACAGGCCACACCCGAAGATCACCAAGGCCATGGGTCGCGCGCTGCCATCGTGCAGCACGCCAACCAATGCGGCCGCGCTGGCGGCAATGCTGAACTGCAGGCTGCCGAGCAGGGCCGAGGCGCTGCCGGCATGCCGGCCCTGACCGGCCATGGCGCAGGCCGTGGCGTTCGGCAACAGCACGCCGAGGCTGGCAATGCAACCGAACAAGGGCAGCAACAGCGGCCACAGCTCCGCCAGCTGCGCGGCGGCAAGCGCCAACAACGCCGCGCCACAGGCCAGGTAGAACCAGACCATGCGCCGCAACCAATAGCCCGGCCCATGACGCGCCACCAACCAGGCATTCACCTGCGCCATCAGAATGAAGCCCAGCGCATTACTGCCGAACAGCCAGCCGTAGTGCTGGGCCGGCACCCCATACAACTCGATGAAGACGAAAGGCGAACCGGCGATGTAGGCGAACATGCCGGCAACCGCCAGGCCACCGGTCAAGGCGTGGCCGAGGAAGGGCCAATCGCCGAACAGCCGCGTGTATTCGCCCAAGGCGCCGCGCAAGGGCGCCTTGTGACCGTCGGTCGCCAGGGTTTCCGGCAACCACAGCGCCACGGCCAACAGGCACAGCGCACTGAACAGGGTCAGGCAGACGAAAATCGACGGCCAGCCGAAGCTGCTCAACAGCAGGCCTCCGCCCAGCGGCGCGAGAATCGGCGCCAGCCCCATCACCAGCATCAACTGCGAGAACACCTTGGCCGAGGCAATCGGGTCACACAGGTCACGCACCACCGCCCGGGTCACCACCATGCCGGCGCAACCGCCGAGGGCCTGCACGAAGCGCGCGGCAATCAGCCACTGCAGACTCGGCGCCAGCGCACAGGCCAACGAGGCCAGGGTGAACAACAGCACGCCGAACAGCAGTGGCCGGCGTCGACCGAAGCGATCGGCCAGCGGCCCATACATCAGCTGACCGATGGCCAAGCCGATGAAATAGGCGGCCAGCGACAACTGCACATGCTCGACATCGGTGGCGAAGGCCTGCGCCATAGTCGGAAAAGCCGGCAGATAGAAGTCGATGGCCAATGGGCCAAAGGCGCTCAACGCACCGAGGATCAACAGAATACGTAATGGCATAAGAATCCAGATAATCGATCGCCGACGTAGGGTGGGTTAGGCGCCCCCTCCATCACCCCGCGGAGTAAGCAGCCTGGCGCGCCGTAACCCACCATTCCCGGAATTTCCGTTGTCGGGTTACGCGGCCTCGCTTGTCGCGGTGTATGTGTTCACCGGAGCAGGCCGCCCGACCTACCCCGGCGCGCGGCATAAGTATCGCTGCGCTCAACCCACGGTTCTGACCTCTCCCGGTGGGTTACGACGCTACGCGGCTACCCCACCCTACGCCCCTTGGCCATTTTGGCCGCCAGCGACTCCACCAGCAGGTAGAACATCGGGATCAGGAAGATCGCCAGGAAGGTCGCCGCCAGCATGCCGCCGATCACCCCGGTGCCGATCGAATGGCGGCTGGCCGAGCCGGCGCCGCTGCTGATGACCAGCGGGACCACGCCGAGGATGAAGGCCAGCGAGGTCATGATGATCGGCCGAAAGCGCAGGCGCGAAGCCTCCAAGGCCGACTCGAAGATGCCCATGCCCTGCCTGCGGCAGATCACCGCGAACTCGACGATCAGGATGGCGTTCTTCGAGGCCAGGCCGATCAGGGTCAACAGGCCGACCTGGAAGTACACGTCGTTCTCGATGCCGCGCAGCCAGACCGCCAGAATCGCCCCGAACACCGCGAACGGCACGGCGGTGACCACCGCCAGCGGCAGGGTCCAGCGCTCGTACTGGGCGGCGAGAATCAGAAACACCATGATCAGGCCGAAAATGAACGCGGTGCTGCCGGAACCCTGGGTGGCCTGCTCCTGAAAGGCCGAGCCGGTCCAGCCGATGCTGTAGTCGCTACCCAGCGTCTCATCGGCCACTTGCTGGATCGCCGCCAGGGCCTGTCCCGAACTGTAGCCCGGCGCCGGGCCACCGAGAATCTTCGCCGCCGGGTAGACGTTGAAGCGCGCGTAGCTGTCCGGGCCGAGGATGCGCTCGACCTTGACCAGACTGGACAAGGGCACCAGTTCGGAGCTTGCCGAACGCACATAGACCTGGGACAGGTCTTCCGGCTTGCGGCGGAACTCCGACTCCGATTGCAGGCTGACCTGGAAGGTGCGGCCATACAGGCTGAAGTCGTTGACGTAGTAACTGCCGAAGGTCGCCTGCATGGCGGTGAACACATCGCTGATCGACACGCCCAGGGCGCGGGCCTTGGTGCGATCGAGGTCGATGTAGTACTGCGGCACGTTGGCGCTGAAGGTGGTGCGCACCCCGGCCAGTTCCGGCCGCTTGGCCGTGGCCTCGAGGAAGGTCGTGACCTTGCTGGCCAGCTGCGCGGTGCTGCCGCCACTGCGGTCCTGGATATAACCCTCGAAACCGCCGGTGGTGCTCATGCCGGTGATCGGCGGCGGGTTGAAGGTCATCACCAGGCCATCCTTCTGCGCCGCGCCCATGCCCATGAAGGTTTTCGTCAGGTTGCGCGCGTCCAGCTCCGGCGTGGTGCGTTCGCTCCAGTCCTTCAGCGGCACGAAGGACACCCCGGCGTTGCTGCGGGTGCCGAAGGTCAGCACATCGAAGCCGGCGAAGGTCACCACGTCCTCGACTGCCGGGTGGTCCATCAATTGCTGGGTGACCGCGCTGGTCAGCTTCTCGGTGCGGGTCAGCGAGGCCGCCGGTGGCAGGAAGTAGGCATTGATCACATAGCCCTGGTCTTCATCCGGCACCAGCGAGCTGGGCACCCGGCTGAACAGCAGCAGCATCAGTGCGATCATCACGCCGAACAGCAGCAGGCCGATCGCCGAGCGCTTGAGGAAGAAGCGCACGCCCGCGGTATAACCGCGGGTGAGACGGTCGAACACGCGGTTGAAGGCGCGAAACGGTGCGGCCGGTTCATGATGACCCGGCTTGAGCAAGACCGCGCACAACGCAGGGCTCAGGGTCAGCGCGACTATGCCGGAGATCACCACCGACACGGCGATGGTGATCGCGAACTGCTTGTACATCTCGCCCGCCAGGCCGCCGAGGAAGCCCACCGGCACGAACACCGCACAGAGCACCAGGACGATGGCAACGATCGGCCCGGTGACTTCCTGCATGGCCTTGATGGTCGCCTCGCGCGGGCCGATCTTGTCTTCGTTCATCACCCGTTCGACGTTCTCGATCACCACGATGGCGTCGTCCACCACGATGCCGATCGCCAGCACCATGCCGAACAGGGTCAGCAGGTTGATCGAGAAACCGAGCAGGTACATGCCGGCGAAAGTGCCGATCAGCGATACCGGAATGGCCAGCAACGGAATCAGCGTGGCGCGCCAGTTCTGCAGGAAGATGAACACCACCAGCACCACCAGCACCAGGGCCTCGAAGAAGGTGTGGATCACCTCCTCGATGGAGACCTTGACGAACTTGGTGGTGTCGTAGGGAATCTTGTAGGTGATGCCCTCGGGGAAGTTCTTCGACAGGCGCTGCAGCGTGGTCCGCACCGCTTGCGCGGTGTCCAGGGCGTTGGCCCCCGGTTGCAGGTAGATGCCGAAGGCGGCGTTCTGCTGACCGTTGAGCGAGGTCATCAGCGAGTAGTCCTGGGCGCCCAACTCGATCCGCGCCACATCCTTGAGCAGCAGGCTGGCGCCGGTCTCGTCACTGCGCAGAATCACGCTCTCGAACTCTTGCGGATCGGTGAAACGTCCCTGGGTGGTCACCGTGTAGGTGAAGTCCTGCTCCTGTTGCAACGGCTGCTGGCCGAAGCTGCCGGCGGCGAACTGCGAGTTCTGCTCGCGAATGGCACTGACCACATCGGCTGGCGTCAGGTTGTACTGCGCCAGCTTGTCCGGGCGCAGCCAGATGCGCATGGAATAGTCTTTCGAGCCGAACTGGCGGGCGTCACCGATCCCCGGCAAGCGCTTGAGCTCGTCGATCACGTTGATCAGCGCGTAGTTGCTGATATACACCGGATCGCGCGAGCCATCCGGGGAGAACAGGGTCACCACCTGGAGGATGTCCGAGGACTTCTTCTCCACCTTGACCCCTTGCCGACGTACCTCTTCCGGCAGCTTGGCCAGGGCGGCCTGGACCCGGTTGTTGACGTCGATGGTGGCCTGATCGGGATCGGTGCCGACCTGGAAATACACCGACAGGCTCATGGCGTTGCCGCCGGAGTTGGACTGCTGGTAGATCATCCCCTCGACGCCGTTGATCGATTGTTCCAGCGGCGCCGCCACGGTTTCGGCGATCACCTGAGCACTGGCGCCGGAATAGCCGGCGCTGACCGACACCTGCGGCGGCAGAATCTGCGGATACTGGGCAATCGGCAGCGCGCGCATGGCCATCAGGCCGGCGAGGACGATGACGATGGAGATCACGGCGGCGAAAACCGGACGGTCGATGAAGAAGCGTGAAATCACCGAATACGCTCCTTAAGACTGCTTGGCGGATGAGTCGCTGGGCGCGGCGACCTTGACCGGCGTATCCGGGCGCACCTTGGGCAACCCCTCGACAATCACCCGGTCACCGGCGCTGATACCGGACTCGATCACCCAGCGACCATTGGCGGTGCGCCCGGTGCTGACCTGGCGGGTGCGGGCGATGTTCTGAGCGTCGACCACGTACACGAAGGTACCGCGTGGACCTTGTGCAACCGCGCGCTCCGGTACTGTGATGGCGCTGGGCAAGGTGATGCCCTTGACCACGACTCGCACGAACTGGCCGGGTAGCAGCTTCTGTTCCGGGTTGGGCACCACGGCGCGGGCACTGACGGTACTGGTGCTGCGGTCGATCAGGCTACCGGTGAAGTCCACCTTGCCCGTCAATGGATAAACCGAGCCATCGCCGAACTTGATTTCGACACTCATCTGCTGGTCTTCAGGCAAGGTCAGCGCGCCACTGTTCAGGCCGCTACGCACCACGGCCACATCGGTGTCCGGGGCGGCGAAGTTGACGAAAATCGGGTCGAGCTGGGTGATGTTGGTCAGCAGGCTTGCGTTCGGGTCGCCTGCGACCATCAGGCTGCCCTCGGAAACGGTTTCGCGGCTGGTGATGCCGGAGATCGGCGCCTTCACCGTGGTGTAGTCGAGATCGATCTGCTTGGATTGCACCTCGGCCTCGGCTGCCTGGATATTCGCCTTGCTCTGCTCGAAGTTGGAGATCGCGTTGTCCAGCTCGCTCTCGCTGGCGAAGCCCTTCTTCTGCAGCTCGCGAATACGCCGCAAGTCGCGCTCGGTCTGCCGGTAACGCGCCTGCTCCTGAGCCAGCGCACCTTTGGCGCGGGCCAATGCGGCCTGATAGGTGCGCGGATCGATGCGAAACATCACCTGCCCCTGCTTGACCTGACTGCCTTCCAGATAAGTGCGCTCCTGGAGGATGCCACTGACCTGGGCGCGCACTTGCACCTCGCGAAAGCCCGCGGTGCGTGCCGAGTACTCCAGCTCCAGCTCCAGCGGCGCGACCCGTGCGGTCTCCACCAGCACTTCAGGTGCAGGGGGCGCATCTGCAGCCTGTGCCACAGACAACAAGGAAGCAAAGGCGAGAACCCCAAGGACACAAGGGAGTTGGCGGACAAAGGACATAGGTGTCTCCGGGACAACGCGAGGCGCATAAACGAGGGCGACGATGCTAGTTACATACAGCACTGTTTGTAAATAGAACCAAGTGCGCAAAATCATTACACTCTGTTCCAGCAAACCTGAGCCTAGCCAGAAATACAGCCGCCGCCATGCGTAGAACCAAAGAACAAGCCGAACACACCCGCGACACCATCCTGGCAGCAGCCGAAGTCCTGTTCCTGGAAAAGGGCGTGGCGCACACCAGCCTGGAGCACATCGCCCGGCAGGCCGGCGTGACCCGCGGCGCGGTGTACTGGCACTTCGAGAACAAGGCGCACCTGTTTCACGTCATGCTCAGCCAGGTGCGCCTGCCTCCCGAGCAGATGGCCGAGCGCTTGTCCGGCTGCGATGGCATCGACCCTTTATTGTCGCTGCGTAACCTGAGCATCGAGGCCATCGAAAATCTCGCCCGCGACCCGCAGAAGCGGCGGATTTTCACCATCCTCCTGCACCGCTGCGAGTTCACCGACGAGCTGCGCGAAGCGGAGCGCCAGCACAACGACTTCATCAACCAGTTCATCCGCCTGGTGGAAAACCTGCTCAGTCGCCCCGAGTGCCAGGCCCGCCTGCACCCCGGGGTAACCCCGCGCCTCGCCGCACGCGCCCTGCACGCGCAGGTCGTCGGCCTGTTCACCGACTGGACCCGCGATCAGGAACTGTTCGACCCGCTGCGCGATACGGCAGGCTTGATCGACGCGGTGCTGCGCGGTCTGATTCGTGATTGGGATTCGCCGGCTCACTAGGTACGCGCCTCGTCGCGACTTGGCATTCTGAAATCCCCTTCTACACTGCTGCGTGCTCAAGCTGTTAACTCAACACTCTGGCAAGGAAGCTAGAACCATGAACAGGATGCACGGCCAAACGCTGGTCGAGCTGATGGTTTGCCTATTGATAGGCGGCATCATGCTCACTACGGCACTACCCGCTTTTACCTCAACCCTGCAACGCAATCAGCGAACACAAGCCGTCAACCAACTGTTGGGCGCCCTGCACTTTGCCCGCGGCTCGGCGGTGACGGTTCGCACGACCATGGCGCTCTGCTCCGGAAACGCCGACTGCAACTCCGAGAAAATATGGCGCAGCCAGTTGCTGATCTTCGACGACCGCAACGGCAACGGCCAACTCGATGCTAATGAACAGTTACATCGGCAGATCACGCTACGCGATGGCTATAGCTGGCGCTGGTCAAACTTTCGCAGGCGTCCCTACCTGCAATTCGAGGCTGATGGCACTACCCGGGCGCTGAACGGCACATTCACGCTTTGCCATGACAGCATCCCCACCCAGCAAATTGTGATCAACCTAACAGGCCGAGTGAGAACTCAAGCAGCCCCGCTAGACGCAAGCTGCGGTTGAGCTGCAGCTCGTCGCGCAATTAGCTCGCTGGTCTTGCAGCAACTACGTTTTCCGCAGCTGTGGATTAGGGTTCACATGGGCTCCCGTGGAAACACAGCAATGCACCAGCGCAGCAATGGATTCACCTTGATCGAACTGATGATCGTCATCGCCATCGTGGCGGTGATCGCCAGTTATGGCATCCCGCGGTTCAATTCGATGATGCAGAACGGCCGCCTTTCTACCCAGGTCAATGAGCTGCACGGTTTGATGCAGTTGGCCCGCAGCGAAGCGGTGACCAACCGGGTGATTACCCTCATTTGCGGCAGTACTGATCAGGCCACCTGTGATACCAACAGTTGGGAACAAGGCGTCATGGTCTTTCGTGACCGCGACGGCAATGGCAGCGCTTCGGCGGCTGAACTGGTTCGCGTGATGCCGGCGGTGACCAACGGCAACACCATCCGCGGAGCCAATGGCGCCATCAGCTTCCAGACCGACGGGACCCTGGTAGGTGGCGCCATGCTGCGCATCTGCGATGACCGGGCCGAGCCGAGCTCCCGACAGGTTCGACTCAATACGGCAGGACAAAGCCGCATCAGCAAAGGCAACGCACAGGGAGACGTCGTATGCCCGTAGGCAAGAACAAGCAAAATGGCTTCACCATGATCGAGTTGCTGATCGCCCTGCTGATCCTGGCCGTCGGCCTGTTTGGCATGGCCAGCCTGATGATGACCAGCATGAAGTCCAACCAGAGCGCGGCAATGCGCAGCCAAGCCAGCTGGCTCGCCTACGACATCGTCGAACGCATGCGCCTGAACAGCGCGGTCGCCACCTCAAGCGACCGCTACGTCATAACCGCGGCAGCCGGAGCACCGGCAAACCCAGGCTGTAAAGCCAACGGCTGCAGCCCGAACAATGTCGCGGTACTGGACCTTAACGAATGGAAAACCCAACTTGGCCAGGCAGCTCTGGCCGGCTCTGTGGCGCGCGTGGGAAACGCCTACACCGTAGTTATTTCCTGGCAGGAAGACAGCTCCACGGCCTGCGCCGCCAACCAATGCTCCTTTGAACTGAGGGCCAACCTATGAGCGCCCTGCATAAAGTCACTCCACGCAAGCAACACGGCCTGACCATCATTGAGTTGATGGTCACCATCTTGCTCAGCTCTTTCCTGCTACTTGGCATCTTGCAGCTGTTCATCAACTCCAACAGTGCAGACCGGGCGAACTCATCCATGGCTCGCTTACAGGAAAACGGTCGCATCGCCCTCGACATGCTCAAGCAGGACCTGCGCAGAACTGGCTACCAGGGTTGTGCGAGCCCGACCGTGGTCAGTCGTCCCAATTCCAGCCGAACCTTTCCGCTGGACGCCATGGGCGTGCAGAACGTCGAATTGAACGAGGGCGCGGGAACCGCCAACGACAGCCTGGTAATGCGTCATGCAGCACCGGTACGAATGCAAGCTACCGTTATCGACCCAACCCAGGTGACGCTCATCAGCGGGGTTAACACCTCTTTCGTCGCGGGCACTCGTTATGAGTTCATCCTGACCAACTGCGATGAGGTTGCGATCTTCACCGGAGTGGCCTCGATCCTCGCTAACAATACCGACCCTCTTACCCTCGCCGCGTTTCCCAATCAGTACGTCATCAGCAACCTGCAGGGCGCCAATAACGGCGCGCCACCCATTCTGACAGGCATCCCCACAGGTGAGGGTTCACAATTTCTGCAAGTCGTACAGAACGCCTACGACATTCGCAACGATGCCACCAACAACAACCGTCCGACGCTCTACAAGAACGCGGCCGCGATGATTGCCGATGTCGACAATTTCCAGGTGCTCTACGGGGTCGACAGCGGCGGCCAGACCACCTGGCTCAATGCAGGTAACTTGACCAACGCCCTGCGCCAACGGGTGAGTCGCTTGCAGATCAGCCTGGTCATCTCCACCCCTGAAGAAGTTGCCGATGTGGCTAACAACCTGCCATTCGCCATCGCCAATATCGGAGGCAACCCACAACTGGCGGCCATTGCAGATCGCCGCCTGCGCCGCGTGTTCAATACCATCGTTGACGTGAGGAACCGGCCATGAAGCCCTTCAACGCCGCTCGCCAGCAACGTGGCGTAGTCCTGGCGGTCAGCCTGATTCTGCTGCTGCTGCTGACCATTCTGGCCATCACGGCCTCTACCAGCTCCTCCCTGCAAGAGCGCATGGCCAGCAATGCCCAGGAAAGCAACGTGGCCTTCCAGGCCTCGGAAAGCGCGCTGACTAATCTGACCAGCCAGGTTCGTGGCGGCGGCGTTCCGCCGGCCGACAGCGTACTAGCCCTGGACTATCCAACTAGGACTGTCAGGGCGCGCATGCAGTCGACTTCGCGCTTTGCCGATGGCAGCAGCCTGGACGTCGAGGAGGGCAGCGGAACGCCGCAAATCATCCTCTATGACTTCACCAGCAGCGCCACCCTTGACCCCAGCGCGACCACTGCCGGACAGATCAACGACAACAACACCCACGCCCGGCACCTGCAGGGCTACCGCGACCGCATCATTCAGTGAAGTACCCGAGGATTCCATCATGAACAAGCGCCTCACAGCATTTCATCGCTTGGCACTCAGCACACTCTCCAGCCTCCTGGTACTCCACAGTGCAGTCAGCTTCGCCGACGACACCGAAATCTTCTTCGGCGGTTCTGCCATCGACGACAGCGTGCGCCCCAACGTGCTGTTCATCCTCGACAACTCGGGCTCCATGGCCTGGCGCACCGACAGCAACAGCAACCCCTCGGGCAGCCAGAAATCGCGAATGCAGGTGCTCAAGGAGTCTTTCTCCGACATCATCAACAACGCTGGCGCCATCAACGCAGGGATCATGGTGTTGAATAGCCGCAGTGCTTACAACAACACCCGCATGGTCTACCCCGTCACCAACATTGACGCCGCGCTACCGACTTCCGCGCAATTAGTCGCCAGCACCCCACGGATTGAAGTCAGCGGCGATGACGCCACGCAGCGAGTGGTTCCTAGTGTCCAGAACGCCGATATCAGCAGCGCCTCGTTGACCATGGGCGCGCTCTCAGTTGCTACCCAGATACCGGGAACCAACAGCAAAGCGCTGCTCAACAGTGGCTCGTTCTACCTGACCAACACTGGCTATGCGTGCGCCCTCGCGCCGGCGACCCTGTCACCGGCAGCCGGCCGACCCAGCGCGCAATGCAGCAACAACGCCGCCCTCACCACGCTGAACCTCAGAAACTCGAGCGCCGGTAGTACCGCCCTGTTTCAACTCTCTGCAGTCAACCATCCAGCCGGCTACAGCATTACCAGTGCCTACCTGGAACTGACTCCGACCAACAACCAGAACAACAACAACCGCCCTACCCTCGATATTGACATCCAGCGTTCCAAGATCCCGGCCGCGCTCAATGACAGCACCTTGCTCAGCCCCTCGGGCAACCCGAGGAGTTTCATCAGTTCCTCGACTCGCGCCTCGAGCTGGCAATCCGGGCAGACCGCTCAGTTTGACATCACCGGTTCGCTACAGGACCAGCTGGACGATGACAACAACCCAATAGGCGACATGATCATCAAATTTCGCGCGCAGGAGAACCGCGATTACACCTTCAACGCCCAGGGTGCGACACCGGCCTTGATGCCGCGGATCGTCATCAACTACTCGGCCCCCGGTACTCAAACGGAACAGCGTATGGGTGCACTACGCTTCCAGAACGTCGGCATCCCGCGCGGGGCCAATATCACCTCTGCGGTACTGAGTTTTACCCCAGCAGCCTCCAACAGCGCCCCGGTGACCTTTGCAGTCAAGGCGGAAAACACCGGCGATGCGAGCCTATTCAGCGCGTCTAACTTGACCACCCGAGGCAAAACCACAGCCACGGTAAACTGGACCGCCCCCGAATGGATCAATGACAACCCACCCGTCGAGGTCGCCGGCCCCAGCGTTACCTCGCTGGTCCAGGAGGTGGTGAATCTGTCGTCCTGGTGCGGCAACAACGCCATGGCGTTCTATCTGACCCCTAACCTGCAACCCGGAGAAACCGGGTCGCGTATTGCCCACAGCATCGACGGTGCTCCAGGCCTGCAACCGACCCTGACGGTCACCTACACCGGGGGGGATGGTGGCTGCCTGAACCCAATCATCGAAGCCAGCGTCACCAATCCCAAGAACGATGCCTTTCAGGCCAACGATGGCAGCATGACTCTCGACGGCAACACCCTTCCGGTAGACCGCAACCGCTTCGGCGCGCGCTACGAAGGGATGCCGATTAACCGGGGCGCAACCATCCTCGATACGCAAGTTATCCTGACGCCAGCCAACACCATTCCCAACCCGAATACCAGCTCGACGGTGCGTTTCGAAAGTGCCGACAGCGCAGCGCCCTATACATCCAGCACGTCGGACATCACCAATCGAGCTGACGAAGCCAACAGCACCTGCTCGATCAGTCAGTGGAGCACCGGCAACCCGGTTACTTGCAATGGCTCCCAGCTTCGCAGCGGCCTGCAGAACATTGTTAACCGCAGCGGCTGGCAGCCCGGTAACGCCGTCAGCATCATGGCGGTGCAGTCAGGCGATACAGACCTTGAGGTCCAGGCCTACGAAAGCAACCCGGCGCAGTCCATCAAGCTGCGCATCAAACTGGCCCATGGTGGCCTTTCCAGCAGCGGCAACACGGTGCGCAGCCACCTAAATGCCTTGGTCCAAACCATGACCACCGGTAACGGCACCCCGATAGTGCCCACGATGGACGAGGCGGCCCGCTACCTGCGCGGCAGCCGTTCCGGCTTTGCTAGTCCGATTACCAGCGCGTGTCAGTCGACACACCTGGTGGTTTTGACCGACGGCCAGGCCAACGGCAACGGTGCCCAGTCCTCGATTGGCAGCCTAATCGGTAGCAGCTGTACGGGCGATGCATCGGACTCTGACGAGCAATGCGGCCGCAGCCTCACGACTTGGATGGCCAATACCGATCAGTCCAGCATCACCGGCGACAACTTCATCACCACCCACACCATCGGCTTCGCCCTGGGCGCCCTCGCCCCCAACACCCAGCCACAGAATTTCCTCACGGCTCTCGCGACCAATGGCAAAGGCAAGGCCTACACCGCAGAAAACGCCTCGGAACTGAGCGCTGCCTTCAGCCAGATCCTCCAGGATGTGCTAAGTACCGATACCACCTTCGTCAGCCCCGGCGCCACCGTCAACCAATTCAACCGCCAGACCAACAAGAACGAGGTGTATTTCGCCCTGTTCAAGCCTTCGGAAACCAACCGTTGGGTCGGTAACCTGAAGCGCTATGCGCTGGGTAGTGGCGCCGACATTATTGTCGACGCCGACAATGTCGGCGCCATCGACAAAAACACCGGCTTCTTCAAGACCACAGCCCGCAGTTTCTGGACCCCACCACCGGGCGACGGCAACAACACCGCCAAGGGTGGTGTAGCCAACCGACTACCGGTCAATACCGGACGTAAGGCCTATACCTATATTGGCAACTCGCCGGTCACCCCAGTACTCCTGTCCAGCACTGCCACCCTGCTCAAGGATGCCAACACGGGCATCACCCAGGCTATGCTCGGCGCCGCCGATGCCACCGAGCGCACCACTTTGCTGAACTGGGTTCGCGGCCTCAACGACGACGGCTCGGCCCGCAATGCCGTGGGTGATCCGCTGCACTCGGTGCCGCGCTTGGTGACCTACAAGTGCAACACTTTCACCGACAGCACCCTGACCAACTGCGCCAGCGAAGAGCAGAGCGTCTTCATCGGCACCAACGAAGGCTTCGTACATGCGTTCAACACCAACACCGGTGATGAACAGATGGCCTTCATGCCCCAGGAACTGCTGGCTAACATCAAGCCGCTCAAGGCCAACGCCCGCTCCACCAGCCTGGCCCCACGCAAGTACGGCATGGACAACACCGTGGCGCTCTGGGTCAACGACCTGAACCGCAACGGCGTCATCTATGGCGGCCGCGACCCGTCCAAAACGACGCAAACAGGCCAGCTGAATGGCGGCGGCCTGAACATCGGCGAATTCGTCTACGCCTACACCACCATGGGCCGCGGCGGACGCAACCTCTACTCGCTGGATGTGACCGATGTCGACAACCCGAAACTGCGCTGGTTCATTACCCCATCAACTCCCGGCTTCGCAAAGCTAGGTCAGACCTGGTCGACCCCGGTGGTGACCAAGATCAAACTCGGCGGCACAGTAACTCAGGTGCTGATCTTCGCTGGCGGCTATGACGAGAGTCAGGATGATGTAAGCATCCTCGGCCAGAACAAGGACGGCTCGGCGCGCAGCCAGGATGCCTACGGCAATGCCATTTATATGGTTAACGCCGAGACCGGCGCGCTAATCTGGTCCGGCAGCAGCCAGACCACCAATGCCACAGCCCAGGCCCATCAGCAACTGAGCAAGATGCTCTACAGCATGCCCAGCAGCCTACGCGCCATCGATATCGACCGGGACGGCCTGGCCGATCAGTTCTTCGTCGGCGATATGGGCGGCCAGGTCTGGCGCTTCTTTATCAACAACGGCAGCGCTGCCAGCAGCCTGGTCAGCCCGCTCGACAGCAGCAGCGGCACCACTGGCGACGGTGTCTTCGCCAGCGTGATACCCGCCGACAGCGGCAGTGAAACCAGCAGCCAGAAGCAGGCCAAGCTACGCCGCTTCTACAACGAGCCGGATATCGCCCTGATCACGGTAAACGCCGGCAAGGCGCTGGCAGTGAATATCGGCTCCGGTTACCGCGGCCACCCACTGGATACCGGCGCTCAGGATCGCTTCTACTCCTTCAGGACGCCGATCATCGGCAGCAACGCCAGCCACACCATCCTGACCGAGTCCGCCATGTACGATGCGACCCTCAACCTGGCGCAGGAGGGCACCGCCAGCCAGAGGGCGGCGGCGGCGGCCGAGTTCAACAAGAACACCGGAGGCTGGTATATCCGCATGGAAAACACCGGTGAGAAGGTGCTCTCGGAAGCCACGACCTACTCCGGCCAGGTGTTCTTTAGCACCTACGAACCCAACGCGAACTCGGCCAATAGCTCCTGCAAGGCCGTTCAAGGCGTAGGGCGTTCCTATGCGGTCAGCCTGTTCGATGCCACGCCGCCCCAGCAGCGCATCGTCGGCTCACCGGATCGAGCAGACCGTAGCGTTATCCTGCTGACTCCTGGCATACCTCCCAAGGATGTTCTGCTGTTTGGCGGTGGTGGCTCTGGTGAAGAAGAAACGCTCTCTCGGTGCACCGGCCCCGAGTGCGAGCGTTTGGAGGGCAGCACCCCCCCTGGCCCAACCTACTGGATTGATGAGCTCTAACCATGAAAAAGCGAGTGACCGGCTTTACCCTGATTGAATTGATGATAGTCATTGCTCTGATCGGCGTATTGGCCGCCATCGCAATCCCCAACTATCAGAGCTACATCAGGCGAGCCACCTGCGAGGATGCCAAAGCGACGCTAGTCGGTGCGGCCAATGTGATGGAGCGCTTCCGCTCACAGAACAACACCTATAACGGCGCTGACCTGGCGCCCAGCGGCTATGACCAAAGCCCGGTAGACGGTGCCGCGCAGTTCAACATCGTCCCCGACCCCGCGAACCTTACGGCCACAGGTTACCTGCTGATCGCCACTCCGGTGGCGGCCGGACGGCTGGCAGGCAGGGGGACTCTGACCCTGACCTCCGCCGGCGCTAGAGGCGCCACCGGCGACTTGGCCAACCCTACTGGCGCAGCGCCTCCAGTCAACGTATGGGACAATAGCTGTCGCGGGCTATGAAAAAAGGGGTTGAACGGCCTAGCCGCTCGCTTAAGGTGTTGAAAGCGAGCGGCTAAAGTCGTCTAGCGCGGCCTAGAAACAGAAAACCCTCGGAGAAAATATCTCCCGAGGGTTTTCTGTTTCTAGGCCCAGGTGGATCAAGCCCTTCGGTTCAGTCCAGCAACACGTTTAGCCAACGCCTTGCTGAACGGCCCCTTTTTATATCTGCTTCGCCCGCAACTCTTTCGGCATGGAGAAGGTGACATTCTCCGGCCTCCCGGCCAACTCGCTTTCCCCCGTCGCACCCCACGCCTGCAGCTGGCTCACAACGCCACGCACCAGCACTTCCGGGGCCGAGGCTCCGGCGGTGATGCCGATGCCGGCAACACCATCGAACCACTCACGTTTCAGATCTTCGGCACCATCGATCAGGTAGGCCGGGGTGCCCATGCGCTCGGCCAGTTCGCGCAGGCGATTGGAGTTGGAGCTGTTCGGGCTGCCGACCACCAGCAGTACGTCGCACTCGGCCGCCAGCAGCTTGACCGCATCCTGGCGATTCTGTGTGGCGTAGCAGATGTCGTCTTTGCGTGGGCCGCCGATAGCGGGGTACTTGCTGCGTAATGCATCGATGACCTTGCTGGTGTCATCCATCGACAGGGTGGTCTGGGTGACGAACGCCAGGGCTTCGGGGTTGCGCACCTGCAGACGTTCGACATCGGCCTCGTCTTCGACCAGGTAGATGGCGCCACCGTTGCTGGCATCGTACTGGCCCATGGTGCCCTCCACTTCCGGGTGGCCGGCATGACCGATCAGGATGCACTCGCGACCTTCGCAACTGTAACGCACCACCTCCATATGCACCTTGGTCACCAACGGACAGGTGGCATCGAAGACTTTCAGGCCACGTCGCTCCGCCTCGCTGCGCACCGCCTGGGACACGCCATGGGCGCTGAAGATGACGATGACGTCGTCCGGCACCTGATCCAGCTCTTCGACGAACACCGCACCGCGCGCGCGCAAATCCTCGACCACGAACTTGTTGTGCACCACTTCATGGCGCACATAAATTGGCGGACCGAAGACCTCCAGGGCGCGATTGACGATTTCGATGGCGCGATCGACGCCGGCGCAGAAGCCGCGGGGATTGGCGAGTTTGATATGCATGGTGACTCTCGGTACGCGAAACTTGAACGGGCAGTGTAACGCCAGAGCTTTACACGATCCCAGGCTTGTCGTGGCGCGGATCGTATCCGGACCACGAGCACAGCATTAGAGTGCTTTGACCGCGATGATCTCCACCTCGAAGCTCAGCGCCTTGCCAGCCAACGGGTGGTTGAAATCGATGGTCACCTGGGAATCGTCGAAGGCTTTGACCACACCCGGAAGCTCGGTATTGGCGGCGTCATTGAAGATCACCAACAAGCCTTCGGAGAGCTCCATGTCCTTGAACTGGGCACGCGGCATATGCTGCACGTTCTGCGGATTGGGCTGGCCGAAACCCTGCTCGGGTAGCACCTGCACCGTGCGTTTATCGCCGGCTTTGAAACCGAACAGCGTGGCTTCGAAGCCTGGGAGCAGATTGCCATCACCCACTTTGAAAGTGGCGGGCTGCTTGTCGAAGGTGCTGTCCACCACATCGCCGTTTTCCAGCTTGATGGCAAAGTGCAGGGTGACTTCCTTGTCCGGGCCGATACGTACATCAGTCATGGGGTGACTTCTCCGGACTTGTTGCTTTTGAACATATCCAGTGCCAGGAGGATGGCACCGAGGGTAATTGCGGCATCCGCAAAGTTGAACGCGGGGAAGTACCAGCGGTGCTGCCAGTGCAGCAGAATAAAGTCGACCACATGACCGAGCAGCACCCGGTCGACCAAGTTGCCCAAGGCCCCACCGAGCACCAGGGCCAAGGCCGCAGCCAACCAGGTTTCCTCAGGCTTCAGACGCTTCAGCCACACCACCAGCACGGCGCTGACGGCAACCGCGATCACGGCGAACAGCCAACGCTGCCAGCCGGAGGCGCCCGCCAGAAAGCTGAAGGCCGCGCCGGTGTTGTATGCCAAGGTCCAGCTGAAGTAATCGGGAATGATCACTATCTGCTGGTACATGCTCAAACTGCTGTCGAAATAGAACTTGCTCGCCTGATCGACCACAAACACCAGCAGACTCAGCCACAGCCAGGCCAGACGCCCGTAACGGCTGACCTTAGGCATAGTGACGCACCTCGCCAGCGCCTTCGATGTTATCCACACAGCGGCCGCAGATTTCCGCATGCGCTGGATTCACACCGACGTCTTCGCGGTGGTGCCAGCAGCGAGCGCACTTGGCGTGCGTGGACTTGACCACTTTCAGCTTGAGGCCGGCCACTTCGGTGGCCACGGCGTCGGCTGGCGCACTGCTCAGCGGGGCGAGGCTGGCGGTCGAGGTAATCAGCACGAAGCGCAGCTCGTTGCCCAGTTTGGCCAGATCGGCGATCAGGCCGTCTTCGGCGTAGACGGTCACTTCGGCTTGCAGATTGCCGCCAATGGCCTTGTCTTTACGCAGGTTTTCCAGCTCCTTGTTCACCGCGACCTTGACCGCCATGACCCGCTCCCAGAACTCACGACTCAGCTCGATGCCTTGCGGCAGCTCGCTCAGGCCTTGGTACCAGCCATTGAGCATCACCGACTCGTTGCGCTCGCCCGGCAGGTACTGCCACAGCTCATCGGCGGTAAAGGCCAGGATCGGCGCGATCCAGCGCACCAGCGCCTCGGAGATATGGAACAGCGCGGTCTGGCAGGAGCGTCGTGCCACGCTATCGGCGGCGGTGGTGTACTGGCGGTCCTTGATGATGTCGAGGTAGAAGCCACCCAACTCCTGCACGCAGAAGTTATGCACCTTCTGGTAGACGTTCCAGAAGCGATAACTGTCGTAGGCGTCCTCGATTTCGCGCTGCAGCAGCAGGGCGCGATCCACCGCCCAGAGGTCCAGTGCCAGCATCTCGGTCTCGGGCAGCAGGTGCTGCGCCGGATCGAAGCCACTGAGGTTGGAAAGCAGGAAGCGCGCGGTGTTACGGATGCGTCGGTAGGCATCGGCGCTGCGCTGCAGGATGACCTTGGAAACCGCCATCTCCCCGGAGTAGTCGGTCGACGACACCCACAGACGGAGAATGTCGGCGCCCAGGCTGTCGTTGACCTCCTGCGGCGCTACCACGTTGCCCAGGGACTTGGACATCTTGCGGCCGTTCTCGTCCACCACGAAGCCGTGGGTCAGCAGCTCGCGGTACGGCGCGTGACCATCGATGGCGCAACCGGTCAGCAAGGAAGAATGGAACCAGCCGCGATGCTGATCGGAGCCTTCCAGGTAGAGGTCGGCACGCGGACCGCTGGCGTGACCCAGCGCATGGGAACCGCGCAGCACGTGCCAGTGGGTGGTGCCGGAGTCGAACCAGACGTCCAGGGTGTCGCTGATCTTGTCGTACTGTGCGGCTTCGTCACCGAGCAGTTCGGTGGCGTCCAGCTTGAACCAGGCCTCGATGCCCTGCTGCTCGACACGCTGGGCGACTTGCTCCATCAGCTCGCTGGTGCGCGGATGCAGCTCGCCACTTTCCTTGTGCAGGAAGAACGGGATCGGCACGCCCCAGTTGCGCTGGCGCGAGATGCACCAGTCCGGGCGCCCGGCGATCATGCTGTGCAGGCGTGCCTGGCCCCAGGCAGGAACGAACGCGGTCTGCTCGATGCCGGCAATCGCGCGCTCACGCAGGGTGGCGCCGTGATTGGGCTGTTTGTCCATGCCGACGAACCACTGCGCAGTGGCGCGGTAGATCAGCGGAGTCTTGTGGCGCCAGCAGTGCATGTAGCTGTGGCTGATGGTTTCATGCTTGAGCAGGCTGCCCACTTCATCCAGTTTGGCAACGATGGCCGGGTTGGCCTTCCAGATGAACTGGCCACCGAAGAACGGCAGCGACTCGACGTAGACGCCGTGGCTCTGCACCGGGCTGAGGATGTCGTCATTGCTCATGCCGTAGCGCTTGCATGAATGGAAGTCGTCCTCGCCATAGGCCGGGGCCGAGTGGACGATACCGGTACCGGCATCCAGCGCGACATAGTCCGCCAGGTAGACCGGCGCGAAACGCTCGTAGAACGGGTGGCGGAAACGAATCAGCTCCAGCGCCTCGCCCTTGGCGCGGGCAACCACCTCACCTTGTAGGCCGTAACGTTGCAGGCAGTTTTCCACCAGTTCTTCGGCCAGCAGCAACAGCTTGTCGCCGGTATCGACCAGGGCATAGTCGAATTCCGGATGCACGTTGAGCGCCTGGTTGGCCGGAATGGTCCAGGGCGTGGTGGTCCAGATCACGATGCTGGCGGGTTTGGCCAGCGCGCTTAGGCCAAAGGCGGCGGCCAGCTTGTCAGCGTCTTCACAGACAAACGCGACATCGATGGCCTCGGACTTCTTGTCCTGATACTCGACCTCGGCCTCCGCCAGGGCCGAGCCGCAGTCGAAACACCAGTTGACCGGTTTCAGACCCTTGAACACATAACCCTGCTTGACCATCTCGGCCAGGGCGCGGATCTCGCCGGCCTCGTTGGCAAAGTCCATGGTCTTGTACGGGTTATCCCAATCACCCAGAACACCGAGACGGATGAAGTCGGTCTTCTGCCCTTCGATCTGCTCGGCGGCATAGGTGCGGCAGCGCTCGCGAGTCTGATCGGCCGGCTGATTCTTGCCGAAGGTGGTTTCCACCTTGTGCTCAATCGGCAGACCGTGGCAATCCCAGCCCGGTACGTACGGCGCATCGAAGCCGGCCAGGGTCTTCGAGCGGGTGATGATGTCCTTGAGGATCTTGTTGACCGCGTGACCGATGTGAATACTGCCGTTGGCATAGGGCGGGCCATCGTGCAGCACGAACTTCGGCCGGCCTTCGCCCTGCGCGCGCAGCTTCTGATACAGGCCAATTTCGTTCCAGCGCTGCAGCGTTTGCGGCTCGCGGGTCGGCAGGCCTGCCTTCATCGGAAACTGGGTATCAGGCAGGTTTAGCGTGGCTTTATAATCGGTCATCTCAGGCTCTTCTAAGCGGTTGGCACTATGTGTGTTAAGTGCGCCAATGGGCACGGGCGGCGGCAATATCGGCAGCGATTGCCGTCTTCAGTGCCTCGAGTGAGGCGAAACGCTGCTCATCACGCAGCTTGTGGTGGAACGCCACCGTCAAACGCCGGCCATACAAATCACCGGCAAAATCCAACAGGTGCACCTCGAGATGGGCGCTACCATCACCGGCCACCGTCGGCCGTACACCTATATTGGCGACGCCCGGCCAGACCCGGCCATCTATCTCGGTACTGACCAGGTACACCCCGGTCAACGGCACATGGCAGCGCTTGAGCTGGACATTCGCCGTCGGCGCATCCAACTGACGCCCGAGCTTCTGCCCATGCAGCACCCGCCCGGCAATCTGGAAAGGCCGCCCGAGCAGATGCTCTGCCAAGGCGAAGTCGCCACTGGCAAGCGCCTCGCGCACTCGCGTACTGCTGACTCGCACCCCATCGAGCACGACCGTCTTCGCCGCCTCGACCGAGAAGCCCTCACGTGCGCCGGCTTGCGACAAAAAGGCGAAATCTCCCGCCCGGTCGCAACCGAAACGGAAGTCATCGCCAACCTCCAGATGACGCACAGCCAGGCCGTCGATCAACACCTTCTGCACGAACTCGGCGGCACTCAACTCGCGAAAGCGGCGAGTGAAGGCCAGGCAAAGCACCCGGTCAACCCCCTCGGCGCTCAATAACGCCAGCTTGTCACGCAGACGGGTCAGGCGTGCCGGCGCCGTCTGCGGAGAAAAAAACTCACGCGGCTGCGGTTCGAAGATCACCACACAGCTGGGCACGCCCAACTCGCCCGCACGCTCACGCAAACGCGCCATGATGGCCTGATGACCACGATGGACGCCGTCGAAATTGCCGATGGTGGCGACGCAGCCCCGATGCTGGGGCCGCAGATTATGAAGGCCTCGAACCAGCTGCATAGTGCGCTTCTTGCTCATAAAGTGGCCGATTATACCTAGACAACGGCGGCGGGCGACAGGCCATAAGCGCGCGACCGACGCAAAGGCTCACGACGCTGGGTCAATGGCGCAGATGACGCAGGCGCAGACCGAGCGCCAGCAGCGCACCGGCATAGGCCAGCAACCCGCCGCCGACCAACAGACTCAGCCACAACACGCGCTGCTGCCAACCCCAGACGAACCACTCGGCCGAGGGTACGTTCAACCACCAGACCAACGCGATCATCGCCGCGCAGGCGCCCAGCAAGCGTAGGGCGAACAGCCACCAGCCAGGTGCCGGGCGGTACACCCCAATTTTGTACAGCCCCCAAAACAGCAGCCCGGTGTTCAGCAACGACGACAAGGATGTCGCCAAGGCCAGGCCAACATGCTGCAACGGCCAGATCAGGATCAGGTTGAACAGCATGTTCGCCACCATGCAGATGATCGCGATGCGCACAGGGGTTTTCAGGTCCTGGCGGGCGAAAAACGCCGGCGCCAGCACCTTGATCAACATGAACGCCAGCACACCGAGCGAGTAAGCTTCAAGCGCATTGGCCGACTGCAGCACATCGCGCTCGGTCATCGCGCCGTAATAGAACAGGCTGGCGATCAGCGGCTCGGAGAGAATCGCCAGCGCCAGCGCCGCCGGCACGCCAACCAGCAAGACCATGCGCAGCGCCCAGTCGATGGTTGCCGAGAAGGCCTTGGGGTCATCGGTGGCATGCAGCCGCGACAGACTCGGGAGAATCACCGTGCCTATCGCGATACCAAAGGCACCCAAGGGCAGCTCGGACAGACGGTCGGCGTAGTACAGCCAGGAGATGCTGCCGGTTTGCAGGAAGGACGCCAGCACGGTGTCCAACAACAGGTTGATCTGACTGACCGACACACCGAACAGCGCCGGCACCATCAGCAGCATGATGCGCCTGACGCCCTCATCGCGATGCAGCCTGGGTGTCGGCAGCAGCTTGATCCGCGCCAGAAACGGCAACTGAAACAACAGCTGGGCAAAGCCCGCGATCAGCACACCCCAGGCCAGGGCCATGATCGGCTGCTGGAAATACGGCGTCAGGTAGAGCGTCGCGCCGATCATGCAGACGTTGAGCAGTACCGGGGTAAACGACGGTACGGCAAAACGCCCATAGGCGTTGAGTATTCCGCCACTGAAGGCCGTGAGCGAGATCAGCAATAAATAAGGAAAGGTGATTTGCAGCAACTCGCCCGCCAGTGCGAGCTTGGCCGGCTCATCACGAAAGCCTGGCGCGAACAGCATGATCAGGTACGGTGAGGCGACCACACCCAGCGCGGTCAGCGCCGTCAGGGTCAAACCAAGGTAACCCGCCGTGCGGTCGACCAGCTGCTTGACCTCGGCCAGACTGCGCTGCGCACGATACTCCGAGAGCACCGGAACAAACGCCTGGGCGAATGCCCCCTCGGCAAACAAGCGGCGCAAGAAGTTGGGAATCTTGAAGGCTATAAAGAATGCATCGGCTGCCGGACTGGAGCCGAAATAGGCAGCTACCACCATATCGCGTACCATGCCCAGCACGCGTGACAGCAGGGTCATTACACTGACCACCGCACTGGAACGCAACAAGCCGCCCTTACCGGTTCGCTCGGACATGTACTACCCCTTAGAAAAGGCCGCCGAGTTTACCGGCCGGCATGGATACTGGGTAGAGCAAGCAAGGCCACTACGTTTATGGCCCACTGAGTGCAGGTAGTAATCGCCGCTGAGCCGATAGGCTTGACATCTATCTAGCGCGTCGGCATGATTCGCGGCCTTATTTGTTTGTAACCCCCCCAGTTTTCGAGGAGTTTGACGGTGGCCAATACACCTTCTGCCAAAAAACGCGCCAAACAGGCTGAGAAGCGTCGTAGCCATAACGCCAGCCTGCGCTCCATGGTCCGCACCTACATCAAGAACGTAGTCAAGGCTATCGACGCCAAAGAACTTGAGCAGGCGCAAACCGCTTACACCCTGGCCGTGCCGGTAATCGACCGTATGGCCGACAAAGGCATCATCCACAAGAACAAAGCAGCGCGTCATAAGAGCCGCCTGAACGGCCATATCAAGGCCCTCAGTGAAGCTGCAGCTGCCTAAGCTGCCAGTTATTCGCTGTTAGTTCTTAAAAAACCGGCCTGATGGTCGGTTTTTTATTGCCCTAAAAAAGCCCGAATTGGATTCGGGCTTTTTATTCAACGCCGATCCAGCCAGGGCAGAATCGGAATCGCAGTTACCGCATTCTGCGGACTGCCCTCGATTATCCGATCGCTGTACACCAGGTACACCAAGGTGTTGCGCTTTTCATCGAAGAACCGCACCACCTGCATGGTCTTGAACACCAGCGATGTGCGCTCGCGAAACACTTCCTCCCCATCTTCCAGCTCATCCTTGAAACGCACCGGCCCCACCTGGCGACAGGCAATCGACGCCTCGGCGCGATCCTCGGCCAAACCCAGACTGCCTTTCACCCCACCCGTCTTGGCGCGCGACAGATAACAGGTCACACCCTCCACCTTAGGGTCGTCAAACGCCTCGATAACGATCTTGTCATTCGACCCCAGCCACTTGAAGACCGTGGACACCTCACCGATCTCCTCGGCAACCGCCATAACCGGCAACAGCAGCGGCAACGCCAACAGCGCCCCTCGCAATCCTTTAGCTTTCCGCATCACAGACTCCTTTTAGACCCCGAGGCAAACTAAACCAGAATCAGGTTATCGCGATGTACCAACTCGGGCTCATCGACATAACCCAGGCACGCCTCAATGGAATCCGACGATTGACCGATAATCTTCTGCGCCTCTAGCGCACTGTAATTGACCAGACCACGCGCAACCTCTCGACCATCGGCAGCCACGCAGACCACCATCTCGCCACGCCGGAAACTGCCCCGCACCGCTTTGACGCCCACAGGCAGCAGGCTCTTGCGACCAGTCTCCAGGGCCTTGACCGCCCCAGCGTCCAGCACCAAAGTGCCACGGGTCTGCAGATGTCCCGCCAACCACTGCTTGCGCGCCGCCAGCAGACCGCGCTCCGGCGCCAGCAAGGTACCCAGGCGCTCGCCACTCTTGAGCCGCGCCAAGACCTGCTCGATAGCCCCGCCGACAATCACCGTGTGCGCCCCTGAGCGCGCCGCCAGACGCGCTGCACGCAGCTTGGTCTGCATGCCCCCACGCCCCAGCGCGCCACCTACGCTCCCGGCCACCGCATCGAGTGCCGAGTCGTCGGCGCGCGCCTCATAAATCAGCTGGGCATTGGGGTTATGCCGCGGATCCGCGTCATACATGCCGTCACGATCCGTCAGGATCACCAACAGATCGGCCTCGACCAGGTTAGCCACCAGCGCCGCCAGGGTATCGTTGTCCCCAAAGCGAATCTCATCGGTGACCACCGTGTCGTTCTCGTTGATCACCGGAATCACATCCAGCTCGACCAGGGTGCGCAGCGTGCTACGCGCATTCAGGTAGCGCTTGCGGTCCGACAGGTCGTCATGGGTCAGCAGGACTTGCGCCGTGTGCCGGCCATGCTCGGCAAAACTCGACTCCCACGCCTGCACCAGAACCATCTGCCCTATGGCCGCCGCCGCCTGTAGCTCGTGCATCGCACTGGGCCGCGCCACCCAACCCAGCCGACTCATCCCGGCCGCCACCGCCCCAGAGGACACCAGCACCAGCTCGACGCCCTGTTCACGCAGCGCCACCATCTGCTTGACCCAAACCGCCATGGCCGCGCGATCCAACCCCCGCCCATCGGCCGTCAGTAGCGCACTGCCAATCTTCACCACCCAGCGCCGAGCACCGGTTATTTTGTCACGCATGATCTTCCAACCTTAGCCAGAAAGCGCTTCTGCACCTATTACAACAACGCCGCTATTAAGCGGCGTTGAAATTCTACTTAATCCCGGACATAAATGATTTCCGGACCGTCATCGTCATCTTCGTCATCGAAGTCATCTTCGTCGACATCATCGACACTCTTGACCCCGGCCCGACGCAGCGCACGCTGATCGTCCAACTCCTGCAAACGAGCACGCGCCTCATCTTCGATACGCTGATCCAGCTCAGCCAACTCCGCGGCAAACTGCGGATTCTCGGCCACCTTCATGGCCCGCTCTTCGAGATAACGCATGATGTCGTGACACAAGCGCTCGGTACCCTCGCGAGCCAGGGCGGAGATCACATAGACCGGCCCCGTCCACTCGAGCCGCGCGACGATTTCCGCGACCCGCGCCTCATGCTCTTCTTCGAGCAGCTGATCGGCCTTGTTCAGTACCAGCCAACGATCACGCTCGGCCAACGCCGGGCTGAACTTGGTCAGTTCATCGACGATCACCGCCGCCGCTTCTATCGGATCAGTCAGGTCCAGCGGCGCCATGTCCACCAGATGCAGGAGCAAGCGAGTTCGCGACAAGTGCTTGAGGAAGCGAATACCCAGTCCCGCACCCTCCGAAGCCCCCTCGATCAGACCCGGGATATCGGCCACCACAAAACTCTTGTAGCGCTCGACACTCACCACGCCCAGGTTCGGGATCAGCGTGGTAAACGGATAATCGGCGACTTTCGGTTTGGCTGCCGACACCGAGCGGATAAAGGTGCTCTTGCCGGCATTGGGCAAGCCGAGCAGGCCGACATCCGCCAACACCTTGAGCTCCAGCTTGAGGTCGCGCGAATCGCCCGGCTTGCCTGGCGTAGTCTGCCGCGGCGCGCGGTTGGTACTGGACTTGAAGCGGGTATTACCCAGACCATGCCAGCCACCCTGCGCAACCAGCAAACGCTGACCGGCCCTGGTCAGATCGCCGATCACCTCCTGGGTGGCCGAATCGATCACCGTCGTACCAATCGGCACTGGCAGGATCAGGTCTTCACCCTTACTCCCGGTGCAATCGGTGCTGCCGCCCTTCTCGCCATTCTGCGCCTGAAAACGACGGGTATAGCGATAGTCCACCAGGGTATTGAAGTTCTCGGCCGCCTCGATATACACCGAGCCACCATCGCCACCATCGCCACCATTGGGCCCGCCTTTCTCGATGAACTTCTCACGCCGGAAGCTCATCATGCCGTTGCCGCCATCGCCCGCTTTTACAAATATCGATACTTCATCGACGAATTTCATTGAGTACGCCTCCCGCAACGAGTACGGGTTATCTAAAACGTAAAACACCAGGTTCTTGCAAAATTGACCTGCGCCCTAACAGAACGCTACACCCAGGACAGTTTGGCAAGAACCCCAAGAATACAGAAACAAAAAAGCCCCGTCGCAAGGACGGGGCTTCTCCAGCAGCCTCGCGATTAAGCCGCGACGACGCTCACGTAACGGCGGCCGAAGGCGCCTTTTACTTCAAACTTGATCACGCCTTCGATTTTCGCGAAGAGGGTGTGATCTTTACCCATGCCTACGCCGTAACCGGCGTGGAACTGGGTACCGCGCTGACGCACGATGATGTTGCCTGCCTTGATAACCTGGCCGCCATACATCTTCACGCCAAGGCGTTTGGCTTCTGAGTCGCGACCGTTGCGGGTACTACCGCCAGCTTTTTTGTGTGCCATGAGTTCAATACTCCTATAAAGGGATTAGGCCGAAACGAATCAGGCCTGAATACCGGTGATTTTGATCTCGGTGTACCACTGACGGTGGCCCTGACGCTTCATGTGGTGCTTACGACGACGGAACTTGATGATGGTGACCTTGTCGTGACGGCCTTGTGCAACAACCTCAGCCACAACTTTTGCACCCTCAACAACCGGCGCGCCGATTTGCACGTCGTCGCCATTGCCGATCAGCAACACGCGGTCAAAAGTCACGGCCTCGCCAGTGGCGAGCTCGATCTTTTCAACCTTAAGGAATTCGCCTTCGGTGACTTTGTATTGCTTGCCACCAGTAACAATCACTGCGTACATGGTATATCTCCGTTAATCCTGCTCACCCAGCGCTTTATAGGAATAGTCATCGGCTGGCATGGCTGCTCGGGGCCGGAAGGACGCCCTTGCAATTGCGTAAGGCAGGGAAATGCCCAGGGGGAAGTTCAGGGTGCGCGATTGTACGCAAGCTACCCGCCGCACGCAAGCACCCCGGGCACTCACCTTGACAGCCCCTACCCTGCCCCCTAGCATGCCGCGCAACCTTTCAGGAGCACTTGTCGCTGATGCAACCCCAGGCTTTCTACCGCGTGGTGGCGGACGATTTCACCGCTGTCGACGGCATCATCCGCCAGCAACTCGTGTCGCGCGTGCCCTTGGTGGAAAAAATCGGCGACTACATCATCTCGGCCGGCGGCAAACGCCTGCGGCCGCTGCTGGTCCTGCTCTGCGGCAAAGCGCTGGGCCGGGACGACGAGCAACTACGTCTGCTCGCCGCCACCATCGAATTCCTGCACACCGCTACCCTGCTGCATGACGACGTGGTCGACATGTCCGACATGCGTCGCGGCCGTTCGACCGCCAACGCCCAGTGGGGCAACGCACCCAGCGTGCTGGTCGGCGACTTCCTCTATTCGCGCTCCTTCGAGATGATGGTCGAACTCGGCTCCATGCCAGTGATGAAAATCCTCTCCAGGGCCACCCGGGTCATCGCCGAAGGCGAAGTCCTGCAGCTGTCGAAGATCCGCGACGCCAGCACCAGCGAAGAGACCTATATGGAGGTCATCCGCGGCAAGACTGCGATGCTCTTCGAGGCCTCGACCCATAGCGCCGCCGCCCTGGCCGGTGCCTCTGCCGACCAGACCGAAGCGCTGCGCAACTTCGGCGACCACCTGGGCGTGGCCTTCCAGCTGGTTGATGACCTGCTCGATTACCGCGGCGACGCAGCGACCCTGGGCAAAAATGTCGGCGACGACCTGGCCGAAGGCAAACCGACCCTGCCACTGATCTACACCATGCGTGAAGGCACGGCCGAGCAAGCCGCGCTGGTACGCCAAGCGATCCAGAAAGGCGGCATCGAGAACCTGGAAAACATCCGTAACGCAGTAGAAGCCGCCGGCGCCCTGAATTACACCGCACAGCTGGCCCGCGACTTCGCCGAACGCGCCATCGCCTGCCTGGATGCCTTGCCCGCCAGCGAATACCGCGATGCGCTGGTCGAACTGAGCCACTTCGCCGTCGCCCGCACCCACTGACAACCCGCGTGCAACAAATAGCCCGTCTCGATGACGGGCTTTTTATTGGTTCTTCGCATTGTCGCGGGGAAGAGAGGATTGACAGTCAGGGATGCAGGTAAATTGGCAGTCGCCAAACACACCAGCCCCTGCACCCTGCTGTCAC
>NZ_VIUH01000002.1 GCF_007993865.1 Pseudomonas sp. SJZ079 | reverse complement strand
AGCCATCCGCCGCGGCTCCTTCACCAGCGTCAAGCAACTGGTTCAGCGCATTGATCACTTCGTCGTCTCGTACAACCAAAACTGCAAACCTTTCCAGTGGACCGCCACCGCCGATTCAATCCTCGAAAAGTTGCATCGACTTTGTTCGCGTATTAGCGGGACAGAACACTAGCCGAGCGCCTGCAACGGTTGATCGCTATAGAAGGGGTCGGCGTAGTTGAGGAAGGCCTGCAGGTCGATGCGTACGGCCAGGGTTTCTACGCCGTCGGGCATCCGTACGATCGGCCCCAGTCGACTACAGGGCAGGCCTTTGCTCAACAGCAGGCGATAAATCGGCTCGGCCACCACTACCCACCAATAGCGCACCGCGTTCTGTTGCGAGTGCTGCACCAACCCCTTGATCAGCAGGTCGAATACACCGAAGCGGCCGAGCATTCGCCGTCCACGGTATTCGCGCGCGACGGCCAGGCGCGAGACTTCCATGCTGTTGCAGCACACCGCTGGCTGCTGGTGTGGGTCGAGCAGGAAAGCGAAGCACTGTTGCAGCATCCAGGGCGCACCTTGCGGAGTGATGCGCAGATAGCCGGCGGCATGCCAGCCATGACTGACGGCGACATGCACGCTGTCGGCGTCGAAGCCGTCGCGTTCCAGACCCGCGGCACTCTCGCGTACCCAGCGCAGTTCGCGAGCGAACACGGCCTCACGCAGACGCTGAAACGCTTGCAGGTTGGGCAACGCTCGACCCAGGGTCAACTGCGGGGTGATGGGACGGCTTTCGCGCATAGCCCAGGCCTCTCGAAATGTGGCGATTGGAGAGGGCACTGTAGGAGAGGGGCGGTGTACCGGCAGCTGTCTGAAAGGGCAGCTGGCGAGGGGGCTTGGCGCGGAGTAAGGCGACGGTCTGGCAGACCGTCGCCTTCGCGCTGGTGAGGTGAGCCGTGGCCTTACTGCACGTGCCGCGGGTTGATCGGGTAGTTCGGGAACGGCGAGTTGAAGACGATATTGGGGCTGAGTTGAGTCAGCAGTGGGTTGACTTTCAGCAGGGTGATTTTCCATTCTCCAGGGGCCGAGGCCATCAGCCCCAAGGTGTTGTTGCTGACGAACAGCTGCGGGCCTGGTGTGGGGTCGAAGGGTTGCGGCTCGCTGGACAGCGAGGTGATTTCCTGGTGCACCAGCACGTTGAAGTTCAGCGCAATACTGCCGGTGCCCACCCGGCGACCGCTCTGGTACTGGCTGATATAGGGCGCCGAGAGGGAGAAGATGGCGTTCTGGCGAATGCTGGCCAGGCCCTGGGTGGCGATGGCCAGTGCGGCCGCGCGGCCGCGGGAGCGCTTGCCGCCGATATCGATTTCAATGTTCTCGTCGACGGTTTCGTCGAAGCATTTTTCCACGTCCTCGAGCACGCCGGGTTCCAACTTATGGTTGGAGGCTTCGGGGATGCACAGGAAAAAACGCCGAACCACCTGGTTGGCCTCGAAATAGGCGCTTTGCTTGATCATGCTCGCGCTGATCGAGCCGAGCTGGCCGAGGTCTTTAATCGCGTGCTTCTGCTCAGCCGTGCTGTTGTCGGCCTGGGCCAGGCAGGACGCACTGAGTGCGGAGATTAATAAGGCGGCGCGCAAAGGTCTGTTCACAAGTTGTCCTTAATGCTCTGGCGGCTAGGGATGCACATAGAGGTGTTGCAAATCGATAGTAAATTCCCCTGCTGCAGCCGACTATTTCAGGGGCTTTCAGCCCGTTGCAGAAAGCCCGGGAGAGGCTTCACAGGCCTGGCTCGAGGGGCAGTTGCGACCAGTCGCGTACCTCGAGTTGCAGTTTAGAATCCTTGAAAATCAGGAAATTGGCCGCGTTCAGGCGGATGCTGCCGACGCGGGTGGAAATGGGTTTGAAGCTGTCGAGTCCGACCGACTGCAAGGCATGGCCGATCTGTTTCACCGCCCGGCACAGCTTCACGTTGAATTGCGCCTCGTTGTCGCCAATCATCCGATGTAGCTCTTCGCGTTCCAGCCAGCCGAGGCTGAGAGGGTCGACTTCGCTGGGTTGCAGATCCTGGCGCTGGATAAGCGTCTGTTGCTGCTGGCAGTACTCGCGCGCCAGTAACAGCAGCAGGTAATGGTGCACCCGCTCGCCCAGGTCCAGCTCGGTGTCGCCGACTTCTATGCACAGACGCACATGCCAGTCGTCGCTGCTTACGCGGAAGACAAAACGCAGGTTATCGCTACGCGGGGCTGCAGCACTCGGGTTGTCGGCAGGCGCGACCAAGCCATGGTGCGGCTTGGCGCTAGCGTCGAGGCTGCGGTAGGCCAAACCGTCGCGCTGACTGAGGAAATCCCGGTAGCGATTCAAGCCGGCCTGTTGTGCGGCGGGCAGGGCAAATTGCTCGAGCACGGCGACCAGAGGTGGCGGTTGATCCTGTTCGAGGCAGCCGGCCAAGCTGCAATGGATATAACGGGCGCCACTCTTTAAGGCGGCGATGACATTGGCCAGGCCCTGGCCGTGGGCATTGCCGGCGAGGAACTCCAGCTGTGGCGCGTCGTTGACCCTGTTCGGGGCTAGGGCCCGGAGTGCGGCAAAGATATTGCGTACGCCCAGGTCGGTCAGCTGCGAGGCCTCGTCGCTCAGCGTCAGGCGGGCGAACTGCTGCTGCAGGGCGAAGCTCTGGCACAGCTGCAACTGTTCCTGCGAGGCGGTGGCGATGCGGCTCAGGGTCAGCCGCAGGGGCCAGCCGAGGCGTCTGCCGAGGTGGCAAACGCTCACGAGCCGCTCCAGTTCGCGGTGTAGCTGGTTAACCGCGCAGCCGGCCAGATCCACCTGCAGGTTCAGCCCGCAATGGGGGTGGCCGGCCGTCAGGTCGAGCAGTTGCTGTGCCTGCCAATTCGGCGACGTCGGCAGGTTGAACCAGATGCGTACTGGGGCCTGGTGGCGCTGCAACAGGTGCAACAGCTCCTGGGAGGCCGCAGATTGCTCGAGGCTCAGCAGTACGTCGGTGACCCTGCTCTGGGCCATGGCATTGAGTCCCTGGGTCACTTCTTCCTGGCTGCTGCAGCTATGCACCAGGGCCTCGAAAGCATGCGCGACGACACCGGAAAAACTCGGCATCAGGGCCAGCCGGTTCCAGTCGCAGAGGTGAGGCGGGGCGTTGATGCGTGCGGGGTCTGGGGAATACGCGTGCATATCAGTGTTCCGGATGACTGAGTTTTTTTGCAGGCGATACGGCTGCCTCGGGAGGGGTGGGCTTGAGCAGTTGGTACAGTAGGGCGGCCCAGATCAGGCTGAAGCCGGCTAGTTTCAAAGCGTTCAGGTTTTCCTGGAAAACCAGCACGGCGAGAAGAAACATCAAACTGGGGTTGAGGTACTGCAGGTTACCCACGGTGGTCAACGGCAGATGGCGCAGGGACATCACGTAGAACAGCATGGGCAAGGTGGTCACCAGGCCGATGGCCACCAGCCACTGCAGGTCGCCACCGGAGAGGGCGGCGCTTTGCTCAGTTTCAATCAGCAGGTAGAGGGTCGCGGGGATGGCTGCCACTGCGGTTTCCAGGGTCAGACCCGCGAGCGGCGGCATGCCCACGGCTTTCTTCAACGCACTGTAGAGGGCGAAGGTCAGCGCGATCAGCAGGCCGATCCAGGGCACGTGCTGCAGTCCGCCGGCCAGGGCGATCAAGCTGGCGCCGAGCACGCAGAGACCGAGGCAGAGCGGCTCGCCAGCGCGCCAGGGTTCGTGAAACAGGCGCTTGGCCAGCAACAGGCTCAGCGCCGGGGCGAGGTAGTAGCCCAGGCTGGCGTCCTGCAGCCGGCCGGCACCCACCGCCCAGATCACCATGAACCAGTTGCTGGCGATCAACAGGCTGCTCAGCGGCAGCCAGACCAGCTGCCGAGGTGTGCGCAACAGGGCGCCCAACTCGGCCAACGCGGCCCGGCCGCGGTAGAGCAGCAGGATCAACCCGCAGAACAGCAAGGACCAGAGAATCCGCTGCACCAGGACCAGCCACGCGGGCAGGTGCTCGAGTTGCTTGAACAGCAGCGCGGCCGAAGCCCACAACAGGTAGGCGCTGATATTCAGCGCCAAGGCTGGCGAAAGGGGGCGGGTACTGGACATGCTCAGCTTCCTTGCTGCCAGGGGGCTTATGCGCGGCTGATGCTCACCTTACCCAGCGCAGCGCCGGCTTCGGCGTGGGTGTGGGCCAGGCTGACTTCGGCGAAGCTGAAGCGCTGCGGATCGAGCAGCGGCGACAGCAGCCCTTCATCGACCAGGCGCGCCACCTCGCGCAGAATGAAGCCGTGGTGCTCCATGCCCACGCCACTGGCCATCGGCCAGGACATGTTCACGCAATGCAGCGACAACTTGCGTGCCCAGGCCTGAGTGATGTCGAGGTTGCCCATGGCCAGGGTGGTGATCACGTGGCCACCGACCTTGGTGGCCTCCAGGCTGTTCTGCAGCACGTCGCCGCCGACGGTATCGACCACTACATCGAAGCCTTCACCCTGGGTGCAGCTCTGCACGTAGTCGGTGACACTCTGCTCGCGGTAGTTGATGGTCACGTCGGCGCCGTACAGGCGCGACAGCTCGGCCTTTTTCGCCGAGCTGACCGTGGTGAACACCTGCGCGCCGCGCCATTTGGCCAGTTGCGCGGCGACATGGCCAACCCCGCCCGTGCCGGCATGCACCAGTACGCGCTGACCCGGACGAATCTCCACGCGGTCGATCAGGCCTTCCCAGGCGGTGATGGCCACCAGCGGCAAGGTGGCCGCTTCGGCCGCGCTGATCCGGCTCGGTTGGCGTGCGATCAATGCGGCATCGGCCAGCATGTATTCGGCCAGCGCGCCTTGGCGACCGCGTACGCCACCGGCGCAACCAAACACCCGGTCACCCACCTTGAAGTCGCTGACGCCTGGACCGACCTCCACCAGGGTACCGGCGAAGTCGCTGTGCAACACGGCCGGAAAATCATGGGTAAAACCCGGCAGATCGCCGCGGCGCAGCTTGAAGTCCAGGGGGTTGACCGCCGTCGCCTCGACTTTTACCAGCACTTGCCGGGCGCCGACTTGCGGGGTGGGGAGCTCCATTTCCTCGAAGACATCCGCAGGGCCAAAACGCTTGATGACCATGGCTTTCATGACATTTTCCTTAATGTGTGCGCGACGAAACTGTCGAGCAGGTCGTTGAAGCGCTGCGGTTGCTCGAGGTGCGGGTTGTGTCCGCAATCCTCGAACAGGCCGACGCTCAGGTTGCAGCCGGCGAAGCTGTCGGCGGCCGCGCAATACTGCCAATCGATGAAACCATCGGCCTGACCTTGCAGCAGCAAGGTCGGCACCGCGCTGTCACGCAGCAGCTGGCACTCGTCGGCGAAGCCCCCGGCGCCGAGGCAGGCGCCCAGCTGGCTGCGCACTTGCGGGTCGGTGGCGTGGATACCGGCTTCGACCTGGGCCAACAGGGGCGCCGACAGGCGCGCGGGGTTGACGAAGGCGGCGGCCAGGCGGCCGACCTGCTGCAGGTCCAGTTCGGCCTGGAACACCAGACCCTCGCTCGGGTCCGGGCTGAAGGTCTGCCCGGCCGTGTTGGCGTTGAACGGCGGCGCGGCCACCAGCACCAAGCCCTGCAGGCCATGCAGGCGCGGCAGGGCCTCGAGGGCGGCATGCCCGCCGAGGCTGTGGCCGATGACGAAGTACCGATCCAGGCCGAGCAGCTCGACGGCATCGACCAACGACTGGGCGAAGCCGGCGAAGCTGTAGGCCTGTTGGGGATTGCGCGCAGGCTCCGAGCCGCCGTGGCCGAGGAAATCCAGGGCAATGATCCGGTAGCGTTCGCCCAGCGCCTCGAACTGCGCGCTGAAGGCTTCGGCGGCCGAGGAATTGCCGTGACAGAACAGCAGCAGCGGACCATTGCCTTGATTGTCCAGGTAGCGCAGCCGGCCGGCGGCGAGGGGCAGGTAATTAATGTGCATGGCAGAGTTCTTCCTGGCGGGCGCCGAACGTCAGCAAGCAGTGCTGCAGGTGCTCGCTCAGCGCGACGATGCGCGCGGTTTCGATCAGCGGAGTGACGTAGGTGAAACTGAGATTGAGTCGTTCGGCGAAGGTGGTGGCATGCACCGCCACGGCAAAGTTGCCGGCGCTGCGACAGGCCACGTTGAGGTAGTCGTGCAGCACGAAGGCCGGTGTCTCCGGCAGTTCGATGCGGCCGTGGTTGGTCAGGGCGATACCCTGCACGAAGGCCTCGGCCTGGACTAACTGGGCGCAGCGTTGGCGCACCTGCATCAGGCTGACGCCGGGATTGGCCCGATCGGCGCGCTGCAAGGCCAGCTGCAATTGCCGTTGGTAATCCAGGGCCAAGGCCAGCAGGGAGCGTCCGTCCACTTGCAAGTCGCAGCCGACCACGCCGATGTAGCAGCCGAGTTGGTCGTTGGCGATGGGCTGGGCCGCGCGTTGGCGCAGTGAAATCGCACTGTTCAGGCGGATCTGCTGACCCAGGCCAATGGCCTCGCAGGCTTGCAGCAAGGCGCCGCCGAGCAGCGCGTTGAGGCTCAGGCCTGCAGCGCGGGCCTCGCGCTGTAGGCGTTGCAGTTGGGGTGTGGCCAGGCTGAGGACCTGCACACGGGTGCGCCGTTGTTCCAGCGGAACCCGCTGCTGGTAAGCCGGCGCCGGCAGGTGGCTGGGCAGCGGGGCTGGGCCGGGTGCGCCGAGGAAGTGCTCCAGGGCCGGCGCCAGCGTGCTGAGGTCCGGTGGTGTTGCTGATCCGTGCAGCAGCGCCTGACAAAACTGCAGCAGTTCGCCGAGCAGCAGAGTCAGGCTGAGCGCGTCGACGATGGCGTGATGGCAGGTCAGCAGCAGGTGGTGCTGATGCTGCCCGGGCTCGCTGAGCAGGGCCAGTTTCCACAGGCCGCGGCTGGGGTCGAGTGGGCAGTTGAGCTCCTGTTCCAGTTGCGCCAGGGTATCGCCGATGTCGGGCAGCGTCAGGCTGCGAATCGGCAGGTCATCCAGGCGTGCGTTGTGGGCGTAGTACAGGCCTTCGCCGTCTTCCTGGATGCTGGCTTGCAGCAATGGGTGGCGCTGCCACAGTAACGCCGCGGCAGCGCGCAGCAGCGCTGCATCCAGCGGGCCGTCGAGACTCAGCAAGCTACTGGTCTGGGTGGTGCCGGCCTGCTCGTGCAGGCCGGCCATGGCGGTTTCGATCTGGCCCAGAGGGCGGAGAAGGGGGAGGTTCATCGACAACTCCGTTCAACCGGCCAGGCGCGCAGAGGGTTGCGCCGCAGTGAAACCATGCAGGCGCTGCAGCCGGTCCCACAGTGTGGCGCTGTGCTGCAGTTGGCCGCTCTGGGCGACGTACAGGTCAGGCCGCACCAATACGAAGTCGCCCTCGGCCAAGGCGTAGGCGTGGCGCAGGTGTTGTCGCTCGTCACGCAGGCAGAGTTCGCTGGGTAGGGCCAGGCGATCATGGCTGGCGTCGGTGAGCAGGCGCACGCGGATGCGGTCCTGGCAGACCTGTTGCACTTGAGCGATCAGCGCCAGGCAGGCGTGTAGGCCGGCGGCATCACGCGGCGGTACCAGAAACAGGCTGTGACGACCGCCGCCGAGCAGTGCCAGGCTGTCGCCACCGACGCCGTTGTCGGCGACATAGGGCAGTTGGCGCCCGGGCTGCAACGCCTGGCCGGGCAACGGCGGGGCGTCTGCCGGGCCATAGGCCAGGTTCAGGCCGGAAGACTCCCAGGGGAACAGACGCAGGAAGTCGCGGTTGTGCATGCGCGGCAGGAAGGCCTGCTCGTCGCTGCTCTGGTGGCGATCCAGGCGCGCGATCAGCGAGGTGGAGCGGTCGGTCTTGCCGAGCAGTTTTGCGCTGTTGAGGTGACGCTCGGCGTTGTAACTGTCGAGCAGCGCGTCGCTGCCGCAGCCATTGAGGCAGTAGCCGAGCTTCCAGCCGAGGTTGAAGGCGTCGGCGATTCCCGAGTTCATGCCGAAGCCACCGATGGGGCTGAACAGGTGCGCGGCGTCGCCGGCGATAAACACCCGGCCCTGCTGGAAGGTCGGCGCACTGCGGTTGTAGAACGGCGCGCTGGACAACCAGATGGGGTCTTCGACCTGCAGGCCTTCGATCTGGTAGCGGGCGATGTAGGCGCGCATTTCTTCCAGGCTGGGTTTATAGCCCGGCGGGCACTCGGCTTCGGCCTTGATCACGATGCGGTGGTAGCCGCTCTTCAGTGGCAGGAGGATCAGAAAGCCATCGTCGCGGACGAAGTAGTGACCTTCCTCCTGGCGGCCCGGCCAGCGAATACGCAGGTCGGCGAGGAGAAAGTGCATGCGGTAGTCGTAGCCTGCGAAACTCAGGCCCAGCGACTCGCGCACCTTGCTCAGGCCGCCATCGCAGCCGGCGACGTAGGCGAATTCGGCGGTGTCCTGCCGGGCGCCATTGCGCAGGGTCACGCGCACCCGGTCGTTGTGCTGGTCCAGGCCGAGCAGTTCGCAGTCGCGTTCGATCTGGTAACCCAGGGCGTTGAGCCGATCTTCCAGCACGCGTTCGGTTTCCGGCTGCGGCAGCATCAGGAAGAACGGGTATTTGTGCTGCAAGCGGCTGAAGCGTGAGCGCGTCAGCGCGCGGTTGTGATACAGCAGGTTGATGACTTCGGTCTTGTGGCCCAATTCGACCAGGGACTCGGCCAGGCCGAAGTCATTGAGCAGCTGCAGCGAGGCCGGGTTGATGCTCAGTGCCTTGGAGGGCGAGGGTTCTGGCCGGCGTTTCTCGATGATGCGAAAGGGTACGCCATAGCGGTGCAGTTGCAGCGCCAGGGTCATGCCGGTGGGGCCGCCGCCGACGATCAATACGTCCTGTTTCATCGCGCAAGTTTCCATGCTGGGGCGTGGCACCGATCAGCCGGGCTGCGAACAGCCCAGCTGGTGCTGCCTGGTCAGAGATTGGTGCCTTGGAGAATGGCGTCGGGGTAGCGTTTGCCGGCGATGGCCGACGGGTCGAAGATCTTGCCGAGCATGGCCGAGGCCGCGGCGTCGAGCTGGACGTCCTGGGCCGAGAAGTTGCCCTGCAGGTAGGTGATGCGCTTGGTACCGGGGATCACGTGCAGGTTGGTGTATTGGTCCAACAGCCAGGCCAGGGCCAGTTGCGCAGTGGAGCAGCCCAGTTCGGCGCTCATTTTTTCCAGGGTCTTGACCAGCTCCAGGTTGTGGTCGAAGTTCTCGCCTTGGAAACGTGGCAGCTTGGCGCGGAAGTCGGCGGCGGCGTCGGATTGCTGGATCTGGGTTTTGTCCAGCTTGCCGGTGAGGAAGCCACGGCCCAGCGGGCTGTAGGCGACCAAGGCTATGCCGAGCTGCTCGCAGACCGGCAGCATGGTCTGCTCGAGGTCGCGCGACCACAGCGAATACTCGCTTTGTAGTGCGGCGATGGGGTGCACCGCTTGCGCCTTGCGCAGGGTTTCGGGGGACATTTC
The DNA here is from genome assembly GCF_007993865.1 of Pseudomonas sp. SJZ079. Classification (GTDB taxonomy): domain Bacteria; phylum Pseudomonadota; class Gammaproteobacteria; order Pseudomonadales; family Pseudomonadaceae; genus Aquipseudomonas. The sequence goes on along the minus strand of NZ_VIUH01000002.1, from coordinate 428,845 downwards.
AGACAGGCCGATGGCGCCGATCTTGCCTTCCCTGACCAGCTCGGCGAGGGCGCCGACGGTCTCCTCGATAGGGGTGTTGGGATCGCGACGATGCACGTAATACAGGTCGATCTGCTCGACATTGAGACGTTTCAGCGAGGCCTCGCAGGCCTTCTTCACGTAGTCGCGCGAACCCTCGATCAGCAGCTGGTATTTGTCGCTCGGGTCGCGGTAGATGCCGAACTTGCTCGCTATCAGCACGTCCTGGCGTTTGGCGCCGATGCGTTTGATGAACTTGCCGAGCAGCTCTTCATTGTGCCCGCTGCCATACATGTCGGAGGTGTCGAAGTGGCGGTAGCCCAGGTCCAGAGCGGCTTCCAGGGTGGCCAGGGACTGTGCGTCGTCGGTCTCGCCGTAAAACTCGCTCATGCCCATGCAGCCGAGGCCGACCGCGGGAACCATTTTGCCTGCCAACATCCTTTTCATGATTTTGCTCTCTCAACGTGGGGCCAGCGCTGTGGCCATTGACGGGTGCGCCATAGGGCGCGCTTACCAAGACTGGATTAAGGCTATAGCGCCGCGCGGCGACGCATCACTGTTCCCTCGTACAGGTAGTCAGCAGACCAAGACGCAGGGTGTTGCCGCCCGACAAGGCGGTTGGGCCCGGCATTCCGGGGCGCACGGCAGAGAGAAGTGGCCACGACGTCCGAGGACGCCGTGGCGATGCACGGCTGCTCAGGCAGCTTCGATGATCGGCCAGCGCCGTTGCTGACAGATGCTGCGCAGGGTGGCATCGGGGTTGACCGTGGTGGGATTACCCACGCTTTCCAACATCGGAATGTCAGAAATATCGTCGCCATAGGCGTAGCAGTCCGCCGTGTCGATGGGGTGCTCAAGGGCATAGGCGAGAATGCCTGCGGCTTTACCCTGGCCGATGGTGGGAAGGCCGGTGAGCTCCCCGGTGTAGCAGCCCTGTTGCACGGCCAGTGGGGCGGCGATCAGGTCGTCGATGCCCAGCTCATCGGCCAGAGGCTGAAGAATCGCGCGAAACGAGCCGGACACCAGCACGATGCGCACCCCTTGTTGTTGATGGCGGCGGATCTCCTCAAGCATGCGGGGATAGAACAAGTCCTTGCGGCTGCGCACCAAGCGATACCACTGCTGCCCGAGACGCGCCACCAGTTCCACATCCAGGCCGGCGTAGAGGCTGTAGTAGAAGCGGTTGATCGCTTCGCGCGGTGCGTCCTCTGCGATCATCTGCTGCAGCTGGGCCCGGTATTCCTTGACCCGCTCTGACTCGCCGATGCGCAGTTCGCCGATCAGAAACTCGAGGAAGCTGAACATGCTCTTGATGCTGATCAGGGTGCCATCGACATCGAAAAAGGCGCAGCTGCGTCCGCTTTCAGGCCCGCTTTTCATGCTGAACCTCCGCATAGAGCTCGTGTTGCAGTGCCGTTACGGCCATGCCCTCTTCCTTGGCGCTGATAAAGCTGTCGTGGTAGGTGGAGAAGCGGGTCTTCACCACGCAGCAGATCTTCTCGTTCTGGATCACCGACATGCGCACCTGGAAGCGGTGGCTGTTGCGCTTACCCGGCTCGTGTTCCTCTACTTCATAGAGGATGCTGATCGGCAAGGGGAAGACGAACTGCAGGTATTCGCTGTCCATCTGGTTGATCACGAAGTAGCTGCTGGCGGGGTCGTCCTTGAGGTAGAACTCTTCGGTAACCGCGAGAAACGCCTGGCGGGTGGCTTCCAGCAAGACCATGCCTTGAATGTGCTGACCGGTCATATGGTCGCTGAGGTCGGCGCACTCGTCGTCGAGCCATACATCCAGAAGAAAGCTGTTGGGGCCGACGCGGCGCGGCATGCTGATCATGCTGTTGCGCGGGTCGTGTTTATGGGCGTGGCCGCGTCCGGCTTTCTCGGGACGGTTGAACGCCAGCAGTGAACGCTTTTTCTGGTTTTCCGCCAGGCTGATCAGGCTTTCCAGGCGACTGGCCGATACGCCCTGGCCCAGCAGTAGGCGCACATTGTGATCCACCTGGTTTTGCGCGAGCAGTGTTTCGGCGGCACTGATGGTCAGCACCTGCTGGTTCCCGGCGAATTGTTCGAAGCGATCCCCAACGATAACCATTCTGTTAACCGACATAGCTCAATCCCTCGAGGGCCTTGCCCAAGCAATATTCTGTTTAACCGTCAGTGGTATGGCAGTCAGTGGGACGCAGGTGCCTTGCCGGCTTCGTTTGTGGTCTCGAAGCGAGCTGGATGCACCTGTGGTTAGGCGTGCCGATGCGCTTTACCTAGCGATCACTAAATTAATTACTTGGGGAGGGGCTGTACATTGCAGGGTATTTCACGACCTAACGTCTGCCGGCCGACAGGTACTAGGGTCTGTTGCCGTTTCATTCGAGGCCGCGCCGTAGCTTGTTTTTGCGCGAGGCAAGGCACTAGGAGCGCGGTTTGGTTGTTCCAAATGAGCGACGAGAAACGCCGCATCGCGCAAAAACAGGCCCGGCCCTTCGGGTTGCGCGGGAAATGGCCCCCGCTGTTGTTGCAGGACTTGGCAAGGGAATGACCATTACCTGCGTCCTGCGCCTAAACGGGGGCCATTTCTCGCGGCAACGCGGCTCGCAATGAAACGGCAACAGACCCTAGGAGTCGTCGGACTCAGTGCCGTCTAACTGCGGAAAGCCAGATTGGCCGTTCTTTCTCGTGAGGTAGCGCACTACCCGCCTCAACAGCTCAGCAAAACCGAGCCTCGTCGGACTCTCCCTCGTTGCGGGGGCAAGTCAGGCAGGCGCCTAGGCGGCTGTGCTGGGCCAGAGGCTGAGGGCTTGTTCGGCAATCTCGGTGAGGGCGCTTTCATTGGCGCCATCGCGGGCCTGCACGGCCATGCCCTGGATGATCGCGGAATAGAAACGGGCCATGGCCACCGGCTGGCTGCTCGGCGGCAATTCGCCGAGCACCTGGGCCTGGTCGAAGCGCAGGGCCAGCACCTCGCGGGTGCGCGAACGCAAGGTGGCGAGTTCCTGGGCGAGTTGCTGATGCGCGCTGGCGCTGGCCACCAGGCCGGTGGCGATCATGCAGCCGGGTGGGTGGCTGCCGTTGGTGAACTCGCGCGCCGCGTCCAGCAGTACGCGGCGTGCAAAGCCTTGGCCGCTGGGCTCTTCGGCCAGGGCGCGGGCGACGAAATTACCTGGCCCTTGTAGGTACAGGCCGAGGGCCTCGAGGAACAGTTGCTCCTTGGAGCCGAATGCGGCGTATAGGCTGGGTGGTGCGATTCCCAGCGCCTCGACCAGTTCGGCAATCGACGTGCCTTCGTAGCCATGGCTCCAGAACAAATTCAGGGCTTTGTGCAGGGCCTGCTCCCGATCGAACTGTCGCGGGCGTCCACGCTTGGACGGTGGGGCGGTATTTTTCATGGCGTTCATTGCAATTTCTTGACGGGTGCCACAATGGTAGCCAATTTATTTAGTTATAGATAAATAAATATGGACATGCTCCGGAAAGCAGTGTGGCTTCATCGCGCGGAGCGCCGTGGCCGAAGATTTTCTGGCAGGTTGTGCGGTGCTCAGGCCTGTATCGCCGAGATTCGGAGTGTGGGCGTAGCGGGGGGAGTTGGCGTGTCGAGTCTGCAGCGGAGCAGCCGAGCGGCTTTGCCGGCCGCTCGGCTGGAGATGATTGGAGCCGGCGGGCTGCCTAAAGAATCTCGTCGATCTGGATTATCGGCTGCAGGTTGGTGTAGCGCGGGATGTCGTTGGCGACCCAGTCGGCATTGGCGGCCATGACGCTCTGGAACTGCTCGGCCGAGCGAATGTGGGCGTTGAGCAGGCAGTGGAAGGGCGCCGGAGCGCCATCCACCGCTTGTATGCCTCGGCGCAGTTCAACGCGCTGCACATTGTCGCCGAGCAGTTTGAGGATGTGCGGAATGTGCTGGTTGCGGTAGTAATCGAAATCGAAGTGGCCATCTTCGGCGCTGGGGTAGATCACAGTCACGCAGTACATGGGTGTCTCCTGTCGATGGGGGAGTAAGACAGTATCGACCCGCAACAGAGGGCCCACCAGTGGCCGAAGGGACAGCTTGTCCGGTGTGTCGAGCCGCCCGAGGACGGCTCGACGCTCCGTTTAGCGGACTTGCACCACCACCTTGCCGACCGCCTTGCGTTGACCGAGTGCGTTGATCGCCTCGGCAGTTCGTTCCAGTGGAAACACCTGGGAGACCAGGGGTTTGAGCTGGCCGGCGGCATGCCAGGCAAACAACTGCTGAAAATTGGCCAGGTTGTCCTGTGGCTGGCGCTGGGCGAACGAGCCCCAGAATACGCCGACCACCGCCGCGCCCTTGAGCAAGGCGAGGTTTACCGGCAGCTCGGGGATGCGCCCGCTGGCGAAGCCCACCACCAGCAGCCGGCCGTTCCAGGCGATAGCGCGGATGGCCTGGTCGAACAGGTCGCCGCCGACCGGATCGTAGATCACGTCCGCGCCCTGGCCGCCGGTGAGGCGTTTCACCTCGTCCTTCAGGCTCTGTTCGTTGTAGTTGATCAGTTCATCGGCACCCGCAGCCTTGGCGACTTCGAGCTTTTCGGCGCTGCTTGCCGCAGCGATCACCTTGGCGCCCATGGCCTTGCCGATTTCCACTGCGGCCAGGCCGACGCCTCCGGATGCGCCCAGGACCAGCAACGTCTCGCCCGGCTGCAGGTTGGCGCGTTGCTTGAGTGCGTGCATCGAGGTGCCGTAGGTCATGCCGAAGGCGGCGGCGCTGACGAAGTCCATGTGGGCGGGGATCGGCATGACGTTATAGCCGGCGACGGCGACCTGTTCGGCGAAGCTGCCCCAGCCGGTGAGGGCCATCACCCGCTCGCCGACCTTGACGTGACTGACCTGCTCACCGACTGCAGCCACTACGCCGGCCGCCTCACCACCGGGGGAGAAGGGGAACGGTGGCTTGAACTGGTATTTGCCCTCGATGATCAGGGTGTCCGGAAAGTTGACTCCGGCGGCGTGCACCTCGAGAAGGATTTCGTTCTTCTTCACTTCGGGGTTGGCGCTTTCTTCCAGGACCAGGGTTTCGGCGGGGCCGAAGGCTTTGCACAACACGGCTTTCATCGGGGCTATCCTCTCGCGGTTATGACCCCGCAGTTTAGGTGGGCGGCGAGACCGGTCAACGAGCATGGCCGCGCCTGATAGAGCCGTATAAGCATCGGGCTTGGGTACAGGCGTGCCAATGGCTATGCTAGCGCTCTCTCTGTCGAGGAACTGCTTACGTGAAAACCTGGATCGTTCTACTGCTGGCCTTATCGATGCCCTTTGCCGCCCAGGCTCAGGAGGAAGAACCGAAAGAAGGCGAGGAGGCGGCTCCGCAAGTTGCCTACTACAACCTGGTGCCGGCGTTGGTCGGCAACTTCGGCGCCGGGCCCAAGCTCAAGTTCTACAAGGCCGATATCGCGCTGCGGGTCAGCGGTAGCGAGGCCGAGAGCAAGGTTCAGTATCACGAACCGTTGATCAGAAATCAGTTGGTGATGCTCTTCGCCCAGCAGACGGAGGAGGCGCTGAACGCACCGAACGCCAAGGAAACCCTACGCCAGGAAGCGCTAAAGCAGGTGCAGGCGGTGCTCACTCAAGAGGAGGGCAAACCCTTGGTGGATGATCTGTTGTTCAACAACTTGATCCTGCAGCGCTAGGCGCCTGTCGGAGTTGACCGTCGGCAGTAGGGCAGCGCTAAGTCCGACAGGCGCCTAGGCCGGGCGCCACACGCAGGTCCGATTGCGCCCCTCGCGCTTGGCTTGGTAGAGCGCCTTGTCGCTGTGGGCGATCAGGCTGTGCGGCTGCTCTTGTAGGTTGGGGGTGGCGCAGGCCAGGCCGATGCTCAGCGTCAAGCGCCCGAGTGGGCTGGCGCTGTGGGCGATCTGCAGGTCGGCCAATTGCTGGTGCACTTGCTCGGCAACGTGGCCACCGCCGTCAAGGTCGGTATTGGCCAGGATGATGGCGAACTCTTCGCCGCCATAACGGCAGGCGACGTCGCCTTCGCGCTGTAAACAACCTTGCAGGACCTGGGCGAGACGGCGTAGCGCGTCGTCGCCGGCCAGGTGGCCGAATTGGTCGTTGTAGGCCTTGAAGTGGTCGATATCCAGCATCAACAAGGTCAGTGGTGCTCCCTGGCGGCGTAATCGACGCCACTCGCTGTCGAGTTGATTGTCGAAGTAGCGCCGGTTGTACAGGCCGGTCAGGCCATCCTGTTGCGATAGCGCCTGCAGTTGGGCTTCCAATCGCAGGCGCTCGATGTTGTCGCGGGTAACCCCGATCAAATATTCATGGCCGTTGCGGACCACCAGTTGTGCGCTGATCTCCGCGGCTTGTTTGCTGCCATCACGGCGGCGCATTTGCCGCTGGAAAATCATCGACAGGTCGTCCTGGTGAGCTTGGCGTACGCCTTCAAGCCAGCCGTTGAAACCTGGCAGAAGTTGTTCGGGGTCGTGTTTGAGCAGCTCTTGGAAGGTCTCGGCGCTATAACCCAGACTGCCGTAGGTGGCCTGATTCATGTGCAGGATGTCACGCGTGTGCGGGTCGATGATGAACAGGCCGTCCTGACTGGAGTCGGTCAGATCGAGTACCAGTTGCAAGCGTTCGCGGCTGTCACGCAGGACCTGCTCGACCTGTTCGCGTTGCTCGACTTCTTCGTTCAGCTGCAGGTTGCTGGTTTGCAGGGCGCCGGCGCGACGGGCGTTTTCCAGGGCCAGAGCGAGAGCGGCGACCAGCAACAGGCTGATGGTCAAGCTGGCGCCGAGCACGAACTCTGGGAGTGGTGTCGTCAGCGCCTGTACCAGACGCTCGCTCGGCTTGAGGCGCAAGGCGAAGTTCTGGTTGTTCAGCAGGTGGAGCGGCACTTGCTGTTGCCAGGTGTCGAGGGCGTCGGCCTGTTCGCGGCTGTAGATCGGTTGGCCGGCTTCCAGCAAGTAGGCGCTGAACTCGCGGCTGTCCAGATTGGCGAGCAGTTCATCCATCAGTGGCTCGACGCGAAATACGCCCTGGAGAAAGCCGTCGAATACCTGCTCATCCAGCGCGTCGCGAATATACAGCGGGGTGTAGAGGATAAAGCCGCGACCGCCCTGAATCAGGGCGAAACTGTCGGAGAAGCGCGCCTCACCACTGGCCTTGGCCTGCATGGCCAGGTTGAAGTTGGGGTGCGCCGGGGTCAGGTGGACGCGTTGTGCGGCTTCGTTACCGTGCAGCGGCTCTATCCAGCGCATGTGCAGGTCGGCGCCGAGCCACTGGATGGCTTGGTAGCTCTTGAAGTGGCTGAGGGAGAACTGGCTATCGAGCGTCCACTCGTCCTTGGGGATGCGGCCGCGCTGGTTCCACAGCTGGGCGATCCGGCGCAACCCATCGACCTGATCATTCAGGCTGGCCTCGAGCTGTCGCGCCAGGCTGCTGGCTTGGTAGCTCACGCGCTCGCCGATGCGCTCCTGTTGCGTGGCCAGCAGTTGTTGCCACAGTAATAAGCTGGCCACGCAGAGCACCAGTAAAAATGCCATGAGCGCCATGCGAGCTGGCCAGAGGGACTGAGAACGCTGCTGCATAGGCGGGTTCCTGAGGGTTCGCCTACCTCATAGCACAGTGCCGGTTCTCAGGGCCAGAGCCGGTTCAACGCAGGGCGAGGATCGCTGCCCACTCTTCGGCGCTGACCGGCATCACCGACAGGCGGCTGCCTTTGTGCACCAGCGGCAATTCCAGCAAGGCGCTTTGCGCCTTCAGCTCGGCCAGGGGAATCAGTTGCTTGAAGGTTTCGACGAACGCCACGTCGACCGCGCTCCATGGGTTCTTTTCGCTGCTGGCCTTGGCGTCGAAGTAAGGGCTGGCGGAGTCGAGCGCGCTAGGGTCGGGGTAGGCCGCGCGGATGATACGGGCAATCCCGGCGATGCCCGGCTCGGGACAACTGGAGTGATAAAAGAACAGCTGCTCGCCCGCTTGCATGCTACGCATGAAGTTGCGCGCCTGGTAATTGCGCACGCCATCCCAGCATGTCTGGCCGAGGCGCTGCAGGTCGTGGATGGACAGTTCATCGGGTTCTGATTTCATTAGCCAATAAGGCATGAACTTTGCTCCATTAAGCGTGTCCTTGTTGCGGGCTGCTAGTCTCTCAGGTGAACGACAACCGCTTGGCGCCAAAAATTGCAGGCTCATGACGGTTGGCGGACAATGTCAGCCATTGCGCTAGAGCACTACCGTACCACCTATAAAAATAACCGCCGCCGGTCCACCGTGCGCAGTGTGCCTCGAAGGGGGAGGCATCACATGAAACGTAAGCCAGATCTGTTGTGGGTATTAGTCATTCTGTTCAGCCTGGGCATGGTTACCACGGGTTACACCCAGAGTCAGTGGGATCACCAGCCTGATCTGCCGGTCAGCGTATCCCGGCAGCCTTAAGGCGCTGAGCTGAGTTCGCCAGGCGCCGTAGGGATCGCGGCGCCACTGTCTATCTCAGTACCATGCGCTATCCGTTACGGTCGCCTTGAGCGGCACATCCCAACTGGCCAGCGCCAGGTGATCCACCTGCTGGCACTCATGCGCCAAGCCCAGGAGTGTTGGTTTGTGCCAATTTTTGCGCATGCCGCGATACGCCAGGCTGCGATCATAAAAACCACCGCCCATACCCAGGCGTCCGCCGCAACGGTCGAAACCGACCAGTGGTAGCAGGACTAAATCCAGGGCCCAGACTTTACGCTGCTGGGTGCGGTTGTGGCGCGGCTCAAGGATACCGAAACGATTGGGCCTCAAGGCCTCATGACGGCGAACGCGCTGGAACACCATCTTGGTCCGCGGCCAGGGGTTGAGTACCGGTAGGTAAGTGGCTTTGCCGCGACGTTGGGCGGCACGCAGCAGTGGTCGCGGGTCGATCTCACCGTCATTCGGCAGGTACAGGGCGATATGCTTGGCGCGGCGAAACAGCGGGTGTTGCGTCAGTTGTCGGTACAGTCTTCGCGCCGCCTGGCGTTGCGCCTGGGGGGCAAGCGCTCGACGGGTTTGCCGCAGTTGGCGGCGCAGCTGGGGGCGGGTCAGTTCGCTGGAATCGAGCATGTTCAGGCGTCGGCCTTACTGCCGGCGGTGGGCAGTAGGTCAGTAAAAGTGACTCCCCGACGTGCCGCTGTCGGTTTAGCCCTTGAACCCGAAAGTTCAAGGTGGAGGTTGCAGGAGGCGTTAAGGCTTTCCGTCAGGCGGACATGCACACCGGCCCCAACATGCAACCCCCGGGTTTGTGCGTATCGGCTCAGGGACATCACCAACTGGCGCACACTCCAGGGAGCGGGGGCCAGTATACCCGAAACCGCCGCGCTGCAATCAGACGCCTTGGTCATCGGTGTCGTTGGCCAAGGCATGATCGACACGTTCGAGCAGGCTGTGTACCTGATCGCGGGTCGCGGTCGCCTGCTGGTCCGAGTGCTGCTGTTTGTGCAGCAGGTCGTGGGTGATGTTCAGGGCGGCCATCACCGCCACGCGGTCGGCGCCGATGACTTTGCCGCTGCTGCGGATCTCACGCATTTTGCCATCCAGGTAGCGCGCGGCGCTTTCCAGTTTGGCGCGTTCGTCCGACGGACAGGCGATGCAATATTCTTTGTCCAGAATCTGGACGGTGACGGTATTGGTCTGGGTCATTAGTCCTGCTCCAGGGCTTTAAGGCGCGAAATCATCGATTCGACCTTGTGCCGGGCCATTTCGTTCTTTTCGATCAGATGGGCGCGCTCGACGCGCCAGGCCTTTTCATTCGCCAGGAGGAGTCGGTTGTTGGCCTTCAGCTGCTCAACGCGCTGGATCAGCAACTCCAGCTTGGTCGTCAGGGCGTGCAGATCGGCGTCTTCCATGGGGGCTCGCTAAGGCAAGGGTTGACCGGATATATAGGCGTGTCCCCGCTCGAGGTCAAACCCTTGGAGTGTGTTTGGCGCCTGTTGCATCGGCGCTGCACTGTGTAACTGGCTTCGCTTGCCAATTTACCTGTGGCCAGCGTCGTTTGAACTGCACATGCGTCGATCATCAACAGGCGCTCGGCGGCCTTGGATGGTCTTCGCGCGCCTGCCGGTGCTAGGATACGAGGCCTCCATTCTAGTGATTGCGCCGTCTGGCGCCTAGTGATCTATGCCGACTTCCAGTTCCCCCTATAGCGCTTTCGCCACCCTGCTCGCCAGCAGCGGTCACTCCGTTTCTCCCGCCGAGCTGCATGGTCTGTTGCTCGGGCGCAGCTGCGCCGGCGCCGGCTTCGAGATCGACGCTTGGCTGGTGGATGCCGCCGAACTGCTCGGCGCTGCGCCGCAAGACACGGTACGCCAGGCGCTGATCGGCTTGCAGGAGATGGTCAAGGGCGAGTTGTCCGGCGACGAGGTCACCGTGGTCCTGTTGTTGCCAACCGATGACGCACCGTTGAGTGAGCGTGCCGTTGCGCTTGGCCAGTGGTGCCAGGGTTTTCTCGGTGGCTTCGGCCTCACCGCCCGCGACAGCGCCCTGAGCGCCGAGGCCATGGAGGTGCTCCAGGACCTGTCGGCAATCGCCCAGGTACAGAATGCCTTGGAAGAGTCGGAAGACGGCGAGAACGACTATATGGAAGTGATGGAATACCTGCGTGTGGCGCCGCTGCTGCTGTTCAGCGAGTGCGCCAAGCCGTTGGCTCCGACCGCGAAGCCGTCGCTGCACTGATTTTTTCATGCACCAAGTAGTGGACTCGAACTGCCCATGATCAGCATCCCCAAGTCGGAATACGCCCGTCGGCGCAAGGCGCTGATGGCGCAGATGGAACCCAACAGCATCGCCATTCTGCCGGCCGCGCCGGTGTACATCCGCAACCGCGATGTCGAGCACGTGTATCGCCAGGACAGCGATTTTCAGTACCTCTCCGGCTTCCCCGAGCCGGAGGCGGTGATCGCGTTGATTCCCGGTCGCGAGCATGGCGAGTACGTGTTGTTCTGCCGTGAGCGCGATCCCGAGCGCGAGCTGTGGGACGGCTTGCGCGCCGGGCAGGACGGTGCGATCGGCCAGTATGGCGCCGACGATGCCTTCCCGATTGGCGATATCGACGACATCCTGCCCGGCCTCATCGAGGGCCGCGAGCGGGTGTATTACGCCATGGGCACCAATCAGGAGTTCGACCGCCACCTGATGGACTGGATCAACGTGATCCGCTCCAAGGCCCGGCAGGGTGCGCAGCCACCGAACGAGTTCGTCGCCCTCGACCATCTGCTGCATGACCTGCGCCTGTACAAGAGTGCCAACGAGGTCAAGGTGATGCGCGAGGCCGCGCAGATCTCCGCGCAGGCCCACGTCCGCGCCATGCAGACCAGCCGCGCCGGCCTGCACGAATATCACCTGGAAGCCGAACTGGATTACGAATTCCGCAAGGGCGGGGCGAAGATGCCGGCCTATGGCTCGATAGTCGCGGCCGGCAAGAATGCCTGCATCCTGCATTACCGCGAGAACGACGCACTGCTCAAGGACGGCGATCTGGTGCTGATCGATGCCGGCTGCGAGATCGACTGCTATGCCAGCGACATCACCCGCACCTTCCCGGTCAGCGGGCGGTTTTCGCCTGAGCAGAAGGCTATTTACGAACTGGTACTGGCCTCCCAGGAGGCGGCGTTCAAGGAAATTGCCCCCGGTAAGCACTGGAACGAGGCCCACGAGGCCACGGTGCGGGTGATCACCGCCGGGCTGGTGGAGCTGGGCCTGCTGCAGGGCGAGGTCGATGAGTTGATCGCCAGTGAGGCCTACAAGGCCTTCTACATGCACCGTGCCGGCCACTGGCTGGGCATGGATGTGCACGACGTCGGCGAGTACAAGGTCGGCGGCGAATGGCGGGTACTGGAAGTCGGCATGGCCATGACCGTCGAGCCGGGCATCTACATCGCGGTGAACAACCCGGACGTGGCGAAGAAATGGCGCGGCATCGGCGTACGCATCGAAGATGACGTGATAGTGACCAAGTCCGGCTGTGAAATCCTCAGCAGTGGCGTGCCGAAGACCGTGGCCGAGATCGAAGCGCTGATGCTCGACGCCCGTGCCGAGGTCGCCTGACGCCATGCAAGGGGTCAGTCTCGCGATCATCGGCGGTGGTCTGGTTGGCGCCAGCCTGGCCTTGGCGTTGCAGGGTGCCGCCAAGGCACGGGGCTGGCAGATTTGCCTGATCGAGCCCTTCGCGCCGGGGGAGGGTTATCAGCCGAGCTACGATGCGCGCTCCACCGCGCTGTCCTACGGCTCGCAGCAGATTTATCAACGGCTCGGCCTGTGGCAGCAGATCGCCCCGCGTGCCGAGCCGATCGCGCAGATCCATGTGTCCGACCGTGGTCGTTTTGCCGCGGCGCGGCTGAGCGCCCAGGACGAAGGGGTGCCGGCGCTCGGCTACGTGGTGGAGAACGCCTGGTTGGGTCAGTGCCTGTGGCAGGCGCTGGATCGGCAGGTGGTCAACTGGCGCAGCCCGGCCCAGGTGACCGAGATGCAGGCCCTGGCGGACGGTTATCGGCTGACCCTGGACGATGAGTCCACGCTGGACTGCGACCTGGCGATTCTCGCCGATGGCGGCCGCTCGGGTTTGCGCGAGCAACTGGGCATCGGTGTGCAGCACCGCGAGTACGGGCAGAGCGCGCTGATCGCCAATGTCAGTGCGCAGGAGGCTCATCGCGGACAGGCCTTCGAGCGCTTTACCGAGGACGGGCCCATGGCCCTGCTGCCGCTGCCGGACAATCGCTGCGCCCTGGTCTGGACCCGCAGCAGCGCCGATGCCGAGCGTTTGCGCGTACTGGATGACGCGCGTTTCCTCGACGAGCTGCAGCAGGCCTTCGGTTACCGGCTCGGCGCCTTGCGCCAGGTCGGCGCGCGGCATCTCTATCCGCTGGCCTTGATCGAGGCGCAGGAACAGGTGCGGCCCCATCTGGTGGTGCTCGGCAACGCCGCGCACAGCCTGCATCCGATAGCCGGTCAAGGCTACAACCTGTCCTTGCGCGACACCCTGGCGCTGGCCGCGACCCTGCTCGACAGCCGCGCCGCACTCGGTGACTTCGCCACCTTGCAAGCCTATCTGCAGCGCCAACGGGCCGATCAGCAGCTTACCGTGGGTTTCTCCGATCAGGTGACCCGGCTGTTCAGCACCTCCGCGCCGTTGCTTGCCGCCGGGCGTAGTCTGGGTCTGCTGGGCCTGGATGTGCTGCCGCCGGCCAAGCGCTGGTTCGCTCGCCAGGCCATGGGCCTGGGCACTCGCCCTACATGAGCACGGCAACATGAGCGCTCGCCGCTTGGCTCGTCGCGCCCGCTTGCTGCGCTTCGGCCTGAACCTCTATCCGCCTTACCTCGGCGCCGGGGTGAGCGTGCAGCACATCAGTGCCGACTGCCGCCAGGCACGGGTGAAAATGGCGCTGCGTTGGTACAACCGCAATTTCGTCGGCACCCAGTTCGGTGGTTCGCTGTACAGCATGGTCGACCCTTTTTACATGCTCTTGCTGATGCCGCTGCTCGGCGATGAGTACCTGGTCTGGGATCAGGCCGCGAGCATCGAATTCGTCAGCCCCGGCAGGGGCCCGGTGTTCGCCGAGTTTCGCATCGACGACGCCTTGCTGGCGGATATCCGCGCGCGTACCGCCAGCGGCGAAAAGTATTTGCCGCAGCTCAGCGTCGAGGTGCGCGACGCGCAGGGCCAGTTGGTGGCCAAGGTGCACAAGACCCTCTACGTCCGCCTCAAGCCGCGTGCGCGGCAGGCCCCATAAGGAAATTCAAGCATGCGTGCGGATCTGATCATCGTCGGGGCCGGTATGGTCGGCAGTGCCCTGGCCCTGGCCTTGCAAGAAGCTGGTCTGGATATCCTGCTGGTCGATGGCGGCTCGCTCAGCGTCAAGCCGTTCGATAACAGCGCGCCCTTCGAGCCGCGTGTCAGTGCGCTGTCAGGGGCCAGTCAGCGGGTGCTGGAACGTCTGGGGGTGTGGCCCGGCATCGTCGCGCGGCGCTGCAGTGCCTATGGCGAGATGCAGGTATGGGACGGCTCCGGCACCGGGCAGATTCATTTCAGTGCGGCCAGCGTGCATGCCGAGACGCTCGGCCATATCGTCGAAAACCGCGTGGTGCAGGATGCCCTGCTCGAGCGCTTGCACGACAGCAACATTGGCCTGTTGGCTAACGCCCGACTGGAGCAGTTGCGCCGTTCCGGCGATGACTGGCTGCTGACCCTGGACGATGGCCGGCAATTGCGCACGCCTGTGTTGATTGCCGCCGACGGTGCCAATTCCGCCGTGCGCCGCCTGGCCGGCTGCGCCACCCGTGAGTGGGCCTATTTGCACCATGCCATCGTCACCAGCGTGCGCTGTGCCCAACCGCACCAGGCCACCGCCTGGCAGCGTTTCACCGATGATGGCCCGCTGGCGTTTCTGCCGTTGAGCGGTGTCGACACGGGAGCGCCGGCCGACCAGCACTGGTGCTCGATCGTCTGGTCGGCCACCCCGAGCGAAGCCGAGCGCTTGATGGGCTTGGATGACGCAAGCTTCTGCAGCGAGCTGGGCAAGGCCTTCGAGCATCGCCTGGGTGAGGTGCTACAGGCGGATCGACGCCTGTGCATCCCGCTGCGGCAGCGGCATGCCAAGCGTTACGTCGAAGACGGCCTGGCGTTGATCGGCGATGCCGCGCACAGCATTCACCCCTTGGCCGGGCAGGGCGTCAACTTGGGCTTTCTCGATGCCGCGGTACTCGCCGAGGTGCTGCTGCACGCTCAGGCGCGGGGCGAGCGCCTGGCTGATACGCGGGTGTTGAGCCGCTATGAGCGCCGGCGCATGCCGCATAACCTGGCCATGATGGCGGCCATGGAAGGCTTCGAACGCTTGTTCCAGGCCGACCCGCTGCCGCTGCGTTGGTTGCGCAATGCCGGCCTCAACTGGGTCGATGAGCTGCCCGAGGCCAAGGCCTTGTTTGTCCGCCAGGCGCTCGGTCTGTCCGGCGATTTGCCGGAGCTGGCGCGCATCTAAGGTGCTGTTCGTCGGCAGGTGACGGGGCGCCGTCGTGCGCCTCGATGCAGGTTAATCGCTGGTCTTTCTATGCATGGCAAACCCTTCGGTCTCGACGTGGATAAGGGTGGAGTACGCCTGGTTAACGAAGTCGGGTTGAGAAACTAAATGTTATTCACTACTATTTGGGTTTTCGACTCATCTTCACCAAGAGGCAGTATTCATGCAGGTAAGTAAGCGCTTGTTCGCCGCTCTGACCCTCACCGCACTGGCTGGCGCCGTGCAGGCCGCCGATGAGGTGGTGGTTTACTCCTCGCGTATCGATGAGCTGATCAAACCGGTCTTCGATGCCTATACCGCCAAGACCGGTGTGCCGGTCAAGTTCATTACCGACAAGGAAGCACCGCTGTTGGCGCGTTTGAAAGCCGAGGGCGAGAACACCCCGGCCGACATGCTGATCACCGTGGACGCCGGCAACCTCTGGCAGGCCGAGCAGCAAGGTGTGCTCAAGCCGCTGCAGTCCGCCATCATCGCCGAGAATATCCCGGCCCAATACCGCTCCAGCACCGGCAGCTGGACCGGCCTGTCGCTGCGCGCACGGACCATCGTCTACTCCACCGAGCGGGTCAATCCGAGCGAGCTGAGCACCTACGAAGCCCTGGCCGACAAGAATTGGGAAGGCCGTCTGTGCCTGCGCACCAGCAAGAAGGTCTACAACCAGTCGCTGACCGCTACCCTGATCGAGACCCATGGCGCGGCCAAGACCGAGGAAATCCTCAAGGGTTGGGTGAATAACCTGGCCACCGATGTGTTTGCTGACGACACTGCGCTGATCCAAGCCGTCGACGCCGGCCAGTGCGATGTCGGTATCGTCAACACCTACTACTTCGGCCGCCTGCACAAGCAGCAGCCGGACCTTAAGGCCAAGCTGTTCTGGCCGAATCAGAGCGATCGTGGCGTCCACGTCAACCTGTCCGGTGCCGGCGTGACCCAGTACGCGCCGCATGCCGAGCAGGCGCAGAAGCTGTTGGAATGGATGACCACCGAGGAGGCCCAAGGCCTGTTCGCCGGCCTCAACCAGGAGTTTCCGGCCAACCCGCAGATCGCCCCGTCCGCCGAGGTTGCTGCCTGGGGCGTGTTCAAGGCCGACAGCATTCCGCTGGAAGTGGCCGGCAAGCGCCAGGCCGAAGCCACCATGCTGATGGACCGTGCCGGCTGGAATTGATCGACGCTCGATTCGTCTGCTGACTGGCGTGCGCCAGCCAGGCTGCGGAAAATCGTTATACTCGGCGCCCCGGCTCAGCCCGGGGCGTTGTGTTTTCAAGCTCTGAGGATTTTGCGTGGCCCACCCTGCCCAGCGCCGCTGGTACCCCATAGCGTTCGCGGTTGCCCTGCTGGTGTTGCTGCCGCTGAGCGTGCTGCTGTTCAGTTGGCATGAGGTGGATCGGCAAATATGGGCGCATCTGTGGCAAACCCAGTTGCTGCGCCTGATTGGCAACACCCTGATGCTGGTGCTCGGTGTCGGCATCGGAGTGACCCTGCTTGGTGTCAGCCTGGCCTGGCTGACCAGCCTGTGCGAGTTTCCCGGGCGGCGCTGGCTGGACTGGGCGTTGATGCTGCCGTTCGCCATTCCGGCCTATGTGCTGGCCTTCGTCTTCGTCGGTCTGCTGGATTTTGCCGGGCCGGTGCAGAGCCTGCTGCGCGAGTGGTTCGGCGCGGGCTTGCGCCTGCCACGGGTGCGCTCCACCGGCGGGGTGATCACGGTACTGATCCTGGTGTTCTACCCCTATGTGTACTTGCTGGCGCGCAATGCCTTCCTGGCTCAGGGCAAGGGCTTGATGGAGGCCGCGCGGGTGCTGGGGCTGAGCCCCTGGTCGGCGTTCTGGCGCGTGGCCCTGCCGATGGCGCGGCCGGCGATTGGCGCCGGTCTGGCGTTGGCCATCATGGAAACCCTGGCCGATTTCGGCGCGGTGTCGGTGTTCAACTTCGATACTTTCACCACCGCCATCTACAAGACTTGGTACAGCTTCTACAGCCTGACCAGCGCCACTCAGCTGGCCAGCCTGCTGCTGCTTGCGGTGATGCTGGTGCTGTATGGCGAGCGCCGCGCCCGCGGCGCGGTGCGCCCGGTCAACGAGCGGCCGCGCGGCAAGGCGCTGTATCAGCTCAGGGGTGGCCAGGCCGTGGTCGCCAGCGCCTGGTGCGGCCTGGTGTTCGCCTGCGCCTTCGTGATTCCAGTCCTGCAGCTGGTGCTGTGGTTCTGGCAGCGCGGCCGTTTCGATCTGGACGAGCGCTACACCGGCTTGATTCTGCACACGCTCTATCTTGGCGGCATTGCCGCGTCGGTGACCGTTGGCGTGGCCTTGCTGCTGGCCTTCGCTCGACGTATGGCGCCAACCCGGCTGATGCGTTCGACGGTCGGCCTGGCCAATCTCGGCTACGCATTGCCCGGTTCGATGCTCGCGGTGGCGATCATGCTGGCGTTCAGCTACCTCGACCGTGAGCTGGTGATTCCGCTGTCGAGCTGGCTCGGCGGGGCCGGTAAGCCATTGCTGCTCGGTAGCCTGTCGGCGCTGTTGCTGGCCTACCTGATCCGATTTATGGCGGTGGCCTACGGCCCGCTGGAGAACAGCCTGGCGCGGATTCGCCCATCGCTGCCGGAAGCCTCGCGTAGCCTCGGCGTCGGTGGGATCGGCTTGTTCCTCAAGGTGTACCTGCCGCTGCTGGTGCCGGGCGCGCTGTCGGCTGCGCTGCTGGTATTCGTCGATGTGCTCAAAGAGATGCCGGCGACCCTGCTGATGCGTCCATTCGGTTGGGACACGCTGTCGGTGCGGGTGTTCGAGATGACCAGCGAGGGCGAGTGGGCGCGTGCCGCATTGCCGGCCTTGACCCTGGTGCTGGTTGGCCTGCTGCCGGTGATCGGTCTGATTCGTCGCTCGGCCCGACGGCTCGGCTAGGACTGTCGCTGCCGCGTCGCCAAGCGTCCGTCGTCGGCTCAGGCTGATGGCCCTCGTCGCGTTAGCCCTACGGCCAAGATGACCCGCCCCGACCTTGCGGCTACAATGCGCGCCATCCGCTGCGACCGGTCATCAGGATCGGCAGCGTGAAGCCCTTTTTAAGCGCCCAATTCAGCGGGTGTGCCGGGTTCCGCGCCAGCCCGCAGCTTCGCCAAGCCCGGAAGGAGACACCCATGGGACAGCGTACACCTCTCTATGGTCTGCACCTCGCGTTAGGGGCCAAGATGGTCGACTTCGGTGGCTGGGACATGCCACTGCACTATGGTTCGCAAGTCGAGGAGCACCACCAGGTGCGTCGCGACTGCGGCGTCTTCGATGTGTCCCACATGACCGTGGTCGATGTGAGCGGCAGTCAGGCCAAGGCCTACCTGCAGCACCTGCTGGCGAACGACGTCGAGCGCCTGGATAGCCCCGGCAAGGCGTTGTACAGCGGCATGCTCAACCAGCAGGCTGGGGTGATCGACGATACGATCGTCTACCTAACCGCTACGCCTGAGCTGCCCGACAGCTACCGTCTGGTGGTCAATGCCGCCACCCGCGACAAGGACCTGGCCTGGATGCGTCAGCAGAGCAGCGCTTTCGCCGTCGAGTTAAACGAGCGTGCCGATCTGGCCATGCTCGCCATTCAGGGGCCGCAGGCACGGGCCAAGGTCGCCGAACTGGTGACTCAGGCCCGCGCCGCCTTGATCTATGAACTGTTGCCGCTTCAGGGCTTACCGGAAGGCGACTGGTTTATCGCCCGTAGCGGCTATACCGGTGAGGACGGCCTGGAGATCATGCTACCGGCCGAGCAAGCGCTGGAGTTTCTCAACGAGCTGGTTGGCGCCGGCATTGCTCCGATCGGTTTGGGCGCGCGCGATACCTTGCGCCTGGAGGCCGGGATGAATCTATACGGTCAGGACATGGACGAGCAGGTCTCGCCGCTGGCGGCCAACATGAGCTGGACGGTTGCCTGGGAGCCGGCCAGTCGCGACTTCATCGGCCGCGCGGAACTGGAGCGGCAGCAGAAGGCGGGCGCGAGCGCCAAGCTGGTCGGCCTGGTGCTGGAGGAGCGCGGCGTGCTGCGCGCGCACCAGGTGGTGCGGGTGGCGGGCGTCGGCGAAGGAGAGATCACCAGCGGCAGCTTCTCGCCGACCCTCGGCAAAGCCATTGCCCTGGCCCGAGTGCCGGCGGCCACCGCTGAACGCGCCGAAGTGGAGATCCGTGGCAAGTGGTACCCGGTGCGGGTGGTACAGCCCAGCTTTGTGCGTCACGGCAGGGCCTTGATCTGAAGGGATGTTGCACCGCAGTTGAAGGCTTTACTCGCGAACTTTTGCGACGCTTCGCTAACGGCATGGCCAACGCCTGCTAAATTTTCCTGACGGCGCGGTCGCCGTCATGTCTTACGAGGAACGACACATGAGCACTATCCCCGCCGATCTGCGTTTTGCCACCAGCCATGAGTGGGCGCGCCTGGAAGCCGACGGCAGCGTCACCGTGGGCATCTCTGACCATGCCCAGGAAGCCCTGGGCGATGTGGTCTTCATCGAATTGCCGAAAGTCGGCAAAGTGCTGGCCGCCGGCCAGGAAGCCGGGGTGGTGGAATCGGTCAAGGCCGCTTCCGACATCTATGCGCCGATCGGCGGTGAAGTGATCGCGATCAACGAGGCGCTGGCCGACAGCCCCGAGAGCGTCAACAGCGATCCCTACGGCAGCTGGTTCTTCAAGCTGCAGCCGAGCGATGTCAGCGAACTGGACAAGTTGCTCGATGCCTCCGCCTACAAGAGCACTGCCGACGCCGACGCCTGATCCTGCTGCGGTAGGCGACCCGGTCCGGCTGCTTGGTCGCGCACTTCGCTGAATCTTTCCTAAGCTGATAGAGCCTCGCATTGTCGAGGCTTTGTCTTTTTTCAGCAGAGTGAAGGCCATGTCCAGCACGCCCCGTCTTTCCCAACTGCAACAGCCCGACGCCTTTCTGCGGCGTCATCTCGGCCCGGACGTCGCCGAACAGCAGGTCATGCTGGCAGCCCTCGGTCTGCCCAGTCGCGCCGCGCTGATCGAGCAGACGGTGCCGCCGGCGATCCGTCTGCAGCAGCCACTGGCACTGCCGCCGGCGCTGGACGAGCAGGCGGCCCTGGCCAAGCTCAGAGGCTACGCCGCGCAGAATCAGCTGTGGACCAGCCTGATCGGCATGGGCTATCACGGCACCCTCACGCCGCCGGTGATTCTGCGCAACGTGCTGGAGAATCCGGGCTGGTACACCGCCTATACGCCTTATCAGCCGGAAATCGCCCAGGGCCGCCTGGAGGCGTTGCTGAACTTCCAACAGCTGACCATCGATCTGACCGGGCTGGATCTGGCCAGCGCCTCCTTGCTCGATGAGGCCACCGCCGCCGCCGAAGCCATGGCCCTGGCCAAGCGCGTGACCAAGAGCAAGAGCAACCTGTTCTTCGTCGATCAGCACTGCCACCCGCAGACCATTTCCGTGGTGCGCACCCGGGCCGAGGCGTTCGGCTTCGAGCTGATCATCGACAGTGTCGACACCCTGGCTGCGCACCAGGTGTTCGGTGCGTTGCTGCAATATCCGGATACCCACGGCGAGATTCGCGACCTGCGCCCGCTGATCGAGCAGTTGCACGCTCAGCAAGCGTTGGCCTGCGTCGCGACGGACCTGCTCAGCCTGTTGTTGCTGACGCCGCCGGGCGAGTTGGGCGCCGACGTGGTGTTCGGCTCGGCCCAGCGTTTCGGCGTGCCGATGGGCTACGGCGGACCGCACGCGGCGTTCTTCGCCAGTCGCGAGGCCTACAAACGCGCCATACCGGGGCGGATCATCGGCGTCTCCAAGGACGCCCGCGGCAATGTCGCGCTGCGTATGGCCCTGCAAACCCGCGAGCAGCATATTCGCCGCGAGAAGGCCAACTCCAACATCTGTACCGCGCAGGTCCTGCTGGCCAATATCGCCAGCTGCTATGCCGTTTATCATGGGCCGCAGGGCTTGTTACGGATCGCCCAGCGGGTGCAGCGGCTGACCGCCATCCTCGCCGAAGGCCTGGCGCAGAAGGGTGTCGCCCGCGACAACCGACACTTCTTCGACACCCTGACCCTCGATGTCGGCGGCAGCCAGACGGCGATCATCGAGTCGGCCCAGGCGGCGCGGATCAATCTGCGCATCCTCGGTCGCGGCAAGCTCGGCGTCAGCCTGGACGAGACCTGCGACGAGCAGACGGTGGAGCAGTTATGGGCGATCTTCCTCGGCGCCGATCATGGCCTAAGCGTGAGTGCGCTGGATGCCGCTGAGGTGTCGAGCGGGATTCCGTCCTCCCTGGAGCGCAGTAGCGGCTACCTGAGCCACCCGGTGTTCAATGCGCACCACAGCGAAACCGAGATGCTGCGCTACCTCAAGCAGCTGGAGAACAAGGACCTGGCGCTGAACCAGGCGATGATTCCGCTCGGCTCCTGCACCATGAAGCTCAACGCTACCAGCGAGATGATCCCCATCACCTGGCCCGAGTTCGCCAACCTGCACCCCTTCGCCCCGCTCGAACAGGCCCAGGGCTACCAGGCGATGATCGACGAGCTGGAGGCCTGGCTGTGCGCCATCACCGGTTTCGACGCCATCTCCATGCAGCCCAACTCCGGCGCCCAGGGCGAGTTCGCCGGTCTGCTGGCGATCCGTCGCTACCATGAGAGTCGCGGCGACAGCCAACGCACTATCTGCCTGATCCCGGCCTCGGCTCATGGCACCAATCCGGCGTCGGCGCAGATGGCCAGTCTGCGCGTGCAGATCGTCGAGTGCGACGCCCAGGGCAACGTCGACCTCGACGACCTCAAGCGCAAGGCGGCCGAGGCGGGTGAGCAACTGGCCTGCCTGATGGCCACGTATCCCTCGACCCATGGTGTGTACGAGGAAGGTATCCGCGAGATCTGCGAGGTGATCCACACCCACGGCGGTCAGGTGTATATGGACGGCGCCAACCTCAATGCGCAAGTCGGGCTGACCCGGCCGGCGGACATCGGCGCCGACGTCTCGCACATGAACCTGCACAAGACCTTCTGTATTCCGCACGGCGGTGGCGGCCCGGGCATGGGGCCGATCGGTGTGCGCGCGCACCTGGCGCCGTTCGTCGCCAATCACCCGGTGATCGAGCTGGAAGGCCCCGACCCGCAGAACGGTGCGGTCAGTGCGGCGCCCTGGGGTAGCGCGAGTATCCTGCCGATCAGTTGGATGTACATCGCCATGATGGGCCCGCAACTGGCCGATGCCACCGAGGTGGCGATTCTCGCGGCGAATTACCTGGCCCACAAACTGAACGGCGCATTCCCGGTGCTCTACAGTGGCCGCAACGGCCGTGTGGCACATGAATGCATCCTGGACTTGCGCCCGCTCAAGGCAGACAGCGGGATCAGCGAGGAGGATGTGGCCAAGCGCCTGATCGACTACGGTTTCCATGCGCCGACCATGTCCTTTCCGGTGCCCGGCACCCTGATGGTCGAGCCGACCGAGAGCGAGTCACTGCATGAGTTGGATCGCTTTATCGAGGCGATGCTGAGCATCCGCGCGGAGATCGACAGGGTGCAGAGCGGTGGCTGGCCGGCCGAGGACAATCCGCTGAAACATGCACCGCACACCTTGGCCGACGTCACCGGCAGCTGGCAGCGGCCCTACAGCATCGAGCAGGCGGTGACCCCGACTGCACACACGCGGGCGCACAAGTATTGGCCGGCGGTGAACCGTGTCGACAACGTCTACGGGGACCGCAACCTGTTCTGCGCCTGCGTGCCGGTGGACGCCTACCGCGAATAAGTAGCACGGGCACACGGGTGGCCACGCTCAAACACCTCTGACGCCTGGGCGAGAACTTCTGCTCGCCCAAGTGTCAGAGGTGAGTGTTACTGGGCTGTCAGAATAGCACTGGCCAATTCCATGTCACTGGCCTGCAGGTCGGGATGCTCGGCGCGCAGGCGCTGCAGTGCGGCTTCCAGATAAGGGCCGCGAATCTGCCCGCCACTGGCGACATAGCTGCTGGCATCGTCCTGGGCTGGGACGATCAGCTTCTTGTCCTTAAACGTCAGGTAGATCGAGGCGGTGGTCGCGCCGGACGAGAGGATGTCGCGGACCCAGTTGTCGGCGAAGGCTGGGACGCTCAAAAGAGAAAGAGCGGCAAGGATTACCAGGCTAAGGCGGCGCATGCTGATTACTCCAAGATGGCTAGGGTTACGCTGATCTTAGAGTCGTGGATGGGCGCCGGGTTCCGGTGCGCCGACCAAGCGCATGGCCTATCGCCAGGTGCCCGCTCGAGATGAATGAGGCCGTCTGCGCCGCCGCTGGCGGCGCGAGGTCGGCGCAGTCACTCGCAGGCCTCTACTTTCAGCAGTACGCCGTCCTGGCCGACCACCCTGATGGTGCTGCCGACGGGGAGGTCGGGACCGCTGACCAGCCACAGCGAGTCGCCGGCCTTGATCTTGCCGCGGCCCTCATGGATGGCTTCATGCAGGATGAATTGGCGGCCGAGCAGTTCGCTGCCGCGCAGGTTCAGTCCGGGTTGATCGGAGGGCTTGGCGGCCGTGCGCTGACGTCGCCACCAGAGCACCGCGGTGAGTATCGACAGCACGCCGAACAGGATGAACTGGATAGCCCAGGGCAGCCCCGGCATCAGGTAGGTCAGCACGCCGACGCTGGCGGCGGCGATGCCGATCCACAGCAGATAACCACCGGCCCCGAACACCTCGAGGATCAGCAGCAAGGTGCCGAAGGCCAGCCAATTCCAGTACGAGAGCTGTTGCAGAGAGTCCCACATCGATTAGGCCTTCTGTTCGCCGAAGGTAGCTTTGACGATTTCGCCGATCCCGCCCACCGCGCCGATCACCTGGCTGGCTTCCAGCGGCATGAGAATCACCTTGCTGTTATTGGCACTGGCCAGTTGGCCTAGGGCATCGATGTATTTCTGCGCGACGAAGTAGTTGACCGCCTGCACGTTACCGCTGGCGATGGCCTCGGAAACCATGCGCGTCGCTTCGGCTTCGGCCGCGGCGGCGCGTTCGCGGGCCTCGGCTTCGAGGAAAGCCGCTTGCCGTTCACCCTCGGCCTCGAGAATTTGCGCCTGCTTCTTGCCTTCGGCGGTAAGGATGGCAGCGGCGCGCAGGCCTTCGGCTTCGAGGATTTGCGCGCGCTTGATGCGCTCGGCCTTCATCTGCCCGGACATGGCGGCCATCAGGTCGGCCGGCGGGCTGATGTCCTTGATCTCGATGCGGGTGATCTTGATGCCCCAGGGCGCGGTGGCTTCGTCGACGGTGCGCAGCAACTTTTCATTGATCGCGTCGCGCTGGCTGAGCATGGCGTCCAGCTCCATGGAGCCGAGCACGGTACGGATATTGGTTTGCAGCAGGTTGCGGATCGCATGGGTGAGGTTGTTCACCTCGTAGGCGGCCTGGGCGGCGTTGATCACCTGAAAGAAGCACACCGCATCGATCTGCACCGTGGCGTTGTCGGAGGTGATGACTTCCTGCGGCGGAATATCCAGCACGGTTTCCATGACACTGAGTTTGTGGCCGATGCGGTCCATCACCGGCACTATGATGTTCAGCCCCGGGTTGAGGGTGTTGGTGTAGCGGCCGAAACGTTCCACCGTCCACTGCGACCCCTGTGGCACCACCTTGAAGCCCATGAACACCACGGCCAAGGCGAGGCCGACGAAGAGAAAGATCACACTGCCAACTTCCATAAAAACTCCATTTCCATAGGGCTAAGGTTTGCGATTGCCAGGCCGGGCCCGTGTTACTCAGCACAATCTAGGTTCACTTCTGTTCGCTTTGCGGGGTGACCCGCAGCACTTCCTCTATGGTAGTCAGGCCGCTGGCAACTTTCTGTGCGCCAGACAGCCTTAGGCTGCGCATGCCTTCTTTAAAGGCATGTCGGCGCAGAGCGATCAGGTCGGTGTCGGCGCTCAGCAGCGGCTTCATCGCGTCGTTAAGCAGCATGATTTCGTAGACCCCGGCGCGGCCGCGGTAGCCGGTGTCGCGGCACTCCAGGCAACCTACGGCCTTCTGTGCCCCGGTCGGCAGCGGGGCATTCCAGGGTTTGGTCAGGCTCTGCCAATCGTCCTCGCTGAGTTCATGCGGCGCCTTGCAATGCGGGCACAGGGTGCGCACCAGGCGCTGGGCCATCACCCCGAGCAGGGTGGCCTTGAGCAGGTAGTGCGGTACGCCCAGCTCCAGCAGGCGGGTGATGGCACTGGGGGCATCGTTGGTGTGCAGGGTCGACAGCACCAGGTGACCAGTCAGCGCCGCCTGAATCGCCATCTCGGCGGTCTCCAGGTCGCGGATCTCGCCGACCATGATGATGTCCGGGTCCTGGCGCATCAGCGCGCGCACGCCGCTGGCAAAGGTCAGGTCGATGTTGTGCTGCACTTGCATCTGGTTGAAGGCGCCTTCGATCATCTCGATCGGGTCTTCGATGGTGCAGACGTTCACCTCCTCGGTGGCCAGCTGCTTGAGCGTGGTGTACAGCGTGGTGGTCTTGCCCGAACCGGTCGGCCCGGTGACCAGGATGATGCCGTTGGGTTGGCCGGTCATGCTGGCCCAGCGTTTCAGGTCGTCAGGGGAGAAGCCCAGCTGGTCGAAGCTCTTCAGCAGCACTTCCGGGTCGAAGATCCGCATCACCATCTTCTCGCCGAAGGCGGTCGGCAGGGTGGACAGGCGCAGCTCGACTTCGCCGCCGTCCGGGGTCTTGGTCTTGACCCGGCCGTCCTGGGGTTTGCGTTTCTCGGCGACGTTCATCCGCCCCAGGCTTTTCAGGCGGCTGACCACCGCCATGGTCACCTGCGGCGGGAACTGGTAGACGGTGTGCAGCACGCCGTCGATGCGAAAGCGCACGCTGCCCTGCTCGCGGCGCGGTTCGATATGGATATCGCTGGCGCGCTGCTGGAAGGCGTACTGAAACAACCAGTCGACGATGTTGACGATATGCGCGTCGTTGGCGTCCGGTTCCTGATCCTGGGCGCCGAGGTTGAGCAACTGCTCGAAGTTGCCGACGCCGCTGACCTTGCTGTCGCCGGCGCTGGCACCGCTGACCGACTTGGCCAGGCGGTAGAACTCCAGGGTGAAGCGCTGGATGTCCGCCGGGTTGGCCACTACACGCTTGATCGGGCGTTTCAGTACATGGGTCAGGTCGGCTTCCCAGCGCTGCACCAGCGGCTGGGCACTGGCGATGGTCACGGCGTCCGGCGCCACGGCGACGGCGAGGATCTTGTGCCGCTGAGCGAAGGCGTAGGACATCAGCGGGGTGATGGCGGCGACGTCGATCTTCAGCGGGTCGATGCGCAGGTAAGGTTGGCCGGCGAACTCTGCCAGCCATAGGGTGAGGCTTTCCAGATCGAGCTTCTTGCCCGGGCGGGCGCGGTCATCGACCTGTTGCGCGGCGAGAAACTCCAGGGGGTGCAGTTGACTGTTCACCGCGCTGCGGCGAATCGCCAGGCATTGTTCGGCGCTGTCCTGATCAACCCGGCCCTGAGCGACCAGCTCACGCAGCAGGTCGTTGAGCTCCAGCGGGCGATCCTGGGTGGGCGAGGCTAATGCGGACATGGGACTCCTTGCGGTCGTGGCTTGGAAAAACCCGCAGCTTGACGCTCAGCATAGGGGTTGTCTGCCGACTCGGTCTAGCCGCGTAAGGGTTGTCAGGCCAAGGGTGGATTAATCCGCTGCGCGGCTACTCCCCCCAGTGAGCGCGCCGCCTATTTCACCAACAATTTCCAGGCTTTCAGCGTAGCCACAGTTTGGGCCTGGGATTGCCGTGCCACCAGTGACTCGGGGTCGATGGCCTGGTGGGCCAGCTCGCTCAACTTGCTCAGCTCGCCGTACAGCCGGTCGACTTCCGCTACCTCCAGCACGCTACGGGCGAGACGCAACCAGACCAGCAGGCGTTCGATGCGCGGCAGCTGTTCGGCGAGGTCTTCCGGTTGCTGCTGGTAACGCTTCAGCTGCAGGGCGGTCCCTTCCTCGGCGATCAGGGTCGGCAGCCAGTTGCCCAATGGCGCGGCGCCCTGACGGTTACCGCGGTTGTTGCGTTCGGCGGTCCAGCTGCGTGCGAGCAACCAGCGCGAGGCATTCAACGAGAACCGCCCCCAGCGTGTGCCGTCCAGCTCGGCGGCGAACTGTGCCGGGGCGCTCTGGCGTGCGGCGTCGTCGTGGTGGCCTGCGTGAATGCGAGGTCGCCAGTCGTGCAGCAGGGCGTCGAGTGGCTGGCGCAGCTCGCTGCTGCTGGCGCGTGGCGCGGCTTGGCCGAGACTGCCGAGCAACGCGCGGAAACCGGCCAGCTGCTCGAGCCAGTCGACCAGCAGGCGCCAGTGACCATTGAAGCGGTATTGCTCGGCCAGACGCTGGCTGCTGCCGAGCAGATGCCAGGCGAGCGCGGTAAAGGCATCGTCCAGGCTCAGTTCTGCGTGGACCTGCGGCGCTGGCAGGCTGAGGCTGTAACTGTGGCTGTCGAACAAGCGGTAACCGCGCTCGGCTTTGCTGATGTCGCAGGGCATCAACGGCAGGTCGGCGGCCAGCTCGGCGGCCAGCTCCAGCAGTGCGGCGGGTTCGCCCTGGCGCAGCTCCAGTTCCAGCTCGCAGATTTCCTCTTCCTGATCATTGGCGATGACCTTGCCGAGGTCCAGCGCGGCTTCGATCACTACCTTGGCCTTGCCGCGACCCCAGGCAATCTCGGCGCGTTGACGGGTGAAGTCGGTGCTGAAAATGGGCTTGAGCTGCTTCTTGTCCAGCTCGGCCAAGTCTGCCGGCCAGCAACTGTCATCGAGCTTTTTCAGGTCCAGCTTGGCTTTCGCCAGGGACCAGTCCCACTCATTGCGTTCGGACAGGCCGGCGACGCTCTGGCCCCGGGTTTTCAGGGTCTGGATATGCTCTTCGCCATCGCGGCGCAGGCGCAGGGCCACCTTGGCCAGGGCCAGGTCGCGGGCCGGGGTATCGAAGTATTGATTGAACAGCTCGCGTTGTTCCCAGCCGCTCTTGTTGCGTTTTTTCAGCAGCGGGTGCTCGCGCAGGGCGGTCAGGGTGTCGCGGCTAACCCGCAGCTTGATTTCGGTTTCTTTGACCATAATGGTGAGCTTAAGCGCCTACTTATGAAATTATGACGGTTGGATGACGCGAACTGGCGAGCATTAGGCGTGATCCGTATACTTGCCGCCTTTCTACAACAGGGGTCCACCCTATGCCAATCAATCCCTTTGTCAGCCTGTTTGGTCGCTCGCCCTTCGGGCCGATGCAGCAGCACATCGTCAAGGCCCACGAGTGTGCGGCGAACCTTGTGCCCTTTTTCGAAGCCGTGATGGCCGAGGACTGGACCAAGGTCGAGCAGGTGCAACAGGAGATGGCGCGCCTGGAACACGAGGCCGACAAGCTCAAGAAAGGCGTGCGCTTGCATCTGCCCAAGAGCCTGTTCTTGCCGGTGCCACGCTCGGATTTGCTAGAGCTGCTGAGTGTACAGGACAAAGTTGCCAACCGCGCCAAGGACATCGCCGGGCTGATGCTGGGCCGGCAGATGGCGATTCCGCAAGACTTGCAACCGCTTATGCGCACCTTTGTGCAACGCACCGTGGATGCCAGCGCCCAGGCGCTGAAGGCCATGAACGAGCTGGATGAGTTGCTCGAAGCTGGCTTCGGCGGCCGTGAGGCGGTGCTGGTGGAAACCTTGATCGAGGAGCTGGATGTCATCGAGCAAGACACCGACAGCCTGCAGATCGAGGTGCGGCGTAGCCTGTTCAAACTGGAGAAGGATCTTCCGCCGGTCGATGTGATGTTCCTCTATCAGATCATCGACTGGATCGGCGATGTCGCCGACCGTGCCCAGCGTGTGGGCAACCGACTGGAACAACTGCTGGCGCGCTAAGCGCCAGTGTCCTTTCTGGGAACAACGGAATTCATTTATGTCTCTGATTGCGGATTACGGCCTGCTACTCCTGTTGCTGGCTTGCCTGTTCGGCTTTTTCATGGCCTGGGGCGTGGGCGCCAACGATGTGGCCAATGCCATGGGCACCTCGGTCGGCTCGCGCGCGCTGACCATCAAGCAGGCGATCCTCATCGCCATGGTCTTCGAGTTCTGCGGTGCCTACCTGGCCGGTGGCGAGGTCACCGACACCATCAAGAGTGGCATTGTCGATGCCTCGATGATCTCGCCTGACCTGATGGTGCTGGGCATGATGTCGGCGCTGTTGGCGGCGGGCACCTGGCTGCTGGTGGCCTCGACCAAGGGTTGGCCGGTGTCCACCACCCACTCGATCATCGGTGCGGTGATCGGTTTCGCCGCAGTTGGTGTGTCCATGGATGCGGTGCACTGGGCCGGCGTCGGCCCGATCGTCGCCAGCTGGGTAATTTCCCCGGTACTCTCTGGTGTTGTGGCCTTCGGCGTGTTCATGAGCGTGCAGAAGCTGATCATCGACACCGACAATCCGTTCCAGAACGCCAAGCGTTTCGTGCCACTGTATATGTTCATCACCGGCTTCATGGTGGCCATCGTCACCGTGACCAAGGGCCTCAAGCATGTTGGCCTGCAGCTCTCGGGCGGCGAGGGTTTCCTCCTGGCGCTGGCGGTCGGCGCGCTGGTGATGCTGATCGGCGTCGCCTTGCTCAGCCGTATCCATGTCGATGAGGAGGCCGACAAGGCCTTCCACTACGCCAGCGTGGAAAAGGTCTTCGCCGTATTGATGATCTTCACCGCCTGCGCCATGGCCTTCGCCCACGGCTCCAATGACGTGGCCAATGCCGTCGGTCCGTTGGCGGCGATCGTCGGAGTGATCCAGTCCGGCGGTGAGGCGGTCGGCGCCAAGGCCGCACTGCCGAGCTGGGTGCTGCTGCTCGGCGCCGTCGGTATCGTCATCGGCCTGGCCACCTACGGCTACAAGGTGATCGCCACCATCGGCAAGGAAATCACCGAACTGACTCCGAGCCGCGGTTTCGCCGCCGAGTTGGCCACCGCCACCACGGTGGTCGGTGCCTCGGCCATCGGCCTGCCGGTGTCCACCACCCACACCCTGGTCGGTGCGGTACTGGGCGTCGGTATCGCGCGGGGTATCGGTGCCTTGAACCTGGGGGTGATCGGCAAGATCTTCATGTCCTGGATCATCACCTTGCCGGTCGGTGCGGCCTTGTCGATTTTCTTCTTCATGATCCTGCGCGGTATCTTCGGCGGCGTTTGATCGGACTCGGCGGTTTCATCTCTACTGGCGTTGCCCCTATGATGAGGGCTACGCCAGTGGAGACCACCGATGTCCCTGCCTTCCTTCAAAGAGCAATTCGCCGCGCTGATCGCCGCGCCCTCGGTGAGCTGCACCCAGGCGCATTGGGACCAATCCAATCGTCCGGTGATCGAGTTGCTCTCCAGCTGGCTCGGTGACCTCGGCTTCGCCTGCGATGTACAGGAAGTCAGCCCCGGTAAATTCAATTTGCTCGCCAGTTACGGCAGCGGCCCTGGCGGCCTGGTCCTGGCCGGGCACAGCGACACCGTGCCATTCGATGCCGCGTTATGGCAGACCGACCCGCTCAAACTCACCGAACGCGATGGCCGCTGGATCGGCCTCGGCAGCTGCGACATGAAGGGCTTCTTCGCCTTGGTCATCGAAGCGCTGCAGCCCTTGTTGACCCAGTCGTTCCAGCAACCCCTGCTGATCCTCGCCACCTGTGACGAGGAAAGCTCGATGTCCGGGGCGCGTGCCCTGGCCGACGCCGGACGGCCGTTGGGTCGGGCGGCGGTGATCGGTGAGCCGACCGGGCTCAAACCGATCCGCTTGCACAAGGGCGTGATGATGGAGCGCATCGACATCCTCGGCCAGAGTGGCCATTCCTCCGACCCCACCCTCGGTCATAGCGCGCTGGAGGCGATGCAGGCGGTGATGGGCGAGCTGCTGCAACTGCGCCAGCAATGGCAGCGGGACTACCGCAATCCGCAGTTCAGTGTGCCGCAGCCGACGCTCAACCTCGGCTGCATCCACGGTGGCGACAACCCCAATCGCATCTGCGGTCAGTGCTCGCTGGAGTTCGACCTGCGCCCGCTGCCGGGCATGCAGCCCGAAGCGCTGCGTGCGGCGATCAGGCAGAAGTTGCAACCGCTGGCCGAGCAGCATCAGGTCAAGATCGACTTCGCCCCGCTGTTCCCCAGCGTGCCGCCGTTCGAGCAGGTCGCCGATGCCGAACTGGTGCGGGTGGCCGAACGGCTCACCGGGCATGCGGCGGCGGCGGTGGCATTCGCCACCGAAGCGCCTTATCTTCAGCAACTCGGCTGCGAGACTCTGGTGCTCGGTCCCGGCGACATCGACTGCGCCCATCAGCCGGGCGAGTTCCTGGAAATGTCACGCCTTGAGCCGACTGTGCGTCTGTTACGTGAGTTGATCCAACACTACTGTCTGCAACCTGCGAAAGCCTGAAGGGGAGTCCTGATGCTGCTGCGACGACGCTAGTTACCTTCTCTCAGCGCGAGAAGCGTTGTTTTCACCTTTACTTCCGTCATTGCTCTACAGGCTCTCACATGCACGACTACGTTAACTGGCTGCGTCACGCCTCGCCCTATATCAATGCCCACCGCGACTGCACCTTCGTGGTCATGTTGCCGGGCGAGGGCGTCGCCCACCCGAATTTCGGCAATATCGTCCACGACTTGGTGCTGTTGCACAGCCTTGGCGTGCGCCTGGTGCTGGTGCACGGTTCGCGCTCGCAAATCGAGGCACGGCTGACGGCGCGCGGCTTGACCCCGCATTTTCACCGCGATCTGCGGGTCACCGACGGGCCAACCCTGGAGTGCGTAATCGACGCGGTCGGCCAACTGCGTATCGCCATCGAGGCGCGCCTGTCGATGGACATGGCCGCCTCGCCGATGCAGGGCGCACGCCTGCGCGTGGCCAGCGGCAACTTCGTCACCGCGCGGCCGATCGGCGTGGTCGACGGCATCGACTATCACCACACCGGTGAGGTACGGCGGGTCGACCGCAAGGGTATCGGCCGGCTACTCGATGAGCGCAGCATCGTGTTGCTGTCGTCGCTGGGCTATTCGCCCACCGGGGAAATCTTCAACCTGTCCTGCGAGGACGTGGCCACCCGTGCGGCCATCGACCTGGGCGCCGACAAACTGTTGTTGTTCGGTGCCGAGTCCGGTCTGCTCGATGAGGCGGGCAAGCTGGTGCGCGAGCTGCGCCCGCAGCAGGTGCCGCAGCATTTGCAGCGGCTGAACGGCAGTTATCAAGCAGAATTGCTCGATGCCGCCGCCCAGGCCTGCAGTGGTGGGGTGCGGCGCAGCCATATCGTCAGCTATACCGAGGATGGCGCCCTGCTCAGCGAACTGTTCACCCGTGCCGGCAACGGCACCCTGGTGGCGCAAGAGCAGTTCGAGTCCCTGCGTGAGGCGACTATCGAGGACGTCGGCGGCTTGATCGAACTGATCAGCCCGCTGGAAGAGCAGGGCATCCTGGTGCGCCGTTCGCGCGAGGTACTGGAACGCGAGATCGAGCAGTTCAGCATCGTCGAGCGCGAAGGGCTGATCATCGCTTGCGCCGCGCTTTACCAGATCGCCGACTCGGACTACGGCGAACTGGCCTGCCTGGCGGTCAACTCGGCTTACCGCCACGGCGGCCGTGGCGACGAACTGCTCGCGCGGATCGAGGAACGGGCACGGGCTCAGGGCTTGAAGCACCTGTTCGTGCTCACCACCCGCACCGCCGACTGGTTCCGCGAGCGCGGCTTCGTGCCCAGCAGCGTCGAGCGCCTGCCTGCGGCACGCGCCTCGCTGTACAACTTTCAGCGCAATTCCAAGGTGTTCGAGAAGGCGTTGTAGCGACGGGCGTGGTCTGGGTGCCGGCAATGTGTACCCAGGCTATGCTCTAGGTGCCTTCAAGGCTGGAATTTACGCAGCTTTCCAATGTTGTAATTCATGTCGCTCAGCGACGGCTGCAGGCTCACCAGCAGGTTATCCAATCCTTGCCGATTGAGATTTAGTGATAGCCGAAATTGCGGGTCTTGATTGGTTTCTAGCAAGATCCCGCGATCGCGCACCCACAGCCAACCATCCTGGATATAGCCAGAGACCGTCTTTATATCGGACAATTTAATTTTTTCCTGGAACCCTACCAAGTTATCCACAGTTGCCAGAATGCGAACTCCATCTTTGCGAAATTCCGCAGATAATTCGCCGATATCTTCGGGGCGGTTCGGCTTGGTCACCCATGCAATGAACAGGTACAGCACCAGGAACACCCCAGCGACAAGAACAGCATCTATCGGGCCAGAAAGTTCGGTGACAGCAGTAAACAGAAGTGCAATTGTTATTAATCCCGACGCATATTTAGGTTTTTTTGGCTTAGTCTCGGCAGGGCAGTAATATTTTTTGATGAGGTGATGGTCAAGCTTCTTGCTCATGAGCGTCGTTCCTTGATAAATATCTCGATAATATTCAGTGGCGATGGGTGTTATCGAAATCATCAGCCTTGGGCGTGGCCTGGATGCCTTTGGTTTCCTGGTCGCGGTAGTAGGTTTCGATGCTCAGGCTGGGGTCGATTTTTGCCTGGAGGATGCAGGGTTGCTGTTGCCAGGGGTAGTTCTGATTGCGTTTCATCGTTTCTGATTGCCCTCGGCCTTCCCAGGCACGATAAGGCAAGTCGCGCCAGCGGCGCGGGTCGCGCTTGTTCTGGCGGTCGTACTCGGCCGTGACCGGGTCGAGGTGGCGGAGTTGTTCGAGTATCGGTAGCTCGGGTAGTGGCTGGCTTACATCCATATAGCGTTGCAGGCAG
Organism: Pseudomonas sp. SJZ079; assembly: GCF_007993865.1. Lineage (GTDB taxonomy): Bacteria > Pseudomonadota > Gammaproteobacteria > Pseudomonadales > Pseudomonadaceae > Aquipseudomonas. Next base: position 395,146 of record NZ_VIUH01000002.1, on the reverse strand, counting down.
TCCCAGAAGGCCAGTGCTTCTTCCGGGGTGAGGCCCAATGGATGGAGCTTGCCGCCGAGAAATATATCGCAATCGGCATAACGGTGATGCAACCACAGCGCCATGCCGCCGCTGCCATGCGGCCCTGGGCGAAACTCCATGGTAGCGTCGAACTCGTAGAAAGGTGCCACGAACGGCTTACGAAAGCGCCGGGCGATGGTCACCATGCCGGTTTGCCTATTGAATTCACTGCCGTCGTATTTAAACAGCCGCAGATACAGATCCAGCAGAAAGTCGAAACCGACCACCCCCATAAAGATGGAGAAGGCCATAATCCCGCAAAACCAAAACAGATCGGTGCCGTAGCTGGACGTATTGTAAGTAAATACCGCACTGAGCAGCGCCGTAGCCAAGCCAGCACCTACTTGAATCAAATAAGCCTTTAAAGTTTTCTCCCAATAGAGCCAACCGCTAACGCCGATCATCAGCAGAGCAAATAGTACCAGTATAAAATTAGGCAGCAGTGTATTCGGCAACAGGTCTATGGTCGCAAACATCCAGAAAAACCAAGGCGCCATAAATAAAGATAAATACTTCAGAAACGGTATCAATATAAGTAGCTTATTGAAGTTCTCGAAGCGCCAGCGCTGCTGATCGCAATACAGCTCAGTTTCTCCCGTGCGCTCGACAAAGGTATGTTCATTGGCCTGCAGTTGCATATCGACCACCTGCCAGGGCTGCAAGTTGGCATAGTGGCCCCAACGCAACTGGGTACGGCGCAGGTTGCTGCGGTTGGCATCCTGCTGCCACTTATGCGGTGGCTGGATCGGAATGGCAGTCGAGTTGTAGGCGCTGGCCGTATAAGGACTCTGCTCTATTTCGGGGGCATTCATAGTTTGTGGTAGTCGCTCTGGTCGATCAGCCAATAGGGTACGTCATCCATCACGTCGTCTTCCCTGGGCAACAGGGCCGGGTTGAAGGCCGCCCATTGGCGCGGGCTCGGCTGCGGCAAAATCAGGTCGTCATAGGCTGGAAAAGGATCACCGGCTCGGCAACTCTGATGGCCAAGGCGGAACTGGGCGCGCACCTTGAGGGCATATTGGCTGGAGGCCAAAGGGCTAAAGGCTGGCTGGTGTTGATGGGGCAGGACGTAGAGCACGCGGCTGCCGTCCAGCACCACGGCCCCGAGTTTTTCCCGCGATATAACCTTGGCCGGCCTGCGCTGCCAGCCGCTGTGATGACCGCGCTCCCGCTTGAGTTCGGACGTCCGCAAGATAAAGCCCTGGTTACTGGGGTATTGGCTCAGCAGGCCGGATTGCAGCTCGATTACCCAGTCCAGCGGGTCGAGGTCGCTACGATCCTGAGCTTCCGCAACCTGCAGCTTCGCCTGATCCTCTACGGAGGCGCTTTTCTGCCAGTTTTCCAGACGCTCGATGCGTACTCGAGGTTGGCCGATAGCGCCGAGCAGTTGCTGATAGGCGACCCTGGGGTCGTTCATATGCGCCAGGGGCTGCTCCTTGCCAAATGGCCCGTGCTTGACCGCCTGCTCGATTGCACCATCGGCCAATAGCACTGCGGCAATCGCGCCGCCCAGCAACAACACGATACCCGCGCCCAGCACCCAGGGGCTGGCCAATAAGCCCACCGTGTAGAGCGCCCACATGGCTCCGCCGGAGGCGGCAATGGCATTGGCAACGGATACGTCCTTATCGCCTTGGTCGAAGGCACGTTTGGCGTCCCAAACAAATAGCACGACGGTTACCGCCATGGCCGCCCCGGAGCCAATTCTCGAAGCGCTGAGCCAACTGCTGCCCGTGCGCTTGCTGAGGTTGCTTGCCCAGCGCTCCGATATCCGCGAGACGTCGATGCGACCTTTTTCCCATAGCGCATACCAAGGCGACCTGATACCTGAGCCTTCGATGATTTTTAGCGCGATGTTGTTTGAGGCTAGGAAAAGGTCCGCAGCAGCCGATAAAGCCCCGCCCCCCCATCTTACTTTCTCATTCTCCATCAGCGCCTTGGCCCCAACCGTATTGACATGCAGGTTATAAGCCGCCATTAGCGTGGCGAAGAGCGGCAATGCCGGTGACTTGGCGATTTGTCCTGCGCGGCCCAAGTTGGCGGCGCTGAGTCGCCAGCTGTTCAGCTCTTGCACCAGGGGGTCGTTGGCAGGCACGGCCACGACCATAAAGCGCCCCAGATCCTTGCTGGCGAAGCGATTGGCCTCCGCCAGCTTGCCACTGGTGGTGCCCAGTACATTGCCACTGCGCCCCTGCAAGTTGCCATACAGGTAGTTCTGCCGGGTCAAGGTGGTGCGTTCGCTGGGTGTCAGGCCAAAGCTGAGGCCGCCACCATGCACGCCCAGCACCACCATATTCTGTGCCAGGGCTTCGCCCTGGGGGATGAACTTGATCGTCTTGGCCTGGCTATGCAGTTTGCTCAGCAGGCCCATGGTCGGCGTAAAGAGGCGCTGCATATCCAGCTGGACGGTGGATGCGCTGGTACGCAACCGCCTGAGCGTCAGTAGCACGGTTTTACTCAGGTGGTTCAGCCATTCGTCCACCGCCAGAGCCAGGTTCTGGGCCGCGTATTGATAGTTGGGCGATTGCTGGCTTTCCAGGCCGGCGAACATCGCCAGGGTGCTGATACCCATGTTCTCCGGCTTGATGGCCTGGTTTGTCGCCGCCAACTTTGCCAGGCGCTTGGCCAGCTCGGGCAGCGCTTCATTTTGCTCGGCCAAGGCTGCACGGGTAAGCGGATGGCTGGCCTCCGCCAGTTGCCTGATCAGGCGCTCCACCGCTTGCGCAAGTTCGCGATTCTCCGCATCGGTGCTGCGCGCATCGCTGCCTTGGGGCAGGCGACTGAGCATTTCCAGCATATCGATCAGCAGGCTATAGGGCTCCAGCAGGCGTTCATCGTTGCTGTAAATCCAGTCATTCCATACTGCGGTCAATTTGCTCTGCGATAACGCCAGCGCCCGCTCGAGCTGGCGATGAATGCACTCGCGCGCACCTTGGCGTTTGGTATGCAGCATGGTTTTCTCAAACGCAGCCATATCGATATGCCCGCGCAAGTCAGCCAGCGGCGCATTGCTTGGCATCGCCCATTGATGCAGCACTTCGGCGTAACGGCCAAACGGCTGAAACGGCACCAGGGCGTTATAGGTTTGCAAGGCTTCGGTTGCCAAGCGAGATTGCTCTACCGCATGGCGCAGCTCGAACAAGGGGTCGTCCAACATAAAGCCAACCAGCTTTGGATAACCGCGCAAGCCCTTTTCTGCGAGGACATCCTTGCCAGCAGGTAGCGCTGGCAGCGCAGTCGGAGCTGCAGCGCCCGTATGCCCTGCAAGCGCTTGCTGTTGCTTATGCAGCTCGACAAACAGCTCTTGGGGGGCGAGTGCTGTCATTGCCGGGGTAAAAATCGCGGGGTCACGCAGTGCGCATTCAACATGCAAGTCACGTGGCCTAAGGCCCTCGACTTGCTTGTCGATCACGATGATCGGCATCGCCTGGGTCGGCTTCCATTGCTCGCCGCCAACAACCGCCGCCGACCAGGCCGGCGCCAGATTCTGGCAGCGATTCTTGACTCGGCTGCTGTTGGCTTCCAGCCAGGCGATGTATTCCCAGGTCCAAGCCATCTCGCTGTAGGCCATGGCGTATTGGTCACCGACAAAGCGGCCTTTCAACAGCATGGGTACCAACGTCAGCGCCAGTGGCTTGCCAACCGGAGTTCGATCATCAGCCGGTTCACCTTGGTTCGCCAGCTTGCGCCAGTGGGTCATATCCACATCGGATAGGCTGCCTTGGCCATCACACGCCAGTTCGCGCCACAGCTTGCCGTTCTGAAATACATAAATGCGCCCAGGACGGGGCAGTGCACCTTTGGGCGCTTCGTTGAATTGGTCATGTCCCGGCAGCCGTGCCATGGGCACAACGGCGAGAAAGGTATTCTGCTGAATATCCGGCTCTTCTTCGTGGCTGCGCATATCCGTTTCAACAACGACTTGCAGCATGCCGCCATCGCTGCGTTCGATATTCAGCGCCAGCCTCGCACGGCGTGCGTTGTCGTATTCCGTGCGCTTGCGGGTGCCTTGGTCGATGGCCTGATCCTTTAGCTCGCTCATGCGTCACCTTGCGGGTCGAGCAGTTGTACCTGGCCGCCTAAAGCGGGGTCGCCCCAGACATCGACAATCAATTGTTGCGGTCCTTGTTCGCCCAGACTCGCTAGCGGCAACAGCGGATTGACGTTGGCCTTGCCGGTCTTTTCACCAACTGGCGCGGTATCGGCGGGTTTGGGAATAATCGGCAACACCGGCGCCGCCTCCGACCCACTCCCCGGCCCGCCGCCGGAGTTGAGCTTGATGATCGGCCCGACCATTGTGATGCCGCCGGCGTCCAGCTTGATAAAGCTGCCGGCGGCCTTGAAGGTCAGTTCGCTGCCGGCTTCCAGCACCACTTTCTGCCCGCTGGACAGGTGGATTTCGTTGCCGGCGTCGATGAACTGGCTGGTGCCGATCTTGATGTGCTGGTTGCTGCCCACGGTGAGGTGGTCGTTGGCTTTGATTTCGCTCTTGCGATCAAGGTGAGTGGTGCGGTGTTCTTCACCCTTGAATTCGCTGTAGCTGTTGGCCTCGACCGTGTCGTGGCGCTCGTGGCCGATGCGGATCTTCTGGTCGTGCTCGATGTTCTCGTCCCAGTCGCGCTGGGCGTGCAGGTAGATCTGCTCGGCGCCCTTGCGGTCTTCGATGCGCAGTTCGTTGTAGCCGTCGCCACCGGGTGAGCTGAGGGTCTTGAATAGCGTGCGGGTCTTGTTCGCCGGCAGGTCGTAGGGCACCACGTGTTCGGCGTGGTACAGGCAGCCGGTGACCAGGGGCTGATCGGGGTCGCCTTCAAGGAAGGTCACCAGCACCTCCATGCCCACCCGTGGGATGGCGATGCCGCCGTAGCGGTCGCCGGCCCAGCTTGACGACACACGCAACCAGCAGCTGGTCTTGTCGTCGGCCTGGCCGTGACGGTCCCAGAAGAACTGCACCCTGACCCGACCGTACTGGTCGCAATGGATCTCCTCGCCAGCCGGGCCGGTGACCACGGCGCTCTGGCTGCCGAGGATGCGCGGCTTGGGATGCTGCACTGTCGGGCGGTACGGCACCGTCCAGGGCGTGGCGCTGAAGTGGTTGCGGTAGCCTTGTTGGAAGCCTGTGTCGTCTGTTTTCCCCTCACCCCAGCCCTCTCCCCGGAGGGGCGAGGGAGCGCTAGTGATGGACTCTTCCAGCACCTGCGGCTGTTTGCCCTGGTGGTGGACTTCGCTGAGCAGCCAGAGGTCGTTCCAGCTCTGCCGCGGGTGATCGGTGAAGGCCAGGAAGTGGCCGCTGACCAACAGGGTTTGGTCGCTCTCGCCTTCGGCCAGTTCGAAGTCGTGGCGGTGACGTTCGAGGGCGCGCTGGCTGAGGTGCTTGCCGCGTTCACGTTCGACGAAACGGCCGGGGTAGTCGTAGTCCTCGAGGTCCGGGCTGAAGGTGCTCTTGGCGTCGGCCTCCAGCAGCAGTTTGGGCTTCTCGAAGTCGTAGTCGCGGCGGGTCACCCGACTGCTGCGGGTTTCCACGCGCACGCCGAAGCGCTTGACTACCGGGTCGTCGGCGACCAGGCCACTGTCCTGCTGGTAGGCGGTGGGCGCCAGTTTTGGAAAGGGCGTCTGGTCGTCGCCGAACACCAGTACATGCCCCTGGTCGCTGTGCTGGAAGTGGTAATGGATGCCTTCTTCTTCACACAGACGCTGGATGAAGTGCAGGTCGGACTCGTCGTACTGCACACAGTACTCACGCTCGGGGTACACCGAGCCGAATTGGAATTGGTAGGCGTTGGCCTGGATGCCGTGCTCTTCGAGCACTTGGCTGATGATCTTGGCCACCGTCAGGTGCTGGAAGATCCGTTGGTTGGTGCGGTGCGCCAGGTAGGCCAGTTGCGGGCGCAGGCTGACGTGGTAACGGGTCAGGCGCTGACCGGACTCGCCTTGGGCGACGCGGTAGATGTGCCCGTGGATGCCGTTGCCGGCCTGGGACAAGGCCAAAAAAGCCGGGCGATGCAGCAGGGCTTGCAAGTCGAGGTCGGGGCGCTCGCTGACCAGTTCCAGCTCGAATTCGAAGGGCTGACTGATCGCCTCTCGCCCGCTGAATTCGAGCACCTGCAGGTCGTGGCTGGCGCCTTCGATACTCAGGCTGAAATGGGTCTGGTTGGCTGGGGCGAACATCCGTTGTTCCTCGTCAATCGTTCCATGAGTCACGCATGCGCGTGGTGCGCGCCAGGTTGTAGCGCGAGCACTGCCCTGCGCTGCGGCGTGGCTCGACATTTTGCAGCATCGCTACAGGGGTTGGGCGAAACAGGTCTTATGAAAATGCGTCGGCCAGGACTAGGCCTGGCCGACGCATCGCTTAGCGCACGATCCCCTTAGCTGGCGATCGGGGTACGCCAGTCGTCGGAGCCGGAAGTGCCGGAGACTTCGTGGGTCCAGACGATTTTGCGATAGGTGAAGTACACGTCTTCCAGGTGAGTGAAGTGCGACATGCCTGGGTCCTGGCAGTTCGGCATGCGCGACTGCACGTCGACGATCACCGCATCTTCCAGTTCGATGGTGAAGTAGTGTTCCTGAGTACCGGTGGAGGAGGTGCGGTACCACTCCAGGCGGCATTTGTTCAGGCGCTCACCGGAGGTCAGCGAGTTGAAGATCAGCGGCGAGGATTTGTCGAACACCTTGGTGATCATCAGCGGCTTATGTACGCGCTGGCCAGTCGGCTGACCGGACTGCGGGTCACGCGGGATGATGACCTGGTGGTTGAATGCCTGAACCAGAATCTGGTCCTCATGACCTTCCTGGAAAATGTTGCCGACCGAGTCCTCGGTGAAGGTGCCAGCGGTGATCAGACCTTGTTTGGTGCCTTCGAGGGACAGATACGCGGGTGTTGGCATGAGAGCTCTCCTTGCCTGGGTCATGGATCAGAAATGATCCGGGAGCCCAATAGATAGCTATTGCTGTGCCATGTTTTAAAAAACTATTAAATTCATATAGATAGCGTGACTAACTAAGTGATAGTAGTCACCATGTGCGCTGAGTCGCTGAAAGGTGAGCAGCTTATTGCGCAGGGATGCGCAATGAGTTGCGCATGACGCTGAAGCCCTTTGTTAGAAGAGTCTGCAGTCAAGTATCCACAGGCTTATCCACAACGTGTCGCGCAACAAACTGCGCAGCTGAGCCTGAGAGGAAATTTCAGAAGACTTGGCGCGCCACGGGGGCACGCTAGCAATTGAGGTTGGGGGCGGGAGCTGCGGGCTCAGGCTATCTGCTGCAGGCGTCGCATCTGCTCATGACCATCGTCCCAGCCGGCCTCCCAGGCGGCCGCGAGAACCTCGGCGTTGGGGGGCGCGCTGGGTTGGCCGGTCAGGCCAGCCATGTAGCCTTGTTGGTAGGCCTTGTTCAGGCTTTCCAGGCTCCAGTGACTGTCATCATCGGCTTGGGCGTCGGGCGCCATGGGTGCGGCTCGCGTTGATCTCTCCACTGCTATGCTAGCCGTGCCGAGGGCCAAGCGCCGAGCCGCCGGTCTCGGCTTTGACCCCGCTGGTTGCTTTTGTGACGTGTTCGTCTAAACCGTCAGGGCCTGCAGGCTGGCCTGGTAGGCACTGGCAAAGCTGTCGAAGTCGCCATCGTCATGCGCTTCCAATTCCGCCTGGCCGCGTAGCGATTGTGCGGCCGCCGCCTCGAAGGCTTCCTGCTGCTCCGCGCTCAGCGGTTGGCTGCGGAAGTACTCGGCGTGTTGCTTGCTCTGGTGCAGGGCGAACTGGGTAAAACTTTCACCCTGCTGCAAGCGCTCGAGCACTTGGGCCGAGGGTGTCAGGGCCGGGTTGTCGATCTTCGCGCGCTGGGTTTGCAGCGCCAGGCTGTGCGCCTCGCCAGCGTGACTCTGGTCGAGCAGGCTGGCCAGGGGCTGGATCTTATCGAGCAGTTCATGGGCCCAGGTCTGCAGCGCTACGGGCTCGCCCCGGCGTTGCAAGTGCAGATCGGGTCGGCGACCGTCCTTGACCACGCTGAGGAAGTTGTCGGTGCAGGCGTGGCACTCGCTGTTGCCCAGGGGGGGGCTTTCCTGCAGTGCACAGAACAGCAGGAAGGCGTCGAGGAAGCGCGCTTCTTCGAGATCGATGCCCAGCGGCAGGAAGGGGTTGATGTCCAGGCAGCGTACTTCGATGTACTGCACGCCGCGCTCCTCCAGGGCCTGGACCGGCCGCTCGCCGCTGTAGGTCACGCGTTTCGGGCGGATATTCGAGTAGTACTCGTTTTCGATCTGCAGGATGTTGGTGTTCAGCTGCAACCACTCGCCATTCTTCTGCGTGCCGATTTCGACGTAGGGTGGGTACGGCGTGCCGACGGCCTTGCGCAGGCTCTCGGTGTAGCTGCCGAGGTCGTTGTAGCAGGGGGTCAGGCCGGCCTGGGCGCTGCTCTGGTAACCCAGGTCGCTCATGCGCAGGCTGGTGGCGTAGGGCAGGTAGAGGGTATCGGCATCCAGCTGCTGCAACTGGTGCGGGCGTCCACGCAGAAAACCGGTATCCAGGGCTGGCGATGCGCCGAACAAGTACATCAGCAGCCAGCTGTAGCGGCGGAAGTTACGGATCAGGGCGATATAGCGCGCCGACTGATAGTCACGCGGGTTACGGCTGTTGCCTTCGGCCTGTTGCAGACGCTGCCAGAGTGTTTCCGGCAGCGAGAAATTGTAGTGAATGCCGGCGATGCATTGCATGGTCTTGCCATAACGCAGGGCCAGGCCTTTGCGATAAACGTACTTGAGCTGCCCAATATTCGAGCTGCCGTAGCGGGCGATCGGGATCACCTCTTCGGCCGGCAGGGCGCAGGGCATCGACGGGCTCCACAGGTATTCGCCGTCGAGCTTGCTGTAGGCGAAGCGGTGGATCTGCTCGAGATCGGCCAGGGTGGTCGCCGGGTCGGCTTCGGCTGGGGTGATGAACTCCAGCAGGGACTCGGAGTAGTCCGTGGTGATCTGCGGGTGGGTCAGGGCCGAACCGAGCGCTGCCGGGTGCGGGGTCAACGCCAACTGGCCGTGGTCATCGACGCGCAGGCATTCCCGCTCGATACCGTGCAGGCACTGGGACAGCAGGGAGAGGTTGGCGGGCTCGCCAAGCAGTGCCAGGCGGCGGGATAAAAGGTCGCTCAAGGTTGCATTCCTTCACGCATCGGTCGGCCCAATATGGGGGCGGATCGATTGGTCTACAAGGGGAATCGGTAACAGCGCTTTGCGCCGAGGTCGTCCGGGGCGAACCACCGCCCGCATACCCTAGACCAGTCGAGGACGGAGAAATTACACGCAGGCGAAGGTGGCTTGTGCCTTAGCGACCCGCGTGTCGCCCAGCTACTCTCCGGCCTCGAGTACCCGGGGCCGGCGGCCGCTGTTGGCGCCGCCGGGTCTGCGGGGTCACTTGCAGATGAAGGTGGCCTGGGCCGTGGCGACCAGTTTATCGCCCTGCTGCACCCGCGCCTCCAGTACATGCACCTTGCGCCCGGCATTCAGCACGCGGGCGTTGCAGACGATTTCGCCTTCGTTGACCGCACGGATGTAGTTGACCTTGCACTCCAGGGTCATGCTGCCCGCCTGGCCATCGAACAGGCTGTGGCTGGCCTGACCGAGTGCAGTGTCGATCAGCGAGAACAGCGCGCCGCCGTGCATGCGTCCGTGCAGATTGAGCAGATGATCCTGCATGCTCATGCGCACCTGGGATTCACCGTTCTCGGCTTTCTCGATGGTCATGCCGAGCAGTTTGCTGAACGCGCTGTCCTGTCCGACCGGGGATGGGTGGCTCATGGCTTACTTCCTCAACTGCTTGGCGTTGGCGAACAGCGAGGCCATGCCGGCGCTGGCCGGGGCCGGTTTGTCCTGGCTGGAATGCCGCTCGCTGCGTGGCGCATTGCCGCGCGGGTTGCCGCCGCCACGAGCGCCACCGCGTTGCCCTTCGACCTTCTCGCCGGGGGTATCGCCCATGCGCATGGACAGGGCGATGCGGTTACGCGCAATGTCCACCTCCATCACCTTGACCTTGACCACGTCGCCGGCCTTGACCGCCTCGTGTGGGTCCTTGATGAACTTCTCCGACAGCGCCGAGATATGCACCAGGCCGTCCTGGTGCACGCCGATGTCGACGAAGGCGCCGAAATTGGTGACGTTGGTCACCACGCCCTCGAGCATCATCCCCAGCGTGAGGTCCTTGAGGGTTTCCACGCCGTCCTGGAATTCGGCGGTCTTGAACTCGGGGCGCGGGTCGCGGCCGGGTTTTTCCAGCTCCTGGAGAATGTCGCCGACGGTCAGCAGGCCGAAAGTCTCGTCGGTGAACTGCTTGGGATCGAGGCGCTTGAGGAAACTCGCGTCGCCGACCAGCGAGCGGATATCGCGGCCGGTATCCAAGGCGATGCGCTGCACCAGCGGGTAGGTCTCCGGGTGCACCGCCGAGGCGTCCAGCGGGTTGTCGCCGTTCATCACGCGGAGGAAGCCGGCGGCCTGCTCGAAGGTCTTCTCGCCCAGGCGGCTGACCTTCTTCAGTTCGTTGCGGGTCTTGAACGCGCCGTTGGCGTCGCGGTGCGCGACGATATTCTGCGCCAGGGTCGCGTTGAGCCCGGAGATGCGCGCCAGCAGGGCGGCCGAGGCGGTGTTGACGTCGACGCCGACGGCGTTCACGCAGTCTTCCACCACCGCATCCAGGCTGCGCGCCAGCTTCAGCTGCGACACGTCGTGCTGATACTGGCCGACGCCGATGGCTTTCGGGTCGATCTTCACCAGTTCCGCCAGGGGGTCCTGCAGACGCCGGGCGATGGACACCGCGCCGCGCAGCGACACGTCCAGTTCGGGAAATTCCTTGGCCGCCAGCTCCGAGGCCGAGTACACCGAGGCGCCGGCTTCGCTGACCATGATCTTGGTCATGTTCAGGCCCGGATGCTGCTTGATCAGCTCGGCGGCCAGCTTGTCGGTTTCGCGGCTGGCGGTGCCGTTGCCGATGGCGATCAGATCGACCGAGTGCTTGGCGCACAGCGTGGCCAGCACGGCGAGGGTCTGGTCCCACTGGTTCTTCGGCACGTGCGGGTAGACAGTGGCGGTGTCCAGCAGCTTGCCGGTGGCATCCACCACCGCCACTTTGCAACCGGTGCGCAGGCCCGGGTCGAGGCCCAGGGTGGCGCGCGGCCCGGCCGGCGCGGCCAGCAGCAGGTCGTGCATGTTGCGCGCAAACACCGAAATGGCTTCGTCTTCGGCGCCCTCGCGCAGCTCGCCGAGCAGGTCGGTTTCCAGGTGCGTGTAGAGCTTGACCTTCCAGGTCCAGCGCACCACTTCGCCGAGCCATTTGTCGGCCGCGCGGCCTTGATCCTTGATAGCGAAGCGCTCGCCGACCATGCCCTCGCAAGGGTGCAGGGTGCCGGGCAGCTCCTCGCCGACCTTCAGGCTGGCGCTGAGAAAGCCTTCGTTGCGCCCGCGAAAAATCGCCAGGGCGCGGTGTGACGGCACGCTTTTGAGTTTTTCATCGTGTTCGAAGTAATCGCGGAATTTGGCGCCTTCGTCTTCCTTGCCGGCAATCACCCGGGCGCTGAGGGTGGCGTGCTCCTTGAGGAAGCTACGCAGGTTGGCCAGCAGGTTGGCGTCTTCGGCGAAGCGTTCCATGAGGATGTACTTGGCGCCTTCGAGCACGGCCTTGCTGTCGGCGAAGCCTTTTTCGCCATCGACGAAGCGCGCGGCTTCGCTTTCGGGACTGAGTGTCGGATCGCCGAACAGCGCGTCGGCCAGTTCGCCGAGGCCGGCTTCCAGGGCGATCTGGCCCTTGGTGCGGCGCTTCTGCTTATAGGGCAGGTAGAGGTCTTCGAGGCGCGTCTTGGTCTCGGCGAGGTTGATCTCGCGGCTCAGTTCCGGGGTCAGCTTGCCCTGTTCCTCGATGCTGGCGAGGACGCTGGCGCGCCGATCATCCAGTTCGCGCAGGTAGCGCAGGCGCTCTTCCAGGTTACGCAACTGGGTGTCGTCCAGGCTGCCGGTCACTTCTTTACGGTAACGGGCGATAAAGGGCACGGTGGAGCCTTCATCGAGCAGCGCCACGGCGGCAGCGACTTGTTGCGGGCGCACGCCCAGTTCTTCGGCGATGCGGTTATTGATGCTGAGCATAAGAAAGCTACCCACACTGAAACGAAAAACCGGCCACGCAGGGGGCGGGCCAGATAGGAAAGCGGGGCATTATAAACACCCCCTACGCTTGAGCTGGAAATCCCGTGGGGAAAAATCTGCTAACAAAGGGCCGCACGCCGGTACTGATGCCTAAGCCATAATGCGGCCTGTTAGAAACTGTTCTTGCACCTTATCCGTGCCGCATGGCCGGCTGGCGGGGCTAACAGATTCTCGGTCAAGGAGCCTCTATGAGCAGCACTGCACTTCCGCTTGAAGGCGAGAAAATTCTGATTGTCGATGACGACGCGCGTCTGCGGCGCCTGCTCGAACGCTTCTTCGACGAGCAAGGCTACCGCGTGCGCGCGGTGGAAAACGTCGAGCAGATGGACCGCTTGATGTCGCGCGAGCTGTTCAACCTGGTGGTGCTCGATCTGATGCTGCCCGGCGAGGATGGGCTGTCGGCCTGCAGCCGCCTGCGTGCGGCGAACAATCAGGTGCCGATCATCATGCTCACCGCCAAGGGCGACGAGGCCAGCCGTATTCAGGGGCTGGAGCAGGGCGCCGACGACTACCTGGCCAAGCCGTTCAATCCGCGCGAACTGCTGGCGCGGATCAAGGCGGTGCTGCGCCGTCAGGCCCCGGTGGTGCCCGGCGCGCCGGGCAGCGAGGACGCGACCGTGAGCTTCGGCGACTACCGGCTGTCGCTGGCCACCCGCGAGCTGAAGAAGGGCGAAGAAGTGCACATGCTCACCACCGGTGAGTTCGCCGTGCTCAAGGCGCTGGTGCAGCATGCCCGCGAGCCGTTGACTCGCGACAAGCTGATGAACCTGGCCCGTGGCCGCGAGTGGGACGCCCTGGAACGCTCCATCGACGTGCAGATCTCCCGCCTGCGCCGGCTGATCGAGCCGGACCCGTCCAAACCGCGCTATATCCAGACGGTCTGGGGCGTGGGCTACGTGTTTGTGCCCGACGGCAATAAATAGTCCAGATACTGTCCAGCGCCCGGTGTAGGAGCCAGCGTGCTGGCGATCGGGCCATCCATATCGCCAGCACGCTGGCTCCTACAGGTTCTGTGTCACTCGAATGAAAACCCCGCTGTGGTTCCCGCAAAGCTTCTTCGCCCGCACCCTCTGGCTGGTGTTGATCGTGGTGCTGTTCTCCAAGGCGTTGACCCTGGTTTATCTGATGATGAACGAGGACGTACTGGTCGACCGCCAATACAGCCACGGCGCGGCCTTGACCCTGCGCGCTTACTGGGCGGCCGAGCCGCAGAGCCGCGAGCAGATCGCCGAGGCGGCCGGCTTGCGTCGGGTGCCCTTCGCCTCAGTGCCGGCGACCGAGCAGCACTGGCCGTACAGTGAGATTTTCGAGCGGCAGATGCAGGTGGAGCTCGGCCCTGAGACCGAGGTGCGGGTTCGGGCGAAAAGCCCGCCGGCGCTCTGGGTGCGCGCTCCAAGCCTGGGTAATGACTGGTTGCGCTTGCCGCTCTACCCGCACCCGTTACGCGGCCAGCGGATCTGGAGCGTGCTGGGCTGGTTCCTCGGTATCGGCTTGCTGTCCACTGCGGCGGCGTGGATTTTCGTACGCCAGCTGAGCGCACCGTTGAAACGCCTGGTCTTCGCCGCCCGGCAGATCGGTAAGGGCCGCAGTGTGCGGCTGCCGGTCAGCGATACGCCGAGCGAGATGGCCGAGGTGTACCGCGCCTTCAACCAGATGGCCGAGGACGTCGAGCAGGCCGCCCGCGAACGTGAGCTGATGCTCGCCGGAGTGTCCCACGACTTGCGCACGCCGCTGACGCGCCTGCGCCTGTCCATGGAGTTCTTGCACAGCGATTCCGAGCTGACCGAGGACATGGTCCGCGACATCGAGGACATGGACGCGATTCTCGACCAGTTTCTCGCCTTTATCCGCGACGGCCGCGACGAACCCCTCGAAGACCTCGACCTGCTCGAACTGATTCGCGAAGTGGTGGCGCCCTATAACCAGCAGCGTGAACAGGTGCGTCTATGCCTGGAAGCGGTGCCGCGGTTTCCGCTGCGGCGGGTGTCGATCAAGCGCCTGTTGGTCAACCTGATCGAGAACGCGCTGCGCTACGGCGGTAATGCCGTCGAGGTGGCCGTCTACATTTCCGGCGATCACGGGGCGCCCTACCTGGTGCTCAGCGTGCTGGATCGCGGCGCCGGCATCGAGGCGGCGGAGCTGGACACCATCTTCAACCCCTTCATTCGCGGCGACCGCGCCCGCGGCGGGCAAGGCGCCGGGCTGGGGCTGGCCATCGTCAAACGCATTGCCGCCCTGCACGGTGGCAGTGTCGAGCTGCGCAACCGTTCCGGTGGCGGCCTGGAGGCGCGGGTCTGCTTGCCGCTGGGGCTGCTGCTGCCGCGCGACGCGGCTTAACGGCATTTAACACTGCAGCGTCTTGTCAGATGCAGTGAGCCCGTCGGGCGGCCCCCAGCATGACGCTGAACTATGCTGACTCAGCGCAATGAGATGAGGTCAGCATGCCCGCCGTTCCCGACCGATTGCCTAATTGGACGTGGTGGCTGCCGCTGCCGCTGTTCCATCTGGCTACCTGGCTTTCCCTGGCCACCCAGTTCACCGACGGGGCGGCGATCTGGTACCTGCCCTTTGCGCTCGGTCTGGTGCTCGGCTTGTGGTGGGGGCCGCGGGTGCTGCCGGCGCTTTACCTCAATGCCTTGTTGAGTCTCCCGTTGTGGGGCCTGGGCTGGCGCTGGGCGCCACTCTATGCGCTGCCGGAAACCCTCGGCGTCGGCCTGGCCTGGCTCTTGTTGCGGCGCCGTGCGTTCGATGTGGCCTTACCCGATGTCGCCCATCTACTGCGTTTCATGCTGCTCGGCGTATTGCTGCCGGCGCTGTTGCTGAGCCTGGGGCTGCAGGCCAACCTATGGCTCAGCGGCCATCCGGCCACGAGCGATGTGGTCGCGGCCAGTGTGACCCTGTGGCTGGCCGATAGCCTGACCGCGCTGGTGATTGCCACGCCGCTGTTGACCTACCTGAGTCCCTGGCTGCGCCGTCGTGGCTGGTTGCAGGCGGGATGGGGCGAAGGCCTCGAACAGCTGCCGACGGCCTTGAAACAGCTGCCGCCCTGGCCGTTGCTGCTCGGCCTGCTGCTGATCCTACCCTGGTTGCTCGGCTTGCTGTCCCTGAGCCTGAGTTTGCCGTTGCTGGGCCTGCTGATGCTGGCGCTGACGTTGCTCTGGGGCCTGCCTGGCGCTCTATCTGCGGCGGCCTTGAGCGCCTTGATGCTGCTGGCTCTACCGCTGCTGCGCGGGCTCGATGGCGCCGTGGCCTGGTTCGACCCACAACGCCTGGAACTGCACCTGAGTGCGCTGCTGTTCATGCTTGCGACCCTGTTGGGCGGTCGCAGCCTGAGCGATCTGCGTATGGCTCTGGCACAGAGTACGCAGATGCGCCAGCAATTGGCGCTGGCCAACCTGGCGCTGGAGGCCAGCCCGCTGGGGGTGAGCATTGCCGATGCGCGCCAGGCCGACCTGCCGTTGATCTACTGCAACCCGTCGTTCGAGCGGATCACCGGCTACAGCCGGGAGGAGAGCCTCGGCAGCAATGACCGCTTCCTGCTGAGGGACGATCGGCAGCAGCCGGGGCTGGCCCAGCTGCGCCGGGCCATGGATGCTGGTGCGGCCTGCCAGGTGGTGCTGCGCAATTACCGCAAGGACGGCCAGTTGTTCTGGAACGAGCTGATCCTGGCGCCTATGTATGACGCGCAAGGCATCAGCCATTTCATCTCGCTGCAGCATGATGTGACCGAGCGCGAGCAACTGGCTACGGACATGGCGGCGCAACGCGCAGAGCTGCTGCTGCAGAGTTACCTGTTCAGCCAGACCGAAGACATCGCCGACCTGGGCGGTTGGGTGCTGACCCTGGCCGACGACAGCATGTACTGGAGCGCGGGCTGTTTTCGCATTTACGAGCTGGACCCCTACGCGGGGGCGCCATCATTTGCGCGGGCCCTGGATTATCTGGATGGCAGTGGTCGGGGGCTGGCGGAAAACACCCTGCAGCAGCTGCTCGACGGACTCGATCAGTTCGATATCGAAGTCCGCCTGCTGACCGCCAAGGGCAAGAGTCGCTGGGTGCGCATCAACGGCCTGGCCGATCGCGATGATGGCCGGCTGATCCGGGTGTACGGGGCCATTCAGGACATCAGCGCGCACAAGCGCGCCGAACAACAACTGCATGAGCGCGACGAACGCTTGCGTCTGTTCTTCGAGGCACCCTTGATTGGCATGGCGCTGACTAATCCCGATTACTCTTGGGATGAAGTCAACTTCAAACTGTGCAGTATTCTGGGGCGCTCGCGCCAGCAGTTGATGGCCAGTAGTTGGGCCAGCCTTTCGCCGCCGGAGGATCTGGCCGTTGAGCGAAAGCTGCTGGACGAGGTGCTCAGTGGTGCGCGCGAAGGCTATGAGCTGGACAAGCGCTTCCTGCGGCCGGACGGTTCGCTGGTCTATACCCGGCTTAATTTGCGCGCCGTGCGACATGCCAATGGCCGGGTGAGCATGTTCCTGTTGCTGGTCGAAGACATCAGTGCCCGCCGAGAGGCCGAGGCGCGTTACCGCACCCTTGTCGAGCACGCGCCGGAAGCGATCGTGCTGTTCACCCCGGACGGCGGCATGGTCGATGTCAATGAGAACGCCCTGCGCCTGTTCCGTTATACCCGCGAGGAGTTGCTGGGCAAGGTGCCACTCGATCTGAGCCCGCAGAGGCAGGCCGACGGCCAGGCCTCGGCGGAGGTTGGCAAGGTCTACCTGAAAGCGGCGATTGCCGGCGAGGCGCCGGTGTTCGACTGGCTGCACCGGGACAGCGCCGGTCGACAGATCTCCTGCGAGGTGCGCCTGGTGCGCATGCCGGGCGATCAGCTGCTGATTCGCGGCAGCGTCACCGACATCTCCGAGCGGCAGCGCTATCAGCGTGAGATCGAGCGCCTGGCCTACAGCGATGAGCTGACCGGCCTGCCCAATCGACGCCTGCTGCTCGACCGTCTGCAGCATGCGATGAACCGCGAGTGGCGCGAGGGTTGTCTGGGCGCGTTGCTGTTTATCGATCTGGATCACTTCAAGACGGTCAACGACAGCCTCGGTCACCTGGTCGGCGACGGGCTGTTGCGTGAGGTGACAGCGCGTTTGGCGGGCAGCTTGCGCGCCGAAGACACCTTGGCGCGGATGGGCGGCGATGAGTTCGTGGTGTTGCTCGAAGCGCTCGACAGCGACCCGCAACTGGCCGGCGAATATGCCGCACTGACGGCAAAGAAACTGCTGAAGAGCCTCAGTGGCAGCTACTGGGTCGACGGTCATGAGTTGTCGATCAGCGCCAGCATCGGCATCGCCCTGCATCCGCTCGGCAGCCAAGTTGCCGCCGACGTGTTGAAGCAGGCGGACACCGCCATGTACCGGGCCAAGCATGCGGGGCGCAACGACCTGCACTTTTTCGCTCCGGCCATGCAAGCGGCTATCGACCAGCGCCTGCAGCTGCAAAGCGAGTTGCGTCAGGCCATGCAGCGCGATCAGCTGCGTCTGGTGTTCCAACCGCAGCTGGAGTTGGCCGGCGGACGCGTCGCCGGCGTCGAGGTGTTGGTGCGCTGGCAGCACCCGGAGCGCGGCGAAGTCCTGCCTGGGCAGTTCATTGCGCTGGCCGAAGAAACCGGCTTGATCCAGGAGCTGGGCCATTGGGTGCTGGAGCAGAGCTGCGCCGCGCTGGCGCGCTGGCTGCCGAGCTGGCCGCAGTTGGTGGTGGCGGTCAACCTCAGCCCGCGCGAGTTGCGCCAGGTCGGTTGTGTCGAGCGCATTCGTGCCTGTCTGCATCGCCACTGCCTGCCGGCCAGCGCGCTGGAACTGGAAATCACCGAAGGCGTGCTGCTCGAAGATGTCGACCTGTGCATCGCCAATATGCAGGCGCTACGGGCGCTCGGCGTGCATTTCGCCATCGACGACTTCGGCACGGGGTACTCCTCGTTGACCTACCTCAAGCGTCTGCCGTTGGATCGTCTGAAAATCGATCGCAGCTTCACCCAGGATATGGAAGGCGATAGCAACGGCCTGATGCTGGTGCAAACCATTCTGGTGATCGCCCGCAATCTGGGCCTGGCGTGCATTGCCGAAGGTATCGAAAGCCACGCGCAGCTGGAGATTCTGCGCCAGCATGGCTGCTCTCTGGGGCAAGGCTATTATTTCAGTCGGCCTCTGGCAGAGGCCGAGTTGCTCGAGTGGATGCAGGCGCACGCGGAGTGGGGGCCTGAAACAGGCAATCCGCTACGGGGGTAGCCCAAGTGGCTGCCGGATCAGCCGAGCTGGCAGGCATGTTCAGGAGGGCGCTTGGTAAGCTGATCAGCCCTGGCCCTTGGTGCGCGTGCGGTGCGGGCTGACGTTCTTCTCCAAGTACTGGATCACCAGGCCGGCGACGTCCTTGCCGGTGGTGTTCTCGATGCCGCCCAGGCCCGGCGAGGAGTTCACTTCCATCACCAGCGGACCGTGGTTGGAGCGCAGGATGTCGACGCCGGCAACACTCAGGCCCATGATCTTGGCCGCACGAATCGCCGTCATGCGCTCTTCCGGGGTGATCTTGATCAGGCTGGCGCTGCCGCCTCGATGCAAGTTGGAGCGGAACTCGCCGGGCTTGGCCTGGCGCTTGATCGCCGCGATCACCTTGTCGCCGATCACGAAGCAGCGAATGTCCGCGCCGCCGGCCTCCTTGATGTACTCCTGCACCATGATGTTCTGCTTGAGGCCCATGAAGGCCTCGATCACCGATTCGGCGGCCTGTTGCGTTTCGCACATCACCACGCCGATGCCCTGGGTACCCTCCAGCAGCTTGATGATCAGCGGCGCGCCGTTGACCATCTGGATCAGGTCGGGAACGTCGTCCGGCGAGTGGGCGAAGCCGGTCACCGGCAGGCCGACCCCACGACGCGAGAGCAGCTGCAGCGAGCGCAGCTTGTCGCGCGAGCGGCTGATCGCCACCGATTCATTGAGCGGGAACACGCCCATCATCTCGAACTGGCGCAGCACCGCGCAGCCGTAGAAGGTGACCGAGGCGCCGATGCGCGGGATCACCGCGTCGAAGCCTTCCAGCGGTTCGCCGCGGTAGTGGATCTGCGGTTTGTGGCTGGCGATGTTCATGTAGGCGCGCAGGGTGTCGATGACCACCATCTCATGGCCGCGCTCCTGGCCGGCTTCGACCAGGCGGCTTGTGGAATATAGGCGCGGGTTGCGCGACAGCACGGCAATTTTCATGATTTATCTGGGGTCTCTGGGAGCGTGGGAGTGTCTTGCACGTAGGTAAGGGCCGGGTTGACCACCAGCTGACCGTCAACCAGCGCCTTGGCGCCGAGGAGTACGCGATAACGCATGGCTTTGCGGCAGGTCAGGGTGAAATCCACTGGCCAGTTGCGGTCGCCGAGTGCCAGGTGGGTGCGGATCACGTAGCGGGTCTGCACATGGCCGGTGGAACTTCTGATGGTCTTGACCGCCGCCAGTGGCGCTTCGCAATGACGATGGCGCAGTTGCTTCAGGGTGCCGAGATGCGCGATGAAACGTACCCAAGGCTTGCCATTGCGGTCGAACTGGACGATGTCGCTGGCGTGCAAGGTCGAGGTGCTGGCGCCCGTGTCGATCTTCGCGCGCAGCCCCGTTATGCCCCACTCGGTCAGGGCAATCCATTCACGCAGGCCAATCACGGAGAGATGGTCAAACGTCTTCACGGCGGAATCCCTAGGCTATTGCGGGCATTCTAGTTGGCCCCTGTGAAAAGCGCATCCGCTCGTCGGGCGTGCGCTTTGCCGTAGCGGCCTTATCATGGGCGTCATGCATAGCCGCCGGGAGCACTCATGAGCGATAAAGACGACGACAAGGTACGCCTGGATAAGTGGCTGTGGGCCGCTCGCTTCTTCAAGACTCGCGCCCTGGCCAAGGCGGCGATCGAGGGCGGCAAGGTGCATTGCCGTGGTGAGCGCTGCAAACCGAGCAAGGAGCCGAGGGTCGGCGATGAACTGCAGATCCGCAGTGGCTTCGAGGAGCGCACCGTGGTGATTCTGGAACTGTCTGTCGTGCGCCGTGGCGCGCCACAGGCTCAGGCGCTGTATAGCGAGACCGCCGAGAGCATCGTGCGCCGCGAGCAGGCCGCGGCGCTGCGCAAAGCCGGGGCCTTAGGCGTGCAGACCGATGGCCGGCCGACCAAGAAACAACGTCGGCAGATCCATCAGTTTCGCAGCGATGACTGAGCCGCGTGGCAAGGCCTCTTTTACTCGCCGCGAGGACTGGGCTGTTGCCATGTACCCTCCGATTCCGGTGTCCGTCGACGGTGCCTGGCGCCGGGGTCAATAGCCCTGCTCTGGGCGACCGATAGATAAGAGGCCCTTGGTCGGTTTGTCGTTTACGCCTAAAATCGCCGGCCTGGTCACATTCTGCGAATTCGGCATGCCTGATTTTTCCCAACGCTTCTTGTTCGATGACACCGATGTGCGCGGTGAGCTGGTCGGTTTGACCGACAGCTACATGCACGTCCTGGCCAAGCACTCCTACCCACAGCCGGTCGCCCAGCTGCTCGGCGAGCTGCTGGCGGCCGCCTCCCTGTTGCTGGGTACGCTGAAGTTCGACGGCCTGCTGGTATTGCAGGCGCGCTCCAGCGGCGCGGTGCCGCTGTTGATGGTCGAGTGCTCCAGTGCCGGCGAGCTGCGCGGCATTGCCCGTTACCAGGCAGAGCAGATCGCGGCCGACGCCGGTCTGGCCGAGTTGATGCCGGACGGCGTGCTGGCGATGACCGTCGATCCCAAGCATGGCCAGCGCTATCAGGGTATCGTCGAGCTGGCGGGGCCGACCTTGGCCGATTGCCTGAGCAATTATTTCGCCACTTCCGAGCAATTGCCCACGCGTTTCTGGCTCTGCGCCGATGGTCAGCGTGCCCGCGGCCTGCTATTGCAACAGCTGCCGGCCGACCGCCTGAAAGAGGCCGAGGAGCGTGAAGCCAGCTGGCAGCACGTGGTGACCCTGGCGGACACCCTGAAGACCGAAGAACTGCTCGGTCTGGACAATGAGACCCTGCTGCACCGCCTCTATCATGAAGAGCCGCTGCGCCTGTTCGAGCCACGTGCACTGCAATTTCGCTGCAGTTGCTCGCGTGAACGTTCGGCCAAAGCGCTGGTCAGTTTAGGCCAGGCCGACGCCGAGCTGCTGCTGAGCGAACACGCCGGCAGCGTGGTGATCGATTGCCAGTTTTGCAATCAGCGCTACGCCTTCGATGCCGCCGATGTCGGCCAGTTGTTCGCCGGAGGTGGCAGTGATGCGCCTTCCGATACCCGCCACTGAGGCTAATTGACGCAGCCTGGGGCGGGCTGGTCTGATCAGAGGCTGCACCCGCCACTGGCTTTTCTGGCATAATCCAGCGCACTTTTTTCGCTGTAGTAGTGCTCTGACCTTTACTACAAAACGTTTGGAAGACTCGGCCGCTGGGCCGACGGGGACCCACATGACGCAAGCCAATACCGCCGTGTATACCGACATCAGCGCCGCTCAACTGGTCGAAGAAGCCCTCCGTCGCGGTGAAGGCGAGCTGGCCGCCAGTGGCGCGCTGGTTGTGCGCACCGGCCATCGCACGGGGCGCTCGCCGGCCGACCGGTTTATCGTGCAGGAGCC
Organism: Pseudomonas sp. SJZ079; assembly: GCF_007993865.1. Classification (GTDB taxonomy): domain Bacteria; phylum Pseudomonadota; class Gammaproteobacteria; order Pseudomonadales; family Pseudomonadaceae; genus Aquipseudomonas. The sequence continues at coordinate 373,309 of NZ_VIUH01000002.1, read as the reverse complement.
GAGCAGCGAGGCAAAAATTGCCTGGGGCCCGATCAACCGTCCGTTCCCCGCCGACAAGTTCGATGCGCTCTGGGAGCGTGTGCAGGCCTTCTCCGACGCCCAAGACAGTTTCGTTTCGCATGTCCATGTAGGCGCCGCCGAGGCGCACTACCTGCCGGTCAAGATGACCACCGCCACCGCCTGGCAGAACCTCTTCGGCCGTTGCCTGTTCATCGAGCCGGAGCAGTACAACCAGGGCGCCAAAGCCGAATGGCAAGTGCTCAACGTCGCAAACTTCGAGTGTGTGCCCGAGCGTGACGGCACCAACTCAGACGGTTGCGTGATCATCAGCTTCGCCGCCAAGAAAGTTCTGATCGCCGGCATGCGCTACGCCGGTGAGATGAAGAAAGCCATGTTCTCGGTGCAGAACTTCCTGCTGCCGGACGCCGACGTGCTGCCGATGCACTGCGCCGCCAACATTGGCGAAGACGGTGACGTTACCCTGTTCTTCGGCCTGTCCGGCACCGGCAAGACCACCCTGTCCGCCGACGAGAGCCGTTACCTGATCGGCGACGACGAGCACGGCTGGGGCGTCGGCAGCGTGTTCAACATCGAAGGCGGTTGCTATGCCAAGTGCATCGACCTGTCCGAGAAGAACGAGCCGGTGATCTGGAAGGCCATCCGCTTCGGCGCCGTGCTGGAAAACGTGGTGCTCGACGACAATCGCGTCGCCGATTACGCCGACGACAGCCTGACCCAGAACAGCCGCGCCGCTTACCCGCTGAGTCACGTCGAGAAGCGCTCCGAGCGTAACCTCGGGGGTGAGCCGAATGCGGTGATCTTCCTGACTTGCGACCTGACCGGCGTATTGCCGCCGGTGTCGATCCTCAACGAAGAGCAGGCGGCCTACCACTTCCTGTCCGGCTACACCGCGCTGGTCGGTTCCACCGAAATGGGCTCGGGCGGCGGCATCAAGTCGACCTTCTCCACCTGCTTCGGCGCGCCGTTCTTCCCACGTCCGGCGGGCGAATACGCCGAGTTGCTGATCAAGCGTATCCAGGGCTTCGGCTCCAAGGTCTACCTGGTCAACACCGGCTGGACCGGCGGCGGCTACGGCGTCGGCAAGCGTTTCAATATCCCGACTACCCGTGGCGTGATTGCCGCGATCCAGAGCGGCGCGCTGATCGGTACCGAGACCGAGCAGCTGCCGATCATCAACCTCAGCGTGCCGACTTCGGTACCGGGCGTCGAAACCAGCCTGCTCAACCCGCGCAATACCTGGGCAGACCAGAACGCCTACGACGAAGCCGCCAAAGGTCTGGCCCAGCAGTTCATCGAAAACTTCAAGAAGTTCGATGTATCTGCTGCCATCCGTGACGCCGGCCCGCAGCTCTAAGCCGCGTCGGGTTGATCGAGAAAGCCGCCTCCGGGCGGCTTTTTTATTTTGCCCGGTACCGGTCTCGGCTCTACACCGGCGATCGGCTCTGCAGCGAACGGAGGGGCAGGCGCTAAGTGCCGCCATCGCGGCCAAGGCCGCTCCCACGCAAGCCAGTTGGCTTTGCCCACCCCGCCGCGCTAAGGTCACCGGCCCTGCGGTCAATGGAGTGACACCCTATGTACAGCACCCTCGAGCGTGTCTTCGGCTATCAACAATTTCGCCCCGGCCAGGAAGCGGCAATCAGTGCGGTATTGGCCGGGCGCTCGGCGGCGGCGATCTTCCCCACGGGGTCGGGCAAGTCGCTGTGCTACCAGCTCTCGGCGTTGCACCTGCCGCACCTGACCCTGGTGGTTTCGCCGCTGCTGGCGCTGATGCAGGACCAGCTGGCGTTTCTGCACAAGCGCGGCATCAGCGCCGCCAGCATCGATTCGGCGCAGAGCCGCGAACAGGCCAGCGCCACCATGGCCAAGGCCAAATCCGGCGAGTTGAAAATTTTGATGATCTCGGTGGAGCGGCTGAAGAACGAGCGCTTTCGCCACTTCATCGCTCAGGTGCCGATTTCCCTGCTGGTGGTGGACGAAGCGCACTGCATCTCCGAATGGGGCCACAACTTCCGCCCGGACTACCTCAAGTTGCCCGACTACCAGCGCCAGTTCGGCATTCCTCAGGTACTGCTGCTCACCGCCACGGCGACGCCGCCGGTGATCGCCGATATGCAGAGCAAGTTCGCCATCGCCGCGGCGGATGTGGTCACTACCGGCTTCTACCGGGCCAACCTCAACCTCTTGGTCGAGCCGGTCAGCGGCCGCGACAAGCAGCGTCGCCTGGTCGAGTGGCTGTCAGGCAAAGCCGGGCAGCCGAGCATCGTCTACGTCACCCAGCAGAAGACCGCCGAGCAGGTCGCCGAGCACCTGGCGCAGCGCGGCATTCCTGCCAGCGCCTACCATGCCGGCATGGTCCATGAGCAGCGCGAGGCGATCCAGCGCCAGTTCATGGGCGGCCAGCTCAACTGCATCGTCGCCACCATCGCCTTCGGCATGGGCATCGACAAGAGCGACATCCGCAACGTGGTGCACTTCGACCTGCCGAAATCCGTCGAGAACTACAGTCAGGAGATCGGCCGGGCCGGGCGCGATGGTCAGCCGTCCGATTGCCTGGTGTTGGCCAACCGCGATAGCCTCAACGTGCTGGAAAACTTCGTCTACGGCGACACACCGGAGCAGGTCGGCATTCGCTGCGTGCTCGACGAGCTGTTATCCGCCGCTGCGCCTGATCAGCACCACGGCGCTGAGTGGGAGCTGATGCTGGGCGCCTTGGCCGACCACAGCAATATCCGTCAGCTGCCGCTGAAAACCCTGCTGGTGCAGCTGGAACTGCGCGGTATCATCGCTCCGCGCTACGCCTACTTCGCCGAATACCGCTTCAAATACCTGTGCGAGCCCGAGGCTTTGCTGGCCAGGTTCGCCGGCGAGCGTCGGCAGTTCGTCGAGGCCGTGGTCAACAGCTCCAGCCGCGCGCGCACCTGGTGCACCGTGGATTTCGACAGGCTCTACCAGCAGCATCAGGCCGAGCGCGGCCGAGTGGTCAAGGCGCTGGACTACTTTCAGGAGCAGGGCTGGATCGAGCTGGAAAGCAAGCAGATGACCGAGGTCTATGCGCTGCTCGATGGCGGTTTCGACCCCGCGACCCTCAGTGCCGAGCTGCATGGTTACTTCAAACACCAGGAACGCAGTGAAATTGCGCGCATCCACGCCATGCTCGAATTGTTCGCCAGCGAACAGTGCCTGAGTCAGCGTCTGGCGCGCTACTTCGGCGATGCACAGGCCCCACAACGCTGCGGCCACTGTTCGGTGTGCCACGGTCGGGTCGCCCATCTGCCGCAGCCGCCAGCACTGTCGCCGTTGACCGAACACGACCTGCATACCTTGTGCGGGCGCTTTAGCGAACGGCATGCTGAGCTGAAAGGCGCTACACCGAGCGCCGAGTGCCTGACCCGTTTTCTCTGCGGCATCAGCGTGCCGCTGTTCAGCAAGCTCAAGGCGCGCAGCATTCAGGGGTTTGCCGCGCTGGAACGCTACCCCTATGCCGCGGTGCGTGAGTGGTGTGACGCCCGCGCGCGGGGCGGGCTTTAGCCTCGGTTACCGAGTAGGCGCGCTGTGCCGATCAGTCTGGCCGCGCAGGGACGTACAGCCTGGCTGGCTTTCGGCTGGCGTCGTGGACCAATCGATTCTGTCGATAAGTTTCATTGGCAAAGACGCCTGGTATGACCGCGAGCGACTACTTAGCATGCGCGGCTTCTTACCGGCCACGCATTCTCAGGAGTCACCATAGATATCGAAGAAGCCATCCGCAGTCGCCGCGCCGTCAAAGGCTATGAGCCGACCTTCAGCCTCAGCCGTGAGGAGAAGGACGAGCTGCTGCAACTGGCCTTGCTGGCCCCCTCGGCCTTCAACTTGCAGCATGTGCGCTTCGTCGAAGTCAGCGACCCCGCCCTGCGCGAGCAGATCCGCGAAGTCGCGTGGGGCCAGGCCCAGGTCACCGAGGCTTCGATGCTGGTGGTGGTGTGCGCCCAGCTCGACAGCTGGGAAAAAAACGTCGCCCGCGTCTGGCAGGGCGCACCGCAAGAGGTGCAGGACTACATGGCCGGCGCTATCGACCTCTACTACCGCGACAAACCGCAGGTGCAGCGCGATGAGACCATGCGCAGCTGCCGCCTCAAGGCGCAAACCCTGATGCTCGCCGCGCGCGGTAAGGGCCTCGACTCCTGCCCGATGGACGGCTTCGACTTCGACGCCGTGGCCAAACTGATCAACCTGCCGGAGAATTACGTCATCGGCTTGATGGTCGCCGTGGGCAAGCGTGCCGTGGAGCCGAAACCGCGCATCGGCAAGTTGCCGTTCGACGAAGTGGTAATTCGCGACCGGTTCTAAGCGGTTGATGCAAGGTTCAGGGGCGTGCCAATGGCACGCCTTTTTACGTTCAACCGCTCAGCGGTTGCAAGTGCCGCTGCCGCGCACAGAGCTGCACTGCGATTGCCTCAGGCAACCGCCAACCGCGCCTTGGGCGCCATGCAGTGCCGGGCTTGAGTTCGGGGGGCTAGGGAGGTGGTTGTTGCCGAGGCGACGCTGGTGATTGCCAGTGGTCGTCTCGGCCGTAACCGGGTGGTGCCTGGTAGCTGCACCTGAACGAGGTTGCTAGCCGCCTGGTCTATTCCAGGGTGCAGCGTCGGTTCGCCAAGCTCTTCCAGTTCGAACGGGTCTTGATCAGCGCGGTGGCTGTCCTGACGCATGGCCAGGGAGGTGTTCAACTGGTTCACTGTGTACGATTTTGCCTTACGCTTGCTGCGGCTACGCGCAATTTACGCGGTCTTGCGTGTTCACACGCTGTTGGCCGGCATCCACGGCCTGAATCATCTGCTCCGGGGTTACACGTACATCCTGAGTCTTAGCGATTTCGCCAGCGTGCAGTATGACGCGGGTGCTGAATGGAAGATTCGTCGTACTCCTCATCACCATTGGCTAGGGCCCTCCCTGCAACTGTCCTTGGTTTCAAGATACACCCCACCGCGCCGCTCGATTAGTGCAAATCGCAATAAAACCGTGCTTGCTCGGACTGGGCCTGAATAACGACTTCGCCATCGTGGCGCAAAGCCCGGGTTACGGGGCTCGGTTCGGCGCAAAGCGTTACAAGGTCACTTCGCAGGGTGAACGTCGGTTTGCCAGTCGGAGGGCAGCGGGGCAGGGGCAGCAGGGGCGAATGCAGTTCTCTGGAACGACGCCCGGCAGCAAGTCCGCCCCATGCCTTCTAGGGGTTGCGGTACTTGGTCAGTAGCCGTTTGCCGTGCTGGCGGCGGATTTTACCCAGCGATTGCCAGATCGCCTGGGTCAACTGCGGCTGCGTGCGCCGAAACTGATGGGAGAACACCAGGTAGGCGTCATCTGCATGGTAGAGCTGCGGCAGCATGTTGACCTGCTCGCTGAAGCCCAGGGCCTGGAGTTGATGCAGGCCGATGCTGGATTCGGCGACGTAACCATCCAGCCGATTCAAGGCCACCAGGCGCAGCCCCGTCTTGGGTTGCAGCACGCTGTCGCTCAGCACGCCGGCGTCTTTCAGGCGTTGCCAGACGACATAGCCGGGAGGCGCGCCGATGCCGGTTTGCAGGCCAGTGAAATGCTCCCCGTCGTAACGCAGCGTGCCCTGGCGCGGTACGAACACCCGGTATTCTTCTCGCCACAGGCGCAAGCGGCGGTCGGGGGTGGCCAAGGGCTGGTCGGGATATTTTGGAAACGCGCCCCAGGCATCGCGCTCGGGTGACCAAATGGCGGCCAGCAGTGCGTCGACTTGGCCTTTGCGCAGCTTGTCGATACAGCGCTTCCACCGGTAACGCAGGAGCGTGATAACAGCATCGTTCTCGGCCGCTGCCAGCTGCACCATCTCGGGCAGCAGGCCCATTGCCTCGCCGCGCTGGTTACTGAGCGTGAAAGGTGGATAGTCGATGTCTTCAATGCACAGGGTGAAGGCCCAAGCCGGGGCGCTGAGTAGCATGCCTATCAACACGGCCAGAAAAACCTTCACGGGCGGGAAACTCGATGGCAATCGACGCGAGCAAGGCTAGTTGCGAGCCGGGTTGGGGTAAAGCTCGCAGGCGGCCAGTTGGCGCTTATTGTCGGCCCAGACTCGACCGCCAAGCGGTGAGCGCTCAATGGGGCTGTGTGACGTGCTAGGCGGTGAGTTCGCTGGCAATCCAGGCCGGGACGCGGCAATGCCGTGCTAAGGCGCTTCCTCCTCGGCCAGGCGCTGCAGGTACAGGGCGAAATCCGGGTCTTCGCCACGCAGCAGTTCCGGTAGCCGTTCGCGAAAGTCCTCGCGCCGGCTCCATTCGCGCATGTAGTCCTCCCAGGAGTGCCAGCGGCGCCGTCGCTTCTCGTTCATCTGCGCGTCGAAGACCAGCAGGTAGGCGCGCTCGAACAATGAGATCAGCATGTCGAAGATCACCAGCATGCGTTCCCGTTGTTCGTCGCTCAGGTCGGGGGTGGCGCGCTGGCTGCGCAGCTTGAGGTCGGGGTTGGCCAGCACCACCTCGAGGAAGTCGATATAGGCGTCGGAGATCTGCTGCCACGTGGCCTCTTCCTCGTTCTCATGCGCCTTGCGTTGCTCGAAGAGGAACACGCCAATGGCGAATGGCAAGGCCACCACGGTGACGATGTAGGACAGCAGCTCCCAGGTTGCCAGGGTCATATCGACTCCACTGCGTCATGTTCACTCAAGCAAGCAAAGACCATTTTGCTCAGGAGGGCGTGCAGTCCGTCCGCTGCCCAAAGCCATCGGCCGATGGGGCCTGTTCGTGGCGTGGGCTGCGCATGTGTACGGTGGCTGCATGTCCGCGGACCATGGTTGTTCGGCGGCCAGTTAAATTATTCCGATTCTTTTCGCGGAGTCCCCGACAGAAGAATATTCGGTTAGCCTGAACCTCGACAGCCACAAAGCCTCGAAAGCACACACGTCATCACGGAGAAGCCCTATGCAAGTACAAGTGCACACTAATCAGATTGAAGGCAGTGCCCGGCTTCAGGAGTGGGTAGGTTCGGCAGTGATGGACAAACTCGAGTACTTCGAGGAGCTGCTGACGCGAGTCGTCGTGCATATCACCGACGAAAACGCGCAAAAGTCCGGTCCCGACGATAAGCGCTGTCAGATCGAGGCCCGGCCTAAAGGCCATCAGTCCATCTCGGTGACCCACAAAGCCGCAGACCTGGGGGCCGCCGTGGACGGCGCCGCGGAAAAAATGCGCCACGCCCTCGAACATCTGATGGGCAAGCTCGACGCCAAGGTGGTGTCGACCGGACGCCTGCAAGAGCCCAGTGAAGAACCCACCGACGCCCTGCTGCAAGAGGACTTCCTGGAAAATCAGCAGGCCTTGGGTAAAGACTGAATGCAGGCACCCCCTCACCCCGTCATCCCGGTGAGGCCTCAGACAAACGACACACCATAGAAAACCGCCCGCTGGGGCGGTTTTTGCTGGCTGAGCGTACGGCGGTTTTACCGTGGAGGTGCGCAGGCAGTCCGGCGATGCCGTCTGCTGGTTCGATCCTTGGGGCGCGCTAGGGTGAGACTGCTGTTAGTGTCTGCGGGCATTGAGTGACGCCGTCCCTATGGTTCTGAATAGGAGTTAGCTGTATGCCACGCATGGTTTCGCTTCTGGCAGTGCTTGCCGCCCTCTACCTGCTGGCCTGCGTTGCCCTGTTCGCGTTTCAGCGTGCGTTGATCTACTTCCCGCAACCGCGTGCCATCGCGACCCCGGCTACGACGCTACAGTTGCCGGTAGGCGACGCCGAGGTGCTGGTTTCGGTCAGGCCGCATGACGGGCCTAATGCCTTGATCTACTTCGGCGGCAACGCCGAGGACGTCTCGTTGAATCTGCCCGAGTTCGCCCAGGCATTTCCTGATCAGGCGCTCTACCTGCTGCACTACCGGGGCTACGGCGGCAGCTCCGGGTCACCCTCCGAGGAGGCCATCCAGCGCGATGCCCTGGCCTTGTTCGACCGGGTGCACGCCGCCCATGCGCGTATCGTGGTGGTGGGCCGCAGTCTGGGTTCGGGGGTCGCGGTACGCCTTGCCAGCCAACGTCCCGCCGCGCGGCTGATCCTGATCACGCCTTACAACAGCCTGCAAGAGCTCGCCGCACGGCAGTTCCCGATGTTTCCGGTGCAGTGGCTGCTCAAGGACAAGTTCGAGTCCTGGAAGTACGCGCCGCACATCGCCGTGCCGACCCTGTTGCTCGCGGCGGAGCACGACAAGGTCGTCCCACGCGCGAGCACCGAGCGGCTTCTGGCGCATTTCGCCCCCGGTGTGGCCTCGCTCAAGGTCATCGCGGGCAAGGACCATAACTCGATAGGCGAGAGCCCCGAGTATCTGCAATGGCTGCGAACCGCGCGCTGAGCGAGCCGCTATGGCGTTGGCCGGTGCCCGCCGTAGCCCGGCTGCACTCCGGGAATCCGTCCCCGGGTTTTCTCCGGCTAGCTCGCCATGTCAATCCTGATGGGGGCGGCGGGTGTGGGCGGTAGACCGCCCCGCTCGCTATATGACTTCGGGCAGCGGCAGGTTGAGGAGTCGTTCAATCTCGCCCGCGGGGAGGGGTGTACTGAACAGGTAGCCTTGGAGCAGGTCGCAACCTTCGGCAATCAGGAAGGCCAGATGGTCGTGATCCTCGACCCCCTCGGCGACCACCTGCATGCCCAGCGAGTGAGCCATGGTGATGATGGCCGAGAGAATCACGCCGTTGTTGTTCTCTTGCAGGTTGAGAATGAAGCTACGGTCGATTTTCAGGATATCGATAGGCAGCGTCTGCAGATAACTCAGCGAGGAGTAGCCGGTGCCGAAGTCGTCGAGCGCAATCTGTATGCCGAGTGAACGCAACGCGTAGAGGTTCTCCAGTACCTGTTCGCGCCCTTGTAGTACCGCGGTCTCGGTCAACTCCACATAAAGATCACCGGCAGACAACTGGTACTTGTTCAAGACCTGGGTGATCTGTCGAGCGAAGCCCGATTGGCCCAGTTGCAGGCTGGAAACGTTGATGGCCACCCGCAGCGGGGGAAGACCGGCCTTCTTCCATGCCGCCAACTGGCGGGCAGCCTCCTCCATTACCCAGGCGCCAATGGGCAAGATCAGACCATTTTCCTCGGCCAGAGGAATGAACCGATCCGGAGGTACCTGGCCTAATTCAGGATCGTTCCAGCGGATTAACGCCTCAACAGACACCACTCGCATGCTGCGGCTATCGATGATCGGTTGATAGTGCAGCTGGAAGTTGAGCGTTTCGACGGCGGTGTGTAACCGCTGGTCCAGAAGCACGCGTTGCTGAGAGTGCGCAGCAATGGCGCTGGAGAAAAACTGATAGGTGCTCCTGCCTCTGGCTTTCGCCTGATACATCGCCAGGTCGGCATGTTTGACCAGGTCCTCCACCGTTCTACCGTCATCGGGATAGATGGCAATGCCGACGCTGCAGCCCACGTAGCAGGCCGTGCCATCGAGGTCGATAGGCTCAGACAGCGCCTTGATCACCCGTTCGGCTACGGGGCCGGCCAGGTGCTCGGCTTCTGGATGGTTGAGCAGCAGGGTGAATTCATCGCCGCCCAGGCGAGCCATATCCCGGTCGACTTCGATACCGACGGGGCGGCTCAGGTAGTCATAACCGCGCAGGTTGGACTGGAAGATCTCAGTCACCTTGATCAGCAGTTGGTCTCCGGCTGGGTGGCCCAGGGTGTCGTTAACGTGTTTGAAGTTGTCCAGGTCGAGAAACAACAAGGCGAAACGCCCCCGGCGCTGGCGTGCGGTTTCGATTTCACGGCGCAGGGTTTTGATGAACATCAGGCGATTGGGCAGCCCGGTGAGACTGTCCCTGAAGGCCAAGTTATGGATCTGCTCGCTGGATTGATGCAGGTCAAGGCTCATTCGGTTAAAGGAGCGACTCAGCTCGCCGATTTCGTCCTCGCTCTGCACCGGCACCTGAATCAATTGGGACTGCTTGCCCATGGCCGCCAGAGCCTGATTGAGGCGCTCGACCGGCTTCAGGAAGCGATTGCGGATCAATACCAGGAGCAGCGGTACCGAAATACTAATGGCGACCAGGCAGATCAACAGCACCAGCAGGCCAATATTCCGCGACTCTTTGAACAGGTCCGCTTCGGGAATCAATAGGTGCAACCATAGGCCGTCCATCAGGCACTTGACGTGGTGCTGGTACGACTGGCCATGCAGGTCGATCTGGCTTTTGCTCTGCAGCACCGTGATGCCTGGCGACAGGTCGTAGTCGCCGAGCAAGCGCGCGCTATCGATCTCCTGGGAGGCGGCGAGCAGGGTGCCTTGCGCGTCGGTCAGGATGAGACTGCCCTGGGGCCAGGGGGAGGGACTCAGGTTCTCCAGCAACGATTGCAGGCTGATGGTCAGGCTCAGGTAGCCGCGCAGCTTGGGAGGGGTGCTGAAGGACTCGAATGCCGGGTTGATCAAGCTGATGCGCCGAGAGACGTACAGGGCCAGCTCCTGGTTGTCCGGGTTGATGCCGATGCGCACCAAGGTGTCCTGGTCGGCGTGACGCATGGCCAGAAACCCGGGGCTGTCCGCCTCCTCTTCAGTCAGATTGGGTTGATCGCGGTTCTGCAAGCGCAGGTCTTCAAAGCCATCGGGTTGCAGAATCCGGATCTCGTAATAGTCGGGATAAACCCGTTGAATACTGGCGAGCTTTTGCAGCAAAGGGCGTTGTAACAAGTCGTAGCGTTCTTCTGCATCACTGGTCAGCAGGTAGCTTTTAACCAGGGGATCATCCGAGAAAATATCGATATTGGCGGTGGCTACATGACTGAGCAGTTGCAACTGGTCATCCAGCCGTGACACCAGTGCACTGATTTGATCAGTGCTTTTCTGCTCGGCGCTTTGCCGGAGCGCGATGAATGCCAGAAGACCTGCCAGCAGTAGCGGGCCGGCAATCAGCGGTATGACGAGCAATGGCAAGCGGGTGCGCAACTTCATGTCAGCCCCTCGATGCGGTAGGCCACGGCAGCCATGGTTGCCGAAACCTTAACGCAACACCCTAGCATTGATCGCGTTGCGTAAACGTAGGGCTTTAGCCGGTTGAGGCGTGTAGAACTCGGAGGATTTAAGGTTAGCCTGGTCAGGGTAGATGATCGGATCACGCAAAAACGCTTCGGGTAACAATGCTTCGGCTGCCAGGTTCGGCGTCGCGTAGTGGATGAACTGTGCCTGCTGGGCAGCATGTTTCGGCTCGTTGATGAAGTCGAGAAAGGCATACGCCAGGTCCGGATGTTGCGCCTGTCGGGCCAGGGCAAAATAGTCGATCCAGATAGCGCTGCCCTCCTGAGGAACGACATAGCGCAGGTTTTCATCGCGTTCTTTCAGCATGAGGGCATCCCCGCTGTACAGCAGGGCGGCGACGATGTCGCCATTGAGAAGTGGAGAGGTCTCATCGAGGGCGAGGTAGTCATAGGTGCGGACGTAGGGCTTCTGCTCCAGCAGCAGGGCCTCCGCCGCCCGGAGCTGATCGGGGTCGGAGCTGTTGGCGGAATGGTTCAAGGCCTTGAGGCCCATGCCAATTAATTCCCTGGCGTCTTCGATCATGGCTATTTTTCCCTGCAGTTCGGGGGCCGGCCGGAACAGCTGCAACCAACTGGTGATGGGCGTTTGCACCAGGTCACTGCGGTAGGCGATGCCGACCGTGCCCCAGGTATAGGGGGCGCCGTATGCATCGGCAGCCTCGAAGACATTCTTCAATTCAGGTGCGGTGTGCTGGACGTTGGGCAGCCGGGTGTGATCCAGCGGGGCAATCCAGCGCCGTTTGGCATACAGCTTCAGGTCGAAGCCGGCCACCAGGATGAGGTCATAGCCGCTGGCGTTGTTTTCCATCAACTTCTGGGTGCGGTTGTCGTCAGAGCTGAAGTAGCTCTGGATGACCTGGGCATCATAGCGCTGCTCGAATTTTTCGATCAGCGCCGGGTCCAGGTAATCCGTCCAGTTGAGGATCACCAATTGGCGTTCGGCAGCCAGGCTGGCCAGGGGCAGGTGCAAGAGTAGGAGGGCGGTAGCCAGCGATAGCAGACGAAGAAGTGATTTGGGCATTGACAGTATCCCTTTGAAATAAGAGGCCACACAGAATGCTAGTCGGCTCTTGCACGCACGTACTGAATACTGGCAATTAGCTAGCTTGTGGGTCAAGGGTTAGAGTGGTGCTGGCAATGACTGCGGGCAGCCGCTGTCGATCCAACGGTAGAGGCAAGCGCATGCGGCCAGGGTAAGCTGCAGTGTCGCTGCTTCGGCGCGGATAACCACAAGAGGATCAAGCATGCAGCCGTTCAGCTTCGCTACCACCGCGCAGATCATCTGCGAGCCCGGTTCGGCCCAGCGCCTGGCCGCGCTGTGCCAGGAGCGCGGCGCCCAGTCGGTACTGATCGTCACCGATCCCGGCATTACCCGGCTCGGCTTGCTCGCCGCGGTGCTCGCGGGCTTCTTGCGCGAGGGGGTGACTGCCCAGGTGTTCGATCAGGTGCTGGCCGACCCGCCGGAGGCCATAGTGCTCAGTGCGGTCGAGCAGGCCAGGGCGCTCAAGGCGCAGTTGATCATCGGCTTCGGCGGTGGCAGTTCGCTGGACGTGGCCAAGCTGGTGGCCCTGCTGGCGCATCCGCAGTGCGCGCAGACCCTGGCGGATATCTATGGCGTCGGCAATGCCAAGGGCCAGCGCCTGCCGCTGATCCAGGTGCCGACCACCGCCGGCACCGGTTCCGAAGTGACCCAGGTGGCGATAGTCACCACGGGGGCGACCAGCAAGCTGGGCGTGGTCTCGCCGCTGCTGTTGCCTGATCTAGCGCTGCTGGACGCCGACCTGACCCTCGGCCTGCCGCCGGCGGTGACCGCCGCCACCGGCATCGACGCCATGGTGCACGCGATCGAGGCCTACACCAGTGCACTGAAGAAGAACCCGCTGTCCGACCTGCTGGCCCGCGAGGCGCTGCGCCTGCTCGCCGCCAATCTGGACGAGGCGGTGCACAATGGCGGCAACCGCGAGGCGCGCCAGGCCATGCTGCTCGGCGCCTGCCTGGCCGGGCAGGCCTTCGCCAACGCGCCGGTGGCGGCGGTGCATGCGCTGGCCTATCCGCTCGGCGGGCACTTCCATATTCCCCACGGCCTGTCCAATGCGCTGGTGCTGCCACACGTGCTGGGCTTCAACGCCGAGGTCGCCGCGCCGTTGTACGCCGAGCTGGCACCGCTGGTGCTCGGCGACTCGCTGCGCCCCGGCAGTGCCATGGCGCAGACCGAGCAGTTCATCGGCGCCCTGGCCGATTTCAGTGAGCGCAGCGGCCTGCCCACGCGCCTGCGTGATGCCGGCGTGCCGGAGGCCATGCTGCCGCAGCTGGCGGCCGAGGCCATGCAGCAGCAACGCCTGCTGGTCAACAACCCACGCGAGATGACCGAGGCGCACGCCCTGGCGATCTATCAGGTGGCGTATTGAGTGAGTAGGCTGGATGTCGCTGTGTACCTTCACCTTGAACGCGTCGATTGATCGATGGGGCGCTATCCACGCGTCGAGACTGACCCCGCCCGGCAGGTTATCCCCGGATTTCATCCGGGTTACGGGCTAGGATATTTCGCGGCCAAGGCCGCTCCCACCGGGTACTCAGGTGCTCCTGTGGGAGCGGCCTTGGCCGCGAAGCTTCGTACAACAGTGGCGAACAACAAGGACATCAGATGAGCCAACCCCAGCACCTGCGCAGCGACTACGCGCATTTCCAGCCGATCAGCACGCGCTGGCACGACAACGACCTCTACGGTCACGTGAATAACGTCACCTACTACAGCTATTTCGACAGTGCGGTGAACGCCTACCTGATCGAGGTCGGCGGTCTGGATATCCACAACGGCGAGGTGGTCGGCTTCGTGGTCAGCTCGGCCTGCGACTACTTCGCCTCCATCGCCTTCCCCGAGCGCATCGAGATCGGCCTGCGGGTCGGCAAACTGGGCAACAGCTCGGTGCAATACGAACTGGCCGTGTTCAAGGCCGGCGAGGACGAGGCCTGCGCGGCGGGGCGCTTCGTGCACGTGTTCGTCGATCGTGCGAGCAACCGGCCGGTGGCGATCCCGCAGCCGTTGCGCGTGGCGCTGGCGGCGCTGCTAGTAGGCGAGTGACCGCTCTGTTCGGTGGCAGCGACGAAGCAATCTTTGCTCGGTCTAAAGGTGCTGCAAATATTTAACCGACAGCCGAATGTGGCTGGTCGGCCAGGGCCGCGCGGCGACCGCGCTTGAGGTCGACGCTGGCGAGCAGCAGCAGGCCGATGACGAAATAGCTGCCGGTGATCAGCATCGCCTGACGGTGGTCGCCGCCGCTCAGCCAGCTGCTCAGGCCGTAGGTCATGGGGCCGAGGATCGAGGCCAGTTTCACCGCCTGGCCCCACAGGCCGAAGAACTCTGCCAGGCGTGACGGTGGTGCCAGTAGGCCGACGATGGCGCGTCCGGCCGATTGGCTGGCGCCCATGCACAGCCCGGCGATATTCGCCGCCAGCCAGAACAGCGGCGGGCCCTCGGCGGCCCAGGCCAGGCCGATCATCAGCATCCAGCCGAACAGGGTCAGGCTCAGGGTGGCGACATGGCCGAGGCGATCCTGCAGCTGGCCGAACAGCACGGCGCCGACCGAGGCGGTAACGTTGACCAGCAGAATCAGTATCAGGGTGTCCTGGGTGCTGAAGCCCATCACCTGATCGGCGTAGATGGCGGCCAGGGTGATCACCGCGGAGATCCCCGCCTGGTAGCTGACGGTGCACGCCAGGAAACGCAGCAGGTCGCGATAGCGTCCGGCCTCGCGCAGGGTCTGGGCAAAACGCGCGAAGGCCACCCGCGCGCTGTGCTTGGCGCCGGGCTGCAGCTGCGGCTGGCTGCGTTCGAGCAGGAACAGGAAGGTCGGTAGGCTGGCCAGGGCGAACAGCGCCGCGGTGATCAGCATGCACACCGGCACGAACTGCGCCGCCGTCTGGCCGTGGGCCTGGGCCCAGCTGACATAGGCCAGGCTGGCGCCGAGGCTGACCAGACCGCCGATATAACCGAAGCCCCAGCCCCAGCCGGAGACCCGGCCCAGGGCATCGGTGCGGGCGATTTCCGGAAGGAAGGCGGCGATCAGGTTCTCGCCGCTGCCGAAGCACAGGCTCGACAGCACGATGAACAGCACCGCGATGCCCAGGGTTCCCGGCCCGGCCAGTGCCAGCGCGGCGGTGCTGGCGACGCAGCCGAGGGTGCTGAGCAGCAACAGGCGTTTCTTGCAGGCGTAGGCGTCGGCATAGGCGCCGAGCAGCGGTGCGCTGAGGATGATCAGGGCGTAGGAGAGGGACAGGGCGCTGGTCCAGGCCAGGGTGCCCCAGGTTGCACCGCCGGCCACCACGGCGACGAAGTAGGCGCTGAACACCGCGGTGATCACCACCGTGGTGTAGCCGGAGTTGGCGAAGTCGTACATCGCCCAGGCCCAGGCTTCGCGGTGGGTCACGCCGGGGGCAAGGTTGGCTGACATGGCTGTCTCTCCTCGGCGATCAGGCGCCTTCCAGCAAGCTTAGTGGTCGGTGTCGTCAGTTCAACTCAACCACTCGCCGTACAGGTCTCGGCAGGCTGTGCGGCCGGCCGTCGAGCGCAGGCGTTATTCCACGGAAGCGGCCGCTGACCGCCAATTTGACTGGCGAAAGACGCCCTAGGTATAACCACAGCTGCGCTATGGGCCAGAGGTTATTATCGCCGGCGGCGGCAGGGGCTTATTGTTCACTGGCGTGGGCAGTCGCTACCACTGCCCTGTCGTGTGAGGGCCGCCTATGTCTCGCTTGCCTCATGCCACAAGCAGCCCCCCCGGCTCCGAGAGGGCTGCGGAAAAACTGCTGGAGATCGTTCGGCAAACCGTGAGCGAACTGCGTCCGTACGCTGTCGAGGGGTTGCGAGTGAGCCTGCACAGCGTGCTGGACCGCGACCTGGGCCTGGACAGCCTGGCGCGGGTGGAGCTGTGGTCACGGGTCGAGCGTGAGTTCGGCGTGCGCTTGCCCGAGGAGCTGTTCGCCGCGGCGGAGACCCCGGACGATCTGTTGCATGCCCTGCAGCGCTTCGACTGCGCCGCCCCGGCGCGTCAGCAGAGCGCCGACGAGATCCGGCAAACCGCGAGCGCCGACGACCTGGCGCCGGACCAGGCGCAGACCCTGGTCGAGGTGTTGGACTGGCACGTGCAGCGACATCCTCAGCGCATCCATGTGCGCCTGTTGGGCGACGCCGAGCAGAGCGACGATATCAGCTATGCCGCCTTGCGCGAGGGCGCCGCAGCCGTGGCCGCCGGCCTGCAGCGCCGCGGTCTGAGTCCCGGGCAGCGGGTGGCGTTGATGCTGCCCACCGGCCGCGATTTTCTTCATGGCTTCTTCGGTATTCTCCTGGCCGGCGGTGTGCCGGTGCCCATCTACCCGCCCATGCGTCTGTCGCAGATCGAGGAGCATCTGCGGCGTCAGGCTGGCATTCTCGGCAACGCCGAGGCCAGCATGCTGATCACCGTGGTGCAGGCCAAACTGCTGGCCCGGCTGCTCAAGCCGCAGGTGCCGAGCCTGCACGAAATCGTCACCGTGGCCGAGCTCGGCGCCGATTCCGACGCCTTCGTCGCGCCCCTGCGCCAGGCGCAGGACCTCGCCTTTTTGCAGTACACCTCGGGCAGCACCGGTCAGCCCAAGGGGGTGATGGTCAGCCACGCCAACCTGCTGGCCAATCTGCGCGCTATGGGCCGGGCGTTGCGGGTCAGCGGTGATGATGTATTCGTCAGCTGGCTGCCGATGTACCACGACATGGGCCTGATCGGCGCCTGGTTCGGCAGTCTGTACTACGGCTTTCCCCTGGTGCTGATGTCGCCGCTGGCCTTCCTCGCCCGGCCAGCGCGCTGGCTGTGGGCCATCCATCGCTATGGCGGCACCCTCTCGGCGGCGCCGAACTTCGCCTACGAGTTGTGCCTGAGCAAACTCGACGAGGCCGCGCTGGAGGGGCTGGATCTGCGTTGCTGGCGCCTGGCGCTGAACGGCGCCGAACCGGTCAACCCGGACACCCTGCAGCGTTTCGCCGCGCGTTTCGCCGGCTATGGCCTGGCCGCCAGTGCGCTCACCCCGGTGTATGGTTTGGCCGAGGCGACCCTGGGCGCGGCCTTCCCGCCCCTGGGCCGCGGGCCCTTGATCGATCGCGTGCAGCGCGAGGCGTTCCAGTCGCGCGGCAAGGCGCTGCCCGCCGCCGCGGACGCAACTAATGTGCTGCGCTTCGTCGCCAGCGGCCGGCCGTTGCCGGGGCACCAGCTGCGCATCGTCGATGGCAGCGGCGTCGAGTTGCCCGAGCGCACCGAAGGCCATCTGCAATTCAAAGGGCCGTCGACCACCGGCGGTTACTACCGCAACCCGCAGGAGAGCCAGCGGGTGCGGCATGGCGACTGGCTGGATTCGCTCGACCTGGGCTACATGGCTGCCGGCGAGGTCTACCTCAGCGGGCGGGTCAAGGACCTGATCATCCGCGGCGGGCGCAACATCTACCCCTACGACATCGAGACGGCAGTCGGCAACCTGCCGGGCCTGCGCAAAGGCTGCGTGGCGGTGTTCGGCTGTGGCGATGCGGCCAGCGGCAGCGAGCGTCTGGTGGTGCTGGCGGAAACCCGTGAGCAGCAGCCGGCGGCGCGACAAGGCTTGCAGCAGGCGATCAACCGGGTCGCCCTCGACCTCACCGGCGTGCCGCCGGACGATATCGTGCTGGCGCCCCCGCACAGCGTGCTGAAAACCTCCAGCGGCAAGATTCGTCGCGCCGCCAGCCGCGAGCTGTACGAGCGCGGTGAAGTGGGCCAGCCGCAGCGGGCGGTGTGGCGACAACTGCTGCGCCTGCTGCAGGCGGCCGTGCAGGCGCAAGCTGGGCGTTATTGGCGGGCGTTGTGCGCGGCGCTGTATGCCGCGTATTTCTGGGCCTTGCTGCTGCTGATCGGCAGCCTGACCTGGCTGGCGGTGGCGCTGCTGCCGCGCCTGGCCTGGTGTCGCCGCGTGGTGCGAACGGCTGCGCGGCTGTTCTTGCACCTGGCCGGGGTGCCGCTGCGCGTCGAGGGTTTGGCTCAGCTACGCCTACCGGAGGTGCGCGTGCTGGTCGCCAACCATGCCAGCTACCTGGACGGGCTGGCGCTCTGCGCGGTGCTGCCGGCCGAGTTCAGCTTCGTCGCCAAGCGCGAGTTGGCCGAGCAACGGATTGCCGGGCGCTTTCTGCGCAAACTGGGCACCTGTTTCGTCGAGCGTTTCGATGTGCAGCGCAGCGCCGCCGATACCGAGCGCCTGGCCACTGCCTTGCAGGCCGGACAATCGCTGGTGTTTTTCCCGGAGGGCACCCTGACCCGCGAGCCGGGCTTGTTGCCGTTTCGCATGGGAGCATTCGTGCTCGCCGCCCGTGCCGAGGTGCCGCTACTGCCGGTGGCCATACGCGGTTCGCGGATGGTCCTGCGCGACGGCCAATGGTTCCCCCATCGCGGCGAGATCCGCGTCAGCCTCTGCGGTCAGTTGCTGGCGCCGGGGCGCGATTGGCTGGATGCGATCAAGCTGCGCGACCAGGCGCGGGAAGCGTTGCTGCAACGCCTGGACGAGCCCGATCGGCTGCTGCTGGCGGGGTAGTCCGTATGAGGCACAGGCAGCAGAAGGCCTGCAGAGGCCAAGTCCGTAGGCTGGGTTAGCCGCCGGCGCGGTGCTCCGGCCACGCCGCCGGTTCTGGCGCGGCGTAACCCGGCAGTGCGCTGTGTGCGTCGATGCCATGCCGGGTTACGCGGCGTGCGGAAGATGTGTCGTCGGCACGCCAGTGGCATGCGCCGCTAACCCAGCCTACGGGGCTGGGCAGCTTCGGGCTCTCAGTGGTGTTTGTGCTTCTTGTGTTTGTGCTTATGTCCATGGTCGTAGTCATGACCATGGCTGTCATAGCTGTCACGGCGGTTGTCGTTGGCCATCTCGTTGCCCAGTGCACCGCCGGCGGCACCACCGAGGCCGGCACCGATGGTCGAACCGGTGCTGCCGCCGAGCTTGCCGCCGATCACCGAGCCGCCCGCGGCGCCTAGGCCACCGCCTAGAGCCGCTTCGGTCTTGTTGCCGTCACGCGCGGTGATGACTCCGCCCGCCGCGCCGCCAACCCCGGCACCGACCGCCGCGCCGGTGCTGCCGCCGACTTGTTGGCCGATCACGTTGCCGAGGACGCCACCGACGCCGCTGCCGATGGCGACCTTGGTGTTATCGCCGGCAAAGGCGGCCGGTATGCTCAGGGCGCTCAGTAGCAGCGCGGAAGTGAATGTGCGCATAGGGAAGACCTCAAAAAGAATCGGATGCCCGGATTACGGGGCTGTCAACGGCGAACGCCGCTGCGGACGGTTGTCAGTCTGTGTGGCTCATCCTGCGGCCGCTCGGCTGAGCGGACGGCTTGCACAGGCATGGGCAACAGTAGGTTAGGTGCTGATTGATCAGGAAGTTCCCCTCCGTGGGCTGGAGGGGCGGTCATCCGTGGTCACGCACTGGGCTTGAACTTCACCAGGGCGATCAGTCGTCGTGATCGTCGTGGCCGTGGTGCCAGCCGTAGCGCTTGCCGTGCTTGTGGTGCTTGTGGCCGTGGTGGTGATCATCGCGGTAGTAGCGACGGTCGTCGCGGTAATAGCGACGATCGTCGTCGCGGCCGCCGTAGTTGTTGCCCAGGGCGCCGCCGGCACCGCCACCGAGGGCCGCGCCGATTAGGCTGCCGCTGGTGCCGCCGAGTTGCCGGCCGATCACGTTGCCGCCGGCGCCGCCGAGGGCGCCGCCGATGGCCGCTTCGGTACGGCTGTGGCGGTCGGCACCGACCACGCTGCCAGCCGCACCGCCGACGCCGGCACCAATGGCACCGCCGGTGTTGCCGCCGACCTGCTGGCCGACCACCGCGCCGAGCACCCCACCCAGGGCGCCGCCAATACCGGCTGAGGTATTACCCGCGAACGCGGCGCTACTGGCCAGGCTCAGGGACAGAACAAGCATCGAGGAGTACTTCATGGTGAGGAGAACCTCCGTGTGGACATGGCCGCGATCCTCGTTGCCTCTCGGGGTCTGCGCAAGCCTCTGCCGACGAGCTGCATGACTTTGTTCAAGGTTGGTAAATATTTGTTTTTAAGGGAGAACTTAAGGGCTTTGGGTGGGTCAGAGGCTTCTTGGTTCATTGCCTTTGGCTGGTATTTTCAGGTTGGCAGTGCTGGCACTTTGCTGCGTCGACTCGTCCTCAAGCGAACGCACTTGTGCGAGGCATCTAGTCGTCAAGAGTCGATCGCCCGCATGTAGCGCGAGCGCTGGCCAAGAAGATGCGCCGAGCCGCCAACAGCGCCCTGCGCCTGTCTCCTGCCTATTGCTACTCAACCCATTACAGCAGGCTCTCCTTGCGCCACTGTTCCAGTGCCTGGGTCAGCGGCAGCACCTCGCCGGGGCGGCTCAGGGCGTAACCCGGTAGCTGGGCGATGCGCGCCTGGAACTCGGGGTTCTGCAGCACCTTGAGCAACGCACCCATGGCCGGTAGCTGCAGGCTGTCCTCGCGGCACAGCAAACAGTAGTGTTCGCGGGCCATGGGGATGAAGGTCAGGCCGAACTGACGCGCCGCCGCCTCGACACCGAAGCCGGCGTCGGCCATGCCACTGGCGACGTAGGCGGCCACCGCCGCATGGGTGAATTCCTCGTTGTGGAAGCCATTGATCGCCGCACTGTCCAGGTTGTCGCGGCGCAGCAGGCCTTCCAGCAGCATGCGTGTGCCGGAGCCCTGCTCGCGGTTGACGAAGCGCAAGTCGCCGCGCAGCAGGTCGGCCAGGGCATGGACGCCCTGCGGGTTGCCGGGGGCGAGGATCAGCCCCTGGGTGCGCACGACGAAGGTGATCACCCGTTGGTCGGCGCGCAGCCAGGGCTGGATACGGCTCATGCTCAGGGCGCCGAGCGGCCCTGAGGGCACATGCAGGCCGGCCACCTCGCAGTCGTGGCGTTGCAGGGCGATCATCGCCTCGCTGCCGCTGCGAAACTGCACCTCCCATTGCCAGCTGGAATCCTGCTCCAGCCATTCGCGCAACGCGGCCACGGCGAAACCGTGACTGGCGTGGATGCGCAGGCCGGGGTTGCTCGCCTGCAGCACTCTATTCAGCTCCAGCTCCAGCTCACCGGCCAGGTTGTCCAGTTGCGGCGACAGGCGCGCGCGTATCCGTTGGTCGGCCCACAGCAGTTTCTCGCCGAGCGGGGCCAGGTGCGCACCCTTGCCGCGTTCCAGGATGATCAGTGGAGTACCGAAGAACTCCTGCCACTTGCCCAGCAGGTTCCAGGCATGCCGATAGGAGTAGCCGGCGCGGGCGGCGGCCTCGGTCAGCTTGCCGGTGTCGTGTACCGCCTGCAGCAGCGCCAGGCCCTGCGGGTCGAGGCTGCTGCCGTCGTTTTGGTGGAAGCGCCAGCGTGGCTGGATTTCGATGCGGATCATATGCTCGGTACTTCATATTTGATCGAGGGGTGGCCCATGATACTTTGCGTCATCGGGCGAATTTTAGCCTGATTATAAGAACTTTATTTCATATGTGGCGGCCCTTTAGGGTGACGCCAGAAATAACCGACTCATCAGCCGTGAGTGAGTCGAGTTATTTCCTAGACAGCACCGGCTTTACCCGCCGGCTGGAGCTTCGAACATGGCCACTCTTCCCCAGCGCTTCGACCCCGAGCAGTGCCAGGCCGTTACCCGTGAGGTGCTGACCGCCCACCGGGGTCAGCCCGGCGCACTGCTGCCCATCCTCCACGACATCCAGGACCGCCTCGGCGCCGTGCCGCCCGAGATGCTGCCGCTGATCGCCGAGGATCTCTGCCTGTCGCGCGCCGAGGTGCACGGGGTGGTCAGTTTTTACCATGATTTCCGCGCCAGCCCGCCGGGGCGCCAGCACCTCAAGCTGTGCCAGGCCGAAGCCTGCCAGTCGATGGGGGTCAAGGCGCTGACCGCGGAGCTGCAGAGCAAGCTCGGCCTGGAGCTGGGTGAGACCCGCGAAGACGGCAGCCTGACCTTCGAGGCGGTGTATTGCCTGGGCAACTGCGCCTGCGCGCCGAACGCCATGCTCAACGGCGAGCTGCACGGCCGCGTCGATGCCGAGGGCCTGCTGGCCCTGCTGGCCGAACAGGAGGCACAGGCATGAGCGAGGCGACTTTGAGTGCAGCTACTTTGACCGTCTACGTGCCGCGTGACGCCACCGCCCTGAGCCTGGGTGCCGACCGCGTAGCCCAGGCCATCGCCGCCGAGGCCAAGGCGCGCAACCTGGACATCAAGCTGGTGCGCAATGGCTCGCGCGGGCTGTTCTGGCTCGAGCCCATGGTCGAGGTCAGCACCCCGGCCGGGCGCGTGGCCTATGGCCCGGTCAAGACCAAGGACGTGCCGGGCCTGTTCGACGCCGGCTTCCTCCAAGGCAAGGAACATGCGTTGGGCCAGGGTCTGACCGAAGAGATCGACTACCTCAAGCGCCAGGAGCGCCTGACCTTTGCCCGCGCCGGCATCACCGATCCCTGGTCGCTGGATGACTACATTGCCCACGACGGCTACCGCGGCCTCAAGCGCGCACTGAGCATGGCGCCCGAGGCCATTGTTGCCGAAGTCACCGAATCCGGCCTGCGCGGTCGTGGCGGCGCGGCCTTCCCCACGGGGATCAAGTGGCGCACCGTGGCCGGCTGCGAGGCGGCGCAGAAGTACATCGTCTGCAACGCCGACGAAGGCGACTCCGGCACCTTCTCCGACCGCATGGTGATGGAAGACGACCCCTATGTATTGATCGAGGGCATGACCATCGCCGGTCTCGCCGTCGGCGCGACCATGGGCTACATCTACCTGCGCTCCGAATACCCGCACGCCGAGGCGGCGCTGACCGCGACCATCGCCAGCGCCTACGCCGCCGGCTACCTGGGCGACGACGTGCTCGGCAGCGGCAGGGCCTTCCACCTGGAGCTGCGTCGCGGCGCCGGTGCCTACATCTGTGGCGAGGAGACAGCGCTGCTGGAAAGCCTCGAAGGCAAGCGCGGCACCGTGCGGCCGAAGCCGCCGCTGCCGGCCATCGAGGGCCTGTTCGGCCAGCCGACGGTGATCAACAACGTGATCTCCCTGGCCTCGGTGCCGATCATCCTCGACAAGGGCGGCGCCTACTACAAGGACTTCGGCATGGGCCGCTCGCTCGGCACCCTGCCGATCCAGCTGACCGGCAACATCGCCCGTGGCGGCCTGATCGAGAAGGCCTTCGGCGTCACCCTGCGCGAGCTGCTGTATGACTACGGCGGCGGCTCGGCCAGCGGCCGGCCGATCCGCGCGGTGCAGGTCGGCGGCCCGCTGGGTGCCTACCTGCCGGAATCGCAGTTCGACACCCCACTGGACTACGAGGCCTTCGCCGCCCTCGGTGCGGTGCTCGGTCACGGCGGCATCGTGGTGTTCGACGACACCGTCGACCTGGCCGAGATGGCGCGCTATGCCATGGAATTCTGCGCCATCGAGTCCTGTGGCAAATGCACGCCCTGCCGGATCGGTTCGACCCGCGGCGAGGAGCTGCTCGAGCAGATCATCGTCGCTCGCTCGGAAGGTCCGCAACCGGGTCGCATCGAGCTGCTCAAGAGTCTCTGCGACACCATGCTCGGCGGTTCGCTCTGCGCCCTCGGGGGCATGACCCCCTATCCGGTGATGAGCGCCCTCAACCACTTTCCCGAGGACTTCGGGGTGTCGCCAGACACCACCGAAGCCCGCTGATCCGGAGGCGTCCTCATGGCCCTGTATCGTGAACTCGACTATGGCACCCCAGCCCGTACCGGCGCCCCGGTAACGGTGGAAATCGACGGCACCGCCATCACAGTGCCAGCCGGCACTTCGGTGATGCGCGCCGCG
Source organism: Pseudomonas sp. SJZ079 (assembly GCF_007993865.1). Classification (GTDB taxonomy): domain Bacteria; phylum Pseudomonadota; class Gammaproteobacteria; order Pseudomonadales; family Pseudomonadaceae; genus Aquipseudomonas. Next base: position 349,446 of record NZ_VIUH01000002.1, on the reverse strand, counting down.
CAAGAGGCCGGCATCTCGGTGCCGAAATTGTGCGCCAGCGACAGCCTCGAGCCGTTCGGCTCCTGCCGCCTGTGCACCGTGGAAATCGAAGGCCGCCGCGGCTACCCGGCGTCCTGCACCACCCCGGTGGAAGCCGGCATGAAGGTGCGCACGCAGAGCCCGAAGCTGGCCGAACTGCGCCGCGGCACCATGGAGCTGTACATCTCCGACCACCCGCTGGACTGTCTGACCTGCTCGGCCAACGGCAACTGCGAGCTGCAGGACATGGCCGGTGTGGTCGGCCTGCGTGAGGTGCGCTACGACCCGGTGAAGACTCACCTGGCCGAGGCCAAGGACGAGTCCAACCCCTATTTCAGCTACGATCCGGCCAAGTGCATCGTCTGCAACCGCTGCGTGCGCGCCTGTGAAGAAGTGCAGGGCACCTTCGCCCTGACCATCGACGGTCGCGGCTTCGACTCGCGCGTCGCCGCCGGCCAGGACGAGGATTTCCTCGACTCCGAGTGCGTGTCCTGCGGCGCCTGCGTACAGGCCTGCCCGACCGCCACACTGATGGAGAAGTCGGTGATCGAGATGGGTCAGGCCGAGCGCAGCGTGATCACCACCTGCGCCTACTGCGGCGTCGGCTGCTCGTTCAAGGCCGAGGTTAAGGGCAACGAAGTGGTGCGCATGGTGCCGAACAAGGATGGCCACGCCAACCACGGTCACTCCTGCGTCAAGGGCCGTTTCGCCTGGGGTTACGCCACCCACCCGGACCGCATCGCCGCGCCAATGATCCGCGAGAGCATCGACCAGCCCTGGCGCACCGTCGGCTGGGACGAGGCGATCAGCTACACCGCCAAGCGCTTCAAGGACATCCAGGCGCAGTATGGCCGCGACTCGGTCGGCGGGCTGACCTCCTCGCGCTGCACCAACGAAGAAGCCTACCTGGTACAGAAACTGGTGCGTGCCGCGTTCGGCAACAACAACGTCGACACCTGCGCGCGGGTCTGCCATTCGCCGACCGGCTATGGCCTCAAGGTCACCCTCGGCGAGTCCGCCGGGACCCAGGACTTCGACTCGGTGCTGGCCGCCGACGTGGTGCTGGTGATCGGTGCCAACCCCACCGACGGCCACCCGGTATTCGCCTCGCAGCTCAAGCGTCGTCTGCGTGAAGGCGCCCGCCTGATCGTCGCCGACCCGCGCGGCATCGACCTGGTGCGCTCGCCGCACATCAAGGCCGATCATCACCTGCAGCTGCGTCCGGGCACCAACGTCGCCCTGCTCAACAGCCTGGGCCACGTCATAGTCACCGAAGGCCTGGTCGACGAGGCCTTCGTCGCCGAGCGTTGCGAGGCCGAGGCCTTCCAGCAGTGGCGCGATTTCGTCGCCGATGAGCGGCAGAGCCCCGAGGCCCTGGAAGCCTCGACAGGCGTGCCGGCGGCCGAAGTGCGTGCTGCGGCGCGGCTGTACGCCCTCGGCGGTAACGCGGCGATCTACTACGGCCTCGGTGTGACCGAGCACAGCCAGGGCTCCTCGACCGTGATGGCGATCGCCAACCTGGCCATGGCCACCGGCAACATCGGCCGTACCGGCGTCGGCGTCAACCCGCTGCGCGGGCAGAACAACGTGCAGGGTTCCTGCGACATGGGCTCCTTCCCCCATGAGCTGCCGGGCTATCGCCACGTCTCCGACCCGGTGGTGCGTCCGCAGTTCGAAGAGGCCTGGGGCGTCAAGCTGCTCGACGAGCCGGGCCTGCGCATCCCCAACATGCTCGCTGCCGCGCATGCCGGCACCTTCAAGGGCATCTACATCCAGGGTGAAGACCCGGCGCAATCCGACCCGGACACCCAGCACGTCACCGACGCGCTGAAGGCCATGGAGTGCGTGGTGGTGCAGGACCTGTTCCTCAACGAAACCGCCAAGTTCGCCCACGTGTTCCTGCCGGGCGCCTCCTTCCTCGAGAAGAACGGCACCTTCACCAACGCCGAACGGCGCATCTCGCCGGTGCGCAAGGTGATGCCGGCGCTGGCGGGCAAGGAAGACTGGGAAGTCACAGTGGCGCTGTCCAACGCCCTCGGTTACCCGATGAACTACAGCCATCCGTCCGAGATCATGGACGAGATCGCCCGCCTGACGCCGACCTTCACCGGGGTCAATTACGCCAAGCTGGAGCGCCTGGGCAGCATCCAATGGCCGTGCAACGACGAGGCGCCGGAAGGCACGCCGATCATGCACGAGGACCATTTCGTGCGCGGCAAGGGTCGCTTCATGATCACCGAGTACATCCCCACCGAGGAGCGCACCTCGCGCAAGCGCCCGCTGATCCTGACCACCGGGCGGATTCTCTCGCAGTACAACGTCGGCGCGCAGACCCGCCGTACCGACAACGGTGCCTGGCACTCCGAGGACGTGCTGGAAATGCATCCGGTGGATGCCGAGGATCGCGGGATCAAGGACGGCGACTGGGTCGGCATCAACAGCCGCGCCGGCGAGACGGTGATGCGTGCGGTGGTGACCGAGCGGATGCAGCCGGGGGTGGTCTACACCACCTTCCACCACCCGGAATCCGGAGCCAACGTGATCACCACCGACAACTCGGACTGGGCGACCAACTGCCCCGAGTACAAGGTCACCGCCGTGCAGATCAGCAAGGTGGAAGCGCCTTCGCAGTGGCAGGACGAGTTCCAGGCTTTCACCAAGGAGCAGCTCGACCTGCTGCCGAGGATCAAGGTGACCCAGCTCTAAGCGCCGCTGGCGGGTCCGCGTCGTGCGGCCCGCCGGTACACCTATTCAGCTCTTCGACCGCACAGAGGTTCGCAGATGGGCATGAACGCCACACAACTGATCAAGATGGCCAACCAGATCGGCACCTTCTTCGCATCGCAACCTAACCCCGAGCAGGCGCGCGCGGACTTCGCCCTGCACCTGAAGAAACAATGGGACCCGCAGATGCGCACCGCGCTTTATGCGCACATCGACGCCACCGCCGGCGAAGGCCTCAGCGCCTTCGCCCTGGAGGCGATGCAGGGCTTGCGCGAGCAGATCGAACCGCTGGCCAAGCGCGCCTGATTCACTGTCCAGTGCACTGGCCCCGGTCAGGTGCATCGCTCAACAATAAGCCCGCATATTTCGCGGGCTTGTTGTTTGTTGTCGAGGGCCTCCGCGGGTTTCGAATAAATCGTGCCGAGCTCTTGGAGTTTGAAAGACGAGCAGATTATTTTTGTGGTTCGATCACTCTGTCGTATGTAAATTAATCGGTCTGCTTTTCCCGTCATTCGCTATAGACAGCTCCCGTTCGAATGGAATAGTTTTCGAGTCGAATCTGCTGGCGCACCTGCTCCAGCAGCTTGGGCTTGGCGTCATCCATGTCGCGTTTCCCCCTGCGTAAGTCGTGTCCCCGCGACAAGCCAAGGCTAGACAAGGACTTACAGGACGACAAGGAATGTTAAACGACACGATGTCGCTTACAAACGCGATATGGCGTGTCGCTTAGTAGTTAGCCTTATGAACGGAAAACTCGTAATCCAGTTAGCCCGCGAAACCGACTCAGTATGTGTCGCAAAGCTAATTCATAGTGTTGCTCACTATTTTCTATTAAACCCGTCTGTCGCTGGGGCAGATGGCTTTATGGCCAGCATTTCGCAAGCGGCGATCGCTGGCTATATCACAGACGAGAAATTCAGTTACGTCCTTGGATTTATAGACACAGAATTGGCTGGGGTGGCAGCGCTCCGAGATAATAAACACATTTACCATTTATTTGTTCATCCTGACTTTCACCGTCAGGGTGTCGCATATGGACTCTGGCAATATCTGAAAACTGAAGCCGTCAAAAACGATAATGTTGAGGCTTTCACTGTAAATTCATCTATCTATGCCGTGCCGGTGTATTCACGCTTCGGTTTCATCCCTACCGCCGAGCTACAAAATAAAAATGGTATACAGTTTGTACCCATGCGGTTATCTGCGCACGGTTAACATGCGGTTCAAGACCGCCCGCTTCACTCACTAGGGTCGGCTAAAACCCGGCCCTTAACCAAACCTTATGCACAAGGAAGTAATATGCGTAAATTCAACATCACCTTAATGCTCTGTATCGCAGTAATTACTGCTTGTCTTGGGCTATTTCTTTTTTTGGTAGAAACCAGAGGCATTGCGTACTGGGCTACTAGCACGCTTTCCCTTTTGGCTATTTCCGTCATATCGCTCGCTTATGCAATCCGCCTAATCAAGACCAACATCAAAAGCGCAAAGGTTCAAGCGGTAATATTTATATCTTATATTGTTACCTTGGTCGCAGTCGCTATCATGGGCAGTGGCGCTGGTTCAATTCCATACATAATGCAGAGTATGGAAATAGATTTTATTCCTGCGCTTAAATATATTTGGCCTGCGCTATTGTTAGGCGCAGCAATCGCCACTATATCTTGCCTTTTCGCTCATGCGCTAATAACCCGAAAACATTCATCTAATACAGCTCTAACGTACAGCGCATAACAAGCGTATATGGACTCTCCCCGCAAGCGGTGAGTAACGCTTTTTTGTTCTGACCTTCAATAAACGCCATGTGGGCGCCGTAGGGCCCTGGTTCAGGCCTCGGCGTCCGCCGTAGGTGGCGCCGGACTGTACACCCGTGGCGCGCTGCGGTGCGGCAGGTGGATCAGGTTGAGGCGGTGCTTGCGGGCCCAGTCCACGGTCAGGCTGGTCGGGGCGGAGAGGCTGACCAGGGTGCCGATCTCGGCGCGCACGGCCTTGTGGATCAGCTCCAGGCTGCACCGGCTGGTGACCACGGCGAAGCCGTTATGGCGGTCGATGCGCTCGCGCAGCAGGGCGCCGATCAGCTTGTCCAGGGCGTTGTGCCGGCCGATGTCTTCGCGGCACAGGCGCACCTCGCCCTGACCATCGACGAACACCGCGGCATGCAGGGCGCCGCTATGTCGGGCCAGTTGCTGGGCGGCGCCGATGCGCTCGCGCAGGTTATCCAGGTGGGCGGCGGCTGGCAGCGCGCTGCCGGGCAAGACCTTGAGTTGTGGCAGCGCCTGCTCCAGGGCTTCCACGCCGCACAGGCCGCAACCGCTGGTGCCGGCCAGTTGCCGGCGCTGTTGCTTGAGCGCCCAGAAGGCGCGGTTGCTGATGTCGACCTCGGCATTCAGGGCGGCGCCGCTGCGCTGGAGGCGGATGTCGTAGATCTCGTCGATCGAATCGACCAGGCCGCCGCTCAGGCTGAAGCCGGCGATAAAGTCTTCCACTGTCGAGGGCGAGACCATCATCACCGCATGGCTGATGCCGTTGTAGCTGATGGCCAGCGCGCACTCCTCGGCCAGTACGGCGTCGGCCACCACGCTCGGCGCGCCCAGTTCGGCGTAAGCGTAGACCTCTCCGTCGTGACTGGGCACCTCGGAGGCCTGAGCGGTGGGGGAAGTGAAGGCGGCGCGTGACATGGCTGAGCGTCTCTGAATGCGGCTTATTGGCCTAGCCTAAGCCCGCCGGGCGCGGGCGTCTAATGACGATTGCCGCGATGCCGAGCGCGGACACTGGCAGGTCGTTTTTCCATAGGGCCGCTGACGGTTCACGGCTCATGGTTCATGGTTCATGGTTCAGGGCAGCAGATCGCGGTAATCCTCCACCGCGGCGAACTCTTCGGTGTCCTTCGGCCCCTGACGGCTGTCCGGCTCGCGCACCGCCAGCAAATGGCCGATGCCATAGGCGCGGGCGCTGCGCAGCACCGGCAGGCTGTCGTCGATAAACAGGCTGCGCGCCGGGTCGAAGGCGAAGTCCTGTTGCAGGGCGAACCAGAACTGTTGGTGCTCCTTGGCGAAGCCGTAGTCATGGGAGCTGATCAGGCGATCGAAGTAGGGCGCCAGTTCGATGCGTTCGAGTTTCAGCGACAGCGAGTCGCGGTGCGCGTTGGTGATCAGCACCACGCGCTTGCCCGCCGCGCGGATGGCGGCGAGGAAAGTGTCGGCGTCCGGGCGCAGGGCGATCAGCTCGGCGACTTCGCGCTTGAGGTCGCGGATCGACAGCTTCAGCTCGCGGCTCCAGAAATCCGTGCAGTACCAGTTGAGTTGGCCGGCGTGCTGACGGAACAGCGGCAACAGTTCGGCGTCGGCCAGTGCCCGGCTGATGCCGTGGTGCTCGGCGTAGCGCTGCGGCAGGTGCTCCAGCCAGAAGTGGTTGTCGAAGTGCAGGTCTAGCAAGGTGCCGTCCATATCCAGCAGGACGGTGTCGATCTCGCTCCAGGGCAGTGCTTGCATGCTGGCTTCTTCTACTGAGGAGTGGCGGTTGTCGCAATTTGGCAGGCAATAGTCGTCGCAGTGAACCCGCTGTCAGGGACAATCGCCGTTGGCGGGGTATGATAACCCGCCCACTCACGCCAAGGAGCCGCACCATGCGTCAGAAGCCCACCGTACTCGCCCGCGAGATAGTCGCCAGCAGTCGTTTGTTCCGGGTCGAGGAGCTGCAGCTGCGCTTCAGCAACGGGGTGGAGCGCACTTACGAGCGGTTGGTCGGCAAGGGTGTCGGTTATGGCGCGGTGATGATAGTGGCGATGGTCGATGAGCAGCATGCGCTGCTGATCGAGGAGTATTGCGGCGGCACCGACGACTATCAGTTGTCGCTGCCCAAGGGGTTGGTCGAGCCGGGCGAGGACGTGCTGGCGGCGGCCAATCGGGAGCTCAAGGAGGAGGCCGGTTTCGGCGCCCGCCAGTTGGAGCACCTGACCGAGCTGAGCCTGTCGCCCGGTTACATGAGCCAGAAGATCCAGGTGGTACTGGCCCGCGACCTCTACGAAGAACGCCTGCCCGGCGACGAGCCGGAGCCGATGCGGGTCGACAGGGTCAACTTGCGCGAACTGAGCGAGTTGATGCAACACCCACAATTCAGCGAGGGTCGCGCCCTGGCGGCGTTGTACCTGGCGCGCGATCTACTCATTCAGCGTGGAGAATTTGTCCAATGAGCCATCCCTTGATTCCTGCGGTTATCGCTTTGGTCCGCGCCGCTGGCGCGGCAACCCTGCCGCACTGGCGGGCGAATGTTGCGGTCACCGAGAAGGCCGATGCCTCGCCGGTGACCGCTGCCGATATGGCCGCACATCACATTCTCAACGATGGCCTGCGGGCACTCGATCCGAGCATTCCTGTGCTGTCGGAAGAGGCGGCGAATATCGCCCTGAGCGAGCGTGCGCAATGGACGCGCTGGTGGCTGGTCGACCCGCTGGATGGCACCAAGGAGTTCATCGCCGGCAGCGAGGAATTCACCGTCAACGTCGCACTGATCGAGCAGGGGCGGGTGGTGTTCGGGGTGGTGGGCATCCCGGCCACTGGCCGCTGCTATTACGGCGGCGCCGGTCTCGGTGCCTGGCGCGCCGAGGCGGATGGCCGCGAACAGGCGATCAGCGTACGCCTGGCGCCCGAAGACGCCTTTACCCTGGTCGCCAGCAAACGGCATTCCAGCCCGGCACAGGAGCGACTGCTGGAAGGCTTGAGTGAGCGCTTCGGTGACTTGCAGCTGACCAGCGTGGGCAGCTCGCTGAAGTTCTGTCAGCTCGCCGAAGGTAGCGCCGATTGCTACCCGCGCCTGGCGCCGACCTCGCAGTGGGATACCGCCGCCGCCCAGGGCGTGCTGGAAGGCGCCGGTGGCGAGGTGCTGACCCTCAAGGGTGACGCATTGACTTACCAGGCGCGCGAGTCCTTGCTCAACCCGTCCTTCCTGGCCTTGCCCGCCGCCGCCGAGTGGCGCGCCGAGCTGATTCAGCTGGCCCGCGCGCTGGACTGAAGCGCGAGGTTTGGGTAGCCCGGATGCAACCCGGGGACTCTACAAACCCAAGTCCTCCCCGCAGTGCATCCGGGCTACGGGGTAGTGGCCTATTCGCTGACTTGAGCGCTGGCTAGCGCTCAAGTCAGCCTACGAACTGCGCGCGGATGCTCAGTCGAGCATGTCGCTGTAGCGATCGTCCTTCTTGAACACCAGCGGCTGGGCAAAGCCCGGCACCTTGAGTTGCGCGGTGTCGATCTCGATGGCCTTGTCGTCGATCAGGTCGTTGCCGAAGTTGTAGATGATCTGCAGCTGACCCTGCAGCGCCTGCTGGTCGTACTCTTGCGCGGCGGCGCGGGTCTGTTCGCGGCGGGTGCAATAGGCGTCGAAGGCGGCCGCGCCGTGGCGTTTGCGCAGCATGCGCTCGACCACGTGCGGGGCCAGCACCAGGGCGCTGGCATTGTTGCCGCCGAAGCCCTTGGAGTTGATGAAGCATACGTCCAGGGCCTCGCTGCCGAGCTGGCGGTCCTGGGTGGCGATGCTCAGGTGCTGCTGCTGCACGTCGTCGGCGACCGCGTCGATGGTCTTGATCCCAGGAATGATGCCGTACTTGAAACTGCCCAGGGCGGCGATCAGCTGGTCGCCGCTGGCGCTGGCCAGGGAGTGGCCGACGAACGCCTTGACCGCGGTGACCGGCCAGCTATCGATGGCGAAGGTTGCGGCGATGCGGTCGAGCAGCTCGGACTCGGTAACCCGGTTGGCCGGGGTGCTGGAACCGTGGGCATGGACGAAGCTACGCTGACGCACCGCGTCGCTGCCGAGCAGGTTCACCGCGCTGGCCACCGCCTTGGCCATGGTCAGGTAGTTGCCCGGACCGGGGGCGGAAATGGACTTCTTGAAACCGTCGGCGTTGATGAACACATCCGGCACCGCGCCGTGGATGTCGGCGCCCATCTCCAGGGCCAGCTCGTCGTCCATCAGCACTACGAACTGGCAGGCTTCGGCCAGGGTGAAGCCGCAGTTCTCGCCGAACGGGCGGCTGGCGCGGCGGAAGTCGACCTGCTCCTTGCCTTCGATCTGGCGCAGGCCGTCCTCGGTGGCCAGCGCGCCCATGGCGCCGTAACCCTCGATGCATTCCTGGTTGATCGGCGCTTCGCTGCTGCCGACTATGACCACCCGCGCCTTGCCCGAACTGATCTGCTCGATGCCTTTCTGCAGGTTGTAGAGGAAGGTCGCGCAGGCGCCGGTGATGCTGCCGGTGGTGCCGACGCTGCCGAGCACGTAGGCGTTGATGAAGTCCGCCGGCATGGAGTTGAGGCCCAGGGCCAGCTGCTTGGCGGTGACCCGGCCACCCTTGAGGCGCGATTGCATCATGCCGCCGAAACCGTTTTCGTCGAGCTGGCTCATGATGCAGCTGGCGAACACGGCGATCTCATCCGGCGCCACGCGGTCGACGATCGTCTGCCAGGGCAGGCCGGTGGAGCGCAGGGCATCGGTGACCCCGACCACAGCCATGCTCAGACCGCGCGGGTGGAAGCGCGAATTGTAGTGCTCGCTCGGCTCGAAGCCGCTCGGCAGCTGGCCGGCGGATTTCACCGGCAGGGCGCGGTAGCTGTCGACCTTGAACTCGCAGTTGTCGTGCAGGGTGACCCGCACCTCGGTGGCGTTCAGCGGCTCCACCGACCAGTTGGCCGGCAGTGGCTCGGGCAGCTGCTTGCGGTTGCTGGTGAAGCTCAGCGCGCTGCCTTCTGCGCCGGCGACGCTGATGCTCTTGTGCCAGTGGGCGGCGTCGACGTCCAGGTGCTGCTTCTCGATGCGCCGTACCAGGGTCGAGGCGAGGATCTGCTCGGCGAAACGGCTGTCGATCTCGGCCAGGCTGAGCACGCTGCCGTCTTCGCTCTGGTAGGCGCCATCGACCACACGCAGCAGTTTCAGCATCACCGCCAGGCCGGCGAGGGTTTCCTGGCGCGCCTGGGTGGTCATCGATTCGATCACGGTGCGGCGGAAGCCGTGGTGAAAGGAGCTGCGTCCGGCTGCGTTATAACCACCAAAACCAACGATTACGGGTAAGCGAGAGATCACGCGGGAAACTCCTTCAAATTAGTACGCCAGGACAAGCGCAGATGATGCTGTGCAGGCTTGTCACGCAGCGCTGCGCCCCTCTAACGCGGGAAAAGGCCGCGGGGCGAGCGCCGGCTCGACTGTTCGGATGCCTATGCTGACGTGGTTTGTGACCTGTAAGTCACGGCTGCGACCAAGGTAGCACTTCGTAAAGACCTTGTGTCTGTTAGGGTTTATTAAGCTCAAGGCTCGGCTGGAGAACAACAATGCACAGCGTTAACCCTTACGAATTTGGCATGCCGCGCGACGCGGCCAACTTCCAGGCACTCAGCCCGCTGAGTTTTCTCGAGCGCGCGGCCAGTGTCTACCCGCAGCGTCCGGCGCTGATCAACGGCGCCCTGCGCCAGACCTGGGGCGAGACCTACAGCCGCTGCATCCGCCTGGCCTCGGCCCTGGCCCGGCGTGGCATTGGCCTGGGCGATACGGTGGCGGTGATCGCGCCGAACGGCCCGGCCTTGTTCGAGGCGCACTTCGGCGTACCGATGTGCGGTGCGGTACTGAATGCCATCAATACCCGTCTGGATGCCGAGACCATCGCCTTTATCCTGCAGCACGGCGAAGCCAAGGTGCTGCTGGTCGACAAGGAGTTCGGCGAGCTGGTGCAGCGCGCCACCAGTCACCTGTCCAAGCCGCCGCTGATCATCGGCATCGACGATCCCGAATACCAGGCGGGCCGGTTGATCGGCGAATTCGACTACGAGGCGCTGCTCGCCGAGGGCGACGCCGATTATGCCTGGCAGATGCCGCAGGATGAGTGGCAGGCGATTGCCCTGAACTACACCTCCGGCACCACCGGCAACCCCAAGGGGGTGGTCTATCACCATCGCGGTGCCCACCTGAATGCGCTGTCCAACGCCCTGTGCTGGGACATGAACCGCTTCCCGGTGTACCTGTGGACGTTGCCGATGTTCCACTGCAACGGCTGGTGCTTCCCCTGGGCGCTGGCCGCCTATGTCGGCACCAGCGTGTGCCTGCGCGCGGTGCGCGCCGAGGCGATCTACCCGCTGATCGCCGAACATGGCGTCGATCACTTCTGTGGCGCACCCATCGTGTTGAACATGCTGGCCAACGCCGCCGATGAGTTGAAGGCGCTGAAGACCCGGCCGGTCAAGGTGCTGACCGCCGGTGCGGCGCCGCCGGCGGCGGTCATCGAGGCCATGGAGGCCCTGGATTTTCGCGTCACCCACGTCTACGGCCTGACCGAGACCTACGGCCCCAGTGTGGCCTGCGAGTGGAAGGCCGAGTGGGACGAGGAAACTCCACAGCAGCGGGCCCGCCTGAAATCGCGTCAGGGCGTGCGCGCGCCGCTACTCGACGGCCTGATGGTGGCTGACCCGGAGACTTTGCAACCGGTGCCCAAGGATGGCCAGACCATCGGCGAAATCATGATGCGTGGCAACGTGGTGATGAAGGGTTACCTGAAGAACCCATCGGCCACCGCCGAGGCCTTCGCCGGCGGCTGGTTTCATTCCGGCGACCTGGCGGTGTGGCATGCCGACGGTTATGTGGAGATCAAGGACAGGTCCAAGGACATCATCATCTCCGGCGGCGAGAACATTTCCTCGATCGAGGTGGAAGACGTGCTCTACCGCCATCCGCAAATTCTTGAAGCGGCGGTGGTGGCCATGCCCAGCGACAAATGGGGCGAAACCCCTTGCGCCTTCGTCACCCTCAAGCCGGGCGTCGAGCTGAGCGAAGAAGAAGTGATCGGCTTCTGTCAGCAGCACATGGCGCGCTTCAAGGTGCCGGGCGCGGTGGTGTTCAGCGCCCTGCCGAAAACCTCCACCGGCAAGGTGCAGAAATTCGTCCTGCGTGAGCAGGCCAGGGCCTTGGCGGCGGGCGGGCAGACGGCGGCCTAGGGTGGGCGCCATGTTGCGCGGCTGGCCCCGGCCCGCGACCGCTGCTCGCAGGCTGAAAGCTACCCTCTAAACAGAGCAAAAAGGCTAGCGTGGCATGCAGCAGTCCCATGTAGGAGCCAGCTTGCTGGCGATGCTTTTGTGCTGTTTGTCGGCCCGGATCGCCAGCAAGCCGGCTCCTACACCGAGCACAAAAAAATGCCCGGCTCCAAGCCGGGCGTAGTGTGCACATCGAGCACTAAAGGGTTGCCGGTCAGCTCATGCCCAGCCAATTCGGCAGGGCCATGCTGATCGCCGGGATGTAGGTGATCACCAGCAGGAAGCTCAGCAGCAGCATCAGCCACGGCCAGGCCGCGCGGATCACCGCGGTCAGCGGCATGCCGGTCACCGCCGAGGTGACGAACAAGTTGAGCCCCACCGGCGGGGTGATCAGGCCGATCTCCATGTTCACCACCATGATGATGCCCAGGTGGATCGGGTCGATGCCCAGTTGCACGGCAATCGGGAAGAGGATCGGCGCGAGGATCAGGATGATCGCCGAGGGCTCCATGAAGGCGCCGGCGACCAGCAGCACGATGTTCACCACCATGAGGAACTGCCAGGGTTGCAGGCCGGCCTCGATGACCCAGGCGGTAATCGTCTGGGGGATCTGCTCGGTGGTCAGCACGTGGGCGAAGAGCATGGCGTTGGCGATGATGAACATCAGCATGATGGTCAGCTTGCCGGACTCCAGCAGCACCTTGGGGCACTCGCGCAGGCTCATGTCCTTGTACACGAACAGCGCCACGAAGCCGGCATAGACCGCCGCCACCGCGGCCGCTTCGGTCGGGGTGAACATGCCCGAGTAGATACCGCCGAGGATGATCACCATCAGCAGCAGGCCCCAGATGGCCTTGCGCGCGGCGCGGATGAACTCACGGAAACTGGCGCGCGGCAGGGCCGGCAGATCCATCTTGCGCGCGACTATGTAGATCGCGACCATCAAGGCCACACCCAGCAGCAGGCCGGGTACCACGCCGGCCATGAACAGCTTGCCGACCGACTGCTCGGTGGCGGCGGCGTACACCACCATGACGATCGACGGTGGAATCAGGATGCCCAGGGTGCCGGCGTTACACACGATGCCGGCGCCGAAGGCCTGCGGGTAACCGGAGCGCACCATGCCGGCGATGGCGATCGAGCCGACCGCGGCCACGGTCGCCGGCGAGGAGCCGGACAGCGCGGCAAACAGCATGCAGGCCAGCACCGCGGAGATTGCCAGACCGCCACGGATATGGCCGACGCAGGCGTTGGCGAAGTCGATCAGGCGCTTGGCCACGCCGCCGGTGGTCATGAAGGCGCCGGACAACAGGAAGAACGGGATCGCCAGCAGGGTGTAGTGCTCGCTGGTCTCGAACAGCTTGATCGCCAGCGAGCGCACCGAGTCCGGGCTGAACAGCATGATGGTCACCGAGCCGGCCAGGCCGAGGGACACGGCCACCGGCACGCCGATGAACATCATCAGGAACAGCAGCACGAAGAGGAACAGGATGGTCATTGCTTGGGCTCCTTGTGCTGGGGCTCGTCGTGCTCGGTCAGCTTCATCGCCTCGGCGGCTTCATCCGCCAGGCCCAGGCCGGTCTGCTGGTTGCGCAGGATGCGCACGAGAATTTCCAGGAAGCGGATGAACACCATGGCGTAGCCGAACGGCACGATCAGGGTGATATGCCACTGCTGGATGCCGTAGTGGCCGAGGTCTTCGGCACCGATGCCGGCGATAAACAGGGTGTGCACCCAGTCGAAGCTGGCCACGCTGATCAGCCCGGCATAGCCCAGGCAGGCGAGGCAGGCGATCAGGCCGATGGCCCGTTGCACCGGCTTGCTCGCCAACTTGACCAGGGCGTCGACGCCGATATGTCCGGCGGTGCGCACACCATAGGCCAGGCCGAAAAAGATCAACCAGGCGAACAGGGCCTTGGTCAGGGAGATGCTCCAGGTCATGGCCTGGGCCATCCCGAGAATGCTGTCGCCGATGGCGAACAGGCTTTCGCTGGCGGCGGGCCAACGGTCGGCGAGGTTGTAGAACAGGGTGTAGAGGTTGTTGAGGATGACGTAGACGAATGTCACCAGCGTCATGGCGGCCAGGAGGAAGGCGATAAAGCCTTCCTCGAAGTGATCCCAGACGCGCCGCAAGGCATTCATGGATAGCTTCTCCCGATACGGAGTTGGAAAGAACGTAGGGTGGGAGGCCGTGGCGCCGTCCCACCAGTTGCAGCGTGTCGATGCGCGGGGCATCGGTGGTGGGTCAGGGCCTGTAAGCGCCTGCCCACCCTACGGCTCTCCGGCCTTACTGCTGGTTGGAAGCTTCGGCGGCCTTGATCAGGTCGGCGCCGATATCGGCCTCGAACTTCTTCCACACCGGCTTCATGGCGTCGCGCCACTTGCCGCGCTGCTCCGGGGTCAGCTGGATGATTTCGCTGGTCTTGGCGTCGACGATGCTCTGCTTGGCCGCCTGGTTCAGCGCGTCGGCCTGCTTGTTCACTTCGGCAGCCACTTCGACGTTGATCTTCTCTAGCTCGCTACGGACATCGGCCGGCAGGCCGTTCCAGAAGGTGGTGTTGGTGATCAGCATGTAGTCGAGTACGCCGTGGTCGGACTCGGTGATGAACTTCTGCACTTCATGCATTTTCTGCGAGTAGATGTTCGACCAAGGGTTCTCGGCACCGTTGACCACGCCGGTCTGCAGGCCTTGATAGACCTCGGCGAAGCTCATCTTGCGCGGGTTGGCGCGCACGGCCTTGAATTGCTCCTCAAGCACGGCGGAGGCTTGCACGCGGAACTTCAGGCCACGGGCATCTTTCGGCTCGTACAGCGCCTTGTTGGCGGACAGTTGCTTCATGCCGTTGTGCCAGTAGGCGAGGCCGGTGATGTTCTTGCTTTCCATGGACTTCAGCAGGCCCTGACCGGCAGCGCTCTGCTGGAAGCGGTCAACCGCGGCGATGTTGTCGAACAGGAACGGCAGGTCGAAGACTTGCAGTTGCTTGGTGTACTGCTCGAACTTGGCCAGGGAGGGGGCGATCAGCTGCACGTCGCCCAGCAGCAGGGCTTCCATTTCCTTGCCGTCGCCGAACAGCGAGGAGTTGGCGTAGACCTCGACCTTGACCTGGCCAGGCAGACGCTCTTCGGCAAGTTTCTTGAACAGCAGTGCGCCTTGACCCTTGGGGGTGTTCTCGGCAACGACGTGGGAGAACTTGATCACGATCGGCTCGGCGGCCTGGGCCATGCCGGCGATGCTCAGCGACAGGGCGCAAGCCAGTGCTTTGGCAGTCAGTTTGAACATGCGAATGCTTCCTCTTGTTGTGGTTATCGCGTTGGGCGCCGCAGCGCCGGAAAACGGGCGAACAAGAGCAAGTCTAGGCGGCCTGCCGAAAAACGGCGGACGCTGGGCAGCGATGGCCTGGACTTGTACTTGTTGGGTTCGCCTGCTGATAAGCAAGAGCAACGGGCATGCCAAACTGAGAAAGAGCTTTCGGTCGGCTGGCTAGAGCGCAGCGAAACCCAGCTGTGATCGACGCTTGAGCTGGGTTTCGCGCTGCTCTACCCAGCCTGCGGGGCGTTGGCTGGGGCAGGATTTGGCGGGAATCCGCCAGTTAGTCGAGGTCGTCTGGCGAGCTTCCGCCAGCGTCGGCGAAGTTCAACCCGTGCTTGCGCAATTTGTCGTGCAGGGTCTTGCGCGGTATGCCGAGTGCTTCGGCCAGGCTGCGCAGCGAACTGTGCGAGCGGCTCAGCTCGGCGGCGATCAAGGCGCGTTCGAAGGCTTCGACTTGCTCGCTGAGGGTGCTGGGCATCGCCGGATCTGACTCCAGGCTGGGCAGACCGACCTCCAGGTCCAGGCCAAGATCCAGGCCCAGGGCGAAACGCTCGGCGGCGTTCTGCAGTTCGCGTACGTTGCCCGGCCAGGCGTGACGCAGTAGCAGGGCGCGTTGCCCCGGTTGCAAGGTGCGGCCGGGCAGGCCGTGGCGGGCGCTGGCGGCATCGGCGAAGTGCTGGAACAGCAACAGGCTGTCCTCGCCGCGCTCGCGCAGCGGCGGGATGCGCAGCGGGGCGACGTTCAGGCGGTAATACAGGTCGGCGCGAAAACGCCCCTGGTCGGCGGCCTGGCGCAAATCCTCTTTGGTCGCGGCGATGATGCGGATGTCCAGGGCAATCAACTGATTGCCGCCGAGGCGTTCGACCACCCGTTCCTGCAGCAGGCGCAGCAGTTTGACCTGCACCTCCAGGCTCATGCTCTCGATTTCGTCGAGGAACAGGGTGCCGCCATTGGCGAACTCGAACTTGCCGATGCGGCGCTTCTGCGCGCCGGTGAAGGCGCCCGGCTCGTGGCCGAACAGCTCGCTCTCCACCACCGATTCGGCCAGGGCGCCGGCGTTGATCGCCACGAAGGGACCCTCGCGGCGGTTCGACAGATCGTGCAGGGCGCGCGCCACCACCTCCTTGCCGGCGCCGGTTTCGCCGAGGATCAATACATCGGCGCCGATGTTGGCCAGGGCGCCGATCTGCTCGCGCAGGCGCTGCATTGCCGGGGACTGGCCGACCAGGCGCGTGCCGAGGGCCTGGCGATCGGACAGCGCCAGGCGCAGGCTGCGGTTGTCCAGCACCAGCTGGCGCAGGGCCAGGGCGCGGCGCACGCTGTCGAGCAGGTCGCCACTGGCGAAGGGTTTCTCGAGAAAGTCGTAGGCGCCGGCTCGCATCGCCTGGACCGCCAGGGGTACGTCACCGTGGCCGGTGATCAGCAGCACCGGCAGTTCGGGGTCCTGCTCGTGCAGCTGTCCGAGCAGTTCCAGACCGTCGACGCCCGGCATGCGAATGTCGCTGACCACCACGCCCGGCCAGTCGCGCTCGATACGCGCGGCGACGCCGCGGGCATCGGCCAGGCTGACGACTTTCAGCCCGGCCAGGTCGAGGGTCTGGCTCAGGGCTTGGCGCAGATGGGGGTCGTCGTCGATCAACAGCACTTGGCTACGGGCGTCGAGGCTGGTCATGAAGCAAAATCCTCAGCAGGCGGGTGGAAACGGGCCACGCAAAACGTTCCTGACTGCACATCTCGTGCCCGAGTGGCGACTGGGCTAGCTTTCACTCGAAACAGCGGCCAAGGGCTGGTTGCCGCCGTGGTTGGCGGCGCGCAGACGCAGGGTCAGCAGGGCGCCGCCATCGGGGTGATTGGCGAACAGCAATTCACCGCCAAGGGCGCGCATCAAGGTATCGCAGATCGCCAGACCGAGACCCAGCCCCTGGGCGCTGGTCTTGGTGGTGAAGAACGGCTCGCGGGCGCGTTGCAGTGCCTCGGCAGAGAAGCCGGGGCCGTTGTCGTGCAGCTGCAGTTCGACGCACTCGGCGTTCTGTTCGGTGCTGAGCCAGAGGCGCCTGGGTTGCGGGCACTCGGCGAGGGCGTCGAGGGCATTGGCCAGCAGATTGCCGAGTACCTGGCGCAGGCGGGTTTCGCCGGCTTGCACCCATAGCGTGGCCTCGGGCAGATCGCGAATCAACTCGACCTGCATGGCCCTGCGGCGTTTCGCCAGCAGCGCCAGGGCATCGTCGATGGCCGGTTGCAGGGCCACGCTTTCCGGGGCGTGGCGGTCGCGCCGGGCGAAGGCGCGCAGGTGGGCGATGATCGAGGCCATGCGCTCGGTCAGCTGGCTGATCAGCTTGAGGTTGTCGCGAGCATCGTCGTTGCGTTGATGGTCGAGCAGCACGCCGGCGTTGTCGGCGTAGCTGCGGATCGCCGCCAATGGCTGGTTGAGCTCGTGGCTGATGCTCGCGCTCATGGTGCCGAGGGCGGAGAGTTTGCCGGCCTGAACCAGTTCGTCCTGGGCCCGCAGCAGTTCCTGCTGGGCCTGTTCGCGCTCCAGCACTTCCTGTTTCAGGCGGCTGTTGAGCCGCTCCAGGTCCTGGGTGCGCTCCTGCACCCGTTGCTCCAGTTGCTGGCGGGCGCGGGCGTCCAGGGCGATGCGCTCGAGGTAGTGACGACGCCGTTGCATCAACAACCCGAGCAGCAGCATCAACAGCAGCAGGGTGCCGCCACCTATGGCCACGGCGGTACGCACCGGACGGTCGATCAGCTGGCGCGGGGCGAGAATGTTCACCGTCCAGCCGGTTTCCGCCAGCTCGCGGCTTTGCCGAATCCAGGTGCGTGGCTCGATGCGCAGCGGCGCAGGCGCCAGGGTCGGGTAAGGGCGATTGGCGGCGATGGCCGCGCGCTCGGCATTGTCCAGCGGGCGGCTGGCATGGAAGCGCCAGTCGCTGCGCGAGGTGAGGATCACCACGCCGTTGGCATCGGTCACCAGCAGCTGTTCCGGGGTGTTGCCCCAGAGGGTTTCGGTATGGTCGAGGTCGACCTTGACCACCAGCACACCGAGGATGGCGGCGCCATCGCGCACCGCGGCGGCAAAGTAATAACCGCGCTTGCCGGACGTGGTGCCGAGGCCGAAGAAGCGCCCGGGCCGTCCGGCAAAGGCCTCGCGAAAGTAGGGGCGGAAGGCGAAGTTGCGCTCGATGAAGCTGTCCTGCTGATCCCAGTTGGAGGCGGCCAGGGTCTTGCCGCCAGGGTCCATCAGGTAGATCACATCGGCGCCGGTCTGCTCGCGCACCTGCTGCAGCAGGCGATTGGCATGGTTCAGGTCGGCGCTGTTATCCGGTTGCAGCAGCGCGTTACGCAAGGCCGGCAGGTCGCCGAGGATCTGCGGCAGCACTTCGTAACGGCGCAGGGTGCCCAGCAGGTTGGCGACATAGAGGTCGAGGGTCTGGCGGTTCTGCTCGATCAGCGCGCCGCTGTAATAGCGCTCGGCCAACTGTTGCAGCGGCCAGAGCAAGGGCGCCAGGAGCAGGGCCAGCAAGGCCAGGCTGCGCCAGCGCGGTCGTTTTGGTGAGGGGATGGTTGCGGTCATGGCATCCGGCGCCTGGGGGACAGCAGGCCATTGAAAAATGTAGCGAGCGATGGCTAGGCAAGGCGAAATCAGGCGAAAAAGCGCAGTGTACGAGCTGTACATGAGCATTTTGAGCCTGATTTCAACGCCGCATAGCCGAGCGCAGTAGTTTCTCAACGGCCTGACAGGCGCATTATGCACATTCGGGCCTCAGCGCGGGCTGTGCAAGCACTCCAGCAGAGCGTCGTGCCAGTTTGGTAGCTGGACCTGCCAGTCGCGTTGCAGGCGGCTGCAGTCGAGGCGCGAGTTGAGCGGGCGCTGCGCCGGAGTGGGGTAGGCGCTGCTCGGGATCGGCTGCAGCTGGCCGGCGCGCTTGCCTGCGGCGCGCAGCTGCTCGGCGATCGCGCTGGCGAAGCCGAACCAGGAGGTTTCGCCCTGGGCGCTGAGGTGATACAGACCCCAGGGCCCGGCTTGACCCTCACGCCAGCGCTGGATCAGCTGGACGGTGGTGCTGGCGATGCTGCCGGCCCAGGTCGGCGCGCCGATCTGATCGGCGACCACCTTGAGCTCGTCGCGTTCCTGCAGCAGGCGCTGCATGGTCAGCAGGAAGTTGCGTCCGTGCAGCGAGTAGACCCAGCTGGTGCGCAGAATCAGCTGCGCGCCGCCGACCGCTTGCAGCGCCCGTTCGCCGGCCAGTTTGCTCTGGCCGTAGACGCCAAGCGGGTTGGTCGGATCGCTCTCGACGTAGGGCGCCGATTTCGAGCCGTCGTAGACGTAGTCGGTGGAGTAGTGGATCAGTGGCGCACCCAGTGCGGCGGCTTCCTCGGCCAGCACCCCTGGCGCCACGGCGTTAATCGCGAAGGCCAGCTCGGGTTCGCTTTCGGCCTGGTCCACCGCGGTGTAGGCGGCAGCGTTGATGATCAGTCCGGGGCGCAGCGCGCGCACCTGCTGACGGATCTGTTCGGGCTGGGCCAGGTCCAGCTGCTCGCGGCCGCGCACTATCAGTTCGGCCTGATCCCGCAGGCTCGCATGCAGCTCGCGGCTGACCTGGCCGTGCTGGCCGAGCAACAGAATCTTCATGGCGCCAGCTCCGCATCGTCGAGGCTGAGGCCAGTCTGGTCCTTGCCGGAGAGTTGCGGCGCTTCGCTCAGCGGCCAGTCGATGGCCAGGCTCGGGTCGTCCCAGCGGATGCAGCGCTCATGCTCCGGGGCGTAGTAGTCGGTGGTCTTGTAGAGAAATTCGGCGAACTCGCTGAGCACCAGGAAGCCATGGGCGAAGCCCTCCGGCACCCACAGCTGGCGCTTGTTGTCGGCGGACAGCTGCACACCGACCCAACGGCCGAAGGTCGGCGAGCTGCGGCGCACATCCACCGCCACATCGAAGACCTCGCCGGCGGTGACCCGCACCAGTTTGCCCTGGGCCTGCTGCACTTGGTAATGCAGGCCGCGCAGCACGCCACGCTGCGAGCGTGAGTGGTTGTCCTGGACGAACTCGCGCTGCAGGCCGGTGGCCTCGGCGAAGGCGCGGGCGTTGAAGCTCTCATAGAAGAAGCCGCGTTCGTCGCCGAAGACCTTGGGTTCGAGGATCAACACCTCGGGTAGATCGGTTGCGATGACCTTCATGCGTGCTCCTCCGCCAGGCTGAACAGATATTGGCCGTAGCCGGTCTTGCCGAAAGCCTGGGCTTGGCTGAGCAATTGTTCGCGGTCGATCCAGCCATTGTGGAAGGCGATTTCCTCCAGACAGGCGACCTTCAGGCCCTGGCGATGCTCGATGGTCTGCACGTACTGCGAGGCTTCCAGCAGGCTGTCGTGGGTGCCGGTGTCGAGCCAGGCAAAACCGCGGCCGAAGCGCTCGACGCGCAGATCGCCGCGCTGCAGGTAGGCGTTGTTGACGTCGGTGATTTCCAGTTCGCCGCGGGCCGAGGGTTTCACCGCCTTGGCGATCTCGATCACGTCGTTGTCATAGAAATACAGGCCGGTGACGGCGTAGTGGGATTTTGGCTTGGCGGGTTTTTCCTCGATCGACAGCGCCCGGCCCTGTGCGTCGAACTCGACCACGCCGAAGCGTTCGGGGTCTTTCACCCAGTAGCCGAAGACGCTGGCCCCGGAGGGGCTGTTGACCGCGCGTTTGAGCTGTTCGCCGAAGCCCTGGCCGTGGAAGATGTTGTCGCCGAGGATCAGGCACACCGGGTCCTGGCCAATGAACTGCTCGCCGATCAGGAAGGCCTGGGCCAGGCCGTCTGGCGAAGGCTGCTCGGCATAACTGAAGCGCACGCCGAACTGGCTACCGTCGCCGAGCATCTTCTGGAAGTTGGGCAGGTCTTCGGGGGTGGAGATGATCAGGATGTCGCGGATGCCGGCGAGCATCAGCACCGAGATCGGGTAGTAGATCATCGGTTTGTCGTAGATCGGCAGCAGTTGCTTGGACACGCCGAGGGTAATCGGGTGCAGGCGGCTGCCGGAGCCGCCCGCGAGAATGATACCTTTCATGCGTCGTGCTCCTTGAGCGCACCGAGGCGCTCGCGTTGATAGCTGCCGTCCTGCACGCGGCGGCACCAGTCGAGATTGGCCAGATACCAGTTCACGGTCTTGCGCAGGCCGCTGGCGAAGGTTTCTTCGGGCTTCCAGCCCAGCTCGCGCTCGATCTTGCCGGCGTCGATGGCATAGCGCTGGTCGTGACCGGGGCGGTCCTGCACAAAGGTAATGAGTTCTTTGTAGGAGCCAGCTTGTGACCCGGCTGCTGCCCCGCGATCCGCTTGTCGCGGCGCCAGCTCGTCCAGCAAGGCGCAGATGCTTTCCACCACGTGGAGGTTCTTCTGCTCGTTATGCCCGCCAATGTTGTAGGTCTCGCCCACCCGCCCCTCGCTCACCACCTTGAGCAGGGCGCGGGCATGATCCTCGACATACAACCAGTCACGCACCTGCTGGCCGTTGCCATACACCGGTAGCGGCTTGCCATCCAGGGCGTTGAGGATCACCAGGGGGATGAGTTTCTCGGGGAAGTGGTAGGGGCCGTAGTTGTTCGAGCAGTTGGTCAGCAGCACCGGCAACCCATAGGTGCGCTGCCAGGCGCGCACCAGGTGGTCGGACGCGGCCTTGCTGGCCGAGTAGGGCGAGCTGGGTGCGTAGGGCGTGCTCTCGCTGAACAGGTCATCGACGCCGTGCAGGTCGCCATACACCTCATCGGTGGAAATATGGTGGAAGCGAAACGCCTGCTTGCGTGCCTCCGGCAGGCCTGACCAGTAAGCGCGACTGGCTTCCAGCAAGCTGTAGGTGCCGACTATATTGGTCTGGATAAACGCCGCCGGGCCGTCGATGGAACGGTCGACATGGGATTCGGCGGCCAGGTGCATGATGGCGTCCGGCTGAAACTGCGCCAGCGCGGCGCCGACCGCCGCCTGATCGACTATATCGGCCTGCAGGAATTGGTAGCGCGGGTTGTCCGCGACACTGGCCAGGGACTCCAGGTTGCCGGCGTAGGTCAGCTTGTCGAGGTTGAGCACCTGATGCTTGGTGTCGTTGAGCAGATGGCGGATCAGTGCCGAGCCAATAAAGCCCGCGCCACCGGTGACCAGAATACGCATGAAAACATTGCCCTCTGTGACTGACTGAAAATATGCCGCGTAGCTTGTCGACTGAGCGGCTTGCCTGCAAGCGTTGCCTGCGCAGGTTCGAGTTTCTTGAGGCGATGGCCGACCGCGACTCTTTCGTCTGGGTGGCATCTTCGACCCGCAGGCCATGGTGAATGCACCGAACCCAAAGGGCTCGACCACGTGGGGTAAGGCGGGCGTGTACATGCAGGTTCATCCGGGACTCCTGGAAGACTCTGCTGGTCGCACTTCCAGAATTCCGGGAATGCCCGGATGAACAATCTACTGAGAGATCACAGCTAGCGCCCTATCCCGTTGCATAAGGCATCGAAATCACCTGCCACCTTCGCCAAGGTGATCGTGCCCAGCCGGTTGATCAATAGAGCTTCAGCCTCACCTAGCGCTTCTTCCAGAGCGGCATTTACTACGCGCTCGACTGCGCACTCCGGATTGTCGTGCTCGTTACCGATGGCAAATATCCTCGGCCCTCCGACTGCATTGTGGATATCCAGCAAGGTGATGGACTCGAAATCTCCGACCAGCATCCAACCGCCGCCGTGGCCTTTCTCCGAGCGCACGTAGCCGGCTTGGCGCAGGCCCGCCATGGTGCGTCGGACCACCACGGGATTGGTGTGCAGCATCCCGGCGATCTGCTCAGAGGTGAAAGGATGATCGTGCTTGGCCATGTGCAGTAGCACGTGGAGCATGCGGGAGAGCCTGCTGTCCTTTCTCATTGAAGTGCCTCATAGCGTGCCTCGCGTCAGGCAAGGTCGATAATGACACTTTATAAGTTGCGTGAAAAAAAGTCCTCGTCATATCATGTAGCTCTAAATGTTTCATGAGTCACGGGGCTGCCAAGCAGGGATGCTGTCGCATGCCCGGGGCGGCATGGGCAAACCGTGGAGGGAAGCAGGTATGCAGTACGACGTGATAATTGTTGGCGGTAGCTATTCCGGCTTATCGGCCGCGTTGCCGTTGGCTCGTGCACGCCGCCGGGTATTGGTGGTGGATGAGGGCGTGCGGCGCAATCGGTATGCCGCGCATTCCCATGGATTCCTGACCCAGGACGGCAACGACCCGGCCACCATTGCCCAGCAGGGGCGTGAGCAGCTCATGACCTACAGGACCGTCGAGTGGCTCACGGGCAAAGCCGTAGGCGCCGAGCGGACGGACCAGGGCTTCCGCATCCGCATCGAGGGAGCTGAGCCGCGAGAAGCGAGCCGCATCATCCTGGCCAGTGGGGTTGTCGACCGCCTGCCCGATATCCCGGGCCTGGCTGAACGCTGGGGCAGCCGAGTCTTCCATTGTCCCTACTGCCATGGCTACGAGCTGGATCGTGGGAGGATTGGAATCATCGCCACTTCTGCTATGTCCATGCACTTGGCGCTTCTGTTACCGGACTGGGGAGACACGACATTGTTCCTGAACGAGGCGTTCGAGCCCAACACCGAGCAGCTGGCGAAATTATCCGCACGGGGTGTGCAGCTGGAGCGCGAGGTCGTCCATCGGGTCGACGGCGATCTGGACATTGTGCTTCGCAGCGGGCGTTCTCTTCGCCTGGACGGGCTGTTCGTGCCTACCCGGGTAGAGGTTGCCAGCCCTCTCGCCGCCATGCTGGGGTGCGAGTTCGATGAGGGTTTCTTCGGTCGGATTATCCGCACCGACGCCATGAAGGCGACCAGTGTGAAAGGCGTGTACGCATGCGGTGATGTTGCGCGAGCGGGTGGTTCAGTGCCACTGGCTGTGGGCGATGGGGCCATGGCAGGGGCCGCCACGCACCAGTCATTGGTTTTCGAGAACCACTGATTCAGCCGACTTCGGAGATCTGCATGCGTCCCTTTTCTGATCCGCAGGTGGTCGCCCGATACGCGAGGGCCCCGCTCGGCAGGTCCCCGGTTTCCATGGCTTGCAGCAGATGGCTGCGCTACTTCTGGCCGAGAAGGTGCACGAGCAGGGTCGGGTGTTGGTGCTCGGCGCGGGTGCTGGCCTAGAACTTAAAGTGTGCTGCCTGGTCCGGCCTGACGGGCGCTTCGTCGGCGTCGATCCCTCAGCGGATATGCTTGCGCTGGCCCGCCAGCCTCTGGGCGAGCTAAGCGCGCAGGTGGAGCTCCGCGAGAGCTACAGTGATGCCACTCCCGTGGAGCTAAAGGGATCGGAGTGATTGATTTTTAATCACTCCGATCCCATTAATCCCGACCCCTTTAATTGACCCCTACCGGACAAGAAAAATCGCTGTAGCGGTGAGTTACCGTGAGGCATCGGAGAGGGCCAATCAGGCCGCAATCACTCCGGTAACCCCGCCAACCGTAACCCCTGCGCAAACCGCGCGAAATCCTCGGGGCGTTGGATTGGCAGCCAGTCCTTCAGCTTCGAGACGCGCAAAGACGGATCCAGCTCGTGTAGGCGCTGCATCGCCAGCTTCGCCTTGTCCATTTGCCCGCTGAGCGCATGACTGGCCGCCTCCAGGGCAACCGCGACCAGTAGGCTGGGCAGGTTCCCCCGCGCCTTTTCTGCCCAGGCCGAGGCGCAGTCGAAGCGCCCGGCGATGAAGTGTGCGAGGGCCATCCCAACCTGCATCCGGAACATTTCCGGATCCAGCGGACTTAGGCGAGTGGCATGCGCCAGGTGCTCAATAGCGGCCTCTGTTTCACCGCGCAGCGCGCGCAGGGTGCCACCGAGGAACCAGGCGGGGGCGAGGTTGGGATTGAGCAGGCGCGCCCTGTCGAGCAGCGCAATGCCGCCATCGAGATCGCCCGTAAGATGAGCCAGGGCATGTCCGCCGCGGGTCAGCGCCACCGCATCATCGCGGCCAAGCTCCACCGCCAGGCGCCCGAGTCGCGCGCCCTCGGCGATCTCTCGCGTTCGGTCGCTCATCCAGCCATTCAACTTGCGCCAAAAATGGCACCAGGCCGCCATGCCATAGGCCGAGGCAAACTCCGGATCGAGCTCGGTGGCCTTGTAGAACAACGACAGCGCCTCCTCGATGGCTTCCCGGGTGCCACTGTGCAGTTTCGCCATGCCGCGCAGGTAATGGTCGTAGGCGTCCAGGTTTTCCGTCGGTTTGCGCTTGGCACGCTCGATTTCCGCCCGTTCGAGCTGCGGCGCGATCGCGCCGACGACGCTTTCGGTGATCTGGTCCTGCAGTTCGAAGATGTCGTCGAGTAGGCCTTCGAAGCGCTCCGCCCAGATATGCGTGCCGGTCGTCGCGTCGATTAGCTGCCCGGTGATGCGCACCTTGTTGCCGCACTTACGCACACTACCTTCCAGCACGTAGCGTACCCCGAGCTCCTGGCCGACGTCCTTAACGTCGACCATCCGGCCCTTGTAGGTGAAGCTCGAATTGCGCGCGATGACGAACAGCCAGCGGAAACGTGACAGGGCGGCGATGATGTCCTCCACCACGCCGTCGGCGAAATACTCCTGCTGCGGATCGCCGCTCAGGTTCTGGAAGGGCAGGACGGTGATCGAGGGCTTGTCCGGGAGGACGAGTGCGGCCGGCGGCGTTTCGTTTGCCGCAACGGGCACGCGTTCGCCGCTGCCTGGCCCGTCAGGCGGCGGTGCATCGCCGATCTCGCCGACCTTGAGCTCGCCGACGAAGCGGTAACCCTTACGGGGAACCGTGCGCACCAGGCGTTGCTCCTCGCCGGTATCGCCGACGGCCTTGCGCGCCGCATTGATGTGGCTGGTAATGGTCGATTCCGAGACGATCCGGCCGCTCCACACCGCCTCCAGCAGGTCGTCCTTGCTGACCACGTGATCGCCGTTGCTGACCAGATACAGCAACAGATCGAAGACCTGCGGGCCGACGGCCACGACTTGCCCACGCAAGCTCAGCTCCCGGCGGTCCTGATCGAGCACGTAGTCTTCAAACACGAATGGCAAGGCGAGTATCCCCTGGTCGAGCGCCCTCGACTCCGTGTCCGAGCTGGCGATTGGTACCTGGTCTGGATGATACGGCAGCGCCTATGCCGCTGCACCGTCGAGGGCAGAGGAGGCGATTCGCACCACGGCGCCTTTGGACGAAAAACCAAGCGTGGCCGAAGGCAAACTCAAGGCCGGCACAAGGACTTCCTCGGTGCGCACAGGCACTCTTTGCCCACATCGACAGCAAATGGTTGCCGTCGGAAAGCGGAGAGAAGCCATGAAAATCGTCGTCATCGGAGGCTCCGGTCTCATTGGATCGAAGCTTGTGAAGAACCTGCGCGAACGTGGCCATGACGCGCTCGCAGCCAGCCCACGCACGGGCGTGAACAGCATCACCGGCGAGGGCCTGGCCGAAGCGCTGGATGGCGCGGATGTCGTCGTCGACGTGGCGAACGCGCCGTCCTGGGAAGACCAGGCCGTGCTCGAGTTTTTCGAGACCTCGAGCCGCAACCTGCTGGCCGCCGAAGCTGCCGCCGGCGTCCGCCATCACGTTGCCCTGTCGATCGTCGGTAGCGAACGGCTGCCCGAGTGCGGCTATTTCCGCGCCAAGGTCGCGCAGGAAAGCCTCATCAAGGCATCCGGCATGCCTTACACCATCCTGCGTGCCACCCAGTTCTTCGAATTCGTCGGCGGCATTGCCCAGGCGGCCACCGTCGGCGAGGAGATTCGCCTGTCGCCGGCACTGATCCAGCCGATCGCGTCCGACGACGTGGCGGCGGCGCTCACCGAGGTGGCGCTGGCAGCGCCGGTCAATGGCACGCTGGAAGTCGGCGGTCCCGAGGCCGTGCCGCTCGACGAAATGGTCAGGCGCATGCTGCGGGCAACCCAGGACGCGCGCAAGGTCGTGGCGGACGTGCACGCGCGCTACTTCGGCGCGGTCCTGGACGATCAATCGCTGACCCCCGGCAAGAGCCCGCGCCTCGGCGCGATCCGCTTCGAGGATTGGCTCGCGCAGTCGACGGCCGAAGCGGGGCGTTGAAGCTTGCAAAGACAACTCAGGAAGGTGTCGACCCGCTAGCGGGCCGCGCCTTCACGACAAATACATTCGCAGGAGGATTGTCATGGTTACCCGATTTCTCTTAGCCGCGGCTTTCGCCGCACTGTCGATCGGCGCCGCGTCGGCCACTGAAGCGCCCGCCAGCAAGGTGACAGTCGTGTTTGACCGGCCCATTCCCAACATCCCTGGCAAGAGCATGAAGGGTGTGGTCGTCGAGTACGGGCCGGGCGCCGCGTCGCCGTCCCACACCCATCCGAAAACGGCCTTCATCTATGCAACGGTGCTGGAGGGTGCGTTTCGCATCAAAGTCAAAGGCCAGCCGGAAAAGATCTACCACGTCGGCGAAAACTTCGTAGAGGAGCCGGGTTCCGTGCACGAAGTCAGCGCCAATGCCAGCGACACGGAACCCGCACGCCTGCTGGCCGTGTTCGTCCTCGACAGCGACGAACAGGAGCTGGTCACCCCCACCCGTCAATAACCGCTCAACGCGCCGCGCGACGTTCGGCAGCCACTGGGCGGCAGGCTACTGCCGCCCAGTGGCTGCCGGGGTCTTTGGCCATTCAGAGGAAATCAGAGCATGAACGCGTTCCAGGACACGGCGGCCATTGCCACTGGCGCAAGCGCCGAGACCGGTGTCCCGGTGCCGCGGCGAAACAAGAGAAAGCTGCTCGGCATGCTGCTGTGCATCGGCGCCGTGGTGGTCGTGGCGGTCGGCGGGACCCTGGCGTTTACCAGCGCTCAGACCTCGACCGACAACGCTTATGTCCGTGGCGATGTCACCTCGCTCGCCGCCAAAGTGGCCGGCTATGTCACGGCGGTAGAGGTCGAGGACAACCAAAGCGTTCGGGTGGGTGAGGTGCTGTTCCGGATCGACGATCGGGACTACCGCGCACGGTTTGCCCAAGCAGCGGCCACTGTCAACGCTGCCCAGGCGCGCCTGACCAATGTCGATGCCCAGACCCAGCTGCAGCGCGCCCTGATTATCCAGGCCCAAGCCCAGAGGCGTTCGGCCGTGGCCGAGCTGAATCTGGCGACCAAGACCCACGATCGCAGCCGTAAACTCATTCGCAGCAACGCGGTCAGCCAAGCCCTCGTCGATGAAAGCGGCGCGGCGCGGGCGAAAGCCGAGGCGACACTAGCGGCCGCTTCGGCAACGGTAGAGGCGCAGCAGCAACGCATCGCCGTCCTGGTGGCAGAGCGCGAAGCCGCCGTGGCTGGCTTGGCGCAGGCACAGGCGGCGCGCGACCTCGCCCAGATCGATCTCGACAGCACTGTGATACGGGCGCCTGTGGCTGGCGTTATCGGTAACCGCCAGGTTCGTATCGGCCGCTTCGTTACACCGGGTGTTGGCTTGCTCGATATCGTGCCGGTCAACGACGGTTGCCCAGTGGCGCGTTGTTCATCGGCGGGCTGCTCATTTCCGCCTTTCTCTTCCAGGCCCGCCGCGTTCCGCCGGTCACCACCGTGCCCTTTGGCATCCTGATGATCATGCTGGCGATGTGGATGCTGTCCGGTTCGACCAGCGAAAGCGGCGCGGACGACATGATGGCCGCCATCCTGTTGCGCGGCCTGGGCCTGGGCTTCCTGTTTCTATCGATCACGCTGATCGCGTTCAGCAACCTCAATCAGCGAAACCTCGCCGGCGGAATTGGCCTCTTCAACACGGGTCGCCAGCTTGGCGGTCTTATGGGGGTCGCAGCACTGCAGACACTGATCGACCATAACGTCGTCGCGAATGTCGCGAATGTCGCGGCCCTCGGCGCTAACGTCACCGGCGGAGGGACCGCTGTCATTGAGCGGCTGACGACCACGACAGACCTGTTGACGGCGAAAGGGATGGACGCAGCGGCTGCTAGCCGGGTGGCGACGAGCCTTCTAGGCCGGGTCGTGACAGGTCAGTCCACAGTGATTGCCTTCGACACCGCGTTCATCGCGGTCACCCTGCTTTTTGTCATCGCTGCCCCCTTGCTGGTCGGCATCAAGCTCGGACTCTCCCGACAGGTGAAAGCGCGCGCCGCGCGAGCCGTTTAGCGCGAGACAGCCGACGCCAACTAGCACCTGCTCGAATTCTCCCTGATAGCTCCACTCGGCCGGCGCTCGCCACCGACCTCTGTCCCATGAGGTTTTCGCTATGTCCATCAATGCCGTGAGTATCCTGGAAATCCGCATCCGTCCAGGAGCCGATGCAAGGCTGGAGCAATGTCTGACGCAGTTCGCCACACGCCTCCAGGGGCTAGAGGGTTGCCTGGCCTGTGGCGTCACTCGGCGCATGCGCCAGCCGCGGCTATGGGTATTCAGCAGCTATGGGTGCAGCCGGGAAGAGATGGTCCGACCGTTCTTAACGGTAGAGCTGGACGAGTTGGTGTAACCAGGAAGACTTCACCGAGGTCACAAGTCGTTCGTATATGAGTGAGCTGGAGCTCGGCTCGAAATGCCCCACGCTGGAGAAGGTGGAAGCACTAGCCAGTGTATTGCTGATGCACCCACTCACTCTGTTGGTGAGCAGTTATATGCAAAAGGAAGGCCTTGATTTGGAGGCCATGCTCGCGTTGGTGAAAGATGATCTGTCCGTGGTTAAGGAGTAGTTCGGCATGGTCAGCGTGATGGCTTAGCCTCCTCCTCCCATTTTCCCTCCTCCTAGCTGTCCCTTCAGCCAGTGCGGCTGCCGCGCCTCAGGGCTCTTCTGCACGTCGATCGCACCTGGCTCGGTATGCGCTCCCCTAAAAGTGTTGGGGGTATTGAGGTTTTCGGCGGGATGCTAAACGTCTCAATGAGTGGTCTCCGGAAATGGGACGGGGACTTCGTCCAGCCGAAATCATCTATCTGACCGGCCCTAGACTCTCTAGCTAGGGCGGGCGCGGCAATCCTATGCAGAGGTGCGACTTTGTCAAAGGTACACCCCAAGTACACCTCGGACGGATTTTTTCCAACAAAAAAAGGCCTACGATTTCTCGTAAGCCTTTGATTTGTATGGTGCCGGCACCAAGAGTCGAACTCGGGACCTACTGATTACAAGTCAGTTGCTCTACCAGCTGAGCTATACCGGCATTTCAGGGCCGCCATTATATCCATTCATTTGCCTGAGTAAAGCCGTCTAGCTACAGAAAAATACTGGGCCGGCTATCAGTAGCAAAATCCTTATGCACAAGTGAGAGGAGGCGGGAACGGCCGTGCGCTGTTTTTGTGCGCTGTGTCGCTGTTCGCTGTAAATGGCTGTTTTTACTGGGTTTTGTTTTTTGCTTAAAAAGCGAACAGATGCTTTAGATGCGCCTGGGAGCGACGTTGTAGGCGTTTGCTCAGAAACTATCAACACAGTTATCCACAGCTTCTGTGGGCAACTCAGGGGCGTTCAGCGAGCAGTAGCAGGTTGCGCGGGGTGAGCTGCTGAGGACAAAAGCTGCCGAGGCGGACGGTAAAACCCTGCTCTTGCAGGTAGAGGGCGCGATCGAGCACCAGCCACAGTTCCAGTGGGCGACGGAACAAGGCGCGCAGCAGTTCCAGATTGCGCACCTGAGCCAGTCGTTGCCAGCCCTGGGTCTGCAGTTCTGCCCAATCGTACGATGGGGGGGGCGCTGGAAGGCCTTTCAGGGCAGCCAGGTCTGTGCAGTAGTCGGCCAGATCCTTATTCAGCCAGCTTGGCGGTAATGAGGGTGTAGGCAGGTACTCATCGATGCCACGTAGTTCGCGTTGCAAGATGTCGAACGCCAGGCGACGGGCCATGGACAGGTCACGTTGACGGCGAATTCTGGTGCCTGCGGTGACGGTCTCGCTGAGGGGCAGGCCCAGGTCGTCCAGCGAGAGCTGCAGATCGGAGGCCTGTGCAGCTGAGGACAGAGGTTGGTAGCCGGGTGTGCTGATGCGGTTGTAGCAGCAGGGAGCCACTGCCAGTTGGCGGCAGCCAGCGCTGCTGGCCAGTTGCAGCAGGCGTACATGCAGGTCGCCGCAGGCATGCAGGGCGACCGGGGTGTGTTCGTGGGTGAGCTGGTCGATGGCGTCGGCGGCCAGCACGTCTTGCTCAACATGCTGGGCGATAAGCGCTAGGCGTTGACTGAGCTTCTGCCCGCTGCTCACCAGTTGCGGGTTGTGCTCGAGGCAGGTCAGTGGGCGTCCGTCATGGGCCAGCACGCGACCGAGGTGGCCTTTGCCGGCGCACCAGTCTAGCCAATGTTGGGGCGCTTGTTGGAACTGCAGGCTGCTGCCGAAGGCCAGGATCTGCTGCCACTTGCGCCCGGGAACGTCGACCGAGAAGCGCGCGGGCGGCTTGACCGCCGGTTGCTGCGGTAATTCACCGACTCGAGTCAGCGCGCCAGCTTGTTGGGCCAGCTGAGCAAAGGGCGCCGGAGCTACCAGCTGCTGCGGTTGATTGTGCTCGGCTTCGGCCTGCTCCAGGCTGCGTGCTCTGAGCCAGTGGGCCAGTTCGGGGTGATCGGCCTCCCACGGCAGTTGTCGCAGGGTGAACGGCCTTGGCCGCCACAAGGCTTGGTGCGTGGTCAGAAAATCATCCAGCGCTAGAAAGCGCTGGAGCAAGGAGGCACCGCTAAGAGGCTGGTCGTGCATGCTGACTCTGTCACTAAGCATGGTGGCGGCGGCAATGCACCGGCTGTTCAGCGGCCCTGGCAGGCGTCGACGCGCAGCCAGCGTTCCAGCAGCTTGAAGCCGCGTACCAGGACATAGGCGATGCCCAGGTAGAACAGTCCGGCGGCGAAGAAGATCTCCACCGGCAGGTAGGTGCGGGCGATGATGGTGCGGGCCATGCCGGTCAGCTCCAGCAGGGTGACGGTGCTGGCCAGGGCGCTGGCCTTGAGCATCAGGATCACTTCGTTGCTGTAGGCCGGCAGGCCGATACGCGCGGCGCGCGGCAGGATGATGTAGAGCATGGTTTGCCAGCGCGACATGCCCAGGGCGCGAGCGGCCTCGACCTCGCCCGGCGGTACGGCCTGGATGGCGCCGCGGAGGATCTCGGCGATATAGGCGGCGGTGTGCAGGGTCATGGTCAGGATCGCACACCAGTAGGCGTCGCGCAGGTATGGCCAGAGCGGGCCCTGGCGCACCGCGTCGAACTGGGCCAGACCGTAATAGACCAGAAACAGCTGCACCAGCAGGGGCGTGCCGCGGAAGAAGAAGATGTAGCCGTAAGGCACGGCGCGCACGTACCAATGCTTGGATGAACGAGCAATGCCCAGGGGAATCGCCAGGATCAGCCCGGCGAGCACTGCGATGCCAACCAGCTCCAGGGTCAGCATGGCGCCTTCAGCCAGGCGTGGCAGCCACGTGATTATCACTTCCCAATTCATGCGGCGCTCCTGATGAAGCCGCGGCCGGCACGTTTCTCAAGGAAGTGCAGTCCAATCATGGCGAGAATGGTGAGGCCCAGGTAGATAAAAGCCGCCACCATGAAGAAGACAAAGGGTTCTTTGCTCGAGGTTACGGCGATCTGCGAGCGGCGCATGATTTCCTCCAGGCCAATCACCGACACCAGTGCGGTGTCCTTCATCAGGATCATGAACAGGTTGCCCAGGCCGGGTAGGGCGATACGCCACATCTGCGGGAGGATCAGACGCCAGAAGATACGTGGCGTGGACAGGCCGAGCGCTTGGCCGGCTTCGCGATGGCCCTTGGGGATGGCCAGGATAGCGCCGCGAAACACCTCGGTGGCGTAGGCACCGAAGCATATGCCGAGCGCGATGGTGCCGGCGGCGAAGGCACTTAACTCAAGCCCGGGGCGGCCTATGGCCTCACCGATATCGCGCATCAGGTTGACCGTACCGAAGTAGATCAGCAGTACCCAGAGCAGCTCGGGAACGCCGCGGACGATGGTCGAATAGGTGCCGCCAAGCCATTGCAGCGGCTTGTACGGCGAAGTCTTGGCCAGTGCACCGAGCAAGCCGAGCAGCAGCCCCAGGCTCAGCGCGCAGAGTGCCAACTTGATGGTCATCAGCGTGCCGGCGGCCAGGGCCGGGCCAAATCCGTGGAGGTCTAAATTCATAGGGGCTCAGAAGCCTGCGCCGCCCAGTAGGGCGACGCAACGCCGGCTGCTTAGTAGATGCTGAAGGGGAAGTACTTGTCGTTGATCTGCTTGTAGGTGCCGTCGGCTACGATTTCCTTGAGCGCGGCATTCAGCTTTTCGCGCAGCGGATCACCTTTGCGCACGGCGATGCCGATCTTGTCGTTGTCGAATACCGGGTCACCCTTGAATTCGAAGTCCTTGCCGGCGTCGCTCTTGAGCCATTCCCAGTTGACGAAAGTGTCCGCCAATACGCCATCCAGGCGGCTCGAGGACAGGTCGAGGTAGGCGTTTTCCTGGGTGTCGTAGAGCTTGATATCGACCACGCCGTCCAGGTTGTCTTCCAGCCAAGTACCGGCGATGGTCGCGCGTTGGGCGCCGATCACCTTGCCTTTCAGGCTGGTTTTGTCGGTTTTGAAATCGCTGCCCTTGGGTGCGATGAACTGCAGTTTGTTGGTGTAGTAGGGTTCGGTGAAGTCGACGGCCTGCTGACGCTCTTCGGTGATCGACATCGAGGCTACCAGGAAGTCGAATTTTTTGGCGTTCAGGGCCGGGATGATGCCGTCCCAGTCGGAGGTAACCACTTCGCACTCGGTCTTCATCTTGGCGCACAGGGCCTGGGCGATGTCCACGTCGAAGCCGACCACCTGGCCGCTGGCGTCGATCAGGTTGAAGGGTGGATACGCACCTTCGGTACCGATTTTCAGTTTGTCAGCAGCGACGGCGCTGGTGCCGAAGGCCAGAGTAGCGGCCGCAGCCAGCAGGATATTCTTATATTTCTGCATGCGATGTAGCTCCATTTAGTGATTGCTGGACATGAACTGTTTACAGCGCGCCGAGTTCGGATTGTCAAATACCTGCTCGGGCGACCCTTGCTCCTCCACCTGACCCTGGTGGAGGAATACCACTTCACTGGACACCTGGCGGGCGAAGCCCATTTCGTGGGTAACCAGCAGCATGGTGCGACCTTCGTCGGCGAGCGCGCGGATCACACTAAGCACTTCTTGTACCATTTCCGGGTCGAGGGCTGAAGTCGGCTCATCGAAGAGGATCACTTTCGGTTGCATGGCCAGGGTGCGGGCAATGGCTGCACGTTGCTGTTGGCCGCCGGATAGCTGGTTGGGGTAGGCGTGGCGTTTGTCGCCAATACCGACTTTGGCCAGCAACGCCTCGGCCCGCTCTGTGGCCTGCACCTTGCTCAGGCCGAGCACGCGGCGCGGCGCCTCGATAATGTTGTCGAGCACGCTCATGTGCGGCCACAGATTGAAGTTCTGGAAGACGAATCCCAGTTCGCTACGCAGCCGGTTGATCTGCTTGCCATCTGCGGCGACCAGGTCGCCATGTTTGCCGGGCTTGAGCTTGAGTTCTTCACCCGCGACGATGATCTGGCCCTGATTGGGGTTTTCCAGCAGGTTGATACAGCGCAGGAAGGTCGACTTACCGGAGCCGGAGGAGCCGAGGATGGAGATCACGTCGCCGTCACGGGCAGTCAGGGAGATGCCTTTGAGCACCTCAAGGTCGCCGAAGCGTTTGTGCAGGTTGCGGATTTCCAGCGCGGGCGTGGCCTCAGCCATTGGGTGTCCTCTTCTTCTTATGCGGAAGCACTCCGGCAGTCTACGGGCCTTCCTGGCGAAGCGTCACGCTAGCATAGCGCCTGGATGAGCGCCAAGCAGGCAAGCGCGAGTAAAGAGTACGTGGCCGCGGGGTTGTCGCATCGCTACAGTTGCCTGTCGCGCAGGCGCAAAAAAGCCCGCTGCGCGGGTGGGGGCTTTTGCAGTGCACTGCGGAGGTGGAGGCAAGCTGAAAGCCTCCTTGCTGGGGATGGGAGGGAAATGCGTGCTTGGTCAGCTGGCGCTTCTGTGGGCGGGTGTCTGCCGGACCCTGCTGTCGATGTTCGGCAGTAAAGGACGCAGGGCCTGGCAGGCGGGGCCGTCTAGGCGGCCCTAAGTGATGAGGCGATGTCGCTGATCAGCATGCCGTGGCGAACGATGCAGCTGTGGCCGGCACTTTCCAGGCGAAGAGGGTCGCGCCCCGAAATTGACCAGCCCTTGGCCAGTAGTTGATCGATGTGAGCGCGCATTGCATGGTATTGGCGTTTCTCAGGCTTAGTGGATTCCATTCGTATATATCTCCTGTGTCTGCACTGTTTCTCAGGGCAGATGGTCTGGCTTTCCTTGGAGCGCACCGTAATGCAGGCGTGGCGCTTTGATATTACCGAATTCCGGGTAATTGGAAAAGCTAGTAGTTCCGCGGGCTGGCGGTGGCATAGCGGTTTAAGCGTAGCACGCAACCTTCGGCTATCGCCCCACGTCGTTAAGGTACAGCTCGACCATGGCGTCGAGGCGTTCCTTGACGGCTTGCCAGCCCGGCATCAGCTGCCCCAACAAACGCCAGAAGGCTTCTGAATGGTTGTGCTCGGCGAGGTGGCAAAGCTCATGTAGCAGCACATAGTCGATGCACTCCGGCGGGGCTTTGACCAGATGCGGGTTGAGCGTTAGGGTGCCGGAATGCGAGCAGCTACCCCATTGGGTTTGCATGGTCAGTAAGCGCAAGGGTGGCTGCTGCTCGATCCAGTGGGCTTGCCCGATCAGATTGGCCAGGCGGCGACTGAACTGCTCGCGGGCGCGCGCCTTGTACCAGTCGAATAACATTTCGCGCACTTTCTCGGGCTTGGCCTGGCGCAGGGTGACGGTGAGCATGCCGCACAGCAGTTTCACTTGGCCTGGTGCGCTGGCCGTCTCGATCACCTTGAGCGGGTAGCGCTTGCCCAGATAGAAGTGGGTTTCGCCACTGATGTACTGGCGCGGCCGCACATGGGTCAGGCGTTCCCGGATCGGCTGCAGCTGCTCCCAGATCCAGCGTGCGCGCTTATTTATTCCGGCATTGACCTGTTCGGCACTGGCATCTGCCGGCGCCAACACCAACACCCGCCCGTCTGGCTGCACCTTGATGGTCAGCTTGCGCGTCGGGCTGGACGAGTTGCGCAGCTGATAAGGGATCGCCTCGCCGCCGTAATGCAGAATATTCATCAGGTTCTGCGTGCCCCGGCGCGAACCACCAGCACCACCTGCTCGACTAGCGCCTGCACCTGGTCCATGCCTAAACCGAGTGCCTTGAGCGCCATGAAATACAGGGGCAGCAGCTTTTGCCGCACCGCCGCCTCGATATTCAAGGGGTTGATGGAAAACTCCGCCACAGCCTGGCCGACGATGGCATCGGTCTGTTCGGCCAGCGCTACCCACTTTGGCGTATCGGCCTCGCCCAGTGGCAGGCGATGCTCATCGAGCAGCAGCTTGAAGGCGCCGAAGTAGGCCTGCACGTGGGGATTGCCACGTACCGCTTCCGGTAGTTCGTCGAGGTGGCGCTGCTGCACCTGTTCGCCGAACTCCTT
This sequence comes from Pseudomonas sp. SJZ079, assembly GCF_007993865.1. Classification (GTDB taxonomy): domain Bacteria; phylum Pseudomonadota; class Gammaproteobacteria; order Pseudomonadales; family Pseudomonadaceae; genus Aquipseudomonas. The sequence goes on along the minus strand of NZ_VIUH01000002.1, from coordinate 312,929 downwards.
GAACAGCAGGTACTGCTTGAGCGGGTGATCGAACAATGCATCGGCCTCGGCGATGACCTGGCGCAACAGCTCGGAGAAGGCCTTCTGCGCGTAAGGATCATCCAGCAACTGCTCGATTTCCTTGGTCACCCGGGTCTGGATGATGTCCTTCTCGTTGCGGGTCTTTTCCTCGCTCCAGGTCTCGGGCTGATGGGCGCCCATCTCGCCGACCAGATAGGCGCCCTTGGGCTCCTGCACGCCGACGCCGACCACGTGCTTGTCCATCAGCTTCTTCACCTGCACCGCGTATTCGTCGTAGTCCACGGTGTCGCCGGTGGCCTGTTTCAGGCGCTGGCGCAGGTTGGAGAGCTGTTTGACGGTTTCCTTGTACTGCCGGCGTGTGCCCTCGCTGACGCTCTTGTCCTGGAAGAATGCCTGCGACTGCAGGGCAATCGCCAGGCAGCCGGCAAACTCGCTGAGCAGCCCGTAGAAGTCATCGCGGGCCTTCTGCCGGGTGTCCACCTGCGCGCCGTTAATCTCCTGCAGGCGCGGCAGCAGTACGGCGAGCATCTGCTCGATGTCCTGGCTGTTCTTCACCTCGGCGAACATCGCCCATAGGCGCTGATACAGGCCCGGCAGCTTCTTGTATTCGGTGCTCATCGGGCTGTACAGGCCGTCGAGGTCATCGATGCTGTAGCCGCCCTGGGTACGAGTGGCCAGGTCCTGGTACTGGGCGATGGTGGTGTCCAGCTCGCCGAGAATGCCGCGATAGTCGATCAGCAGGCCGAACTTCTTGTTCGGGTGCAGACGGTTGACCCGCGCGATGGCCTGGATCAGGTTGTGCTGCTTGAGGTTCTTGTCGATGTACAGCACCGCGTTGCGCGGCTCGTCGAAGCCGGTCAGCAACTGGTCGATAACGATCAGCAGGTCAGGGCCGTGGTCCTGCGCAAACGCCTCGATCATGCGTTGTTTGTAGGCGCTGCCGTCTTCCTTGCCGACGTTGGCGTCCCACCAGGTTTGCACCACGGATTTGCTGTTCTCGTCGCTGTCGGTGTTGCCCTCGCGGCTGTCCGGGGCGGACATCACCAGTGCCGAACTGACCAGACCGATCTCATCCAGAAAGCCCTTCAGGCGGATCGCCGAAACCCGGCTGTCGCAGGCCACCTGACCTTTCAGGCCGTCCAGCACCGAGTTGCTGAAGTGCTCGCTGATGTCGTGGGCGATCAGCTCCAGGCGGCCCAGGGCCTTGTACAGCTCGCCCTTCTTGGCGAACTTCTTCTTCAAATCGGCCTGCTGCGCCGCGCTCAGGCCCTGGGTGTGGCGCTCGAACCAGTTGTCGATGGCGCGGTCATTCACATCCAGCTCCAGGCGCCGTTCCTCGTACAGCAGCGGCGTCACCGTGCCGTCCTCCACCGCGCGCTGCATGGTGTAGGCGTGCACGATGGGGCCGAACTTGTTCTGGGTCTTTTCATCCAGCAGCAGCGGCGTGCCGGTAAAGGCGACGAAAGCCGCATTGGGCAGCGCCAGGCGCATCTGCACATGGTTTTCGCCGCCCTGGGAGCGGTGGCCCTCGTCCACCAGTACGATGAAATCGCTGCTGTCGTTGCGGCATTCCGGCAGCTTGGCCGCCGAGTTGAATTTCTGGATCAGCGCGAACATCACCCGCGCCGAGCCCTTGCCGATCTGCTGCGCCAGGTGCCGGCCGGATTGGCTCAGGGCCTCCTCCTGATCGCGTGCGGTAAACACCCCGGCGCTGGCGAAGGTCTTGCTCAGCTGGGCTTCCAGATCGGTGCGGTCGGTGATCACCAGCACCCGGCAGTTCTGCAGGTCCGGGTGGAAGATCAGCGCCTTGCTCAGCAGCAGCATGGTGATCGACTTGCCCGAGCCCGTGGTGTGCCAGATCACCCCGCCCTGGCGTGCGCCACGGGCATCGCGCTGCTGGATTCGCGCGATCAGCGCGCGGATGCCGAACACCTGCTGATAACGCGCGACCAGCTTGCCGTGCTTGTTGTCGCTGAAGGTGTAGAAGCGCACCAGCTCGAGCAACCGATCCGGCCGGCACAGGCTGGCCAGCAGTTTGTCCTGCTGGCTGGCCAGCAGCCCGCCGGCCAGCCAGCTGCGGTACCAAGCCAGGCTGGCGGCGGGGCGATTGGCGAACAGCGCCTGTTCCTGGGCCGCGTGCAGCGGGCGGTTCTTCAGCTCGGCAAACGCCACCTCGCTGATCTCCTCCTCACGCCAGGCGGCCCAGAACTTCTCGGTGGTGCCCACGGTGCCGTAACGCCCGCCGCTGCCATCGACCACCAGCAGCAACTGGCTGAAGGCGAACAACTGGGGGATTTCCTCGCTGCGCTGGTTGCGCAGCATCTGCGAGATGCCCTGCTTGATCAGGTCCTTGCCACTGTTGGCGTCCGGCCGTTTGGCCTCGATCACCACCAGCGGCAGGCCGTTCACATACAGCACGATATCCGGGATACGCTGGCCGATACCGCTGGTGCAGCCCACGCCCAGCTCCTCGGTCAGGTGAAAATTGTTATTGCTCGGGTTCTGCCAGTCGATCAGCGCGATGGTCGGGTTGACCTTGCTGCCCGCGACGAAGTCGCTGACGCTCACCCCATACAGCAGTTGATCGGACAGGCGCTGGTTGGCCGCCTGCAAGCCCTCGTTCAGCGGTGGATGGCTGATCTCGCCGACCAGCTTGGTCAGCGCCGCCTCGCTCAGGCCATGTTCCACGCCGCCGCTGAAAAAGCGCCGCTTGGCCAGTTCGGCTTTGAGCACCGTTGTCAGCACTACCCGCTCCCTGCTGCCGCGCAGTTGCAGCGCTTCTGAGGGGCTCAGGTAGCGGAAGCCCAGGTTGGCCAGCAGCGCCAGGGCGGGAATCTTGGCGCTGAATTCTTCCTGAAATCTGGGATGCGCAAAGGCGGACGTGGTGGTCACAGCACTATTCCTTGTTCGGCCAACCATCGGCGACCGGCAGTGCTGGTCACATAGGCTTGTTGCGGGAGGTTGACGACTTCGCGGTGCAGGTATTCCAGCAGGCCCTGCTGTTCGCGCAGTAGATTTAAATGGCCGGTCTTCAAGGCCACCACCTGGCGATTCAATTGCCTGGCCAACTGCTCGGCGCTGTATGGGCGGATGCTGCATAGCCAAAGGATCAACGGCCAGAGTTTATCCTTGCGTGGTTTGGCCGACAGCGCGGCAATAGCGGCGAGCAAGGGAGCGGGTAGGTCACTCGTATTTGCGTTGAGGCCGTTGCCAGCAAGCCCTTGTGTCTGAAAAAGTGGCTGGCCCGGTAAATCTGCCAGCTGGTAGTAGGTCGAAGGCCCGGCGCCACCCTTTACCAGCATGCGGCGCTGATGGTGCAGCCGGCCCAGTGTCTGGCTGGCGGCTAGCGTATCCAGAGCGCTGATGGCGCGTAGCGCGGCGTTGTCCACTGCGCCGGTTTCCGCAGCCAGGATCAGCGCCTTGGCCGTTGCTTGGGCTGGCTGTTGGGCGCTGTATTTTTCCTGAGCGCTGGCGGGCTGCATGAGGCTTCCTTGTGCGGCAGTACGATGCGTTTAAAGGCAGTGGTGGCCGTTATTGTTAGGCGGCGTCGGCCAGCAGGCTTTCATAGGGGATGCGCAGGCCATCGTGCAGGCGTTTGATCATGGCCAAGCTCAGCTTGCGCTTGCGGTTCAACACCTCTGACACGCGGCCACTGGAGCCAATAAAAGGCTCCAGATCACGCGGCACCAAGCCTTGCTGGTCCATGCGAAATTTGATCGCGTCGATGGGGTCGGAAGCCGGCAGCGGCTGGTGCTGCTCTTCGTACTTCTCAATCAATACGGCCAATATCTCCAGCTCATCGCCCGCAGGCGAGTCCATTGGCGCGCCCCATAGCTGCTCCATACGAGCCAGCGCGTTGGCCAGGTCGTCGCCATTACGAATCGGTTTGATGTTCATCACACTGTCTCCGCATCGATCAGATCGTACTGGGCGTGGCTGCCGACAAAGCGAATAAACGCCAGTTGGCGCTCATAGTCGATGGCCAGAATGACCCGGTACTTGTTGCCGGCGATGTTGAACACCACCCGGCTGCCTTTCAGGATACTGGCCGTGCGCAGCTCAGCCTTGAGGGCTTGCGGCGTGGGATAAGTGGCCTTTTCCATGTGCCGATACCATTCCACCAGCGGTGTCATGGCGTCAGCATAAGCCAGGCTGCTTTCCCAGAAGGCTCGCAACGTGCCTCGTGCAATCACTCGCACGGCGCTGTTCTCCCATTTTGGGAGTGAGTCTATCTGGCTAAGTGGCGCACGGCAAGCCACGGGGCCGGTGGCGCGTGTCAGGCGTGATGCCAAGCCTCGTAGGGTGGGTTAGCGGCGCGTTCCGTATGTGCGAATGCGCCATCGGGGCCGGGCGCCGCGTAACCCACCATCGCGGTGATTCGGTAGACCGCCATGGTGGGTTACGGCGCGGTCGGGTTTGCTGCTATTGGTACGACTGCGGTACGCGCCTAACCCACCCTACGGTTTGGCGCGGCGGTTAGTGCAGGCAGCACTGCTTGAATTTTTTCCCGCTGCCGCAGGGGCAGGGGTCGTTGCGGCCGGGTTGGGCGGCGACGCGCAGCGGGGTTTGCGCGGGGCTGTCATGTTCGCTGCGCTGGGCCAGCCAGTAGGCATGCAGGGCGCGCACCGCCGGTTCGATGGCCTCGACCGACTGCTGGTGCTGGGCCTGGCTCATTTGCTCCAGCAGCGGAAAGTTGGCCTCGCTGCCGTGCAGGTCGATCGCCGCCAGGTGTGCGGCTTCGGCCTCCGGCAGCGCCGGCCATTGGCCCAGGGCTACGCCGCGCATATAGCCGAAGCACCACTCCTCGGCGATGGTGATGGTTTCGTCTTGGTGCTCGCGCTGTTGAAACAGTGCGGCGAACTCGGCCGGGTATTCCATCAGCATCAACACGCAGTTGTTGATGTGCTGAATCAGCAAATTCATAAAACGCTGCAGCTCGGACTCTTTGCCGAACCTGGGCGGCGTGCCGCCCCACAGCGCCGGCAGCCAGCGGCTGGGCGGCAGTATCTGGGGGCCGGAGATCAGCGCGATGAAAAAGCCGTCCAACTCGGAGGCGTCGAGTATCGAATCGTCGTTGCCGTACTTGAGCAGGATGCTCTCGACATAATCCAGTTCGGCTTCGCTGAGCGGGTCGGTTTTCATTCAGGTGTCTCTTGGTTCGGGTTAGATGTGCGCCGGGAGGTCTGGGCGTAGGGTGGGTTAGCGGCGCTGAAGGTGGTCGTTTGCATCACCGCGCAAGCCGGGCGCCGCGTAACCCACCATTGCGGTTTACCGGTAGGTCGCCATGGTGGGTTACGGCGTGCTCGGGTTTGGCGTTGTTGGCGTGACCCTGGCCCGCGGCTACCCCACCCTACGATGCTCTTTGTGGGAGCGGCCTTGGCCGCGAAGTGCTGCGGGCCACACAAAAGCTTCGCGGCCAAGGCCGCTCTCACGGTCGAGGTCAGGCTGCTGCCTCATCGTCCAGCCTGACCCGGCGCTGGCCGGTCAGCAGCTGTTGCATCAGGGCTTTTTTCTCCAGCTTAAGCTTGGCCAGCTGCGCTTGCAGATTGGTTATTTCGGCGTCGGCGGTGGCGAGTACCTGGGCGATTTTTTGTTGTTCGGTTTTGTCTGTTGGATAGAAGAATTTAATTTCTTTGAGTTCGCGCATATGCCGACTGTATCCAAGGCTTGGAATCTCTGCATTGGATAGCAGGTAGTAACCGAAATGGGGGTCTAATAGATCCGATGTTTTCAGTATTTGTGTGCCATCGGCGCCCGGTGAAAATTCAAAATCAATCCATTTGATGATGCGGGTGTGATCGCCAAAAACGATCACTGGCACATCTTTATATACTTGCTGACTATCTGTATAGCCAGCTATCAATGCCTGCCCCTGGTCGATAATTGGAGTTGCGCCATGCCCAAGGTAGTTGCTGGAGGTGGTTTGAGTTTTTTTGTCGTTTTTTACGAGAAATAGAGAAGGGAAGTCAGCGGGCTGCCATTCCTCCTGGAAACCCGTAAAGGGCTTCTGCCCCGTCAGCAATTGCTGCATCAGTGCCTGCTTCTGATGCTGGCTATTGGCAAGCAGGCGTTCGGTGGTGGCGATGGCTTTGTCCCAGGTGGAAAGGATTTGGGCGATCTTGGTTTGCTCGGCTCTAGGTGGAAGCTGAATCGGAGTATTGGCGACGGTGGATTTAGTGATTTTCACCATTGAAGCGCTGCTGCCGGCCGCGCAGCTTTTTAAGTAGGCGCGAACACCGGCAGACTGAAGTTGATACTCCAGAAAACTGGCATCAATTAGCTGAGTGTTTGGCCTGAACCTCATCATCAAGTCTGGGTAGGAGCAGTTCTTGATTTCGCCCTTGAATCTTAGGCTGCGGCCGACTTTGTCAGGTGTGTTTGAGCGGCTGACAAGAAAATCGCCAGGCTCCAAAAGTGTGGATCGAACTTTGTCGTTGAACTCAACAGGCTTGATTTCTGTTGGGTTCAGCCCGGCGTCCGTCAGTGCTCCCAAGCCCAGAACCCAATACCCCGTTTCGCTTTCTGTGCTGTTCGGGGAGTAGCCGTTTTTGATGTCGCCTTGGATCACATCTGCAAGCGTGAGCTGTTTAATGTCTGAGCGAAGGTTCATATCCCCAGCTCCTTCAAATACCCATCCATCTCCCGCTTTAACTCCACCAGCTCCCGCTCCAGCACTTCACGCTCGGCCTTGATCGCCAGCAGGTCGATCTCTTCTTCGGCCTCGAAGGTATCCACGTAGCGCGGGATATTCAGGTTGTAGTCGTTGTCGCGGATGCGCTGCAGGCTGACCGGCTCGGCGTAGCGGGCCACGTGTTGGCGGGCGCGGTAGCTGGCGACGATCTTTTCCAGCTGCTGCGGGCCGAGTTGGTTCTGGTTTTTGCCGGAGACGAAGTCGCGGGAGGCGTCGATAAACAGCACGTCGTCGCTGTGCTTGCTCTTGCGGAACAGCAGGATCGCCGCCGGGATGCCGGTGCCGAAGAACAGTTTTTCCGGCAGGCCGATCACCGCGTCCAGCAGGTTTTCCTCGATCAGCGCCTGGCGGATCTTGCCCTCGCTGCCGCCACGGAACAGCACGCCGTGGGGCACCACCACGCCCATGCGGCCCGTGCCGGGCTTAAGGGTTTCGATCATGTGCAGGATAAAGGCGTAGTCGCCCTTGGTTTTCGGCGGCAGGCCGCGCTGGAAACGCCCGTACTTGTCGTGCTCGGCCTGCTCAACGCCCCATTTCTCCAGGGAGAAGGGCGGGTTGGCGGTGACCACGTCGAAGTGCATCAGGCCGCCGCTGGCGTCGAGCAGTTGTGGGTGGCGGATGCTGTCGCCCCAGCGCAGGTCGTGGTTTTCCTCGCCGTGCAGGAACAGGTTCATCTTGGCCAGGGCCCAGGTGGCACCGATGGATTCCTGGCCGAACAGGGCGTAATTGCGCGAGCCGGTTTTCTCCAGCACCTTGCGCCCGCATTTCATCAGCAGTGAGGCCGAGCCGCAGGCCGGGTCGCAGATCTGCTCGCCGGGTTGCGGGTCGAGCAGTTCGGCCAGCAGGTCGCTGACCTGGGCCGGGGTGTAGAACTCGCCGGCGGTCTTGCCGGCGCCGGCGGCAAAGCGCGAGATGAGAAATTCATAGGCGTTGCCGATGATGTCCTGGCTGCCGATGCGCGAGGGACGCAGGTTTATGCCTGGCTGGGCGAAGTCTTCCAGCAGGTGGCGCAGCAGGTTGTTCTTGCTCTTTTCTTCGCCGAGCTTGTTGTCGTTAAATTTTATGCCTTGGAACACGTCGCGCAGTTTGCGGCTGTTGCTTTCTTCGATGGCGTGCAGGGCTTCGTCGATGCGCTCGCCGTTGCCGGGCAGGTGGCGCTGCTCAAACAGGCTGTAGAAGTTGGCCGACTCGGGCAGCACGAAGCGCTCGGTCTTCATCATGGCGGTGAGCAGCGCCGGCTCGTTGCCGTATTTGGCCTGGTAGCCCTCGTAGTGGTCCTGCCAGACGTCGCTGAGGTACTTGAGGAACAGCATGGTCAGCACGTAGTTCTTGTAGTCGCTGGCATCCACGCTGCCGCGAAAGGTATCGCAGGACTTCCAGATGATGGCGTTGATTTCGTCCTGGCTGATGCTGTTGTGGCTCATGGGCTTTCTCTGCGGCTGAGGCCGGCGTCAGTGGGAGGTTATTCGGGGCGCTGGTGCGCGATCTTCGCTGCGGCGGCGCGGCGCGTCCAGTCGCTTGCACGGTTCATCAAGCGGCGGCGCGGATTGGCTGGCGTGCTGCGCCTGGCGCGCCGGTGTGGCCGGGCGGCCATGCTGCGCAGAGTCAGAGCAGGCATGACGGCGGGCGACCCTGGGCGGACGTTGCGGCACTGGCCGGCGGCCGCTCGGCACGGGCCAGCACTTTGTTGCGGATAGAAAAAAGGCCCACATTGCTGTGAGCCTTTTATTCGGTATTAGTGGTGCCCAGGGACGGAATCGAACCGCCGACACGGGGATTTTCAATCCCCTGCTCTACCGACTGAGCTACCTGGGCAACGGGGCGCTATTAGACGGATTTGGCTTATGCCTGTCAAGCGCGAGTTGGAAAATATTTAGCGATTACGGGTGTTTAGCTGCATGTCGTGGAAACGTGGTCGACGTAATTGGCTAGCCCGGAGGCAATCCGGGGAGGTTACGGGGTCGTCGCGAGCCCCGGGATTGCCTTCAAGCTGCTTGCAGACTTATTCGCTGGGCGGCACGTAACCGTCGGCCTGGGCGTATTCCTCGCCGGAGAGGAACTTGTCCATTTCGGCCTGGAGGAACTTGCGGTCTTCGGCGTTCATCATGTTCAACCGACGCTCGTTGATCAGCAGGGTCTGGTGCTTCTGCCACTCGTCCCAGGCCTGCTTGGAGACGTTGTTGTAGATGTCTTCGCCTTTGGCGCCCGGGTAGGGCGGACGATCCAGGCCGGGCAGTTCTTGCTTGTGTTTGCGGCACATTACGGTGCGGGTCATGGTTGCTCTCCAGTAATCGGTCCTGCATTCAGTACGTCGGCCGCGCGTTTCAGCAGCTTTTTCACTGGGGCGGCGAGCCCCAGGCGCGGCGGGGTGGCGAGGTTATACCAGAGCCAGTCGGCCTCGGTCACGCTGGCCGGCTGGCTTTCGACCTGGATCAGCCAAGGTTCGATGGCCAGTTGAAAATGGCTGAAGGTGTGGCTGAGCCCGGCCAGTTCGCGGCGTTCGCCGAGTTGCAGGCTGTGGCGGTTGGCCAGGGTCTCCAGGGCTTGCAGGTCGTCCAGTTCCGGCAGGCTCCACAGGCCGCCCCACAGGCCACTGGAGGGGCGGCGATAGAGCAGAATCTCGCCGCTGCTGTTGCTCAGCAGGGGCATCAGGGTGCGTTTCTGCGGCAGCGCCTTGCGCGGCTTGGGGATCGGATAGCGGATCTCCAGGCTCAGCAGGTGGGCCTGGCAGCCGCTGCGCAGCGGGCACAGCAGGCAGCTCGGCTTACTGCGGGTGCAGAGCGTGGCGCCGAGGTCCATCATCGCCTGGGTGTAGTGATTCACCCGTTGCTGCGGGGTGAAGAGCTCGGCCACGTCCCACAGTTGTTTGGCGACTTTAGGCTCGCCGGGATAGCCCTCCTGGGCCACATAGCGGGCCAATACCCGCTTCACGTTGCCGTCGAGGATCGCCGCGCGCAGGCCCATGCTCAGGCTGGCGATGGCGCCCGCGGTAGAGCGGCCGATACCGGGCAGGGCGGTCAGCGCCTCGACATCGGCGGGAAACTCGCCGGCATGCTCGGTCATGATCAGTTGCGCGGTCTTCTGCAGGTTGCGCGCGCGGGTGTAGTAGCCCAGGCCGGTCCACAGGTGCAGTACTTCGTCTTCCGGCGCTTCGGCCAGGGCTTGCACCGTGGGCAGCGCGGCCATGAAACGGTCGAAGTAGCCCAGCACGGTGTTGACCTGGGTCTGCTGCAGCATGATTTCCGAGACCCAGACCCGGTAGGGGGTGATGCCCTGTTGCCAGGGCAAATCCTTGCGCCCGTGGCGGTCATACCAATCGAGTACCGCCGCGGAGAATTGCTCGGGACTCATTGGTTGAACAAGCCCTTGAGTGCGTCCTTGAGTTCCGGGCTGACCTTGTCGCCGAGTTTTTCTTCCAGTTTCTCGGTCAGCTTGCTACCGGCCAGGCGTGCGGCGATCTTGCCCAGGCCGTCCTGATCCAGGCGGCAGGCCTTGGCGCCCAGCTCCAGCGGGCCACGGCAGCGCACGGGCCATTCGATGCCGACGTAGCGCTGATTGACCTGGCATGCCGGGTCGGGCATGGGGTGCCGGTCGCCTTCGATGATGATGCCGACACGGTAGTCGAGGCCGAGTACGCGCAGGTCCAGATCGCCCTGGCCGTTGACCTTGAGCCCTGGGATGCGTGCTTGCAGGTCCGGGTTGCTGGCGACGCCGTTGCGAAAGGTCAGGTTGCCCTGCAGGGTTTCGAAGGGCGTGTCTTTGCCGCGTGCCTCGCTGGTCAGCACCTTGCGGTTGAGCGTGGCGATGCCGCGGCACAGCTGTTGTTCCAGGTTGGCGTCGACCAGCACGCCGTCGTTGAGGAGGAAGCTGGCGGTGCCGTTGAGACCATCGATCCAGGCCTTCTGGCTGTTGCCGCTGGTGGTCAGGTTGGCCTGCATGTCCAGCAGGCCTTTGAGCGGAGATGGCTGTTGTTCGCTCTTGAGGAAGGGTTCGAGCGGAATGCGGCTCAGGTTTTTTTGTATGCTCAGCAATGGCACGGCCGGGCGCACATCGACCGTCGCCTTGGCGTCGAAGTTGCCGTTAGCGAGGTTGCCGCGGATTTCTTCCAGGGTCAGTAGGCCGCTGCGGCTCTTGGCCTTGAGCTTGAACTTGCTGATGGACTGTTGCTCGACGCTGAGCTGATCGAGGTTCAGTGCCACCTGTAGATCGAGCGTGCGCAGCTGTTCGACCGGCAGCACCGCTGCGGCGCTCCAGGCTTGCTGGGTCGGCGCCTTGGGCAGCTGGGTGCTGCCATTGGCGCCTGCGTTGGCGACGCTCTCCTTGACCTCGGCCTTGCGCGCGGAGCCGGCGTCCTGGGTTTCTGCGCTTTTAGCCGGCAGGTAGCGATCGAGGTCCAGGCTGTCGCCTTGCAGTTGCACGCGCAGGGCTTGTTTGGCGAAGTCGCTGACGGCGATCTGGCCGCTGAAGCTGCTGTCGTCGAGCTTCATCTGTAGCTCTTCCAGGGTCAGGCTGGTCGGGCTGCCGCTGAGGCGGGTGACCATCTCGAATTGGCCCAGGGTCTTGTCGTCGCGCATGGCCGGCAACTGCTGACCGATGCTCTGGAGAAATTGACGCAGGTTGAGCGGCGCGATGGACAGGCCGCCAGCCAGCTTCGCGGTTTTGTCCAGCTCGCGGACTTTCAGCTCGCCGAGTGCGCGCAGCTGATTGGCCGAGAGTTTCAGGCTGTTCCATTCGGCAACCTGGGCGGCCAGGTCGACCAGCAATTGGCCTTGCAGGGTGAAATTAAGGGTTTGCCCGTTGAAGGGCTCGCCAGAGACTTCGCCGCTGAGTTTGGCGTCTTCCAGCTGATAGCGCTTGAGCGCGCGGTCGAAGCGCAGCTCGCCCTGCAGCTCGCTGCGCGCACGCATGACCGGCTGGTTGGTGCCGAAGAAGGCGCTGAGTTTCAGGGGAATGCTGGCGCCTTCGTGGATCGCGCCGGTGGTCAGCTGGATGCTTTCCGCGCTGAACTGCTGGCCTTTTTGCGCATCGTGGTAGTCGATGCGCGCGCTGTTGACGATCAGGCTGTCGATATCCAGCTTGATCGGTTGAGCGCTATCGGCCGGCCCCGGCGGGGTTGTGCTGGTGTCAGCGGTGGGTGTCTTGCCGCGGGTCTCGGTCGAGGCCGTGGCGGATGACGCCGGGTGGCCGACATCCTCCCAGTTGCCGTGGCCCTTCTCGTCGCGCTGCAGATTCAGGTTGAGTCCGTCGATGCGGATGTCGCTCATCTGCACTTCCTTGCGCAGCAAGGGCAGTACGCGCACGGAGAGGCCGAGCAGGCGCAGGTCGGCAAAGGGCTGGTCGGGGGTCGTGGCGCTGGCCAGGGTGGCGTCGGTCAGCTCCAGGCCGAGCCAGGGGAACAGGCTCCAGCCGATGTCGCCATTCAGGGTCAGTTCCAGGTTGGCCTTGTCGCGGGCCAATTGGCGGATCTCGTCCTTGTAGTCGTTGGGGTCGAACAGGTGGGTCAGGGCGAAGCCCAGGGCCACGATGATCAGCAGCAGTCCGAGGAAAAACAGACCTAGGATTTTGCCGAGCGCTTTCATGGACGAGTCCTTGTTGTGAATGGCTGGAATATGAGGGGGCAAAGTATAGCGCCGAGCGTGTTGATCAGGGGGCGACCTGCATGTGGCTGTTACCGGGCAGGCGCTCAGCCTTGTCGATTCGAGGTCGGGTAGAGGAGGCAAACCCCGCAGCTGCTTGGATGGGGAAGTCGCCGAGCGGTTCCCTTGGGGCCGCCAGCTTTTGGCCGAATGCCAGTATGCCCGCGCCGAGCGCGGCGACATCGCTAATCGGCCTGCCGCTACCGTGTATGGCGTGCTGGGTGCTCGAATTTGGCGGGTTTGGCCGCCGCGCGTTGCGGGTGTCGGGGTTAGGCTTTGCGGGAAAGTCGGCGAGCGCCGGTACTTAACGTGCCGAGCCGAGACCGGCCAACACAACCAGAACAGAGGGGTGACTATGAATATCGCGGTGATGGCGTTCCCGCTGTATATCCTCCTGATGCTCCTGGAGCTGGCCTACGAGCGGTATAGCGGCAGGCCTACCTATCGCCTGGCCGATGCCAGCACCAGCATCAATACGGCGGTACTGCGGGTGTTGCTGGAAGGTCCGCTGCGCCTGTTGCTGGTCGTGCCATACGCCTGGTTGTACGAGCATGCGCGCTGGTTCGAGTGGGACGCGGCTTTGCCCTGGGTCTGGCTGTTTGGATTTGTCGCGGTGGATTTCTGCTTCTACTGGGCGCATCGCACCTTGCACCGCTACAACCTGCTGTGGGGTGCCCATCAGCCGCATCATTCCAGCGAGGATTTCAACCTGTCCACCGCACTGCGCAAGGGTGCCTTGCAGACCGGGTTCGACTGGCCGTTCTACTTACCCTTGGCCGTGCTCGGGCTGCCGCTGCCGCTGTTTCTGCTGCTACTCGGCGTGCAGTTGGTCTATCAGTTCTGGATTCACACCCAGCACGTCGGGCGGCTCGGTTGGCTGGAGTACCTGTTGATCACCCCGTCGCTGCATCGCGTGCACCATGGGCAGAACGACGCCTACATCGACAAGAATCACGGCGGGGTGTTCAGCTTCTGGGATCGGTTGTTCGGCACCCATGCCGAGGAGCGCGAGCCGGTGCGTTACGGGGTGACGACTCCGGTCGGCACCTTCGACCCGATCCGCTTGCAGTTCAGCTGGTGGTGTCTGTTATGGGCCGATGCGCTGGCCACCCGCTGCTGGTGGGACAAGCTGCGCCTGTGGTGGATGCCCACCGGCTGGCGCCCGGTCGATGTGCGCCACCGGCCCTGGCCGCAGATGGGCGCGGAGAAGTTCGAGCGGCCGTATCCGGCCGAGTTGAAGGCTTATGCGTTCGTTCAGTTCGTGCTGATCAATGCGCTGGCGCTGGTATTTCTCGCCAGTGTCCGGCAGGCGGCGCTGTGGCAGGCGGGGTTGCTGGTGCTGGTGATCCTGAGTGGCTGCGTCAGTCTGGGCCTGCTGTTCGAGGGCAGGCGGCAATTGTGGCGCTGGGAGGGGGTGCGGCTGCTGGCGATGGCGGGGTTGGCGCTGGGCTGGGGTGTGTGGCTGGCGTCGGGGCAGTGGCTGCTCGCTGTGCTGCTGGCTGGCTTGTGCGTCGCCAGCCTGCTCTGGTTAGTGTTGTTGGGTTGGCGGTCACGGTCGGGACAGTTGTTGTAGGAGCCAGCTTGCTGGCGATTCGAGAAGAAAACTCGCCAGCAAGCTGACTTCTACGTGTCAGGCATTATCCAGTCGTAGCCCGGATGCAATCCGGGGTGCAGTGATGGCTGCCTCGGCATTTCCCCCGGATTTCATCCGGGCTACGCGTCAGAGGCTTTCCAGCGTGAGGCCCAGGCGCGCGGCCAGGGCTTGGCATTCCAGCTGATCCGTGGGGGCGACCAGGCGCAGCGGTTTGCCTGCCTCGCGGGCGAGGCGCTGGGCTTCGTCGAGCAGACGCTGGCCGACCCCGCGCGAGCGGGTGATCTGGCGCACGCACAGGTGCGACAGGCGCCAGCAGTCGTCGCGCTGTTCCAGCAGGGCGGCGCCGAGCAGGCGGTCGTTGAAACGCCCGGCGATCAGGCTGCCGCACCGGCTGCCTGCCTCGATCAGTGCCGCTGCAGTTGCATAGGGCGGCAGCAGCCAGTCCGGGGCGTCGGCGTAGATCTTCGCCAAGTCGCTGCTGTCCTGGGCGGACGGGTGGTTGATCGATTCGACGACGACGGGCATTACTTGCTCCTCACACTAAGCGTCGGCGCAGTGTAAGGCTCGGGCTCGTTGCCTCGATAGATTTTCCGTCCGACTGGCGCCGGTAGCCGCCCGGCGCCAGGGCCGCCTATAATGTCGGCCTTTTTCCGTGAGCAATTTCTGGAGCAGGTAATGGCCGAACGTACGGCATTGGTCGAGCGCAACACTCTGGAGACCCAGATCAAGGTCTCGATCAACCTGGATGGCAGCGGCAAGGCGCGCTTCGACATCGGCGTGCCTTTTCTCGAGCACATGCTCGACCAGATTGCCCGCCATGGCCTGATCGACCTGGATATCGAGTGCAAGGGCGATCTGCATATCGATGACCACCACACCGTCGAAGACGTCGGCATCACCCTCGGCCAGGCCTTCACCAAGGCCATCGGCGACAAGAAAGGCATGACCCGCTATGGCCACTCCTACGTGCCGCTGGACGAGGCGCTGTCGCGGGTGGTTATCGATTTCTCCGGTCGTCCTGGCCTGCAGATGCACGTGCCCTTCACCCGCGCGGTGGTCGGTGGCTTCGATGTCGACCTGTTCCAGGAGTTCTTCCAGGGCTTCGTCAACCACGCCCTGGTCAGCCTGCACATCGACAACCTGCGTGGCACCAACACCCACCACCAGATCGAAACCGTATTCAAGGCCTTCGGCCGCGCCCTGCGCATGGCCGTCGAACTGGACCCGCGCATGGCCGGGCAGATGCCGTCGACCAAGGGCGTGCTGTAAATGCAGACGGTCGCTGTTATCGATTACGGCATGGGCAACCTGCACTCGGTGGCCAAGGCCCTGGAGCACGTCGGCGCCGGCAAGGTGCTGGTGACCAGCGATGCCCAGGTGATTCGCGAGGCGGATCGCGTGGTATTCCCCGGGGTCGGCGCGATCCGCGATTGCATGGCCGAGATCCGCCGCCTGGAGTTCGATGCGCTGGTGCGTGAAGTCAGTCAGGACCGGCCGTTTCTCGGCATTTGCGTGGGTATGCAGGCGCTGCTGGAGCGCAGCGAAGAGAACGAGGGGGTCGATTGCATCGGCCTGTTCCCCGGTCAGGTGCGCTTCTTCGGCAAGGACCTGCTGGAAGACGGTGAGCGGCTGAAAGTGCCGCACATGGGCTGGAACGAGGTGACGCAGGCGGTGAAACATCCGCTGTGGCACGAGATTCCCGACCAGGCGCGCTTCTACTTCGTGCACAGCTACTACGTCGAGGCCGGCAAACCGCAGCAGGTGGTGGGCCGTGGTCATTACGGCAAGGATTTCGCCGCGGCACTGGCCGATGGCTCACGCTTCGCCGTGCAGTTCCACCCGGAAAAAAGCCACAGCCATGGCCTGCAGTTGTTGCAGAACTTCGTCGCCTGGGATGGTCGCTGGTAGATGAGCAGGAACAAGAGCAAGGCGCCGAGCCTGAGTCTGGAGGCTGCCCAGGAACAAGCCGCAGTGGCCTGCATCAAGCAGTTTCTGGAGGAGCGCTTCGAGCTTGAGCTGGGCTCGTTCGAGGCCCAGGAAGTGCTTGACCTGTTCACCCGCGAAGTGGCGCCACATTTCTACAACAAGGCGATTGCCGATGTGCAGACGCACCTGGCCGACAGGTTTCTGAGCATCGAAAGCGACTTGTGGGCGCTCGAGAAGAGCTGACCCTGCACCGATCCCCGTTTTTTAATTTGCAAGCTTGAGCAGGTTCGACTGATGCTGATTATCCCCGCTATCGATCTCAAAGACGGCGCCTGTGTGCGTCTGCGCCAGGGCCGCATGGATGACTCCACGGTGTTCTCCGATGACCCGGTGAGCATGGCCGCCAAGTGGGTGGAGGGCGGCTGCCGGCGCCTGCACCTGGTCGACCTGAACGGCGCCTTCGAAGGTCAGCCGGTCAACGGCGAGGTGGTCACCGCGATTGCCAAGCGCTACCCGCGACTGCCGATCCAGATCGGCGGCGGCATTCGCTCGCTGGAAACCATCGAGCACTACGTCAAGGCCGGGGTCAGCTACGTGATCATCGGCACCAAGGCGGTCAAGCAGCCGGAGTTCGTCGCCGAGGCGTGCAAGGCATTTCCGGGCAAGGTGATAGTCGGCCTGGACGCCAAGGACGGCTTCGTCGCCACCGACGGCTGGGCCGAGGTCAGCACGGTGCAGGTGATCGACCTGGCCAAGCGTTTCGAGGCCGACGGCGTCAGCGCCATCGTCTACACCGACATCGCCAAAGACGGCATGATGCAGGGCTGCAACGTGCCCTTCACCGCGGCCCTGGCGGCGGCGACCAAAATCCCGGTGATCGCCTCCGGCGGCATTCACAACCTCGGCGATATCCAGACCCTGCTGGACGCCAAGGCGCCGGGCATCATCGGCGCTATCACCGGCCGGGCGATCTACGAAGGTACCCTGGATGTGGCCGAAGCTCAGGCCTTGTGCGACGGCTACAAGGGTTAACCTTAAGTAGGCTGGATTAGCCGCGCGGCGGCGTACCCCTGCGATGGGCGTTGAATTACAACCGGCGATGGTGGGTTATGGGCTGCGGCCTAACCCCCCCTACGAGAGCACCAATATGGCACTGGCAAAACGCATCATCCCCTGCCTCGACGTGGACAACGGCCGCGTGGTCAAGGGCGTCCAGTTCGAGAATATCCGCGACGCCGGCGACCCGGTGGAAATCGCCCGGCGCTACGACGAGCAGGGCGCCGACGAGATTACCTTCCTCGACATCACCGCCAGCGTCGACGGTCGCGATACCACGCTGCACACGGTCGAGCGCATGGCCAGCCAGGTGTTTATCCCGCTGACCGTGGGTGGCGGCGTGAGGGCGGTGCAGGATATCCGCAACCTGCTGAATGCCGGCGCGGACAAGGTGTCGATCAACACCGCCGCGGTGTTCAACCCGGAGTTCGTCGGTGAGGCGGCGCAGCGTTTCGGTTCGCAGTGCATCGTCGTGGCCATCGACGCCAAGCGGGTCTCGTTGCCTGGTGAACCGCTACGCTGGGAAATCTTCACCCACGGCGGGCGCAAGCCGACCGGTCTGGACGCGGTGCTCTGGGCAAAGAAGATGGAAGCGCTCGGCGCCGGCGAGATCCTGCTGACCAGCATGGATCAGGATGGCGTGAAGAGCGGTTATGACCTCGGCGTCACCCGCGCCATCAGCGAGGCCGTCGGCATTCCGGTGATCGCCTCTGGTGGCGTCGGCAACCTCGAACACCTGGCCGCCGGCATTCTCGAAGGCAAGGCCGACGCGGTGCTGGCGGCGAGCATCTTCCACTTCGGCGAATACACGGTGCCCGAGGCCAAGGCTTACCTGGCCAGTCGCGGCATAGTCGTGCGCTGAGTTAGCGCGGATGCTCACGCTTGAGCGGTCGCGCTGCGGGCGAGTCGACAGACCCTGTCGACTCGCCCGGCTAAACTAGCAGTATCCGCGTATCGGCCGTTCTGGCCTGTTGACTCGCTCAGTTCGTGTACTCCCCCCGACACACTCTTATTTCCGACAGGGAGTCCCTATGTCTGCTGCCTTGCTATTCGCTGGTTTAGGGTGGCTACGCACTGCTGCCGCTGCAGCAGCTGCGGTCGTTCGTCGAGTGCTATCGATAGCGCGACGGTTTGCAGTCTTCGCCTGATTTACCAGTCAAGGCTGGGCGGCGGCGGCAGGGCTGGCTATGCTGAGCCGTCTGCATACTTATAACAATGGGGTTATCCATGTTTAAACGTCTATGCCTGGCCTGTGCCGGTGCCTTACTGCTGATGGCAAACGCGGTCCATGCTGAAGTCGATTCGAGTTACCGCATGGTGCTGCTGACGGAGAACTTTCCGCCCTACAACATGGCGATCAACGGCAAGAACTTCGCTCATGAAGACAATATCGATGGCATTGCAGTGGATATTGTCCGGGAAATGTTCAAGCGCGCCGGCATCCACTACAACCTGACCCTGCGCTTCCCCTGGGACCGCATCTACAAGCTGGCGCTGGAAAAGCCCGGTTACGGCGTGTTCGTGACTGCGCGTCTGCCGGACCGCGAGGAACTGTTCAAGTGGGTCGGTCCGATCGGCCCGGATGACTGGGTCCTGCTCGGCAAGGGCGACAGCACGATCAGCCTGAAGACTCTGGAGGAGGCCAAGCAATACAAGGTCGGTGCCTACAAGGGCGATGCGATAGCCGAGCACTTGACCGAGCGCGGCCTGGAGCCGGTCACCTCGCTGCGCGATCAGCTGAATGCCAAGAAACTGATGAGCGGACAGATCGACCTGTGGGCCACCGGCGATCCAGCGGGGCGCTACCTGGCCAAGCAGGAAGGTATCTCCGGGCTGAAAACCATCTTGCGCTTCGACAGTGCCGAGCTGTATTTGGCGCTGAACAAGGAAACACCCGATGAGGTGGTACAGAAGCTGCAGGGTGAGCTGGACAAGATGCGTGCCGAAGGGTTTGTCGACGACATCCTCCACAGCTACTTATAAGGCTTGGCGGGCCGGCGATTAACCCATGCCGGCTCGTTGCCATGGACGGCTGAAGTCAACACTAAGCATCGCCGGTCGATACCCCGACAGCGGTGTCGCTAGCCATAACCACAAATCATGCAAGCGGGGAGACTTATGCTGAAGCTTCTGAAAAACGGCCTGTTGTTCGGGCTAATCCTGGGCGCCTGTGCGGCGCGCGCCGAGTTGCCGGCGGACTATAAAATTGTCCTGCTGACCGAAAACTTCCCGCCGTTCAACATGGCGGTCGACGATAAGAACTTCGCGCGGGACGATGGCATCGATGGCATCAGCGCCGAGATCGTGCGGGAGATGTTCAAGCGGGCCGGTATCAAGTACAGCCTGACCCTGCGCTTCCCCTGGGATCGTCTGTACCGCTTGACCCTCGACAAGCCCAACTATGGCCTGTTCTCCACCACCTTCACCGCCGAGCGCCAGCCGCTGTTCAAATGGGTCGGGCCGATCGCCAAGACCGGCTGGGTGCTGCTCGCGGCGCCGGGCAACAACCTCAGTGTGGGCAGTTTGAAAGAGGCGGGGCAATACAAGGTCGGTGCCTACAAGAACGACGCGGTCAGCCAGCATCTGGAAAGCCAAGGGCTGGCACCGATAAACGCCCTGCGCGACCAGCAGAACGTGCAGAAGCTGCTCAAGGGGCAGATCGATCTGTGGGCTACCACCGATCCAGTTGGGCGTTATCTGGCGAAGCAGGAAGGTGTCAGCGGACTGACCACGGTTCTGCGTTTCAACGATGCCGAACTCTATCTGGCGCTGAATAAGGACACCCCCGATGAGGTGGTGCAGCGTCTGCAGAAGGCGCTGGACGAACTGCGCGCCGAGGGCTTCGTCGACGAGATGACCAACAGCTACCTGTAATCGTACAGGCAGAAAAAAGCCCGGCAACTGAGTCCGGGCTTTTTTCTGCGCGGCTTATTGGCCGCGGGTGATGTTCAAGCCCTTGAGCAGGGTCAGGGCCTGGCTCAGCTGGTAGTCGTCGTCCTGCGGGCGCGCCTGCTTGTCGGTCTTGTTCAGGCTCGGTTTGTCCGCGCCACCGTTGCCGTTACCCAGGTGGCCCTGCAGGTCGGCTTCCTTGATGTTCTGCTCACCCGGCTCCTGGGTCAGCTTGGCCCGCGCGACTACGATGTCCGGGACAATGCCCTGGGCTTGGATCGAGCGGCCGTTCGGCGTGTAGTACAACGCGGTGGTGAGCTTCAGGGCACGGTCGTTGTTCAGCGGCAGCACGGTCTGCACCGAGCCCTTGCCGAAGCTGTCGGTGCCCATCAGCACACCACGCTTGTGGTCCTGCAAGGCACCGGCGACGATTTCCGAGGCCGAGGCGCTGCCGCCGTTGATCAGCACCACCAGCGGTACGCCTTCGCTGGCATCCAGCGGGTCGGCGGAGAAGCGCAGCTCGGAGTTGGCAATCCGTCCTTCGGTGTAGACGATCAGGCCTTTCTTGAGGAAATGATCGGACACCTCGACCGCCGCTTGCAGCACGCCGCCGGGGTTATTGCGCAGGTCCAGCACCAGGCCGCGGAGCTTCTTGCCATTGTCCTTGCGCAGCTTGGCCAGCGCCTTGCCGACTTCTTCGCCGCTATTGACCTGGAACTGGGTGATGCGCAGGTAACCGTAGCCGTCTTCGAGCAACTGGCTCTTCACGCTGCGGACCTTGATCACCGCGCGAATCAGCTCCACATCGAAGGGTTTGCCGCTATCGCGCACCAGGGTCAGGAGAATCTTGCTGCCGGCTTTGCCGCGCATCTTGTCCACGGCCTCCATCAGCGACAGGCCCTTGGTCGGCTGACCGTCGATCTTGACGATCAGGTCACCCGGCTGGATGTCGGCGCGCGCGGCGGGCGTGTCGTCGATCGGCGTGACCACCTTGACGAAGCCATCCTCGGTGCCGACTTCGATACCCAGGCCACCGAATTCGCCGCTGGTGCTTTCCTGCAGTTCGCGGAAGGCTTGTGGGTCGAGGTAGGCAGAATGCGGGTCGAGGTTGCTGAGCATGCCCTTGATCGCATTTTCCAGCAGGGTCTTATCGCTGACCGGCTCGACATAGGCGGCCTTGATGCGGTCCAGTACCTCGGCGAAGGTGCGCAGCTCCTCCAGGGGTAGCGGCGCCTTGTCGCTAGGGGCCGCAGTCGCCGCCGGCGCTTCGGCGGCTTGCAACACAGAGGCGCTGCCGAGCAAGGCGATAGCCAGTGCCAGCGAGGTGAGGCGAGACAAATGCGGCATAGCGAACTAACTCCTAAGAAGGTGAGCGCAACGCTTATCCTTGCGCGCGGCACCATTGGGCCGGGTCACTGGGGCGACCCTGCTGGCGAATCGCGAAATATAGAGCTGGCGTGTCTTGTCCGCCACTGGTGCCGACGGTGGCGATAGGCTCGCCGGCCTTGACTACATCGCCGGCGTCTTTCAGCAGGCTCTGGTTGTGCCCGTAGAGGCTCAGGTAACCGTTGCCATGGTCGAGAATGACCAGAAGCCCGGCACCACGCAACCAGTCGGCGAACACCACGCGGCCGCCATGCACGGCGTGCACCTGGCTGCCGGCCGCGGCGCCGATCAACACACCGTCCCACTTAGTCCGAGCGTCGCCGCCGCGCGGGGTTCCGTAGCGCGCGACTAAACGCCCATCGACTGGCCAGGGCAACTTGCCGCGGGCCTTGTCGAACGGTCCGCCGTAACTGGCGCCGGAGCTGACCAGAGGGCCGCTGCTGCTGGTGGTGGGGGTATTGCTGCGCCGCTGCTGTTCACGCGCCTCGACCAGGGCGCGTTGGCGCGCCTGTTCGGCTTCGCGCGCCTGGCGCGCGAGGGTGGCTTCGATGGTTTTCAGTACGCTGGTCAGCTGCGCCTGATCACGCTGGCGCGCTTTGAGCTTCTGGTCGCGGGCGGAGAATTCCTTGCTCAGCGTGGCCAGCACCAGCTGGCGCTCCTGGCGCACGGCGGCGAGTTGTTCGCGGCGGTCGTCCAAGGCGCTTTTCTGCTCCAGCAGTTGGGCTTGCTGGTTGGCGATGTCCTGCTCGACGTTGGCCAGTTGGCGCAGGGTTTCGTTGAAGGTGGCCAGTTGCTGCATGCGCGCTTCGCTGAGGTAATCGTAATAGGTCAGGGTGCGCGAGAATTTTTCCGGCTGTTGCTGGTTCAGCAGCAGCTTCACATATTCCTGGCGGCCGCTCTGGTAAGCCGCGCGCGCCTGGATGCCAATCAGTCGCTGTTGCTCAAGGCGCGAGCTCTGGAGTTTTTTTTTCTCCTGATCGAGCTGTTGAATCTCGTCTTGGCTTTGTTGCAGCTCGTTCTGCAGGCCCTTGATCTGCTTTTCCAGCTGACCCATGTCGGTTTCGGTTTTTTGAAGCGATTGCTGCACCCCGGATTTTTCCTGTTGCAGTTTATCCAGCAGCTTTTTCAGTTCGGCCACGTCGGCGCGGGCAGCTTCCAGCTGTTTCTGGGCATCGGCCTTCTCGTCGGCAAAAACCGGGCTGAGCAGGCAGGTCAGGACAATCAGGGTGAGGGCGCGAAACATGGGGCAGGCGACACCTGGGGCGGGGACAACCCTAGTATGCCCGTGGTGATCGGCAAAAAAAACGCCCCAGTCCGCGTGGAGTGGGGCATTTCGCGGCTTTCGTCGCTTAGTTCAGGCTGATGATGCTGCTGCCGGTCATCTCTGCCGGTTTCTCCAGGCCCATCAGGGTCAGCAGGGTTGGCGCGACATCGGCCAGCACGCCGTCAGTGCGCAGGCTGACGTTGCGTTTGCCGACATAGATAAAGGGCACCGGCTCACAGGTATGGGCGGTGTGTGCCTGGCCGGTGGAGAGGTCCTCCATCTGCTCGACATTGCCGTGATCGGCAGTGATCAGGGCTTCGCCGCCGACCTTGTCGAGTGCCGCGACGATGCGTCCGACGCAGCTGTCCAGGCACTCCACGGCCTTTACCGCGGCGTCGAACACGCCGGTATGACCGACCATGTCGCCGTTGGCGTAGTTGACCACTATCACATCGAAACGCTGGTGCTCGATGGCATCGACGATTTTGTCGGTGACTTGCGGCGCGCTCATCTCTGGCTGCAGGTCATAGGTGGCGACATTCGGCGAGGGAATCAGGATGCGTTCCTCGCCGGCGAAGGGCTCCTCGCGGCCACCGGAGAAGAAGAAGGTGACGTGGGCGTATTTCTCGGTCTCGGCGATGCGCAGCTGGGTCTTGCCGTTCTTCGCCAGGTATTCGCCGAGCACGTTGTCGAGTGGCGTCGGTTGGAAGGCGCTGGGTGCCGGGATGCTCGCGGCATACTGGGTGAGCATGACGAAGTCAGCCAGCTGCGGCACGCGGGGGCGGGCGAACTCCTCGAAGTCGGCTTCGACGAAGGCCCGGGTCAGTTCGCGCGCGCGGTCGGCGCGGAAGTTCATGAACACCACGGCGTCGCCATCTTCCACCTTGACCGGCTCGCCGAGGCTGGTGGCTTTGACGAATTCATCGCTCTCGCCACGCGCATAAGCGGCCTGCAGGCCGGCGACGGCATTGCTGGCAGTGTATTGGCCCTGGCCGTCGACGATCAGCTTGTAGGCCTGTTCGACGCGGTCCCAGCGGTTGTCGCGGTCCATGGCGAAGTAGCGGCCGATGAGGCTGGCGATACGGCCCTTGCCGAGTTTGGCGAAGGTCGCGTCGAGCAACTCGATGGAGGCTTGCGCGCTCTTCGGTGGCGTGTCGCGGCCGTCGAGAAAGGCGTGCAGGTAGATCTTCTCGGCGCCACGCTGGGCGGCGAGTTCGACCATGGCAGCGATGTGCTCCTGGTGGCTGTGCACGCCACCGTCGGAGAGCAGACCGAGGATATGCACGGCCTTGCCGGCCTGCACCGCCTGGTCAACCGCGCCGGTGATGGTGGGGTTGTCGAAGAACTCGCCATCGCGAATCGCCTTGGTCACCCGGGTGAAGTCCTGGTACACCACCCGGCCGGCACCGAGGTTCATGTGGCCGACCTCGGAGTTGCCCATCTGCCCGTCGGGCAGGCCGACGTCCATGCCGCTGCCGGAGATCAGGCCGTGCGGCTGGGTGGCGCGCAGGCGGTCATAGACCGGGGTGTTAGCGGCATGGATGGCGTTGTGTTCTGGGTTGTCACTGTGACCGAAGCCATCGAGAATGATCAGTACCAACGGTTTTGGCGTGGCGCTCATAAGGCTGGTTCGCTCTGCGTGAGGGACAAAAAAGACTTGGCATTTTACGGCCTGGTGGCTGGCGCGTCACCGCCCAGCGGGCTTTGGTCGACCTGTGGGGCTGTGTATACTGACCGACATTTTACCGTCCCGGAATCGCGCAATGCTTGCCAACTTGATTGAATTTGCCACTAACCACTATGCGCTGAGCGGCGTGTTCGTCGTCCTCCTGGCGCTGCTGATCTTCTCCGAGCTGAGCAAGGGTGGGAAGAGCCTGAGCAGCCGCGAGCTGACCGCGTTGATCAACAGTGAGCAGGGCGTGGTGGTGGACGTGCGGGGGCAGAAGGACTTCTCTGCCGGGCATATCGCCGGTGCCCTGCATGTGCCCTATGACAAGCTGGCGAGCCGCATCGCCGAGCTGGAAAAGCACAAGGCCAAGACCCTGATCGTGGTCGATGCCATGGGCCAGCAGGCCGGTGCGGCCAGCCGTGAGCTGAAGAAAGCCGGTTATAACGCGGCCAAGCTGTCTGGCGGCATTGCCAGCTGGCGTGGTGATAACCTGCCTGTGGTGAAGTGATATGCCCGCAGTCGTGATTTATTCCAGCGATTGGTGCCCCTACTGCATCCGGGCCAAGCAACTGCTTGGCAAAAAAGGCGTGGCCTTCGATGAAATCAAGGTCGATGGTCAGCCCGGCGTGCGTGCCGAAATGACCCGCAAGGCGCGGCAGACCTCGGTGCCGCAAATCTGGATCGGCAACACCCATGTGGGTGGTTGCGACGACCTGTATGCCTTGGAGCGCGCCGGCAAGCTCGATGCGCTGCTCAAGGCTTAGTAAAAACCCACTATCTAGCATCCACGATAAGAAGGCTTTGCCATGACTGAACAAGCTAGCAACGGCGCCGCTCAGGGCGAACAGAACCCACAGTTTTCCCTGCAGCGCATCTATGTGCGCGACCTGTCTTTCGAAGCGCCGAAGAGCCCGGAAATCTTCCGTCAGGAGTGGACGCCGAGCGTGGCCATGGACCTGAATACCCGGCAGAAATCCCTGGATGGCGATTTCCATGAAGTGGTGCTGACCCTCTCGGTCACGGTGAAGAACGGTGAAGAAACCGCGTTCATCGCCGAAGTCCAGCAAGCCGGGATCTTCCTGATCAAGGGCCTCGACGCCGGCTCGATGAGCCACACCCTGGGCGCGTTCTGTCCGAACATCCTCTTCCCCTATGCGCGCGAAACCCTGGATAGCCTGGTGGTGCGCGGCTCCTTCCCGGCGCTGATGCTGGCCCCGGTGAACTTCGATGCGCTGTATGCGCAAGAATTGAAGCGTATGGAACAAGCGGCCGAGGCGACGCCGGCTCACTGAGCCGTTAGTCAGAGTCGATAAGAAGCGCCCCGCGGGGCGCTTTTTTGTGGCCCTGGACTTTCGCCGCGATGGACAGTGAGGCGGCTAAGGTGCCGGTTGGGCAGGCCGGCAGAAGGTTTGGCGCGACTCATCCAGCCTTGTTGAGTCAATCGATGGCAAAGCCCTGCTGGCGCCACGCCTCGTAGACCGCAATTGCCACGGTATTGGACAGGTTAAGGCTGCGGCAACCTTCACGCATCGGCAGGCGCAGGCGTTGCTCGGCGGGCAGGTTGTCGCGTATGTCCTGCGGCAGGCCGCGGCTTTCCGGGCCGAACAGGAAGGCGTCGCCCGGTTGGTAGCGCACTTCGTGATAGGCCTGCGAGCCTTTGGTGGTGAAGGCGAATACACGGGGCTGGCCGAGGCTTTCCAGGCAGCTGGCCAGGTCGGCATAGCGTTGCAGGGTGGCGTACTCGTGGTAATCCAGCCCGGCACGGCGCAGACGCTTATCGTCCAGTTCGAAGCCCAATGGCTCGATCAGGTGCAGGTGGCAGCCGCTGTTGGCGCAGAGCCTGATAATGTTGCCGGTATTCGGTGGAATTTCCGGTTGAAAAAGGATTACGTGAAACATGCGCGGCTCCGAGCCTGAAGACGGGCAGCATTCTACTCCCGATGAGGATCAGCGACCGCGTCAGTGGGGACGAGTGATTGGCTCGCTGGCGCTGTTTGGCTTTCTCATCGGCCTGATGGTCGGACGTTTGCTGGAGCCGGATGCGCTGCGCCTGGAGCGTGTCGAGGCGGCGCCGCAGGGGCTGACGCTCTGGTTCAACGCCGAACCAGCCGTGCGCGCCGCGCAGGTGGCTGGGGCTTATGTTTTGCGCTTCGAGAGTCAGGGGCGCGAGCGGCGCGGCCAGCTGGATCTGCATGGTAAGCCAGTGAACTGGCGCTTAACCCGCGATCAACGGGTGTTGCGTCTGCGCTTTGTAGCGGCCCGCCCGCTGCGCGGTGAATGGCGCAGCGAGGCGCTGGACGGGCGCTGGCGGCTGGTGGTCAGCCTGGAGCAAGAATAAAAGAGGGGAATCCCCGGCCTGCCTGTACCAAGGCCCCCGAAACTGGAGTTGCTTGAGTCTATGCAGGGGGTATGCCAGTTTTATTACGATGTCGCAAACCCGCGGAAATACTGCGGGCTAAAGCCATTCTGCTGGGTTTTTGCGGGGGCGTTCAGCCTCAGACTGGTCCGCCGGAGTGCACAGCGGGCATCGTGTGCGCCGACAGTGAGCATTTCCGCGCGGATCGGTGCAATAAAAAAAGCGAACCCCGAGGTCCGCTCCTTTGTTGCGCCAGTCGCCGGCTCAGTTGTCGTCGCCGTCGTCTTCCTCGGCGCCGTCGATATTCATGCCCAGCTCCTTGATCTTGCGGGTCAGGGTGTTGCGTCCCCAGCCCAGCAGCACGGCGGCATCGCGGCGGCGTCCGGCGGTGTGTTTGAGGGCCGTCTCGATCATGATCCGCTCGAACACCGGCACCGCGCTGTCGAGCAGGCTTGACTGGCCGCGGGTCAAGGCCTGGTCGGCCCACTGGCGCAAGCCATGTTCCCAGTTGCTCGGTGTGCCACTGTCCTGCGGTTGGCTGAGCAGTTCCGGCGGCAGGTCGTCGACGTGCACCTCGCGCCCTGAGGCCATCACGGTGATCCAGCGGCAGGTGTTTTCTAGCTGGCGCACGTTGCCCGGCCAGGGCAGGTTCTTCAGGTAGTCCTCGGTCTCGCTCTTCAGTAGCTTGGGCTCGACTGTCAGCTCCTGCGCGGCCTGGCTGAGGAAGTGCCGGGCCAGGGTCGGGATGTCTTCGCGGCGGTCGGCCAGGCGCGGGATATGGATGCGGATCACGTTGAGGCGGTGAAACAGATCCTCGCGGAACTTGCCGGCCTGTACCAGGTTTTCCAGATCCTGATGGGTGGCAGCGATGATGCGCACGTCCACTTTCACCGGCGTATGGCCGCCGACCCGGTAGAACTCGCCGTCGGCCAGCACGCGCAGCAGGCGAGTCTGGGTGTCGGCTGGCATGTCGCCGATTTCGTCGAGGAACAGGGTGCCGCCGTCGGCCTGCTCGAAGCGTCCGCGACGTAGGTTGGCCGCACCGGTGAAGGCGCCTTTCTCGTGGCCGAACAGTTCGGACTCCATCAAGTCCTTGGGGATCGCGGCCATGTTCAGTGCGATAAAGGGCGAAGCCGCACGCGGGCTGTGGCGGTGCAGGGCGTGGGCCACCAGTTCCTTGCCGGTGCCGGACTCGCCGTTGATCAATACGGTGATGTTCGAGTGGCTGAGGCGGCCGATGGCGCGGAATACCTCCTGCATGGCCGGCGCTTCACCGATGATTTCCGGAGTGCGTGCTTCGGCGACGGGGGGCGCCAGGCCTTGCTGTTCCTGTGCATGCTGGAACGCACGCTTGACCAGGGACACTGCCTCGTCGACATCGAAGGGCTTGGGCAGGTACTCGAAGGCCCCGCCCTGATAGGAGGCGACCGCGCTTTCCAGGTCCGAGTGGGCGGTCATGATGATCACCGGCAGGCGTGGATGCAGTTCGCGAATCTGCGCCAGCAGATCCAGGCCGCTGGCACCGGGCATGCGGATGTCCGAGATGACCACGTCCGGCTGCTGCCGGCCGAGGCGGCTGAGTACGCCATCCGCGCTGTCGAAGCTCTGGGTGGTCATGCCTTCCTGTTGCAGGGCTTTTTCCAGCACCCAGCGGATGGAACGGTCGTCGTCGACGATCCATACGGTTTCACTGCGACTCATGACGGCGTTACTCCTTGTTCCAGCGGCAGGAAGATCGTGAACACGGTGTGCCCGGGGTGGCTCTCGCACTCGATCAAGCCTTGATGCTGACTAATGATGTTCTGGGTGATGGCCAGGCCGAGCCCGGTGCCGTCTGCACGTCCGCTGACCATGGGGTAGAAGATGGTTTCCTGCAGCTCCGTGGGTATGCCGGGGCCGTTGTCGATGATTTCCAGCTTGGCCACCAGGCGGTGGCGGATGTGCGCGATGGTGAACTGGCGCAGGGTGCGGGTGCGCAGAGTGATGCGACCGAGGTGCAGCTCATTCTGCGTGCCTATCGCCTGCATGGCGTTGCGCACGATATTCAGTGTCGCCTGGATCATCTGCTCGCGGTCGATCAGTACGTCCGGGATGCTCGGGTCGTAGTCGCGGACCAGGGTGATGCTGCCCTGGCTTTCCGCTTCGACCAGGCTGCCGACGCGCTCCAGCACCTCGTGCACGTTGGTCATGGCCAGCGACGGCAGTTTGTTCGAGCCGAGCATGCGATCCACCAGGTTCCGCAGGCGGTCGGCTTCTTCGATGATGACGTTGGTGTAGTCCTTCAGGCTTTCTTCCGGCAGCTCGCGCGCCAGCAGTTGCGCGGCACCGCGAATACCGCCCAGCGGATTCTTGATTTCATGGGCCAGGCCGCGCACCAGCAGCTTGGTGGTTTCCTGCTTGGACAGCTGTGCCTCTTCCTTGGTGATGCGCAGGAAGCGGTCGCGCGGATGGACCTCCAGCAGCAGCAGGGTCTCGCCGCGATTGAGGATCGGCGTCACCGCATAGTCGACGGTCAGGGTCTGGCCGGTTACCGAGGTCAGCACGGCTTCGCGCTTATTGAACGGATGCGCCTGCTCGACCGCCTGGCGCAGCGAGGACAGGGCCTCTGCCGATTCGGTGAACAGCTCGCTGATGAATTGCCCGTGACTGCGTTGGCCGCTGACGGCCAGGAGCATTTCCGCGGCCGGGTTCATGTACTCGAGGCGCAGTTCGGCGTTGAGTAGCAGAGTGGCGGTGGTCAGGTTGTCGAGCAACAGGCGGTGCAGTGCGTCGTTAATGGTCATAGGCGAAGGCTTCCGGCAATGGGTTGGAAAATGCAAGAAGCAAACCAAAGCCCCGGAAAGACGCAGGGAATAGGCGGAATCGGTGGCTCAGGCCGTGTTTCGGCGCAGGCGCGGGCGCGCGAGCGAACCAGAATGGGGAGAGTATAGAAAGTGGTGCGGCTTATTGCACCGCAATGGTGCGTTGGTCGTTCGGCTTAGATAAAGGGTACGAAGGGAATGTCGCGCTTCTCCACTGGCTTGTCCTTCAGGGGGCATTCCGGGCGCACGCCGTAGTCGGCTTTTTTGCAGGGTCTGACCATGCGTTTCTGGGCCAGCGAGATGCGCAGCATATGCAGTGGCTGGCTCGGCGTGCGCTCCAACGTGCGGCCCTGGGCATCGACGATTTCCACGGCCAGTTGGTGGGTGCCGCGGTCGATGTTATTCAGTTCAAACACCGGACTGCGCCCCGTGGCGCCGATGCTCTGGCCGTCCAGTAGCAGGCGGTAGCTGTGGCCGTCGTGCAAGGCCGGTTCGCTGCTGGCGCTGACGATCAGATTGCCGGCGCTGTCGCGGATGGTGGCGTCTGGCTCGGGGATCAAGATGCGCAGCACCTGGTAGGCGGGCACTTGTGCAGTGGCCGCGGTGGGTGCTGGCGGAGTGGCAGCGGGCAGGCTGGCCATGCCGTTACTGGGCGCTAATTCGATGCGCTCGGCGTTGCCCTGCCTGGGTTGGTCGGTGAACACGCGATTACCCTCCGCGTCGAGGTAGGTATAGACCTGGGCGGCAGCCGGCAGGCTCAGCAGTACTAAGTACAACAATAGGTTGCGCATGTTTTAGCTGGCCGGTTTGGGGGTAGGGGGCGGTGGTGGCGGACGCAGTGCCGGGCTGCTGGTGTTGACCCGTTGCACGGTGAAGGTGACGCTGGCGCTCTGTTGAATCGACTGCTCGCCATTGAGTATTTCAACCGCCAGGCTGTGTTCGCCGCGATCTATATTGCTCAACTGCAGGCGCGGTACGTTGCTTGGCTGGCCGTAGGGCTGGCCATCCAGCAGCAGGCGCAGGCGATGGGTCGCGGCCAGGCGCGGCTGCAGGCGCACGCCGACACTGAAGGTGCCGTTGTTGGCGCGCAGGGCTTCGTCGGTTGGGATATCGGTCAGTTCGAGTACCGAATAGCTGCTCGAAGCGACCGCGCCGGCCGGCGTGCTCGGGGGCGAAGTGAGCGGCTGGGCTTCTATGGTGTTGGTCGTGGGCAGCTCAACGGTCTCGGCGTTCTGGCCGTCCGGCGGCTGGTTGGTGAACACCGTATTACCCTTGGTGTCGGTGTATTTGTAGATCTGCGCGCTGGCCGGCAGGGCCAGGATCAGCAGCAGGCAAGTGAGCATCTGGCGCATGGCCATTCTCCCGAGTGATGTGCTGCTAAGACTTGCACTGGCTGGCGGTGCTGGCAAGGGGGCGGAGGTGGCGGCGTGCCCTGGCGCACCAAATAGCTGGTCGAACGGGGCGGGGCGACTTATTTAAGGCAATCGGGTATCCAACAAAAAAGCCTCCCTGGCTTGCGCCAGGGAGGCTTCTGGTGTCACGCCGCCTGAGCGGCGGATGCCGGGTTTAGACGCTGTAGTACAGGTCGTATTCCAGTGGGTGTACGAAGGTGCGGACCTTGATTTCTTCTTCGCTCTTCAGCTCCAGGTAAGCGTCGATGAAGTCGTCGGAGAACACGCCGCCCTTGGTCAGGAACGCGCGGCCCTTGTCCAGCTCTTCCAGGGCTTCTTTCAGGCTGCCGCACACCTGCGGGATCAGCTTGCCTTCTTCCGGTGGCAGGTCGTAGAGGTTCTTGTCGGCTGCATCGCCTGGGTGGATCTTGTTCTGGATGCCGTCCAGGCCAGCCATCAGCAGGGCGGCGAATGCCAGGTACGGGTTGGCAGCCGGATCCGGGAAGCGTGCCTCGATGCGGCGCGCCTTGGGGCTGGACACGTAGGGGATGCGGATCGAGGCGGAACGGTTACGCGCCGAGTAGGCCAGCATGACCGGCGCCTCGAAGCCCGGAACCAGACGCTTGTAGGAGTTGGTCGAGGGGTTGGTGAAGCCGTTCAGGGCCTTACCGTGCTTGATGATACCGCCGATGAAGTACAGCGCGGTGTCGGACAGGCCGGCATAGCCTTCGCCGGAGAAAGTGTTCTTGCCGTCTTTGGAGATCGACATGTGCACGTGCATGCCCGAGCCGTTGTCGCCGTACAGTGGCTTCGGCATGAAGGTCGCGGTCTTGCCGTAGGCGTCGGCGACGTTGTGCACGCAGTACTTCAGGGTCTGAACTTCGTCAGCCTTGGCCACCAGGGTGTTGAACTTCACGCCGATTTCGTTCTGGCCGGCAGTCGCCACTTCGTGGTGATGCACTTCGATGACCAGGCCCATTTCTTCCATGGCGTTGCACATGGCAGTACGGATTTCGTGGTCGTGGTCGCACGGTGGAACCGGGAAGTAACCGCCTTTGACGGCCGGGCGGTGGCCCTTGTTGCCGCCTTCGACGTCCTGGTCGGTCATCCAGGAGCCTTGCTCGGAGTAGATCTTGAACATCGAGCCGGAGATGTCGGACTTGAACTTCACTTCGTCGAAGATGAAGAACTCAGGCTCCGGGCCGACGAATACGGTGTCGCCGATGCCGGTGCTCTTGAGGAACTCTTCGGCGCGCTTGGCGATCGAGCGCGGGTCGCGGTCGTAGCCCTGCATGGTGCTCGGCTCGACGATGTCGCAGACCAGGATCAGGGTCGGTTCTTCGGTGAACGGGTCGAGGACGGCGGTGTCGTCGACCGGCATCAGGATCATGTCGGAGGCTTCGATGCCTTTCCAGCCATGAATGGAGGAGCCGTCGAACATCTTGCCATGTTCGAAGAATTCGTCGTCCAGGGCGTCGCGCGCCGGCATGGTGACGTGGTGCTGCTTACCCTTGGTGTCGGTGAAGCGCAGGTCTACCCACTTCACGTCGTGTTCTTTGATCAGTTGAATCGACTTCGACATGCTGTCCTCCAGATGGATAAGGCTCAAAGGGTGAGCCCTTATATAGTTCGGTGAAGCCCGGCGCGATAGTCCGCCAGGACAACCTGCCTCACAAGGGAGCAAATTGCATGCCAGTGCCCTGGAATGGGCTGGTGGCCTGAAGCACAGGCGTGGCGGGGAGTGCGGAGTCAGGCTTGGATGATATTGGCTCCATTTTGGTGCGCTTTAATTTTATAGCGCTCGATAATGGTGCGCTTAAAAGGCCGGGTAGGATTTTTGGTTAAAGCTTGAGCAATTTCCGCTATAATCCGCGCCCCCTGTTTTTAGGCTACCTCGGCACGCGCTGCTTTCATGAAACTGATCGTTAAAGTCTTCCCGGAAATCACCATCAAGAGTCGGCCGGTGCGTAAGCACTTTATCCGGCAATTGGCGAAGAATATTCGTGCGGTGCTGCGCGACCTGGATCCGCAGCTGTCGGTAACCGGTGTCTGGGACAATCTGGAAGTGGAAACCGCGCTCAGCGAGCCGAAAGTGCTGCAGGAGATGATCGCTCGTCTGTCCTGCACGCCAGGCATCACGCATTTTCTCGAGGTCCACGAGTACCCGCTGGGCGACTTCGACGACGTGCTGGCTAAATGCAAGAGCCATTTCGCCGATCAGCTGCCGGGCAAGATCTTCGCCGTGCGCTGCAAGCGTGCCGGCAAGCACAGCTTCAGCTCCATGGACATCGAGCGCCATGTTGGCAGCCAGTTGCGTCAGCAATGCGGCGCCGCTGGCATCGACCTGAAGAAACCCGAAGTCGAAGTGCGCATGGAGATCCGCGACCAGCGTCTGTTCGTCATTCATCACCAGCATCAAGGCCTGGGCGGTTATCCGCTGGGCTCGCTGGAGCAGACCCTGGTGCTGATGTCCGGTGGTTTCGACTCCACCGTCGCCGCCTATCAGATGATGCGCCGGGGCCTGATTACCCACTTCTGCTTCTTCAACCTCGGTGGTCGTGCCCACGAGTTGGGGGTGATGGAAGTCGCCCATTATCTGTGGCAGAAATTCGGTCGCTCGCAGCGCGTGCTGTTTATCAGCGTGCCGTTCGAGGAAGTGCTCGGCGAGATTCTCGGCAAGGTCGATAACAGCCAGATGGGCGTCATCCTCAAGCGCATGATGTTGCGCGCCTCCACGCGCATTGCCGAGCGTTTGCAGATCGACGCGCTGGTCACCGGCGAGGCGATCAGTCAGGTGTCGAGCCAGACCCTGCCGAACCTCTCGGTGATCGACTCGGCCACCGACAAGCTGGTGCTGCGCCCGCTGATCGCCAGCCACAAGCAGGACATCATCGACACCGCCACGCAGATCGGCACCGCCGAGTTTGCCAAGCACATGCCGGAGTACTGCGGCGTCATCTCGATCAACCCGACCACCAAGGCCAAGCCCGAGCGCATCGCCTACGAAGAGTCGCAGTTCGACATGGCGATCCTCGAGCGCGCTCTGGAGCGCGCGACCCAGTTGCCAATCGACAAGGTGATCGACGAACTGGGCAAGGATATCCAGGTCGAGGAAGTCGACGAGGCACTGGCCGGCCAGGTGATCATCGATATCCGCCACCCCGATGCCGCCGATGACCAGCCCCTGCAGCTGCCGGGTATCGAGGTGCAGGCTGTACCGTTTTACGCCTTGAACAGCAAGTTCAAGGAACTGGATGAGAATCGCCAGTACCTGCTGTATTGCGACAAGGGTGTGATGAGCCGTCTGCATGCCCACCACCTGCTCAGCGAGGGACATGCCAATGTGCGCGTTTATCGTCCGACATAAGACGCCGGGGTTGAATGGCGGCAGCATCCGCCATCGCCCCCCCGACCTGTAGACGGTGTAAACGCCGCCGCGCGTTTACACCGTCTGACCGAATTC
This sequence comes from Pseudomonas sp. SJZ079, assembly GCF_007993865.1. GTDB lineage: Bacteria > Pseudomonadota > Gammaproteobacteria > Pseudomonadales > Pseudomonadaceae > Aquipseudomonas. Next base: position 278,786 of record NZ_VIUH01000002.1, on the reverse strand, counting down.
GTATTTAGTTAATATCCGCCGCGTAGACTATGCGGCAAACCGAATCCTCTGATCGAGATACACAAGTGATCGAAAAACTACGCAACATCGCCATCATCGCTCACGTCGACCATGGCAAAACCACGCTGGTTGATGCCCTGCTGCGCCAGTCCGGCACCCTCGAGCGCAACGAGCTCGACACCGAGCGCCTGATGGACAGCAACGACCAGGAAAAAGAGCGCGGCATCACCATTCTGGCGAAGAACACCGCCATCAACTGGAATGGTCACCACATCAACATCGTCGACACCCCCGGCCACGCCGACTTCGGCGGTGAAGTCGAGCGCGTGATGTCGATGGTTGACTCGGTGCTGCTGGTAGTCGACGCCCAAGACGGCCCGATGCCGCAAACCCGCTTCGTGACCAAGAAGGCCTTCGAAGCCGGCCTGCGTCCGATCGTGGTAGTGAACAAGGTCGATCGTCCGGGCGCGCGTCCGGATTGGGTGGTCGAGCAAATTTTCGACCTGTTCGACAACCTCGGCGCGACCGAAGAGCAGCTGGACTTCCCGATCGTGTTCGCCTCGGCGATCAACGGTGTTGCCGGTCTGGAACACACCGCCATGGCGGAAGACCTGGTGCCGTTGTATCAGGCCATCGTTGACCACGTGCCCGCGCCGCAAGTCGACCGCGACGGCCCGTTCCAGATGCAGATTTCCGCACTGGACTACAACAGTTTCCTCGGCATCATCGGCGTTGGCCGTATCGCCCGTGGCCGCGTCAAGCCGAACACCCAGGTGGTCGCGATCGACGCTCAAGGCAAGCGCCGTAACGGTCGTATCCTCAAGCTGATGGGCCACCACGGTCTGCACCGCGTCGACGTGGACGAAGCCGCAGCTGGCGACATCGTTTGCATCAGCGGCTTCGATCAGCTGTTCATCTCCGACACCCTGTGCGATCCGCAGAACGTCGAAGCCATGGTCCCGCTGTCCGTGGACGAGCCGACCGTTGCCATGACCTTCCAGGTCAACGACTCGCCGTTCTGCGGTAAGGAAGGCAAGTTCGTCACCAGCCGCAACATCAAGGAGCGTCTGGACAAGGAGCTGCTGTACAACGTGGCCCTGCGCGTCGAAGAGGGCGACAGTGCTGACAAGTTCAAGGTCTCCGGCCGTGGCGAACTGCACCTCTCGGTACTGATCGAAACCATGCGTCGCGAAGGCTTCGAGATGGGCGTCGGTCGTCCGGAAGTGATCATCAAGCTGGTCGATGGCGTCAAGCACGAACCCTATGAGAACGTCACCATCGACGTGCCGGAAGTTTCCCAGGGCGCGCTGATGGAGCAGATGGGTATCCGTAAAGGCGACCTGACCAACATGGTTCCGGATGGCAAGGGCCGTGTGCGTCTCGAGTACAACATTCCGGCCCGTGGTCTGATCGGTTTCCGTAACGAGTTCCTGACCCTGACCTCCGGTGCCGGCATCATGACCAGCATCTTCGACCGTTACGACGTGATGAAGTCCGGCGACATGTCCGGCCGTCAGAACGGCGTACTGGTTTCGGTCGCCACCGGCAAGGCGCTGACCTATTCGCTGGAAACCCTGCAGGCCCGCGGCAAGTTGTTCGTCGAGCACGGCCAGGATATCTACGAAGGTCAGATCGTCGGCCTCAACAGCCGCGACAACGACCTGGGCGTGAACCCGACCAAAGGCAAGAAGCTCGACAACATGCGTGCTTCCGGTAAGGACGAAACCATCGCCCTGGTTCCGCCGGTTCGCTTCACCCTGGAACAGGCTCTGGAATTCATCCAGGACGATGAGCTGTGCGAAGTGACGCCGAAGTCGATTCGCCTGCGTAAGAAAATTCTTGGCGAAAGCGAGCGCACCCGCGCGGCCAAGAAAGGCAACTGATAACTCGGTTGCATGACTGAAAAAGCCCCCGTCAGCGCAAGCTGGCGGGGGCTTTTTTGTTTCCGTGTTTTGTTCCTGAGCAGCCTGTGCTCGGCTTGGCTTACTTTGCCTCGGGTAGGTGCAGGCCGCGCTTGAGTCGGCGCATGCCCAGCCAGACCGCGGTGACGCACAAGGGCACGGCAATCCCGGTGGCGAGCGTGCTGCTGTCGATCAGGCCGAGGGCCTTGGCCGATTCCGCCAGGTATTTGCACAGGCCTACCAGGTAGTAACTGATCGCGGCCACCGAGAGGCCTTCCACCGTTTGTTGCAGGCGCAGCTGGGTGTGGCTGCGCTGGTCCATGGCGCGCATCAATTGCTGGTTCTGGGTTTCGATGGTCAGGTCGATGCGCGTGCGCAGCAGTTCGCTGGCGCGGTCGATGCGTCGCGCCAGGTCGTCCAGGTCCTGCTCCGCGGCTTCGCAGGTGCGCCAAGCCGGCGTCAGGCGGCGCAGGAGGAATTCGCGGAAGGTCTGCAGGCCCGGGCATTCCTGCTCGCGCAGCTCGGCCAGGCGATTGAGGATCAGTTCGTGATAGGCGCGGCTGGCGGCAAAGCGGAAGTTGTGCGCGGCGATCAGCTGTTCGACCCGCGCCGCCAGGCTGCCGAGCTCGCTGAGCAAATGGCGCTCGTCGGCCAGGTCACGGATCTGATTGATCTGCTGGATGGACGCCGCCAACTGTCGCTCCATGGCTTTGATCTGCGGCGAGATGGATTTGGCCTGGGGCAGGGCCAGCAGCAGCATCATGCGGTAGGTTTCCATTTCCAGCAGGGTACGTACCAGGCGCCCGGTTTGGCAGGGGTTGAGGCCACGGTTATGGATCAGTACGCGTCCGTGGCCATCGCGGTGGATGCGGTAGGCGCTCCACAAACGGGCCTGACCATCACTGACCAGCGAGCTGATCAGGCGCTGGCCTTCGAAATGCTGGCGCAGCTCGTGGGGCTCTGGCTCATTGGCCGGGGCCGGGATGATTTCCAGCTGGTTGCTGCTGATCAGTCGGCCTGGCAGTTGTTGCAGCCAGTGTTCCGGCAGCAGCGTCAGGACGTCCTGAGCGAAGGGTGCGTCCTGCGGTTGCTGGCTGATCAGGGTGTAGCTGGAGAACTCGGTATGTCGCTCCCAGCGCAGCTCGAAGCCGCCAAAGTCCTGGTAGTAGCAGGAGGAATTGGAGCTGGGCGGCAGCACGGCGTGGCGCTCGCAGAGGCGGAGCAGGTGCTGGTACTCGGCGTCAGGTTGTTGGCTGTCGGGCAGCAGCACCAATTGTGCCAGGCGGGTCGGCGTGGCCAGTACGGGAAAAGGCCGGGTGTGCAACTCGTTGAACAAGGCCTCGCGCTCCGTGTGGAAGCGCAGGCCAGCTAGGTTGGGCGTGGTCGCGGTGGGGTTATGCATGGGCGGCTGTCTGTAAGTGTTATGCCTGACCGCTCAGTCTAACCATAGGCGCCGCCCCTAGGCATGTGTCGCATTGCCGCGACTCGCGGCTGTCTGTTGGCGTCGCTCAGGCTTTCGGCTTGTAGGCGCAATAGCCAGGGCGCGGGCCGACCTTGGGGTGGTTGCGGCAGGTGTCCGGGCGTTTCTCGTAGATGCTGCACAGGCGCGTTTTACGGTCGAGGTACAGGCAGTCGTTGTTGGCCAAACGGGTCAGGGTGAAGATCCCCGACTTCTGGTTGAAACGCTCGATGATGCCCTCTTTCTGCAAGCGCTTGGCGATTTGCTTGGGCGGATCGCCACGCTCGAAATCGTCGACCACGCCGATGCGGATCAGGTCGCCGATGCGCGCCTCCACCGGCAGGGTGCAGCAGCTGGACATGCAGCTATGGCACATATCGGCGGTGTACTTGGCCCAGGTATCCAGGCGGTCGAGTTCGGCGGCGGCAATCAGGTTGTTTTTCATCATGGCTTCAGGCTCAGGGCAGAGGCGCGTTCGGCATGCGGCCGGGGATGATAGCGGCGTGGGCGGATTTGTGAACCACGATCTGCCGGCTGGTCGTGTTTTCAGTGTCGCGCAAAGCCGATTGTGCCTGTGATGCAGGTCGCAAGCGTCTCTGTGTGAGGAGACGGCCGGCCTCAATAGTGTTGGAATGATCCGCTGCCGGGCAGGGGCGGCTGACTCGCCTCTTGGCTGATTGGGGAATCGCTGCATGCAATGGATGTTCATGCTGGTCGGGTTGCTGTTGGGAGCGCTGGTCGGCGAATCGATCAGCGCGGCGATAGTCGCCGGCCTGTTGGCCCTGAGTTTGGGGCAGGCCCTCAAGCTGCAGGCGCTGCAACAGCAGAGCACGGCCCTGGCTGCGCAGTTGCAGGACTTCGCCGAGCGTTTCGCGCGCCGCACATCGGAGCTGCATGAGCGTTTGCTCAAGGTGGAGCCGGGTCGTCCGGACGCCGCGACCGAGCCCGTAGCGCCGCGCGACGCGGCGATGGCGACCGAGGCCCGGCAAGCCGAGCCGCCCGCGGCTGGCCCCGGCGAGGATGAGCAGCCGCTGGACTGGGCGCTGGATGCCGAGCTGCTGGCCGCACTGGATCGGCAGGCGCTCGGCGAGCCGCTGGAACCTGTCGCCAGCACGGCTGAAGCCGGCCGGCCAGTCGCGGCCGCCGCGGCGCGCCACGCCGGCCGGCAAGCGGCAATGCCCCGCGAACCGTCGCCGCTCGAACGGGCGATGGGTGCCGCCCAGGCCTGGCTGCTGGGCGGCAACCCGGTGCTGCGGATCGGCGTACTGCTGCTGTTCCTGGGTCTGGCCTTCCTCCTGCGCTATGCCACCGAAGGCATGGTGGTGCCGGTGGAGCTGCGCTACGCCGGAGTGGCGTCCAGTGCCATTGCCTTGCTCGGCCTGGGCTGGTGGCTGCGCCGACGCAACCCGAGTTATGCCCTGATGGTGCAGGGTGCCGGCATCGCCGTGCTGTACCTGACGGTATTCGCCGCCATGCGCCTGCATCCCTTGCTCGCGCCCGGGGCCGCGTTCGCCCTGCTGGTGGCGGTGACGCTCTGCTCGGCGATTCTCGCGGTGGCGCAGGACGCCCTGGCACTGGCGGTGGCAGCGGCCCTCGGCGCCTTCGCCGCGCCTCTGTTGACCTCCACCGGCAGCGGTAACCATGTCGCGCTGTTCTCCTATTTCGCCCTGTTGAATGCCGGCATCTTCGCCATCGCCTGGTTCAAGGCCTGGCGCCCGCTCAACCTGGTCGGCTTCGTCGGCACCTTCGGTATCGGCTTTGCCTGGGGGCTGCGTTCCTACAGCGCGGAATTGCTCTGGAGCACTGAGCCGTTCCTCTTGCTGTTCTTCCTGTTGTACGTGGCCATCGGCCTGTTGTTCGCCCGGCGCAAGCTGCTCGAGGCGCAACAGGCGCCGGCTGGCCGCGCCGAGTTGCTGCGCTGGTCGGCGCGCCAAGGCGATTATGTCGACGCCACCGTGTTGTTCGGCCCGCCGCTGGTGGGCTTCGGCCTGCAGTACGCGGTGGTGCAGCACCTGGCGTTCGCCGCCGCCTTCAGTGCCCTGGCCCTGGGCCTGTTCTATATCGGCCTGGCCCGACTGTTGGCCAGGCGCACCGCCGGGCGCGCGCTGCTGTTAGTGGAAACCTGCCTGGTGCTGGGCGTGGTGTTCGGCACCCTGGCGATCCCGTTGGGGCTGGATGCGCGCTGGACCTCCGCCGCCTGGGCGGTGGAGGGCGCCGGTCTCTATTGGTTGGGCCTGCGTCAACAGCGCCTGTTGGCCCGTTGCTTTGCCTTGCTATTGCAACTGGGCGCGGCCTTGGCCTACCTCGCCGAGCTGCGCTCAAGCCAGGAGGCACTGCTGCAGGGCGCGCCGCTGGGCGCGCTGTTGCTGGGCGCGGCCCTGCTGTTCAGCTTCTGGCGCCTGCGCCAGGCAGCCGAGCAGGCGACTGCCTGGGAGCGCCGTGCGCTGCCGTGGCTGGCCTGCAGCGGTCTGGCCTTCCTTTATCTGATCGCGCCGCTGTGCTTCGCCGCCGAGGCCACGGCTATCAGTTGGGCGTTGGCCGGTCTGGCGACGCTGTTGCTCGGCCTGCGCCTGCAGTCGCGCAGCTTCCTGTTCAGCGCCTTCGCGGTGCAGTTGCTCGGTGGCGCGGTGTTTTTGCTGCAGTTGCACGGCAGTTCAGCTGCTACCGGCGGCGTGTTCAGTGCCGGTTGGCGTGGCCTGTTGACGGCGACCCTGATCGGTCTGGCGCTGATCGGCGGCATGCTCCTGGCTGCGCGCGATAAGCAGGTCAGCCGTGACCGCCGCTTGATGCGCGGCTTGGCGCTGGTGTTGCTGGTCGGGCTGGTGTTTATCAACCTGGCGGTGCTGTTCGTCCTGCCCTGGCAGAGCGCCAGCGCGGTGTGGGGCGGCAGCGGTCTGCTGATTATCTGGCTTAGTTTGCAGTTGCAGCAGCGCGCCAGTTTCGTCTTCGGCGTGTTGCTGCAGGTATTCGGCGGGCTGGCGTTTCTGCTTGCCGCTCCGCTGCTGTTGGCCCAGCTCGGTAGCGAAGGTCTGCGCCCGCTGGCTCACGCCGGCTTCTGGACGCCCGCGGTGCTGGCGATCGCCGCGCTGATCGGGGCCTGGCGGGTGCAGCGAGTCGCCCGCGGCGAGCAGGCGGCTATCTTGCCGGCGTTGAGCCTGGTGCGGTTGTCTCAGGTGCTGCTGGTGTGGGGGGCGGGCTGGTGGAGTTTGGCGCTGGTCGGCGAAATATTTCGATTCGCCGCGCCCGAGTCGCGCGCGCCGCTGGTGCTGTTGGCCGCCGCCGCGAGCGTTGCGTTGTCGACGTTGCTTGCCGCGCGGCTGCAGTGGCGCGCCTTGGCGCTGTTGTGCACGCTGCTGGTGCCGGCTGCGGCGCTGACCCTGCTGCTTGCCTGGCACTTGGCCTACCACCCGGCGGCGGACTTCGGCTGGCTGGGTTGGGGCGCGCTATTCGCGGTGCACCTGTGGTCGCTGCGCCGGCTCGCCGCGCTGCTGCCAGGCGGGGCGTTGAGTGCGGCGCATGTGCTGGGCTGCTGGCTGATCCTCGGGGTGTTGGCGCTGGAACTGCGCTACCTGCTCTATCTGTTGTCCGAGCATTACAACGCCTGGCGCTGGCTCGGCTGGGCGTTGCTGCCGAGCGGTTATCTGCTGCTGATGGCGCTGCCGCGCCAGTTGCGCTGGCCATTCAGCGCCTACTCGCGCGAGTACCGCGTGCTGGCGGCGGCGCCGTTGGCGGCGTTGATGCTGGCCTGGTTCTGGCTGGCCAATAGCGGCAGTGACGGCGCCGCCGAGCCCTTGCCCTACCTGCCGCTGCTCAACCCGCTGGAGCTGGGCTTGCTGATCGCGCTGTTCGGCGTGTACCAATGGCTGCGCAGCACCTTGCCTCAGCTGGGGTTGAGCGAGGCCTACCGGCAGCATCTGCCGCAGCTGGTCGTGGGTACTGCGCTGTTCGCCTTATTCACCGCGGCGGTGTTCCGCGCGGCGCACCATTGGGCAGCGGTGCCCTATCGGCTGGACGCGCTGCTCGAGTCGATGCTGGTGCAGGCCGGCCTATCGCTCATCTGGACCCTGATCGCCCTGGCGCTGATGATCTTCGGTCACCTGCGCAGCCGCCGCGAGTTGTGGTTGGTCGGGGCGGTGCTGATCGGCGTGGTGGTGGCCAAGCTATTCTTCGTCGAGCTGGATAACCGCGGCGGCCTGGAACGCATCGTGTCGTTTATCGGGGTCGGCGTGCTGTTGTTGATCGTCGGCTATTTCGCGCCGCTGCCGCCCCGGCAGGCGGTCGCCGAAGCAGAGCCAGAACCGGAGCGGGTCAAGGCATGAAGGTGTTCTCAAACAAGGCAGGGTCGCGACTGGCGCTGTTGGCCACGCTCGCTCTGCTGGCTGTGCAGCCAGCGAGCGCGCAGGCGCTGGACGACTATGCGACCCGGGTGCCGCTGACCCTGGCCGGCGAGGGTCCCTGGTATCGCCTGGAGGTGCCGATGGCGGTGCATCTCGCCGCGCGCTATGCCGACCTGCGTGACCTGCGGGTGTTCAACGCCGAAGGGCAGGCCCTGGCCTATGCCCTGACTCGGGACGCCGCGCAGAGCCGCGAGACGCGCAGCGAAATCCCAGTCAACTGGTTTCCCTTGCGCGGTCCGGCGAGCGCCGAGCGGATGCCTGCGGTACGGGTGCAGCGCAGCGCCACGGGCACCCTGGTCGAGTTGGCGGCGGAGGAAGTCCAGAGTGCGGAGGCCGAGCCGTTGCGCGGCTGGTTGCTGGATGCCAGCGCGATCGAGGCGCCGCTGCAGCTGTTGATCCTCGACTGGAGCGTCGAGCGTGAAGGCTTTCAGCATTTCACCATCGAGGCCAGCGATGATCTGCAGCACTGGCGCAGCTGGGGCAACGGGCAGGTGGCCCGCCTGAGGTTTGCCGACGAGCGCATCGACCTGCGCGAGGTGGGCTTGCCGGGACAGCAGGCGCGCTACTTGCGGCTGCTCTGGAACGATCCGCAGCAGGCGCCGCTGCTGACCGCCGCGCGCCTGGTCAGCAGCCGCAGCGTGCCGGCGCCGTTGGTCTGGTCGGCGCCGCTGGCGCCGAGTCGGGTCGCACCTGGCGAGTACCGCTGGGATCTACCCCTGGCCTTGCCGCTGCAACGCCTGCGCGTCGAGCTCAGCCAGAGCAATACCCTGGCGCCGGTGACGGTCTCGGGCCGCCGCGACGGCCAGGTGCGCTGGCAACCCTTGGGTCGCGGGCTGCTCTACCGTCTGACCCAGGGTGGCGCGGAGGTGCTGCACGATGAACTCGAACTGTATGGCGCTGCTGCGCAGCAGTTGAGCCTGCGGGTGGACGAACGCGGCGGTGGCCTGGGCAACCAGGCGCCGCAGTTGCGCGTCGGCCTGCGGGCCACCCAGCTGGTATTCCTCGCCCGCGGCACGCCGCCCTACGTGCTGGCCACCGGCAACCCCGCCGGCAAGGCGGCCAGCTTGCCGCTGGATACGCTGATTCCCGGTTACGACGATCGGCGTCTGGCTGGGCTGGGCGTAGCCACAGCTGCTGAGGCGTCCGCATTCGAGGCGGGGGCGGCGAGTGTCGAACAGGCGACGCGCTTCGACTGGAAGCGCCTGGGACTGTGGGGCGTCTTGCTCGCCGGCGTCGGCCTGCTAGTGCTGATGGCGCTGAGCCTGTTGCGCGCGCCGGCCAAGTCTTGAGCGAGGGCGGTTAAGCCGTAGGGCTTTGCTCTGTCTGCCGACCTTGGGGGCGCTACCGACGGGCGGCGGCAGGAGGCGCTGGCGCGCGTAAAGGGTTAAACTGCGCGCGATTTTTCTTCCTTCCCGGAGCCTTCCATGTCCCGCGTTACCCTGAGTCGCTATCTGATCGAGCAGACCCGTAGCCACAACACCCCTGCCGATCTGCGTTTCCTTATCGAGGTGGTGGCGCGTGCCTGCAAGGCGATCAGTCATCAGGTGTCCAAGGGCGCTCTGGGCGGCGTGCTCGGCAGCATGGAAACCGAGAACGTGCAGGGCGAGGTGCAGAAGAAACTCGACGTGCTGTCCAACGAAATTCTCCTGGAGGCCAACGAGTGGGGTGGTCACCTGGCCGGCATGGCGTCGGAGGAGATGGACAAGGCTTACCAGATTCCCGGCCGTTACCCGAAAGGCGCCTACCTGCTTGTGTTCGATCCGCTGGACGGCTCCTCCAACATCGATGTCAACGTTTCGGTCGGTACCATTTTCTCGGTACTGCGTTGCCCGGAGCGCAACGGTCAGAGCGGTGATCTTGGCGAGGACGCCTTCCTCCAGCCGGGCACCGAGCAGGTCGCCGCCGGTTACGCGATCTACGGCCCGCAGACCATGCTGATCCTGACCCTGGGCAATGGTGTCAAAGGCTTCACCCTGGACCGTGAGCTCGGCAGCTTCGTGCTGACCCACGACCATATGAAGGTGCCGGAAACCACCCAGGAATTCGCCATCAACATGTCCAACCAGCGTCACTGGGAGCCGCCGGTCAAGCGCTATGTCGAGGAATTGCTGGCCGGCAAGACGGGCCCTCTGGGTAAGGACTACAACATGCGCTGGGTCGCGGCGATGGTCGCCGACGTGCACCGTATCCTGACGCGCGGCGGTCTGTTCATGTACCCGCGTGATTCCCGTGAGCCGGAGAAGCCCGGCAAGCTGCGTCTGATGTACGAGGCCAACCCGATGTCCTTTATCATCGAGCAGGCGGGTGGCGCCTCAACCAACGGCGTGCAGCGCATTCTGGATATCCAGCCGACGTCCCTGCACCAGCGTGTGGCGGTGTTCCTCGGCTCCAAGCAGGAAGTCGAGCGGGTCACCGCTTACCATCAGGAGTGACCCATGACGCAGCCTTGGCAACCCTTGCTCGACTGGTGGTTCGGCGCCGCGACAACGGCGAGCGAGGTGGCTGCGGCGCGCAACACGCTCTGGTTCGGCAAGCAGGACAGCCAGGACAGCGAGGCGCAGGCGCGTTTCGCTGAACTGGTCGAGCAGGCGCTGGCCGGCGAGCTGGACGCCTGGCACGTACATGCCGAGGGCTGGTTGGCCAATGTGCTGTTGCTCGACCAGCTGCCGCGGATGATCTTTCGCGATAGTCCGCGGGCGTTCGCCGGCGACCTGCAGGCTCAAGCGCTGGTGCGCGAGGGGCTGAGGTATGGCTGGGATATACAGCTGACACCGATTCAGCGGGTGTTCGTCTATATCGTCTTCGAGCATGCCGAAGACCTCGAGCAACAGGAGCGGGCGCTGGCCTGTTTCACCGAGCTGCATGAGCAGGCTGCGGCCGCCGAGCGTCAGCTGTTCGCCGGTTACCTGGACTACGCCGAACGTCACCAGCGGGTGATCGCGCGCTTTGCCCGCTTCCCCCATCGCAACAGCATTCTCGGTCGTGCTTCGACCCCTGACGAACTGGCGTTCTTGCGGGAACCCGGCTCAGGCTTCTGACGTCCAAGCGGGCAAGTCGTGGGGCGCTGTGTCAAGCTGGCCCCACCCTCTATCCAGGAGCTGTGCCATGTCGTTGCGTTCTCTCGTATTGCTGTCGTGCTGTGTGTGGTTGGTGGCTTGCAGCAAGATCAACCAGGAAAACTACTCCAAGCTCAAGCCGGGAATGACCAAGCCTGAGGTCGAAGGCTTGCTCGGCGGCCCCACCGAATGCTCCGGCGCACTGGGTATTTCGAGTTGCACCTGGGGCGACGACAACAGCTTTATCAGCGTGCAATACGCCGGCGACAAAGTGCTGATGTTCTCCGGTAAGGGCCTGAAGTAGCCTCTGCCGATAGGGCGCGGCTTGCTAGCGGGAATCGCCTGCCCACTCTGCGCTCGGGATTAACCCAGCAGCTCACGCAACACCTGGGCGAAGGCCTGGCCTGTCTGTTCCTGGGCGGCGTGGCGGCCCTCGCGGATCACCCAGCGCCCAGCCACCATGACATCGCGCACCTGGCGGTCGCCGCCGGCGAACAGCCAGCGGTTGAGGATGGCGTCGGTCTCGGCGGTGGCGAGGTAGGGGTCATCGCCATCCAGCACCAGCAGGTCGGCACGCTTGCCGACTTCGAGCGCGCCGATCGCTTGCCCCAGCGCCTGGGCGCCACCGGCCAGGGCGGCGTCGTACAGGCTGCGGCCGATCATCGGCTGGTCGCTGTGGTACAGGCGATTGCGCTTCTGGTCGCGCAGGCGCTGGCCGTATTCCAGCCAGCGCAGTTCTTCGGCCACGCTGACCGACACGTGGCTGTCCGAGCCGATGCCCAGGCGCCCGCCCTGGGCGAGGTAGTCCACCGCCGGGAAGATCCCGTCGCCCAGGTTGGCCTCGGTGGTCAGGCACAATCCGGCCACCGCGCCAGAGCGCGCCATGTCGCTGACCTCGTCCGGGTTGGCGTGGGTCGCGTGCACCAGGCACCAGCGTGAATCCACCGGCGCGTGCTCGTACAGCCACTGCAACGGCCGCCGGCCACTCCAGGCCAGGCAGTCGTCGACTTCCTTCTGCTGCTCGGCGATGTGGATATGGATCGGGCAGTGGCTGTCGCCTGCGGCCAGTACTTCGGTGAGCTGCTCGGGGGTGACCGCGCGCAGCGAGTGAAAACACAGGCCCAGGCGCTGGGCCGGTTGTTGCGCCAGCAACGGGTGCAGGCGTTGCTGCAGGGCCAGGTAGCTGTCGCTGCTGTGGATGAAGCGGCGCTGTCCGGGATTGGCCGGTTGGCCGCCAAAGCCCGAGTGACTGTAGAGCACCGGCAGCAGGGTCAGGCCGATACCGGCAGCACTCGCCGCCCGGCTGATGCACAGCGCCAGCTCCGCCGGGTCGGCATAGGCCTGGCCCTGCGGGTCGTGATGCGCATAGTGGAACTCGGCGACGCTGGTGTAGCCGGCCTTGAGCATCTCGATATACAGCTGGCGGGCGATGACCTCGATCTGCTCGGGGCTGAGCTGACCGACCAGGCGGTACATCAGTTCGCGCCAGGTCCAGAAACTGTCATTCGGGTTGCCGGCGACCTCGGCGAGGCCCGCCATGGCCCGCTGAAAGGCGTGCGAGTGCAGGTTCGGCATGCCCGGCAACAGCGGGCCGTTGAGACGCTCGGCGCCCGCGCTGCTGGCGTCGCGGCTGATCTGTTCAATCAATCCGCTGGTCGAGACTTCGAGGCGTACGTTGCGCGCCCAGCCGCTGGCGAGCAAGGCGTGGTCGGCGAAAAAAGCAGGCATGATTTTGCTCTCGCGAGTGGTGCTTGATTTGTATATACATATACAGATGTTTGGCGGCGTCGTAAACTCTTGGCAGACTGAGCCTGTCCAGCGGGTGGCAGCCGTTACCGCTCGCCGGGGAATGCATGAGTGTTCTCCAGGCCTCGTTGGATTACTGCCGTGTGCAATCGGCGCCGGCGCCATGATCAGGAGTACCCCGTGTCCACTTCGCACCCCGAGATCGCATCGCTGGCCTCGCAGTTGGGGGATACCCCCGCGCCCTTGTATGCGCGCGTCAAACAGATGATCAGTGGCCAGATTCAGTCCGGGGCCTGGCCGCCGCACCACCGCGTGCCCTCGGAAAGTGAGTTGGTCAATCAGCTCGGCTTCAGCCGCATGACCATCAATCGGGCACTGCGTGAATTGACCGCGGAAGGGTTACTGGTGCGCATGCAGGGCGTCGGCACCTTCGTCGCCGAGCCCAAGGGCCAGTCGGCCCTGTTCGAGGTGCATAACATCGCCGATGAGATCGCCGCGCGCGGTCATCGCCATCACTGTGTCGTGGTTCGCCTGGAGGAAGAGCAGGCGGGGTCCGAGCGGGCCCTGGCGCTGGACGTGCGCGAAGGCCAGCGGGTGTTCCATTCGGTCATCGTGCATTACGAGAACGATCTACCGGTGCAGATCGAGGATCGCTACGTCAATGCGGCGGTGGCGCCGGACTATCTCAAGCAGGATTTCACCCAGCAGACGCCCTATGCCTACCTGTCTCAGGTCGCGCCGCTGAGCGAGGGCGAGCACGTGGTCGAGGCGATCCTGGCCGATGCCGGCGAGTGCAAGCTGCTGCAGATCGAGCGCGGCGAGCCGTGCTTGTTGATTCGTCGGCGTACCTGGTCGGGACAGAAGACGGTGACCAGCGCGCGGCTGCTCTATCCCGGCTCGCGCCATCGTCTGGAAGGACGCTTCAGCTCATGAGCCTGCCGCGTATGCTGCGCGCGGCCGATTACCCGCGCATGCCCTGGAAGAATGGCGCCGGCAGCACCCTGGAAATCGCCCGCGATGCCGGCGAGGGCCTGGAAGGTTTCGGCTGGCGCCTGTCGCTGGCCGATGTCGGCGAGTCCGGCGGGTTTTCCGCGTTCAACGGTTATCAGCGCATCATCACCGTGCTCGAAGGGGCAGGGATGCAGCTGGAGGTCGATGATGTGCGCTCGCGGCCCTTGCTGGCGATGGATGCCTTCGCCTTCTCCGGCGACAGCCGGGTGCACTGCCAGTTGCTTGGCGGCGCCATACGCGATTTCAATCTGATCTATGCGCCGGCGCGCTACCGCGCGCGGCTGCAATGGTCGCAGGGGCTGCCGGCGCCACACCAGCTGTTCAGTTCCGCGTCGGTGCTGCTGCTCTTCAGTCTGGAGGATGGCTTGAGCGTCAGTCTCGAAGGGCGCACCGAGCATCTCGGTCGCTACGACTGCTGGGTGTGCGAAGGCGGTGCGCTGTTGCGCGAGCTGCGCCTGACTGGTGCGGAGCAAAACGGCTACGCACTGATCGAGCTGCACGCGTGCGGCGATCAATCCACCTGAGACAAACTGCGGCGGCCTGCTAAGGCTGCCGCGCAGGGCCCCTGCCGAACAGATGACGCGTAGCGACCTGCTTGGCCGCTCGGGCTGATTCCTCCCTTGAACCCCCTCACAACCTGCGGCTGCCAGCGAAGGCGTTGGCAGCGTCTCCCCATGTCGTCCATGCGGCTGCATCCGCGCATGTTGAAGTCAGGGGCAGCTACCGTGGTTGCTCGGCCCCGTCCCGCGGCCTGAGCCGCTCCGGCGCTAGCCTCGTCTCTCCTTGTGCAGGGGCGACGTCGGCGCCGAGTGAGTGGATCGCGGCAGTTGGCGCGAGTGTTACTTAGGGCCACGCCTGTGCTGCGCGAGTGCTCGGCGAGTAGGCGATTTTTGTTTCCCGGTAACAATTCTGCACCTGGCGGATGGAGTCTGCCGGTGGTTCTCCTCCAGTGCGCCAGGTCGATTATTCGGGACGTGCGGGGCGCTAGGCGGCTATTTGTCGGGGAAGAAAATAAAAATGGCCCTCTGCTTGCATATGCTTGTATGTACAAGTAAATATATGTGTGTGGATTTAGTGATTGTCTATCCACCTGCCGCCTCGGAGAAGAGTCATGCCTGAAGAGCTTTCGTCGACCGTCAGTGCCGCCTCCGGCCGAGCCCTAGCGCGCCTGCTGGGGTATAGCCTGATCGGCCTGGTGCTGTTTTTCGTCCCCTTCGAGATCGGTGGTCGCTCGACCATCCTGCTCGACCATACGGCCAGCGCCTTGGTGCTGCATGCCCGACCACTGGTGATCGGCATCGCCCTGCTGTTCATGCTCTACGGTGCGTTGGAGCCCTGGATCAGCGGCAGCTGGCGCAAGGACCTGACCCACACGGTGTTCAGTGGGCTCAAGGTGCTCGGCCTGCTGATCGGCGTGGCCTATCTGTTCAAGCTCGGGCCGGATGCGCTGTATCAGCCGGGCATGCTGCCGTTTCTGTTCGACAAGCTGGTGCTCAGCCTGGCGTTGATAGTGCCGCTGGGCGCGCTGGCGCTGGTGTTCTTGATCGGCTTCGGCCTGCTGGAGACCGTCGGGGTATTGATGCAGCCGGTGATGCGACCGATCTGGCGCACGCCCGGCAAGTCGGCGATCGACGCGGTGGCCTCCTTCGTCGGCAGCTACTCGGTGGGCCTGCTGATCACCGACCGCATGTACCAGCAGGGCCACTACAGCCTGCGCGAGGCGGCGATCATTGCCACCGGCTTCTCCACCGTGTCCGCCCCGTTCATGGTGATCATCGCCAAGACCCTGGGCCTGATGGAAATCTGGAACCTGTATTTCTGGGGCGCCATGCTGGTGACCTTCAGCGTCACCGCGGTCAGCGCGCGGATCTATCCGCTGTCACGCCTGCCGTCCGAGGCGCACCCGGAGCCGCAATTGCGTCCCGGCGAGAGCCGCCTGCGCAGCGCCTGGAGTGCCGGCCTCAGCCAGGCGGCCTGTGCGCCTTCGCTACTCACGGCCCTGCGCGACACCTTCAGCGATGGCCTGCGCATGACCGCCGCCATCCTGCCGAGCATTCTCGCGGTCGGCCTGCTCGGGTTGCTGGCCGCCAAGTACACCCCGCTGTTCGATGCCATCGGCGTGCTGCTCTATCCGATCACCTGGCTGTTCGGCCTCAGTGAGCCGATGGAGGTGGCGCGTGCCCTCGCGGCCGGGCTGGCGGAAATGTTCCTGCCGGCGATGCTGCTGAAAGACGCCGACCAGATCGTCAAGTTCGTTACCGGCATCGTCTCGGTGAGCAGCGTGCTGTTTCTCTCCGCATCGATTCCCTGCGTGCTGGCCACGCGAATTCCCCTGCGTCTGCGCGACCTGCTGTTGGTCTGGCTGCAGCGCACCGTACTTAGCCTGGTGTTCAGCATTCCGCTGGCCTACCTGGCGCACTTTATGGGCTGGCTGTGACGCCGTCCGCCGTTAACTAGTTAGATTGAGGAGTCTGCCATGACCAAATTCCGTGACACCGAAATTCGCGCCCCGCGTGGCACCCAGTTGAGCGCCAAGAGCTGGATGACCGAGGCGCCGCTGCGCATGTTGATGAACAACCTCGACCCGGAAGTGGCGGAGAACCCCAAGGAGCTGGTGGTGTATGGCGGCATCGGCCGCGCCGCGCGCAACTGGGAGTGCTACGACCAGATCGTCGAGAGCCTCAAGCAACTGAACGACGACGAGACCCTGCTGGTGCAATCCGGTAAGCCGGTCGGCGTATTCAAGACCCACAGCAACGCGCCGCGCGTGCTGATCGCCAACTCCAACCTGGTGCCGCACTGGGCGACCTGGGAACACTTCAACGAGCTGGATGCCAAGGGCCTGGCGATGTACGGCCAGATGACCGCCGGCAGCTGGATCTATATCGGCAGCCAGGGCATCGTCCAGGGTACCTACGAGACCTTCGTCGAGGCCGGCCGCCAGCATTTTGGTGGCGACCTCACCGGCCGCTGGGTACTCACCGCCGGTCTCGGCGGTATGGGTGGTGCGCAGCCGCTGGCGGCGACCCTGGCCGGCGCCTGCTCGCTGAACATCGAGTGTCAGCAGAGCCGCATCGACTTCCGCCTGCAGACCCGCTACGTCGACGAGCAGGCCAAGGATCTCGACGACGCCCTGGCGCGCCTCGAGAAGTACTGCGCCGAGGGCAAGGCGATTTCCATCGCCCTGTGTGGCAACGCCGCCGAGATCCTTCCGGAACTGGTCAAGCGTGGCGTGCGCCCGGACATGGTCACCGACCAGACCAGCGCCCACGATCCGCTCAATGGCTACCTGCCGATCGGCTGGAGCTGGGACGAGTACCGTGCCAAGGCGCAGTTGCAGCCGGCCGAAGTGGTCAAGGCCGCCAAGCAGTCGATGGCCGTGCACGTGCGCGCCATGCTGGCCTTCCAGCAGCAGGGCGTGCCGACCTTCGACTACGGCAACAACATCCGCCAGATGGCCAAGGAAGAGGGCGTGAGCAATGCCTTCGCCTTCCCCGGCTTCGTTCCGGCCTATATTCGTCCGCTGTTCTGCCGCGGCGTCGGCCCGTTCCGTTGGGTGGCCTTGTCCGGCGACCCCGAGGACATCTACAAGACCGACGCCAAGGTCAAGGAGCTGATCCCTGACGATGCCCATCTGCATCATTGGCTGGACATGGCCCGTGAACGCATCGCCTTCCAGGGTCTGCCGGCACGTATCTGCTGGGTCGGCCTGGGCCAGCGCGCCAAGCTCGGCCTGGCCTTCAACGAAATGGTCCGCAGTGGCGAGCTGTCCGCACCGGTGGTGATCGGCCGCGACCACCTGGATTCCGGCTCGGTGGCCAGCCCCAATCGCGAAACCGAGGCGATGGCCGATGGCTCCGATGCGGTGTCCGACTGGCCGCTGCTCAACGCCCTGCTGAACACCGCCAGCGGCGCCACCTGGGTCTCGCTGCACCACGGTGGCGGCGTCGGCATGGGCTTCTCCCAGCACTCCGGGGTGGTCATCGTCTGCGACGGCAGCGATGAAGCCGCCGCGCGCATCGCCCGCGTGCTGCACAACGACCCGGCCACCGGGGTGATGCGGCACGCCGATGCCGGTTATCAGATTGCCATCGACTGCGCCCGCGAACAGGGCCTCAATCTACCTATGGTTACCCCGGTCAAAGGAGCCTGAACATGACTGCGCTGAACTTACTGCCTGGTCAACTGAGCCTGGGCCAGTTGCGCCTGGTGCTGCAGGGGCCGGTAACGGTCACCCTGGACGAGAGCGCCGCCGAGGCCATCGAGGCCAGCGTCGCCTGCGTCGAGCAGATACTCGCCGAGAACCGCACCGCCTACGGCATCAACACCGGCTTCGGCCTGCTGGCGTCGACCCGCATCGCCAGCGCAGACCTGGAAAACCTGCAGCGCTCGCTGGTGCTGTCGCATGCCGCCGGTGTCGGCCAGCCGCTGGATGATGATCTGGTGCGGTTGATCATGCTGCTCAAGGTCAACAGCCTGGCGCGTGGCTTCTCCGGTATCCGTCGGCAGGTGATCGACGCGCTGATCGCCCTGATCAATGCCGAGGTTTACCCGCACATCCCGCTCAAGGGCTCGGTCGGCGCCTCCGGCGACCTGGCGCCGCTGGCGCACATGTCGCTGGTCCTGCTCGGCGAGGGCAAGGCGCGCTACCAGGGCGAATGGCTGCCGGCCACCGAGGCCTTGGCCAAGGCCGGCCTCGAGCCGCTGACCCTGGCGGCCAAGGAAGGCCTGGCGCTGCTCAACGGCACTCAAGTGTCCACCGCCTACGCCCTGCGCGGGCTGTTCGCGGCCGAAGACCTGTTCGCCGCGGCGCTGGTCTGCGGCGGCCTGAGCGTGGAGGCCATGCTCGGCTCGCGGGCGCCCTTCGATGCGCGCATTCACGCGGCCCGTGGCCAGCGCGGACAGATCGATGCAGCCGCCGCCTACCGCGATTTGCTCACGCCCAGCAGCGAGATCTCCCGTTCCCATGAAAAGTGCGACAAGGTCCAGGACCCCTATTCGCTGCGTTGCCAGCCGCAGGTCATGGGCGCTTGTCTGACCCAGCTGCGCCAGGCCGCCGAGGTGTTGGCGGTCGAAGCCAACGCGGTATCGGACAACCCGCTGGTGTTCGCCGCCGAGGGCGACGTGATCTCCGGCGGTAACTTCCACGCCGAGCCGGTGGCCATGGCCGCCGACAACCTGGCCCTGGCCATCGCCGAAATCGGCGCGCTGTCCGAGCGGCGCATCTCGCTGATGATGGACAAGCACATGTCGCAGTTGCCGCCGTTTCTGGTGGCCAATGGCGGGGTCAACTCCGGTTTCATGATCGCCCAGGTCACCGCCG
Source organism: Pseudomonas sp. SJZ079 (assembly GCF_007993865.1). Lineage (GTDB taxonomy): Bacteria > Pseudomonadota > Gammaproteobacteria > Pseudomonadales > Pseudomonadaceae > Aquipseudomonas. The sequence continues at coordinate 259,893 of NZ_VIUH01000002.1, read as the reverse complement.
CCGCGCTGGCCAGCGAGAACAAGGCGCTGGCTCATCCGCACAGCGTCGACAGCCTGCCGACCTCGGCCAACCAGGAGGACCACGTGTCCATGGCCCCGGCCGCCGGCAAGCGCCTGTGGGAAATGGCCGACAACGTGCGCGGCATCCTCGCCGTCGAATGGCTCGGTGCCTGCCAGGGCCTGGACTTCCGCGAAGGGCGCAAGACCTCGGTGAAACTGGAACAGGCCCGCGCCGCGCTGCGCGAGCAGGTCAGCCATTACCAGGAAGACCGCTTCTTCGCCCCGGACATCGAGGCCGCCAGCCAGCTGTTGGCGACGCGCTGCCTGAACGACCTGCTGCCGGCGAAGCTGCTGCCGAGTCTCTGAGGTCGCCGTAACACTTTTGCTCGACTGCCGTTACCCAACCCATTGAATGATTGGAGTATCCGATGAACAAAAAACCTAAGTCGCTGCTCGGCACTGTCCTCGCCCTCGGCCTGTTCGCCACTTCCGCCGCGACGCAAGCCGCCGGCTGGTGCGAATCGGGCAAACCGGTGAAATTCGCCGGGCTGAACTGGGAGAGCGGCATGCTGCTCACCGACGTGATGCAGATCGTCCTCAAGGAAGGCTACGGTTGCGCCACCGACAGCTTGCCGGGCAACTCCATCACCATGGAGAACGCCTTGAGCAGCAACGACATTCAGGTGTTCGCCGAGGAATGGGTGGGCCGCAGCGAGGTCTGGAACAAGGCCGCGGCGGCCGGCAAAGTGGTCGGGGTCGGCGCGCCGATCGTCGGTGCGGCCGAAGGCTGGTACGTGCCGCGCTATGTGGTCGAGGGCGATGCCCAGCGCAAGCTCGAAGCCAAGGCGCCGAACCTCAAGGCGATTACCGACCTGGCGCAGTACGCCGAAGTCTTTCGTGACCAGGAAGAGCCGAGTAAAGGCCGCTTCTACAACTGCCCGGCCGGCTGGACCTGCGAGCTGGACAACAGCGAGATGCTGAAAAGCTACGGCCTGGAAGACAAGTTCACCAACTTCCGCCCGGGCACCGGGCCGGCGCTGGATGCCGCGGTGCTGTCGAGCTACAAGCGCGGCGAGCCGATCCTGTTCTATTACTGGTCGCCGACGCCGCTGATGGGGCAGGTCGATCTGCTCAAGCTGGACGAGAAGCCTGGCGTCGACAAGACCATCAGCATCCAGGTCGGTCTGTCCAAGGACTTCCACGAGCAGGCGCCGGAACTGGTGGCGGTGCTGGAGAAGGTCAATCTGCCGATCGACCTGCTGAACCAGAACCTGGCGCGGATGGCCAAGGAACGCATCGATTCGCCTGAGCTGGCCAAGCTCTTCCTCAAACAGCACCCGGACGTCTGGCGCGCCTGGGTCAGCGAAGAGGCGGCGCAGAAGATCGACGCGGCGTTGTAACCCGCAGCACGGGAGGGGCGCCGATGCCCCTCCGCGATGTTGCACAGGACAGTCCCCTCGCGTGCGCGCGAGGGTCGGGGAGCGGGGGCTGGCGCCGCCCTCCCAGAGCAAACCGATCGAGAGCAGCCTATGTTCCCCGAACGCTTCACTTTCTCCATTGCCGATTGGGTCAATACCTGGGTCGACGATCTGGTGGCCAACTACGGAGATGTGTTCCGCCACATCTCCGACACCCTGTTGTGGGCCATCGTCAACCTCGAAGGCCTGCTGCGCGGCACACCCTGGTGGCTGATGCTGGCCATCGTCGCCGCTGTCGCCTGGCACGCCACACGCCGTACGCTGCCGACCCTGGCGATCGTCGGCCTGCTGTTCCTGGTCGGTGCGGTCGGGCTCTGGGACAAATTGATGCAGACCCTGGCACTGATGCTGGTGGCGACCCTGATCGCGGTGATTATCGGTATTCCGCTGGGCATTCTGTCCGCCCGCAGCAACCGCCTGCGTGCGGTGCTGATGCCGCTGCTGGACATCATGCAAACCATGCCCAGCTTCGTCTACCTGATCCCGGTGCTGATGCTCTTCGGCCTGGGCAAGGTGCCGGCGATTTTCGCCACGGTGATCTACGCCGCGCCGCCGTTGATCCGCCTCACCGACCTGGGTATCCGCCAGGTCGACGGCGAGGTGATGGAAGCGGTCAACGCCTTTGGCGCCAACCGCTGGCAGCAGCTGTTTGGCGTGCAACTGCCGCTGGCGCTGCCGAGCATCATGGCCGGAATCAACCAGACCACCATGATGGCCCTGTCGATGGTGGTGATCGCCTCGATGATCGGCGCCCGCGGTCTCGGCGAGGACGTGTTGATCGGCATCCAGACCCTCAACGTCGGACGCGGCCTCGAAGCCGGTCTGGCCATCGTCATCCTGGCCGTGGTCATCGACCGCATCACCCAGGCCTATGGCCGTGCGCGGCATGAGGTGAGCAAATGAGCAAGATCGTGGTGAAGAACGTCTTCAAGATATTCGGTGCGCGCCCGGAGGCTGCGCTGAAGATGATTCAGCAGGGCCAGAGCAAGGATCAGGTGCTCGCCGCGACCGACTGCGTGGTCGGGGTCAACGACTTGTCGCTGGCTATCGAGCCGGGTGAAATCTTCGTCATCATGGGCCTCTCCGGCTCCGGCAAGTCGACCCTGGTGCGTCACTTCAACCGCCTGATCGATCCGACCAGCGGTGAAATCCTGGTCGATGGCGAGGACATCCTGCGTTACGACCGGGAGGCGTTGCGCAGCTTCCGTCGGCGCAAGATCAGCATGGTGTTCCAGAGCTTCGGCCTGTTGCCGCACAAGACGGTGCTGGACAACGTCGCCTACGGCCTCAAGGTGCGCGGCGAGAGCAAGGCCCATTGCGCCGAGCGCGCGCTGCACTGGATCAACACCGTCGGCCTCAAGGGCTATGAAAAGTCCTATCCGCACCAGCTTTCCGGCGGCATGCGCCAACGGGTCGGGCTGGCTCGCGCGTTGGCGGCGGATACCGACATCATTCTGATGGACGAGGCCTTCAGCGCGCTCGACCCGTTGATTCGCGCCGAGATGCAGGACCAGTTGCTCGAACTGCAGAAGGCCCTGCACAAGACCATAGTGTTCATCACCCACGACCTCGACGAGGCCGTGCGCATCGGTAATCGCATCGCCATTCTCAAGGACGGTCAGCTGATCCAGGTCGGCACGCCGAAGGAAATCCTCTACCAGCCCGCCGATGAGTACGTCGATCGTTTCGTCCAGCGCCGTGTGGCTACTGTTTAAGGAAGCATGCAGATGTTGTCTGTCGAAACCATAGTCCTGGGTAATGCGCCCTTGCGCTGGCAAGACGTCGTGGCGGTGGCCCGCCATGGCGCGCAACTGGAGTTGGCGCCGGTCGCCTGGGGGCGCATCGACAACGCCCGCGCGGTGGTCGAGCGCATCGTCGCCCGGGGGGAGCGGGCCTACGGCATCAGCACCGGCCTCGGCGCCCTGTGCAACGTGCTGCTGGAGGGCGAGCAGCTCGCCCAGCTGTCGCGCAACACCCTGCTCAGCCATGCCTGCGGCGTCGGTCCGGCGCTGACCAACGAGCAGACCCGGGCGATCATCTGCGCCGCCATCGCCAATTACAGTCACGGCAAGTCCGGGGTGCAGCGTGGGGTCGTCGAGATGCTGCTGGCACTGCTCAACCGCGGTATCACTCCGCGGGTGCCCGCGCAGGGCTCGGTCGGTTATCTGACCCATATGGCGCATGTCGGCATCGCCCTGCTCGGTGTCGGTGAAGTGAGCTATCGCGATCAGGTCGTGCCGGCCACGCAGGCGCTGGCGGCCGAAGGGCTGCAGCCGGTGCAGCTGGGGGCCAAGGATGGCCTGTGCCTGGTCAATGGCACGCCGTGCATGACCGGCCTGAGCTGCCTGGCCCTGGCCGACGCGAGTCGTCTGATGCAGTGGGCCGACGTGATCGGCGCCATGAGCTTCGAGGCGTTGCGCGGGCAGCTCGACGCCTTTGCCCCGGAAGTCATCGCGCTGAAACCGCACCCTGGCATGCAGCGGGTGGGCGACAACCTGCGGGCCCTGCTCGAAGGCAGCGAAGTCGTGGCCAGCAGCCGTGGCCTGCGCACCCAGGACGCCCTGAGCATCCGTGCGATACCGCAGGTGCATGGCGCCTGCCGCGATCAACTGGCCCATGCGGCGCAGCAGATCGAGACCGAACTCAACTCGGTCACCGACAATCCGCTGGTGCTGGGCACGCCGGACGACTACCGGGTGGTGTCCCAGGCCAACCCGCATGGCGAGTCGGTGGCGATGGCCGCCGATCTGCTGGCCATCGCGGTGGCCGAGCTCGGCGGTATCGCCGAGCGGCGCCTGGACCGGTTGATCAACCCGCTGGTCAGTGGCTTGCCGGCCTTTCTGGTTGCAGAACCCGGGGTCAACTCGGGGATGATGATCGTGCAGTACGTCGCCGGCGCATTGTGTGGTGAGAACCGTCAGCTGGCGCAGCCGGCGGTGCTCGACAACTTCGTCACCTCCGGTCTGCAGGAGGATCACCTGAGCCTCGGCACCAGCGCCGCGTTGAAGCTGGGCAAGGCGTTGGCCAACAGCCGGCAGATTCTTGCCATCGAGTACCTGCTGGCGGCCCAGGCCTTCGAGTTCCTCAAGGCGCAGCACTTCGGCGTCGGCACCCATTGTGCCTGGGAGCTGCTGCGCGAACGGGTGTCGGCCTATGACAGCGACCGCTGGCTGGCACCGGACATTGCCAGCGCCGCCGCCCTGCTGAGTGAAGACGGCGCTCTCGAGCGAGTGGCGGCGAGTATCGGAGGCCTGCAATGAAAAAGCGTTGGCAACATTGCCATGCCGCCAGCATGGCCGGCGGCCGTTACTCGATCATCGAGGACGCGGCGCTGGTCACTGAGGGCGCGCACATCGTCTGGATCGGCCCGCGCGCCGAGCTGCCGGCCGGCGACTATGGCGAAACCGTCGACCTCGGCGGCGCCTGGCTGACCCCGGGGCTGATCGACTGTCACACCCACCTGGTGTTCGGCGGCGACCGCAGCGCTGAATTCGAGCAGCGCCTCGAGGGCGTCAGCTATGCCGAGATCGCCGCAGCCGGCGGCGGCATCGCCAGCACCGTGCGCGCCACCCGCGAGGCCAGCGAGGGCGAGCTGCTGACGGGCGCATTGCTGCGCGCCCGGCAGCTGTTGCGCGAGGGCGTCACCACCCTGGAAGTCAAATCCGGCTACGGCCTGAGCCTGGCCGCCGAGCGCAAGATGCTGCGGGTGATCCGTCGCCTCGGCGAGCTGCTGCCGGTGACGGTGCGCAGCACCTGCCTGGCGGCCCACGCCCTGCCGCCGGAGTTCGCCGGGCGGGCGGACGCCTATATCGACCTGGTCTGCGCCGAAATCTTGCCGCAATTGGCCAGCGAAGGGCTGGTAGATGCGGTGGACGCCTTCTGCGAGCACCTGGGGTTTTCCCCGGCCCAGGTCGAGCGGGTGTTCCAATGCGCCGGCGAGCTGGGCCTGCCGATCAAACTGCATGCCGAGCAGCTGTCCTCGTTGCACGGCTCCAGCCTGGCAGCGCGTTACGGCGCGCTGTCGGCCGATCATCTGGAGTTCATGGATGAGAGCGATGCCCAGGCCATGGCCGCCGCCGGCAGCGTGGCGGTGCTGCTGCCTGGCGCCTTCTATTGTCTGCGCGAGACTCAGTTGCCGCCGATCGATCTGTTGCGCCGGCATGGCGTGGCCATGGCGATCGCCAGCGACCTCAATCCTGGCACCTCGCCGGCCCTGTCGTTACGCTTGATGATGAACATGGCCTGCACCCTGTTCCGCATGACCCCGGAGGAGGCCCTGGCCGGGGTCACCCTGCACGCGGCCCAGGCCCTGGGCCTGGGCCACAGCCACGGCAGCCTGGAAGTGGGCAAGGTCGCCGACTTTGTCGCCTGGGATATCGCCCGGCCGGCTGAGCTGGCCTATTGGCTGGGTGGCGAGCTGGGCAAACGGGTGATCCGTCATGCTGAGGAGCTGACCGATGTCTGAGATCGATGACGCGTTCGAGTTCAGCCGTGGCCGCGTGCCGCTGCTGATCAGCATGCCGCACGCCGGCCTGCGCCTGACTCCGGCGGTCGAGGCCGGCTTGGTCGAGCAGGCGCGCAGCCTGCCGGACACCGACTGGCATATCCCCAGGCTCTACCACTGCGCCGCCGAACTGGGCGCCAGCACCCTGGCGGCCAACTATTCGCGCTACGTCGTCGACCTCAACCGGCCGCAGGACGACGCACCGCTGTACGCCAGTGCCACCACCGGGCTGTTTCCCGCCACCCTGTTCGATGGCGAGGCGCTGTATCGCCCTGGGCTGGCGCCCGGCACCGAGGAGCGCGCGCGCTACCTGGCGCAGATCTGGAAGCCCTATCACCAGACCCTGGCCGACGAGCTGGCGCGCTTGCAGAAGGAGTTCGGCTATGCGCTGCTGTTCGACGCTCACTCGATCCGCTCGCAGGTGCCGAGGCTGTTCGACGGGCGTTTGCCCGACTTCAATCTCGGCAGCAACAGCGGCGCGAGCTGCGCGATCGACTTGGCCGAGCGCCTGCGTCAGCTCTGTGCGCAGGCGCAGGGCTACAGCCATGCGCTGAACGGGCGCTTCAAAGGCGGCCACATCACCCGTCATTACGGCCAGCCGCAGCAGCATCGGCATGCCGTGCAGCTGGAATTGGCCCAGTGCAACTACATGGACGAACAGCCGCCCTTCGGCTACCGCGAGGACCTGGCCAAGCCGACTCAGGCGGTCATTCGGCAGTTGCTCCAGGCCATGCTCGATTGGGGCCGCGAGCACTACGGGCGCTAGTTGGCCCGGGCTCTTTGGCTGCGCGCCGCAGCATCTGCAGGGCGACACCACCCATTTGGGTGAGCGTCGCCCTGGGCTGTGCGCGATAACCTTCTTGGCTTGCCGTAAGGCAACCACAATAAGAAGGAGCAGCCATGACCCCCTCCCTGAAAACCCTGACCGCCGCTGTACTGCTCGCCGGCCTGCCGGCCGCGACCCACGCCATGCCCTACTCGCAATTGGTGATCTTCGGTGACTCGCTGAGCGACAGCGGCCAGTTCCCCGATATCGGCAGTCCGCTGTTGGGCGGCAACCCTACCGGAGGCCTGCGCTTCACCAACCGTACCGGCCCCGGCTTTTTGTCCAATAACACCGAGTACTACGACGCCGTGTCCACCCAGCGCCTGGCGGCCCTGCTCGGTCTGCAGGCCCTGCCCTCGACCCCCATCCTGCCGCAGGTGCTCACCGGTAACCCGGACGGGAGCAACTATGCGGTGGGCGGCTACCGCACCGATCAGATCCTCGCCTCTATCACCGCGCTCAACGGCTCGGTGGTGAATGCCGGTGGCGGCACCATCCGCACCCGCAACGGCTACCTGGTGGATGTGCCGCGGGTCGATCCCGATGCCCTGTTCTACCTCAACGGTGGCGGCAACGATGTGCTGCAATTCGTGGTCACCGACCAGGCCAGCGCCGCCGCTGCGGCAGCCGATCTGGTCGCCGGGGTGGCGGCGCTGCAGGCGGCAGGGGCGCGCACCATCATCGTCTCGGATCTGCCGGATGTGGGCCTGACCCCGGCCGGTTTCGCCTCGGGGTTCCGCGCGGCCTGGTCGAACGCCTCGGGATTGCTCAACGACCAACTGGGCAACCAGCTCGCGGCCCTTGGCGGCAATGTCATCCGCCTGAATTTCCGCGGCCTGTTGAGCGAGGTGAAGGGCGACCTGGCGAGCTACGGCTTCGATCCGCTGGTCAGCCAGACCGATGTCTGCTTCAGCGGTGACAGCTGCCTGGCCGACCCGACCTGGGGCCTGGGCGGGCTCACGCCGAATCCCGACCGGCTGATGTTCAATGACGGCGTGCACCCCACCTCGGCGGTGCAGCAGATCAGCGCCGACTACATCTACTCGATTCTTGGCGCGCCGTGGCAGGTGTCGCTGCTGCCGGAAATGGCCATGGCCAGCCTCAACGCGCACCAGCAACAGCTGCGCAGCGAATGGCAGGCCGACCGCGGCGTCTGGCAGGCCGTGGGTCAGTGGCGTAGCTTCGTCGCCGCCAGCGGCCAACGCCAGCAGTTCCAGCGTGACCAGGCGGTGGCCGACGGCGACAGCACGGGCCTGGGCGTGAACCTGGGCAGCAGCTATCGCCTGAGCGAGCAATGGCGCCTGGGCCTGGCCTTGGGCCTGCAGGAGCAGGAGCTCGAGGCGGGCGAGGCCGACTCGGAGTACGACCTGCGCAGCTACTTGCTCAGTGCCTTCGCCCAATACCAGCACGGCCGAGTGTGGGCCGATAGCAGCATCAGTCTGGGCCACCTGGACTACAGCGACCTCAACCGGCAGTTCGCCCTGGGGATCACCGAACGCAGCGAAAAAGCTGACACCGATGGGCAGCTGTGGGCTCTGTCCGGGCGCCTGGGCTATGACCTGGCCAATGCCGGCACGGGTTGGCGGGTCAGCCCGTTCATCAGCGCCGACTATGCCAAGGTCGAGGTGGACGGCTATCGCGAGCGCGGCATGAGTGCTACCTCACTCAACTTCGACGACCAGCAACGCGACAGCAAGCGCCTGGGTCTGGGGTTGCAGATGAACTACCAGCTCGCCCCGGCGACCCAAGTGTTCGCCGAAATCGCCCGCGAGCGCGAGTTCGAGGACGACGCGCGTGACCTGCGCCTGGGCCTCAATTCGGTTGCCGGCAACCGCTTCGAGTTGCAGGGCCATACGCCGGCCAGTGGCCAGACCCTGGCCGGCGTGGGCATCAGCCATGCGCTGGCCGAGACCCTGCAACTGCGCGCGTCCTACCAGTTCCGCGGCACCGATGAGCGCCAGCACGGCATCAACCTGTCGCTCAACTGGGACCTGTAAGGCCAAGGCCAGCTGCGTCTGAGGGCGCCGCTGGCCTCACTGCCAGTCCAGCCGCGCCAGTTTCCACTCGTCGCCCTCCAGCCACCACTCCAGTGCGACGCTGTAATGCCGTGCGCTGTCGGGGATCAGGCCTGCGGCGCCGGTCAGGGCGATCTGCGCCTCGCTGCGGCCTTTGTCGCGGTAGGTCGGGTCGATCTGGCTGTGTTTACTGAGTGCCAGCACCTGGATGTTCTTGTGGCGCAAGAACAGCAGGGTCATGGTGCGCTGCGCCCAGTCGCGCACGAAGCTCTGCTGGGCGGAAAACTGCGGGTGCAGTTGCTCGAGTACCGCGCGGGTCTGCTTGCCCTCAAGGTTGTCTTGCAGCTGCTGCACGGCGGCTTCCAGTGCGGCTTGCGGATCATCGCGGCCACCGCAGCCCGCCAGCAGAATGAAAAACAGTATGAAAGGTAAGGCGAATTGCCGGACTGACATGCCGAACTCCTGATTCATGGTTATGATGCCGGTTGAGCATCAGAGCGGCGCCCAACAGGGACCGTAGGCCAAGACACGGGAGCGCACCATGCAGACTTTGTATCCGGAGATCAAACCCCATGCCCGCCATGAACTAGCGGTAGAGGCGCCGCATGTGCTCTATGTGGACGAAAGCGGTTCGCCGGATGGCTTGCCGGTGGTGTTCATCCATGGCGGCCCCGGTGCGGGTTGCGATGCCCTCAGTCGGCGTTTCTTCGATCCCAATCTGTACCGCATCGTCACCTTCGACCAGCGCGGCTGTGGCCGCTCGACGCCGCACGCGAGCCTGGAGAACAACACCACCTGGGACCTGGTCGCCGACCTGGAGCGCATTCGCACGCACCTGGGGATCGACAAGTGGGTGCTGTTCGGTGGCTCCTGGGGCTCGACCCTGGCCCTGGCCTACGCCCAGAGCCACCCGGAGCGGGTGCATGCGCTGATTCTGCGCGGCATCTTCCTCTGCCGGCCGCAGGAGTTTCAGTGGTTCTACCAGGCCGGCGCCAGCCGCATGTTCCCCGATTACTGGCAGGACTATGTGGCGCCGATCCCGGTCGACGAACGCGGCGATCTGATGCAGGCGTTCTACAAGCGCCTGACCGGCAACGACCAGATCGCCCAGATGCATGCGGCCAAGGCCTGGTCGGCCTGGGAAGGGCGCACGGCCACGTTACGGCCGAATCCGCAGGTGGTGGATCGTTTTAGCGAAGCGCACCGGGCGCTGTCGATTGCCCGTATCGAGTGCCACTACTTCGTCAACAACGCCTTCCTCGAACCCGACCAATTGATCCGCGACATGCCGAAAATCGCCCACCTGCCGGGGGTGATAGTGCATGGCCGCTACGACGTGATCTGTCCGCTGGATAACGCCTGGGAACTGCACCAGGCCTGGCCGAACAGCGAGCTGCAGATTATTCGCGATGCCGGTCATGCGGCGTCCGAAACCGGGATTACCGATGCGCTGGTGCGCGCGGCCAACCAGATCGCCCGGCGCCTGCTCAACCTGTCCCCGGACGAAGCATGAAGGCACTGATCCAGCGCGTGCGCTGCGCGCGGGTGGAGGTCGCCGGGGAGGTGGTCGGGGCCATCGATCAAGGCCTGTTGGCCCTGGTCGGCGTCGAGCCGCAAGACACCCCGGCGAGCGTCGCCAAACTGCTGCACAAGCTGCTCAACTACCGCGTGTTCGGCGACGCCGAGGGCAAGATGAACCTGTCGCTCGGCGACGTCGGCGGCGGCCTGCTGCTGGTGTCGCAGTTCACCCTGGCCGCCGACACCAAGAGCGGGCTGCGGCCGAGCTTCTCCAGCGCCGCGCCACCGGCCCTGGGCGCCGAGCTGTTCGAGTTGCTGGTCGAGCAGGCGCAGGCCAAGCACGCGCAGGTCGCCACGGGTCGCTTCGGGGCCGAGATGCAGGTGCACCTGGTCAATGACGGCCCGGTGACCTTTCTCCTGGAAAGCTGATCGCAGCTCGAGCTCAGTGGTTTTCCTACCGCTGGTTAGCCTGTCTGCGCCAGTTCCAGGCCGTTGCTTTCCAACCACTCCACGACTTCGTCGCGGATGTGCTCGGCTTGATACGCGAGCCAGGCCTGACGTACCTGCGGTAGCCGTTGCAGCTGGTAGTCGAAGGTGCGCAGCGGCTTGCGCCCGGCCAATGCGTGGCTCAGTGCGGTATGCGCGTGGGGGTCGTGCAGGCTGTACAGGAAGGCCTCGCGCATGGCCAGGGCCGCGCCGAGTGGCAAGGGCTGGATGGGCAGGTAGCGCTCCGGCTGGACGTCGTATTTTTCATCGGCGCCCGGCACCGGGTCGCCGGGCGCGACGGTCAGGACGCTACCGGTGTGCAGGTCGAGAAAGTGCTCGAGGTCTTCCACGCTGAGCAGGGCCCGCTCGATGCGCGGCAGGTCAATGGTCATGGGGCGCATGGACTTGGACTCCAAGGAATTGACTGACCTAACCATAACCCGGCGGCAGGTGATTTGCTCAACTGTTGAGCGGGCCTCTGCCGCCGTTTTGCTGCCGCTGTTTATCTAGCCGGCACTTGGCGCGATCTAGCGCCGACCACTTCGCCGGCATACAGCGCCCAGAATATGATCAGCGGCTGAAAGGGCAGGCGTAACCAGTAGTACCAGGTCGCCGCCGGCAGACCCTCGACGTTCAGGCCGTCGAGGGCATTTTTGATATTCGCCGGGAATACGCAGACGAAATACACCGCTAGGGCGAGCGCCGCCCAGCGCCGCCAGCGCGGCAGCAGCAGACCGATGGCGCCCGCCAACTCGCAGAGCCCGGTGAATAGCACCAGCTCCAGGTGATAGGGCAGGACCTCGGGCAGCATCGGCAGGTAACGTTGCGGGTTGAGCAGGTGGTCGCTGCCGGCAAACAGCAGCGCCAACGCCATGGCCAGGCGCATTCGCGCCGGCCAATTATGCAAGGCAGGCACGCCGAGGCGGTCGGCCAGCGCCGCGAGTACGGCCAACACAATCAGTAGCGCGATGAATAGCATGGCGAACCTCCTGGATATCTGGGCTGTCGACTGGCGCCGCTGGCTGACCGTTCGGCATAATGTTGACGGAGCCAACATACGAGGAGATGTTGTCAGTGTCAACACTAGATAAAGAGGCGCCTGCGCGGCCCTATCACCATGGCGATTTGAAGGCTGCGCTAGTAGCGGCTGCCGCGCAGCTACTCGCCGAGGGCGGCCTGGCCGTCATCAGCCTGCGTGAGGTGGCGCGCCGCGCCGGTGTCTCGCACAACGCGCCCTATCGGCATTTTCCCGATCGCGACAGCCTGCTGGCGGCGTTGGCGGCACAAGCCTTCCATGACCTGGCCGACTGGACGCGCGCGAGCGGGTCGCAGGGTCTGGCCGCGCTGGGACAGCGCTATGTCGAGTTTGCTCTCGCGCACCCAGGGCGTTTTGCCCTGATGTTTTCCGCTGCACTGGACAAGGCGCGCTACCCCGAGTTGCAGCAGGCGGCGACTGAGCTCTACGAGTTGCTCGGACAGACTGTGCGCGCGGCGGCGCCAACGCGTGATCCGTTGGTGGCGACACTGGCGGCCTGGAGCCTGGTGCATGGCCTCGCTCAGTTGCTGCTGGATCAGCAGTTGAGCGAGGCCATGCGCGGCGACCTGAGTGCGACCGAACTCAGTCAGCGGGTGACCCGGCTGTTTGCCGAGAGCCTCTAGGCGGGTTGTGCCAGGGCCTCGGCGACAAAATCGAGGCGATCCTGGCCGAAGTGCATCTGTTTGCCGACGAAGAACGTCGGTGCGCCGAAGACGCCGCGCTTTATCGCTTCATCGGTAGTGTCTTTCAGCCGTTGCTTGACGGCTTCATCGTTGACCAGGGCTTCGAACGCCGCCCGATCCAGACCGGCTACGGTTAACACCTCGGCGAGCACTTCGGGGTTGCCGAGGTTTTGCTGTTGTACCCACATGGCGTCGAAGACTGCGCGCAAATAGGGCTGCAGCTGAGGCGTGTCGAGGTAGCCGGCGGCGCCACGCATCAACGTCAGGGTATTGATCGGGAAGTGCGGATTGAAGTGCATGGCGACGCCGTAGCGTTCGGCAAAGCGCGCCAGGTCTTGCAGCATATAGCGCCCCTTGGCTGGAATACTCACCGGCGACTGGTTGCCCGTCGCCTTGAAAATCCCGCCGAGGAGCATCGGTCGCCAGATGATCTGCGCATCCGCCGCTGCGGCGATGCCGGGTAACTGGGTCCAGGCCAGGTAACTGGTCGGGCTGCCGAAATCGAAAAAGAACTCTACGCTTTTGCTCATAGCATCTTCCTGCTTGTTGGGTTCGAGATAAGCCGTTCCCCGGATTGCATCCGGGCGACGGAGTGAGGCAGAGAAGTCGGCGCTCAGAAAGTTTCCGTCCAGGGCCGTAGGTCCAACTCATGCACCCAGCAATCGCGCGGCTGGCCGTGGATCTGCCAGTACGTCTCGGCGATATGCTCGGGGTTGAGGATGCCGTCCTGCTCTTTGCGTTGGTAAAGCTCGGGGAAAGTCTCGCGGATAAAGGCGGTGTCGATGGCGCCGTCGATGATCGGATGGGCGACATGGATACCCTGTGGGCCGAGTTCCCGTGCCATGCTCTGGGCCAGTGCGCGCAGGGCGAATTTGGCGCTGGCGAAGGCGGAAAAATTGGCTCGACCGCGTAGCGAGGCGGTGGCACCGGTGAAGATGATGGTGCCGCGCGCGCGCGCTTGCATCACCCGTGCGGCCTCGCGGCCGGTGAGGAAACCGGCCAGTGCGGCCATTTCCCAGACCTTGCGATAGACCCGCTCGGTGGTGTCGGTGATGGCGAACTGCACGTTGGCGCCGATATTGAACACCACGGCTTCCAGCGGACCGACCTCTTGCTCGATGGTGGCGAACAGTTCCAGCACCTCGGCTTCAATTCGCGCGTCGCAGCCGAAGGCGCGTGCCGTGCCGCCCTCGGCCTCGATGGCGTCGACCAGCGGTTGCAGTTTGTCCGCATGGCGGCGGGCGACGCAGGCGACATACCCCTCGCGGGCGAAGCGCTTGGCGATAGCCCCGCCGGTGGCATCGCCGGCGCCCATGACCAGGATTGCTTTGCGTTGATTCATCTCTTTTCTCCTAAGTTCTTTTTTGGAACCTTAACGATAGTCGGTTCCAATTTGGAACCTGTCAAGCTATGGTGGGCCATCGATTGCTGGAGATTGGCTCATGCGTTGGGAAGACCTTGCTCAACAACCCTGTTCGCTGGCGCGCACGCTGTCGGTGGTTGGCGATCGCTGGACCTTGCTGGTGTTGCGCGAAAGTTTTCTGGGGATACGCCGTTTCGATGAGTTCGAGAAGCGTCTGCAGATCACCCGGCATGTGCTGGCCGATCGCTTGAAGAAACTGGTCGAGGCCGAAGTGTTGAGCAAGGTGGCCTATCAGCAGCGGCCGCTGCGTGAGGAGTACTGCCTGACCGAAAAGGGCCGCGACCTCTATCCAGCCGTGCTGGCGCTGGTGAATTGGGGCGATAGGCATATGAGCGGGGAAGAGGGTGCGCCGATTCGGCATGTGCACCGCAGCTGCGGCGCGGCCATGCACGGCGTGCTGGTCTGTTCCGAGTGTGGCGAGCCACTGGCGGCGCGGGATGTGCGGTTGGAGGAGGCGCCGGCCCTTAAGGGGCAGCTATTGCCGGCGCACTGGCAGGCCCGGCAGGTGGCGGAAAACCCGTAATCGTTTGCCATCGGGGGAGTGCGCAGCCCCGGATTGCATCCGGGCTACACAGCGTCAGCCCGCCGATTATATCCAGGCGAAGAAACGCCACGAATCCACGCAGTGTGCGTGCTTAGAACAACCTGGCCAGCAGCGCGGTCACCGCGGTTTCCACGCGCAGAATGCGTGCACCGAGTTGCACGGGCTGTAAGCCAGCCTCCTGCAGTTTTTCCACCTCGTAGGCAATCCAGCCGCCTTCCGGGCCGATGGCCAGGGTCACCGGCCGATCGACCGCCCGTGGGCAGTCCGGGTAGGCACCGGGGTGGCCGATCAGGCCGAGGCTGCCGGCGGTCAGCTGGCCCAGGCGGTCTTCGACGAAAGGCTTGAAGCGTTTCTCGATGATCACGTCCGGCAACACGGTGTCGCGGGCCTGCTCCAGGCCGAGAATCAGCTGTTGGCGAATCGCGTCCGGTTGCAGAAACGGTGTCTGCCAGAAGCTTTTCTCGACCCGATAGCTGTTCAGCAGGATTACTGTGGGTACACCCATGGCGCTGACGGTTTGCAGCACGCGGCGCAGCATCTTCGGCCGAGGCAAGGCCAGCAGTAGGGTGAGCGGCAGTTTGGCCGGCGGCGGCTGGTCGAATTCGACCTGCAACTCGGCCTCCTGGGCATCCAGACGCAACAGTTGGCCGCGACCCATCAAGCCGTTCAGGCGCCCGACTCGCAGGCTGTCGCCCGCCTCGGCGCGATGCACTTCATTCAGGTGGTTGAGGCGGCGGCCGCTGAGGCGTATGCGGTCAGCGGCGACGAAGTCCTGGTCCTCCAGCAGCAGCAGGTTCACGGCTGGGCGGCAGGCGGCTGGTCGTTGGGCTCATGCTCGCTTTCATCGGACTCGGGCGCCTGCTCGTCGCGGCGTTTGACCATGGCGCCGCACAGCAAGCCGGCCTCGAACAAAAACCACATGGGCACGGCCAGCAGGGTCTGCGAGAACACATCCGGCGGTGTCAGCACCATGCCGATGGCGAAGCAGCCGACCACCACATAGGGGCGGCTCTTGCGCAGGGTTTTGACATCGACGATGCCCACCCAGATCAGCAGGAAGGTCGCCACCGGAATCTCGAAGGCCACGCCGAAGGCGAAGAACAGGGTGAGGACGAAGTCCAGGTACTGGCCGATGTCGGTCATCATTGCCACGCCTTCCGGGGTGACGCTGGCGAAGAAGCCGAACATGATCGGGAACACCACGAAGTAGGCGAAAGCCATGCCGCCGTAGAACAGCAGAATGCTGGAAATCAGCAGCGGCACGGCGATGCGCTTCTCGTGCTTGTACAGACCCGGCGCGATAAAACCCCAGATCTGATGCAGGATGATCGGCATCGACAGGAACAGTGCGACCATCATGGTCAGCTTGAACGGCGTGAGGAAGGGCGAGGCGACGCCGGTGGCGATCATCGTCGCCCCCGCCGGCAAATAGGCGCGCAGCGGCGCGGCCACCAGGGCGTAGATGTCCTGGGAGAAATAGAACAGCCCGGCGAACAGTAGAAAAATCGCGCCGACACTGCGCAGCAGGCGGGTACGCAGCTCGGTCAGGTGCGAGACCAGGGGCATTTCCTGGTCGCTTTCCGTTAGTCGACTCATGGTTGTGCGGCTTTATCCTGGCTAACAGCGGTCGGTGCCGCGGGCGTGGCCTCTGCCGGTGCTGGACTGCTGGTCTGGGTCGGTTCGGGCGAAAGTGGGGGTGTGGTGCCGGGCGCGAGAATATCCTGCTTCATCGCGTTCATCTCCCGTTCCAGCTCGAGGATATGTTCGTTATGCAGCTGGCGGCGGATCTCGTCTGCGCCGATTTCGCGTTCGACCTCGGCCTTGATCGAGTTGAAGCTGCGTTTGATCCGACCGATCCACAGTCCGGCCGTGCGCACCGCCCCCGGCAGGCGCTCGGGGCCGAGTACCACCAGGGCAACCAGGGCAACCAGCAGCAGTTCGGTAAAGCCTATATCGAACATGAGAGTCGACTCTTAAACGCTGTTTTCAAAATGTCTGCGCTCGGTGATGCTGTGGTAAAAATGGCTTCGAACTGCTGATTTACAGCGCGCAAACTCCGCGTTCTCCGCCACTTTTGCCTTGCCTGACCTCCGCTCGCCGGTTGCAAAGCACCTTTCAGTCTTTTTTCGCCGGGTCTTCGACTTTGCGCGCCTGGGCGTCGAAGGTCTGGCCCTTGGGCTCGTCCACCGCAGGCTTGTCCTCTGCTTCGTTGCCCATGGATTTTTTAAAGCCCTTGATCGCGTCACCGAGGTCGGAACCCAGGCCTTTCAGGCGCTTGGTGCCGAACAGCATGACCACGATCAGCAGGACGATCAGGAGTTGCCAAATGCTAATGCCACCGAATCCCATGATGCGTACTCCGTAGTAGGTTGATCAGGTTTGCGGGCGTGCGGCTTTTTCCGCATGCCCGGACAGGCCGAAACGTCGATCCAGCTCGTCCAGTACCGCTTGGGGATGCTGGCCGAGGGCGGCGAGCATGACCAGGCTGTGGAACCACAGGTCGGCGGTTTCATAGATCAGGTCGCTGCAGTCGCCGCTGGCGGCTGCGTCCTTGGCGGCGAGAATGGTTTCCACCGACTCCTCGCCGACTTTCTCGAGAATCTTGTTCAGGCCCTTGTGGTACAGGCTGGCGACGTAGGAACTGTCGGCGGCGGCGCCTTTGCGCGCTTCCAGCACTTCGGCCAAGCGGCTCAGGGTGTCAGTCATGGCGGTGTCCTGTGGCATAGATGGCGTGCGGATCCTTGAGCACGGCGTCGACGGTCTTCCACGCGCCCTGCTCGAACACCCGGTAGAAGCAACTCTCCCGGCCGGTGTGGCAGGCGATGCCGCCGAGTTGCTCGACCTTGAGGATGATCACGTCGGCATCGCAGTCCAGGCGCAGTTCATGCAACTTCTGCACATGCCCGGATTCCTCGCCCTTGCGCCACAGCTTGCCGCGTGAACGCGACCAATAGATAGCGCGCTGTTCGCTGGCGGTCAGGGCCAGGGCTTCGCGGTTCATCCAGGCCATCATCAGGACGCGGCCGCTTTGGTGATCCTGAGCAATCGCCGGCACCAGGCCGTCGCTGTTCCAGTTGATTTCGTCGAGCCAGTCGTTCATCAGTACATCCGCCCATCACGGGCCTGTTGGGTATAAAGCTAGTGTGCCAGTGCGACTCGGGCGTGGCTATCGGCGCAGTACCAGATAAAGACCACCGGCGAGCATCACCCAGCTCGGCCAGGCGGCTGGGTTGGGCGCCAGTTCCTGGGTGACGGCGCCGGCGATCAGCAGGGCGCCGAGCAAACGGGCCGGCCATTGCCAGCCACTCACCGTCTGGGGTTGTGTCGCAGGCGTCGGTTGATTGAGGCGCTCCAGGGTGTGGCGGGCCATCTGCGACAGGTGTGGCACCTGTTCGGCCTGCAGCTGCAGGTTGCGCAATAAATGCAGCGGGTTGACCCGTTCGCGCATCCAGCGCTCGAGGAACGGCTGGGCGGTGCTCCACAGGTCCAGGTCCGGGTACAGCTGGCGGCCCAGGCCTTCGATATTCAGCAGGGTCTTCTGCAGCAGCACCAGCTGTGGCTGAACTTCCATATTGAAGCGCCGCGCCGTCTGGAACAGGCGCAGTAGCAGCTGGCCAAAGGAAATATCCTTCAGCGGCCGCTCGAAGATCGGCTCGCAGACGGTGCGGATAGCCGCCTCGAAATCGTTGACCCTGGTATGCGCCGGCACCCAGCCCGAATCGATGTGCAACTGCGCCACGCGGCGGTAGTCGCGCTTGAAGAAGGCGAGCAGGTTGCGCGCCAGGTAGTCCTGGTCTTCCGCGGTCAGGCTGCCGATGATGCCGCAATCGATGGCAATGTACTGCGGGCTCCACGGCTGGCGAGTGCTGACGAAGATGTTGCCGGGGTGCATGTCGGCGTGGAAGAAACTGTCACGGAACACCTGGGTGAAGAAGATCTCCACGCCGCGCTCGGCCAGCAGTTTCATGTCGGTGCGCTGGTCGGCCAGGGTGGCGAGGTCGGTGACCTGGACGCCATAGATGCGCTCCATGACCAATACTTTGGGCCGACACAGTTCCCAGTACACCTGGGGCACATAGAGTAGCGGCGAGCCTTCGAAGTTGCGCCGCAGCTGGCTGGCGTTGGCCGCCTCGCGCAGCAGGTCGAGCTCGTCGTAGATGGTTTTCTCGTAATCGCTGACCACTTCCACCGGGCGCAGACGACGGGCATCGGTGGAAGCGCGCTCGGCCAGTTTGGCCAGCAGGAACAGCCAGGCCAAGTCCTGCTTGATAACCGGCCCCAGGCCTGGACGAATGACCTTGACCACCACTTCTTCGCCGCTCTTCAGCTGGGCGGCATGCACCTGTGCGACCGAAGCAGAAGCCAGCGGTTTGCTGTCGAAGCGAGCGAATACCTCGCTGACCTTGGCGCCCAACTGGATCTCGATCAATTCCCGCGAATGTTCCGGGTCGAAGGGCGGCACCTGATCCTGCAGCTTGGCCAGTTCATCGGCGATATCCCCTGGCAGCAGGTCGCGCCGGGTGGAGAGCAGTTGGCCGAACTTGATGAAGATCGGCCCGAGCTCTTCCAGGGCCAGGCGCAGGCGTGCGCCGCGCGACAGTGACAAGCTTCTGCGTGGCAACCAGCGCCACGGCAGCACATAGCGCACCAATCTCATCCATAGCGGCAGAGGCAGGGCCAGCAGCAGGTCATCCAGCTGATAGCGGATCACTACACGTTGAATACGGAACAGGCGGCGGACGGCAAGCAGCTTCATGCGTTGGGCTTATCATGGCGTTGGGCGATGCGCTCGAAACGTGCATCGATGCGCTCGAGGGCGAGCTTGAGTCTATCCAGTTCGGCGAACCGCGCATCGGCCTCGCGCCGGCCAACCAGGTTGCGCGACTCTTCGCTGAGGTAATCGGCGAGGTTCAGGCGCAGGCTGTCGAGGGTCTGGTTCGCCCAGTTGGCCCGGCTGCGCAGGTGGCTGCCGAGTAACTGGCTGCCGACTGGACCGAGCCAACGCGACAGCTCGTACTCCCAGTCCAGCTCCAGGTCTTGCAGAACTCCGGCAAGCTCCAGCAGTGCGGTGCTGTCACCGTCCAGCTCGACCTCGGGGCTGTGCAACAGCGCACTCTTGTCTGTACTGGTGGCCAGGCGCAGCAGGCTGGCAGGCGGCGCGCGCAGACGGCAGTCGACCTCGCCGGCCCACTGTGCGGCCAGGCGCAGACCTTGGCCATCGGCCAGGATAAACAGGCTGAGCGTCGGTGCTTGGCAGTCGATCGCAATGACTCGACCGCTCAGGTGCGCCAGGCGTGGCAGCGCCGTGCTGTCCATGGCCAGCACCCGGTTGACGCCGAGTTCGACCCCGGCCAGCAGCCCGCTCAGCAGCATCAGGGCTTGATGCCGCGGTGCAGGGCGACGATGCCGCCGGTCATGTTGTGGTAGGTGACGCGCTCGAAACCAGCCTCGGTCATCATCGCCTTGAGGGTGTCCTGATCCGGGTGCATGCGGATCGACTCGGCGAGGTAGCGGTAGCTGTCGGCATCGTTGGTGATCAGCTTGCCCATCAGCGGCATGAAGCTGAACGAGTAGCGGTCATAGATCTTTTCCAGCAGGGGGCTGGAAGGCTTGGAAAATTCCAGCACCAGCAAACGACCGCCGGGCTTGAGCACGCGCAGCATCGAACGGATCGCGTCTTCTTTATGGGTGACGTTGCGCAGGCCGAAGGCGATGGTCACGCAGTCGAAATGGTTGTCCGGGAACGGCAGCTTTTCGGCGTCGGCCTGGACGAACTTGACGTTGCCGGCCACGCCGCGGTCGAGCAGGCGGTCGCGACCGACCTTGAGCATCGACTCGTTGATGTCCGCCAGTACCACCTCGCCGGTCGGGCCGACCAAGCGCGCGAACTGTTTGGTCAGGTCACCGGTGCCTCCGGCGATGTCGAGTACTCGATTGCCGCTGCGAATACCCGACAATTCGATGGTGAAGCGCTTCCACAGACGATGCATGCCGGCCGAGAGCAGGTCGTTCATCAGGTCATACTTGGCCGCCACCGAATGGAATACTTCGGCGACTTTCTGCGCCTTTTGGCTTTCCGGCACATCCTGAAAACCGAAGTGGGTGGTGGGTTCGCTTTCGCTGCTCTTGCGCGGATCGTTCATGTCGCCCTTTCCCAAACAGAGAGGCTGAATCAAAGTGGCGGCCATTCTAAACCTGCAGCCCCCCTTTGTCTTGGCATGCACGCCCGGTCGCTGGGCGAGAGCCTGCTGCGGGCTGTTATAGTCACGCGACTTAAGGTCGCAGCGAGGAGCAAAAGCATGGCCAAAATCAACGTAGAGCGCGCCCATTCCCTCGGTCGCGAGGCGGCCCGGGAAAAAGCCGAGAAACTCGCCGAGCGCCTGGCTAGCCAATATGACGTGCGTTATCGTTGGAACGGCGACACCCTGGAATTCAAGCGTAGCGGCGCCGATGGCTGCATCGAAGTGAGCGAAGACCGCGTCTGCGTGCGGCTCAATCTCGGTCTGCTGTTGTCGCCGATGAGCAGCAGTATCAAGCGTGAAATCGAGGCGGCGCTGGATAAAAGCCTGATCGGCTGAGGTCAACTATTTGCAGATTCTTTGCGGCTAGTATGCGGTTTCTAATTTTCCTCGATACCGTGCACTCAAGCCTGCACTCCGTGGGCGTTTCCTCAAACCACTGCGCGTGAGGTGCACCATGTCGAAAGTTGCCGTTAAGAAGAAAGTCGAAGCCGAAGAAAAAGCCACCCGTTTGGCCGACGTTAAAGTCTATGCTCGCAAAATTTGGCTGGCAGGCCTGGGTGCCTACGCCAAGGCAGGCCAGGAAGGCAGCGAGTATTTCAAAGAGCTGATCAAGACTGGCGAGACTGTTGAAAAGCAAGGCAAGCAGCTGGTCAGCGAGCAAGTCGATGCGGCCAACAGCCAGATCGACAGTGTGAAGAACAGCGTCACCAGCAATGTCAGCAGCGTCCGCAATAAAGTCGACGTGCAGCTCGATAAAATCGAGAAGGCCTTCGACGCCCGCGTAGCCAGTGGCCTCAACCGTATCGGCATCCCGTCGAAACACGATGTTGAAGCGCTGTCTGCTAAGCTGGACGCGTTGAGCGCATTGCTCGAGCATGCCGCTCGTAGTAAATAAGGAGAGCAGAATGGCTGTTAAAAAGAAAACTGAAAAGCAGACCAGCTCCTGGATCGGCGAGGTTGAAAAATACTCGCGTCAGATCTGGTTGGCAGGCCTTGGTGCCTACTCCAAAGTCAGCAAGGACGGCACCAAGCTGTTCGACACTCTGGTCAAGGACGGCGAGAAAGCCGAGAAGCAGGCCAAAAGTGAAGTCGACAAGCAGGTTGAATCGGTGAAAACCACGGTTGACTCTAAAGTCAGCACTGCCAAATCCCGGGTCGATGAAGTCAAAGACCGGGCCATGGGCAAATGGGGTGAGCTGGAAGAGGCCTTCGACAAGCGTTTGAACAACGCCATCTCGCGTCTTGGCGTGCCAAGCCGTAACGAAGTGAAGGCGCTCAATGCCAAGGTCGAAAGTTTGACCAAGCAGATCGAGCAGCTCACCGGTGTATCGGTGAAGTCGGTCAAGCCTGCCGCCAAGCCAGCAACCAAAGCAGCGGCCAAGCCAGCGCCGAAGGCTGTCGCCAAACCAGCAGTCAAAGCCGCTACTAAACCAGCTGTGGCTAAACCCGCTGCCAAAGCGGCCGCTAAACCTGCCGCGGCGAAAAAGCCAGTGGTGAAAAAGCCAGCAGCCGCCAAGCCGGTGGTGGCCAAGCCAGCCGTGCCTGTAGCGTCGGCGCCGACTCCTGCCGCCGCACCTGCACCAGCGGTTGCAGCAGTAGCGCCGGTAACACCCGCCAGCCAGTCCTAAGACTGTCAGCAAGCGCAAGCGCCCGGCCTAGTGCCGGGCGCTTGCGTTTCAGCGCTCAGGCTTGCAGGTAGCGTTGGGCCAGATGTTCGGCGGCGAAGCGCGAGTCTGCCCTCAGGTGCGGCGCCACCAGCATCATCACTTGATAGACCACCAGGCGGCTTTCGCCTTGACTGCCGAGAATGCGTTGGTAGTCGAGCGAGAACAGCAGGGTCAGGGTGATCTGCTCGACCAGTTGGCCCAGAGCCTGGGTGTCGCTGACCAACTGGTTTTCCGCTTTCAAGCGTGCAAGCAGCGACGCCAGAGTGCGTTTCAGTGCGTTCAGCCAATGGCTGATGCCACGTGCCAGCTTCGGCAAGCGTCCAGCCAGGTTGGACAGGTCCTGGAACAGGAAGCGATAGTGCGCCATACGCTCGACTATCAGGTGCAGGAACAGCCAGTAGTCTTCCGCATCCAGGCGCGCATCGGCGGGCGGGTCGAGTAGCGGTGCCAACTCCGCCTGAAAGCGCTCAAACAGCCCGAGAATCAGCGGTTCCTTGCCGTGGAAGTGGTAGTACAGGTTGCCTGGGCTGATGCCCAATTCGTTGGCGATTTCCAGAGTGGGGACGTTCGGTTCGCCCTGCTGGTTGAACAGCATCAGGGCGCATTCGAGAATACGCTCGCGGGTTTTCATAGGGCTTTCTTATTTTGACCGCTGGAAGGGAAAGATAACGGCCTGGCGGCAGTGCCGCCGGCACGTTGCGCGTGCAGCAGCGGTTCTCCAGCTGTTGCACGCGCAGCGCCAGTGAGCGAGTGCCTAGCGCACATGCACATAGGTGCCGGGGGCCGCCTCCAGTGCCGGGTGGTCCTGGCTGCCAAGGGCTGGCAGGGTGTCACGCTGCTCACCGGAGCGTTCTTGAGCCCAGCTCAACCACTGCGGCCACCAACTGCCTTGTACATGTTCGGCGTCGTGGTACCAGGCACGTGGGTCAGAGCTGAGTTTGTCACTTTCTAAGTAGTTGGCCTTGGGGTTGCCCGGTGGATTGAGGATGCTCTGGATATGCCCGCTGTTGGACAGGATAAAGCGCCGGTTGCCGCCGAGCAGCAGGGCCGAGCGATATACCGCGTCCCAGGGTGTGATGTGGTCGTTGATGCCGGCCACGCTGAAACTGTCGACGGTGATCTTTTTCAGGTCGATCGGCGTGCCGCAGACTTCCAGGCCGCCAGAATGATTCAGCGGGTTGTACTTGAAAAAATTGATCAGATCGCCATGTAGTGCGGCCGGCAGGCGGGTGTTGTCGTTGTTCCAGTAGAGAATGTCGAAGGCTGGCGGTTGTTTGCCAAGCAGGTAGTTGTTGACCCAGTAGTTCCAGATCAGGTCGTTGGGGCGCATCCAGGCGAACACCTTGGCCATGTCGCGACCGTCCAGTACCCCTCGCTGGTAGGAGCGGCGCTTGGCTGCTTCCAGGGTTTTTTCGTCGGCGAAGAGCATGGCCGGGCTGTCGATCTGACTGTCCAGCAGGCTGACCATGTAGGTCGCGCTGGCGACTTTGCGCAGCTGTCGCTTGGCTTGCAGATAGCCCTGCAGGGCGGCGCTGGTCAGGCCGCCGGCACACACGCCGAGCAGGTTGACGTCTTTGCTGCCGGTAATCGAACGGCACGCGTCTACGGCTTCTTCCAGGGCCTGCACATAACTCGACAGGCCCCACTCGCGATGGCGTGCATCGGGGTTGCGCCAGCTGACGATAAACGTCTGCAAACTGTTCTTCAAGGCGTACTGGACAAAGCTCTTGTCGTTGGACAGGTCAAAGATATAGAACTTGTTGATTTGCGGCGGAACGATCAACAGAGGGCGCGCGTACTGTTTTTCGCTCATCGGGCTGTACTGGATCAGCTCCAGCATCTCGTTGCGAAAGACCACGGCACCAGGTGTGCTGGCCAGGTTGCGGCCGACCTCGAAGGCCTGCTTGCTGACCTGGCTGGGTAAGCCATCGTTGTGCAGCAGGTCGTCGAACAGCTGACCCAGGCCTTTGATCAGGCTGCTGCCGCCGCTGTTGAACAGCTCCTTGAGCGCCAGTGGGTTGAGCGGGCTGTTAGAGGGCGATAGTGCGTCGCTGAGCAGCGTCGAGACGAAGCGCGCGCGGGCGAGGTCATCGGCGGGCAAATGACTTTCGTCGATCCACAGGTTCAGCTGTTTTTGCCAGGCCAGGTAGGCCTGCAGGCTGCGGCGGTAAAAAGGGTTGAGTTGCCAGGTCGGATCGGCGAAGCGGGCATCCTGCGGATTGACTTTATGCAGCGTGTCGCCGAGCAATACGCGGCCCAACTTGACGCCCAAGGCCAACGTATGGCGGGCGCTGAGCACGGGTTGCTTGAGCCCTTGCAGCGCCATGGAGCGCACGGTGGAAAGCAAGTCACGGCCACGCAGCCCGATCATGGCGTCTTGCGCATTCATGAAATTGGCAGGGGCAGGTAAAGAGCCAATAAGTGGCTTGTCTCGCATTGGGCAACACTCCGTCGTTAAACCATTGAGACTCGAGGTGTACGGGTCAGCAGCAAGGCTTATGCCAGCGCAGGCAGACAGTCCATTACAGACAGTGTTGCGCAGAACTTCAAGTAGATAAACCCGCCCTAAAGTGGGGCGGAGTATGGGGGCTTGGCGCTACAGTTGTGCGACGGGGTGCCGCTTGTCAGTAGCTGCGTGCCGGAGTGGGCTGCGGGTGCATCACGGCAGGTTGGCGCTCCTCGGCGAGGAACTTCATGATGATGGGCGCCACCGCTTCGGCGCGAGTCACCAGGAACAGGTGGCCGTCGTCGATCACGTGCAGCTCGGCATTGGGGATTCGCCAGGCGAGCAGGCGCATGTTGACCAGCGGGATCAATGGGTCGTCGTCGCCAGCCAGCACCAGGGTCGGTTGGCGGATCTTGTGCAGCCAGTGGATGCTGGTCCAGCCGAGGCCGGCGAACAGCTGCCAGTAGTAGCCCATCTTGCCACCGGAGCGCACCTTGCTGGCGTGGGCCAGGGCCAGTTGCGGATCGCGGCGGAAAGCCCCACCGTAAATGTCCGGGGCAATTTGCACGCCGTAGGATGGCTGGATATAACGTCGTGGGCTGGCCATGCGCCAGAGTACTTTGGGTTTGCCCGGTACCATCAGTGCGCCGGCCGAGGTCGCCGCCAGTACCAGCTTCTTGCAGCGCTCCGGATAGTCGTGGGCGAATTGCTGTGCCAGGGCACCGCCCCAGGACACGCCAATGACGTTGACCTGGCCATAATCCAGATAGTCGAGCATGCGCGCCGCCAGTTTGGCCAGGCCAGGAAAACGGTAGGGCGTGCTGGGCGTCGAGGAACCACCGACACCGGGTACGTCGAAGGCGATCACCTCGAGATCGGGGTCGAGCGCCCGGACGAAGGGCATGACCAGCTCCAGGTTGGCGCCAATGCCATTGAAAATCAGCAGTGGTGCCATCAGCCCGTTACCGGGCCGAACGGCGGTGCGGATAGTTTGGCCATCCAGTTCGATGGTGCGAAATACAAATGGTAATGACATGCGCAGAAGCCCTATCTAGTAAACCACTGAGTCAGGCTGTCCCTGCCACTCCCAGAACCCCCAGGGCTAAACCTGTTTCGCCGGCCCGGCCCGGCAAGGTCGGCCGGGTGAGCGAGCGACACATCCTGGTGTCGCGGGCAGTGCTGCGCAGTACGCAGTCGGTCAGCGTTCGTGGACATAAGTCCCCGGCGCGGCCGCGCCGGCGGGGTAGCGTTTGTTGCCGAGGCTGGTCGGCGCCTTCTTGGTCTTGCCGGAACGCTCGCCAAGCCACGTCTGCCAGTGCAGCCACCATGAGTCGGCGTGCTTGGTCGAGCTTTCCTGCCAGGCTTTCGGGTCGCGCGGCATCTCCGGGTTGGTCATGTAACGCGCCTTGGGGTTACCAGGCGGGTTGAGAATGCTCTGGATATGCCCGCTGTTGGACAGCACGAACTCGCACTTGCCGCCGAACAGGTGCGCCGACTTGTAGCAGGACTCCCACGGCGTGATGTGGTCGGTGGTGCCGGCGAGGCAGAAGAGGTCGCAGGTGACTTGCTTGAGGTCGATCGGTGTGCCGCACACTTCCAGCGCGTTGGCCCGGGTCAGCGGGTTGGTCTTGAACATCTCGATGAATTCGCCGTGCAGCGCGGCCGGCAGGCGAGTGGTGTCGTTGTTCCAGTAGAGGATGTCAAAGACCGGCGGCTCGTTGCCGAGCAGGTAGTTGTTGACCCAGTAGTTCCAGATCAGGTCGTTGGGGCGCATCCAGGCGAACACCTTGGCCATGTCGCTGCCCTCCAGTACGCCCGACTGGTAAGAGCGGCGCTTGGCCGCTTCCAGGGTCTTCTCGTCGGCGAACAGCGCCACCTGGGTATCCAGCTGGGTATCGAGAACGCTGACCAGCAGGGTCAGGGCGTGCACTTTCTGTTCGCCGAGTGCGGCGTAGTGGCCCAGCAGCGAGGCCGTGGTCAGGCCGCCAGAGCAGGCGCCGAGCATATTCAGGTCTTTGCTGCCGGTGATCGCGAGTACCGCGTCGATGGCTTCTTTCAATGCCTCGATATAGCTGGACAGGCCCCACTCGCGCTGTGCCTTGGTCGGGTTGCGCCAGCTGACCACGAAGGTCTGCACGCCGTTGCGCAGCAGGAAGCGCGCCACACTCTTCTCTTGAGACAGGTCGAAGATGTAGAACTTGTTGATTTGCGGCGGCACCACCAGCAGCGGGCGTTCATGCACCTGCTCGGTGCTCGGGCGGTACTGGATCAGCTCCAGCACCTCGTTGCGGAACACCACCGAGCCTTCGCTGGTGCCTAGGTTCTTACCGACCTCGAAGGCGTCCATGTTGACCTGGCTCGGCATGCCGCCGTTATTGACCATGTCCTTGGCCAGGTGGGACAGGCCATCGAGCAGGCTCTTGCCGCCGGTTTCGAAGAAGCGTTTGACGGCGGCCGGATTGGCCATGCTGTTGCTCGGCGCCATGGCTTCGGTCATCAGGTTGATGACGAAATGGCCGCGGCTGGCATCCTGTTCAGACAGGTTGCTGTGTTCGATCCAGTCGTGCAACTCCGTGCGCCAGGACAGGTACGTCTGCAGATAACGCTTGTACAACGGGTTCTGGCTCCAGGCCGGATCGGCGAAGCGGCGGTCACCGGGCTCGGGTTGCAGCTCGGATTGGCCGAGCAGAACGTTTTTCAGTTCCAGGCCGAAATGGGCAAGGTGCTTGGCACTGTGCAAGGGTTGCTTGATGGCTTGGGTGAGCACCATGCGTGCCGAGGTCAGCAGGTCTTTACCGCGAATGCCGACGACCGGGTTAAGGCCGAGGGTGTTTTCAGACGCCTGACGTTTCAGGTCATCAGTACTTTTATCAGTCATCTACGACGCTCCATTGTCCTGAGGCGAATACCGACGTTACTGCTGTGCGCGGCGACACAGGGCTGGGGCCTGGTATTGCTCGGGGTACCGGATGCGGATCAACTCCGCATCTATTATGTCTATGCATCTGGCATATCAGGGCGTTGAAACGTTGCGCTGCTCGGCTCTGGGCGTTGAGGTTCGTCTGAGAATGCCAGTGCAGATCGTGCACTGGGTTTTCCCTGGCTTGGTCTTGCCTAGCCTTCACTCGCTAAATGTCTCAACGACTTGGTGGCCAAATGCATGGAACTTGCCAGTTCCTTGGTTACCCGAGTTCGTCAATTAACGCAAGCTTGTCGCGATAGGGCCAAATGTGGGGGGAGTATGCCGAGAAGGATTAGAAAATGCGCTCTAACCGGGCGCGGGGTGCATGCTAGGAGCCTGTCGGGCTTAACGCTGCCCTACTGCGCAAAAGTCAGACTTGGCCATTTATTTCGCTCTTTCTCGTTAAATAGCTCGCTATTCGCGGGGCAGCCCCCCGCCTCGAAAGATCAGCAAAACTGACTAAAGTCGGACTTTTCCTCGCTACGGACGGTCAAGTCCGACAGGCTCCTAGAGCATCAGCTTGACCACGGACTGCTCCGGGTCGCGGGTTTTGCCGGCGGCGGCGAGGGCGCTGAGGTAGTCGGTCCACAGGGTTTCCTGCTGGGTCGCCAGCTGATGGAGGTAGTCCCAGGTGAACAAACCGCTGTCGTGGCCGTCGTCGAAGCACAGTTTTAGGGCGTAGTTGCCGGCCGGCTCGATGCTGCTCAGACCGACATGCAGTTTGCCGAACTGCAGGATGGGTTTGCCGTGGCCTTGCACCTCGGCTGAGGGGGAGTGCACGCGCAGGAATTCGGCGGGCAGGGTATAGCGCTCGTCGCCATATTGCAGGGTCAGGGTTTTCGAGGCTTTATGCAGCTCGATGGCGCTGGGGATCTTCGGCATTGTGCTTGGCCAGTGTGCCGCCCGGAGGCTCTCCGGGCGGCGTGGGTGGTTGTATCAGAGAATATAGCGCGACAGGTCTTCGTCTTCAGCCAGCTCGCCGAGGTGGCTGTTAACGTACGCCGCATCGATGTGGATGGGGGTGTCGTTGTGCTGGGCTGCCAGGTCGCCAGCGCTGAAGGAGACTTCTTCGAGCAGGCGTTCGAGCAGGGTGTGCAGACGCCGTGCACCGATGTTCTCGGTCTTCTCGTTGACCTGCCAGGCGATCTCGGCGAGACGCTTGATGGCGTCCGCGCCGAACTCGATAGCCAGCCCTTCGGTGTTGAGCAGGGCGGTGTATTGCTCGGTCAGGGAGGCATGCGGCTCGGTGAGGATGCGCTCGAAGTCTTCCGGGCTGAGGGCCTTGAGTTCGACGCGGATCGGCAGGCGGCCTTGCAGTTCCGGCACCAGGTCGCTCGGCTTGCTCAGGTGGAAGGCGCCCGAGGCGATGAACAGGATGTGGTCGGTCTTGACCATGCCCAGCTTGGTATTCACCGTGCAGCCCTCGATCAGCGGCAGCAGGTCGCGCTGCACGCCCTCGCGGGAGACGTCGGCGCCGCTGGTGTTACCGCGCTTGGCGACTTTGTCGATCTCGTCGATGAACACGATGCCGTGCTGCTCCACGGCTTCCAGGGCGCGGGCTTTCAGTTCTTCCTCATTGACCAGGCGCGCGGCTTCCTCGTCGCGCACCAGCTTGAGCGCTTCCTTGACCTTGAGCGTGCGGCTCTTCTTCTTGCCCTTGCCCATGTTGGAAAACAGGCTTTGCAGCTGATTGGTCATCTCCTCCATGCCCGGTGGGGTCATGATTTCGATGCCGGCCGGGCTGTCGGCCACTTCGATGGCGATCTCCTTGTCGTCCAGCTGGCCTTCGCGCAGGCGCTTGCGGAACAGCTGGCGGGTGTTGGAATCGCCGCTCGGGACCGGGTCCTCGTTGAAGCCGGCGCGCGCCGGCGGCAGCAGGGCGTCGAGGATGCGTTCCTCGGCGGCATCTTCGGCGCGGTGACGAACCTTGACCATTTCCTGCTCGCGCAACATCTTCACCGCGGCATCGGCCAGGTCGCGGATGATCGACTCGACGTCGCGGCCCACGTAGCCGACCTCGGTGAACTTGGTCGCTTCGACCTTGAGGAAAGGCGCATTGGCCAGTTTGGCCAGGCGCCGGGCGATTTCGGTCTTGCCGACGCCGGTGGGGCCGATCATCAGGATGTTCTTCGGGGTGACTTCTGCGCGCAGCTCGGCGGGCAGTTGCATGCGCCGCCAGCGGTTGCGCAGGGCGATGGCCACGGCGCGCTTGGCGTCATCCTGGCCGATGATGTGGCGGCTGAGTTCGTGAACGATTTCGCGGGGGGTCATGGGCATGGGCGGCTCCGAAATAGACGACGACTGGTTAAATAGCCGAGTCCAGTTCCTCGATGGTCAGGTTCTGGTTAGTGAAGACGCAGATGGAGGCGGCAATGTTCAACGCCTTTTCCGCGATTTCGTGGGCCGACATCTGCTCGGTGTTCTGCAGCAAGGCCAGCGCCGCGGCTTGGGCAAAACCGCCGCCGGAGCCCATGGCGATCAGGCCGTGCTCCGGCTCCACCACATCGCCATTGCCGGTGATGATCAGCGAGGCGTCCTTGTTGGCCACGGCGAGCATGGCTTCCAGGCGGCTCAGCGAGCGGTCTGTGCGCCAGTCCTTGGCCAGTTCGACGGCCGCGCGCACCAGGTGGCCCTGATGTTTTTCCAGTTTGCCTTCGAAGCGTTCGAACAGGGTAAAGGCATCCGCGGTGGCGCCGGCGAAACCGGCGAGGACCTGGCCGTGATAGAGGCGGCGAACTTTTTTCGCATTGCCTTTCATCACGGTGTTGCCGAGGGACACCTGGCCGTCGCCACCCATGACGACTTTGCCGTGGCGACGTACTGAAACGATGGTGGTCAAGGGAGAGTCTCCACGCAGCGGGGCGAAAATGCCCAATGCAAACTCAAATGGGGGGAGCGTCGCTGCTTTTCAACCGGCGCCGGCTAATTCTCGGCCGAATGGCACAGGCGTGGCTGTAACAGCAGGTTACCGGGGCAGCGCTGGATAGCGCACAAGCGACTGTGCCCAGCAAAGGTGCGCCCCGGTCGCGGCCTGACCCCGCCGGCCCGCCTGGGGCCGCCTGGGGTGGGTTCAGCGGCTGGGTCGCTGTTGCAGCAACAGGTTGCTAAAGCCGTTGGCGGCCAGGGCTTTTTGCGACTGAGCCAACTGCTCGCGGTTGGCGAAGGGGCCGACCAGTACCCGGTGCCAGGTTTCCTCGCGTACCGTGCTGGGCTCGATGCGTACGCTTTGGCCGAGCAGAATGATCTGCGCGCGCAGGCTTTCTGCATCGCCCTGGCGGCGGAATGAGCCGGCCTGGAGGAACAGCTGCGTGCTGCTCGGGGTCTGGGCCACCACCGGTGCGGGTGGCGGAGTCTGGCCGCTGAGTGCGGTCAGGGCACGTGCCGCGTCGATCTTGGCCGCCTCTTCGGGGCTGACCGGTTGCGGCGTCGGCGGCTCCGCAGGGGGTTCGACGGGTTGCGACGGCATGATGACTTCCGACTCGGGCAGCAAGGTGTAGAAGTCATATTTGGGTTTGGCTGGTGCGGACTTTGCGGGCGGCTTGCTCGCGGTTTTGTCCGCCTGGCCGGCGCGCGCCTGTTCGGCCTTGCTGCGCTTGATCTCGTCGCGGCCGGGTTCGAGGCTGAACAGGAACATCATGAAGCCGCCAATGGTCAACCCGCAGGCCAGCCAGATCCAGGCCGGCACGGGTTTCTTCGCCGGCGCCTTGTAGCGACTGGCGCCACGTTTGGCGGCGGGTTTCTTGCGGGCGGCGGCCATTTACATGCGCTCCAGGGTTTCCAGGCCGAGCAGTTCCAGACCTTGCTTGAGTGTGCGCCCGGTCAGGGCTGCCAGGCACAGGCGGCTCTGCTGGGTCGGCTGATCCGCGGCGGCGAGGATCGGGCAATGCTCGTAGAAACTGGAGAACAGCCCGGCCAGGTCATACAGGTAGGCGCACAGCAGGTGCGGCACGCCTTTCTCGGCGACGCCGTTGAGCACCTCGCCGAACTGCGCCAGCTTGCCGGCCAGGTCGATTTCCTGGGGTGCCTGCAGATTCAACGGGCCGGTTGCCTGCTCGTAGCCCTGGCCCAGCTTGCGGAACACGCTGGCCACGCGGGTGTAGGCGTACAGCAGGTAGGGTGCGGTATTGCCCTCGAAGCTGAGCATCTGCTCGAAGTTGAAGCTGTAGTCGCTGGTGCGGTGCTTGGACAGGTCAGCGTATTTGACCGCGCCGATGCCGACGGCGTGGGCGATGCGGCGCAGTTCGTCTTCGGCGAGGTCCGGGTTCTTCGCCTTGACCAGGGTGTAGGCGCGTTCCTCGGCCTCGTCGAGCAGGTCGATGAGCTTCACCGTACCGCCGTCGCGGGTCTTGAACGGGCGGCCGTCGGCGCCGTTCATGGTGCCAAAGCCCATGTGTTCGAGCTGCATGGCGGCGTGAACGAAGCCGGCGCGTCGGGCGACCTCGAAGGCCATCTGGAAATGCAGGGCCTGGCGTTGGTCGACGAAGTACAGTGCACGGTCGGCCTTCAGCGTCTGGCTGCGGTAGCGCATGGCGGCCAGGTCGGTGGTCGAATACAGGTAGCCACCGCCGGCCTTCTGCACGATCACCGGTAGCGGATTGCCTTCGGCATTCTTGAACTCGTCCATGAATACGCACTGCGCGCCATTGCTCTCGCTGAGCAGACTCTTGTCGCGCAGGGCCTCGATGATGCCCGGCAGTTCGGCGTTATAGGCGCTCTCGCCCTTGACGTCGGCGGGGCTGAGTTTCACGCCGAGGCGGTCATAGGCCTGCTGGCAGTGCGACAGGGATATGTCGTTGAAACGGTGCCACAGGCGCATGCACGCCGGCTCGCCGGCTTGCAGTTGCACCACCAGTTCGCGGGCGCGCTCGGCGAACTCGGCAGAGTCGTCGAAGCACTTCTTCGCCGCGCGGTAGAAACCTTCCAGGTCGGCCAGCTCGCTGTCGGCGGCCTCCGGGTTGGCTTCCATAAAGGCCAGCAGCATGCCGAACTGGGTGCCCCAGTCGCCGACGTGGTTCTGCCGGATGACCCGGTCGCCGAGAAACTCCAGCACGCGTGCTACGGCGTCACCGATGATGGTCGAGCGCAGGTGGCCGACGTGCATTTCCTTGGCCAGGTTCGGCGAGGACAGGTCGATCACCACGGTCTGCGGGCTACCGGCTTTGCGCACGCCGAGCCGGGCGTCGGCCAGTGCGACTTGCAGCCGCTCGGCCAGCGCCTCGCTGTTCTGGAAGAAATTCAGGAAGCCGGGGCCGGCGATGGCCACCTTGCTGATCTGCGCGTCGGCCGGCAGTGCGGCGATCAGCTTCTCGGCCAGGTCGCGCGGCTTCATGCCGGCCGGCTTGGCCAGCATCATGGCGATATTGCTGGCGAAGTCGCCGTGGCTCTTGTCCTTGGTGTTCTCCACCTGAATCACCGGGCTGAGGCCGGCAGGCAGCACGCCTTCGGTGGTCAGGCGGGTCAGGGCTTGCTGGATCAGGTGGCGAATGCTGTCTTTCATGGTCTGCTCGTTCGGCCGCGGAGGCGGGGCGCGCCGAAGCGCTGGTGGAAAACTGCGCATTATCGGTGCGCGGTGGGGCTCGCTTCAAGCGGCAGTCGGCAGTCGGTCGATGTGGAACGCTGTCGGTACGTGATGAAGCGCGGCAGCAACGGGGTCAACATCTTAGCTGTTATGAGCTAAAACAAGTCGATCGGGTCGACATCCAGCGACCAGCGTACCGCGCGGCCGCTGGGCATTTGTTCCAGTGCCGCGGTCCAGCTGTTCAACAGCCGATGCAGGGCCGCGCGGGTTTCGCCTTGCACCAGCAGTTGCGCCCGATAGCGGCCGGCGCGCCGCTCCATGGGCGCCGGCACCGGGCCGAGCAGTTCGATGCCGCTGAGCTTCAGTTCGTCCAGTAGCAGTTCCGCTTCCGTGCAGGCGTGGTCGAGAAAGCCCTCGGCCTGGCCAGGTTTGTGCGCTTCGGCGCGCAGCAGGGCGAGGTGGCAAAAAGGCGGCAGGCCGGCACCGCGGCGCTCGCTGAGGGCCTGTTCGGCAAAGGCGAAGTAGCCCTGCTCGGTCAGCTGGACCAAGAGTGGATGGTCGGCCAGGTGACTCTGGATGATCACCTTACCGGGCTCCTCGGCGCGCCCGGCCCGCCCGGCGACCTGGACGATCAGCTGGGCCATGCGCTCGCTGGCGCGGAAGTCTGCGGAAAACAATCCGCCGTCGGCATCCAGAATCGCCACCAGGGTGACGCGTGGGAAGTGATGACCCTTGGCGAGCATCTGGGTGCCGACCAGGATGCACGGCTCGCCGCGCTGGATGGTGCTGAGCAGGTTGTTCATTGCCTCCTTGCGCGAGGTGCTGTCGCGGTCCACGCGCAGCACCGGCACCTTCGGGAAGAGAATCGCCAGCCGTTCCTCGGCGCGTTCGGTGCCGGCACCAACCGGGCGCAGGTCGACGTTCTGGCACTTCGGGCAATTGTTCGGCTGGCGCTCGACATGGCCGCAGTGGTGGCAGCGTAATTCACGAGAGCGCTGATGCACGGTCATCCGTGCATCGCAGCGCGGGCACTCCGACAGCCAGCCGCAGTCATGGCACAGCAAGGTCGGAGCGAAGCCACGGCGGTTGAGAAATACCAGCACCTGCTGGCCGGCCGCCAGGGTCTGGCCGATGGCTTGCTGCATAGGACCGGAGATCCCGGAGTCGAGCGGTCGGCTCTTCACATCCAGACGCAGGAAGCGCGGCTGTTTGGCACCGCCGGCCCGCTCGCGCAGGTGGAGCAAGGCATAGCGTCCGCTGTGAGCGTTGTGCAGGCTTTCCAGGGAGGGGGTGGCGGAGCCGAGCAGGACCGGGATGTTCTCCTGATGAGCGCGTACCACGGCCAGATCGCGGGCGTGATAGCGCAGGCCTTCCTGCTGTTTATAGGAGGCGTCGTGTTCCTCATCGATGATGATCAGGCCAGGGCGCTGCATCGGGGTGAACAGCGCCGAGCGGGTGCCGATGATGATGTCGGCCTCGCCATCGCGGGCGGCCAGCCAGGCCTCCAGGCGCTCGCGGTCGCTGACCGCCGAGTGCAGCAGGGCGATCCGGGCATTGAAACGCTGCTCGAAGCGCGCCAGGGTCTGCGGGCCCAGGTTGATTTCGGGAATCAGCACCAACGCCTGCTTGCCAGCTTCCAGGGTTTCGCGGATCAGCTGCAGGTAGACCTCGGTCTTGCCGCTGCCGGTGACGCCCGCGAGGAGGAAGGCATTGAAGCTGCCAAAGCCGGCGCGCACCGCCTCGGCGGCGGCCCGCTGTTCGGGGTTCAGCGGCAGCTCTGGTTGCGCCAGCCAGTTGGCGTGGCGTTCGCTGGCGGCATGGCGGCGCACCTGAACCTTGATCAGGTCCTTGTCCAACAGCAGGTCGAGGCTGTCTTTGCTCAACTGCAACTTGCTCAGCAGCGAGTGGGCGACACCGTGGGGGTGTTGGGCGAGTGTCTTCAGTGCATCGCGCTGGCGTGGCGCGCGGCTCAGGCGCGGGTCGTCCAGTTGCGCCCCCGGGGCTATGGACCAGAAACGCTCCTGGCGCACCTCGGCCGGTTCGCCCTGGCGCAGCAGTACCGGCAGGGCCCAGCTGAGGGTGTCGCCGAGGCTGTGCTGGTAATATTGCGCAGTCCACAGGCACAGCTTGAACAGCGCCGGCGGCAGTGGCGATTGAGCGTCCAGCAGTTGCAGGGCGGGCTTGAGCTTGTCCGCCGGCACCTCGCTGTGATTGGTCACCTCGATCAGGATGCCGATCAGCTCGCGCCGGCCAAAGGGCACACGCAAGCGGGCGCCAGGTTGCAAGGCGCTGTGCGGTACACCGGGCGGCGCGCGGTAGTCGAACAGGCGACGCAACGGTGAAGGCAGGGCGAGGCGCAGAATGGGGTCGGGCACGCGATGGGCTCCGGTCGAAAGAGGCGCGATCTTAGCATGCAGGCATGCGACGGCCGGCGGCGAGGGCCGCTTGCATCGGGCAGATGGTCTGGTATGATCCGCGGCCTATTTCCGTGCGGTACCTGACATTGGGTTGGGTGGCGGCACAAAATTTCGAGGAATACACCATGAAAGCCGATATCCATCCTACCTACGAAGCCATCACCTGTACCTGCAGCTGCGGCAACGTGATCGAAACTCGCTCCACCCTGGCCAAGCCGTTGAGCCTGGACGTGTGCAACGAGTGCCATCCGTTCTACACCGGCAAGCAGAAAGTGCTGGACGCGGGCGGTCGCGTAGACAAGTTCAAGCAGCGTTTTGGTGTGTTCGGCTCCAAGGCCTAATTGGCTTTGTCGTCCCGGAAGGCCTGATGGGCTTCTCCGTGATGTTGAAAAAGGCGTCCCTAGTGGGCGCCTTTTTCGTTTTTGTGCTGTATCTGACGCCTGCGCAGGCGTTTTGTCCGGCGCCCGGCAAGTTGCCGAGCGTCAGGGTGCAGCATGTGGTGGATGGCGACACCTTGCGCTTGATGGATGGCCGCACTGTACGCCTGATCGGCCTGAACGCCCCCGAGCTGGGGCGTAAAGGTCGCGCCGCCGAGCCGTTTGCCGAGGCCGCGCGGCGTCGCTTGCGTGAGCTGGTCGCGGCCAATGACGGGCGCGTCAGGGTGTGGCTCGGCCGTGAGGAGAAGGATCGCTACGGACGTACGCTGGCGCATCTCTACGATGCCCGTGGGCGTAACCTCGAGGCGCAGCTGTTGGCCGAAGGCCTGGGCTATCTGGTGGCAATCGCACCGAATGTGGCGCTGGTCGAGTGTCAGCAACTCGTCGAGCGCAGTGCGCGACAGGCGGGCCTGGGGCTATGGCGGCAGCCCCCGGTGCAGACGCCAGGACAGTTGCAGCGTGGCGGCTTTGCCCTGGTTCGGGGGCAGGTCGAGCGGGTCGAGCGCAATCGTGGCGGGCTCTGGCTGGAGCTGGGCGATTCCCTGGTGGTGCGTGTGGCGCCGCAGTCGCTGGGTGCATTCGATCTGGGGGCGTTGCGCGCGCTGGTCGGGTCGCGCGTCGAGGTGCGGGGGTGGGTGATTGACCGCTCAGGGGGTGGCGGCGTAAAACCGGGGCAGGCCCGTTGGATGTTGTCGCTGACCCATGAGGCGATGTTAGAGGTAGTGCCATGAAGCTACGTTACTTGGTCGCGTTACCGCTGGTGCTGGCGCAAATGGCGGGTTGCGCGGTGAACCCCGCCACTGGGCGCAACGACTTCGTGATGATGAGCGAGCAGCAGGAGCTGGAACTCGGGCGTCGCTACAACCAGGAAATCCTCAAGCAATATCCGCGCTACGCCGACGAAAAACTGCAGGCCTATGTACAGCAAGTCGGTGAGCGCGTGGCCAAGAGCAGTCATCGTAGCCAGCTGGCTTACCAGTTCACTGTGGTGGACAGCCCGGAGATCAACGCCTTCGCCTTGCCTGGCGGGTATATCTACATCCATCGCGGGCTGCTCGCCTACCTCAATTCGGAGGCCGAGTTGGCCGCTGTCCTCGGTCACGAGGTCGGTCACGTCACCGCACGGCACAGCGTGCGCCAACAGAGTCAGTCGAGCGCCTGGGGCATCCTCGGGCAGGCCGTGGCGATAGGGACCGGTGTCGGCGCCGCGGGGGACCTGACCAGCGCCCTCGGCTCCGCTTTCGTGCGTGGTTACGGACGCGACATGGAACTTGAGGCCGACGGCCTGGGCGCGCAGTACCTGGCGCGTGGTGGTTACGACCCGCAGGCGATGATTGAGGTGGTCAAGGTTCTGAAGAACCAGGAAGACTTTGCCCGCGATCAGGCGACCAAGCGCGGGCAGACGCAAGCGCCCAGCGGCTACCACGGCTTGTTCGATACTCACCCAGACAATGATCGGCGCTTACAGCAGGTGGTGGGGCCTGCCCAGGCGTTGGCGACCGGCCAGCAAGAGGTCAAGCGCGAGGTGTTTCTCAGACACCTGCAGGGGTTGCCGTTTGGTGGCTCCGAGGCCACTGGGGTGCGCCGCGGCCAGCAGTTCTATCATGCTGAGCTGGATTTTACCCTTAAATTTCCCGAAGGCTGGGATGTCGTCAATCGACCGGACGCGCTGATTGGCCATAGCGCCGACCAGCAGGCGTTCATCGCCATGACCCTGGCAGCCAACCCGAACAACCTGTCTCCGGCCGAGCTGCTGCGTCAGCGTGTCGGCGGGCAGCGCCTGGTCGCCGAGGCGGCGCTCCAGCAGGCGGGCGTGCAGGGCTATACCGCGATCATCCCAGGTGGCGCGGCGAAGCGAGTAGCAGCGCTGCAGCAGGGCGAACGGACCTATCTTTTCGTTGCGGCGGTGCGCGGGCGGGCGGCACTGGAAAGCCAGGATCCTCAGTTTCTCGAGGTGATC
Source organism: Pseudomonas sp. SJZ079 (assembly GCF_007993865.1). Classification (GTDB taxonomy): domain Bacteria; phylum Pseudomonadota; class Gammaproteobacteria; order Pseudomonadales; family Pseudomonadaceae; genus Aquipseudomonas. The sequence goes on along the minus strand of NZ_VIUH01000002.1, from coordinate 221,732 downwards.
AAGAGTTTCCGTCCGCTGACAGTCGCCGAGCGCAAGCTGGCAGAGCCGCTGCGTCTGCATCTGGTCAAGGCGACCGGCGGGCAGAACATGGCGGCCCTGGCCAGGCAAAGTAAGCTGCCGGGTGATGCCGAGGCGAGCTTGCGCCTGCTCAATAATCTCTACCCCGCAGGCGAGCCGCATCCCGGTGACTGGCTGAAAGTGGTGCGTTAGTTGCTGGCGTCGCCGCCTGACTCAACAGTCTTGTGCAGATGTATACAACTTGCGTATCCTCGGCCGCCTGCCTGTTCAACAGCCAAAAAAGCGGAAATGCCCCTATGTCTGATTTGAAAACCGCCGCTCTCGAATATCACGCGAAACCCCGTCCGGGGAAGCTGAGTGTCGAGCTGACCAAGCCCACCGCGACTGCTCGCGACCTGTCGCTGGCCTACAGCCCGGGTGTTGCCGAGCCGGTACGTGAAATCGCGCGCGATCCGGAGCTGGCGTACCAGTACACCGGTAAGGGCAATTTGGTTGCCGTGATCTCCGATGGCACTGCGATTCTCGGGCTGGGAGACCTCGGCCCGCTGGCGTCCAAGCCGGTGATGGAAGGTAAAGGCGTGTTGTTCAAGCGCTTTGCCGGTATCGACGTATTCGACATCGAAGTCGACTCGGAAAGCCCGCAGGCCTTTATCGATACCGTTAAGCGCATCTCGATCACCTTTGGTGGCATCAACCTGGAAGATATCAAGGCACCCGAGTGCTTCGAAATCGAGCGCGCGCTGATCGAGCAGTGCGACATTCCGGTGTTCCACGATGACCAGCACGGTACCGCTATCGTCACCGCGGCCGGTATGCTCAACGCTCTGGAAATCGCTGGCAAGACGCTGGAACAGGCCAAGATCGTTTGCCTCGGCGCAGGCGCCGCCGCGATTTCCTGCATGAAACTGCTGGTGAGCATGGGTGCCAAGGTCGAGAACATCTTCATGATCGACCGTAAGGGCGTGATTCACGCCGGGCGTGATGACCTGAATCAGTACAAGGCCGTGTTCGCCAGCGAAACCGACAAGCGCACCATGTCTGACGCCCTCGAGGGTGCCGATGTATTCGTCGGCCTCTCTGGCGCCAACCTGCTGGGGCAGGAAGATCTTATGCGCATGGCGGCCAACCCGATCGTGTTCGCCTGCTCCAACCCCGATCCGGAAATCAAGCCGGAACTGGCGCATGCCGCGCGCAATGACGTGATCATGGCCACCGGGCGCTCGGACTACCCGAACCAGGTCAATAACGTACTGGGCTTCCCGTTCATCTTCCGCGGTGCCCTGGACGTTCGCGCCACCCGCATCAACGAGGAAATGAAGATCGCCGCCGCCCTGGCACTGCGCGATCTGGCCAAGCTGCCGGTGCCGCAGGACGTCTGTGATGCTTACGGCGGCATCGAGCTTTCGTTCGGGCGTGAGTACATCATTCCAAAACCAATGGATGCACGCCTGATCACCGTAGTGTGCGACGCGGTCGCCAAGGCGGCTATCGAGAGCGGTGTGGCAACCTTGCCTTATCCGAAGCACTACCCGCTGAAGTCGGTGGACGACGTGTTTAACGGCTAATGCCAACGCATAAATAACCGGCTCTTCAGGCCGTGTGAAAACGGCCTGTTGCTGGTCACGGCGACAAAAGCAAACGCCCCGACTGGTTCGGGGCGTTTGCTTTTGCGATCAAAAAATCTCAGTACAAGCCTGTTTAAGCCAACCGCTCGATCATTCGGCGTGCGCTCAGCACGTTTATGGCTCGTTTGAGGTTGTAGGCCTGCACCGCCAGTGACATTTCCGCCCCTGCCCCACTGAAGTGGCGCATGAGGAAGCGGCCGTAGCCGAACAGCCACTGTTTGAGATGACCAAAAGGGTGCTCAACGAAGGCGCGGCGCCTGAGCATCATTTGCGGATGGGCTTGCAGGCGTTGCTACATGCGCACGAACGCCGCTTCACAGGAATGCCGCGAGAGGCAGTGCTGCCTGAAATTTGCAGCCGTCGATGGCCACCAGTAGGACGCTGATCAAGCCCACTTGGCGACAGGAGCCGTAGAGATGCAGCTTGAGCATGCCGCCAGGATAGTAGGAGGGGCGCCCGGTCTTGCGGGGCTGGACTTTGCCGAAGCCCAACTCGCGCAAGCCCAGCCGCGCCACATAGGCCTCGATCATCCGATGATCCTCGGGAACCGGCTCATCCAGCACCACCGGAAACAAACTGCCCTGGCGGCGCACCTCGCCTTGGATGGAGTGCATAAACGAAAATACCCGTATCTCTCGATACGGGTATTTCTATATCCGCCGCTCAGGCTGCTAGGTTTCGACACAGTCTGCTCGGCGGTTTTTTATGCGCGGGACATGCCTTTGTGTACGGTGCTGAGCCGGTCGCCGTCTGTTTAGAACAAGTCGATCGGCGCCGCTTCATCGGCGGGTAGGGGGCTTCCGGGGATGCCCAGGCTTGGATCCAGCTCGCTCATTGATGGTGGCGAATCTTCGCTCTTGAACAGCTCGAAGTAGGCGTTCGCGGTGCCGGGCAGGGCGGCGCGGCCGCTATAGGGGTCGATGCGTAACGTCAGTATGCCGGGAGGCTCGGCGGGTGCATGGCTGGGGCGGTCTTTCAACGCGGCGGCCATGTAGCTCATCCAGATCGGCAGGGCCACAGTGCCGCCATACTCTCGTCGTCCCAGGCTTTCGGGTTGGTCAAAACCTGCCCAGACGGTGGTGACGTAGTCGGCGTTGTAGCCAGAGAACCAGCTGTCCTTCGATTCGTTGGTGGTGCCGGTTTTTCCTGCCAAATCACTGCGACCAAGCGCCAAGGCCCGACGTCCCGTGCCGCGTTTGATCACGTCCTGCAGCATGCTGGTCATGATGTAAGCGGTGCGTTCGTCGATGATTCGTTCGGCGGCCACTGGCTCTGCGGCGAGCTGCTGGGTGTTGCCAGGCTGCTCACCACTCTCGCCATTGCTGCTAGTCGACGCTATGGCGCCGGTGTCTGCGGTAGAGCCGTTACCCGCTATTGTGGGTGGGTTGGCAATAAACAAGGGTTCGCCGTGGCGGCTATCGATTCGCTGAATCAGGTACGGCTGGGTTTTATAGCCACCGTTGGCGAACGTGCTCCAGCCTGCCGCGACCTCCAGCGGCGTCAGGTTTGCAGTGCCCAGAGCCATCGATAGGTTGCGTGGCAAGTCCTGCTTATTGAAACCAAAACGGCTGACGTAGTTCAGGGCATATTCGATGCCGATGGCTTGAAGAAGGCGGATCGAGACCAGGTTACGTGACTTATAGAGCGCTTCACGCAGGCGGATTGGGCCGAGAAAGGTGTTGTTGTCGTTTTTCGGCCGCCAGACCTGATCGAGGTAGTCGTCGACCAGCACGATAGGTGCATCGTTCACCAGGGTCGCGGCGGTGTAGCCACTGTCGAGCGCGGCGCTGTAGATGAAGGGCTTGAAGCTTGAGCCGGGTTGGCGCTTGGCCTGGGCGGCGCGGTTGTAGTTGCTTTGCTCGAAAGAGAAACCACCTACTAGTGCACGGATGGCGCCGTTTTGTGGATCAAGCGAAACCAGTGCGCTCTGCGCGGCCGGCAATTGGACAAAGTGCAAGCTGCCGTCGTCCTGACGCTGCACGCGTATCAGGTCACCGATCTGGGCTACATCACTGGGTTGTTGTGGGCGCGGGCCGAGGCTGTTGGTATTGAGGAAGGGGCGGGCCCATTTCATGCTGTCCCAGGCGACGGCTTCTTCCCTGCCGCTACGGGTCAGCACGAGTATGCCGCTTTTCTCTACCTGGGAAACGATCGCAGGTTCGAGCTCGCTCGACGAGGTTTTTTTGGCCAGTTCAGCCAGCCAGGTTTCCTTGGTCATGCCTGGTAAGCGACTTTCAGGACCGCGATAACCGTGGCGCTGGTCGTAGCTGATCAGGCCCTCGCGTACTGCGGTATTGGCAGCCTCCTGTAAATCGCTGGGAACCGTAGTGGTGACGTTGAAGCCTTCGGTGTAGGCGTCGCTGCCATAGCGGCCCACCATTTCAGCGCGAGCCATTTCCGCCACATAGGGCGCGACGATCTCGGGGGTTGGGACGTGGTAGCTGGCGTTGATTGGCTCAGCCAGGGCTTCTTCATAGCGTTGTTGGTCAATTCTCCCGAGCAGGTGCATGCGCCCGAGAATCCAGTCTCGACGCTCCTTGCTGCGGGTAGGGTTGATCAGTGGATTGAAGCGTGAGGGCGCTTTCGGCAGGCCGGCAATCATCGCCATCTGCGACAGGCTCAGCTCGCGGATCGATTTGCCGTAGTAAACCTGGGCGGCTGCTTCGATGCCATAAGCGCGGTTGCCGAGGTAGATCTTGTTGACGTACAACTCAAGGATCTCGTTCTTGCTCAGTTCCCGTTCGATTTGCAGCGCAAGAAGTATCTCGTTGATTTTGCGAGAGAAGCTTCGCTCGCTGGTGAGGAAGAAGTTCTTCGCCACCTGCATCGTGATGGTGCTGCCGCCCGACTGGATTTGTCCGCTTTTCAATATTTGTGTAGCGGCGCGCAGCAGGCTGCTAAGGTCAACGCCATAATGGTTGGCGAAGTTATCGTCTTCAGCCGCGAGCAGCGCGTTGGTGAAGTCGCTGGGGATGTCGGCAAAATCGATGGGGGAGCGACGCATTTCGCCAAATTCGGCGATCAGCTTGGCGTCACTGCTGTACACCCGTAAGGGGATCTGTAGCTGAATGCTACGCAGCGAATCGACTGATGGCAGGCTGGGGCTTAGGTAGAGGAAGGCGCCGCTGAGACTGAGTAATAGTCCACAAAAAACGGCGACACCAGACCAGCAAAAGAACTTCAACAGACGCATCAAGATTTTTAGATTTCCAGATAAAAGAACGAGTTAAGCGGAAGGCAAGGTTAAAAGGGGAAAACTGTTCACATTATAAGCGCTTTTTTTCCTGGGGAGCCATTTGCGCTTCTGTCAAGACTGTTATTTAATGTGAAAAAACATAAATAGTCCGTAAGTCGCGGATGCCAATAGGAAATCGGTCGTGCTAGGGCTCTTCAATAAGAAAGCGAATACGCTGCTGGGGATTGATATTAGTTCGACCTCCGTCAAGCTCATCGAATTGAGTCGCTCAGGAAGCCGCTACAAGGTAGAGGCTTATGCTGTTGAGCCGCTCCCGCCAAATTCTGTGGTCGAGAAAAATATCGCCGAACTGGAAGGCGTTGGTCAGGCACTTTCACGGGTGCTGGCCAAGTCAAAGACCGGGGTGAAAACCGTCGCCGTCGCGGTAGCGGGTTCAGCCGTGATCACCAAGACCATCGAGATGGAAGCTGGCCTCACTGATGATGAGGTGGAGAATCAGCTGAAGATCGAGGCCGACCAGTACATCCCCTATCCGCTTGAAGAAGTGGCCATCGACTTTGAGGTGCAAGCTTCCTTACCGGGTAATTCCGGCCGAGTCGAAGTGCTGCTCGCCGCTTGTCGCAAGGAGAACGTCGAGGTTCGCGAGGCTGTCCTGGCCTTGTCGGGGTTGACGGCCAAGGTGGTTGATGTCGAGGCGTATGCTTTGGAGCGGGCTTATGGCCTGCTTGCAGAGCAACTCGGCAGTGGGAGTGAGGAGTTGACCGTAGCGGTGGTCGATATTGGTGCGACCATGACCACTCTGAGTGTTCTGCACGGCGGCCGTACTATCTACACGCGCGAGCAGCTTTTCGGCGGTAAGCAGCTTACCGAGGAAATCCAACGGCGCTATGGTCTGTCGGTAGAAGAGGCTGGCCTGGCTAAAAAACAGGGCGGTCTCCCAGACGACTACGACAGCGAGGTGTTGCAACCGTTCAAAGAAGCGGTCGTGCAGCAGGTTTCGCGCTCTCTGCAGTTTTTCTTCGCCGCAGGCCAGTTTAATGATGTCGATTACATTCTCTTGGCGGGCGGTACGGCCTCAATTCCCGATCTTGACCGTCTGATCCAGCAGAAAATTGGCACGCAAACCTTAGTGGCCAACCCCTTTGCAGACATGGCGCTAAGCGGCAAGGTCAATGCAGGGGCGTTGGCTAGCGACGCTCCGGCATTGATGATTGCCTGTGGTTTGGCGATGAGGAGTTTCGACTAATGGCGCGTATTAACCTTCTTCCATGGCGCGAGCAGTTGCGCGAGGAGCGCAAGCAGCGCTTCTTGGTCACGCTGGTCGGCGTCTTGGTGGTCGCAGCCGGCACCGTATTCCTCGGTGATCAGTATTTGAATGGCGCAATTGAGCAGCAAAATGCGCGGAACCAGTTCGTGCGCAAAGAAATTGCTGTGTTGGATGCTCGCATTAAGGAAATTAGCGAGCTGAAGACCCGCCGACAGCAGTTGCTGGAGCGAATGAAAATTATTCAGGACTTGCAAGGTAATCGTCCGGTCACTGGTCGGGTGTTCGATCAGCTGGTGAGAACCTTGCCGGACGGTGTTTATTTCACCGGTCTTAAGATGGGCGGTAAAAATATCGCCATTCTCGGTGCTGCCGAATCGAATAATCGAGTTTCAAGTTTGATGCGCGGTTTGGATTCATCTGAGTGGCTGGAGTCTCCCAATTTGACCGAGGTCAAGGCGGTTACGGCTGGAGCGGTCGATCAGGCCAATGTATTCAAATTAACCGTCCAGCAAACGCAGCCGAAGCTTGATGCGGAGGAGGCTAAAAAATGAGTTTGGGTGAATCGCTAGAAAGTCTAAGAAAAATTGAGCTCAGTGAGCTTGACCTCAATAATATTGGTTCTTGGCCGGCAGCAATAAAATTTATCGCCTGCTTGTTGCTATTGGTCATTGTGCTGGCGTTGGGTTACAACTTTCACTTGAAAGATTTGCAGGCGCAATTAGAGCAGCAACAAAGTGAGGAAGGCACGCTTAAACAGCAGTTTTCGACCAAGGCGTTCCAGGCCGCCAACCTTGAGGCATACAAGGAGCAGATGAAAGAGATGGAGATTTCATTTGGCGCCTTGCTGAGACAATTGCCGAGCGATACAGAAGTGCCTGGATTACTCGAAGATATAACGCGCACAGGGCTGGGCAGTGGTCTGGAGTTTGAAGAAATAAAATTACTACCAGAAGCTGCTCAGCAGTTTTATATAGAGTTACCTATTCAGATAAAGGTGGTTGGGGCGTATCACGATCTGGCAACGTTTGTCAGCGGTGTCGCCAGTCTGCCGCGCATCGTTACGTTGCATGACTTTGAAGTGGTGCCGGCCCAGGCGGACAGTGCATCTAAGCTGCGTATGAATATCGTGGCTAAGACGTACCGTTACAACGACAAGGGGGTGGTGCAATGAGAAACTCCCGCCTTTTATTTTTTGTCTCTGTCTTAAGTTTGACGGGTTGTGGCGCAGGTGGCGATTTTAGTGACTTGCAGGCGTATATGGATGAAGTGCGCTCGCGACCCAAAGGCTCTATTGAGCCGTTGCCAGTGTTTCAGCCGTACGAGAGTTTTACCTACAGTGCTGCTGCTTTACGCAGCCCTTTTCAGCCGCCGATCAAAATAGATGTGGTCAGCCGACAAAAGGGCTCTCAAGAAATAAAACCGGATGAGACGCGGGTCAAACAATTTCTTGAGGACTTTAATATTGAAGTGTTCGAGATGGTCGGCACCCTTGCCAACGACCATGGCATGTTTGCTTTGGTGAGTGGGGCGGGCGGCGTGCATCGAGTCAAGGTAGGAGATTACCTGGGCAGGAACCACGGTCGCATCCTGGTGATAGATGAGTCCAAGGTCGATGTGATTGAAATCGTCCCAGATGGCGAAGGTGGCTGGCTCGAACGGCCACGCAGTCTCCCCCTTAAGGAGCGCTCTTAACAGAGCGGAGTGATCATGAAAAAAAATAACCGGTCTGCCCAACGGAACCTGAGAATGAATAGCTCCTTATCGCGTTTAGGTATTTTATTGTCAGCGGTGCTGTTATCGCCAGGGCTGTTGGCGGCTAATCTGCAGGCACTTGACGTCGCTGCCTTGCCTGGTGATCGGGTGGAGCTGAAGTTGACTTTCGACGAGCCAGTGGTGGCGCCGCGTGGCTATACAATTGAGCAGCCGGCACGAATCGCACTCGATTTGCCAGGTGTTTCCAATGCGTTGGGAACAAAAAACAGAGAGCTGGGTGTTGGTAATGCACGCAGTGTTACTGTGGTTGAGGCGAAAGACCGAACGCGGTTGATTATTAACCTGACTAATTTGGCGCCTTATAGCACCCGTGTTGTAGGGAATGATCTTTATGTGCTCGTGGGTGAGGGGACGAAGCGCAGTGCATCTGCCGCGCAGCCAGTTACTGCAGCAGTGCCTGTCGCTAATGCGCCTGCTGCAAAAATCTATGCGCCTACGAGCAAGGCCATCAGTAATATTGACTTTCAGCGTGGTGAGCAGGGTGAGGGTAATGTTGTCATTACCCTGTCAGATGCTTCGGTAAGTCCTGATATTCAGGAACAGGGTGGAAAAATCCGTCTGGATTTTGCAAAGACTCAGTTGCCTGAGTCTCTGCGTGTTCGATTGGATGTCAAGGACTTTGCAACTCCTGTCCAGTTTGTCAGTGCAACAGGCTCTGCAGATAAGGCCAGCATAGTTATTGAGCCAACTGGTTCTTATGATTATCTAGCCTATCAAACAGATAATAAGCTCACGTTAAGTATAAAGCCGTTGACTCAGGATGATGTTGAGAAGCGCAAAAGTGAGCGATTTGCTTACAGTGGAGAAAAGCTTTCGCTGAATTTTCAGGATATTGATGTCCGTTCGGTGTTGCAGTTGATTGCGGACTTCACTGACTTGAACCTGGTGGCTAGTGATACGGTTCAAGGCAACATTACTTTGCGTTTGCAAAACGTGCCGTGGGATCAGGCGTTAGACTTGGTACTTAAGACCAAGGGTTTGGATAAGCGCAAGGTGGGTAATGTATTGTTGGTGGCACCTGCCGATGAAATCGCCGCGCGCGAGCGTCAGGAGCTTGAGTCGCAGAAGCAAATTGCAGAGCTTGCTCCGCTGCGCCGTGAATTGATTCAAGTCAATTACGCTAAGGCCTCCGATATGGCCAAGCTTTTCCAGTCGGTTACCAGTGCCGACGGCACAGCCGATGAGCGCGGGTCTATTACAGTAGATGATAGAACCAACAGTATTATCGCCTACCAGACTCAGGTTCGTTTGGATGAGCTGCGTCGTATTGTGTCTCAGCTCGATATTCCAGTGCGCCAGGTTATGATTGAGGCTCGCATCGTTGAGGCGAATGTCGATTATGATAAGGCTTTGGGGGTTGAGTGGCGGGGTGTATCGCTTGGGGATAATAACTTTGTGGTGGGTGGAACTAATAGTTTAATTAAAGGCTCTGATCCGCTTGATTTTCAGGCCGGCACTTTCGTCGATTTGGGGGCTGCAGGGGCGAATACAGGGTTGAATCTTGGGTTTATTACTAACAATACCTTGTTGGATCTTGAATTGTCCGCCATGGAAAAAACAGGAAATGGTGAGGTTGTCTCGCAGCCGAAAGTTGTTACGTCAGATAAAGAAACTGCCAAAATCTTGAAGGGTTCTGAAGTTCCTTACCAAGAAGCGAGTTCCAGCGGGGCAACCAGTACTTCATTTAAGGAAGCTGCCTTGTCGTTGGAAGTGACTCCCCAGATAACACCTGATAATCGTATTATTATGGAGGTCAAGGTCACCAAGGACGCTCCTGATTTTTCTAATGCGGCTTCGAGTGGAGGTGTCCCCTCTATTAATAAAAATGAGGTCAATGCAAAGGTTCTTGTTGCGGACGGTGAAACTATCGTAATTGGTGGCGTCTTTTCAAATACCCAAAGCAAGTCGGTTGATAAGGTTCCGCTGCTGGGTGATATCCCGTTTATTGGGGCTATGTTCAGACGAGATGTTGTCAAAAATAGCAAATCCGAGCTGCTGGTTTTCCTCACGCCGCGTATCATGAACAACCAGGCCATTGCTGTGAGCCGTTGATTCTGTGCGCAATTTGATCCTCGTTGGCCCGATGGGTGCTGGTAAAAGCACCATCGGGCGTTTGCTTGCCAAAGAGTTACGCTTGCCTTTCAAAGACTCCGATAAGGAGATTGAGCAGCGTACCGGGGCCGATATTCCCTGGATCTTCGATGTGGAGGGGGAGCAGGGGTTTCGTGAGCGCGAGCAGGCAGTGATTGCCGCGCTGTGCGACTTGGATGGCATGGTGCTAGCGACGGGCGGTGGTGCTGTCATGCGGCCAGAAAACCGTGCGGCCCTGAGGTCAGGTGGGCGAGTCGTGTACCTGCACGCTTCGGTTGAACAGCAGTTGGATCGGACCTCGCGCGATCGTAATCGCCCTTTGTTGCGTGCCGGAGACCCGGGTAAAGTGCTCCGTGATTTGCTGGCGATTCGCGATCCGTTGTACCGTGAAATTGCAGACGTTATTGTCGAAACCGATGAGCGCCCGCCTCGTTTGGTTGTGCAGGAAATACTCGAGCGCCTTGAAGTGCTCGCTCCCCGTTAAAGCGCAGGCAGAACTGCGCTATCCTAAGTCCCTTTTGACTCTGGGGGCTCCATGCAAACTCTTCACGTCGATCTCGGTGAGCGCAGTTATCCCATTTATATTGGTGCCGATTTGTTGGCTCGGACCGATTTGTTGGCGCCGCACATCGCTGGGCGACAAGTCGCTATCGTTACCAATGAAACGGTTGCGCCGTTTTACTTAGGTACGCTCGAAGCGGCGCTTGCTGGGTACGCGGTGACTTCGATTGTCTTGCCGGACGGGGAGGCATTCAAGAATTGGGAAACCTTGCAGACAATTTTCGATGGTTTGCTCGGTGCTCGGCATGATCGGCGCACCACTGTGGTGGCGTTAGGCGGAGGGGTGGTCGGCGATATGGCGGGTTTTGCCGCCGCCTGCTATCAGCGTGGAGTCAACTTCATTCAAGTCCCGACTACCTTGCTGTCGCAGGTTGACTCTTCGGTTGGTGGCAAGACGGGAATCAATCACCCGCTCGGAAAAAATATGGTTGGGGCTTTCTATCAGCCGCAAGCTGTATTGATCGATACCGCAAGCTTGGCCACTTTGCCTGGCCGTGAGTTCTCGGCGGGACTGGCTGAAGTGATCAAGTATGGCTTGATTTGCGATGAGCCTTTTATCGGTTGGCTCGAAGAAAACATGTCCGCATTGCGCGCTCTCGATCAGGCGGTATTGACTGCGGCGGTCGAGCGCTCCTGTGCGGCCAAGGCGCGAGTAGTTGGCGCCGATGAACGGGAGTCAGGTGTGCGTGCCACGCTTAATCTTGGGCATACCTTCGGTCATGCTATTGAGACGCATCAGGGCTACGGCGTCTGGCTGCACGGCGAGGCAGTGGCGGCAGGTACGGTGATGGCAGTGGAAATGTCGATGCGAATGGGTTGGGTCACCACTGCCGAGAGGGATAGGGTTATTCGTTTGTTTCAGGCTGCGGGTTTACCGGTCGTGCCACCAAAAGATATGACGCCGGAGCATTTCCTCGAGCATATGGCCGTCGATAAGAAGGTGCTGGATGGTCAGTTGCGGCTGGTGTTGTTGCGGCGCTTGGGGGAAGCGGTGGTTACCAGTGAGTTCCCACGCGAAATTTTGAATGCCACGCTCAGTGCAGATTACGCTGCGCTGGTGGATCAGCTAAAACATTAATGAGTGCACCATGACCAGTTTGCATGCTGACGAGGCCTTTCTCGAGCACTATCAATTCAGTCACGATCCTTTCGCGGCGCGGGTGCCGGGCTTCAAGTTCTTTCCGGCCCAGCGGAAGCCAGTGCTCGGGCAACTGCATCACCTTGCTCGTTACAGCCAGCTGTTGCTGGTCGTGAGTGGCCCGCAAGGGAGTGGTAAAACCTTGCTGCGACAGGCTCTGGTGGCCAGTACTAATAAGCAGGCGGTGCAGAGTGTAGTTATTAGCGGGCAGGGCGCTGCTGAGTCCGGTGCGCTGTTGCGTCAAGTGGCGCAAGGCTTGCAGATGCAGCAGCCTGAGCTGCAGGCGATTTTGGCTCAGGTCGGGCAGTTGGCGCTGACCGGGCAAGAGGTCTATTTGCTGGTCGATGATGCGCAGCAGTTGAGTGAAGCCGCGTTGATCAGTCTGTTGGCGCTGGCAGCGGGCAATGCCGAGGGGCGAGCGCATGTGTTTCTGTTTTCCGAACCTGGTTTGATTCCACGCCTGGAGTCGTTGGCTGAAGGCGGGGAGTGCTTTCATGTCATCGAACTGCAGCCCTACGGCGAAGATGAGTCGCGCGAATATCTGGCTCAGCGACTTGAGGGGGCGGGGCGAGGGCTTGAGGTATTTACCGATGAACAGCTCACCGCTATTCATGAGCAGTCCGAGGCGTGGCCTGGGCTGATTAATCAGGTGGCGCGCGAGACCTTGGTTGAGACCATGTTGGTTCAGCGAGGCGCGGCTAAGCGATCTGGGTTTTCACTCCGTCTGCCGAAAAAGCACTTACTGGCATTGGCTGTTGTGGGGCTTGGGGTGTTTGCTGCCTGGATGATGCAGGGGCGCTCAGGTGCTGAGGTGGTGGTGCCGACTGTGGCGCAGTTACCACTCGACCAGAACGTTGCGCCTACAGTGCTCGACTCGGCTTCTGACGCAGCCGATCCGAATCCTCCTGCCATTGAGTTCGCGGGTGCCAGCCAGCCTTTACCGCTACCGCTGGTTGGCGAGGCTCAGCCGGTTATTCGCGAGCCATTGGCTCAGGCAGCCGGTTTGACTGGGGCTGAGGAAGCCGATGTGACAGGGCGTGAGAGCGCAGCCGATGTGCACGTGGACGAGCGTCCGCTACCTGCTCCTGGTCCTGCTCCTGCTCCTATTGCTCCTATTGCTCCTGCTGCTACTGCGGTCAAGGCCGAGGTGCCGGTCTCCGTGGTGCAGGCGCCAAAGCCTGAATCACCACCGGTGGTGAAGTCGGCGGTCAAAGCCACGTTGGCGGCTGACTGGTATGCGGCGCAGGCGGGTTCGCGCTATACCCTGCAAGTTTTTGGAGCGCGTGCCGAGCGAAGTGCGCAAGCCTTTGTGCGTGAGCAGGGGGCGGAGTACCACTATTTCAAGAAGCAGCATCAAGGGCAGGCGCTGTACGTCGTGACCTATGGCAGCTTCTCCTCCCATGCTGCCGCTCAGGCGGCGCTCAAGGGCTTGCCGGCCAAGCTGCAAGCGGGTAAGCCGTGGCCGCGGACCTTTGCCAGCATCAAGCATGAGATCGCTCAGGCCCGATGATGTAGGGGGTGTTCGCACTCTGTGACCGACGGGTCTTTAGCACGACTTGTCGGTCCATTCCTTCGTTTTCGCGACATAAAATTTCAGTAGGTCGTCGCCAGGATTTGTGACGGCCTAGGCGGATATGTACAATAACCTCCCTTTTGCCTGCGCAAAGCTGAGGCTTTGCCCTGTGCGCATGGTAAGTAACTGTATTATAAGCAATTTGCCTTGTTTAAAGGCTGCCTGGTGAGAGTCCCTATGAAAGCAGGTTTGTACCATCCTGATGAGTTCAAGGATAACTGCGGCTTCGGCCTGATTGCCCACATGCAGGGCGAGGCAAGCCATCACCTGCTGCAGACAGCTATTGAAGCGCTGACCTGCATGACCCACCGCGGTGGGATCAACGCCGATGGCAAGACCGGTGATGGCTGTGGTTTGTTGATCCAGAAGCCTGATGCCTTTCTGCGCGCCGTGGCCCAGGAGCATTTTGCGGTCGAACTGGCGAAGCAGTACGCCGTCGGCATGGTGTTCTTTAATCAGGACGCCGATAAAGCCGAGGCCGCTCGCGAGAACATGAATCGTGAGATTTTGGCTGCCGGTTTGAAACTGGTCGGCTGGCGCAAGGTTCCGATCGACACTAGCGTGCTCGGTCGTCTGGCCTTGGAGCGGCTGCCGCAGATTGAGCAAGTGTTCATCGAGGGCGAGGATCTCAGCGATCAGGAGTTCGCGATCAAGCTGTTCAGTGCTCGTCGCCGCTCTTCGGTGACCAATGCGGCTGACAGTGAGCATTACATCTGCAGCTTCTCGCACAAGACCATCATCTATAAAGGTCTGATGATGCCGGCCGACTTGCAGCAGTTCTACCCCGACCTGGGTGACGAGCGCCTGCAGACGGCCATCTGCGTATTCCACCAGCGTTTCTCCACTAACACCCTGCCGAAGTGGCCGCTGGCGCAGCCCTTCCGCTTTCTTGCGCATAACGGTGAGATCAACACCATCACCGGCAACCGCAACTGGGCCCAGGCTCGGCGCACCAAATTCGCCAACGACTTGATCGGGGACCTGGATGAGTTGGGCCCGCTGGTCAACCGTGTCGGTTCCGACTCATCGAGCATGGACAACATGCTCGAACTGATGGTCACCGGTGGTATCGACCTGTTCCGCGGTGTGCGCATGATCGTTCCGCCAGCCTGGCAGAACGTCGACACCATGGACGCGGACCTGCGTGCCTTCTACGAGTACAACTCCATGCACATGGAGCCCTGGGACGGCCCGGCCGGCGTGGTGCTCACCGATGGCCGCTACGCCGTCTGCTTGCTCGATCGCAATGGTTTGCGTCCGGCGCGTTGGGTGACCACCACCAATGGCTACATCACCCTCGCCTCGGAAATCGGCGTGTGGGGCTACCAGCCGGAGGACGTGATCGCCAAGGGTCGGGTCGGACCTGGGCAGATTCTGGCGGTGGATACCGAAACCGGTCAGGTGCTGAGCACCGATGATATCGACAACCGCCTGAAGTCGCGGCACCCCTATAAGCAGTGGCTACGCAAGAATGCTCTGCGTATTCAGGCGACCATGGAAGATAACGACCATGGTTCGGCGTTCTACGATGCCGATCAGCTCAAGCAATACATGAAGATGTACCAGGTCACCTTCGAGGAGCGTGATCAGGTACTGCGGCCGTTGGCCGAACAGGGCCAGGAAGCTGTCGGCTCTATGGGTGACGACACGCCGATGGCGGTGCTGTCACAGCGCGTGCGTTCGCCCTATGACTACTTCCGCCAGCAGTTCGCGCAGGTCACCAACCCGCCGATCGATCCGCTGCGTGAAGCCATTGTCATGTCGCTCGAGGTCTGCCTCGGTGCCGAGCGCAATATCTTCGATGAGTCGCCGGCGCATGCCACGCGGGTCATCCTCAGCTCGCCGATCATTTCCCCGGCCAAATGGCGGACCCTGCTGAACCTCGAAACACCTGGCTTCGAGCGGCAGATCATCGACCTCAACTACGAGGAGTCGATGGGCCTGGAAAATGCGGTGCGCAATATCGCCGATCAGGCCGAAGAAGCCGTGCGCGGTGGCAAAGTGCTGCTGGTGCTTAGCGATCGTCACATCGCCCCGGGCAAATTGCCGGTGCATGCCGCTTTGGCGGTCGGGGCGGTGCATCACCGTCTGGTGGAAAAAGGCCTGCGCTGCGATTGCAACATCCTGGTCGAGACGGCTACTGCGCGTGATCCGCATCACTATGCCGTGCTGCTCGGTTTTGGCGCCTCGGCGGTCTATCCGTTCCTGGCGTATGAAGTGCTGGGTGATCTGATCCGGACCGGCGAAGTGCTCGGCGATCTGTATGAAGTATTCAAGAATTACCGCAAAGGCATCACCAAGGGATTGTTGAAGATCCTCTCGAAGATGGGCATCTCCACGGCTGCCTCTTACCGCGGTGCGCAGTTGTTCGAGGCCATCGGTCTGTCCGATGAGGTGGTCGACCTGAGCTTCCGTGGCGTACCGAGCCGGATCAAGGGCGCGCGTTTCGTCGATCTCGAGGCGGAACAGAAGCTGCTGGCCAATGAGGCCTGGAACAACCGCAAGCCGATTCAGCAAGGTGGCCTGCTCAAGTTCGTTTACGGTGGCGAGTACCACGCCTACAACCCGGATGTGGTCGGCACCCTGCAGGCCGCCGTACAGCAGGGCAGCTACGAGAAGTACAAGGAATACAGCACACTGGTCGACACCCGCCCGGTGTCGATGATCCGCGACCTGCTCAAGCTCAAGTTGGCCGAGCAGCCACTGAGCCTCGACCAGGTCGAGCCGATGGCGGCGATTCTCCAGCGCTTCGACTCCGCGGGTATCTCGCTCGGCGCCTTGTCGCCGGAAGCCCACGAGGCCATTGCCGAGGCGATGAACCGCCTGGGCGCGCGCTCCAACTCCGGCGAGGGTGGTGAAGATCCGGCCCGTTACGGCACCGTGCGCAGTTCGAAGATCAAACAGGTGGCGACCGGCCGTTTCGGCGTGACACCGGAGTACCTGGTCAACGCCGAAGTGCTGCAGATCAAGGTGGCCCAAGGCGCCAAACCCGGTGAAGGCGGGCAGTTGCCGGGTGGCAAGGTCAACGGTCTGATCGCCAAGCTGCGCTACGCGGTGCCGGGCGTGACCCTGATCTCGCCGCCGCCGCACCATGACATCTATTCGATCGAGGATCTGGCGCAGCTGATCTATGACCTCAAGCAGGTCAATCCGGCGGCGCTGGTCTCGGTCAAGCTGGTTTCGGAAGCCGGGGTCGGCACTATCGCCGCCGGTGTGGCCAAAGCCTATGCCGACCTGATCACCATCTCCGGTTACGACGGTGGCACTGGCGCTTCGCCGTTGAGTTCGATCAAATACGCCGGTGCGCCGTGGGAACTGGGCCTGGCCGAGACCCACCAGACCCTGCGTGGCAACGATTTGCGCGGCAAGGTACGGGTGCAGACCGACGGTGGTTTGAAGACCGGCCTCGACGTGATCAAGGCCGCCATCCTCGGTGCCGAGAGCTTCGGTTTCGGTACCGCGCCGATGATCGCCCTAGGCTGCAAATACCTGCGCATCTGTCACCTGAACAACTGCGCCACCGGTGTCGCCACGCAGAATGAAAAACTGCGTAAGGACCACTACATCGGTACGGTCGACATGGTGGTGAACTTCTTCACCTATGTCGCCGAAGAGACCCGCGAGTGGCTGGCCAAGCTCGGCGTGAGTAGCCTCGGCGAGTTGATCGGGCGCACCGATCTGCTCGAAGTATTGCCGGGCGAAACCGCCAAGCAGAACCAGCTGGATCTCAGTCCGCTGCTGGGCAGCGAGCATATTCCGGCCGACAAGCCGCAGTTCTGTGAAGTCGAGAAGAACCCGCCGTTCGACCGGGGCCTGTTGGCCGAGAAAATGGTCGAGTTGGCCAAGCCGGCAATCGATGCAGCCAGTGGTGGCGAATTCGCCCTGGATATTTGCAACTGCGACCGCTCCATCGGCGCGCGGGTGTCCGGCGAAATTGCCCGTGTGCATGGCAACAAAGGCATGGCCAAGGCGCCGATCACCTTCCGCTTCAAGGGCAGTGCCGGGCAGAGCTTTGGTGTGTGGAACGCCGGTGGCCTGAACCTGTATCTGGATGGCGACGCCAACGACTATGTGGGCAAAGGCATGGCCGGTGGCAAGCTGGTCATCGTGCCGCCAGCCGGCAGCCCGTTCAAGACCCAGGACAGCGCCATCATCGGCAACACCTGCCTGTACGGCGCCACCGGCGGCAGACTGTTTGCCGCGGGTACCGCCGGTGAGCGCTTTGCCGTGCGTAACTCCGGTGCGCATACTGTGGTCGAAGGGACTGGCGACCATTGCTGCGAATACATGACCGGCGGCTTCGTCTGCGTGCTGGGCAAGACCGGCTACAACTTTGGCTCGGGCATGACCGGCGGCTTCGCTTACGTGCTCGACCAGGACAACAGCTTCGTTGACCGGGTTAACCATGAGTTGGTGGAGATCCAACGCATCAGCGGCGAGGCCATGGAGTCTTATCGCAGCCACTTGCAGCGTGTGCTTGCCGAGTATGTACAGGAGACGTCCAGCGAATGGGGGCAAAACCTCCTGGAAAACCTGGACGACTACCTGCGTAAATTCTGGTTGGTCAAACCCAAGGCCGCGAGCCTGAAGTCGCTGCTCTCCAGCACCCGTGCCAACCCGCAATAATGCGCGCCTGCAGTAGTTTGATGAGGTTTTGAAATGACTGAACGTCTTAATAACGACTTCCAGTTCATCGAGGTCGGGCGCAAAGACCCGAAGAAGAAGCTGTTGCGTCAACGCAAGAAGGAGTTCGTCGAAATCTACGAACCCTTCAAGCCCGCACAAGCGGCCGACCAGGCACACCGCTGCCTGGGCTGCGGCAACCCCTATTGCGAATGGAAGTGCCCGGTGCACAACTTCATTCCCAACTGGCTGAAGCTGGTCTCCGAAGGCAACATCCTGGCGGCGGCGGAGCTGTCGCACCAGACCAATACCCTGCCGGAAGTCTGTGGGCGGGTGTGTCCGCAGGATCGTCTGTGCGAGGGCGCCTGTACCCTCAATGATGGTTTCGGTGCGGTGACCATCGGCTCGGTGGAGAAATACATCACCGACACCGCCTTCGCCATGGGCTGGCGCCCGGACATGTCCAAGGTCAAGCCGACCGGCAAGCGGGTCGCGGTGATCGGCGCCGGCCCGGCCGGTCTCGGCTGTGCCGACGTGCTGGTGCGCGGCGGCGTGACCCCGGTGGTGTTCGACAAGAATCCGGAGATCGGCGGCCTGCTGACCTTCGGTATTCCTGAGTTCAAGCTGGAAAAGAGCGTATTGAGCCATCGTCGCGAAGTCTTCAGCGGCATGGGCATCGAGTTCCGCCTGAACACCGAAATCGGCAAGGACGTGACCATGGCGCAATTGCTCGATGAGTACGACGCCGTCTTTATGGGCATGGGCACCTACACCTACATGAAGGGCGGCTTCCCCGGCGAAGACCTGCCTGGCGTGTATGACGCCCTGGATTTCCTGGTCGCCAACGTCAATCGCAACCTCGGTTTCGAGAAGGCGCCGGAAGACTTCATCGACATGCGCGGCAAGAAGATTGTGGTATTGGGCGGTGGCGACACCGCGATGGACTGCAATCGCACTTCGATCCGTCAGGGCGCCAAGGCGGTGACCTGCGCCTATCGTCGCGACGAAGAGAACATGCCCGGCTCGCGCAAAGAGGTGAAGAACGCCAAGGAAGAGGGCGTCAGCTTCCTGTTCAATCGTCAGCCCATCGCCATCGTCGGCGAGGACCGGGTGGAAGGCGTCAAGGTAGTCGAAACCCGTCTTGGCGAGCCGGATGCCCGCGGTCGTCGCGTTCCCGAGCCGATCCCCGGTTCCGAGGAGATCATTCCGGCCGAAGCCGTACTGATCGCCTTTGGCTTCCGCCCGAGCCCGGCCTCCTGGTTTGAGCAGTTCGAGATCCAGACCGACAGCCAGGGCCGTGTGGTTGCACCGGAGCAGAGCGCTTTCAAGCACCAGACCAGCAACCCGAAGATTTTCGCCGGTGGCGACATGGTGCGTGGTTCCGACCTGGTGGTGACGGCGATCTTCGAGGGGCGCAACGCCGCCGAAGGCATCCTCGACTATCTCGGCGTCTGAGCTACTGCGGCTGTTAATGCGTTGCGCCTTGTGACCCACATGGACGTGGGAAATGCCGTTGCCCGAAGGGAATGGGTGCGGCCCTGACCTTCGCGAGTAACGCTCAGAGACGCTAGGCTGGGTAGAGCCGTTTTTTCGGCGAAACCCAGCGACACCTGCCGCTATGCCTGGGTTTCGCTAGGCTCTACGCCAGCCTACCCAGCGAGGCCAGCTGGGACAAATCGTCGCGATGGATAAAAGGCACGGCACTCGCCGTGCCTTTTGCTGTGCGCTCTGCGAAAATGCCTCCACTTTTTGCTGACTGAATTCTCAGGAACCCTGCCCATGACCGCCCTGAAGAACGATCGCTTCCTGCGTGCCCTGCTCAAGCAACCCGTCGACGTCACCCCTGTGTGGATGATGCGTCAGGCCGGTCGCTACCTGCCGGAGTACCGCGCCAGCCGGGCCAAGGCCGGTGATTTCATGAGCCTGATGATGAACCCCGAGTTCGCCTGCGAGGTGACCCTGCAGCCGCTGGATCGTTATCCACAGCTGGATGCGGCGATCCTCTTCTCCGACATCCTCACCATTCCCCATGCCATGGGCCAGGGCCTGTACTTCGAGACCGGCGAAGGGCCGCGCTTCAAGAAGGTGATCAGTAGCCTGGCCGATATCGAGGCGCTGCCGATCCCCGATCCGCAGCAGGACCTCGGTTACGTGATGGACGCGGTGCGCACCATTCGTCGCGAGCTGAATGGCCGGGTACCGCTGATCGGCTTCTCCGGCAGCCCCTGGACCCTGGCCACCTACATGGTCGAGGGCGGTTCCTCCAAGGACTTCCGCAAGTCCAAGGCCATGCTTTACGACAACCCGCAGGCCATGCACTTGCTGCTCGACAAGCTGGCGCAGTCGGTCATCAGCTACCTCAATGGGCAGATCGAGGCCGGTGCGCAAGCCGTGCAGATCTTCGACACCTGGGGCGGTAACCTGTCGTCGGCGGCCTACCAGGAATGCTCCCTGGCCTACATGCAGAAGATAGTCACGGGGCTGATCCGTGAGCGTGACGGGCGCAAGGTGCCGGTGATCCTGTTCACCAAGAACGGCGGCCTGTGGCTGGAGTCGATGGCCGCCACCGGCGCCGATGCCCTGGGCCTGGACTGGAGCTGCGACATCGGCGAGGCGCGTCGGCGCGTCGGTGAGCAGGTCAGCCTGCAAGGCAACATGGACCCCACGGTGCTCTACGCCAAGCCGGCGGCCATCCGCGCCGAAGTCGCGCGCATCCTGGCCAGCTACGGCCAGGGTAACGGCCATGTGTTCAATCTCGGCCATGGCATTACCCCGGAGGTCGACCCGGCGCATGCCGCTGCCTTCCTCGAGGCGGTGCACGAACTGTCGGCGGCCTATCACGCCTGAGCCGGCGCACTGGGGTAAACAGGGTCGCCGCTGCGGCCCTGTTTATTGCTGGCCGATAGCCGGCAAGCAGGCGTTGCGCTGCATATCCAGCGCGCCGGCCATGCGCAGCAACAGCGTGTGGCCGACGGCGTTGTCCCAGTTGAAGCTGTTCTGCAGCACCACCACGGCGGTCTTGTGTCGGCTGTCCAGGCCCAGGTAGCTGGAGTAGCCGGCGACCAGACCGACCTGATAGGTGAGGGTCTGGGCGCCGAGGTCATCGGCAATCCAGGCCACTGCGGCCGCTTCTTTCTGGCGCTTGACCCGTACCTGCAAAGTGTCCTGCAGGGCCGCATCCATCTTGGCATCAGCACTGCCGTACAGATGCGCCGCCGCGTAACTGAGCAGGTCATCGGCATTCGAATAGAGGGCGGCCGTGCCATGCAGGATGTCGGTGAACTGCCAGTCGGGCACCGGCTGCCCGCGGCGGATGAACTTGGGTTGGTCGCCGGCATGGCCACGCGCCCGCTGGGGGTAGCCCGGCAGGTGCTGCGCCAGATAGTCGGTGTTGCTCAAGCCGAGCGGTACGGCAACCCTGGCCTGCAGCAGTTCATCGATTTTCTCGCCGCTGTGCAACTCCAGTACATGGCTGAGCAGACCATAACCGATGTTCGAGTACTGCGGCTCGAGCCGCTCGGGGCGTTCGAAGTCGGCCAGGTAGTTGAGCAGGTAGCGGCGATCGAAGTGCCGGTAGAAGCTGTTGCCGGTGAACAGGTATTCGATGAAGTAGCGCAGCGTCTGTGGCGTCATGGGCTGACGCGGCAGGCCCGAGGTGTGGGTGGCCAGCTGCAGCAGAGTGATCCGCTTGGCGTCGTCACTGAGTGCGCTGCCGGCGGGCAGCAGCTGCTCCAGGGTGTCGCTCCAGCGCAACGTGCCGTCCTGCACCAGCAGGGCGGCGATGTCGCCGACAAACCCTTTGCTCAGTGAGCCGACGGCGAACAAGGTACTGCCGTCCGGCTTGCTGCCAGTGAGGTGGTCGGTCACGCCGTAACCGAAGAAGTGCTTCTGCCCATCCGCGTCGAGTACGCCGACCACGATGCCGGGGGTATGCCGCGAATCGATCAGCGGCTGGGCCAGGGCGTCGACCTCGGCCTGCAGGTCGCCGTTACGGGCCAGGCGCTGCGCCTGCTGGTCAGTAGGGTCGACCTGCAGGCGCGACAGGGTACCGCAGGCCGACAGCGCCAGCAGAGCCAGGGCATAAACCAGGACTTTGCCTAACCAGCGCGGATGCAACGCGAAACTACTGGAGCACACGGCGATACCTGGGGTTGCTGAAAGGGTGGCACGGCGGCGCTCAAGGCTGGCCTAGGCTCTGGGCTTGCAGTTCCTGAAGGATGTCGGTGCGCAGGTTGTCGACCCAGCGGTTGTAGTTGCGGTGGATCTTGCCGTCCTGCTGATCGAGGCCCCAGCTGTCGCGGTATTGGATGGCGAACTGGCTGGCGCTGTAAGGGATGCTGATCTCCGCGTGATGGCGACCGCGCTGGGTGATCTCGGCCTGAATGTCGATCGGGCTGACGCGTTGCACCAGCCACTCACGCTTGTTCAGGGCGCGGACAATGGCCTGCTGCATGTCGGCGCTGCTGCGCACGCTGGCGCCGGGGACTGTTTGCTGAATGTTCTCGATGGGCTTGCTGGTGCAGCCAACCAGGGCGCTCAGGGCAATGGACAGCAGGAGTGCGCGGAGCATGGGGGAGTTTCCTTTCTCGGATGGTTAGACGATGGTTTCACTGCCAGCGGCGGAAGATCAGCGAGGTGTTGACCCCACCGAAGGCGAAGTTGTTGTTCATCACGTACTGGTTGCGCATCGCACGGAACTCGCCGCGCAGGTAGTCCAGTTCGGCGCAGGCCGGATCGACCTGATCCAGGTTGAGGGTATGCACGTACTGGTCGCGGTTCATCATCTCGATGCTGAACCAGGACTCCAGCGCACCGCAGGCGCCGAGGGTGTGGCCGAAGAAGCTCTTCTGCGAGCTGATCGGCATGCGCGGCCCGAACAGGTTGCTGGTGGCCAGGGTCTCGGCGACATCGCCTTGCTCGGTGGCGGTGCCGTGACCGTTGACATAGCCGATGGCGGCGGGCGCCAGCTCGGCGTCCTCCAGGGCCAGTTGCATGGCGCGGCGCATGGTCGTGTGTTCCGGCTTGGTGGTGTGCTGGCCGTCGGCGTTGCTGCCGAAACCGACGATCTCGGCGTGGATGGTCGCCCCGCGCGCCAGGGCGTGCTCGAGCTCTTCGAGCACCAGAATGCCGGCGCCTTCGCCGATCACCAGGCCATCGCGGCCGCTGTCGTAGGGCCGTGGTGAAGACTGTGGGGTGTCGTTCTTCAGGCTGGTGGCGTACAGGGCGTCGAACACCATGGCCTCGGTCGGGCACAGCTCCTCGGCGCCACCGGCGAGCATCAGCGGCAGGCGGCCGAACTTGATCGCCTCGTAGGCGTAGCCGATGCCCTGGCTGCCGCTGGTGCAGGCGCTGGAGGTGGGGATCAGGCGGCCGGTGAGGCCGAAGAAGATGCTGATATTCGCCGCCGTGGTGTGCGGCATCATGCGCACATAGGAGTTGGCGTTGAGGCCATCGGCCACCGAATTGAGCAGCATGTTGCCGAATGCCTTGATCTCGTCGGTGCTGCCGGTGGACGAGCCGCAGGCCACGCCCATGCGGCCATCGCGGATCGACGCGTCGCCGAGCAGGCCGGCATCTGCCAGCGCACGTTCGGCGGCATAGACCGCCAGCTTGGACACCCGGCCCATGCTGCGCAGCTGCTTGCGGGTCCAGTGCTTGGGCACCGTGAAGGCGTC
Source organism: Pseudomonas sp. SJZ079 (assembly GCF_007993865.1). GTDB lineage: Bacteria > Pseudomonadota > Gammaproteobacteria > Pseudomonadales > Pseudomonadaceae > Aquipseudomonas. The sequence goes on along the minus strand of NZ_VIUH01000002.1, from coordinate 198,192 downwards.
GATCGGCCCGCCCAGGCGGGTATTCAGCTCGGCGAAGCGATCCCATTCGTGCATGTAGCGGATACCGCTGCGATTGCTGCGCAAGGCCGCCTCGATGCTCGGCCAGTCGTTGCCCAGCGAGGTGATGCCGGCCATGCCGGTGACTACTACTCGTTTGACGCCGTTCATCAACATAACCCGCCATTCACCGCGAGGACCTGGCGGGTGATATAGGCCGCCTCCTCGGACATCAGAAAATTCACCGCGCCGGCCACTTCCTCGGGGGTGCCCATGCGCTGCGCCGGGATCATCTTGAGGATTTCCCCGACCGGCACCTGCTCGTCGAGCATCTCGGTGTCGATCAAGCCGGGGGCCACGCAGTTGACCGTGATCCTGCGCTTGCCCAGCTCGATGGCCAGGGCCTTGGCCGCGCCTATCACGCCGGCCTTGGAGGCGCTGTAGTTGACCTGGCCACGGTTGCCGATCATCCCGGACACCGAGGTGATGCAGACGATGCGCCCTGGCTTGCGCCGGCGGATCATCGGCATGCTCAGCGGCTGCAGGACGTTGTAGAAACCGTCGAGGTTGGTGCGCATGACCAGGTCCCAATCGTCTTCGCTGAGCGCCGGAAAGGCGCCGTCGCGGGTCAGACCGGCGTTGCACACCACGCCGTAGTAGGCGCCATGGGCCTCGACGTCGGCTTCCAGCTGTTCGCGACAGGCGCTGCGTTCGGCTACATCGAACTGCAGGATGCGCGCCTGGCGGCCGAGGGCCTCGATCTGCGCCTGTACGGCCTGCGCTTCGTCGCGGCGCGAGCGGCAATGCAGGACGATATCGAAGCCGGCCTGGGCCAGGCGCAAGGCAATGGCACGGCCGATGCCCCGGCTGGAGCCGGTCACCAGGATGGTGTCAGTCATGGAAAAGTTCTCAATACGGTGGCGCGCGGCTGTTCGGCGCTGGCGCGGATTATGGGGCAGCGGCTGCGGCCGGTCAGCCAAATAACCTCACTCATTGTCCGCGCTCCTCGGGTTGTTCCTGAAGATAGCGCTCCACCTGCGGCGGGCGGAACACGTTGAGGCGCGCTTCGGCGTGGATGTTCGGGCCGTGCAGGTGGCACTCGAAGACGCCCATGCCGTTGTCGTCCTGCAGCGAGCGCAGCGCGCTGATGCGCAGCTCGACGCCGGCCGGAAAACGCTCGACGTTGCACTGGAAGTTGCGCGTGCCGAGCAGGAAGCCCAGCGCCACCGGCTCTCCGGCCTGGCGCGCGTGGCAGCCGGCATAGGCGGCGATGCTCTGCGCCATCAGCTCGATGCCGACCCAGGCCGGCAGGCTGCCATCGGCCTGGTTGAACAGGCCGCCGGGGCGCACGGTCAGACGGGTTTCCACATCCTCGTCACCGTAACGCAGCACCTCATCGAGGAGGATCATGTCGCCGGCATGCGGCAGCAGCTCGGCAATGGGCCACAGGCTCATGGCGCGTCTCCGAGGATCAGTGACAGGTTGTTGCCGCCGAAGGCGAAGGAGTTGCTCATCAGGCGCCGCTGGGGCTTGTGCGCCAGGCGTGTGCCCTGGGCGACCAGGTGCAGGCGCGGCAGCTGACCTTCGGCCTGGCCGTCCCACAGGTGCGGCGGCAGCAGGTTGTCGCGGTTGTAGGGGCTCAGGCTCAGCCAGCAGAACGCCGCCTCCAGCGCCCCGGCGGCGCCCAGGGCGTGGCCGGTCAGCGGTTTGGTCGAGGAGCAGGGCACGCCCTGGGGGAACAGTGCCTGCACCGCCAGGCTCTCCATCGCATCGTTGTGCGCGGTGGCGGTGCCGTGCAGGTTGAGGTAGTCGATCTGCTCGGCCGCCATGCCCGCGGCGGCCAGGGCCTTGCGCATCGCCTGTTGCGCGCCGAGGCCCTGCGGCTGCGGGGCGGAGATGTGGTAGGCATCCGAGCTGGCGCCGCCGCCGAGCAGGGCGATGGAGGCCGGCTCCCGGGTCATCAGCTCTTTAGTCATGAGAAATAGCGCCGCGCCCTCGCCGATATTGATGCCTTGGCGGTTGACCGAGAAGGGGTTACAGCGCTCGGCGCTGACCGCTTCCAGGGCGCAGAAGCCGTTCAGGGTCAGGCGGCACAGGCTGTCCACGCCGCCGCACAGCACCGCGTCGCAATGACCCTGCTGCAGCAGCCGATGGGCGCTGAGCAAGGCGCGGGCGCTCGAAGTGCAGGCGGTGGACAGGCAATAGGCCGGGCCGCTCAGGCCCAGCCAGTCGGCGAGGAAGGTCGCCGGGGCGGCCATCTCCTGCTGGGCGTAGCGGTAGTCCGCGGGCAGGGCGCCGTCGTGGACAAAGACGGCGATGCTCTGACTGGCTTCATGGATGCCCGAGGTGCTGGTGCCGAGGACCACGGCGACCCGCTCGGGTCCGTAGGTTTCGATGGCGGCGCGAATCTGCGGCTCGATCTCCAGGGCGGCGGCCAGCAGCAACTGGTTGTTGCGGCTGTGCGAGGCCTGCAGGCCGGCCGGCATTGGCGGCAACTCGGCGCGCACCGCGCCCAGGGTCAGGCTGCGGTCGGCCACCCAGCCGTCCTGCAGGCGCATGCCGCTGGCATCGCCGGCGAACAGCGCGTCGGCGACGGCCTGTTTGCCTTGGCCGAGGGCGCAGATCAGGCCGAGGGCGTTGAGGTAGCTGGGCATCAGGAACCTTCTTCGGCGGCAAGTGCACTGACCCGATAACTCAGGCCGCGCATGGTGTTCAGGGTGAAATTCAGCGGTGCACGGTAGCCGATCTGCCACGCCGGGTTAAGTCGGCGCTGACCATCGGCCGCGATCTGCCAGCTGCCCGCAGGGTAGTAAAGCGCCAGAGCGTCGCCTGGCGTCAGGGCGAACAGCAGGGCGGCGAACAGCTCGCGGGCTTCGCCATTCGGCGGCAGCAGGCCGTCATTGCGCCATTTGCCTGCGCTCAACTGTTGCCGGGCGAGTGGCACGCCCAGCGGATCGAACAGCGACCAGCGCAGGACCGCGTCCTCGCGCTGCAGCACCAGCAACCAGTCCTGCTGCTGGCCGGCCTGCTCACGGCGGATATGCAGGGACAGCGGCAGCGCCGTAACCAGCTGCGCTGGCACGAGTGGCAGTGGGGTGCGCGCGGCGCAGGCGCCGAGCAGCAGGCACAGGCCCAGCAAGGTCGCGCGGATCATCGTACGACTGGCTCCAGCGGCTTGCGCGCCACCACGTTGACCAGGGTCTCGTCGCGCTGACCGAACGGCTTGGGCTGGCGCAGCCCCGAGCGCTCCAAGAGGCCGAAGTCCTTGGCGCGGCTCCACCACAGATAGGGGTAGGCGACATTGTGCTCGCTAAACACGAAACCCTGAGCGCGCAGCATGGCCAGGTACTCCGCGGCGCTCTTCTGCACCTGCATGGGGTGGCGGAACAGCCAGCGGATCACCCAGGTGTCGATGTAGAACTTGGTCGATTCGGCGAACAGCAGCAGGCCGCCGGGTTTGAGCACTCGCCAGAACTCGGCCAGGGCTTTGTCCTGTTCGACCAGGTGGTGGAAGGTCTGGTGACAGAACAGCAGGTCGACGCTGGCATCGGCCAGCTGGATCGCCGCGCAATCGCTGGCGATCAGCTGCACGTCCAGGCCCAGGCGCTCGGCCTCGGCGCGCGAGCAGGCGAGGCTGTGCGGGTCGGCATCCAGGCCGATCAGTTGTGCCGGCTGGAAGGCCGCGTTGAGCAGGCCGAAGGATTTGCCCTGGCCGCAGCCGGCATCCAGCAGCACCGGTGCGCTGGGCCGCGGCGCGTCGATCAGGCGCTTGAGGTCGTCGATCGCCACGCGCAGCACGTGGTGCCGCCAGACATGGCTCTGCAGGAACCAGAAACCGAACGGGGTTTCTTCGACATAGCTGGTGGCGGCGCGGTTCATTGACAGTCCTTATCAAGCTGCGGCACAGCCCGCGGCGGGCACCCGTCGGTGCTGGGGTTGGCCATTGGGCGGCTGAGTTCATCCCAGGGAATGGCGGTCTGGTCAGTGGTCTGCGTCGTGCCGCGGCGCGTGGCCGGACTGGCCCAGGGTGCCAGCAGGAAACAGAAGAACAGGCCAAGGCTGACCGCCAGGCCGAAGTTGGCAATCACCGGGGTCTGGCTGACCAGCAGCAGGCCGAAGGACAGCCAGCTGGTCAGGGCCGCGAGCAGGGTGCCGAGCAGGCTGACCGCCGGGCCGCCGATGTTCTCGCGCATGAGGATCGCGTAGTCGACGCCGATGGCGGTGATCAGCAGCAGGCCGAACAGGCTGAACAGGGTCAGCGGCTGGCCGAGCCAACCGAGGCAGGCCAGCGCGGTCAGGGCCGCCAGCAGCGGCAGGCAGACCACCCGCAGGGCGCCACGCAGGCCGAACGGCAGGCTCAGCAGCAGCAGGATCGCGGCGCAGGACGCCAGCTTGAGCTCGGCGGCGCTCAGTTGGGTGGCGGCGAACAGGCCGTTCAGCTCGCCCAGGCGATCGACCAGTTGCACGCCGTCGAGGCCTTCGGCCGCCGCGCGTAAGGCGGCCATGTCGGCCGGGCCTTGCAATCTGATCAGACCGGCCACGCCGTTGTCGCTGCGGCCCAGCCAGAGCGGGCGCCAGGCCTCGCCGAGCGGGCCGGCGAGGGCCTGTTCGAGGCTGATGGGCGGTGTCTCCAGCAGCTGTTCGAGTTCCGCGCGCAAGGCGGCTTCGGGAATGCCGGCGGCCAGCAATGGTTGCCAGTGCTGCGGCAAGGCCTGTAGGGCCTCGCGCAGCGCCGGTTGTTGGCTGGCCGGGGCGAGCAGCTGGTTGAGCGAGCGGTAGCTGCGCAGCTGGTCGCTGGCCACGACCTGATCCAGGCGTGCGCTCAGCGTGGCCTGGCGTTGCAGCAGTTGCTGCGGGTCGGCGGCGCGCACCAGGAAGAACTGGCTGGTGGGCTGTTGCCCGGTCAGCTCGGCGATCTGCCTAGCCTCGGCGAGCAACTGCGGCTGCTGACCCAGCCATTGGCGCAGGTCGTTCTGGGTGTGCAGTTGCAGCAGGCCGCCGACGCAGAACAACGCCAGCAGCCCGAGCAGTGGCCCGTTGCCGATTTTGGCGAGCAACGCTGCCCGCCAGGCCAGCAGGCGCTGACTGCCGCCGAGCAGCGCCGGCGCGGGGCTCAGGCGCAGGCCGCTGAGCCAGGCCGGTAGCAGGCACACCGCGCAGAGGTAAGCGGCAATCAGGCCGGCGGCGGAAAACACCGCGACTTGGCTCAGCGCCGGGAAGGGGGTGAAGGCCAGCGCCAGGTAGCCGATCAGGTTGGTCGCCAGGCTCAGGCTGAGGCCGGGCAGGGTCGCACGCAGGGCGCTCCAGCTGTGCCAGTTACTCTGGCCCCAGCTTTTACTCAGATAGTGCTGGGCAAAGTCCAGCGCCACGCCGATCAGGCTGGTGCCGAGGACCAGGGTCATGATGTTGACCTGGCCGAACAGCAGCACGCAGGCGCTGCTGCCGGCGAGCAGCGCCACGCCGACCGGCAGCAGGCTGACCAGCACCCGTGCGCGGCGGTAGGCCAGCAGCAGCAACAGCAACGTCGCGAGCAGGGCGCCGCCACCGATCCAGCTGATTTCGCGTGCGGCCGTGGCTTGGCCGGCGGCGGCGTAGAGCATGCCGCTGGCGGCCAGCAGTTGGCCGCCCTGGGCGCCGACCGTGTCGCGTGCGCGGTGTACGGCGGCGGCGATCTCCGCCGGGGCCTGCAGGTCGAAGGCGCCATCCCGGGTGCGTGCGCGCAACAGCGCCCAGGTCATGCCCCGGTCCTGCAGCAGCAGGACGCCGCTGCCGAGATCGGCCTGAATACGGTGCTGCGGGTTGAGCGTCTGCTGGGCGCGGGCGCCGAGACCCAGCCAGTCCTGTTCGAGCGGCAGCAGGCTGTAGCCGGCGAAGGCGTCGAACAGTTGCGCGGCGCGCTGCTGGATAAAGGCCTCGGGCTGCTCGATCAGCTGCGCTCGAGTGGCCGCCGGCAACAGGTCCAGGCGGCTGCTGCGCAACTGCTGGCGCAGGGCGCTGAGGTCGCTGTCCAGGCGCCACTGCAGTTGGGCGAAGCGTTCGGAGCTGCGCCAGTCCTCGGCGACCTGGCGCACCAGTTCGATGGCCTGTTCGCGCTGCGGGTGGCCGATCAACAGCAGCACCTCACGGTTCAGCGGTTCCTGCATGCGCTGCTCGGCGCGCTGCACCAGCTGGTCACCGGCGCCATGCGGCAGCAGGCTCAGCAGGCTGGTCGCCAGCGGTGGGCCGTTGCGCCATTGCCAGGCGGTCAGGGCCAGCAGGGCCAGCAACAGCACGCCGAACAGTCGTGGCAGGTAGCGCTCAATCGGCAAAGTCGTGGCGCTCCTGGGGGCTTAGGCTGTCGCCCGGCTGGCTGTCTGGCAGGCGCAACAGGGTGCTGTCGCCCTGGGTTTCCTGCAGCTCGATGCGCTCGACCAGCGCGCCGCCCTGAATCTGGATGACGCGGAAAACCTGTTTCAGCAGCAAGGAGCGTGGGGTCAGGCTGAGTTGCCAGGCGTCGGCGCTGCCGCCGAGGTGCAGCTCGAAATCGCGGGCCAGGCCGGCGTGATCGCCCTTGAGCACGGCGAGAAACAGCCGGCTCTGTTGCCCGGCGCTGTCCTGCCCGGCTTGCCGTTGCCAGCCCTGCTCGGTGCGCCGGGCGATGCCGTTGGCGTCGATGCGGTAGTCCTGGTGCAGTGGGCTGCGCAGTTGCCAGAGCAGGCCGTGCTCGGCAGACAGGACGAACCGGCCCTTGCTGGTCAGTGGCTGGGGCAGGGCGCGCAGGTGTTTCTCCTGGATGAAGGGGCCGCGCACTAGCGCTGGTTTGGCCAGTTGGGCACTCAGTTGCTCGAGGTCGAAGGCCTGGGCCAAGGACGCGCACAGCAGCAGGCCGGCCAGCAGTAGCGCGCGGATCATGCGAGTGCCTGCTCCACGGCCGTGACGAACACCTTGGGCGAGGCCAGTTGCATCTCGCGGCTGGCGATGTCCACCGCCACCTGCACCGTGCTGGCGCGGGTCAGGCGTTCGCCGCTGACGGCGTCGCAGATCAGGTAGTTGATCTTCAGGCGGTTCTGCCACTCGATCAGGTCGGCGCGCACGATGATGCGTTGGCCGAATTGCGCGCCGCGTATGTAGCGCAGCTGCAGGTCGATGATCGGCCAGGCGTAGCCGGCTGCGCGCATCTGCGTGTAGTTGTGCTCGAGGCGCTCGAGCAGGGCGCAGCGCGCGACTTCCAGGTACTTGACGTAATGCCCGTGCCAGACCACCTCCATCGAGTCGACGTCGAAGAACGGCACGAGGATTTCGACCTCGGCCTGCAGCACGCCAGCTTTACGCATACAGCCTCCAGTGCTGCGCGCGGATACGCTCAAGGCACAGGCGCAGCTCGCCTTCCAGGGCGCGGTCTTCGATCACCGGTGGAAAATCACTGGCCAGTTGTGCGCGCATTTCGGCCAGCGGCGCCGGCAGCTGGCGCGGTTCGTCGCGCAGGCGCAGCCAGACGCCCTGGTTGGCGGCCAGCAGGGTGGCGGCGGCGACCTGTTCGGTCAGCTCCAGGCTGCGCAAGGCGTCGCGGGCGGCGATGGTGCCCATGCTCACCTTGTCCTGGTTGTGGCATTCGGTGGAGCGCGAGAACAGGCTGGCCGGCATGCCGTTTTTCAGCGCTTCGGCGGTCCAGGCGCTGGCGCCGATCTGCACGGCCTTGAAACCGTGGTTGATCATCGCGGTCGCCGCCGGGGCGCCGGACAGGTTGCTCGGCAGACCGTGGTTGTAGCGCGCATCCACCAGCAGGGCGAGCTGCCGGTCGAGCAGGTCGGCGACGTTGCCCACCAGGTTTTTCAGGCTGTCCATGGCGAAGGCGATATGCCCGCCGTAGAAGTGTCCACCGTGCAGCACGCGCTCGGCCTCGGCGTCGATCAACGGGTTGTCGTTGGCACTGTTCAGTTCGATTTCGATGAATTGCCGCAGCAGCCCCAGGCTGTCGGCCATGACCCCCAGCACGTGCGGTGCGCAGCGCAGCGAGTAGCGGTCCTGCAGGCGGTGCAACGGCGGCGTCGGCGCATCGATGGCGAGGTCCTGGCGCAGCCAGGCAGCCACCTGCATCTGCCCCGGATGCGGTTTGGCGGCGAACAGGCGCTCGTCGAAGTGTTCCGGGTTGCCGGCCAGCGCCACTACGTTGAGCGCGGTGATGCGGCTGGCCAGCTTGAGCAGGTAGTCGGCCCTGGAGAACGCCAGGCAGGCCAGCCCGGTCATCACCGCGGTGCCGTTCATCAGCGCCAGGGCTTCTTTCGGGCGCAGGGTCAGCGGCTGCCAGTCCAGCTCGGCATGCACCTCGGCGGAGCTGCGCACCACGCCGCGGTAGAGCACCTCGCGCTCGCCGCTGAGGGTGGCGGCGACGTAGGACAGCGGGGTCAGGTCGCCGCTGGCGCCGACCGAACCCTCCTCCGGGATCTGCGGCAGGATGTCGTAGTCGAGAAAGGCCTGCAGGCGCTGCAGCAGCTCGATGCGCACCCCGGACACGCCCTGGCACAGCGACTGCAAACGCGCCGCCAACACCGCGCGGGTGGCCGCCGGGTCGAGCAGTTTGCCCAGGCCGCAGCCGTGGAAGGTATACAGGTGGCGCGGCAGCGCCTCGACCTGATGCAGCGGCACCGCGACCACGCAGGAGTCGCCATAGCCGGTGGTGACGCCGTAGATCACGCCCTCTTTATCCAGCAGCGAGTCGAGGAACTGCGCGCCCTTGGCGATGCGTTGGCGGAAGGCGTTATCGCTTTGCAGCTGCGTGGCGCTGTGGCCCTGAGCGAGGCTGACTACCTGCTCGATGCTCAGCGGGCGCTCGCCGAATACGACGGCTTCAGGCTGGTGTGTCGTCATGGCTATTCCAGAAAGGGAAGAAGTTGAACCATTGCTGCGGCGCTTGCAGGCAGTGATGGCCGAGGCGATCGGCATAGCGTTGGGCCCAGCCGCGGATCACCTGCTCGCGTTCGCTGCGGCGCCATTCGATGCGTTCGGCGAAGGGTTCCAGGGTCAGTTGATAGCGCTGTGCCTGTTTCAGGCAAAACAGCAGGTTGATCGGGCATTGCAGCAATCCGGCCAGCAGCCAGGGGCCTTGCGGCAGATCGGCGGGCTGGCCGAGGAAGTCCACCCGGGTCTTGCGCGCGCCATGCAACGGCACGCGGTCACCGGCGATGGCCAGCCATTCGCCACGTTCCAGGCGCTGGCTCAGTTGCAGCATGATCGCCGGGTCCAGCTCGCTGACCTGGATCAGCCGCAGGTGGCTGGCGCCGGCCTGGCCGAGCAGGCGGTTGAACTGGGCGGCGTGTTTGGTGTGCACCAGGACATTCATCTGCACTTGCTCGCCGAGTTCGGCCAGGGCGCGGCACACCTCGAGGTTGCCCAGGTGCGCGCCGACCAGCATCTGTCCGCGCGGGCCCTGCAGCTGTGCGCGCAGGTTGGCCGGGTCGCGGATCTCGATCTGTTCCAGGCGCAGGCGACCGTTCCACACGTCGAGCTTGTCCAGCAGGGCGTCGGCGAAGGCCATGAATTGGCCGAACACCGAGCGCAGGCTCGGGCGCAGGGCCTCGCGACCGCTCCAGAGCGCCAGCCGCCGCTGATAGTCCCAGATGCTCTGGCGGGCGCGGCGACCGAACAGGAAGAAGTACAGCACGATCAGGTGCAGCAGCGGGCTGAGCAGGCGCCGGCCGAGGTGGCGCGTGGCCCAGGCGGTCAAGCGCATCAGCAGGAAGCTGCCGCGTTCCTGGTGCTGGGCCCAGTGCTGTGGGTTCATCCGCGCCACCTGCGCCAGAGCAGCTGCGGGGCGCGCCAGAGCATGCCGAAGAACAGCCTGGCGTGCATCCTGGAGATCAGCAGGTTGTCTTCCAGCAGGCGGAAATGCGAGACGCCGTCCGCCGGGTAATGCACGCGCACCGGCAACCAGCGCATCGGCTGATTGCGCCAGCTCAGGCGCACCAGGATGTCCGTGTCGAAGTCCATGCGCTTGCCGATCGTCACCGTGTCGAGCAAGGCCAGGGTCGGCGTCAGCGGGTAGATGCGAAAGCCGCACATGGAGTCGCGGATGTGCAGCGACAGGCTGTTGATCCACACCCAGACATGGGTCAGGTAGCGGGCGTAGAGGCGGCTCTTGGGCACGCTGGCGTCGTAGCGCGGGTAGCCGCAGATCAGCGCCTGGGGATGGGCCTGCGAGGCAGCGAGAAAGTCGCCGAGGTTGTCCAGGTCGTGCTGGCCGTCGGCGTCGACCTGCAGCGCATGGCTGTAGCCCAGGCGCGCGGCTTCACGCAGACCGGCCATCACCGCGCCGCCCTTGCCCTGGTTGCTCGGCAGGCGCAGCAGGTGGCTGGCGGTCTGCGCCACCACCTGTTCGATCACTCGCGCACAGCCGGGATGGGAGCCATCGTCGACCAGCACGCAGGGCCAGCCACTGGCGCGCAGGGCCTGCACCACCTGGGCCAGGGCCTGTTCGTGGTTGTACACCGGGATCACCGCGCAGGGCTTGTGGAGCCCCTGAAAAGCTACCTGCGTTGCCATCGCTGCGTTAAGAACAGGCTCAGAATGCTCATTTAACGCCGGTAAACTGCGCTTCTTCGCCCGTTCTTGCCTGGCGCTGACTGCCTCGCCAACGCTGTTAAGGGGCTCCTTACGCATGGGCGGCCGCCAGTAGGATGCGCCCCGAGGAACAGGCCGCCTCGCCGTTGCGGTAGGCGAAATACAGCTTGCCGCGGCAGGCGTCGAAGCGCAGCGACAGCTGCAGGCGATCGCCGGGGCGCACCAGCTGCTGGAATTTCAGCACTTCCATGCCGCAGAAGCGTGGCGGCAGCTCAGGGAACAGTTGCCGCGCCAGCTGCTGCGCCCAGTCGATCTGCACTACGCCGGGCAGCACCGGGGTTTGCGGGAAGTGCCCGGTGAAGTGGGCCAGATCCAGCGGCACCTCCAGCTCGAGGTGCCACTGAGCGTCCGCTTCGCGCTGGCCGAGCAGCTGCGGTTGCTGGGTGCGCGGGGCAGACAGGTGAGTCTCCAGCTCGGCTTGCGGCAGCTTGCCCTGAGCGTTCAGCGGCAGCTGACGGACCAGACGCCAGCGGCGTGGCAGCGCCAGCGCGGCGCAGTGTTCGCCGAGGTGCTGGCGCAGTCGCCCGGTCAGGGTGCGGCGACCCTGGTTACGCAGGGCGTGCAGGCCGGCGTCGCTCAAGGCGACCAGCGCACCCAGGTAGGCGCGATTGGTCTGGATCACGCCGAGACGCGCGTCTTCGACCCAGGGATGACTGGCCAGCGCCTGTTCGAGCATGGGCAGGGAAATGCGTTGTTCTTCCAGCTTGACGATGCGGTCGAGGCGCCCCAGCAGCTCGAAGCGTCCGTCGGCCTCGAGTCTGGCGCCATCGGCGGTCTGCTCGATATGCCCGCTGGGCAGGTACGGCGACGCGATACGCAGCGCGCCTGCACTGTTCAGGCTGGCGCGCACACCGGCGAATGGCCGCCACAGCTCGCCGCCCTGGCGCCAGGCGATGCCACCGGTCTCCGAACTGCCGAAGATCTCGGTCGGCCACTGGCCGAGGCTGTCGCGCAACTGCCGCGCGGCCTGCAGGGGCAGGGCGCCGCCAGAGGAAAATACCCGGCGCACGCGGCTCAGCGCCGGCCAGTCGAGGTTGTCGCCCATGCGTTTGAGCAGGGCCGGGCTGGCAATCCAGACAAAGTCGGGTTGTTCCAGGCTGACGCGCTGCAGGTCTTCCGGGAACGGCTGGGCGCGGCGGACGAACGGCCGTCCGGCGCACAGCGGCCAGAGCACCCGGAACAGCAGGCCGTAGATATGTTGCGCGGCCACGCTGCCGACGATGCAGGCCTGGCCCAGCCCGGCGCCCCACAAGTGCTCGAGGGCGCGGACTTCATTGCCCAGCTGGCGCAGGTTTTTGTCGATCAGCTTGGCCTCGCCACTGGAGCCCGAAGTGCACAGGGTCAGCGCACAGTCATCCAGCGCCAGCACGGCGCCCGGCAGGGGTTCGCCCAGCAGGCTGGCCAGACTGGCGTCACCGTCTTGTTCGCTGAGCCAGAGGTCGACGTGCGGGCTCAGGCGCTGGCGGGTTTGCCCTTGCAGGTCGGCCGGCAGCAGCACCTTGGCCCCGGCGCGCCAGGCACCGAGCAGGGCAGTCGCCAGTTCGGCGGCATCTTCCAGGTGCACGGCCAGGCGGCGGACGCCGCGCGCCTGCAAGCCCGCGGCCAGGCGCAGGGCCTGCTCGCGCAGTTCGCCGTGTTGCAGGCTGGGCGCCAGGCTGACCGGTCGTGCCGCTTGCTCGGCGAGCAGCAGCTGTTCGAGGTCCAGCCAGCTCATGCCAGGCCCCGCACGCGTTGGCGCACCAGCCATTCGCCGGCGAACAGCAGGGCCATCAGGCCGTAGGAAATCAGCCCGGTGTACAGCGCCCACCAGCTCAGCGGCGCCCACAGGGTCAAGGCGCTGGCGATGCTGGCATTAACGAGGAAGAAGGCGATCCAGAGTTTGGTTACCTGGCGCGTATAGCGCACCCCAGCCTCGGGCAGATCCGGCTCGCGCAGGCGTGCCAGGCGTTCGATCAGCGGCGGGCCGAACTTCAGGCTGAGACTGAACAGGCCCAGGCAGAACAGGCTCATCAGCACCGGATACCAGCGCAGCAGGTTGGGATTGTCTGCCAGCCCGAGCAGCAGGCAGAAGGCCAGCGCCGCCGCCGCCATCCAGCGGCTGCCGGGACGCTGCGCCTGGCTCAGCAGGCGCGCCAGCCACAGGGCGCCGAGCAGCAGGGCGAAGACCCGCGGCGACAGCTGCTGCTGGCCGAAATACACCGCAAAGGGGTAACTCAGCCCCGCGAGCAGCAGGACCAGGCCGATCAGTCGACTCATGGACGAGTCATCAGGCTGCGGGCGCATTGACCAGGCGATACACCGCCTCGACCACATCGCCGACGCTGCGCACGGCCTTGAACTCCTCGGCGGCGATCTTCTTGCCGGTCTGGCGTTTGATGTGGTCGATCAGGTCGACGGCGTCGATGCTGTCGATCTCCAGGTCTTCATAGAGGTTGGCGTCGAGGCTGATCTGCGCGGCGTCCAGTTCGAACAGCTCGACCAGGGCATCGCGCAGGGTGGCAAAAATCTCATCACGGCTTTGCATCTGCGAGCCTCCTCAGGCGACCTGCTGCGACGAAACGAAGGCCGCCAGGCTGGCGACGCTGGCGAAGTGCTTGCGGGTGTCTTTGGCGTCGGCATCGATCTTGATGCCGAAGCGCTTCTGGATGGCCAGGCCGAGCTCCAGGGCATCCACCGAGTCCAGGCCCAGGCCCTCGCCGAACAGGCTGAGGTCGGCGGCGATGTCTTCGGCGGCCATGTCTTCGAGGCCGAGGGCGTCGATGATCAGGTTCTTTATCTCAAGTTGCAGATTGCTCATCTTTTGCGAGCTCCTTCATAAAGTGGTGATGCAGGTAATCATTGAGTTTGCGTGAAGCAATCGGTGCGAGTCCCTGGGCCCGGAATTGGCCTGGGTCGATGTCCTCGCCCACGCGCAGGCGGACATGAAAGCGCCGGCGGGGGATGCTGTACCAGGGCTCGGCCTTGGTCAGGGTGGTGGGGCTGACGCTGATCACCACCGGGGTGACGATACGCGCACCGCGCACCGCGATGGCCGCGGCGCCGCGATGGAATTCGGGGCTCTGCCCCGGCGTGGTGCGCGTGCCTTCGGGGAAGACGATCAGGGTCTGGCCATCGCGCAGGGCCGTGGCCGCCTCATCGAGCATGTCCAGGCTGCCGCTGTTGCTGATGTACTCGGCCGAGCGGATCGGCCCGCGCATGCAGGGGTTGTCCCACAGGCTCTGTTTGACCACGCAGTTGGCGTCGCGGATGAAGGCGATCAGCACCACCACGTCGACCAGCGAGGGATGGTTGGCGATGACCAATTGTCCGGGGCGGCCGAGACGCTCGGCACCCTCGACTTCATAGGTCAGCACGCCGCTGTGGAACATGAACTGGACGAAGGCGTGGAACGCCCCGCTCACCGTGGCTCGGGCCCGTGTGCGGCGCGTTTCGCGGTTACCGGGCAGCAGCGCGAGCAGCGGAAAAATCAGCACACGCAGCAGCACGCCACCGATGCCGAACAGGGCAAAGCTGAGGGCGGTGGCGACCAGGCGCCAGGCGTAGGGCGCGCTATGGCGGCTCAGGCCTTGTTGGGTGACCAGGTCCATTGGCGATTTTTCCAGTGATGTTCGAGGCCAGGCTGTTCGCCGCACAGGGCGCGGAGCAGGTTGAGGGGGTGTGGCCACTGTGCTCTGGGGCCTTGGCCCGGGCGCAGTTGCAGTTGCCAGTCGTCACCCGGCTTGAGTAACAGGGCGACGGCGTAGGGGAATGGCACGTCGTCGATATAGGGGGCGTACAGCGCCGGCGCTGCTTCCTCGGCGATCACCAGCAGCACGGCCGGGGCGCCCTCGCCGAGCAAGCTGCTGGCTTCCAGCATGGCCTGTTCGAGGCCGTCGCCCTCGGCGGCGAGGGCGGTCATTTCGCTGTTGTCGCCGCGCAGGATCGACCACTGGCCGATGATCGCGTTATGCACCGAGAGGCTGAACTGGGTGGGCGACAGCGGTTCGTCGTGCGCCAGATCGGTGAGCAGGCTCAGGGTCCTGGGCGTTTCGCCGTGCCGCGAGGCAAACACCAGGGGCAGCGCTGGCTGGGTTTCGGCGATGGGCCAGGCGACGTGGAACAGCATGCGTGCCAGACGGCTGAGGCGACGGCGTTGCAGGGCCGGGAGAAAGCCGACATCCGGCTGTTGTTGGCCGTCGGGCAGGCGCATGGGGGCTCGACACCAGGCGCGCCAGTCGTCTGTGCTATCCAGGCCGGGGGCCCAGGCACGCCATTGATCGATTGTGAAATGCATCACGCGAGGAAGTTTCCCGGCCCCTTCGGGCATCCTTGTCTATTGTGGTTGTCCTGCTCGACCAGAGCGTGTCGAGGGCGACGCGGCGAAGAGCGGGCATTATCTAGATGGCACGCGCTCTGCGCAAACTTTGCGGGGGGCTTCTGATGGATGGGCGGTTGATTTGCGCCGCAGCCTCGCCCTTGTCATGCACATTGCATAGAATCCAGGACCATTCAGGGACAGGGGAGGTATGAGATGCGGCGCGTGGTGTTCAATCAGAAGGGCGGGGTAGGTAAATCCAGCATTGCCTGCAATCTGGCGGCGGTGAGCGCGGTGCAGGGCTATCGCACCCTGGTGGTGGACCTGGATGCCCAGGCCAACTCCACGCACTACCTCACGGGCTTGTCCGGCGATGAAATTCCCATGGGCATCGCCGACTTCTTCAAGCAGACCCTGTCCAGTGGGCCCTTTGCCAAGAAGGGCACGGTCGACATCTACGAGACGCCGTTCGACAACCTGCATCTGATCACGGCCACTGCCGAGTTGGCCGACTTGCAGCCCAAACTCGAGGCGAAACACAAGATCAACAAGCTGCGCAAACTCCTCGACAGCTTGAGCGAGGACTACGAACGAATCTACCTGGATACCCCGCCGGCGTTGAATTTTTATGCGGTTTCTGCGCTGATCGCCGCCGATCGTGTGTTGATTCCCTTTGATTGCGACAGTTTTTCGCGCAATGCGCTGTATGGCTTGCTGCGCGAGATCGAGGAGCTCAAGGAGGACCACAACGAGGGCCTGCAAGTGGAAGGCATAGTGGTCAACCAGTTTCAGCCACGTGCCTCGCTGCCGCAGCAATTGCTCGATGAGCTGATCGCCGAGGGTATGCCGGTATTACCGGTGAACTTGATGAGTTCGGTGCGGATGCGCGAGTCGCACCAGGCCTGCATGCCGTTGATCCACCTGGATGCACGGCACAAGCTGAGCCAGCAGTTCGTCGAACTGCACGACCTGCTGAACGGCGGTTGAGTGAGTCGGCGATTCCGTAGGGCGGGTTAGCCGAAGGTGTAACCCGCCAACAGACTCCTAGCGCACGACGAAAATGTCGCAGGGTGCCTTGTGCAGGAAGTGCTGCGCCAGGCTGCCGAGCAGGGCCTGGGACAGTGCACTGCGGCCGTGGCTGCCGAGTACCAGCAGTTCGCTGCGCCGGCTTTTCAGCTGCTCCTGCAGGCAGCGGACGATCTCGCCGCGCTGCACCTCGTGCGTCAGCTGTGGCCCGTTGGCGGGCAGGTTGCGCGCCTCGTCCTGCAGCAGTTGATCGATCAAGGCGCGCTGGGTGTGCAATTGCGCCTCGACCTGTGTGGCCGTGCCTTTGTCCGGTTCGAATACATGCAAGGCGTGCAGCTCGGCGCTGTCCGGCAGCAGGCGATAGGCCTGGCCCAAGGCGCTGCAGGCGCACAGGGAGAAGTCGATGGCCGCCAGGGCGTGCCGGTAGGGCTGAAAGTCGTTGCGCGCGACCAGCAGCAAGGGCACGGGGCTGCGCCGGGCGATACGGTCCAGGCTGGTGCCGGAAAAGAAGTCATGGCGTTGGTGGTGAGCGCCGAGGACCAGCAGGTCGCAACCGAGTTGCTGCACCTGTTGCAACACCACCTCAGGCGGCTTGCCGCGCTGGAAACGCAGCTCGCTGCCCGGTGGGGCGTATTGGCTCAGCTTGCCATCGAGGGCCTGCTGGGCCTGTTCATGCTGCTGGTTGCTCTGGCCGGGGTCGAGCACGTGCAGCAGGGTCAATTTGGCATTGTGCTGGCGAGCCAGTTGCGCGGCGCGACACAGTGCCTGGTCGGCGGTGTCGCGGAGGTCATGGGCGATAAGAATGTGCTTGAACATGGGGCCGCTCTCCTGCCGGGGGCATGTCGGCAATTTATTGTGCCTTATGAATTAAGCGGGTCTTTTGACCTATGGCAAGGTCAGGCGTCAGTGCGTGCGTAATTGGTACAGGGCGCGGCTTTCTGCCACCACGTCGCCGCTGGCGTCGGTCAGCTGCAACTCCAGCCAGTATTCGGCTTTGCCCAGGCGCTGCGCCTCGGCTTGCAGGCGATCGATGTCATCCGCGGCGAGCCGCGCCTCGACCTGAATATCGCTGGTGGCCGGGCGGCGGAAGCGCAGGTTCATTTCCTTGACGATGGGGTAGAAGCGGCGGCTGTCGAAGCTGGTGATGAACAGCGCACCGCCCGGGATTTCCGCCAGGGTGAACAAGGCGCCCGCGTACATGCTGCCGATATGGTTCTGGTTGTCGCTCAGGGGCATGCGCAGGCGCACGAAACCGGGCTCCAGCACTTCGGCTTTGAGTCCGCTGCGTTTGACGAAGGCGATGGCTTGTTCGATGAACTGACGGGCCATTTCAACAGGCATGGGCATGGCGTTCGACCTCGTTGGGATGTGCCTCTCAGCCTACTGCCTTGGCGTGACGCGGCAATGACCGCGGCGTTCGGGGGGACTGACCGATCCGCTCACAGGCCCTGGTTGCGCAACCAGGCCATCAGTTGCGGCAGCGGCAGGGCGCCGCTTTGCCGGGCCACTTCGCGGCCGCCCTGGAACAGGATCAGGCTGGGAATCGAGCGAACGGCCAATTGTGCAGACAGTTGTGGGTTGGTCTCGCTGTCCAGCTTGCCCAGGCGGCAGCGGCCCTGCAGCTGCGCGGCGGCCTGGCTGAAGGTGGGGGCAAAGGCCTGGCACGGGCCGCACCAACTGGCCCAGACATCCACCAGCAACGGCAGCTGGCCTTTCAGCTGACTGGCGAAGTTGCCCTGGTTCAGCTCGAAGGGCGTGCTCGGCAGCACTTCGGCCTTGCAGCGGCCACAGCGCGGCGCATCGCCCAGACGTTGAGCAGGAATGCGATTGAGACCGTTGCAGGCCGGGCAGGGGATCAGCAGCGTTTCACTCATGACCAGGGCTCCGTGGATGTTCGGTCTCGATAGGGGCCACGGGGATGGCCTCTCAAGGCCCCGCTCAGAGCGGGGTCAGGGGCCAGAACAGGGGGATCACCAGGGTCGCGGCGATCCACAGGATCAGATTGAGCGGGACGCCGATCTTCATGAAGTCGGTGAAGCGGTAGCCGCCGGCGTTATACACGAAGGTGTTGGTCTGGTAGCCGATCGGGGTGGCGAAGCTGGCGCTGGCGGCGAACATCACCGCGACCACGAAGGCGCGCGGATCGACGCCCAGGTGCTGGGCCACGCCGATGGCGATGGGGGTGACCAGCACCGCCACGGCGTTGTTCGACAGCACTTCGGTGAGGATCGAGGTGAACAGGTAGATGAACGACAGCATCAGCAACGGCCCGGCCCAGGGCAGCAGGGTCATGGTGTTCTCGACCAGGAGCCTGACCAGGCCGACCTTGTCCATGGCGATGCTGATCGCCAGCATGCCGAAGATCAGGCTGAGGATTTTCCAGTCCACCGCTTTGTAGGCGTCTTCCACGTCCAGGCAACGGGTCGCCAGCACGCTCACCGCGCCGATGATCGCCAGGCCCTCGATGGGCATCAGGCCGAAGGCCGCCAGGATCATCACCGCCAACGTGGCGATGATCGCGATCGGCGCCTTGTCGCGGCGGAAGGCGCGCTCCTGCACGGCATTCAGGCTGATCAGTTCGCCATTGTCGGCGAAACGCTTGATCTGCGCCGGGGTGCCTTCGACCAGCAGTACGTCACCGAATTGCAGCTCGAAGTCGTCGAGGTTGCCCTGGATGTTCTCGTCCTGGCGGTGCACGGCGAGCACGGCGATACCGTAGCGCGCGGTGAGGTCGAGGTCGCGCATGGGTCTGTGGCTGTAGCGCGAATTGCGCCCGACTATGGCCTCGGCGAGGATCACGTCGTGGCTGCTGATGGTCTCGAAGGCGTCGCCGCGGTTGAAAATCAGGTGCCCGCTTTCACGCAGTTCGACCACGTTTTTCACCTGGCCGTGCAGCACCAGGCGATCGCCGTTGGCCAGCAGGGTGTCGTGGCCCGGCTCGGTCAGCTCAAAGTCCTCGCGAAACAGCTTGAGCACCTGCAAGCCGCTGCCGCCGTTGAGGTTGGCCTCGCTCAGGGTCTTGCCGATCACCGGCGAGCCGTGCGGCACCAGCAGCTCGGTCATGAAGGTGCGGTCGAGGTCGGGGCGCAGTTGCTTGGACAGGGTTTCCCGATCCGGCAGCAGATGGCGGCCGATGGTCAGCAGGTAGAGCATGCCGACGCTGGCGAGGATCAGCCCGGCGCCGGTGATCTCGAAGATGCCGAAGGGTGCCAGGCCTGCCTTGCGGGCGACGCCATCGACCAGGATGTTGGTCGAGGTGCCGATCATGGTCAGGGTGCCGCCGAGGATGGTGGCGTAGGACAGCGGGATCAGCAGCTTGGACGGCTGGCTGCCGGCGCGCCGAGCCAGGGCGATGGCCACCGGGGTGAGGATGGCCACCACCGGGGTGTTGTTCAGGCAGGCGGAAATCACCAGGGCGGTAAGGGTCAGGCCGGTGAGTACGCGTACCGGGTCAGTGCCGACCAGGTTGCCCAGCCAGTTGCCCAAGGCATCGATGCAGCCGGTGCGCTCCAGCGCGGCGGACAGCACGAACATGCAGGCGATGGTCACCGGCGCCGAGTTGCTCAGCACGCTGAGCACTTCGCCGGGGCTGAGTAACTGGGCCACCAGCAGGGCGGCCACGGCGATCGCCGCGACGATATCCGGGCTCCACTTCTCGCGGATGAAGGCCACCAGTACCCAGATCAGCAGGGCACCGACAAACAGCAGGGGTAGGGGCAATGAGTCCCAGAACATGGGGCGTCCTTAATGTGCGACTCGCGTGAGGTCTCGGGCGCAGCCGTGGCTGAGCCTATCTGGGCGCCAAGATAGTGAGCTTTGCTTAGATAGTCTAAGAATGTTTGAGAAGGTTTATATGCCTTTATGGCCTTAGCGGGGAGGGCTGTACCGCCGGTTCCGTGCCCGACTGTGGCTGGTTCCCAGCCTGGGGCCTGGCTAGGCTGGGGTTTTCTGGGAGGGGGCGGGTATGCATCGGTTGGGCATGCTCGGTGGCATGAGTTGGGAGTCCACCGCGAGCTATTACCGTTTGCTCAATCAGGGTGTGCGCGAACGACTTGGCGGCCTGCATTCCGCGCCACTGCTCCTGCACTCGGTGGATTTCGCCGCAGTCGCCGAGTTGCAGCGGCGTGGCGATTGGCCGGCGGCTGGGGCGTTGTTGGCTACGGCGGCGCAGGGGCTGCAGCGGGCTGGCGCCGGTGCCTTGCTGTTGGCCAGCAACACCATGCACAAGGTGGCCGCGAGCATCGAGGCGGCGGTGGACATTCCCCTGCTGCATATCGGCGATGCGGTCGGCCAGGCCCTGCAACGGCAAGGCGTGCAGCGGGCGGCACTGCTCGGTACGCGTTTCACCATGCAGGAAGACTTCTACCGCCAGCGCCTGGCCGAGCGCTTCGGCATCGAGGTGTTGCTGCCGGAGGCCGCGGCCATGACGGAGATCGACCGGGTGATTTTCGCCGAACTGTGTCAGGGCGTGTTCCAGGCCAGTGCCCGTGATTTTTATCTAGCGTGCCTGGCCGAACTGCGCGAGCAGGGAGCCGAGGTGGCGATTCTCGGCTGCACCGAGATCGGCCTGTTGCTGGAGGGCGTGCGGGCACCGTTGCCGCTGCTCGACAGCAGCGAGGTGCATGTGGCCATGGGCCTGGAGTGGTTGCTGGCCAGTTAGATGGCGGGGCGTAGGATGGGTTAGTCGCGAAGCGGCGTTACCCAGCGTTGTTGGTTGGCGATGGGTAACGCTGCGCTTACCCGGCCTACGACGAACAGCTGATTTCCAAGTGTTTGCCCCACTCTGGCGGGCGCTCGGCGTAGCGTTCGAAACCGGGCTGCTCGTCGAAGGGCCGGCTGAGCACCGCGTGCAGCTCGCGCACCGGCGCGTAATCGCCCTGTTCGGCGGCGTCGATGACCTGCTGGGCCAGGTAGTTGCGCAGGATGTACTTGGGGTTGACCGCGTGCATGCGCGTGCGCCGCGCCTCCTGGCTGTCGGTTTCGCTGGCGACGCGGGCGCGGTAGTCGGCCGCCCAGGTGTCGAAGCCGGCCAGGTCGCGGAAGTCGTCGCGCAAGCGCGCGAGCGCCTGCTGCGGCGCGCTGTCGCCCAGCTCGCGGAAGAAGTTCGTGTAGTCCACGGCGCTGCCTTGCATCAGCTGCAGCAAGCGCTGGATCAGCGCCTCGTCGGTCTCATCGGCCGTCAGCAAGCCGAGGCGGCGGCGCATCAGGTCGAGGTAGTGCGCCTGGTACAGCGGCAGGAACAGGCCCAGGGTCTCGCGCAGCGCATCGACCTCGACGAAGGGGGTCAGCGCCTGGCCGAGGGCGGCGAGGTTCCACTGGGCGATCGGCACCTGATTGCTGAAGCTGTAGCGGCCGCTGTCGTCCGAGTGGTTGCAGATGAAGTTGGCGTCGAAGTCGTCGAGGAAGGCGTAGGGGCCGTAGTCAAAGGTGATGCCGAGAATCGACATGTTGTCGCTGTTCATCACCCCATGACAGAAGCCGTAGGCCTGCCAGCGGGCGATCAGCTCGGCGTTGCGCTCGACCACTTGGCGGAACAGCGCCAGGTAGGGTTCGGCCTGCTCCAGGCAGGCCGGAAAATGACAGCTCAGCAGGTGCTCGCCGAGCTGTTTCAGCTGCTCGTGCTGCTGGGTGTAATAGAAGTACTCGAAGTGGCCGAAGCGCACATGGCTGGGCGCCAGGCGCAGCAGCATGGCCGCGCTTTCCTGGCGCTCGCGCCACACCGGGGTGCTCGAGGCGGTCACGCACAGCGCGCGTGAGGTCGCGATGCCCAGGGCCTGCAGGTGTTCGCTGGCGAGAAATTCGCGGATCGAGCTGCGCAGCACCGCGCGGCCATCGCCCATGCGCGAGTAGGGGGTTTGTCCGGCGCCCTTCAAATGCAGGTCCCAGTGCTCGCCGGCATCGTTGAGCACCTCGCCGAGCAGCAGGCCGCGACCATCGCCCAGGCGCGGGTTGTAGCTGCCGAACTGGTGCCCGGAATAGACCATGGCCCGCGGTTCGGCTTCGTTCCATAGCTTGTGGCCAGCGAACAGTTGGGCGAACACCTCGCTGTCGGCCTCGCGCGGGTCGAGGTCGAGCAAGGCCATGGCCGCCGTGCTGGCGACCACCAGGCGCGGCTCGGCGATCGGCTCGGGCAGCACGTGGGTCGAAAACGCATCGCCGAGACGGGCAAAGCGATTGTCGAAGGTCAGGTCGGTGAGCGACTTCAAGGCAACACTCCAGGGGGGCGGCGCGCTATGGTCTTGATCTCGACCATAGCGCGAAGTTTATTGCGGGTCGACTGCGGGGGCAGCCGGTGCCAGTTGCGGTGGCGCTGCATGCTGCGCCGGTTGCACTGGTTGCAGCAGGTCGGTCTGCCCGCTGCCCAGGTTGAGCTCCTGGCCCTGATGGTTTTTCAACATGACCTCGACCTGGTTGAAGGCCATCTCCACCTTGTTTTCGCGGAAGATCTGCGCGATGCGCGTGAGGATCTCGTCGGTGGCCGCGTTGCGGTCGCCCAGCTCGCGCACATGGAAGCGCAGCTCATAGTCGAAGGTGCTGGCGCTGATGGTGAGGAAGAACAGCTGCGGCTCGGGGTCGCGCAAGACCCGCGGATTCTCCATGGCGGCCTGCATCATCAGCTTGCGCGCCAGCGGCAGGTCGGTCTCGTAGGCCACGCCGATCTTGATGATCACCCGGGTTACGGTGTCGTTCAGCGACCAGTTGATCAGCTGGTCGGTGACGAAGGTCTTGTTGGGGACGATGATTTCCTTGCGGTCGAAATCGGTGATGGTGGTGGCGCGGATGCGAATCCGGCTGACCGTGCCGGACAGGTTGCCGATGGTCACCACGTCGCCGATGCGCACTGGACGCTCGAACAGGATGATCAGGCCGGAGATGAAGTTGGCGAATATCTCCTGCAGACCAAAGCCGAGACCGACCGAGAGCGCCGCCACCAGCCATTGCAACTTGTCCCAGCTGACCCCGAGGGTCGACAGCGTGACCACGAAACCGATCCCGACGATGGCGTAGGACAGCAGGGTGGTGGTTGCGTAGGCACTGCCTTGCGCCAGGTTCAGGCGCGACAGCACCAGCACTTCGAGCAGGCCGGGCAGGTTGCGGCTGAGCGCCACGGTGATACCGATGATGATCAAGGCGGCGATTACGTCGCTGAGGCTGATCGGTATCAGGCTCGCGGCGTCGCCGCTGCCGCTGGAGTACTCGTACAGGGTGATGTTATCGAGGTAGGCGAACACCGAGATCAGGTCGGCCCAGACCCAGTACAAGCCGGCGATGACCACGCCGAGCAGGGCCAGACGAATCAGCCGCAGCGATTGCTGGTTGACCTGCTCGATGTCCAGGGTTGGCTCCTCGACCACCACCTCGGCGCCTTCGCCGCCCTCCTTGGCCTGCGCCAGGCGCTTGGCCGTGGCGCGTTGGTAGGCCAGGCGCCGGGCGGCGACGCTGAGGCCGCGGACGAAGGCGGCTTCGACGATCAGCCAGAGCATCAGCAGGTACAGGGTGTCGATCAGCCGATCGCTGAGTTTCAGCGCGGTGTAGTAGTAGCCGAAGCTGACGGCGACGATCAGCGCCAGCGGCAGCACGCTGAACAGCAGACCGATCAGGGTGCGCAACGTGGTGCTGTGCTCGCGCCCTGGGCCGCTCAGCAGCAGTCGGTGCAGGACCCAGGCCATCAGGCCGTAGCAGGTCAGCACCACGACTATGCCGATGACATCTTCGGCCAGGCTGGCGGGCTGGTGTTCGGCCACTGTGACCACGGCCACCAGGGCCATTACCACCAGGCCGAGACGGCGAACCTGGCGGTGCAGGAAGGTCACCTGGGCGCGCGGCCAGCGGAAATGCAACTCGGCCACGCCGCCCGGCGCGATGATCCGGTAGAAGGTGTAGAACACCAGCCAGGCCTGGGCCATTTCATACAGGGCCGAGCCGAGGCTGGCGTTCTGGCCGCGCGCGTCGATCTGCAGGGCCAGGCCGCAGAGGGCGAGGAACAGCGTGCCGGGCAGCGCCAGGAGGACGTTGAGCAGGATCGCCAGGGGGGTGTGCAGCTGGCTGTCGCGCTTGAAGTGGCCGATGTCCTGATGCAGCTCGCCGAGCCGCTGGTACAGGTAGCTGCGCTTCCACATCAGCACGCCGATCAACAGCAGCAGAGGCAGGAACAGCAGTGGCCGTTCGATCAGGCCGGCGCCCAGTTCGCGCAGGTTGGAGCCCCAGGGCAGGTCGGCCACCTGCTTCTCGAGCAAGCGCGGCGCCGTGCTGAACCAGTCGAGCCCCAGGGGCTTGTTGCTGGGAATCCAGAACATCTGCTCGTCCAGCGTGGTGCGCACCTCGCGGGCGGTGCTGAGCAGCTGTTTCTGATTCAGCTGCAGGGTGATTGACTCATTGAGCAGGGCATTGAGTTCGCGATTGAGGCGATCGAGCAGCGCACGGCGAGTGCCTATCAGCTCGAGCAGGGAACTGCGCAGTTCGTCGGTGAGGTTTTCCGCGGGTTGCTTGGCGAGCAGCTGGTCGACGTAGGCGTAGGGGTTGCCGATCGCTTCGCGCTGCTGGTTCAGTTCGAACTGGTACAGGCGCAGGTCGGCGATGTCGTTGGCCAGGTTGCGGTCGAGTTCCAGCGTGGGCAATGCCTGCTTCTGCTTGTAGAGAATCTTCGCCAGCAACAGGCTGCCCTCCAGCACGCTGATCTGTTCGTCCAGGGCCTGGTCGCTCTGGTTGAGGGCATCCAGCTTTTGCTTGGTCTGCAGGTTCTGCTGGGTCAGCTGATTGAGGCGGTCGGTGGCGCGCAGCAGGTAGTCGGATAGCTTCAGGTTAAGCGCGCTTTCCTTAGCCAGTAGCGTGCCGGAACCGGCTTTCTCCGCCTCGCGCGATTGCTCGGCGACGGTTTTCTCGGACAGCGCACGGCGTTTCTCGTTGATCAGCGACTGCAGGTCGATCAGCTCCTGCTCCAGGCGCCGGATGCGTTCTTCGAGCAGGTCGCGCTGACTGCTGCCGAGGTCTTGCAACAGGCTGTTGCCGGCCAGTTCCTGGCGGCGCAGCTGGGTGAGGGCGTCGAGCTGGGCCAGTTCGGCAACCAGCAGGTCGCGGCGCTCCGCGGTGAGCGGCTTGCCGGACTCCTTGCCGTTTTTCAGCGCATTGCTGATGTCCTGGGCGCGGGCCTGGTTGCGGCTGATCTCCGCCTGGGCGCGCTCGGGGCGAGTTTGCGCGGTGATGATCAGGCTGTTGGCCTCGCCGATTTGCTTCTGCCAGTCGCTCAGTTGGCTGCTGCGCTCATTGAGCAGCGTTTCCAGTTGGGGCACCGGGGTATTGGCATGCCGTTGGGCGACCTGGGGCGGCTCGCTGGCTTTCAGGCGGGTGAGTTCGCGCTGGGCCTCATCGATGAGCTTGGGCGCCTGTTCGAGCTGTTGCTTGAGGTCGCTCAGGCGCTTTGTAGTGTCGGCTTGCTCGGTCAACAGGCTCAGGGTTTTTTCCAGGGTCTGTCTGAGCGCCAGCTGTTCGGCTTCCGGCAACTGGCGCTCGGCCAGCTTATCCAGGCTGCGCTGCACGTCCGCGCTGTTGGGCGATTCGGCGGCTTGGAGCGGCGACGTGCCCAGGCAAAGCCCGAGTAGAAGTGCGGTTAAATAGCTGCGTAAAGAGGGCATGGTCGCGATCGTGGACTCGGAAAAAGTGAGTTTAACAGGCTGTGGAAAGGCATGCTGAGCACCGGCTGATGCCCTGCCCGTTCTGAAAAAATGCCCGGCAAATTAGCCGCCGCAGCCCCGCCCAGCAGCCGCCACACGGCTGAGCGCGAGGCGCGCAGTCAGTGCGCGGCAGTGGGTTAGAGAAACAGGCCCGGCCCTGGGCGCGCGCCTTCGGGGAATTTGACGCCGACTTTGCGAATCTTGTTCCCTTCCATCGCCGCGACTGTCCAGGTCAGCCCCTGCCAGTCGACCTGGTCGCCGATCACCGGTTCGCCACCGATTTCGTGGGTAATGAAGCGCCCCAGCGATTGTTGGCCGTTGATGCCGTCGAGCTTGAGGCCGTAGAGCGCGGCGACGGCGCTTAGTTCGGCGTCGCCTTCCAGGACGAAATCGCCGAAGAACCGCAGGTCCTGGCCACGCTGCGGGGCCTGGCTGAACAGTTTGCCGAGGGCGGTCAGGTCATGCTCATGGCCGATCACGCAGAGCAGGTCGCCGGCTTCCAGGGTGGTGCTGCCGGACGGGTGGAGCAGCTCGTGGTGGCGAAACAGCGCGGCGATACGCGTGCCTTCGGGCATCTTCAGTTCGCGCAGGGCGGCGCCAATGCACCACTTCTCCGCGCCGAGGCGGTAGACGAACAGCTCCCACTGGCTGGTCGGGTGCACTTCCAGGCCGGCGCGGGAGAACGGCGCCGGCTCTGGCGGCACGGTGACCCGCAGCAACTTGGCCGCCCAGGGCAGGCTGGTGCCTTGCAGCAGCAGCGAGACCAGGACGATGAAGAAGGCCAGGTTGAAAAACAGCTGGGCATTTTCCAGGCCGGCCATCAGCGGGAACACCGCGAGAATGATCGGCACCGCGCCGCGCAAGCCGACCCAGGCGATAAACGCCCGCTCGCGGTCGTGAAAGCCGCGAAACGGCAGCAGGCCGAGGAGAATCGACAGCGGGCGGGCGAGCAGAATCATCCACAGGGCCAGGCCCAGCGCCGGCAAGGCAATCGGCAGCAGTTGGTTCGGGGTGACCAGCAGGCCGAGGACCAGGAACATGCCGATCTGCGCCAGCCAGGTGAGGCCGTCGAGCATGTGCAGGATGCCGTGCCGTGAACGGATCGGCCGGTTGCCGAGCAGCAGGCCGCACAGGTAGATCGCCAGAATGCCGCTACCGCCCGCCGCCGTGGTGATGGCGAAGATGATCATGCCGCCACTGACCACCAGCAGCGGATAGAGGCCGTTGGCCAGGCTCATGCGGTTGACCAGATTGAGCAGCAGCCAACCCCCGCAGAGGCCGAGCACCGCGCCGAGGCCGAACTGCTGTACCAACTGTGCCAGCAGGCCCCAACTGAAGTCGTCTTGCCCGCTGGCGAGCATGGCGATCAGGGTCACGGTGAGGAACACCGCCATCGGGTCGTTGCTGCCGGATTCGATTTCCAGGGTGGCGCTGACCCGCTCGTTGAGGCCGCGCCCGCCGAGCAGGCTGAACACCGCGGCGGCATCGGTGGAGCCGACGATGGCGCCGATCAGCAGGCCTTCCATCAGCTTCAGGTCGAACAGCCAGGCCGCCGCCACGCCCGTCAACCCCGCGGTGATCAATACCCCGACGGTGGCCAGCGACAGCGACGGCCAGAGGGCCACGCGGAAACTGGAGACGCGGGTACGCATGCCGCCGTCGAGCAGGATGATGGCCAGCGCCAGGTTGCCGACCAGGTAGGCCAAGGAATAGTCGTTGAAGATGATCCCGCCTGGGCCATCGACCCCGGCGAGCATGCCGACCGCCAGAAAGATCACCAGGATCGGGATGCCGAAACGCGAACCGAAGGCGCTGACCAGGATGCTCGTGGCCACCAGCAATGCACCGATCAAGAACAGGCTGTTGATGGTGCTGGCGTCCAAGGGGGTACTCCGGGCCGAGGGGAGAGGGCGCCGTCATGCATGGCGCGTGCCAGGGATTCTAACCCGCGTCTTCGCCTCACTGTCAAAAAAACACCTCGCTCAGCCAATGGGGGCCGTCTGCTCGGTGGTTTGCTGTGCTTGAGTGACGTCGGCGAGCGCCCCGCTCAGCGTGGCGTACGGGCTGTGGCGAATCGGGGTTATCCAGCGAGTGGACTTGCCGGGGGCGGCATGCCGCTCACCTGGTTCAGGTGAGCGGGCGCTAGGGGCGTGTGCGGTGCTTAGAACCAGGCGTCCTGCATGCCCAGGCAGGTATCGTCGCGGGCTTCGAGGATGGCCAGGTTGTGATGGCAGCCCGGCACTTCCCAGGTGAGAAAGTAACGCGCGGCCTGCAGCTTGCCCTGATAGAAGTCGCGGTCGACTGGATTGCCGGCCGCCAGACCCTGCTCGGCCTTGATCGCCTGTTCCAGCCAGCGCCAGCCGATCACCAGGTGACCGAAGGCGTTCAGGTACAGCGCCGAATTGGCCAGGCCCTGATTGACCTTGCCGCTCATCAAATCGCCGAGCAACGCCAGGGTCACCGCCGACACGCGCGCCAGCAGTTGCTCCAGCGGCTGGCGCAGGGCATTCAGCGCTTCGTACTCGCCGGCGCGCTGGCAACAGTCCTGGATCAGCTTGACCAGTTGCTTGAGCGCCGCGCCGCCGTTCATCGACACCTTGCGCCCGAGCAGGTCGAGCGACTGGATGCCGTGGGTGCCTTCGTGAATCGGGTTGAGGCGGTTGTCGCGGTAATACTGCTCCACAGGGTACTCGCGGGTATAGCCGTGGCCGCCGAGGATCTGGATCGCCAGCTCGTTGGCCTTGAGGCAGTACTCCGAGGGCCAGGATTTGACGATAGGGGTGAGCAGATCCAGCAGTTCCAAGGCGACGCGCCGCTGTTCTGCGGTGGCCAGGGTCTGGGTGTCGTCGAACAGCCGTGCGGCATACAGACCCAGGTCGAAGGCGCCTTCGACGTAAGCTTTCTGGGTCAACAGCATGCGCCGTACGTCGGCGTGGTCGACGATCGCCACCTGCGCGCTGGTCGGGTCCTTGCCGTCCGGCAGGCGGCCCTGCGGGCGCTGGCGGGCGTAGTCCAGCGAGTACAGGTAGCCGGCGTAACCGAGCATGACTGCACCCATGCCGACGCCGATGCGCGCCTCGTTCATCATCTGGAACATGTAGCTCAGGCCGTGGTGCGGTTGGCCCACCAGGTAGCCGACGCATTCGCCGTTATCGCCAAAGTTCAGCGCGGTGGAGGTGGTGCCGCGAAACCCCATCTTGTGAAACAGGCCGGCCAGGATCACGTCGTTACGCGGCCCCAGCGAGCCGTCGTCGTTGACCAGGAACTTGGGCACGATAAACAGGCTGATGCCTTTCACCCCAGGCGGCGCGTCCGGCAGCTTGGCCAGCACCATATGCACGATGTTCTCGCTCAATGGGTGGTCGCCGCCGGAGATGAAGATCTTGTTGCCCTTGAGTCGGTAGCTGCCATCGGCCGCCGGTTCGGCGCGGGTGCGGATGTCCGACAGGGATGAGCCGGCATGCGGCTCGGTCAGGGCCATGGTGCCGAAGAAGCGGCCGTCGATCATCGGCTGCAGGAAGCGCTGCTTCTGTTCCTCGCTGCCGAAGCTCTCGATCAGGTTGGCCGCGCCCATGGTCAGGAACGGGTAGGAAGCGGTCGACGCGTTGGCCGACTGGAAATGGGCGAAACAGGCCTGCGACAGCAGGTTGGGCAGCTGCATGCCGCCCATCTCGAATTCGCGGGTGGCGTTCAGGAAACCGGCTTCGAGGAAGGCGTCCACCGCCGGTTTGATCTCGGGGATCAGCTGTGCGGCGCCCTCGACATACTCAGGCTCATGCTCGTCGCTCTTGCGGTTGTGCGGCGCAAATAGCTTCTCGGCAATGCTGCGCGCCGTGCCGATGGCCGCATCGAAGGTCTCGCGGCTGTGGTCGGCAAAACGTTCGCGCTGGGTCAGGGCTTCGGCATCCAGTACTTCATAGAGTTCGAAGGCCAGATTGCGGGAGCTGAGCAGAGTCTCGGACATGGGCGTTCCTCCAATTGAATGGACTGAGTCTAGGGTGATGAATAAATGCCGCCTAGTACCATCCATAGGCGTGATAAAGCCGCAAAACTTCCGGGTTTGATAGGCGTTGACGCTGCTTTTGAGGCGCGTTGTCTGGAACGGCGCAGGGGATGCTGAAGGCTGCCTCCGTGGCTGGTAGAATCCGCGGCCTCGCGAGGATCTATCGATGAACTACCGTCACGCCTTCCACGCCGGCAACCATGCCGACGTGTTGAAACACGTTATCTTGAGTCGCCTGATCGCCCTGCTGTCACGCAAGGAGGCGCCCTTCGCCTACCTCGACAGCCACGCAGGCGTAGGTCTCTACGATCTCGCTGGGGACCAAGCCAGCCGCACCGGCGAATGGCTGCAGGGCATCGCCCGGCTGTGGTCGGCCGAGGGTGTACCGGATCAATTGGTCGATTACCTGGAAGTCATTCGCGCCATGAACCCAGACGGCGTGCTGCGGCATTACCCCGGCTCGCCGGAGCTGGCACGCATGCTGACGCGCGAACAGGATCGCCTGCACCTCAACGAGAAACATCCGGAAGACGGTCGTCTGCTCAAGGAAAACATGGCCGGTGACCGCCGCGTGGCCGTACACCTGGGTGAAGGCTGGCACGTGTCGCGGGCCTTGCTGCCGACCCGCGAGAAGCGCGTGCTGCTGCTGATCGATCCGCCCTTCGAACAGGCCGATGAGCCGGAGCGCTGCGTGCAGGCGTTGAACGAAGCCATTGGCCGGATGCGTCAGGCGGTGGTGGCGATCTGGTACCCGATCAAGGAGCTGGGCCAGCTCAGGCGCTTCTATCGCGACCTGGAAAAGAGCAATGCGCCCAAGCTGCTGCGCATCGAACTCTATGTGCACCCCGCCGATGATGCACAGCGCCTGAACGGCTCCGGCCTGGTGATCAGCAATCCACCCTGGGGCCTGGAGGACGAACTCAAGCAGGTTTTGCCCTGGCTGACCACCTTGCTCGGGCAAAGCCAGGCCGGCTGGCGTATGGATTGGCTGATCGCGGAACAAGCGGCAGGCGCCAAGCCATAACAGCAGCGTCCAGTGCTGATGGCCACAGCGCTGGACTCAGAAGTTGTGAATATACCGAGCGCCGTCGCGAGGCTGACTCCAAGCGTTCGCCGCGAGAGTTTTTCGCAGTCCCTCAGTTCAACCTATGCAGGTAAACACACCCCGGTGCCGCCCAGGCCACAGTAGCCGCCGGGGTTTTTCGCCAGGTATTGCTGGTGATAGCTCTCGGCGTAGTAGAAGGGCGGCGCTTCGGCGATTTCGGTGGTGATCTGGCCGAGCCCGGCCTTGTCCAGCTCGGCCTGGAACTGCACTTGGCTGGCCAGGGCCGCAGCCAGCTGCTCGGCGCCGTAGCAGTAGATCGCCGAACGGTATTGGCTGCCCTTGTCGTTACCCTGACGCATGCCCTGGGTCGGGTTGTGCGCTTCCCAGAAGACTTTCAACAGGGCCGCGTAGCTGGTCTGCCGTGGGTCAAACACCACCAGCACCGCCTCGGTGTGGCCGGTCAGGCCCGAGCAGGTTTCCTCGTAGGTCGGGTTCGGCGTGTGACCGCCGGCATAGCCGACCGCCGTGGTCCAGACGCCCGGCTGTTGCCAGAAGCGCCGTTCGGCACCCCAGAAACAGCCGAGGCCGAATACCGCCTGGTGCAGCCCGGCCGGGAAGGGCGGCTGCAAGGGGTTGCCGTTGACGTAATGGGCGGCGGGCACCGACAGCGGTGTGTCGCGACCGGGCAGGGCTTGCTCGGCGCTGGGCAGTTCGAGTTTGTGGGCAAGAATCTGTGAACGCAGAACCATGAGTGATTTCCTCAACATGAGCGGGTGTTCGGGCCTGTCCGGCTTTCTTCGCAGTCAAACAGGGTTAACTCGACCAGACTCCAGAATAGACCGCAGTCGGGCTGCGGCGTTACACGGCGGTCAGGACTGCGGGCGGCAGGGGTAGCGCTTCAGGCTAGTGATCAGATCACGCCCGGCAATCGGCCGATCGAACAGGTAACCCTGGCCGATATCACAGTGCTGGCGCCGCAGGAACGCCAGTTGGGCGGCGGTTTCGATACCTTCGGCGACCACCTTGAGCTTCAGATTGTGGGCCATGGCGATGACCGCCGAGGTGATCTCCCGGTCGTCCTGATTCTCCGGGATGTCCTTGATAAAGCTGCGATCGATTTTGATCACGTCGATGGGAAACTTCTTCAGGTAGCTCAGCGATGAGTAGCCGGTGCCGAAGTCGTCCATCGCCAGGGTCAGGCCCAGGCTCTTCAGGCGACTGAGCTGGTGGCGGGTGTCGTCGGTGGCCTCCAGCAGCAGGCTCTCGGTGAGCTCCAGTTCGAGCAGCGTGGGCGCGAGTTGCTCCTCATGCAGAATGGCGGCGATCGAGCCGACCAGATCAGGGTCGGAGAACTGCTTGGGCGAGAGATTAATCGCCACCTGCAAGGTGCCGAGGCCGACTGCCGTCAGTTGTTTGCTCATGCGACAGGCCTGGCGCACCACCCATTTGCCGATGGGAATGATCAAGCCGGTTTCTTCCGCCACGCCGATGAATTGATCCGGGCGGATCATGCCCTTTTCCGGGTGGTGCCAGCGCAGCAGCGCCTCCATGCCGAGCAACTGGCCGCTCTTCAGGCACAGCTTGGGTTGATAGAACACTTCCAGCTCGTTCTGCGTCAGGGCGCGGCGCAGGTTGTTCTCGACGAACAGTTTGTAGTTCGCCTCGGCATTCAGCTCCTCGCAGAACACCTGCAACTGATGCTTGCCCCTGGCCTTGGCCTTGTGCAGTGCCAGCCCGGCGTGCTTCATCAGGGTTTGCGGGTCTTGCCCGTGCAGCGGTGCGCAGGTCAGGCCGATCGAACCGGTGATGCTGATCAGCTGGTTGTCGACGAACAACGGCTTGTCCAGGGTATGCAGCACCTGACTGGCCAGTAGCTGGGCGGCGTTGAGGTCGGTGGCATTCAGCAGGATGGCGAATTCGTTGCTGGCGAACCGCGCGAGGATGGCGTTCGGGCTGAGGCTGTTGCGCAGGCGCCGCGCCAGGCTGACCAACAGTTTGTCGCCGGTCTGATGGCCGAGGCTGTCATTGATTCGCTTGAAATTGTCGATATCCACCAGCAGCAGGCTGATCGGCTTGTCGTCGGCGGCGGCAAAGCTGCTCTCCAGGGCGCGGATAAACGCGTAGCGGTTGCCCAGGCCGGTCAGGCTGTCGCTGTAGGCCAGGCGCTCGATGCGTTGCTGCGCGTGCTTGGTTTCGGTGATGTCTTCGTAGATGCCGATGTAGTGGGTCAGGGCGCCGTCATCGGCATGCACCTTGGAGATCGACAGCTGACCCCAGTAGGGGTCGAGGTTCTTGCGCCGGCTCTTGAATTCGCCTTGCCAGCTGCTGTGTTCGGCGAGACTGGAGCGCGTGTCGAAGAGCAAGGCGCTGAGGTTTTCCAGGGCCGGCAGCTCGGGCAGTCGGCGACCCTGCACCTCGGCGGCGCTGTACAGGGTGATGGCGGTAAAACTCGGGTTGACGTACTCCACCAGACCGTCGCGGTCGAGCAGGATAAAGGCGCTGGCACTCTGCTCGACGGCGCGTTGGAACAGGTGCAGCGCGCTGGTCGCACTGCGCCGTTGCTGGTTGCTGAACACCTGGGCGTACTGGTCGGCCAGCTCGCCGGCGAAGGCGATCTCGTCGGCCTGCCAGGTGCGCGGTGCGCCTATGTGCTCCAGGCACAGCACGCCGATCACCTCACCGCCGACGCGGATGCTGGCATCGAGCATGGCGCCGATGCCGAGGGGGCGCAGATAGCCCTCGCACAGCTCCCGGGTGCGTGGGTCGTGTTGCGCGTCATGCGCGTCCACTGTCCGTCCGCCTTGCAGGGCGCTGAGGTAGTCGGGGTAATGGCGGACGTCGATGGCGGCGGGCAGTTCATGGCTGCCAGTGTCGTTGCGGTACAGGACGACGGGCTCGAGTCTGTGCTCGGCCAGGTGCCAGATGCTGGCGCGCGCCACCTGGTAGGCTTCGCAGGCGGCTCGGGTGATCAGCTCGGCGACTTCGCGCAGTGGCTCGCGGGTGACGCAGTGATGCTGCGCCAGACGCACGATCAGACGCTGCTGGACGCTCACCCGGGCCTGCTGGAGTGCGTACTCTTGCACGCCGAGCGGGTAAAGCTGGTGCTCGTCCTGAGGGTGCGGCGCAGCGTCATGCCCGGGGTTTTCGTCGGCGCGCAACAGGTAGCCGCGTAACAGATGGCGACCGCGTTGCTTGAACGGCTCACCCAGCTCCATCAGACGGAGCGGGCCGTGCGGCGTATACAGGGTGTAATGCACCAGATAGTGCGGACGCTGCGCCAGTTGCAGTTGGATGCTGTCATGCAGGTGATGACGTGCCTTGGGTTCCATCAGGCTGGCATAGGGGGCGTCGAGCAGGGCGCACAGCTCGCTGGCGGGTAGGCCGAGCTGCTGTTCGCAGGCGGGGTCGAGAAACAACAGGCTCCAGCTGGCTTCGTTCAACCGTTCGAAACGCAACATGCCGAGCCGCGAGGGCACTGGCAACTGCGTCACAACCTCGGCCGTTGAACGGCTCGTGGCATCGGGATGGCTTTTCATTGAACGGCTGGTTTCCAGTATGCTGACCGAGTCGAAATCTCGCCCACTTCTTAGCGTCGAGCAAGGGTGCATCATGCAATTGCGACTGACAAGAAAACTAATGAGCGCGGTGCTGTTGGCCGGCTGTGTCGCGATGACTCCTGGCTTCGCCAGCGAGCCTGCGACGGGCGTGAGCAGTGCCGAACAGGGTCGTTATCTGGCCGAACTGAAGCGCTTGTACCTGACCCAGGATGAACGCCAGGCGTTACTCGCGCACAGTAACGATCTGCTGAAAACCTACGCCTTGCGCGCCGCCTATCAGGTTGGCCAGGCGCAGCGCCAGGACCTGCTCTACCAGCTGCGCCTCGGCGCCCCCGGCGAGCTGCTGCTGCGCGAGGAGACGCGGGGCCAGCAAGAAACCCAGATAGCCGTGCGCAATCAGCGGATTGCCTTGTTTGGCGTCGATCCCTTTATTCGCTATGACTGCCCGCACGGCAGCATCAGCTGTGTGCTGCTCAATCCGGTCGACGGCAGTCCGCTGCTGAGCATCGTGCGCGACCATAAGGGCGCCGCAGAGTTGGCCAAGGCGTTGAGCTTTCTGATCCGTAACCTGCAGAAAGGTTAGACCCGACGGGGGGCGAAGGGCGTCAGCTGTTTCTACGGCCGTGCCTCACGCAAAAAAAACCCCGCCGGTTGGGCGGGGTTGAGGGTACGAGCGTGGCATGCTCGAAAATCGAAGCTAAGCCTTACAGCAGCATGGTGCGGATATCCGTCAGCACCTCACCCAGGCGCTTGGTGAAGCGCGCGGCGGCGGCACCGTTGATCACCCGGTGATCGTAAGACAGCGACAGCGGCAGCATCAGTTTGGGCTGGAAAGCCTTGCCGTCCCAGACCGGCTGGATGGTCGCCTTGCTGACGCCGAGGATCGCCACTTCCGGCGCGTTGACGATCGGCGTGAAGCCGGTGCCGCCAATGTGACCGAGGCTGGAGATGGTGAAGCAGGCACCCTGCATGTCATCGGCGGAGAGTTTCTTGGTCCGGGCCTTTTCCGCCAGAGCGGCAGCTTCAGCGGCTAGCTGCAGCAGGCTCTTCTGGTCGACGTTCTTGATCACCGGAACCAGCAGGCCATCCGGGGTGTCCACGGCGAAGCCGACGTGCACGTACTTCTTGCGGATGATCGCCTTGCCGCTGGGTGCCAGCGAGCTGTTGAAGTCCGGCAGTTCCTTGAGCAGGTAGGCGCAGGCTTTCAACAGCAGCGGCAGTACGGTCAGCTTGACTCCGGCCTTCTCGGCCACGCCTTTCTGCGCGACGCGGAAGGCCTCCAGCTCGGTGATGTCGGCCGAGTCGAACTGGGTCACGTGCGGCACGTTGAGCCAGCTGCGGTGCAGGTTGGCGGCGCCGACCTGCATCAAGCGGGTCATGGCCACTTCTTCCACTTCACCGAACTTGCTGAAGTCCACGCTTGGGATCGGTGGGATGCCGGCGCCGCCGGTCGCACCAGCCGGCGCTTCCTTGGCTTTTTGCATCATCGCCTTGACGTAGACCTGCACGTCTTCCTTGATAATCCGGCCTTTCGGGCCACTGCCGGTGATGGCAGTGAGCTCGACGCCCATTTCACGGGCCAGCTGGCGCACCGCCGGGCCGGCGTGCACCTTGGCACCGTCGGACCGTGGCGCGGCCGTCACACTGGCAGCGGCCGCCGCCAGCTTGGCGATGGCGTTGACCTCGGCGACCACCTCCGGCGCCGCACCGGGCGGCGTGCTGTGTACCGCTGCTGGTGCCGCTGGTGCCGCCGCAGCCGGAGCGGCTGCCGGCGCTGCGCCAGCCACCTTCAGCTTGAGAATCAGATCGCCGGTGCCGACGTCGGCATCCAGCTTGACCTCGACGCTTTCCACCACGCCGGCAACCGGCGAGGGGATTTCCATGCTGGCCTTGTCGGATTCCAGGGTGATCAGCGACTGGTCGGCTTCGACCCTGTCGCCGACCTTGACCAGGATTTCGATGACCTTGGCCGTGCCGTCCGAACCGATATCCGGGACATGGATGTCCTGCACGGACGACTCTGCGGCCGCTGCTGGTGCCGCTGCAGCAGGCGCCGGAGCGGCTGTCTTGGCGGCTTCGGCAGGTGCGGGCGCTGCGGCAGCCGGTGCCGCGGCAGCGTCGCTCGCGCCTTCGACTTCGAGCTCGAGCAGTTCGTCGCCTTCTTTCAGACGATCGCCCAGTTTGACCTTGAGGCTCTTGATCACCCCGGCCTTGGGCGCGGGGATTTCCATGCTGGCCTTGTCCGACTCCAGGGTCAGCAGGCTCTGATCGGCTTCGATACGGTCGCCGACCTTGACCATCAGTTCGATAACTTCACCCTCACCGCTGCCGATGTCGGGTACGCGAATCAATTCACTCACAGTGCGTCTCCTTAGCAGTCCAGGGGATTGATTTTTTCCGGGTTGATGCCGAACTTGGCGATGGCCTCGGCCACCACTTTGGGTTCGATATCACCGCGGTCGGCGAGGGCTTCGAGCGCTGCCAGGACCACCCAGTTGCGGTCCACTTCGAAGA
Source organism: Pseudomonas sp. SJZ079 (assembly GCF_007993865.1). Lineage (GTDB taxonomy): Bacteria > Pseudomonadota > Gammaproteobacteria > Pseudomonadales > Pseudomonadaceae > Aquipseudomonas. Next base: position 161,489 of record NZ_VIUH01000002.1, on the reverse strand, counting down.
AGTTGCGCAGGTTCTTGCGGCTGTCGCTGCGACCGAACCCATCGGTACCCAGCACCTTGAACTCCTTGCCCGGCACCCACTGACGGATCTGCTCGGCGAACAGTTTCATGTAGTCGGTGCTGGCGATCACCGGACCGCGGCGGCCGCTGAGGCACTGCTCGATATAGGACTGCTTGGGCTTCTGCTCCGGGTGCAGGCGGTTATTGCGTTCCACGGCCAGGCCATCGCGACGCAGTTCGTTGAAGCTGGTGACGCTCCACACATCGGCGCCGACATTGAACTGCTCGCGCAGTATCTTCGCCGCTTCGCGCACTTCACGCAGGATGGTGCCCGAGCCGAGCAGCTGTACGTGATGGGCGGCTTCCTTCTTGTCCTCTTCGAGCAGGTACATGCCCTTGATGATGCCGTTCTCGACACCTTCAGGCATGGCAGGCTGCTGGTAGGACTCGTTCATCACGGTGATGTAGTAGAAGACGTCCTTCTGCTCTTCCATCATCTGCCGCGTGCCTTCGCGGATGATCACCGCCAGCTCGTAGCCGTAGGTCGGGTCGTAGGTGCGGCAGTTGGGGATGGTCGCCGCCATGATGTGGCTGTGGCCGTCTTCGTGTTGCAGGCCTTCACCGTTGAGCGTGGTGCGCCCGGCGGTGCCGCCGATCAGGAAACCACGGGTGCGGCTGTCGCCGGCGGCCCAGGCCAGGTCGCCGATGCGCTGGAAGCCGAACATCGAGTAGAAGATATAGAACGGCAGCATCGGCTGGTTGTGGCAGCTGTAGCTGGTGCCCGCGGCGATGAAGGAGCTCATGGCGCCGGCTTCGTTGATGCCTTCTTCGAGGATCTGACCCTTCTTGTCCTCGCGGTAGAACATCACCTGGTCTTTATCCACCGGCTCATACAGCTGGCCGACCGAGGAGTAGATGCCGAGCTGGCGGAACATGCCTTCCATGCCGAAGGTACGCGCCTCGTCCGGGATGATCGGCACGATGCGCTGGCCGAGTTCCTTGTCCTTGACCAGTTGCGAGAGGATGCGCACGAAGGCCATGGTGGTGGAGATTTCGCGCTCGCCGGAACCGTCGAGAATGGCTTTCAGGGTGTCCAGCGGCGGGGTCGGGATGCCGAAGCTCTTGGCCCGGCGCTGTGGCATGTAGCCACCCAGGGCGGCGCGGCGCTCGTGCAGGTACTTGTACTCGGCGCTGCCCTCCTCGGGCTTGAAGAACGGCAGGCTCTCCAGCTCGTTGTCCTTGACCGGGATGTCGAAGCGGTCGCGGAATTTCTTCAGGCTGTCGACGTCGACCTTCTTGGTGTTGTGCGCGGTGTTCTTCGCTTCACCGGCGCCGGTGCCGTAACCCTTGATGGTCTTGGCCAGCACCACGGTCGGTTGACCCTTGTGGTTGACCGCGTCGTGATAGGCCGCATACACCTTGTAGGGGTCGTGGCCGCCACGGTTGAGCTTCCAGATCTCGTCGTCGGAGAGGTCCTTGACCATCTCTTTCAGCTCGGGGCTGTTGAAGAAGTGCTCGCGGACGAAGGCGCCGTCTTTGGCCTTGTAGTTCTGGTACTCGCCGTCGATCACTTCGTCCATCCGGCGTTGCAGGATACCGTGGGTGTCCTTGGCCAGCAGCGGGTCCCAGAAACGGCCCCAGACCACCTTGTTGACGTTCCAGCCACCACCGCGGAACACGCCTTCCAGCTCTTGGATGATCTTGCCGTTGCCGCGCACCGGGCCGTCGAGGCGCTGCAGGTTGCAGTTGATGACGAAGATCAGGTTGTCCAGCTTCTCGCGGCCGGCCAGGGAAATGGCGCCGAGGGATTCCGGCTCGTCGCACTCGCCGTCGCCGAGGAAACACCAGACTTTCTGTTTTCCTGCGGGGATATAGCCGCGATCTTCCAGGTACTTCATGAAGCGCGCCTGGTAGATCGCCTGGATCGGACCGAGACCCATGGACACGGTCGGGAACTGCCAGAAGTCCGGCATCAGCCAGGGGTGCGGATAGGACGACAGGCCCTTGCCGTCGACTTCCTGGCGGAAGTTATTCAGCTGGTCTTCGCTGATCCGGCCTTCCATGAAGGCGCGGGCGTAGATGCCGGGCGATACGTGGCCCTGGATGTACAGCAGGTCACCGCCGTGTTCTTCGGTCGGCGCCTGGAAGAAGTAGTTGAAGCCGATGTCGTACAGGGTCGCCGAGGAGGCGAAGCTGGAGATGTGGCCGCCCAGGTCCGGATCTTTCAGATTGGTGCGCATCACCATGGCCATGGCGTTCCAGCGTACCAGCGAGCGAATGCGGCGTTCCATGAACAGGTCGCCAGGCATGCGTGCTTCGTGGGTCACGGGAATGGTGTTGCGGTACGGCGTGGTGATCGCATAAGGCAACTGGGAACCACTGCGGGTGGCCAGCTCGCCCATGCGGGTCATCAGGTAATGCGCGCGGTCTTCACCTTCACGGTCGAGGACGGATTCAAGGGCGTCCAGCCATTCCTGGGTTTCGACGGGATCGAGGTCTTGCATGGCTTGCTCCAGGGCGGAAAGGCTTCCAGAATCGGAGGCCAGGATTCGTGGCCGGCATTGTGAGCGGGTCACGTGAATTCTTGGATTTACCGGGGGTAGGACCGGACTTGTGTAGTTTTACTACATATCGACGGCGATTTCAGCCCTTTGGATACAATCTTTAGTAGCAAAACTACAGTTTTTTTGCTGTCAGTCGCGTGCAGCGCGCCAGGTCAGTGGGTTTGTCCACTGTCAGCGCCGCGCGTGCAGCCCGCCAAAAAGGATAGACCATGAGCCTGCCCGCGCTGGCCACTTTGCCTGCCACCCTTGACTCCCTTGCCCTGCGCGCCGAGCAGTCCTTGCAGACGGCCTTTGCCGAGCTGTCGGCGGATGCCGCGGCGCGTTTTGCCGTCTGGTCGGGCTCTCGGCAAGAGACCCTGCGGCGGGTTGCTGCGGCCAGTGACTTCGTGGTCCAGCAGTCTCTGCGCGATCCGCAGATGCTGCTGCAGCTGGCCGACTCTGGCGAACTGGAGCGTTCGCTGCAAGCCGGCGAGCTGCGCGCGCAGCTGGCCGCGCAGTTGCTCGAGTGCGAGGGTGAAGATGAGCTGGGGCGGCGCTTGCGGCGCTTTCGCAATCGCCAGCAGCTGCGCATCATCTGGCGCGATATCAGTCGCCAGGCGGATCTGGTCGAAACCTGTCGTGACCTCTCGGAGCTGGCCGATAGCTGCATCGACTTGGCCTACCACTGGCTCTATCCCCAGCACTGCGCACAGTTCGGCACGCCGATCGGCCGACGCACGGGACAGGCGCAGCACATGGTGATTCTCGGCATGGGCAAGCTGGGCGCCCATGAACTGAACCTGTCCTCGGACATCGACCTGATCTTCGGTTATCCGGAGGGCGGCGAGACCGAGGGGGTGAAGCGCCCACTGGATAACCAAGAGTTCTTTATCCGCCTTGGCCAGCGCCTGATCAAGGCGCTGGATGCGATCACCGTCGAGGGCTTCGTATTCCGCACCGACATGCGCCTGCGTCCCTACGGTTCCTCGGGGTCGCTGGTGTTCAGCTTTAACGCGCTGGAGCAGTACTACCAGGATCAGGGCCGCGACTGGGAGCGCTACGCGATGATCAAGGCGCGCGTGGTCGGCGGCGATCAGCAGGCCGGTGAGCAGCTGCTGGAGATGCTGCGGCCCTTCGTCTATCGACGCTACCTGGATTTTTCTGCCATCGAAGCGCTGCGCAGCATGAAGCAGCTGATCCAGCAGGAGGTGCGGCGCAAGGGCATGGCCGAGAACATCAAGCTCGGCGCCGGCGGCATTCGCGAGGTGGAGTTCATTGCCCAGGCCTTTCAGCTGATCCATGGCGGGCGTGACCTCAGTTTGCAGCAGCGTTCCCTGTTCAAGGTGCTGACCACCCTGGAGGGCCAGGGTTATCTGCCCGCGGCGGTGACCGACGAACTGCGCGAGGGCTATGCGTTCTTGCGCTATACCGAACATGCCTTGCAGGCGATCGACGACCGGCAGACGCAGATGCTCCCGGATAATGATCAGGATCGGGCTCGGGTAGCCTTTATCCTGGGTTTCGCTGACTGGGCGGCGTTCCATGAACGGCTGATGCACTGGCGTGGGCGAGTCGACTGGCACTTCCGCCAGGTGATCGCCGATCCCGACGAGGACCTGAATAACGCCGAGGAAGAGGTCGTCGGCGGCGAGTGGTTACCGCTGTGGGAGGACGCTCAGGACGAGGCGGGCGCCTGTCGCCAGCTGGAGGATGCCGGGTTCGCCGATGCGCCGGCGGCCCGTCAGCGACTCGCCGGCTTGCGTAGCGGCAATCAGGTGCGCGCCATGCAGCGCCTCGGCCGTGAGCGCCTGGACGCCTTTATTCCACGGCTGCTGGCGCAGGCGGTGGAGCACGACAACCCCGATCTGGTGCTGGAGCGCGTGCTGCCGCTGGTCGAGGCGGTGGCGCGGCGCTCGGCCTATCTGGTGTTGCTGACCGAAAACCCCGGCGCCTTGCAGCGTCTGCTTACCCTGTGCGCCGCCAGCCCCTGGATCGCCGAGCAGATCACCCGCTTCCCCTTGTTGCTCGACGAGTTGCTCAACGAGGGTCGGCTGTTCAAGCCGCCGTTGGCACCGGAGTTGGCGGCCGAGTTGCGCGAGCGGCTGATGCGCATTCCCGAGGAGGATCTGGAACAGCAGATGGAGGCGCTGCGCCACTTCAAGCTGGCGCATCGCCTGCGCGTGGCGGCCTCGGAGATCGCCGGCTCGCTGCCGCTGATGAAGGTCAGCGACTATCTGACCTGGCTGGCCGAGGCGATCCTCGATCAGGTGCTGGCCCTGGCCTGGCGCCAGACCGTGGCTAAGCACGGTACGCCACGGCGCGCCGATGGCAGTCCCTGTGATCCGGACTTCATCATCGTCGGCTACGGCAAGGTCGGCGGTATCGAGCTGGGCCACGGCTCGGATCTCGACCTGGTGTTCATTCACGGTGGCGATCCGCAAGCCGAGACCGATGGTGCCAAGCCGATCGATGGAGCGCAGTTCTTCACCCGGTTGGGCCAGCGCATCATTCACCTGCTGACCACGCAGACCAACTCCGGGCAGCTCTACGAAGTCGATATGCGCCTGCGTCCGTCGGGCGCGGCGGGCCTGTTGGTCAGCTCACTCGGTGCCTTCCAGCGTTACCAGGAAAGCGAAGCCTGGACCTGGGAGCACCAGGCGCTGGTGCGCGCACGGGTGCTGGTCGGCAGCCCGCGGGTGGGCCAGGCGTTCGAGGCAGTGCGCGCGGCGGTGCTTGGGCGTGAGCGCGACCTGAACGCGCTGCGTACCGAGGTCAGCGAGATGCGCGCGAAGATGCGCGACAACCTCGGCAGCAAGGTCACCGCCGCCGGTACTGCGGCCAATGCCTTCGAGGCCGCGTCCCCCTTCGATCTGAAGCAGGATGCCGGTGGTATCGTCGATATTGAATTTATGGTGCAATACGCGGCCCTGGCCTGGTCGCGAAAGTACCCGGAGCTGCTGCAGTTCACCGACAATATCCGCATTCTGGAAGGTCTGGAACGGCTCGGCTTGGTGCCTGGGGACGATGCGCGTTTATTGCAAGAGGTCTACAAGGCCTACCGCGTGGCGGCTCATCGCCAGGCGCTGCAAAAGCAGCCCGGGGTGGTGAGCGGCGATCAATTCCACGCCGAACGGCGCAGCGTGCTGCGGATCTGGCGGGAGCTGGGGCTGAACTGAGTTTTTCGTAGGGCGGATGGCGCATGGCGCACCGACCTCTGTGCACGAATCGAATTTGAGGAGCAGGCAACTATGTCGATGGCCGATCGTGATGGCGTGATTTGGTATGACGGCGAACTGGTGCAGTGGCGCGACGCGACCACCCATGTACTGACCCACACCCTGCACTACGGCATGGGCGTATTCGAGGGCGTGCGCGCCTACAACACGCCGCAGGGCACCGCGATCTTCCGCCTCGAGGCGCACACCGATCGCCTGTTCGATTCGGCCCACATCATGAATATGCAGATCCCGTTCAGCAAGGACGAGCTCAACGAGGCGACCCGCGCCGCCGTGCGCGAGAACAACCTGGAAAGCGCCTACATCCGCCCGATGGTGTTCTACGGATCGGAAGGCATGGGCCTGCGCGCCAGTGGCCTGAAGGTCCATGTGATAGTCGCCGCCTGGAACTGGGGCGCCTACATGGGCGACGAAGCCCTGCAGGTTGGCATCAAGGTGCGTACCAGTTCCTTTACGCGCCACCACGTCAACATCTCGATGACCCGCGCCAAGGCCAACGGCAACTACATCAACTCGATGCTGGCGCTGCAGGAGGCGATCTCCGGCGGTGCCGACGAAGCCATGCTGCTGGATACCGAAGGCTACGTGGCCGAAGGCTCGGGGGAGAACATCTTCCTGGTCAAGAACGGCGTGGTCTACACCCCGGAAGTGACGTCCTGCCTGAATGGCATCACCCGCAGCACCATCCTCACCCTGGCCGAAGAGCTGGGTATCAAGGTGGTCGAGAAGCGCATCACCCGGGATGAGGTGTACATCGCCGATGAGGCCTTCTTCACCGGCACCGCCGCAGAAGTCACGCCGATCCGCGAAGTGGACGGTCGGAAGATTGGTGCCGGCCATCGCGGCCCGATCACCGAGATGCTGCAGACCGCCTACTTCGACCTGGTGACGGGTAAGACCCGCAATCACGCCGAATGGCGCACCTTGGTCAAATGAGACCTGAATTAGGTTAAAGCGGGGAGGCAGCCAGGCTGTTTGGAAGCGTCGCGAGCGACGGTGAGACAAGGTAAAAACAGGCGTGCTGGCGGAGTTGACTGCGGTCAATGAGCAAGCACGCCTGTTTTTAACGCAGTATCGCCGAGCGCAGCAGCTGCCATACAGTCTGGTAAGCCTCCTTGGTCGTTTTTGGAATAGGCATGAAAATACTGATCGTAGGCCCCAGCTGGGTCGGTGACATGGTGATGGCGCAGACCCTGTTTCAGTGCCTGAAGCAGCGGCACGCCGACTGCGAGATCGACGTGCTGGCGCCCGAGTGGAGCCGGCCGATTCTCGAGCGCATGCCCGAGGTGCGTCAGGCCCTGAGTTTTCCGCTGGGACATGGCGTGCTGCAACTGGCCACCCGGCGCAAGATAGGCCGCTCGTTGGCCGGTCAATACGATCAGGCGATTCTCCTGCCCAACTCGCTGAAGTCGGCCCTGGTGCCCTTTTTCGCCGGTATCGGCAAGCGCACCGGCTGGAAGGGTGAGATGCGCTACGGCCTGCTCAACGATGTGCGGGTGCTGGATAAACAGCGCTATCCGCTGATGATTGAGCGGTTTATGGCGCTGGCGTTCGAGCCGGGCGAGTTGCTGTCCACGCCGTACCCGCGGCCGTCCTTGTCGATCGATCCGGCCACGCGCGACGCGGCCCTCGGCAAGTTCGGCCTGAGCCTGGATCGCCCGGTGCTGGCGCTGTGTCCGGGCGCCGAATTCGGCGAGGCCAAACGCTGGCCCAGCGAGCATTACGCTGAGGTGGCCGAAGCGAAGATTCGCGCCGGTTGGCAGGTCTGGCTGTTCGGCTCGAAGAACGATCATGCGGTAGGCGAGGAGATTCGTCAGCGCTTGATTCCGGGGCTGCGCGAAGAGGCGGTCAACCTGTCCGGCGCAACCGCGCTGGCCGAGGCCATAGATTTGCTCTCCTGCGCCAGTGCCGTGGTGTCCAACGACTCCGGCTTGATGCATGTGGCGGCCGCGCTGAACCGCCCGTTGGTGGCGGTCTATGGCTCGACCTCGCCGCAGTTCACCCCGCCGCTGGCCGAGCACGTGGAGATCGTGCGCCTGGGCCTGGAATGCAGCCCCTGCTTCGATCGCACCTGCCGTTTCGGCCATTACAACTGCTTGCGTCAGCTGAGCTCGGGCCCGGTGCTCGAGGCGCTGGAGCGCCTGGTGGCCGATCCAGTTGAGGTCCAATAGTTTGCGCGTTCTGCTGATCAAGACCTCCTCGCTGGGCGACGTGATTCATACCTTGCCGGCGTTGACCGATGCGGCGCGGGCGATTCCCGGCATCCAGTTCGACTGGGTGGTGGAGGAGGGTTTCGCCGAGATTCCCGCCTGGCATCCGGCAGTCGCCCAGGTGATTCCGGTGGCCATTCGCCGCTGGCGCAAGAATTTCTGGCAGACCTTGAGAAATGGCGAGTGGCGGCGGTTCAAGGCGCGGCTGCGCGAGACCCGTTACGACCTGGTGATCGACGCCCAGGGCCTGTTGAAAAGCGCCTGGCTGACGCGTTATGTCAAGGCGCCGGTGGCTGGCCTGGATCGCAACTCGGCGCGCGAGCCGCTGGCTAGTCGCTTCTATGCCCAGCGCTATGCCGTGCCGCGTGAGCAACATGCCCTGGAGCGTGTGCGTCAGCTGTTCGCCCAGGCGCTAGGTTACCCAGCGCCTGGTGATCTCGGTGACTATGGTCTGAGTCGCCGGCAGCTGGCCGGGGCTTCGCCGTCGCCCTATCTGCTGTTCCTGCACGGCACCACCTGGCCGAGCAAGCATTGGCCGGAAAGCTGTTGGCGTGAATTGGCCGAGCGCATGAGTGCGCAAGGCTGGGCCGTGCGCCTGCCGTGGGGCAACGCCAGCGAACAGGCGCGCGCCGAACGGATTGTCGCGGGATTGGACAATGCGGCAGTGCTGCCCAAGTTGAGCCTCGCCGGGGTGGCCAAGGTGATCGCCGGCGCCCAGGCCTGCGTGGCCGTCGATACCGGACTCGGCCACCTGGCGGCGGCCCTGGATGTGCCGACCATCTCGCTGTACGGCCCGACCTTGCCCGGACGGGTCGGGGCCTATGGCCGTTCGCAGATTCATCTGTGCGCCAGCGGTCCGAACGCCGGCCAGGGTGATCGACATAAGCCTTGTTTCGACGACCTGCCAACCGAGCGGGTGGCTACCGAGTTGCAGGCACTGCTCCTGGCAGCCCCCAGCTTGAGTGAGGACCGCGTCTGATGCAGTTGGCTTTTATCCTTTATAAATACTTCCCCTTCGGCGGGCTGCAGCGTGACTTCATGCGCATTGCCCTGGAGTGCCAGCAGCGTGGCCACGCCATCCGCGTGTACACGCCGATCTGGGAGGGCGAGATTCCCGCCGGTTTCGAGGTGGTGGTGGTGCCGGTCAAGGCGCTGTTCAACCACAAGCGCAACGAGAAATTGACCGCCTGGGTACAGGCTGATCTGGCCGCGCGTCCGGTCGACCGGGTGATCGGCTTCAACAAGATGCCGGGGCTGGATGTCTACTACGCCGCCGACGGCTGTTTCGAGGACAAGGCGCAGACCCTGCGCAATCCGCTGTACCGCCTGTGGGGGCGTTACAAGCACTTCGCCGACTATGAACGGGCGGTGTTCGCCGCCGAGTCGAAGACCGAGATTTTGATGATCTCCGAGGTGCAGCAACCATTGTTCGTCAAACACTATGCCACCCCGGCGCAGCGCTTTCACCTGCTGCCGCCGGGCATCGCCCTCGACCGCCGCGCGCCGGCCAATGCCGCCGAGATTCGCGCCGAGTTTCGCCGCGAGTTCGAGCTGGCGGACGATGAGCTATTGCTGGTGCAGATCGGCTCCGGGTTCAAGACCAAGGGCCTGGATCGTAGCCTGAAGGCCGTCGCCGCCCTGCCGCGCGAGCTGAGAAAGCGCACCCGCTTGATCGCCATCGGCCAGGACGACCCCACACCCTTCCTGCTGCAGATCAAGGCGCTGGGGCTTTCCGATCGGGTACAGATTCTCAAGGGGCGCAGTGATATTCCACGCTTCCTGCTGGGCGCCGACCTGCTGATCCATCCGGCCTATAACGAGAACACCGGCACCGTGTTGCTCGAAGCCCTGGTCGCCGGGTTGCCGGTGCTGGTCAGCGATGTCTGTGGCTATGCCCACTACATTGCCGAGGCCGATGCCGGTCGAGTGCTACCCAGCCCCTTCGCGCAGGAACGGCTGAATAGCCTGCTGGCCGAGATGCTCGGCGACCCTGCAAGGCATGCCAACTGGCAGCGCAATGGCCTGGCCTTTGCCGATAAGGCCGATCTGTACAGCATGCCGCAGCGCGCGGCCGATGTGATTTTGGCGGAGCGCCGATGAAGTTATTGCTGAGCGAACCGTTCAAGACCCTGTGGGCGGGCAAAGATGCCTTCGCCGAGGTCGAACAGCTGCAAGGTCAGGTCTATCGTGAGCTGGAGGGGCGCCGCACCCTGCGCACAGAAGTGGATGGGCGCGGCTATTTCGTCAAGATTCACCGCGGCATCGGCTGGGGCGAGATCGCCAAGAACCTGCTCACGGCCAAGCTGCCGGTGCTCGGCGCCGGTCAGGAGTGGCGGGCGGTTCGCCGCCTGCACGAAGCCGGCGTGGCGACCATGACCGCCGTGGCTTACGGCGAGCGTGGCGGCAACCCGGCGACGCAGCACTCCTTTATCGTTACCGAGGAGCTGGCGCCGACTGTCAGTCTGGAGGATTTTAGCCTCGACTGGACGCACAATCCGCCGGCGCCGCCACTCAAGCGCGCGCTGCTCGACGAAGTGGCGAAGATGACCGGCACCATGCACCGTGCGGGGGTCAATCACCGCGACTGCTACATCTGTCACTTCCTGCTGCACACCGACAAGCCGGTTAGCGCCGATGATTTCAGGTTGTCGTTGATCGATCTGCATCGCGCACAAACCCGCACGGCGATCACCCGGCGTTGGCGCAACAAGGACTTGGCCGCCTTGTATTTTTCCGCCCTGGATATCGGCCTGACCCGGCGCGACAAGCTGCGCTTCCTGCGCGGCTATTTCTGCCAGCCGCTGCGCCAGATTCTGCGCGAAGAGGCGCGCCTGCTGGCCTGGCTGGAGCGCAAGGCGGAGAAGCTGTACGCGCGCAAGCAGCGTTACGGGGATGCGCTCTGATGGCCGGTTGGAATCTCGATCCGCAGTACCAGCACCTGGCCGATGAGTTCGGCAGTCTCGAGCGGGTGTTTGCCCTGCAGGGCGAAGGCCTGACCAAGGACCTGCTTTCCGAGGTGATCCGCGTCGAGCGCGGCGGCGTGTTTTATTACGTCAAGCGCTACTGGGGCGCCGGCAAGGGCCTGCGGCGCTATATTGGCCGGCCGAGGGTGAAGGCCGAGTGGCAGAACCTCAAGTGTTTCGCCAAGTGGGGCATCCCCACGGCACCGATCGTCGCCTATGGTCTGGAACGCAACGCTGGCGCCTTCGTGCGTGGCGCGCTGATCACCCGCGGCCTGGACAATACCCAGGATATGGCGTGGCTGGCCGGTCGCGATGATCCGCGGTTGGCCGATGCCGGCTGGGTGAGCGTCATCAGCCGCCAGTTGGCCCGGGCGACGCGCACCCTGCATGACCATCACTTCACCCATAACGATCTGAAGTGGCGCAACCTGCTGGTTAATGACCGTGCCGAACTGTTCTTCATCGATTGCCCCACCGGTGCCTTCTGGTGGGGACCATTGCTGCGCTACCGCATCGTCAAGGACCTGGCCTGTCTGGACAAGGTGGCCAAGTACAAGCTGTCGCGCACCCAGCGCCTGCGTTTCTATCTGCAGTACCGTGGCCGCACCCGGTTGAATGCCAGCGACAAAAAACGCCTGCGCCAGGTGGTGGGTTATTTCGAGGGCCGCGAATGAGTGACTTTATCGCCGCCGAGGACAGGGCGCTGTTGCAGGCGCATGGTCTGGCCGACTTCGACGCGCTGTGGGCACTCGAACTGGAGGCGGTGGACGCGCCTAATACCGAGCGCGGCGGCTGGAGTAGTGTCTATCGCCTGGATCTGGGCGAGGTGGCGTTCTACCTCAAACGCCAGAGCAACCACCTGACCCGTAGCCTGCTGCGCCCGTTGGGCGAGTCGACCTTCGCCCGCGAGTTTCGCAGTATTCAGCGCTATCGTCAGCTGGGCATTCCGGCGCTGCAGGCCGCCTTCTTCGCCGAGCGGCGGTTGCCCGGCGAGCGCCGCGCGATCCTGCTGACCCGCGCCTTGGACGGCTGGCAGGATCTCGAGCAGTGGTTGCAGGACTGGCACGACTTGGCTGCTGCGCAGCAGGCGGCGATCCTGCGGGCCTGTGGTGGGCTGGCGCGCGCGTTGCATCAGGGCGGACAACTGCACGGCTGTTTCTACCCCAAACACATTTTTTTGCGTGAAAGCTCAGGAGCGTTCGAGGCTCGCTTGATCGACCTGGAAAAGACCCGGCCCCTGCTGTTTGGCAGGTATGACCGGATCAGGGATCTGGAGCCGCTGCTGCGCCGCGCCAGCGACTGGAGCGACAACGACATGCGCTGCCTGCTGACGGCGTACCTGCCCGCGGGCGCCAATCTCGAGCGCTGGGGCCAGCGCCTCGACGTCCGCCGTCGGCACAAGGGGGCGAGCCGATGAGGCTGCTGGAGCTGAGCCAAGCCGGGCGTACCCCGGCCTTGCCGCTGCGCATCGAACTGCTGGATGCCGCCGGCCCCGCGACCCTGACCGTGGAAAAGTTGCTGCGCGTATTGCCGGGGCAGCGCTATGTCGGCGTGGCCGAGTGGCGTGGGCGCAAGGTGCTGGCCAAGCTGTTGGTGGGCGCCAAGGCGGCGCGGCATTTTCAGCGTGAATTGACCGGCGTGCGCCTGCTCGCCGATCAGGGGCTGACCACGCCGGCATTACTGGCCGATGGCCTGCAAGAGGGCGAGGGTGGCTGGTTGCTGTTCGACTACCTGGAGGAGGCGGACAGCCTGTGGCAGGCCTGGCGCGCCGTCGAAGCCCAGCCGCTGTTGTCCGAGGCCCAGCAAGCTGTGCTCGGCGAAGCCTTGGGCGCCATCGCCCGGCTGCATGCCAGGGGCCTGTGGCAGGCCGACCTGCATCTGGATAACCTGCTGCGTCACGATGGCCTCTTGCATGTGATCGATGGCGGCGGAGTGTGCGTGGCCACCCCCGGCCAGCCGTTGCCGCGCGACAAGGTGCTGGAAAACCTCGGTGTGTTCTTTGCCCAGCTGCCAGTCGAGCTGGAGTCCTTTATCGAAGAGCTGCTGGTCCATTACCTGTTGGTCAACGGCGAACATGCCCTGCCACTCGAGGCGCTGTTGAAGGCCGTGGCCAAGGTGCGGGCTTGGCGGCTGCGCGACTACTTGCGCAAAGTGGCCCGCGATTGCAGTTTGTTCAGCGCCAGCATCGGTGCCTTCGGCCTGCGCGTGGTGCGTCGCGACGCACAGGCCGAGCTGCAGCCATTGCTGGATGACCTCGATCAGGCCACCGAACGGGGGCATCTGTACAAGACCGGCGGTGCCGCCACGGTGGCGCGCGTTGAGCTGGATGGCCGGCCGCTGGTGGTCAAGCGCTACAACATCAAGAACTTCGCCCATTGGCTGAAGCGTTTCTGGCGTCCCAGTCGCGCCTGGCACAGCTGGGTGGCGGGGCAGCGCTTGCAATTGCTCGGTATCAGCACGCCGCGGCCACTGGCCGTGCTGGAGCGACGCTGGTGCTGGTTGCGCGGGCGTGCCTACCTGATTACCGAATATGCCGCCGGGCAAGATATAATCGCGCGTTTTCAGCCCTGCTTGGATAAAGAAGGGAGCAGTTCTCCGCCAGAAATCGAACTGGCTGCCCTCGACCGGCTGTTCGCCGCACTGATTCGCGAGCGCATCAGTCATGGCGATTTCAAGGGGCATAACCTGTTCTGGCAGAATGGCCATTGGTCGTTAATCGATCTCGATGCGATGCGTCAACACCATAGTGCGCGCGGCTTCGCGCGGGCCTATGCCCGCGATCGCGCCCGCTTTCTACGCAACTGGCCGGCCGATTCAAGGCTGTTCCAGCTGCTCGACAAACGTTTACCGCAGGTGCCCGGCACCTGCCCCGAATAGAGGCTTTCACCTTTGGCACTGACGATTCTCGGCCTGTCCGGCGCCCTCAGTCACGATCCCTCCGCCGCCCTGTATATCGACGGCAAACTGATCGCGGCCGCCGAAGAAGAGCGCTTCGTGCGTGATAAGCACGCGAAGAACCGCATGCCCTACGAGTCGGCCAAGTTCTGCCTGGAACAGGCCGGGATCAAACCGTCCGACGTCGACGTAGTGGCGATTCCTTTCGCCCCAATCAGCCTGTTCGGCGAGGCTCGCTGGAAATACGCCAAGCGCTACTGGTACGCCCCGGATCGCGCCCTCGACGCCATCCTGATGGGCAACCGGCGCTACAAGCGCTACCGCAACAAGATCGTCTGGTGCCTGGAGCAGCTCGGCTTCGACCCGAAGAAAATCAAGATCGAACCGGTCGAACACCACCTGGCCCACGCCTCCAGCGCCTATCACTGCTCGGGGTTCCAGGAGAAGACCGCAATCCTCGGCATCGACGGCAAGGGCGAGTACGCCACGACCTTCTTCGGTTACGGCGAGAACGGCAAGATCCACAAGATCAAGGAGTTCTTCGACCCGGACTCGCTCGGTGGCCTGTATGGCGCGATCACCGAGTTCCTCGGTTTCGAGATGCTCGACGGCGAGTTCAAAGTCATGGGCATGGCGCCCTACGGCGATGCCAGCAAGTATGATTTCTCCCGTTTGGCGACCTTCGAGAATGGCGAGCTGGTGATCAACACCGAATACGCCAACGTCATCGGCCTGCGACGCTACAAAGAAAACGGCAAGGGCTTCTATTTTTCCAAGAAGCTGATCGACTGGCTGGGGCCGAAGCGCGAAGGTGACATCGCCGACGACCCCTACATCCATTACGCCGCCAGCATGCAGGCGCTGTTCGAGAAGCTGGCGCTGCAGATGATGGATCACTACCTCGGCGACATCATCAAGCAGACCGGCAAGATCGCCTTCGCTGGCGGCTGTGCGCTGAACGTCAAACTGAACCAGAAGATCATCGCCCGCCCCGAGGTCAAGGAGCTGTTCGTCCAGCCGGCTTCCGGCGACGCCGGCACCGCAGTCGGCGCCGCCGCCTACGTCTCGCATGCCCGTGGTGTACCGGTGGAGAAGATGGAGCACGTCTACCTCGGCCCGTCCTTCTCCAACGAAGACGTCATCGCCGCCTGCGCCCGGCACCCGAGCAAACCGGTGTTCAAGCAAATCGACAACATGCCGCAGCGCATCGCCCAGATCATGGTCGACGGCAACCCGGTGGCCTGGTTCCAGGGCCGTATGGAGTTCGGCCCGCGCGCCCTCGGCGGCCGCTCTATCATCGGCTGCCCGAGCATCCCAGGGGTGGCCAACCGGATCAACGAGCAGATCAAGTTCCGCGAGCGCTGGCGCCCGTTCTGCCCCTCGATGCTCGACACCGTGGGTGCGCAGATGCTCAAGGTCGATCATCCATCGCCGTTCATGACCTTCACCTTCGAAGTCAACGAAGAATGGAAGACCCGGGTCGGCGAAGTGGTGCACGAAGATGGCACCTCCCGCGCCCAGGTGCTCAAGCGCGAATACAACCCGCGCTACTACGACATGATGCTCGAGCTGGAGAAGCTCACCGGCAACGGTGTATCGCTGAACACCTCGCTGAATCGCCGTGGCGAGCCGATGATCTGCTCGCCCACCGATGCGTTGAACATGTTCTATGGCTCGGACCTGCAGTACCTGATCATGGAAGACATTCTCGTGGTAAAGGACGGCAAGGGCTGGTATGAGCAGGCCTGAGCCGCGGGTTCTGCAGTTCTGTCACGGCTATGACGGGCCCTTTCTCGACTGTGCCCGGCAATACGCCAGCCTGTTCGTGGGTACCGAGTACAAGGTCACCACGGTCTACCTGACGGGTGCGCCGAGCGCGGAGGTCGAGCAGGGCTCGGCCTCCGACGAAGTGATCTTCCTCAATTACCGGAGCAAGGACGTTCGCGGCCTCAAGCTCAAGGCCATTGGCGATATCAAGCGCATCGTCGCGGGTCGCGATTTTCGCCTGTGCATCGCTCATCGCTTCAAGCCTGTCTATGTGGCCCTGCTTGGCACTCGGTTGCCGGTGATCGGCGTGCACCATGCGTTCGGTGATTACCAGAGGCGCTCGCGTCGGTTGTTTGCCAATCTGTTCAAGAAGCGCCTGGCGCTGCTCGGGGTGTCCGATGCGGTGCGTGACGATATGCGCGCGTGCCTGCCAAGTTGGGCGCGCGAACGCATCGCAACGCTATACAACCGCATCGATATCGCGGCGGTACAGACCGAGCTGCTCGATCGCCAGGCCGCGCGCGCGGCGCTAGGGTTGCCGCAGGATGCCTGGGTCGTCGGCAATGTCGGTCGCCTGCACCCGGATAAGGATCAGGCCACCCTGATTCGCGGCTTCGCCGAGGCTTTACCGCAACTGCCACCGGGCAGCCTGTTGGTGATCATGGGCAGCGGGCGCCTGGAGGCTCAGCTGAAGGCCCTGGCCGTCGAGTTGGGGGTGGCGGTGCAGGTCTGTTTTCTCGGCCAGGTTGCCCAGGGCCGGCGTTACTTCAAGGCATTCGATACCTTTGCCCTGAGTTCCGATCATGAACCCTTCGGCATGGTGTTGCTCGAGGCGATGGCGGCCGGTGTGCCACTGATCGGCAGCGACTGTGGCGGTGGGCGCGAGGTGGTCGAGGGCGTGGGGGTCCTGTTTCCGCTAGGCGATACGCATGCGCTGGCTGCTGCCCTGCGCCACATGGCCGGTCTGGATACCGAACAGCGCGAACTCTGTGCCGCGCTCATGTTGCGCCGGATCGAGGCCTGCTTCTCCGATCATGCCGTGCGCGAGGCGTTCTGGCGTCTCGGTCTGCTTGCCGGCTGACCGCAAACTCAAAACCTCCGGGACCGTTAGGCCCGGGTGGGCGATAGGTACGCTATGACGGCTCAGCCGAGTATATGTTTCGTAATTCCCTATTTCGGCCGTTGGCCTTTCTGGATGCCGTTCTTTCTGGAGAGCTGCCGGTGCAACCCGGATGTCGATTGGCTGCTGTTCAGCGATTGCGGCGTGCCGGCCGATCTGCCTGGCAACGTGCGGATAGAGAGCATGAGCTACGGTGACTACTGCGCCCTGGTCGCCGAGCGGCTGGGTATTCCGTTTGCACCGAAGAACGCCTACAAACTCTGCGATATCAAACCTGCGTTGGGCTATATCCATGAAGACCGCCTGAAAGGCTACGATTTCTGGGCCTTCGGTGACATCGATCTGGTCTTCGGCCAGCTGCGCGACTATTTCACGACCGAGCGTTTGGCGCGCTTCGATCTGTTCTCTACCCACGAGCGGCGAGTGTCGGGACATTTATGCCTGGTCCGCAACGTCCAGCGCATGCGCGAAGCCTTTATGCGCATGCCGAGGTGGCAGGCGCGCTTCTGTGACCAGCAACACCATGCCTTGGACGAGGGGGCATTCAGTCGGATTTTCCTCTGGCGCAAGAACTTCCCCCGTCCGCTATTCAGGCTGGTGGGCTTGCTCAACCCCTGGCGCCGCCGCAGTGAGTTCGTTGAGGCGTTCAGTACGCCCTCTGGCTGTATCCCCTGGACCGATGGCGGTTTCGAGTTCCCCTCGTGCTGGTATTGGCGCGAAGGGCGACTGACCAATGATCTGAACAGGGGGCGGGAGTTTCCCTACTTTCATTTCGTGGTGTGGAAGCGTGATGCCTGGCCAGCGCTCGACGAGCCTTCGGTCGAAACACTCCAGGCTCTGGCGAAACAGCCGGTGTGGCGGATCAATTCTCAGGGATTTGCGCGGGATAACGGATGAGCAGGCGAATCAAGGTTTTACAGCTCCAGCCAGACTACAACGTCAAGGCCCACGACTTTGCCGACCTTGCCGAGCAGATCGTCAAGGCCCTGCCTGCTGAGCGCTATGAAGTGGTGGCGGCTTTCCTGCGGGGTAAACCGCAGCCAGGCGAGCCGGTAAGTCGGGCGGACCGCTCGGTCTACTTCGAGTTTTCCGACGGGCAACTCAAGGGTATGCGTCTGCTGGCCATGTGGCAGTTGTATCGTTTCTGTCGGGCAGAAAAGTTCGATGTGGTGATCTGCAACCGCTTCAAACCGGTCAATATGCTCCTGCAGTTGAATCGCTGGTTGAAGGTGCCGTTGTGCATCGGCATCTCCCATGGTTTTGGCGAGTACGATCGCTATTACCGACGCCGTCAGACCAAGCGGCTGGTCGATGCGGCCTGGCGCTTCGTCGGGGTCTCGCCGGCCGTGAAACAATACTTGCTCGACTGCAAGTGCGGCTTTACCGAACAGAATACGCTGGCCATTACCAACGCCATCGATATTCCCCAAGCCGAGGCCCTACAGCATTCGCGCGATGAAGCGCGGCGCTTGCTGGGGCTGGACCCCGCTGTACGCCTGCTCGGCGCGCTCGGTCGTCTGGTGCCGGTCAAAGGCCATACCTATCTGCTCCAGGCGTTTGCCAAGCTCAAGGATGACTATCCACAGGTGCAGCTGGCGATCATCGGCAAGGGCCGCGAAGAGGCGCGCTTGCTGGCCGAGGTCGATCGGCTCGGGCTGCAGGGGCGGGTCCACCTGCTCGGCTTTCGAGAGAATGCTCTGCAGTATGTCCGCGCTTTCGATATCTGGACCATGCCTTCGCTGGCCGAAGGCCTGGGGCTGGCCTTGCTGGAAGGCATGAGCGGGCACCTGCCGGTGATCGCCTCGAATGTCCCGGCCATGCTGCCGTTGATCGAGGGGGCCGGCGGTATTGCCGTGCCTCCGGCAGACGTCGAGGCGCTGAGTCAGGCACTGCACAGCTATTTGCAGTTGAGCGATCAGCAATTGCAGGCTAAGGGTGAGCAGGCCTACGCCTACCTGTGCGCCAATCACGATATCGACGTCTTCCGTCAGCAGTATCTGCGGCTCATCGAAGAGTCGCTGAGTCAGGCGAGTGCCCCCCCTATGAGTCAGAATTCCCAGCTGGTCAGTGTCATCATCGCCTCCTACAACCATGCACCTTATATCGAAGAGTGCATTCTCAGTGTGCTGGCGCAGACCCACCCGCAGGTCGAGCTGTTGGTGGTGGACGATGGCTCAACGGATGACAGCGTCGAGCGTATCCGTCGTCTGCAAGTCGAGCATGGCTTTGACTTTCAGATGCAGCAAAATCAGGGGCTGACCCGTACGCTGAACTCGGCAATCGCTCGGGCTCAGGGGGACTTGATTGTGCCTTTCGGTTCGGATGACGTGATGCTGCCTGAGCGTTTGGCCAAGCAGGTCGCCTATCTGCAGGGCAAGCCTGAGGTGGGCATCTGTGCGGGTAATATCGAGTTGATCGATGCGCACGGAAATCTGTTTCCAGAGAAGCGCCAGCGTCGAGATGTGCCTTTCCGGCGCATGGATTTCGACGATGTGTTTATGGAGCGTAAACCCTACGCCCCCGCCACGACCTTGATGATCCGCAAGGAAGCCCTGGAGAAAGTTGGCGGTTTCGATCCGGATATTCGTCTAGAGGACTTGGCGATCGAGCTGAAGATTACCCATGCGGGCTATTACATCGATTGCCTGGGTGAAGTGCTGGCCCGCTACCGCAAGCACGCCACCAACTCCTACAAAAACCACCGCTTCATGATTGACAGCATTCTGCGTATTTATGCCATGTACCGCGAGCATCCTCAGTATGAGTTCGTGCGTACGCGCTTTCTCAGCTCGATGTTCCTCAAGTGCTCTAATCGCGATCGCAAGCTGGCGCGTGAGCTGCTGGCGCAGATCCCCTTCAAGTACTGGTCGAAGAAGACTTGGCGAGGTCTGACGAGGCTCTACTTCTCACCGTTGGAAAAGGACTGAGTCGCGATGGGGTTCTGGGCCAGGTTCTTGGAAAAACGCGCCAAGAAGCAGATTCGTCGGCTACCCAAGTTCGAGCGTGGGCCCGCCAGGTTCCAGCAGCGCTACCCGCACTATCAGGTTGGCGTCGGCACCTATGGCCTGCCCATCGTGCATGATTGGCAGGAAGGCACGACTCTCAGAATAGGCAGCTACACCTCGATTGCCGAGCAGGTGGAAATCTTTCTGGGTGGGCACCATCGCACCGAGTGGATCAGTACCTACCCGTTTCCGGCGATGATCCCCGAGGCTGCCGAGATTCAGGGCTATGCCGTGAGCAGGGGGGATGTGCTGATCGGTAGCGACGTGTGGCTGTGCAGTAACGCCGTTATTTTGTCCGGTGTCACTGTGGGGCATGGTGCTGTGATCGCTGCAGGGGCGGTGGTGAGCCGCGATGTGGCCCCTTATTCGATAGTGGCAGGCAACCCCGCACGGCACGTACGCTGGCGTTTTCCACCTGAGGTCTGCGCAGCACTGCTTGAGGCTGCTTGGTGGGAATGGCCGGAGCAGGAAGTTTTCAGAGTTAGCCCGCTGTTGTGCAGCGATCGACTGGATGAGTTTCTGGACTATGCGCGACAGCGTGCGCAGAGATCAGAAGGCGGTTAAGAGCGCGCGCTCGATCAGTCGGCGAACAGCGTCTGGGCTTTCTTGCCCGCGTACCGACTGTAGCCCGCTTGCAGGGCGGTAAGGTGCTCCTCGAACAACCAGTGGTTGTCTTCGGTATAACGGCGCATGTGTTTCAGGTTGCGCTGCCGCTTGGCAAAACTGAGGGCACGCCGACTGATCTGCATGTCGGCCAGGTCTATCAGCCCCAGTTGCCCGCAGGGCTGTACCAGCACGTTGCCCAGATGCACCGAGCGAAAGTAGACCCCCGCCTCGTGCATCTTCGCCAGCAGCTCGCCGAACTGCTCGATCAGCTGCTGTCTTCGCGCAGGGGGGCTCACGCTGAGGGCCTGGCGCAAGGTCTCTCCGGGCAGGGGCCGGTAATGCACCGCTGTGGCGTTGATTGGGCCGGGTAGCGCATAGAGCTGAATCACTTCAGGGCTGATGAAGCCTAGTAGCTGCAGGCGTTGGGCGTTTTCGGCGAAACGTTTGGCGTAAGGTTTGAGCGTTTCACTGGAGAGCAATCGGCGTTTACGGAAGAGCTTGAGGAAGCTACCGTCCGCCAGACGCAGAACTTTGGCTCCCAGCCCGTCACTTTCCAGCACGCAGGCATCGTTCGACAGTGCATCGTATTGGTTCTGAGACAGGGTCAGCATAACTTCGGTGTCTCTTGAGTATGGCGAGATCTGATGTTCAGCGCGGCGATAAGCGCCAGTGGGATCCAGGTCACGAACCAGTGCTCTTTGGGCCTGGAGAGAATTCCGCCGCCTTCGGCGAGCCCTGCGCCAATACCGTATGCCAGCAAGGCGCCGCCGATTACAAAGAGCCAGTTGTGCCTTTGCCGCCAGCAATGTTTCAGCGCCACGAGATGCATGGCTAGCCAGAGACCCAGACCAATGATGCCGGTGTAATACAACACCCCGATAGCAAAACTGTGAGGTTCCCTGAATGTGGTTGCCAAGCCCTCGATGTATATGGCCAGGCTGGCCCCGAAGCCAAAGCCTAGCCAAGGCCGTCGACTGATTTTGTCGAGGGCATCTTGCCAGAGCTCCAGGCGGAAAGACGTGCCGCGGCTCACCAGTGCGTCGGGATAAAGTATTAGCAGTCCGGCCAGGGTGAGCGCGCCGGCCAGGACCAGCATGATCGAGCGCCTATTCCAGCAGGCCAGAGTCAACCATCCACAGGCTATGGCGGTGGCGAGAATCGGAGTGCGCGACCCCGTGGCCAGCAAGGTGATTGCGCTTATTAACAGAGGGGCTATAGCTATCCAGCTCTGGCGTTGTGGCAAGGTCATGACCAGCGCTAACCAGAAGATGCAAAAGAAACCAAACAGGTGTGAGCTCAACAGGGGGTTATCCAGTGCGCCTGGGCCAACCAGCCTACTGTCAGGCATCCCGCTAATGGCGAACGCACTGAGTGAGTAAAGGGTCAGTGGAATCATCAGCAGGGCTGCGATCAGCGTGGTCTGCTCGAGGCGCCTGCTCGATTGCCGGGTCAGCAGTGAGCAGCCGGCAAACAGCATGAACACATATAGGGGGCGCTTCAGCAGGCTACCTATGGGGGTTTCCGTGGCGGACCAGGAAATGCTCAGCAGGGACCAGGCAGAAAACGCCAAGAAAAGCAGCACGATGGGCTCGCGCAGCAACATTCTGAGTGTCTCCGGCCGCAATATCAGTGCGATCAGGGCGGGGGCGGCAATCAGTGCGTAAAACGACTTGTGGTAGAGGCTGCGGTCAGGCAGCACAGCCAAACCTATCAGCAGCATCAAATAGCCTAGCGGCAGTAGCCAGTCGCAGATGAAAGAGAAGGTTTTGTGCGCGCGGGCTGGTGCCTGGAAATCCATCAATCCCTGGTTCCGGTATGTGATTGGGCGGCAATTCTACCCGATCGAGTCGTGAAAATACTGCCCGCTTGGCGATGAGTCTGGGCTGGGACGTTGGGCTTGTGGGCTGTGGTAACATCCGCCTCTTTGTCGGCTGCGGGTCCCTGATTTATGAGCGAGAACGCTGCAAGACCAGATGCTTCATCAAGTCTGAAGATCTATCTGCGTCTGCTTTCTTATGTGCGCCCCTACATCGGGCTCTTTCTGCTCAGTATTCTCGGTTTCCTGATTTTCGCCTCCACCCAACCGATGTTCGGCTACATCCTCAAGTATTTCGTCGATGGCTTGTCCAATCCAGAGGCCAGCTTATTTCCGAACACGCCTTATCTGCAGGATGTTCAATTGCTGCAGGCCGTGCCGTTGCTGATCGTATTGATTGCGCTCTGGCAGGGGGTGGGCTCCTATCTGGGTAACTACTTCCTGGCCAAGGTTTCACTGAGCTTGGTGCATGATCTGCGGGTGGCCTTGTTCAATAACCTCTTGGTCCTGCCCAACCGCTACTTCGATAACCACAATTCGGGCCACCTGATTTCACGCATCACCTTCAACGTGACCATGGTCACGGGTGCGGCTACCGATGCGATCAAGGTGGTGATCCGCGAAGGCATGACGGTGTTGTTCCTGTTCGCTTCTCTGCTGTGGATGAACTGGAAGCTGACCCTGGTGATGGTGGCCATCCTGCCGCTGATCGCGCTGATGGTAAGCAGCGCCAGCAAGAAGTTTCGCAAGCAGAGCAAGAAAATTCAGGTCGCCATGGGTGATGTTACCCATGTGGCCTCCGAGACTATCCAGGGTTATCGCGTGGTGCGCAGCTTTGGGGGTGAAACCTATGAGCAAACCCGCTTTCTCGATGCCAGCCAGAGCAATACGGACAAGCAGTTGCGCATGACCAAGACCGGCGCGGTCTATACGCCCATGCTGCAGTTGGTGATTTACAGCGCCATGGCGACGCTGATGTTCCTGGTGCTGTTCCTGCGTGGCGAGGCCTCTCCGGGTGATCTGGTGGCCTACATCACGCTGGCCGGCCTGTTACCCAAGCCGATCCGTCAGCTCTCCGAGGTCAGCTCGACCATTCAGAAGGGCGTGGCGGGTGCCGAAAGCATTTTCGAACAGCTCGATGAAATCCCGGAGACTGATCGTGGTACCCAGGAGCGTGAGCGGGTCAGTGGGCGTCTTGAAGTGGCTAATCTGAGCTTTCAGTACGAAGGCAGTGACAAGCCGGTGCTGGACAACATCAACTTTGTCGCTGAAGCCGGGCAGGTGGTGGCCCTGGTTGGCCGTTCGGGTAGCGGCAAGTCGACCCTGGCTAATCTGATTCCGCGCTTCTACCACCATGACCAGGGGCAGATCTTGCTCGATGGCCTGGATGTCGAAGATTACAAGTTGCTCAACCTGCGCCGACACATCGCCCTGGTGACCCAGCATGTCACCCTGTTCAACGATACGGTGGCCAATAACATCGCCTATGGCGATTTGCAGGGCGCGCCGCAGGAAGCGGTGAGCCACGCTGCAGAAGCGGCCTATGCGGCGGAATTCATCGAAAAAATGCCGCAAGGCTATGACACCCTGGTGGGTGAGAATGGCGTGCTGTTGTCCGGCGGCCAACGCCAGCGTCTGGCCATCGCGCGCGCGCTGTTGAAAAATGCCCCCGTGCTGATTCTCGATGAGGCCACTTCGGCCTTGGATACCGAGTCGGAGCGGCATATCCAGGCGGCGCTGGATGAGGTGATGAAGGGCCGCACCACCCTGGTGATCGCGCACCGGCTGTCCACTATCGAGAAGGCCGACCTGATCCTGGTCATGGAGCAGGGGCGCATCGTCGAGCGTGGTACCCATGCCGAATTGCTGGCGCTGAACGGCTACTACGCGCGCCTGCATGAACGAGACTTTGTCGAGGGCGCCGAGGCGTCCGTGGTGGAGTCGAACGTTTGATGTTGAACTACCTGTGCGCCTGGCGCGAGCGTGGCTGGACGCAGATAGACGCCGCCACTTATAGCGAGGTCTGGCAGCGCTTCGGTGGCAGCGTGGTCACCCATCCGCAGGTGGTCGAACGGCTGGCGGGCCTGGCCGGAATTCCGGTGCGTTACCTGGGCTGGCTGGAAGGCGACGAGCTGGTCGCGGCCCTGCCGTGCTGGGGGCGCTACCTGGCGTTGTCCAAGGAGCTGCTGAAGAAGCGTGGCCAGCGTGGCCTGTTCGATCTGGGCAATGCCGAGATCATTCTGCCGCTGGCCGAGCGGGCCCGGGTGCCGGTGCGCCAGCGTATGCGTTACGTTTCCGAGCTGAATTCCGGGCGGGTCAGTAGCCTCAAGCCTCAGCCGGAAGGCTTGGCCTTGGCCCGCGCTCCCGAGGATTACTCGAAAAAGTTTCGTTACAACCAGCGCCGTGAGCAGCGTCTGTTGGAAGAAGCGGGCGGTGTGCTCAAGCCAATGCTGGATTTCAGCGCGGCCGAGCAAGCCGCCATGTATGCCGATTTGTTCCAGCGTCGCTGGGGCTTCGAGGCGCCGGGCAAGGCGCACCTGGTCGAGGTGTTCGGCTTGTTGCGCGAATTCATGACCGGTTCGGTGGTGTTGCTTGAGGACGCTCCCGTCGCCGTGCAGGTGCTCTATCGGGTCGAGTCGAGCCAGTGGATTTCCCTGGAATACATCAACGGCGGGGTCGATCCGCAGAGCCGCGCGTTCAGCCCCGGCAGCGTGCTCAGCTTCGTCAATACCCAGGCGGCCTGGGCCGAGGCGCGCGCCTTGGGCAAGCCCTTGCGCTACTCCTTCGGCCGCGCCGATCGCGAATATAAAGACCGCTGGTGCCATACGGTGCCGGTCTTCCAGGTCTGAATCGGTTATGAGTGCGCGCAAACAGCAGTTACTCAAGCGACATCGTCGCGCCAAGCGCCTGACCCTGCTGGCGCTGCTGCCCGTGCTCGCTTTGCTGGCGTGGTTTGCCCCCGGCTGGCTGGTGCCGCTGCTGATGGTGCTGGGCTGGGTCGGGCATGAGGCCTGGTTTGCCGACCACCTGTTTTACTCGCCGCGCGATGATTACCGCTACGACTTTCCCGCCGATACCCTGAGTCTGCCGGTGGCCTTGAGTGCTGGTCGACTGCAGGTGGCTGGCGAGCTGACCGCGGCCGACACCTTGATCCTCGAGGTGCGACTGCGCGCCAGCTGGCTGGGGCGTTGGCTCGATCCTTATGTGCGAATTGGCGATGACCGCCAGGACTTCGAGCGTGGCGTCGCCGGCCGGCGCTACCTGAATCTGTCCGGACAGGCCGAATCCTTGCGCAAGGGCGAGCTGAGGCTGGCCGCGCGCTTCTGCCGTTTGCCGGCCACAGCCACCCTGCATGCCTTTAGCCATCCAAACTATGCCCGGCGGCGGCTGATGATCCTCGCCCCGCATGCCGACGATGCCGAGTTGGCGGCCTTCGGTTTGTACAGTCGCAGTGCCGAGGTCAGTGTGGTTACCCTGACCCAGGGCGAAATCGAAGCCGATGCCTATCGGCGGCTGGGCTTGGACATGGCGCAGGCGGCGCGGCTGAAAGGCCGCCTGCGCAGTTGGGACAGCTTGGCCGTGCCGCTCTGGGGTGGTGTGCCGCAGAGCCGCTGCGTGCAGCTCGGTTACTACTGCCTGCAACTGCCGGCGATGGCGGCCGAGCCGGACAAGGCCTGCGGTTCGCGCGAGTCCGGGGAAGCGG
Source organism: Pseudomonas sp. SJZ079 (assembly GCF_007993865.1). Taxonomy (GTDB): domain Bacteria; phylum Pseudomonadota; class Gammaproteobacteria; order Pseudomonadales; family Pseudomonadaceae; genus Aquipseudomonas. Next base: position 135,626 of record NZ_VIUH01000002.1, on the reverse strand, counting down.
ACATCCGCAGCGTGCGCCAGCACAACCCGCTGCCGCTGCCGGCGGATGCCGACGGAAAGCCTAGCTGGAACAACCTGATTGCCGATCTGGCGGCGGCATTGCAGCACTTTCGCCCGGAAGTCATAGTCACTCCGCATCCCGAACTCGATCCGCATGCCGATCATGTGGCGACGACCCAGGCGCTGTTCGAGGCGATCCGTCGCAGCAGTTGGAAACCGACAGTGGCGCTGCTGTACGCCAATCATCTGCATGATAACGACCGCTGGCCCATGGGCCCGGCCGGCTCGGGCATCGCCCTGCCGCCGGCGATCGAGGCGCTGCCGGCTGACGCCTTGTGGAGCCCGCTGTTGAGTCGTGAGGTGCAGTTGGACAAGGCCATGGCGTTGGCCATGCAGCATGACTTGCAGGGTCGCCCACCGTTGAAGAAGCGCCTGCGCCGGCTGATCCAGCGCCTGCTCAGCGGACGGCGCTGGCCCGCCAGCGGCGAGGATGAGTTCTTCCGCAAGGCGGTGCGCCGCCACGAGCTGTTCTGGGTGCGCGCGCTCGACGGCTGAAGGGGTTGCCGCGTCAGGCAGATTGCGACCCTATGCTATGATTCGCGGCGTTTTCGCCGTATTCCGGAGTAATCATGAAGCTAGCTATGCCCCGTTTCGATCAGGCCCACGTGTTGGTGGTGGGCGATGTCATGCTCGACCGATATTGGCATGGCGGCACCTCGCGAATCTCTCCGGAAGCGCCGGTACCGGTGGTCAAGGTCGAGCAGATCGAGGATCGTCCGGGCGGCGCGGCCAACGTCGCGCTGAACATCGCCGCGCTGGGTGCGCCGGCGGTGCTGGTGGGCGTGACCGGTGAAGACGAAGCCGCTAACAGCCTGAGCAATAGCCTGGCCGCCGTGGGCGTGAAAACCCGCTTTCAACGCATCGCCAGCCAGCCGACCATCGTCAAACTGCGGGTCATGAGCCGCCACCAGCAGCTGCTGCGGATGGATTTCGAAGAGCCGTTCAACACCGACTGCGCCGCCCTGGCGATGGAGGTCGAAGCGCTGCTGGATGGGGTCAAGGTGCTGGTGCTGTCGGACTACGGCAAGGGCGCCCTGCAGAACCATCAGGTCTTGTTGCAGGCGGCGCGGGCGCGCGGCATTCCGGTGCTGGCCGACCCCAAGGGCAAGGATTTTTCCATCTACCGCGGCGCCAGCCTGATCACCCCGAACCTGCATGAGTTTGAAGCGGTGGTCGGTGCCTGCGCCGATGAAGCCGAACTGGTGGCCAAGGGTGCACAGCTGATGCGTGAACTGGAGCTGGGTGCCTTGCTGGTGACCCGCGGTGAGCACGGCATGACCCTGTTGCGCCCCGAGCACCCAGCCCTGCACTTGCCGGCTCGCGCCCGTGAAGTGTTCGATGTGACGGGTGCCGGTGACACTGTTATCTCGACCCTGGCGGCCAGTCTGGCTGCCGGTGAAGAGCTGCCCCACGCCGTGGCCCTGGCCAATCTGGCCGCCGGTATTGTGGTCGGCAAGCTGGGCACCGCCGCCATCAGTGCACCGGAACTGCGCCGCGCGATTCAGCGCGATACGGGTTCCGAGCGCGGCGTGTTGAGCCTCGATCAATTGCTCCTGGCGATTGACGATGCCCGCGCCCATGGCGAGAAGATCGTCTTCACCAACGGCTGCTTCGACATCCTCCATGCCGGCCATGTGACCTATCTGGAGCAGGCGCGTGCGCAAGGCGATCGGCTGGTCCTGGCGGTGAATGGCGACGCCTCGGTCACGCGCCTGAAGGGCCCGGGCCGGCCAATCAACTCGGTGGATCGGCGCATGGCGGTACTCGCGGGCCTTGGCGCGGTGGATTGGGTGGTGAGTTTCAGCGAAGACACCCCGGAGAACCTGCTCAAGCAGGTGCGCCCGGATGTGCTGGTCAAGGGCGGCGATTACGGTCTTGAACAGGTGGTCGGCGCCGACATCGTCAAGGCCTATGGCGGTGAGGTGCGGGTGCTGGGTTTGGTGGAAAACAGTTCAACGACCGCTATCGTCGAGAAAATCCGGAGCAAGTAGCCCGGTTTGCGGGTGACCGGCCGGGCTGCCAGGCACCCGCCGCGGTGCTCGCGTGATCAAGCGTTCCTGTGACGTAGGCGCGTTAAGCAGCCTAGGCCCCGTCGGTGGGGTTGTCCTTCAACCGTGCGGAGCAACATCCAGCTTGGTGGCCGGAGTGTCTGCTGGTATCCCCCTGGCGGGATTCTGCTGCGTGGGGTTGTCGAGATGCTGCTGCTTCACCCACTCTTTCCAGCGGATCCGCTCGTCGCGTACCAGCCAGCCCTCTTGCGCGGCGAAGCTTTCTGCCAGCCACAGACCACGAGTGCTGGCCGCTTTAAGCTGACCTCGATTGAGTGTCAGCAACTCGGCCGTCGGTCGTCCCTGGTGCAGCGGAATCAGGTACAGGTCCGGGCTCGCGGGGTTGAGGTGAGCAACCAACTGACCGTCTTCCAGGCACTCGTCGACGTGGTACAGGCTGAGTTGCTTGGCTTCCTTTGGTAACTCCAACTGCAAGTCGTAAACCAGCTGCAATGAGGCGGTAGGCAGGTGCACGTAGGCACGCGGGCGTTCGAGCAGCGTCTGCTTGCCGCACTGCACCGGGCGGGCCGCACCGGATAGCGGGCTGAGGCGAAAGTACGGGGCTTGGCGGTAGCGCAGGGCATCTTGGTACGGCGTCGGCAGCCAGGTATCGCCGAAGCGTCCGGCCAGCCAGCCTTCGGGGGTTTCCAGCAGGCACTCCTCGGCGACCTCCTGAACGGCGCTGAGCAGCGGTAGGTTCAGCTCATGAGCGGGCACGTATCCGGAAATCAGTTTGAGCACCACGTCGCCGCGATCCAGGCGGCGTTGACGCACCAGCACCCAGTAGTCGCGACTTTGCCAGTTCAGGGTCAGGCGTACCGACACGCCCAGGTTGGCCAGTTCCACGGCGAAGCGTTGGCTGTCGCTGACCTCGATGGTTTTGCGCCGCTCGAGCATTTCGCTGAAGTTCAGCGGTCGGCCGATGCTTTGGTAGGTGAGGCCGTCCGGGCCTGCTTCGACGAACAGCGCCAGGGTCTTGAAGGTGCTGGGGTCTTTGCGGGTCAGGCTGCTCGGCATCTCGGCTCCTCGTTGTATTGGGGCGGCCGCGACGGCGGCGTTAGCGGGCGATGGGGTCGCGACTGGCTCAGCGCTAATCCGCGTTAAGCTGTGTGGCAAGCCACTGTGAGCGGCGTGCGTTGCGGGCCAGTTATTGCAGTCATGGCATGGTGCTGGGGTGTGCCCAGACACCGCCGACTAGCGCTGCATCAGGCGTTGTCCTGAATCACCGCCGCAGCCGTCGCGACATTCTCGGCCAGGTGGTGCGGATTGATGGTGCCGATGATCGCGCTGCTGACTGCCGGGTGGGCGAAGATCAACTCGAAGCTGGCACGTACCGGGTCTTCGTGCGGTTGCAGGCAGGCATGCCCGCTGGCCAGTGCCTTCTTGATCAGAATGCCTTTGCCGTGCTGCTCAGCGTAGTCCATGACCGGCAGTTCGCTCTGCTCATTGAGGTTGTAGGTGACCATCGCGCAGTCACCTTGCTCCAGGGCCAGCAGGCCGCCTGCCACCGTCTTGCCGGAGAAGCCGAAGCCGCGGATCTTACCCTCGCGCTTGAGCTCGGCGAGGGTTTCATAGACGCCACTGTCGCGCAGGATGGCGACATCATTACCGTCCGAGTGCACCAGTACCAGGTCGATAAAGTCGGTTTCCAAGCGTTGCAGGCTGCGTTCCACCGAGAAACGCGTATGCGCGGCGGAGAAGTCGAAGCGTGACTGCTGGTTGTCGAACTCTTCCCCCACCTTGCTGACGATCACCCACTGCTGGCGTTGGCCGCGCAACAGGGGCCCGAGGCGGGTTTCGCTGCTGCCGTAGGCCGGGGCCGTGTCGATCAGGTTGATGCCCAGCTCGTGTGCCTGGCCGAGCAGCTGGCGAACCGTGGCGTCATCGGGGATGGTGAAACCGCTGGGGTACTTCACCCCCTGGTCGCGACCCAGTTTGACCGTGCCGAGCCCCAGCGGGGATACCAGTAAGTCGGTCGAGCCCAGTGGGCGATGGAGGTTATGCAGGCTGTGCATCAGAGTAGCTCCTCCCAGATCGGACGGGCGACAGTAGGACGTGGCAGCTCCGGTAGTGCGGCATGTTCGGCGGGTTGGATGCCGTCGCGGTCGAGCGCCGCCAGTACCCGGTCGGCAAAGTCCGGAGCCAGGGCCAGTTTAGTCGGCCAGCCGACCAGCAGCTTGCCCTGATCGGCGAGAAAGGCATTGTCTGGGCGGGTCAAGCCGGATTGCGCCGGCTCGGCGCGATCCACCCGCAGGGTCGCCCAGCGTGCGCTGGACAGGTCGACCCAGGGCAGCAGGTCGCCGACTTCCTTCTGCGCGGCCTTGATCTGTGCGGCCGGGTCACGCGCCACGCCATCGGCCTCGGCCAGATCCCCCCCCAGGTACCAGACCCATTGACCATCTTCGGCCGGGTGGCTGGTCACCGTCACGCGCGGCTTCGGGCCGCCGCCCAGGCAGTGCGCGTACAACGGTTTCAGCGTCGGTCCCTTGACCAGTACCATGTGCAGCGGGCGCAGTTGCTGTGCGGGTTGGCTGAGGCCGAGTGCGCCGAGCAGCTCGGCGTTGCCGCTGCCCGCGCTGAGGACGATGCGCTGAGCGCGAATCTCGCGGCCGTCGACGCGCAGCCCCTGCAAGTTACCCTGTTCGCGCAGCGGCTCGATGCGTTCGGCTGCCAGCAGGCTGTCACCTGCCAGCGTGGCCAGCCGTGTGATCAGGCTGGGTACGTCGAGTACCAGCTCGGCCAGACGGTAGACCTTGCCCTTGAATTGCGCGTGTTGCAGCGCCGGTGGTAACTGTTCACCTTTGACCTGGTCGACCCGGCCGCGCACCGCCTTGCTGGCGAAGAAGCTGGTCAGGTTGCCAGCCAGGGTGCCCGGCGACCACAGGTAATGGGCCTCGGACAGCACGCGTACTGTAGACAGGTCCAGCTCGCCGCTGCCGGCCAGCGCCTCGCGCCAGCGTCGCGGCATGTCGGCGATGGCTTCCGAGGCGCCGCTCAGGGCGCCATGCAGGGCGTACTTGGCGCCGCCGTGGATAATCCCTTGGGACTTGAGGCTCTGCCCGCCGCCCAGCGTGGCGCTTTCCACCAGCAGAGTGGAGAAACCCTGGCGGCGCAGGCGCGCATTCAGCCAGAGGCCGGCGATGCCGCCGCCGACGATCAGAACGTCAGTAGTCAGAGCTTGGGACATGCGCGCGCCTCATCGGGAAAACAGAGGCGCAGTATAACCCGCGTGGGTGTGGTGGCTCGCCCGATCAGTGGCCGGTGGAGTGCGAGAACAGCTGGATAACCACCACGCCACTGACAATCAGGCCCATGCCGAGCATCGCCGGTATGTCCAGGCGCTGTTGATAGAGTACGGTCGCGGCGATGCTCACCAAGACGATACCCAATCCGGCCCACACCGCATAAGCAATGCCGACCGGGATGCTCTTCACCACCAGGCTGAGCATCCAGAAGGAGATCGCATAACCCACCACCACCAACAACAGGGGCAGGGGTTTGTTGAGGCCGTCGAGCGCCTTCATCGAGGTGGTGGCGATGACTTCGGCAATGATCGCGATACTGAGGTAGAGGTAGCCGGTCATGATGAGACTCCTATGTGTGCTGCCGGCTATTCTAGTGATTGTGGCGATGGGATAAAGTGATTACCTATCTGTATTGGAGATAGCTTGTGCAGTGGAGCCTGGAGCAGGTCCGGTTGTTCGTCAGCGTTGCCGAACTACAGTCTTTTTCCGCCGCCGCCCGCCAGCTGCATCGCGCGCAGTCGGCCGTCAGCACGGCCATTGCCCTGCTCGAAGCCGACCTGGGCGTGCTGCTGTTCGAGCGCAGCAGTGGTCGTCAGCCGCGTCTGACCGAGGCCGGTACGCTGCTGCTGGAGGAGGCGCGCGAGGTGCTGCGCCAGTGCGAGCGCCTGGAGGGGCGGGCGCTTGGCCTGGTGCGCGGGGAAGAGGCGCGGCTGCGCTTGGCGCAGGACGAGGCGATGCCGTACCAGCCGGTGCTGGACAGCCTCGAGGCGCTGGCCCATGCCTTTCCGCTGCTGGAGGTGCAATTGGCCAGCGGTGCCCAGGGCGAAGTCGCGCGCAAGCTACTTGAGCGCCGCGCCGATCTCGGCCTGCTGTTCCATCATGAGCAGATGCCCGAGGCGCTGGAGCGCCAGCGCCTCGGCACCATCGAAATGGTTACGGTGTGCGGTGCCGGTCATCCTCTGGCGGGGCGGCCCTATGCCGATCGGCGTGAACTGGCGCGGCACCGTCAGCTGCTGATGGCGCCGCAGGACAGCCACTATCCCGGCGGCGAGCAGATCAGCCCATCGGTCTGGCGCACCGATAGTTTCTACGCCATGGCCGAGCTGTTGATGCGTAACCTCGGCTGGGCCTGGTTGCCGCGGCATGTCGTGCAGTACCCGACCTACCAGAGCCAGTTGGTCGAGTTGCGCAGTGACTGGACGCCGCCGCCCTTGGTGGTGGAGTTGGTCTGTCGGCGTGACGAGGCCCTGGGGCCGGCGGCGCTGTGGCTGGCCGACTGTTTTGCCGAGCACCTGCAGGCCATCGGCTGATTGGCGGCGGCCGCTCTGCTAAGCTGCGCGCCTATGAATCGCACCCTTTATAACCTGTTGCTGCACCTCGCCATGCCCCTGATCGCCCTGCGCCTGGCCTATCGCGCCTGGCGCGCGCCGGCCTATGCGCGGCGCATCGGCGAACGCTTTGCGCTCGGCCTGCCGACGCTCAAGCCCGGCGGTATCTGGGTGCATGCGGTCTCGCTGGGCGAAAGCATCGCCGCGGCGCCGTTGATCCGTGAGCTGCTGGCGCGCTACCCGCATTTACCGATCACCCTCACCTGCATGACCCCGACTGGCTCCGAGCGTATTCAGGCGCTATTCGGCGGGGCCGAGTATCAGGGACGGGTGCAGCACTGTTACCTGCCTTATGACCTGCCCTGGGCCGCTGCGCGTTTTCTCCGGCGTGCGCAGCCGCAGCTCGCGGTGATCATGGAAACCGAACTGTGGCCGAATCACATCCATCAGTGCGCCCGTCGCGGCATTCCCGTGGCGCTGGCCAACGCCCGTCTGTCCGAGCGCTCGGCGCGCGGTTATGCGCGTTTCGCCAAACTGACCGCGCCGATGCTCGCGGAGCTGAGCCTGATCGCCGTGCAGACCAGCGCCGAGGCCGAACGCTTTCGTGATCTGGGTGCGCGCGCCGCGTGTGTCGAGGTCACCGGTTCGATCAAGTTCGACCTGAGCATCGACCCCGAGCTGCCGCGCCGTGCGCTTGAGTTGCGCGAGCAGTGGCAGGCCGGCCGACGGCCGGTGTGGATCGCCGCCAGCACCCATGCCGGCGAAGACGAGGCGGTGTTGGCCGCCCACCGCGAGCTGCTCAAACAGTGGCCCGATGCGCTGCTGATCCTGGTGCCGCGCCATCCCGAACGCTTCGGCCCGGTGTTCGAGCTGTGTCGGCGCGAGGGCCTGAGCACGCGTCGGCGTTCCAGTGGCGAAGCGTTGCAAGCCAGCGATCAGGTGCTGCTGGGCGACACCATGGGCGAGCTGCTGTTCCTCTATGCCCTGGCGGATGTGGCCTTTGTCGGCGGCAGCCTGGTGGCCAATGGCGGGCATAACCTGCTGGAGCCCGCGGCGCTGGGCAAGCCGGTGCTCAGCGGCCCGTACCTGTTCAACTTCCTCGAGATCGCCGCGCAGCTGCGTGAGGCGAGCGCCTTGCTCGAGGTGGCGGATGCTGCTGGGTTGGCGCAGCGGGTGGGCGAACTGTGGCGTGAGCCGGCGCGCGCTGCACGGATGCATGCGGCGGGCTTGGCGGTGATGCGGGCCAATCAGGGGGCGCTGGAACGCTTGCTGGGCGGTCTGGGGCGTTTGCTCGGTTAGCTGTAGCTCGGATGCACTCCGGGGCCGATCTCCCGGATTGCATCCGAGCTACGTGAGGCAAGTTCAGTCGGTGCGGCGGGAACCACGCGGAAATTAAAAAAGCCCGGCACAGTGTCCGGGCTTTCTTGTTTCGCCAAGCGGCTCAGTAATCCTGGCCGCTGCGCAGTTGTGCTTCGGCGGCCTTGGCCAGGTCCGGTGGCAGGAAGTCCTGGTCCGGGTTGTAGTCCGGCTTGAGGTAGCTGCCGAGGGCCTCCAGGTCGGCCGGGCTGAGAGTGCCGGCGGCCTGCTTGAGGCGCAGGTTGTTGAGGATGTAGTCGTAGCGCGCGTCGTTGTAAGTGCGCACCGAGTTGTACAGCTGGCGCTGCGAGTCGAGCACGTCGACGATGTTACGCGTGCCGACCTGATAGCCGATCTCGGTGGCCTCCAGGGCGCTCTGGTTGGAGATGATCGACTGCTTGCGCGCCTGCACGGTTTCCACGTCGGTGTTCACCGCGCGGTGCAGGTTGCGGGTGTCCTGCACCACCTGGCGACGCAGGCTTTCGCGCAGCTGTTCGCTCTGGGTCAGGCGCTGGTAGGACTCGCGTACCTGCGAGCTGGTCAGGCCGCCGCTGTACAGCGGGATGTTCAGTTGCAGACCGATTGAGCGTTGCTCGACATCGCCATTGAAGCGCGGCTGGCCGGCAAACCCGGTATTGGAGTTGCTGAAGCCGAGGCTGTCGTTGTCGCCTTTCTGGTAGCTGGCCACCGCGTCCAGGGTCGGCGCATGGCCGGACTTGCGCTGGCGCAGGGTCTCCTCGGCGGCATCCACCGCGTAGTTGCTGGCCTGCAGGTTGAGATTCTGCGCGGCGGCGGTATCGACCCAGGCTTTGGCATCGTTGGGCGTCGGCGCGAGGATCGGCAGGCTGTGCTGGATGCCCTCGAGGGCGCCATGCTCACGGTTGGTCAGGGTCATCAGCGCTTGGAACGCGTCGTCCACCTGGCGCTGGGCAATGATCCGGTTGGCGCGTGCGGTGTCGAAGCCGGCCTGGGCTTCGAGCACGTCGGTCTTGTCCGACAGGCCGACGTCGAAGCGTTCGTTGGCCTGGTCGAGCTGGCGCTTGAACGCCGCTTCTTCGGCCTTGGTCGACGCCAGGGTGTCTTGGGCGCGCAGCACCGCAAAGTAGGTTTCCGCGCTCTGCAGAATCAGGTTTTGTTCAGTGGCGGAGAGCTCCAGCGCGGCTTGCTCGCTGGTGGCTTCGGCAGCCTGCAGCTGGAACCAGCGGTCGGCGCGGAACAGCGGCTGGCTCAGGTTGGCCTGATACACGGTGCCGCTGCGCGAAGTCGATTGTGAGCCGAGCGAGGTGTCGACATCGGTATGGCTGTCGCTCAGGTTGGCGCCGGCCGAGAGGTTCGGCAGCAGGCCTGCGCGGGCCTGCGGTACCACTTCACGGCGGGCCTGGTAGTCGGCGCGCGCGGCCGCCAGGTCGGCATTGTTATCGGCGGCTTCCTGATAAACGGTGACGAGGTCCGTTTTAGTGGACAGCGGGGCTTGTTCTGCCCAGGCCAGTCCGGCTGAAGCGGAGGCCACGGCAAGAGCCAGAGAGAGTCTGCGCAACATTAGGGCAATCCTAGATTTGGCGGTAATCGGCAAGGCTAAGGGGCACTGCCTGGGGGGTCAAGGCGCGCGGATAGCGCCGTGAGTGTAGTTTGCAACAAGCTATGTTGCCTGCGCGCAACAATCTTTGCGTTGTTGGTGCTGGCGTCACTATCCGACGCATGGGTCATGCTTTTTTGACTCAGCGGTTGGTTTTATTGCGATGTCTTGATTAGACTGCCTGGGTTCTTGTCGGGGTGCCCGTAGTTTGGGCTGAGATTGGCAGTTGCCGGATCCCGTTGAACCTGATCAGGTTAAGGCCTGCGTAGGGAACAAGATGTCCTCGCTTTCCCCACGGCGAGTCTTCTCGGCACCAGCTCTGGTGTACCCGCGCCCGCAAACGGCTCTGTTCACGTTCACTCCGACATTTCATCCCAGGAGAGAACCAGCCGATGAGCACACAAGAAAAAAACAATCTGAGCCCGATTTTGAGTGAATCAGCCCAGGTCGACCAGCAATCCGTGCAGCCCTTTACTCGTTCGCAGAAGGTCTATGTGCAGGGTTCGCGCCCGGACATTCGCGTGCCGATGCGCGAGATCAGCCTGGACGTCACCCCCACCGACTTCGGTGGCGAGATCAACGCCCCCGTGGTGGTCTACGACACCTCCGGTCCCTACACCGACCCGAACGTGACCATCGACGTGCGCAAGGGCTTGGCCGACGTGCGCTCGGCCTGGATCGCCGACCGCGACGACACCGAGCTGCTCGACGGCCTGAGCTCCAGCTTCGGCCTGGAGCGCCTGAGCAATCCCGAGCTGACCGCCATGCGCTTCGCCCACGTGCGCAATCCGCGCCGCGCCAAAGCCGGCAAGAACGTCAGCCAGATGCACTACGCGCGCCAGGGCATCATCACCCCGGAGATGGAATACGTCGCCATCCGCGAGAACATGAAGCTGCAGGAAGCTCGCGCCGCTGGCCTGCTCGATCAGCAGCACGCCGGCCACAGCTTCGGTGCGAGCATCCCCAAGGAAATCACCGCCGAGTTCGTCCGCGAGGAAATCGCCCGCGGTAGAGCGATTATTCCGGCGAATATCAACCACGTGGAGTTGGAGCCGATGATCATCGGCCGCAACTTCCTGGTGAAGATCAACGGCAACATCGGCAACTCGGCGCTGGGTTCTTCCATCGAAGAAGAAGTGGCCAAGCTGACTTGGGGCATCCGCTGGGGTTCCGATACCGTGATGGACCTGTCCACCGGCAAGCACATCCACGAGACCCGCGAGTGGATCATCCGCAACTCGCCGGTACCGATCGGCACGGTGCCGATCTACCAGGCCCTGGAAAAGGTCAACGGCGCCGCCGAAGACCTGACCTGGGAGCTGTTCCGCGACACCCTGATCGAGCAGGCCGAGCAGGGCGTGGACTACTTCACCATCCACGCCGGCGTGTTGCTGCGTTACGTGCCGATGACCGCCAAGCGCGTCACCGGCATCGTCAGCCGTGGCGGTTCGATCATGGCCAAGTGGTGCCTGGCGCATCACCAGGAGAACTTCCTCTACACCCACTTCGAGGAAATCTGCCAGATCATGAAGGCCTACGACGTCAGCTTCTCGCTGGGCGACGGCCTGCGTCCCGGCTCGATTGCCGACGCCAACGACGAAGCGCAGTTCGGCGAACTGGAAACCCTCGGCGAGCTGACCAAGATCGCCTGGAAACACGACGTCCAGGTGATGATCGAAGGCCCCGGCCACGTGCCGATGCAGCTGATCAAGGAGAACATGGACAAGCAGCTGGAATGCTGCGACGAGGCGCCGTTCTACACCCTCGGCCCGCTGACCACCGACATCGCCCCGGGCTACGACCACATCACCTCGGGCATAGGCGCGGCGATGATCGGTTGGTTCGGTTGCGCCATGCTCTGCTACGTTACTCCCAAGGAGCATCTGGGCCTGCCGAACAAGGATGACGTGAAAACCGGGATCATCACCTACAAGATCGCCGCCCATGCGGCAGACCTTGCCAAAGGTCATCCGGGCGCGCAAATTCGTGATAACGCACTGAGCAAGGCACGCTTCGAGTTCCGCTGGGAAGACCAGTTCAACCTCGGCCTCGATCCGGATACCGCGCGGGCCTACCACGACGAGACGCTGCCGAAGGACTCGGCCAAGGTGGCGCATTTCTGCTCCATGTGCGGGCCGAAGTTCTGCTCCATGAAGATCACCCAGGAAGTGCGGGTCTATGCTGAAGAGCAACGCATCGCCGCGCTGGAGCTGGATCAGGAAGTGGAGCAGGGCATGCAGGCCAAGGCCGAAGAGTTCAAGGCGCAGGGCGCGCAGCTCTATCACAAGGTGTGATGGAGCCTCGAAGCAGACGGTTGCACGTTGACGTACAACCGAATGCAGCGTGACCAGGACGGGCCTTCGGGCCCGTTCGTGTTAACAGGGGGTAGTTATGCAACAGGATGACGTTGAGATAATCGAACGGGAAACCTGCTTTAGCGGCTTTTATCGGCTCGATCGCCTGCAGCTGCGCCATCGCCAGTTCGCCGGGGGGATGGGCCCGCAGCTCAGTCGCGAGCTGTTCGTGCGCCACGATGCGGTGTGCGTGCTGCCTTACGATCCGCAGCATGATGTGGTGGTGTTGATCGAGCAGTTCCGGATTGGCGCCTTGGAGAAGAGTGCCAATCCGTGGTTGCTGGAGTTGGTCGCCGGGCTGATCGACAAGGACGAACAACCGGAGGAAGTAGCGCGCCGCGAAGCGCTCGAAGAGGCGGGGCTGACCCTGACCTCGTTGTGGCCTATTACCCAGTACTATCCTTCGCCTGGCGGTTCGGATGAGCGCGTACATCTGTTCGTCGGTCGTTGCGACAGCCAGGGTGCGGGCGGTGTACATGGCCTGGAGGAAGAGGGCGAGGACATTCGGGTGCATGTCTGGCCACTGGAGGGTGCGCTGGAAGCGGTGAAGGACGGGCGTATCGACAACGCGGCGAGCATCATCGCCTTGCAATGGCTGGCCCTGAATCGCGCCGAAGTCCGGGGGTTATGGTCGTGAACCTGTTACGCGAACGCTACCGGGTCGATCTGATCGAACTGCAAGCGGTTTGTGAGGCCAACTATGCGCGGTTGATGCGTTTGTTGCCGGCTATGCGTGAAGAGCCCAGCGCACGGCGGGTGGCGCTGAGCCAGGGCGAGCATCTGCTCGGGGTGCTGGCGCTGGAGGTGCTGGAAACCTGCCCCTATACCTCGACCCTGCAGGTACGCCAGGAGCACAGCCTGCCGTGGTTGCCGGTGCCGCAGCTGGAAGTGCGGGTGTACCACGATGCGCGCATGGCCGAGGTGATCAGTGCGCAAAGTGCCCGACGCTTTCGCAGTATCTATCCCTACCCCAATGCGGCGATGCACCAGCCGGATGAAAAGGCCCAGCTCAACCTGTTCCTCGGCGAGTGGTTGAGCCACTGTCTGGCCTGCGGCCATGAGTTGGCGCCGGTGCTGTAGGCGGCCGCCGAAAACGACAGTTTCCTAAGCCGTAATTCAATCAGTTTCTGTACGTCGCTTGCGATCAACGTGACTGTGCCTGACCCCGCGCACGGGTGCAGCTGATTTTCTGTGACCTATGCCCACTTCGCGGGTTTACCCCAGGCTGGGCTAACCGCCATAATTCAGGCATTCCGCTCAAGGAGACGGCCTTGCCGAGCACGCCCACTTCCGCTGAAGATTCCTCGGTACTGCTGGTGCAGTTGTCCGATAGCCATTTATTCGCCGAAGCGAACGATAAGCTGTTGGGCATGGATACTCAGGACAGCTTGCAGCGGGTGATCGACCAGGTGTTGCAGGAGCAGCCGCAGATTGACCTGATGCTGGCCAGCGGCGACCTGTCGCAAGATGGCAGCCTGGCCTCCTACGCGCGTTTTCGTCAGATGACCGCGGCCATCCCGGCGCCGGCACGATGGTTTCCAGGTAACCATGACGAAGTCCCGGCCATGCAGGCTGCCTGTGTCGGCAGTGATCTGCTGGAGTCGGTGGTTGACTTGGGCAATTGGCGCATCATTCTCCTCGACTCCTCCATTCCCGGCGCGGTGCCGGGCTACCTCGGCGAGCAACAACTGGCCTTGCTGGAACGCGCGCTCGGTGAAGCCCCCGAGCGTCACCATCTGATCTGTCTGCATCACCACCCGGTACCCATTGGTTGCCGCTGGTTGGACACAATCGGAGTGCGCAATCCGGGCGCATTGTTCGCGGTGGTGGAACGTTTTGCTCAGGTGCGCGGGTTGCTCTGGGGGCATATTCACCAGGAGTTCGACCAGCAGCGCAAGGGGGTGCGGCTGCTCGCGTCGCCTTCCACCTGCGTGCAGTTCAAACCAGGCAGTGAGGAGTTTCAGGTCGACAGCACTGCACCTGGCTACCGCTGGCTGCGCCTGCATGCCGATGGGCGCCTGGAGACGGGCGTGTCGCGCGTTACCGGTATTCCGTTTGAGGTGGATTACAGCGTCAAGGGCTATTGAAAGGTCGCTGAGGCTGGAGGCTATCAGGCGAAAGCTGCTACCTTCGGCTTCCCGTCGCCGCATGTCAGTCCGGTCAATCATGTCCCTAGCCAGTCCCAGTATTCTCTATATCCACGGCCTCAACAGCTCGCCGGCGTCGCTGAAAGCCAGCCAGTTGCTGCGCGCCATGACGCGTCTGGGGTTGACCGCGAACCTGCGCGTGCCGGCCTTGCATCACCATCCGCGTCAGGCCATTGCCCAGCTCGAAGCGTTGATCGACGAACTCGGCCGGCCCGTGCTGGTCGGCAGCTCCCTGGGCGGCTACTATGCGACCCACTTGGCCGAGCGGCATGCTCTGCGGGCGCTGTTGATCAATCCAGCGGTACGCCCGCATCAGTTGTTCGAGGGCCACCTGGGGCCGCAGCAGAATTTCTACAGCGATGAAACCTGGGAGCTGAGCGCCGATCACGTGACGGCCCTGGCTGAGCTGGAAGTGCCGCCGCCGCAAGATCCCGCGCGTTACCAGGTGTGGTTGCAGACCGCCGACGAGACCCTCGATTATCGCCATGCCCAGGCCTATTACCGCGCCTGCGCGCTGCGTATTCAGGCCGGGGGCGATCACGGTTTTCAGGGCTTCGCCGAGCGGCTGCCGATGCTCTTTGCTTTTGCCGGTATCGACGGCCAACTTTGGCGCGATATCGACTTCTCCGACCTTTAATGACGACCAGAGACCCCATGGCCCAGCAGAACACCTACAACGCAGACGCCATCGAAGTCCTTTCCGGCCTGGACCCGGTGCGCAAGCGTCCGGGCATGTACACCGATACCAGCCGGCCCAATCATCTGGCCCAGGAAGTGATCGACAACAGCGTCGACGAGGCCCTGGCCGGCCACGCCAAGTCGATTCAGGTGATCCTGCACGAGGACAATTCCCTGGAGGTGATCGACGACGGCCGTGGCATGCCGGTGGACATTCACCCCGAGGAGGGTGTGCCGGGGGTCGAGCTGATCTTCACCAAGTTGCATGCCGGCGGTAAGTTCTCCAACAAGAACTACCAGTTTTCCGGCGGCTTGCACGGCGTCGGCATCTCCGTGGTCAACGCCCTGTCGACCCATGTCTCGGTGCGGGTCAAGCGCGACGGCAACGAATACCAGATGACCTTCGCCGACGGCTTCAAGGCCAGCGACCTGGCCGTGATCGGCACGGTCGGCAAGCGCAATACCGGCACCAGCGTGCACTTCTCGGCGGACAGCAAGTATTTCGACTCGCCGAAGTTCTCGATCAGCCGTCTGAAACACGTGCTCAAGGCCAAGGCGGTGCTCTGTCCGGGGCTGAGCGTCAGTTTTGAAGACAAGGCCAGTGGCGAGCACATCGAGTGGCTCTATGAAGATGGTTTGCGCTCCTATCTGGAAGATGCGGTCAGCGCCTACCCGCGGCTGCCCGAGGCGCCGTTCTGCGGTAGCCTGGCGGGTAACAAGGAAGCGGTGGACTGGGCCCTGCTGTGGTTGCCGGAAGGCGGCGAAAGCGTACAGGAAAGCTACGTCAACCTGATCCCCACGGCCCAGGGCGGCACCCACGTGAATGGCCTGCGCCAGGGCCTGCTGGACGCCATGCGTGAGTTCTGCGAGTTTCGCAGCCTGTTGCCGCGCGGGGTCAAGCTGGCGCCGGAAGACGTTTGGGAGCGGATCGCCTTCGTCCTGTCGACCAAGATGCAGGACGCGCAGTTCTCCGGGCAGACCAAGGAACGCCTGTCCTCCCGTGAGGCCGCGACCTTCGTTTCCGGGGTGGTGAAAGACGCGTTCAGCCTGTGGCTCAATGCCCATCCCGAACTCGGCCAGCAGCTCGCCGAACTGGCGATCAGCAACGCTAATCGCCGTCTCAAGGCGAGCAAGAAGGTCGAGCGCAAACGCATCACCCAGGGACCGGCGTTGCCCGGCAAATTGGCCGATTGCGCCGGCCAGGACCCGATGCGTTCCGAATTGTTTCTGGTCGAGGGTGATTCCGCCGGTGGTTCGGCCAAGCAGGCGCGTGACAAAGAATTCCAGGCCATCATGCCGCTGCGCGGCAAGATCCTGAATACCTGGGAGGTCGATGGCGGAGAAGTTCTGGCCTCGCAGGAGGTCCACGACATCGCCGTGGCGGTTGGCATCGATCCGGGCTCGAGCGATCTGTCGCAGTTGCGCTACGGCAAGATCTGCATCCTCGCCGACGCCGACTCCGATGGGCTGCATATCGCCACCCTGTTGTGCGCCTTGTTCGTTCGGCATTTCCGCCCCCTGGTGGATGCCGGCCATATCTACGTGGCCATGCCGCCGCTGTACCGCATCGATCTGGGCAAGGAAATCTTCTATGCCCTGGATGATGCCGAGCGCGACGGCATCCTCGACCGTCTGGTCGCCGAGAAGCGCCGCGGCAAGCCTCAGGTCACCCGCTTCAAGGGCCTCGGCGAGATGAATCCGCCGCAGTTGCGCGAAACCACCATGGACCCGAATACCCGCCGGTTGGTCCAGCTGACCCTGGAGGACTACCCGGGCACTCAGGAAATCATGGACATGCTGCTGGCAAAGAAGCGCGCCGGCGACCGCAAGTCCTGGCTGGAGTCGAAGGGTAATCTGGCCGAGGTGCTGCTCTGATGCGGCGTCTGTGCGTCGCGTTGCTGCTGATCGTCGCTCCGCTGCTGGCCGCCGCTCAGCCATTAGATGAGCTGGAGCTGCTCAGCGAGCATCCGATCGAGGGCATTGCCGGGGGCAATCTGTCGGGCTTGACCTGGTGCGGCGAGGCATTGTGGGCCGTGTCGGATCGCGACGACGACCGCTTGTATCGTCTGGACACCAGTCAGGCGGTGTGGCACGCCGAGGCCGAGCCGTTCGTCGCTCCCGCGCCACCGGTGATGCCGCTGCCCTGGGGCTTGCGCATGAGCACCTGGGTGGCGGGGCGGGTGCGCGGCGGTGACCTGGATCTAGAGGGGCTGAGCTGTGATGCCCAGGGCAACCGCTATCTGGTCAGCGAGGCGCATGCCGCCGTGTTGCAGGTACCACCAACGGCGGCGCCGCAGTGGTTGAACTTGCCCGGTGGCTTGGTCCGTCAGGCTCGCGCCAGTGGCATGCTGCTGCATGTCAACGCGTTGTTCGAGGGGGTCGCGGTCGATCCGGCCGGAGAGCGCCTGTGGCTAGCTGCCGAGCGGGAGAATCGCGGTCTGTTGGTGTTGCATAAACAGTCTTCAAGCTGGCGCTGCGCCGGCGGCTGCGTGTTGCTGAGCGAAGGCGGGCGCGAGTCGGCGCCGGCGCCACTGGGCGGCGAGCCGCAGGCGCGGGACTTTTCCGACCTGACGTTTTACCAGAACAAGCTGTTCACCCTGGAGCGACTGGCGCACCGCATCTGTCGTCGTCAGCCGGGCAGTGGCGAGGTCGAGCGCTGTTGGTCGTTCGCCGCCGAGGCGTTGACCGAGGCGCGACGTTACGACAGCCCGTTCGGCGTTGCCGAAGCCCTGGTGATCGACAAGGACGGTGCCTGGATCGGTCTCGACAATGGCCGGCGCGCGCGCGGCGATGGCGAGCAACGACCGCTGGTCTGGCGTTTCGCCGCGCCCACGGGTGGCTGGGGTGAAAACCGGTGAGTCCGCAAACACCGGGACGGCGTGCCGGACGGGTGATGCTGGTGCTGGCCTGGGGGGCCGGTCTGTTGCTGGCCACGCGGTTTTTCGGCGACTGGCAGGAAAGCCAGCGCAACCCGAATCGCGCCCCTGAGTCGGTGCACGGCAGCGACTACGTCGAGGTGCGCCTGGCCAGTAGCCGCCAGGGGCATTACCGCGCCGACGGACAAATCAACGGCGAGCCGGTGACCTTCCTGCTCGACACCGGCGCCACCCAGGTCGCGGTGCCGATCGAGCTGGCCCGGCGACTCGGCTTGCAGCCCGGCGCGCCGATTATCATCAGCACCGCCAACGGTCGCGCCACGGCCCATCGCACCGAGCTCAACCGCTTGCAGTTGGGCGATATCGTCCTCAATGACGTGGCCGCCCTGATCGCCCCGGGCATGGGCGGCGATGAGGTGCTGCTGGGCATGAGCGCCCTGAAACAACTCGAATTTACCCAGCGCGACGGCAGCTTGATGTTGCGCCAATCCACCTTGCAATGAGGCCCGCATGAGCGAATCCCTCGATTTGAGCCTGGAGGGCGTTGAACGCCGCTCCCTTGCCGATTTCACCGAGCAGGCTTATCTCAACTACTCCATGTACGTGATCATGGATCGCGCCCTGCCGCATATCGGCGATGGTCTCAAGCCGGTACAACGGCGCATCATCTACGCCATGAGCGAGTTGGGGCTGGACGCCGACTCCAAGCACAAGAAGTCGGCGCGTACCGTCGGCGACGTGCTCGGCAAGTTCCACCCGCACGGCGACTCGGCCTGCTATGAAGCCATGGTGTTGATGGCGCAGCCGTTCAGCTACCGCTACACCCTGGTCGACGGCCAGGGTAACTGGGGCGCGCCGGATGATCCGAAGTCCTTCGCCGCCATGCGCTACACCGAGGCGCGTCTGTCGCGTTACTCGGAGGTGTTGCTGAGCGAACTGGGTCAAGGCACCGCCGATTGGGTGCCGAATTTCGACGGCACCCTCAACGAGCCCGCCGTACTCCCGGCGCGCCTGCCCAACCTGTTGCTCAACGGCACCACCGGCATCGCCGTGGGCATGGCCACCGACGTGCCGCCACACAACCTGCGTGAAGTCGCCAGTGCCTGCGTGCGCCTGCTGGATGAGCCGGGCGCCACGGTCGAGCAGCTCTGCGAGCATGTGCTGGGTCCCGATTATCCGACCGAGGCGGAGATCATCACCCCGCGTGCCGACCTGCTGAAAATCTACCAGAGCGGCCGTGGCTCGGTGCGCATGCGCGCGGTCTATCGCATCGAGGACGGCGACATCGTGGTCACCGCGCTGCCGCACCAGGTCTCCGGGGCCAAGGTGCTGGAGCAGATCGCCGGGCAGATGCAGGCGAAGAAGCTGCCGATGGTCGCCGACCTGCGCGACGAGTCGGACCACGAACACCCGTGCCGCATCGTCATCATCCCGCGCTCCAACCGGGTGGATGCCGCAGAGCTGATGCAGCACCTGTTCGCCACCACCGAGCTGGAAAGCTCGTACCGGGTGAACATCAATATCATCGGCCTGGATGGCAAGCCGCAGGTAAAGAACCTACGCACCCTGCTGGCCGAGTGGCTGACCTTCCGCATCGGTACCGTGCGCCGGCGTCTGCAGTTCCGCCTGGACAAGGTCGAGCGCCGCCTGCACCTGTTGGAAGGCTTGCTGATCGCCTTCCTCAACCTGGATGAAGTGATCCATATCATCCGTACCGAGGATCAGCCGAAAGCCGTGCTGATGGCGCGCTTCGGTCTGACCGACGACCAGGCCGACTACATCCTCGATACCCGCTTGCGCCAGTTGGCGCGCCTGGAGGAAATGAAGATTCGCGGCGAGCAGGACGAACTGGCCAAGGAACAGGCACGCCTGCAGGCGCTGCTCGGCAGTGAGAGTAAATTGCGCAAGCTGGTGCGCAGCGAAATCATCGCCGATGCCGAGACCTACGGCGATGCTCGGCGCTCGCCGATCGTTGCGCGTGCCGAGGCGCGCGCGCTCTCGGAAACCGAGTTGTTGCCGACCGAGCCGGTCACCGTGGTGATTTCCGAGAAGGGCTGGGCGCGCTGCGCCAAGGGCCACGACATCGACGCCACGGGGTTGTCCTATAAAGCCGGTGACGGCTTCAAGGCTGCCGCGCCGGGACGCTCCAACCAGTACGCGGTGTTTATCGACTCGAGCGGACGCAGTTACTCCCTGGCCGCTCACTCGTTGCCGTCGGCTCGCGGTCAGGGCGAGCCGCTCAGCGGTCGCCTGGCTCCGCCGCCGGGGGCGACCTTCGAATGCGTATTGCTGCCGGATGACCAGGCGTTATTTGTCATCGCGTCCGACGCGGGCTACGGCTTCGTGGTCAAGGGTGAGGATTTGCAAGCCAAGAACAAGGCCGGCAAAGCGCTGCTGAGCCTGCCGGCGGGGGCCAAGGTGGTGCCGCCGAAGCCCTTGACCAATCGTGCCGAGGATTGGCTGGCGGCGGTGACCACCGAGGGTCGTTTGCTGCTGTTCAAGGTGGCCGATCTGCCGCAGCTGAGCAAAGGCAAGGGCAACAAGATCATCGGGATTCCCGGCGAACGGGTCGCCAGCCGTGAGGAATACCTCAGCGACTTGGCGGTGCTGCCGCTTGGCGCGACCCTGGTGCTGCAGGCGGGTAAGCGCACTTTGTCGCTCAAGGCCGATGATCTTGAGCATTACAAAGGCGAGCGCGGCCGGCGTGGCAACAAGCTACCGCGCGGCTTTCAGCGAGTTGACAGTCTGTGGGTCGAGCCGCTGGCATGACTCTTGGAGTGTGCCTTGGCGCGTACAAGGCTGGAGTCCTAAGGCGGTTTGACGGATGATATGCGGCCGCGGGATGCGTCAGTGCGGCTGAGTGCGTCCGCTAACCCAGGTTTACTGCCGGCAGTTTATGTCGGCTGGATGAGAGTAATGACTGCAGTGCGTCTTCCCTTGATATTGTTGGCCGGCTTGCTTGGCCTGGTCGGTTGTGCACAGTACCAGCCGGTACCGCTGTATCAGCTGGACAGTGGCAACTCGGCGGTGCCAGCCGATAAAGATGGGGTGGCGGTGCTGTTGGGGCCGGTGACAGTGGCCGACTACCTGCAACGCGAAGCCCTGCTCCAACGTCAGGAAGATGGCCGATTGACGACCACCACCGAGGCGCGCTGGGCCGGTAGCCTGGCCGCGGACATCGATCGGCAATTGCTGCGCCAGCTGGCTTCGCGGCTGAACAGTCAGCGGCTGCTGCTGGCTCCTTCCAGCCCAGGCTTCGTCCCGCAGATACAGGTGCAGCTGTCCATCACCCGCTTGGACTCTGGGCCCCAGTTACCCGCAGTGCTTGAGGCGCAATGGCGCCTGCTGGGCAAGGACGGGCAGTTGCTCGACGGCCGTCTGGTGCGCAAAGAAGAGGCACACCAGGGGACCATCACCGATCAGGTGCGGGCGCAGAGTCTGGTGATGCAGCAGCTGGTCGAGGAACTGGCGGTGGCGGTGGAGGAGCAGGGTAACGCCGCTCCGGCGGTTGCCGTGGAACCCCGCAAAAAAGCCCCTGTTGCGCCGGCTCCTAAGCCGGAAGGGCCGAAGATTCCGGTGGCCGAGCCGATCAGAATCGATGCCGAGGTTTTTCGCTTCTGATCGAGGCGCTCCCTTCTATAGAGCGAGTTCTGCTGAGAGCGAAGCTACTATTACCAATTGTTGTCTAGAAGCCCGCCTGGCGCGGGCTTTTTCCTGGGCGCCGAGCTAGGGTGCAACGCAGTCCCCAGCCTGTGACTGCCAGGATCAGGCAAGGCAGCCACACCCAGCGCGCCTCCGACAGCAGCACCTGCACGCCGCGGGCGCTGAAGAATCCATCGATGAAGGGTGAGACCTCGATCGGTCGCCAGGGCATGAAGAAGCGCTGAGGGCTCCATGGCCACAGCCAGGCGACACCCAGGCCGCCATTGGTCAGGGCGTCCAGCAGGCTGTGGGAGGCGGTCGCCAGGCTGATCCACAGGGCGGATTTAAGCGGGCTGCAGCCGAACACGTAGCCGCCAAGTGCTGCGAGTACTCCGCTCATACCGGCAAATAGCAGTGAATGACTGAAGCCGCGGTGGCCGAAAGCGTCGCCGTAGGCGATGCCGCACTTGAAGGCCAGGACGTCGAGATCGGGTAGGCAGGCAGCAAGCATACCGGCCAGCAGCAAGCGGGGTGGGATCAGTCGACTGCCGAGCGCTAGCCCCAGGGCCAGGACCGGCAGTGGATGGCTGATCAGCGTGGTCAAGACGGTGCGCGGCTCTCGTGCATGCGCGCCAGCTGGCGTTCCAGTAGCGATGGGTAAGGTTCCAGCAGGCGCTCCACACAGCAGGCGCCTTCCGGGCTGGCAATGGCGCGAATCCGGCTGCGCTGACGCACCAGGGGGTCCTCGCCGACACGTCGGTCGAGCAGCAGCAGGTTGCGGCTGTGCTGCGACAAGGCCAGGGCGTCTTGGGCGGTTTCGCTGAGCAGCAGGTCGCCCTGGCTCAAGTTGAGCAGTGCTTCGCCCTGAGTCAGGCCCAGTTGCAGCTGGAGGGTGATGCCGATGTCGGCGACCTCGATTTGCAGGGCGTGGCCGAGTGCGCGCATCAGTTCGCCGCAGCAAATGGCGTGGGTCAGGTAATCCTCGCCGCTGTCCTGGCTATGGAACAGCATCAGGCTGCTGCCGTCACTCAAGGTGTGCAGTTCACCCTGATAAAGCGCTGCGGCTTGGTTCAGGCAGTCGCGGTAGCGTTGCAGCAAGTCCAGCAGGCGGGCGCGTGGCAGGCGGCGCAGTTGCTCCTGGGCGCCGAGCTGGATGGCCAAGACGGCGCTGTACCGGGGAGCGCTTGGCGCGGGCGAGGTGGCTGGTACGGCTGCAGCGGTGTCGTCGCGCAGGTCGGCGAATGGATCGTCGTCCTGCTCGGCGCTGATCGGCATCTGAGGTCGACGCGCTGGGCCGTCTTGCTCGGACTCATCGCTCAGGTCGTCGAAGCGTTCGTCGCGCAGGTCGCGGACTCTGAAGTCCGGCTCATCATCGTCCTGATCTTCCAGGTAGTCCGGGTCATCGTCGCCATAGTCCTGCTCGTCGTGGAACTCCTCTGCCTCGGGCTCGCTCTCCGGCTCGGGCTTTTCCGGCACCAGGCGCGCTTGCAGTTGGCGCGCCAGGTCGCCGATTTCGTCGTTGCGCCCGGCGCCAGGGGCGGGGTCGTCGGGGTCGCGTAGCCAGACGCGCAGTTGCAGCAAGGGGGTGGAGATATGTCGGCCCAGGCGCAGGCTCAGGTTCAGCGCGAGTGCCAGCAAAATCAGGCTGAGAATACCCATGCTTTGCAGGCTGATGGTCATCGGCTGCTGGAACTGGCGCATGTCCAGGCTGATCCGTAACTGACCGGCGATGACCTCCTGGAAGGTGATCGGGGTCGAGTACAGCCCCTCGGTTTCGCCGAGCATGCTCTGGCTTGGGCGCGAGCCGGCTTCGGCAAGTATGCGGTTGTCCACGCTGTAGATCGCCGCATGGGCCACCAGCGGGTTTTTCACCAGGTTATTCAGCAGCACGTTCAGGCTGAGGATGTCGTTGGACACCAGCAGTTCGGTGGCCGAGGTGGCGGTCTGGGTTATCAGGCTGGTGCCGAGGGCTTCGGCCTGCTGCTGCATGGCTTGCTTGAACTGCATGCCAATCACCCAGGCGTAGATCACCAGAGCCAAGGCCACCAGCAACAGGCTGTGGCTGGCGATGCGCAACGCCAGCGGCACGCGGCGCTGCCGCAGGGCTTGAAACAGCAGGAGGAAGAAATTGTCAGGCTTAACGGGGGCGGGCCGGTTCACAGAGCTCGGCTCATGTCGAGGAGTTGCCGCGCAGTATAGCGATCACCCTGCACAGGGCAAAGCGTTGCGCATGCTCGTTTGGCGGCGAAAATGGGTAGAATGTGCATCTTTTTACCGGGCTCTGCTGGGTTTGGCTGGCTGCCGAAAAAAACTGCGGGCTCTGCAGCTGTGCGGCGTTGCCTCTGCGGCTCGGCGGCGACGTGTCGAGCGTGTTGCACATGCTGGCTAAGCCGAGACAGGCCGCTCACCATCAATCGACTCTTGGAGGGTGCGCATTGCGCGAAATTGTCCTGATCAACATCACCGGCGAAGACCGTCCGGGCCTGACCGCCGCCATCATGGGGGTATTGGCCCAGGGCGGGGTGAGCATCCTCGATATTGGCCAAGCCGTCATCCACGACACTCTTTCGTTCGGCATTCTGGTCGAGATCCCGGATACCGAGCGGGCATCCTCTGTGCTCAAAGAGGTGCTGTTCACCGCCTACAAGCTCGACCAGCAGGTGCGCTTCACCCCGGTTGCCGAGGCGGATTACCAGCAATGGGTCAGCGGGCAGGGCAAGGCGCGGCATATCGTCACCCTGCTGACCCGCAAGGTGACCGCCGAGCAATTACAGCGAGTCAGCGCGATTACCGCGAAATATGAGTTGAACATCGATCATATCGATCGCCTTTCCGGGCGTATGCCGCTGGATATGCCGGCCGAACAGGGCAAGGGCTGTATCGAGTTCTCCGTGCGCGGCGAGCCGGCCGACCCAGCGGCGTTGCGCGCCGAGTTTCTCAGTGTGGCTCAGGAGTTGAACGTCGATATCGCCTTTCAGCGCGATTCGTTGTTTCGACGCAACCGGCGCTTGGCGGTGTTCGACATGGACTCGACCCTGATCGAGGCCGAAGTGATCGACGAGCTGGCCAAGGCCGCCGGGGTGGGCGAACAGGTTTCGGCCATCACCGAGCGCGCGATGCGTGGCGAGTTGGATTTTGCGGCCAGCTTCAGAGAACGCCTGGCCCTGCTCAAGGGCTTGCCGGAAACGGTGTTGGCCGAGATCGGTGCCTCGCTGCGGTTAACCGAAGGGGCGCAAACCCTGTTCAGCGAGCTGCGGCGACTGGGCTATAAGACGGCGATCCTGTCGGGTGGCTTCACGTATTTTGCCAAGCAGCTGCAAGCCAGCCTGGGTATCGACTACGTGTTTGCCAACGAGCTGCAGATTGTCGACGGGCTGGTCACCGGTGTGGCGGTCGAGCCGATAGTCGACGCGCAGCGCAAGGCCGACTTACTGCGCGAGTTGGCACAAAAAGAAGGGCTACGTCTGGAGCAAACCATTGCCGTCGGCGATGGCGCCAATGACTTGCCGATGCTGGCCATTGCCGGGTTGGGGGTGGCGTTCCGGGCCAAACCACTGGTCAAACAGTCGGCGAAACAGGCCATCTCCACCCTGGGACTCGATGGCATCCTCTACCTGCTCGGCTTCCGTGATCGCGACAGCTTGGAGTAACCCGGCATCGCATCGGCCGGGCTTAGGCATCTCTACCTAATCTCGGCGACTACACTGCGGGTTGGCTTTGATCGGGTGCGTCCATGCGCGTGGCGCCAGCCCGTTGTTTAGCGCGAGGGCGCCGGCCAGTTATTCGTCTCCGGTGGAGAAGTCGTAATCCATCGTCTGACTGGGGCCCTGCAGGTAGTGGCCCTGGATGTAATTGACCCCGGCTTGCCAGAGGGTGGCCAGCACGCTGGCGCTCTCGACGTACGGCACTATGGTCAGTTTGGCCTGGGCGTGCAGGCTGGACAGCAGGGTTTTCAAGGCTTCCTGATTGTCCGCTTGGGACAGGTCCTGGGAGAACGAGGGGTCGAGCTTGACGAAGTCGATCTTCAGGTGCTTCAGGGTGTTGAAGGGGTTGAGCGCGCAACCGAACTGGGTGAGTGCCACCTTGCAGTGCAGCTCATCCAAACCCTGAGTCAACAGCTTGGCCTGCTTCAGGTAGGCCAGGGCATCCTGTTCGCTGAACTGGAAGCCCAGCGAGTCCGAGGGTAGGCGTGCGGCTTTCAAGGCCACGCTGAGCCAAGGCAGCAGGGTTTGATCTTGCAGGCTGGCGCTGGAGAGGTGGACGAACAGTCGGGTGTTGTGACCCTTGCTGCGATGATCGGCCAGTAGCTTGATCGAGTTGAGGATCACCCAGCGGTCGATCTTCTCGCCCAGTCCGGCTTCTTTGGCGGCGTTGAGGAAATCCTGCGGTGGCACTTCCTGGCCTTGCGAGTTGAGCAGGCGCAACAGCACTTCGTAATGTTCATAGCTGTCGCCGCGCAAGCTGATGATCGGCTGGAACAGCAGGCGGAAGCTGTTGTGCTCGAGTGCCTGTTGCACCATGGCGACTATGTTGCCGCGATTGGCGGCGGCTGCCAGTTCTTCGGCCGGGCTGAACAGTTTCAGCGCATTGCCTTCGCTGAGTTCGTCGGCGCTACGCTGCGCTCGGTTGACCACTTCCTGGGCTTTCGCGGTCTTCTCGTTGAGGCCGGCGACGCCGATCGACAAGGTGGTCTGTGCCGTGCGGCCATTGATGTCGAACAGATGGCTGTCGACTTTTTTCAGCAGGGCGGCCAGGCTCGCTTCGGCTTGCTCCGGGGTTTGCCCAGGCTGCAGCACGCTGAAGACATCGTCGCCGAAGCGGGCCAGTTGCGCGTCGCCGGGGAAATGCGCGCGCAGCAGGTTGGCCAGGTCGGTCAGCAGCAGGTCGATGCCGGCCAGGCCAACCTCGGCGAGCAGGCGGGCGTAGTGGTCGACGCGGATATAGGCCAGGCTGGCCGGCTGCCCGGCGGTAACCGCGCGCTCTGCGGCGGTATCCATCAGTTCGAGGAAGTAGTTGCGGTTGTACAGGCCGGTGACCAGGTCCTGGCTGCTGATTTCGCGCAGTTTCTCTTCCAGCTCGGCGTTGTCGCTTTCCGCGCGGATTACCACTTGGATGCAGGGTTCGCCGTCGTAGGCGGCTGGCGAAAAACTCATGCGTGCCTGGAAGGTCTGGCCGTTGGCCTGAACCCCGGTACAGGCCAGTTCGGCATTGCCCTCGGCGCTCTGGTAGTTCTTCAGGAAACTCTTGAAGTTGGCTTGGTCGGCGCCGGCGATCAAGTCGATCATCGGCATACCTTCGAGCTCGTCGGCGTCTTGGTAGTCGAACAGTTCGAGGTAGGCGCGGTTGGCGTAGATGTGCATGCCGTCATGCACGTAGGTGATGGCATCGACCGAGCTGTCGAGCAGCAGCTGACAGCGTTTCTCCGCTTCGCGCAGTGCCACTTCGGCGGCGCGACGGGCGCGGCGTTCTTCCAGGTTAGCCAGTTCGCGTTTGGCGACCAGTATCAGGCGCTCATCCTCGCCTTGCGGCAGGGCGTCCTGAGCACCCAGCGCCAAGGCTTCGGTGATGCTGTCGGAGTCGTTGTCGGCGAGCAGCTGGATGACCGGGATGTCTTTGGCCTGGCGACGAATGGCGCTGATGGCTTCGCTGGGCGCGAGGTGCTCGCTGCTCGGCGAGCTGATCAGCAGATCCCAGCTTTTCTGCAGCGCTTCGGCCAGGTCATCGCTGGACGTCAGACGGTGTACGCGGGTCGCCTGGCCGGCATTACGGAACAGGCTGACGAGGCGCTCGGCCTCGTTCTGCGAGTCTTCGAGGATCAGTAGCCGAATGGTTTTTTTTTCTATGGCCATGATGGGGAGTTAGATCTGCGCCAGACGGGCGTTAAAAGGCGACAAAAGGTAGTGAGCCGGCAATCTACAGCGACTTCCAGAGTGAGTCAAAGTCTTCCTCCCCCGCTGGGCTGTGGCTTTCCGGGGCTGTGACGGGCTTCCCGTGGTCGCTGGGCGTCTGCTCGAAACTGCGGTAATCGAACTGATTGAAGCTGCCCGTGCTGGTCTGGCGGCGACTGAGTACCGCGCGGCGCTCGGTGCCGTTGAGGTTGATCATCACCTTGTTGCCTTCCTGGAAGGGCAGGCGTGGGGTGATCAGGCTGGCCGGCCTGGACAGTGCGCTGATCTCCGGCAGCAGCAGGGCACGCAGGTATTGGCTGTTGTGCTCGGCTTTGCGGACCAGTTGCAAGCCGCAGGCTTGTGCGTGGGGGGCTATCAGTTCGATGCCTATCTGCGTGCCGCCGCCGCGTACCTGGCGAATCCAGCGGACCACTGCGACGCTCCAGCCTTGCTCCGGGGTGTCCTGAATGCCCAGCAGTTCGCCTGCTTGCAGTTGACTCGGCACCTCTTTCGGCCAGGACAGGCAGTAGCCCCCAGGGCTGTGGTTGACGATGGGCAGTGCATAAGTTGGGTAGTCTTCGCGAGCGCTGGTGTCGGCCGGGGCTTGGGTGGCTGTGGGCTTGCTGTACTCGATTTCTTCGAAGGGCAGGCCATTTTCCCAGTCATTGGTTTTCTGTGCGTCGAAGGCGTTCGACCACACATCCGTAGCGCCGGTGTCGGGCTTGAAGACGGCGGCACCGGTCGCCGCTGGGCGTTTCAGCGCTTCGTTGAACGAGCGCCGATTGGCTAGGAAGAAATGCAGGGCACTCATGCCGATGCACAGCGTCAGCGTGCCCTGGCCTTGGGTGCGTTGGAAGGTGCGTTCGGAAATGTCCCCCCAGGCGGCGCCCAGGTGTTGCAGCATATCCAGGCTGAAGCCTTCGGGTACCAGCAGGCGCGAGCGCGCGGCGTCTTCGGCAGGCAGCAGCAAATGCTCCTTGATAGCGTCAACCAGCGGTTGCGGATCAATGCCGAGGGCATTGCGCAGTTCGTTGGGCTCGAACAACGAGGTATAGCGCGGCGGGGCATCCAGTTGCTGGGCCACCGCGAATAGGCTGGAGGGCAAGTTGGCGGCTTGCAGTTTGACCAGTTTGCTCCAGGGTTCCAGAGCCTGAGCCAGGCGGGCAATACCATTCTGGCGCATCTGGTTGCAGCGGGCACAGCCGAGTAGCAGCGCTACCAGATAGCTTTGCTCGACACTCAAGCCCTGAGCGTGGTGGGCCAGTGGGTCGCGGATTAGCAGGGTGTGCAATTCGTGCGTGCGGGCGATTTGGTAGAGCTGATGCAGCTCCAGCCACAGGCCTTCCGGTACGGGGCAGTACAGCTGGCTGGCGCGCACCAGTGTGCCGCCCAGGCTGTGGGTGGCGCGTTGCAAGGCAATGGCCAGCAACTGGTTGCGTTCGCGTTTGGGCTGCGTCACCACGCGGGCAACGATCAGTTTGTAGCCGACCGCCAGGTGGTGTTGAAGTGCCTGGCACAGGTTGGCGACTTTGCGCGGTCGGTCGTCGAGGACGATGGCCTGGTTGAGGAAATGGCGTTCCAGGTGCTGGCAGACGAAATACACCTCGGGGCGCAGCAGTTCCAGCAGCTGCAAGCGATTGTCCGACGGAGTCAGCAGCTGGTTCAGCTCTATCAGTGCCTGGTAGAGCTGGCGGGCCGATTCTCCGATATTGGCTTTTGGTATCCCTGCAATCCAGCGCTTGAGGTCGCGCGGGCTGGCCTCGCAGAACGACAGGCTCTGCTTGTTGGGGGTTGGCACCCGGAGCTGCAGGTGAGGACTCTGTTTATCCATCTAACTTGGATACTCCAACGCCAGCAGGACGGCGAGTCGTTCTAATAGTAATGCAGCGAACTCTAGCAGCATCTTGACGGGCCCGCAGCTGCGGGCCTGACTAGCCGTCACACACTGTGACGAGCTGCTAACCCTGCCGCGTTGGACCCTCGGCTCCCCTTGAACGTTCAGCCGCCGGCTGGCGTGAGGCGAGTGCCGGCAAGGGGGCAGCTGAGGTCGCGAGGGGCGGGCCTACACTCCGCTACGGCTGTGTGTTAATGGCTCAGGCTACTGCCGAGGCGCTGGCCCATCTGTACGCTGCTGTTGGCTGC
Organism: Pseudomonas sp. SJZ079; assembly: GCF_007993865.1. GTDB lineage: Bacteria > Pseudomonadota > Gammaproteobacteria > Pseudomonadales > Pseudomonadaceae > Aquipseudomonas. The sequence goes on along the minus strand of NZ_VIUH01000002.1, from coordinate 106,287 downwards.
GAGTTCTTCGGCCCAGCGCACCTGGTTCGGGCCGAATAGCACGATGGCGGTTGAACCGAGCTTGAAGCGGCCGAGCTCGGCGCCTTTTTCCAGGCTGATCGGTGCTCGCGCGGCTTCATCATAACGGAAGGTTTTCAGGGCTCGTTTGGGCGGCGTGACCAGTCCGGCCCACACGGTTTCGATCGAGGCGACGATCATGGCGCCAACCAGCACCACAGCCATCGGGCCGCGCTCGGTGTCGAACAGGCAGACCACGCGCTCGTTACGGGCGAATAGTTCCGGCACGTTCTCGGCGGTGGTCTGATTGACCGAGAACAGTCGTCCCGGTACATAAATCATCTCTTTGAGTGTGCCGGTCAGCGGCATATGCACGCGGTGATAGTCCTTCGGCGACAGGTAAATGGTCGCGAACTCGCCCCCCATGAACGGGCTGGCGCGCTCGCTGTCACCGCCGAGCAATTCGACCGCGCTGAAGCTTTGCCCTTTGGCCTGAAACACCCGGCCATGCTCGATCTGACCCAGTTGGCTGACGGCGCCGTCGGCCGGGCAGAGAATCGCGTCGGGGGCGGGGTCCAGTGGGCGTACGCCGTCTTTCAGGGCGCGGGTGAAGAAGGCGTTGAAGTGCTCGAAACGGGTCGGCTCATCGATCTGCGCCTCGCTCATGTTGACTTGATAGTGCTTGGCGAACCAGGTGATCAGGCAGTTCTTGATCCAGCCGACGCGGCACTCGGCCGCGCAGCCGATCAGGCGCGATAGCAGGTGGTGTGGCAGCAGGTACTGGCTGAGGATGAATAGACGTTGTTTCATGGTGGTTCCTTAAGAGCCAGGGGACTTGCTGAGAAGCAAACGGGTGGCGGATTAGCGTTCGATCGGGGTGTCCGGGTGGTTGCCCCACTCGCCCCAGGAGCCGGCGTAGGCTTTGACGCGTGGGTAGCCGAGTGCTTTGGCCACCAGGTAGGTGAAGCCGGAGCGGTGATGGGTTTGGCAGTGGGTGATGACTTCTTTGTCCGGGCTGATGCCGAGGCTGTCGAGCAGGGTGGGCATGTCCTGACGAATGCGCAAGGCGCGGGCCTGATCCATGCCGGCGGTCCACTCGAAGTTCACTGCGCCTGGGATATGCCCGGCTTTCGCCGCCAAGGCTTTTTCGCCCCGGTATTCCGCGGGCGAGCGGGCGTCCCAGATGGCCAGGTCGCTCGCGCCCAGGCGACTCTGCAGGTATTCGCGAGTGGCTGTCGGGGCATCGCTCAGCGTCAGCCTCAGGCTACCGCTGCGCGCTGCGGGTTGTTCGGTGCTGAGCGGACGGTCTTCAGCCAGCCAGGCGTGCAGGCCGCCATTGAGGTAGTGATAGCCAGCATGACCGATGACATCCAGCAGCCAGATGAAGCGTCCGGCCCAGCCGCCACCTTCATCGTCGTAGACCACATAGACGGCGTTCGGGTTGTGCCCCAGTTCGGCGAATAACTGCTCCAATTGTGTGGGCGGCGGCAGCAGGCCGGGGGCCGGTGGCTGACCCAGTTGGGTGCGCTTGGGATCGACGAAGCGTGCCCCGGGGATGTGCCCTGCGGCATAGCGCGCGGTGCTGGTCAGGTCGATCAGGATCAGTTCGGGGGCATTCAGGCGGCTGGCCAGGTCGGCCGGCTCGATCACCAATGGCAACGCAGCGAAGGCAGTCATGCTGGGCCTCTTCATTAAAGGAAAGGGACGAATTGTAGCGGAAAGCTCAATGTCCGCGTTTGGCAAAGCTGCTCAGGGCGCGCTCAATGCATTGCACCGTTTTGCCAAAGGCGTGCAGGCTGGTTTCGTTGATCGGTGCGCCTGTCTGGTCGGCGAGCGCGATCATCATCACTCGGCCGTGGCTGGCCAGTGAGCGAATCAGCAGATGCTCGCTGGGGAACAGCGCTTTCAGCGCGCCGGGGAGCAGGGCGGAGAATTGGGCAATGTTGCCTGGGGTCAGGCGCAACTGCCCGGGTTCGCTGAGTAACCGCCGCAATACCTGGCTGTGTTGCGGGTCGAGTTTCAGCCCAGCAGCCGATTGATCGAGGCCAATCTGCTGCTGGGCTAGCAGGCGACTGTGGGTGCGATCGGCCAGGAGCAGCAATACCCGCTGCATGCCGCACGCCTGCAGTGCCTGGCTGGCGCAGGCCGTCAGCGCGGCGACATTATTAAAAACGCTCGGCTGAGCCAGCAGTTGCATGCAGTGCTGGCGCCACTCGCTGACCTGCGGGGCTTTCGCTGGCGGCGTGGAGGGGGCCTGCAGATGTCGGGCATCCCAGGGCCAGAGCAGGGCCTCGGCAGGATGCCAGAGGTCGCGATCAGGGTGCTGTCGGGCGCTTTGTGCGGCGAATTGATGAACCTGCTGCTGTAGGGCGTCTAGCGGCAGTTGCAGGTACAGCCCGGTCAGGCGTTGCCAGCGCAGGCTGTGCGGTGTGCTCCAGACATTGTGGGCAGACAGGGCCAGGAGGTTGGCCAGCAGAATGCTGTTGGCCGGCTGGGTCAGCCAGCGGCGCAGGCTGTTGTCGGCGTCGAGAAACTGCTGCTGGTGCAGCGGTTGCGGATGCCGGCGGGCAATGTGTAACGCCTGGGCCAGCAGGTGGCGGTCATTCAGCAGCAGGCGATAGCCCTGGATGATCCACTCGGGCAGGCGCCAGTGTTCGGCCAGGGCCAGGCAGAGTTTAAGCAGGGGCACACCGAGTACGTCGTGTTCGACCTTGGTCGCCGGTTCGCCCTTTACCAGGACGCGCTGCTCCCACAGCTCGAACAGCTCGGGATGGGCCGTCAGCAGCGCCCAGATGGGCGCGAGAAACAGTAGGCTACCCCAGTGAATTTCCTGCCAGAGCCGGGCCAGGCGCCCGGCGAACAGGCCGTTGGCTTGTTGCGCGGCATGTTGGCTGATCAGCTGAATTTGTCGCAGCGCCTGGGGTATTTCGCTGGCCGGCATGCTGGGCTGACGGTTAAGCAACTCTTCGATGCGCTGCAAGCCCAGTCGACCGAGCGCACTCTCCAAACTTACAGAGGATTGATTGAGTCCGTTGCTCTTGCGATTGGCCTCGCGCAATACACTAAGTGCCAGAGCGGGGCTGCTTTGCATCAGTTCGGTAATATCGCGTAACGAACGACGGCTGTCGCTCACGGCGCGGCGCACCAGCAGGAGGTTCTCAGCGGGCACCGGCAATAGCTGATTGCCCAGCTGATTGAGCCAGGCATCGAGACTGCGCGGGAGTGGGGAATGCTTAGGCATGCGGGTTGAGCCAAACTAGCTTTTAACCTTAACTGGCTATAGTCTCGCGCATAACTTCCGATAAATAGAAGGGTTGTTTTACAAAACCCTTACTACTGGCTCTAGCAAGTTTCCTTTTATGGCAAAAATCATCGGCATTATTGTGGTATTCGCCAGCGTCCTTGGCGGGTATGTGTTGTCTCACGGCCAGATCGCTGCGCTGATTCAGCCCTTTGAGGTGCTGATCATCGGCGGCGCGGCCTTGGGCGCTTTTCTCCAGGCCAATCCAGGCAGCGCTTTCATGCACGTCTTCAAGAAGTCCTTGAAGATGTTTGGTGCGCGCTTCACCCACGGTTTCTACCTCGACGTGTTGCGCCTGCTCTATGAGATTCTCAATAAGAGTCGCCGAGAGGGCATGATGGCCATCGAGGCCGATGTCGAGGACCCCGGCGCCAGTCCGATCTTCAGCAAGTACCCGACGATCCTCAAGGATGGCCAGATGACGGCGTTCATCTGCGACTACCTACGCATCATGTCCTCCGGCAACATGGCCCCGCACGAGCTGGAAGGCCTGTTCGATATGGAAATCGCCAGTATCAAGGAAGACCTGGATCACCCGGCCCACGCCATGGCGCGCATCGCCGATGGCCTGCCGGGCTTTGGTATCGTCGCGGCGGTATTGGGCATCGTGGTGACCATGGCCTTGCTCGGCGAGGTGGCGCAGGCTGAACTGGGCCAGCATGTCGGCGCCGCGCTGGTCGGCACCTTTCTCGGGATTCTCGCTGCCTATGGCTTCTTCGGCCCGCTGGCCACCAGTCTGGAGCACGACGCCAAGGAAGAGTTGAACGTCTTCGAGGCGATCAAGGCGGCGCTGGTCGCGTCGGCGTCCGGCATGCCGCCGTCGTTGGCCGCCGAATTCGGACGCAAAGTCTTGTACCCGGCGCACCGACCGAGTTTTAGCGAACTCGAGCAAGCCATGCGCGGTAACTAAACAGCATGGAGAACAATCAGCCGATTATCGTCAAGCGGGTCAAGAAGGTTGCCGCAGGCCACCACGGTGGGGCCTGGAAAATTGCCTTCGCCGACTTTGCCACGGCGATGATGGCGTTCTTTCTGGTGCTCTGGCTGATGTCTGCGGCCACGCCAGAGCAGAAGAAACTGATCTCCGGCTACTTCAAAGACCCGATCGGCTTCTCCGAAAGTGCCAGTCCCTACGTGATCGACCTTGGCGGCTCGCCGTCGCCGGCGCCAGACCGCACGCTCAATCCGGACGTTGAGGCGCAGCCGGACAGCGGCCAGCCTGACATCGATCAGCTCGAGGCCGACCCGCAGCAGGCGGAGCGCATCGCCGAACAGCTGGAACGCGAGCGCCTCGAATTGTTACTTCAGGAGTTGCAGACCAAGGTTGAGGAGAATCCTCAGCTGCAGCGTTTCAAGGATCAGATTCTGTTCGACATCACCCAGGACGGTTTGCGTATCCAGATCGTCGATGCCGAGAATCGACCGATGTTCGACAGTGGCAGCGCGCACTTGCAGCCTTACTTCGAGGACATCCTGCTGGCCTTGAGCGACACCATCAGGGCGGTGCCGAACAAGATCAGCATCAGCGGTCATACCGACGCCAAGCCCTTTGCCGGTCGTGGTGACTTTGGGAACTGGGAGCTCTCCGCCGATCGGGCTAACGCCGCGCGGCGCGTGTTGGTTGCCGGGGGCTATGACGAGGAACAGGTGGCGCGGGTCGTCGGCTATGCCTCGTCGGCGCTGTTCGACCGTGAAAATCCGCTCAATCCGGTTAATCGACGTATCGACATCACGGTGCTGACCAAGAAGGCCCAGCGCGCGATCGAGGGCGAGCAGGGCGGTGTTGTTGAGGCGCCGCCCGGTGCGTCGAGTGACGCTGCACCAGAGTCGGCTTTGCCGAGCGACCCAGCCAGTGGCGCACCGGTGCAACCGGATGAACTGCGTGAGCGTTTGAATATCTTCGAGGATGGCGTGCTGCAGTTCGATCAGCCGAGCGAGTAATCCACCTGCGAAAGCACAAGGCCGCGATCAGTCGCGGCCTTGTCGTTTCAGTTGCTGTTCGCGTGATGCCTAGTAGTCGGCCTCGGGCAGGCTGGCGAGGATATGCCGGTAGCTGGCCATGCGTTGTGCTTGGATACGACCGTCCTCCAACGCCTTGAGCAGCGCGCAGCCGGGCTCGCGATCATGCTTGCAATCGCGGAAGCGGCAGTGGCCGAGCAGGTCCTGGAACTCGATAAAGCCCGCCTCGACATCTTCGCGGCTGACATGCACCAGGCCGAATTCACGAATGCCGGGGGAGTCGATCAGTTCGCCGCCACCGGGAAAGTGAAACAGCCGCGCGGTGGTGGTGGTGTGCGTGCCCTTGCCGGTCAGTTCCGACAAGGGCCCGACGCGGGTATCCACATCGGGCAGCAGGCTGTTGACCAGTGACGATTTGCCGACCCCGGACTGGCCGACGAACACGCTGACGTGACCGTCGAGTTGCTGCATCAGCTGTTGCATGCCGTCACCCTGGTGGGCGGACACCTCCAGCAGGGGGTAGCCCAGCTGGCGATACACGCCGAGCAAGGCGTTCAGCGCGACGGCGTTCTGCTCATCGATCAGGTCGGCCTTGTTCAGCAACAGCAGCGGGCGGATGCCGGCATGCTCGGCGGCCACCAGGTAACGGTCGATCAGGTTGGCGTGAGGTTCCGGCAGGGGGGCGAAGACTATCACGATCAGGTCGACGTTGGCCGCCACCGGTTTCAGTTGGCCGCGTGTGTCCGGGCGGCACAGTTCGGTATTACGCGGCAGTTGCGCGACAATCACGCCAATGCCCTGATTGCCGGCGCGCCACACCACGCGGTCACCGGTGACCATGGCCGGCAGGTTGGCGCGCAGGTGGCAGCGAAATACCTGGCCGGCCAGCTCGCCATCCAGGGCTTCGACCTCGACCTGCACGCCGAAGTGGGCGATCACCAGGCCGAGCTGTTCCGGGCCGAGGTCGCCGCCCTCGAGGATTTGCACGGCTTGCGATTCGCGCTTGGCCGCGCGGGCGGCTCGTTCGCCCTGAATTTTTTCGATGCGCCAGTTTTGCCGGCGGTTGAGTTGGCGTTTGGCCATGGGGGTTCCGAGGGTTGAATAGCAATGAGAACTGGCGGCGAGTCTAGCATGCGCGCCATGACGACTCGCATGCGCTGCGGTGGTGGGGCGGCGAGCGGTTAAACTGCGCGGCAATGCAGGCAGCTTCGGGAGCGCGAGTTAATGGATGGGGCAGCAAGGATGGTGCGGCAAGTGCTCGGGCGCTACCCGGCGTTGCTGGCGTTGTTGGCCCAGTTGGGCGCGACGGCGCTGATCGGCGCGCTGGTCTATCTGGCGGCGCAGTTCGCGGTCTGGCGTCCCAGCTGGCTGCTGGCTGGCATGGCGCAAGGGCTGCTGGCAGCCTGTCTCGGCCGCTGCTTCGGTTTGTCGCGCTGGTGGTGGTGGCTGAATCTGGCGTTCGTCCCGGCGTTGCTTGCCTTGAGCGGGGCGCCGCTGCCGCCCTGGGTGTTCCTCGCGGGCTTCGTGCTGCTGCTGTTGCTCAACTGGAACAGCTTCGGTGAGCGGGTGCCGCTGTACCTGAGCGGGGCGAAATGCCGTCGGCAGTTGGCCGGCCTACTCACCCGCCAGGCGCCGGACTTCAGCTTTATCGATCTCGGCTGCGGCCCGGCCGGTACTCTGTTGTGGCTGGCCCGCCAGTTTCCGCAGGCACAGTTTGTCGGGGTGGAAACGGCGCCTCTGACGTTCGCCATCGCCTGGCTGCGCAGTGTGCCGCAGAGCAATTGCCGGATTCGCTACCAAAGCCTCTGGCGCACCGACCTGTCGGCGTTCGCCGTGGTCTATTGCTTCCTCTCGCCAGCGCCCATGGCCGCGTTGTGGGACAAGGCGCGGGGGCAGATGGCGGGCGGTAGCTGGTTGATCAGCAACAGCTTCGCGGTGCCGGGTGTGCCGGCAGATCAGCAGATCGAGCTGCACGACTGGCGCCAGTCGCGGCTGTTGCTCTGGCGCATGCCGGGCTAACGACAGGCGCATCGGCGAATGATTTATTCGCTAAACTGCCCGTTCTAGCCGAGGAGCGCATCATGCAAAACCCACTGAACTTGATCTGGATCGACCTGGAAATGACCGGTCTGGATCCAGATAAAGACGTCATCATCGAAATGGCCACCATAGTCACCGACAGTGACCTCAATGTGTTGGCCGAAGGCCCGGTGATCGCGGTACACCAGAGCGATGCGCTGCTGGCCGGCATGGATGAGTGGTGCACCCGCACCCACGGCGAGAGTGGCCTGACCCAGCGGGTGCGCGATAGCAAGGTCGGTGTGGCCGAAGCCGAGGCGCAGACCCTGGCCTTTCTCGAGCAGTGGGTGCCCAAAGGCAAGTCGCCGATCTGCGGCAATAGCATCGGTCAGGATCGACGCTTCCTGTATCGCTACATGCCGAGCCTGGAAGCCTATTTCCACTATCGCAACCTGGACGTCTCGACCCTGAAGATCCTCACCGAGCGCTGGGCGCCCAAGCTCAAGGAGGGCTTCCAGAAGAAGGGCACGCACCTGGCGCTGGACGATATCCGCGAGTCGATCGCCGAGCTGGTCTACTACCGCGAACACTTTCTCAAGGTCTGAGCGTGCCGCGGGCTAGGCACGGCCCCGCTCGGCGTGGCGCGCGAGCGCCCATTCGACGTGCTCGCGCACCAAGGCCGAGGGGTGCTCGCGACGCGCCTTGAGCGCCTCGAGCACCGGAATGCTCGAGGGTGCATTGCCCAGGCCGACCGCCAGGTTGCGCAGCCAGCGTTCATAGCCAGCGCGGCGCAGCGGCGAGCCCTCGGTGCGGCTGAGAAACTCTTCCTCGCTCCAGCGAAACAGCTCGGCCAGCTCGGCGTTATCCAGCTGGTGACGCGGCTGAAAGTCGCCTTGCTCGGTGGGGCGGGCGAAACGATTCCACGGGCAGACCAGCTGGCAGTCGTCGCAGCCGAACACCCGGTTGCCGATCGGTGCACGCAGCTCCTCGGGGATCGAGCCTTTCAGCTCGATGGTCAGGTAGGAGATGCAGCGCCGCGCATCCAGTAGATAAGGGCCGACGAAGGCGGCGGTCGGGCAGATGTCCAGGCAGGCGGTGCAGCGTCCGCAGTGCTCACTGGCGTGCGGCGCATCGACAGGCAGGGGAATGTCGACGAACAGCTCGCCGAGAAAGAAGTAGCTGCCAGCCTGGCGATTGAGCACCAGGGTATTCTTGCCGATCCAGCCGAGCCCAGCCTGTTCGGCGATGGCCTTTTCCAGCACCGGGGCGCTGTCGACGAAGGCGCGGAAGCCGAACGGGCCTATGTGCTGCTGAATGCGCTCGGCCAGTTGCTGCAGGCGCTTGCGGATCAATTTGTGGTAGTCGCGGCCGAGGGCGTAGCGCGACACATAGGCTTTCTCCGGCTCGCTCAGGCGTTGCGCCATGTGCGTATCGCCGGGCAGGTAATCCATCCGTAGCGAGACCACGCGCAGCGTGCCCGGCACCAGTTGCTCCGGGTGCGAGCGCTTGCTGCCGTGGGCGGCCATGTAGTCCATCTCACCCTGATAGCCGGCGGCCAGCCAGCGCTGCAGGTGCGCCTCGTGCTCGGCGAGGTCCAGCCCGGCGATGCCGACCTGCTGGAAGCCCAGCTCGCGGCCCCAGTCCTTGATCGACTGGGCGAGGGTGGCGAGAGCGGTGTGGTCGAGCGTGCTGGGGGACATGTTGAGCGGGCAACCGGAGCGGAGGTGGGTATAATTCTGCCAGACATCGGAGCCCACGCATGCCGCATTCTCCTGACAATCTTCCCCTTGCCCTGTATAGCGCCGCTCAGGTGCGCGAACTCGACGCCCGACTGATCGCCGCCGGTACGCCCGGCTTCGAGCTGATGCGCCGCGCCGCCCATGCCATCTGGCGCGCGCTGCGCCGCCGCTGGCCTGAGGCTGGAGCTGTTACTGTGCTGGCTGGGCGTGGCAACAACGCCGGCGATGGCTACCTGGTCGCGGCGTTGGCGCTGCGCGCCGGTTGGCGGGTAAAGCTGCTGGCGGTGGGTGACGCCGAGCAGTTGCAGGGCGATGCCGCATTGGCCCGCGACGAAGCGCTGGCTGCCGGGGTGGCGATGCAAGCATGGAGCGAATGTACGGCGCTCGAGGGCGTGGTGGTCGATGCCCTGCTCGGCACCGGTTTGCGTGGCGTGGTGCGCGAACCTTATGCCCAGGTCATTCGTCTGCTCAATGCCAGCGGGCAGCCGGTACTGGCGGTGGATGTGCCGTCGGGCTTGTGCGCCGACAGCGGTCAGGTCCTTGGCGTCGCAGTGCGCGCTCAGCTGACGGTAACGCTGATCGGTTTGAAACTGGGCTTATTCACCGGCGTGGCGGCGGACTGGGTCGGCGAGTTGCAATTTGATGATCTGCAGGCCGATCCGCAGCTGGTCGCACAGCAGACCTACGTGGCGCAGCGCCTGGCGGGTGGCAATCTACCGCGCCTGCCGAGCCGCTCGCGTAGCGTGCATAAGGGCCAGCTAGGCCATGTGCTGGTGGTCGGCGGTGAACGGGGCTTGGCGGGGGCTGCCTTGCTCGCGGCGCAGGGCGCGTTGCGCAGCGGTGCCGGCATGGTGTCGCTGGCGACCCGGGCCGAGCACCTGGCCGCCGCGCAAGCGCGTATCCCCGAGGTGATGAGCGTTGGCCTGGCCTCAGCCAACCAGCTGCTGGCGCTTGGGCAGTCGGCGACGGTCTGGGTGGTCGGCCCTGGCCTGGGGCAGGGTGCGTGGGCGCGTAGTCTGTTGTCCGTCGCGGCGATTAGCGCGGCGCCGCAGGTGTGGGACGCCGATGCCCTGAATGTGCTGGCGACGGGTGCGGTCGGGATGCCGGGCAATGGTGTGATCACCCCGCACCCGGGCGAGGCGGCGCGCTTGCTGGGGATGACTACGGCCGAGGTGCAGGCCGATCGGCCGAGTGCGGCGCGCGCACTCGCTCGGCGTTATCAGACGGTGTGCGTGCTGAAGGGCGCGGGCAGCTTGATCGCCGACCCCGCGGGGCAGTTGCTGGTGTGCGATCGAGGCCACCCGGTGATGGCGGGAGCGGGCTTGGGCGATGTCCTGGCCGGCTTGATTGGCGCGCTGCTGGCTCAGGGGTTGCCGGCATTTGCCGCCGCGAGTCTGGGCGTTTGGCTGCATGCGAGTGCCGGTGAGCGGTTGGCTGAACAAGGGTGTGGGTTGGCGGCCAGTGATTTGTGCGCCGCCATTCGTCAGTTATTGCAGGAGCAGTCGGTTTGTCTGAAGTAGAACTGTATGCCGCCGATGAAGCGGCGATGCTGGTGCTGGGCGCGCGTATCGCCCAGGTGAGTGACGGGCGTGGCGTCATCTACCTGCATGGCGACCTGGGTGCCGGCAAAACCACCCTGTCACGCGGGATTATTCGCGGCTTGGGGCACGTCGGCGCGGTAAAGAGCCCGACCTTCACCCTGGTCGAACCTTACGAGATTGGCAGTGTTCGGGCCTTTCACTTTGATCTGTATCGGCTGGTCGACCCGGAAGAGTTGGAGTACCTGGGTATTCGCGACTACTTCGAAGGCGATGCGCTGTGCTTGGTCGAGTGGCCGCAGCGCGGTGCCGGTTTTTTGCCAAAGGCGGACCTGGACATTACCATTACAGCGCAAGCGGCCGGACGCTTGCTGCGTGTACGCGGGCAGACTGTGTGTGGCGAGACCTGGTGTGCCGCTTTGGCCATCGGGGCATGAGTTAAATAATGGGGTTGGCTATGCGCATAAGCGCGCGTTTCATCGCGGTTGGAGTGGTATTGGCGGCGTTCGCTGCCGAGGTTGTCGCCGCTTCGGATGTGCGCAGCGTGCGGTTGTGGCGCGCGCCGGATAACACACGGCTGGTGTTCGACCTGTCCGGGCCGGTCCAGCACAGCGTCTTCACCCTCAGTGCGCCGGATCGCATCGTGATCGATGTCCAGGGGGGCAAGCTCGCCACACAACTCGATCAGCTGGTCTTGAGTAATACGCCGATTACCGCCGTGCGCTCGGCGCAACGTACGGCAGACGACCTGCGGGTGGTAATCGACCTGTCGGCGCCGGTGACGCCAAAAAGTTTTACCCTGGCGCCCAATCAGCAGTATGGCCATCGTCTGGTGGTCGACCTGTTCGATCAGGAGGCGGGCATGGCCCCCAGCTTGCCGGCGACCACCACTGCCAGCGCGCCAGTGGCGCCGGTTACCCCGACCCAGGCTCCGCCTAAGTTGACCCCGGTGCCCAGTAGCAAGCGCGATATCGTCATCGCCATCGATGCGGGTCACGGTGGCGAGGACCCGGGCGCATTGTCCCCGGTCAAGGGGCAGTATGAGAAGCATGTGACCCTGGCCTTGGCCAAGGAGTTGCAGCGCCAGATCAGCGCCGAGAAGGGTTTTCGGGGCGAGCTGGTGCGTACCGGCGACTACTTCATTCCGTTGCGCAAGCGCACCGAGATTGCCCGCAAGAAGGGCGCCGACCTGTTCGTCTCGATTCACGCCGATGCGGCGCCGCGCGCCGCGGCCTTTGGCGCCTCGGTGTATGCCTTGTCGGATCGTGGCGCGACCTCGGAAACCGCACGCTGGCTGGCCGATACGGAAAACCAGTCGGACCTGATCGGTGGCGCCGGCAATGTCAGTCTGGATGACAAGGACCGCATGTTGGCGGGCGTGTTGCTGGACCTGTCGATGACCGCTTCGCTATCGTCCAGCCTGAATGTCGGGCAAAAGGTGCTGAGCAATATCGGTCGGATCACTCCCTTGCATAAGCGCAGGGTCGAGCAGGCCGGCTTCATGGTGTTGAAGTCGCCGGATATTCCCTCGATCCTGGTCGAGACCGGGTTTATTTCCAACCCTAATGAAGCACGGAAGTTGGCCTCGTCCAGCCATCAGCAGGTCCTGGCGCGCTCTATTCAGGCGGGGGTGCGCCAGTTCTTTCAGCAGAATCCGCCGCCAGGCACCTACCTGGCGTGGATGCGCGACAACGGCAAGATCGCCCAGGGGCCGCGTGATCATGTGGTCAGCTCCGGGGAAAGCCTGGCGCTGATCGCCCAGCGTTATCAGGTCAGCCTGGGCGCCCTGCGTAGCGCTAATTCGTTGAGCTCCGACTTGATCAAGGTGGGTCAGACCCTGCAGATTCCGGCCACCACCTTGGCGGTGCAGCCATGAGTGACAGTGCGCGCATTCAGTTACTCAGTCCGCGGCTGGCCAACCAGATCGCCGCCGGTGAGGTGGTCGAGCGCCCGGCTTCGGTGATCAAGGAGTTGCTGGAAAACAGCCTGGATTCCGGCGCCAGGCGCATCGAGGTGGACGTCGAGCAAGGCGGTATCAAGCTGCTGCGCGTGCGTGACGATGGCAGCGGCATTCCGGCGGACGATCTGCCACTGGCCCTGGCGCGCCATGCCACCAGCAAGATCCGTGAACTGGAAGACCTCGAGCAGGTGCTGAGTCTGGGTTTTCGCGGCGAAGCCTTGGCATCGATCAGCTCGGTGGCCCGGCTGACCATGACCTCGCGTACCGCCGATGCCGAGCAGGCCTGGCAGGTGGAGACCGAGGGTCGCGACATGCAGCCACGGGTACAGCCCGCCGCCCATCCGATTGGCACCTCGGTCGAGGTGCGTGACCTGTTCTTCAATACCCCGGCGCGGCGCAAGTTTCTCAAGAGCGAAAAAACCGAATTCGATCACCTGCAGGAAGTCATCAAGCGCCTGGCCTTGGCGCGTTTCGATGTGGCCTTTCACCTGCGCCATAACGGCAAGACCGTGCTGGGGCTGCACGAAGCGAACGATGAGATCAGTCGCGGGCGGCGCGTCGCGGCGGTCTGTAGCCCCGGCTTCCTGGAGCAGGCGCTGCCGATCGAGATCGAACGCAATGGCTTGCGCTTATGGGGCTGGGTCGGCCTGCCGACCTTCTCGCGCAGTCAGGCGGACCTGCAGTATTTCTACGTGAATGGACGCATGGTGCGCGACAAGCTGGTCGCCCATGCGGTACGTCAGGCCTATCGCGATGTGCTGTTCAATGGCCGGCACCCGACCTTCGTGTTGTTTCTCGACATCGATCCGTCGGTGGTCGACGTCAATGTGCACCCGACCAAGCATGAAGTGCGTTTTCGCGACGGGCGGATGGTGCACGATTTTCTCTATGGCACCTTGCACCGAGCGCTGGGTGATGTACGTCCGGAAGACCAGTTGGCGGTTCCTGCGGCGGCAACCGAGATGGTTCGCGCGACTGGCCCTGCTGCCGGGGAGTTCGGCCCGCAGGGTGAAATCGGTCTGGCGGCCAGCGTGCTGGAGCGCACGCCTGGCGAGTCGGTCTGGCGCTCGGCGGGTGCCGGCTATCAGGCGCCCCGACCAGGTGCCGCATTGCCGACAGCCGAGGCCCAGGGGACGTACCGCGAGTATTTCTCGCCGCTGACCTCCTTGCCTGGGGCGGCGCCGGCGAGTTTGCCTGAGGCGCAGGGCGATGTGCCGCCACTGGGCTATGCCATTGCCCAGCTGAAAGGGGTGTACATCCTGGCCGAGAATGTTCAGGGCTTGGTCGTGGTCGACATGCATGCGGCCCATGAGCGGATCACCTATGAGCGGCTGAAAGTCGCCATGGCCAGCGAGGGGTTGCGTGGGCAGCCGCTGTTGGTGCCCGAATCCGTTGCGGTCAGTCAGCGCGAGGCGGACTGCGCCGAAGAGCATGCGGTCTGGTTTCAGAAGCTCGGTTTCGAGTTGCAGCGACTGGGTCCGGAAAGCTTGGCGATTCGGCAAATTCCAGCCTTGCTCAAACAGGCCGAAGCGACTCAGTTGGTGCGCGACGTGCTGGCCGATTTGCTCGAGTACGGCACCAGTGACCGCATTCAGGCGCATCTCAATGAGTTGCTCGGCACCATGGCCTGTCATGGCGCAATACGTGCCAATCGACGCTTGGCGCTGCCGGAGATGAATGCCTTGTTGCGGGATATGGAGAGCACCGAGCGCAGTGGCCAGTGCAACCATGGCCGTCCGACCTGGACGCAGATGGGCATGGACGACCTCGATAAGCTGTTCCTGCGTGGCCGTTAAGGGATTGGGGCGGGCCCGCATCAGCGCGGTTCAACGAGTCCTCGAGCATGGCTGACCGCTTGCCTCCGGCGATTTTCCTGATGGGCCCTACCGCAGCCGGCAAGACCGACTTGGCCTTGGAGCTGGCGCGAGTGCTGCCGTGCGAGCTGATCAGCGTCGACTCGGCGTTGGTCTATCGCGGCATGGATATCGGCACGGCCAAGCCCGATAAAGCGGTGCTGACGGAGTTTCCCCATCGCCTGATCGATATTCGCGACCCGTCTGAAAGCTATTCGGCCGCCGAGTTCCGGGTCGACGCGCTGGCGGCGATGGCGGAAATCACCGCCCGCGGACGCATTCCGCTGCTGGTCGGCGGTACTATGTTGTATTACAAGACATTGCTCGATGGCCTGGCCGATATGCCGAGCGCCGATCCGCAGGTGCGCACAGAGCTGGAGGCGCGTGCCCTGGTTGAGGGCTGGGACGCCCTGCATCGCGAGTTGCAGGCGATCGATCCTGAGTCGGCGGCGCGCATTCATCCCAATGACCCGCAGCGCCTGACCCGCGCCCTCGAAGTGTATCGGCTCAGTGGCGTGACCATGACCGCTCACCGGCAGCGCCAGGCCATGCAGGCGCCTGGCGGTACCAGCCCTGGCACAGCTCGACTGCCCTATACTGTCGCGCACTTGGCCATCGCCCCGGCGCAGCGCCAGGTGCTGCACGCGCGAATTGCACAACGATTTCAGTTGATGCTGGAACAGGGCTTTGTCGACGAGGTCGAACGGCTGCGTCAAAGAAGTGACTTGCACGCGGGGCTACCGTCTATACGGGCGGTGGGTTATCGCCAGGTCTGGGATTATTTAGAGGGCAACCTGAGCGCGGCGCAGATGCAGGAACGTGGGATCATTGCCACGCGCCAGCTGGCCAAGCGACAGTTCACCTGGTTGCGCAGTTGGGCCGACTTGTATTGGTTGGATAGCCTGGCCTGTGACAATCTGCCGCGCGCCTTGAAATACTTGGCGTCGGTCTCCATATTGACCTGAGACCTTGCCGTTGGCCGTCTATCCTTGGGGGTAAGACGACTTAAAGCCGTTTGTTGGTTTACTAAAACTATTTATTTTTGATCCTTAAAGGAGTGCGGCACATGTCAAAAGGGCATTCGCTACAAGACCCTTACCTCAATACCCTGCGTAAGGAACGCGTCCCGGTTTCCATCTACCTGGTCAACGGCATCAAGCTACAGGGCCAGATCGAGTCCTTCGACCAGTTCGTGATTCTGCTGAAGAACACTGTCAGCCAAATGGTTTACAAACACGCTATTTCCACTGTGGTGCCGAGCCGTCCGGTGCGCCTGCCGAGTGCCGAGAGCGAGCAAGCTGAAGCCGAACCTGGTAACGCCTGATTTAGGAGGCTGCATTGTTCTTCGAGCGTCATGAAGGTGGGGAGCGGGCCATTCTGGTTCATCTGGACGGCCAAGACTCCGAGGCGCGCGAAGACCCGCAAGAGTTTCAGGAGCTGGCCCTCTCGGCTGGCGCCGATGCGGTGGCCTTCCTCAGTGTGCCGAGCAATCGGCTGACCGCGAAATACCTGATTGGCAGTGGTAAAGTCGAAGAGTTGCGCGACCAGGTCAAGCTTCTCGAAGCCGATCTGGTCATCTTCAATCACGTCCTCACGCCCAGTCAGGAACGTAACCTCGAGCGCGTGTTTGAGTGTCGGGTGCTGGATCGCACCGGTCTGATTCTCGATATCTTCGCCCAGCGCGCGCGTACCCATGAAGGTAAGTTGCAGGTCGAGTTGGCTCAGCTGGATCATATGAGCACTCGGCTGGTGCGCGGCTGGACCCACCTGGAGCGGCAGAAAGGGGGTATCGGTCTGCGCGGTCCAGGTGAAACCCAGCTGGAAACCGACCGTCGTCTGCTGCGCGTACGCATCCGTCAGATCAAGCAAAAACTGGAAAAGGTGCGCAGTCAGCGTGAGCAGGCGCGCCGCGGGCGCAAGCGCGCGGATATCCCGTCGGTCTCTCTGGTCGGCTATACCAACGCGGGTAAATCAACCCTGTTCAATGCCCTGACCCAGTCAGAGGTCTATGCTGCCGACCAACTGTTCGCCACGCTAGACCCGACCCTGCGTCGGTTGGAGCTGGATGATCTGGGGCCGGTAGTATTGGCCGATACGGTGGGCTTTATTCGCCACTTGCCACACAAATTGGTCGAGGCTTTTCGCGCGACGCTTGAAGAATCGAGCAACTCGGACCTGCTGCTGCATGTGATCGATGCCCATGAGCCTGAGCGTATGGCGCAGATCGAGCAGGTCATGGCGGTGCTGGTTGAGATCGGTGCCGAGCGGCTGCCGATACTCGAGGTGTATAACAAGCTGGATTTGCTCGAAGGCGTTGAGCCGCAAATTCAGCGAAATGCCGAGGGTGCACCGCAACGAGTGTGGCTGTCAGCGCGTGATGGGCGGGGGTTGCCATTGCTGGAGCAGGCGATTGCCGAATTGTTGGGGCATGACTTGTTCGTCGGCACGTTACACTTGCCGCAGCGCTTGGCGCGCTTGCGTGCTCAGTTCTTCGAGCTGGGAGTGGTGCAGAGTGAGGGGCATGCCGAAGATGGCAGTAGTCTGTTAGCGGTGCGCTTGCCGCGCGTGGAGTTGAATCGGCTGGTCAGTCGAGAAGGGCTGCAGCCGCTGGAATTTATCGAGCAACACACTTTGCAATAAAGCCTACTGCAGTGGTTTTGCCGCTGACGGTGGGCATTCGGTAGCATTAGCGGGCGCACCGTGGGTGCGTCTTTGCTTTATCAGTATGGAGAGCGCTATGGCTTGGAATGAGCCGGGTGGCAACTCGAACAATCAGGATCCTTGGGGTGGGCGCCGTGGCGGCGATCGCAAGGGGCCACCGGATCTCGACGAGGCCTTCCGCAAGCTGCAGGAAAGCCTGAATGGGCTGTTCGGTGGCAGTAAGAAACGTGGCAATGACGATGGCGCCGGTAAGGGTGGTGGTTTCGGCTTGCTATTCGTTGGCCTGGGCTTGCTGGCCGCCATATGGCTGTATAGCGCGATCTATGTGGTCGATGAGCAGGAGCAGGCCGTGGTGCTGCGTTTCGGTAAGTACTACGAAACCGTCGGCCCGGGTCTGAATATCTACTTCCCGCCGATCGATCGTAAATTCCAGGAGAACGTCACCCGCGAGCGCGCCTACAGCAAGCAAGGGCAGATGCTCACCGAGGACGAGAACATCATCGAAGTGCCGCTGACCGTGCAGTACAAAATCAGCAACTTGCAGGATTTCGTGCTTAACGTTGACCAGCCAGAGATGAGTTTGCAGCATGCGACCGACAGTGCCGTGCGCCATGTGGTGGGTTCCACCGAGATGGATCAGGTATTGACCGAGGGTCGTGAGTTGATGGCCAGTGAAGTCAAAGAGCGCTTGCAGCGCTTCCTCGATACCTACCGCACCGGCATCGCCGTGACTCAGGTGAACTTGCAAAGTGCGGCTGCGCCGCGCGAAGTGCAAGAGGCCTTCGATGACGTGATTCGTGCCCGTGAAGACGAGCAGCGTGAGAGGAATCAGGCTGAAACCTACGCCAACGGTGTGGTGCCTGAGGCGCGCGGTCAGGCTCAGCGCTTGCTCGAGGATGCCAGCGGTTATCGCGATGAAGTGGTTTCGCGTGCCCAGGGTGAGGCGGATCGTTTCACCGCGCTGGTGACCGAGTACCGCAAGGCGCCGGAAGTGACGCGTGAGCGCCTGTATCTGGACACCATGCAGGAGCTGATGAGCAATACCAGCAAGGTGTTGGTGACTGGCGAGAAAGGGCAGAACAATTTGCTCTATCTGCCGCTGGACAAAATGATCGACGGCCGCAGCAGTACTGGCTCCGGTGCAGTTACTGGTGCTGGTGCCAGCGATCTGGGGGCACGGGTGAGCAGTGATTCACGGCAGCCTGGGCTGCGTTCTAGGGAGAGCCGCTGATGAGCAATAAATCGCTGATCGCCCTGATAGTTGGCGTGGTACTGGCGCTGGTCGCCTGGAACAGCTTTTATATCGTGGCGCAAACCGAGCGCGCGGTATTGTTGCAGTTCGGTCGTATCGTCGAGCCGGACGTGCAGCCGGGTCTGCATGTAAAAATTCCGTACGTGAACCAGGTGCGCAAGTTCGACGGGCGTCTGCTGACGCTCGATGCGTCCAGTTCACGCTTCCTGACCTTGGAGAAGAAGGCGTTGATGGTCGACGCGTTCGCCAAATGGCGGGTCAAGGATGCCGAGAGCTATTACACCGCGACCTCTGGGATCAAGCAGATTGCCGACGAGCGCTTGGCGCGCCGGCTGGAAGCTTCACTGCGTGACCAGTTCGGTAAGCGCACCTTGCATGAGTCGGTGTCCGGTGAACGCGATGCCTTGATGGCGGACGTGACGGCTTCGCTGAACCGTGCTGCCCAGCAGGAGTTGGGTATCGAGGTGATGGATGTGCGGGTCAAGGGCATCGATCTACCGAAAGAAGTCAATCGCAGCGTCTTCGACCGTATGGGTTCTGAGCGCGAGCGCGAGGCGCGTGAGCATCGGGCCAAGGGTAGGGAGCTGGCCGAGGGGATTCGCGCCGATGCGGATCGTCAGCGGCGCGTGCTGTTGGCCGAGGCGTATCGCCAGGCCGAAGAGCTGCGTGGTGAGGGCGATGCTCGAGCCGCGGCGATTTACGCCGGGGCTTATGGCCAGGATCAGGAGTTTTACTCCTTCTATCGCAGCCTGAGGGCTTATCGCGAAAGCTTCGCGGACAAGAGCGATGTGCTGGTACTCGACCCCAATAGTGACTTCTTCCGCTATCTGGAAAAGTCCAAACCTTGAGCCGAGTCCCGGCGGACGCTAGCCGTCCGCCGGGGTGACCGGCGCAGAAAACGTGGTATGATGCGGCAGCCGGGAAAATCCCGGCTTTTTTGCGTCTGTGGGAATCATGTGGCAGGAACTGAGCATTGCGATTTGTTTGCTGCTGGTGCTGGAAGGCATCCTGCCCTTTCTCTACCCGCGCCGTTGGCGCGGGGTGATCGAACAGCTGGTACGGCTGTCGGATCGACAGCTACGTCTGATGGGGCTGGCCAGCATGCTGCTGGGTACAGCCCTCCTTTATCTGCTTCACTGATGGCTTGTGCCGCCCGGATCAAGAGGGGAATGGCTAAATGGCAACGGTAGACCGCTGGCTACTGCCAGATGGCATCGAAGAAGTACTGCCGCCGGAAGCGGCGCGCATCGAAGTGGCGCGCCGCCAGATGCTGGATCTATTCCAGCGCTGGGGCTATGAGTTCGTGGTGACGCCGCACATCGAATACCTGGAATCGCTGCTGACTGGTGCGGGGCGGGATTTGGATCTGCGCACCTTCAAGGTGACCGATCCGCTGTCCGGCCGGCAAATGGGCTTTCGCGCGGACATCACACCGCAGGTGGCACGTATCGATGCGCATACCTTGCGCCGCGAAGGGCCGAGCCGGTTGTGCTATGCCGGGAGCGTACTGCACGCTCAGCCGCGCGCGCTGACCACCTCGCGCAGCCCTATTCAGCTGGGCGCCGAACTGTATGGTGATGCCAGCCCGGCCAGCGATGTCGAGGTCATCAGTCTGCTGGTGGATATGCTCGAGCTGGCGATAGTGCCGGACGTGCATATGGATCTCGGGCATGTGGGTATCTACCGTGGCCTGGCGCGTGAGGCCGGTTTGTCCGATGAGGTCGAGCAGCAGTTGTTCGATGCGCTGCAGCGCAAGGCCATGGATGAGATCGCGGCGCTGACCGAGTCGCTGCCAGCGTCGTTGAGCAAGATGCTGCGCGCCTTGGCCGAACTCTGTGGTGGCCGTGAAGTGCTGGATCTAGCGCAGGCCTGTCTGGTCGAGGCGCCAGATGACGTGCATGCCGCGCTGGATGAATTGCTGGCGATTGCCGATGCATTGAGTCTGCGTTACCCCGAGTTGCCGCTGTACTTTGATCTGGGCGAGTTACGCGGCTATCACTATCACACGGGTGTGGTATTCGCGGCGTTCGTGCCGAGTGTCGGTCAGTCGATTGCCCAGGGCGGTCGTTATGATGACATCGGTGCCGATTTCGGCCGCGCACGTCCAGCGACGGGTTTTTCTACCGATCTGAAAACCCTGGTCAGTCTGGGGCGGATGCAGTTGGTTGAGCCGTCGGCTGGCATCTGGGCGCCGGACAATCATGATGTCTATCTGTGGCAGGCGGTGCAGCGGCTGCGCGGCGAAGGCTCGCGGGTTGTCCAGGCGTTGCCAGGACAGGCGTTGGCCGATGCGCATGAGGCGGGCTGTGATCGCCAGTTGCTGTTGAGCGATGGTCGTTGGCAGGTGGCGCCGCTGGCGTCCTGAATTGTTTCCGTCGGCTGCGGCCGGCATCAAGCTTGCGCGAAGAGGACAAGTGTTATGGGTAAGAATGTCGTAGTCCTGGGCACCCAGTGGGGCGATGAGGGCAAGGGTAAGATCGTCGACCTGCTGACCGAACAGGCTGCAGCCGTTGTGCGTTATCAGGGCGGTCACAATGCCGGTCACACCCTGGTGATCAACGGCGAAAAAACCGTTCTGCACCTGATTCCCTCGGGCATCCTGCGCGAAAACGTCCAGTGCCTGATCGGTAATGGCGTGGTAGTCGCGCCCGATGCGCTGATGCGCGAGATCATCAAGCTGGAAGAAAAAGGTGTGCCGGTGCGCGAGCGCCTGCGCATCAGTCCCTCTTGCCCGCTGATCCTGTCTTACCACGTCGCCCTCGATCAGGCCCGCGAGAAAGCCCGTGGCGACGCGAAGATCGGCACCACTGGGCGTGGTATTGGCCCGGCGTATGAGGACAAGGTTGCCCGTCGCGGGCTGCGTATCGGTGATCTGTTCCACCGCGAGCGTTTTGCCGCCAAGCTCGGTGAGTTGCTGGATTACCACAACTTCGTGCTGCAGAACTATTACAAGGACCCGGTGATCGACTTCCAGAAAACTCTGGATGAATGCATGGAGTACGCCGAGCTGCTCAAGCCGATGATGGCCGATGTCACCGCCGTGCTGCATGACCTGCGCCGTGCCGAAAAAGACATCATGTTCGAGGGGGCCCAGGGCTCGCTGCTGGACATCGACCACGGCACCTATCCGTACGTTACCAGCTCCAATACCACTGCTGGCGGTATCGCCACGGGTTCGGGTTTTGGTCCGCTGTACCTGGATTACATTCTCGGTATCACCAAGGCCTACACCACGCGCGTCGGCTCGGGTCCATTCCCTACCGAGCTGTTCGATGAGACCGGTGCGTTTCTCGCCAAGCGTGGCCATGAATTCGGCGCGACTACCGGCCGCGCCCGTCGTTGCGGCTGGTTCGATGCTGTGATCCTGCGTCGTGCCATCGAGATCAACAGCATCTCCGGTCTGTGCCTGACCAAGCTCGATGTGCTCGATGGTCTTGAAACCATCCGCATCTGTGTCGGATACAAGGACCAGAACGGCGATGTGTTGGTCGATGCGCCGACCGATGCCGACAGCTACCTGGGGTTGCAGCCGGTGTATGAAGAGGTGCCGGGTTGGAGCGAATCGACGCTGGGTGCCAAGAGCCTGGACGAGTTGCCGGCTGCTGCGCGTGCCTATATCAAGCGTGTGGAAGAGCTGGTGGGCGCGCCCATCGATATCGTCTCCACGGGCCCGGATCGCGAGGAAACCATCGTATTGCGTCACCCGTTTGCCTGATCGATAGCGGGATGTATGACAAAGGGTCGCCATGAGCGACCCTTTGTCGTTTTCTGGCAGCGGCACGCCATTCGTTGTGGGGTGGGGCTTAATAAATTCTTGAGTCCGCCGTTATAGCTCATACGGTCGTTAGGAGTATTCGCTGTGTCTGCCATTCTTTCTTTGTTGCGCAGCCGTTTGCTGCGTCCGGTTTTTTTGGCGCTGGGTGTCGCATTGCTGGCTCAGGTGCTTGTTGCTGTGGCATTGACGCGTGGGACGGTCGCGACCTTGGTGGCTGACTTGAGCGCCGGGTTGCGAGCCGATACCCAGCGCCTGGTAGAAGAGTTGGGTTCGGCCGGGCGGGAGGTGCAGGGAAGTCTTGAAGGTCTTTCCGTGCAGACCCAGGCGCAGCTGGCGGAAGGCCTTTCGGCGCGCCTGTCGGAGGAGCAGGCGCAGTTGCGTGGGGTGCTGGAGGCTAATCTCAAGAGCTCGGCGGACGATCTGGCGCAGCTGCTCGCGGCCGTCGCGCCCAAGGCGGTTTGGGATAACGATGCGCCGGCGTTGACCGAGTTGGTGCGGGTGGCTCATCGCAATCCGGCGGTGTTGTTTGCCGTGTATTTCGATGCCAAGGGCAAGCGTCTGACGCGGCACCTGAATCGCCAGGATGCGCGCGTTAAGGCGCTGCAGGCCAAGGGTGAGGGGCGCGGTGCGCTGGCCAAGGTGCTTCAGGCGGCTTCCACGGACGCCGGTGTCTATCTCGCTGAGGCGCCGATCAGTCCGATGGGCGAGGAAATCGGTAGGGTGCTGCTGGGTGTGTCGACGGTCGCGGTGGATGAGGAGTTGGCTGCGCTGGATCAGCGTTTTGCGGCGTTGATCGATGGCAGTGGTCAGTTGGTCTCCGAGAGTTTGAGTGGGGCGGCGGCGGACAGCAGTGCGGCCTTGGCGGCGCGGTTGAATGCGGCGCGCGAAGCGGCCGGCGGTATGGAGCAAAGCAGCCGGGCGGTGGTGGAGCGCGCAGCCGCGGACTTGCGTTGGAGTATCAGCCTGGGCTTGGCGCTGGTCGGCTTGGGTATCTTGCTGGTATTGGCGCTGGTGTTGGGGCGGCGGGTGGTCAACAAGCTGCATACGCTGATTGCGGTGTTGAATGACTGGGCGGCTGGCGAGGGTGATTTGACGCGTCGGGTTGAATTGGATAGCCGGGATGAAATTGGCGACATGGCGGCGGCAGTCAATCGTTTCGTGGCCAAGCTGCATCCTATCGTGCGTGAGGCAGGCGAGGTGGCAGTGCGCACGGGACATGAAATTGCTCATCTGGCTTCGCGCAGCGCGGCGGCTGAAGCTGCGGCCGGGCGCCAGCGCGACGAAGTGGCTGGCAGTCTGCAGGACTTGGCGCGGATGGCGGACGAGGCACAGGCGGAAAGCCAGGCCATGCAGGAGGCCTTGCAGCGGGTGGCGGCTATCCGTCAGGCAGCTCAAGACAATGCGGCCATTGCGCTGCGGGTGGGGGGGTCAATCGAGGAGTTGGTGCTGCGCGTCGAAACCGGCACTGCGGTGATTGAGCGGCTGGCGCGGCAAAGTGAGCAGATCGAGGTGGTGCTGACGGTGATTCATGGCATCGCCGAACAAACCAACCTGTTGGCGCTCAACGCAGCCATCGAGGCGGCGCGGGCGGGCGAGAGTGGCCGCGGTTTTGCCGTGGTGGCCGACGAGGTGCGTGCGCTGGCCAGCAAGACCCAGCAGTCGACTGGGGATATTCAGGCGCATATCGAGGCATTGCAGAAGGGTGCGCGGGAGGCGGTTGCCGCCATAGGTCAGGCCGCGCAGCAGGCCAATCAGGGATTGGCGGCGTTGCGTGAAAGCGATTTGGTGCAGCAGTCTGTTCAGGCTGCGGTGGAGGAAGTGCATGGGGCTATCAATACCGCGACTCTGGCGGCGGCCCATCAGGCTGAGGGCGCGGGAGCGGTGCGTGGACGGGTCGAGGTGATTCATGCCGAGGCTCAGCGCGCGGCCGAGGCGGTGGCGGCGACTGCGAGTAGCGGCCGGGAGTTGGATGGGCTGGCTGCTCAGTTAAAGGCCAGTCTGGGTCAGTTTCGCGTTTAGCTGTTGAGTGCGTGCGGGCTCGGCGGCAACGTCTGCGTTGAGCCCGCTGTGTTAGTTAGCGCTCTGTGGCGTGTCGCTGTGATAAAAGCCCGATTCGCAGGCAATAAAAAACCGAGCGCTTGGCTCGGTTTTTTGAATTGGTGCCCAGGAGAAGACTCGAACTTCCACGACCGTAAGGTCACCAGCACCTGAAGCTGGCGTGTCTACCAATTTCACCACCTGGGCGTCGATTGCAAATTATGTTCGTTTGCTATCAACTACAACAACGTTTGCCGTCGTTGTGGCGCGCATAATACGGATCGACTTTTTACTTGTAAACCCCTGTGGTTAAAAAATTTTATTCCGTGTGCCGGGCTGACCCAAGCAGTGGTTTCGCGCTTCAATAGGCACATGAAAAACCGACTTTATATAGAAAAGGTGAACTTTCTCTAATGGCCGATTGGCAATCCCTCGATCCCGAGGCCGCTCGTGAAGCGGAAAAATATGAAAACCCCATCCCGAGTCGCGAGCTGATTTTGCAGCACCTCGCCGAGCGCGGTTCCGCCGCGAATCGCGAGCAGTTGGTCGAAGAGCTCGGTTTGATCAGTGAGGAACAGATCGAAGCCCTGCGCCGCCGTCTGCGCGCTATGGAGCGCGACGGTCAGTTGATTTACACCCGGCGCGGCACTTATGCCCCGGTGGACAAGCTCGATCTGATTCTCGGGCGCGTCAGCGGTCATCGCGATGGTTTTGGCTTTCTGATCCCGGACGATGGCAGTGATGACCTGTTCCTCAGTCCGGCGCAGATGCGTCTGGTGTTCGATAGTGATCGGGCTTTGGCGCGCGTTTCCGGCCTCGATCGGCGCGGTCGTCGTGAGGGGGCGATTGTCGAAGTGATCTCCCGTGGTCATGAGAGCATCGTCGGGCGCTATTACGAGGAGAGCGGAATTGGCTTCGTGGTTGCCGACAACCCGAAGATCCAGCAGGAAGTGCTGGTGACGCCTGGCCGCAACAACGGAGCCAAGCAGGGGCAGTTCGTCGAGGTGAAAATCACCCACTGGCCGACTCCGCGCTTCCAGCCGCAGGGCGATGTGCTCGAAGTGGTCGGCAACTACATGGCGCCGGGCATGGAGATCGACGTGGCGCTGCGTAGCTATGACCTGCCGCATGTGTGGCCCGAGGCGGTGGTCAAGGAGGCACACAAGCTCAAGCCGGAAGTCGAGGAAAAGGACAAGGAGAAGCGCGTCGACTTGCGCCACCTGCCCTTCGTCACCATCGATGGTGAAGATGCTCGCGACTTCGACGATGCGGTGTATTGCGAGAAAAGCGGCGGCAACTGGCGGCTGTTTTCCGGCGGCTGGAAGCTCTACGTGGCCATCGCCGATGTATCGCATTACGTGAAAATCGGCTCGGCCCTGGACGACGAGGCGCAGGTGCGTGGTAACTCGGTGTATTTCCCCGAGCGGGTCATTCCGATGTTGCCGGAGGAGTTGTCCAACGGCTTGTGCTCGCTCAATCCGCAGGTGGATAGGCTGGCCATGGTCTGTGAGATGACCATCTCGAAGACCGGCAAGATGACCGACTACCAGTTCTATGAGGCGGTGATCCATTCCCATGCACGACTGACCTACAACAAGGTCAGCGCCATGCTCGAGCAGCCGAAGAGCACTGAAGGCAAGGCGCTGCGCGGCGAGTACAGCGAGGTGTTGCCGCATCTCAAGCAGCTCTATTCGCTGTATCAGGTGCTGCTGTCTGCGCGACATGAGCGCGGTGCCATCGATTTCGAAACCCAGGAAACGCGGATCATCTTCGGTGCCGATCGCAAGATCGCCGAGATCCGACCGACTCAGCGTAACGATGCGCACAAGTTGATCGAGGAGTGCATGCTGGCGGCCAACGTGGCCACCGCGGCGTTCATGCAGAAGCATGAGATCCCGGCGCTGTATCGCGTGCACGACGGTCCGCCGCCCGAGCGTCTGGAGAAGCTCAAGGCGTTTCTCGCCGAATTGGGTTTGTCGCTGCACCGCGGAAAAGCCAAAGAAGGTCCATCGCCCAAGGACTACCAGGCCCTGCTGGAAACTATTCGCGAGCGTCCGGATTACCACCTGATTCAGACGGTAATGCTGCGCTCGCTCAGCCAGGCGGTGTACAGCGCCGACAATCAAGGCCACTTCGGTCTGAACTACGAAGCCTATGCCCACTTCACCTCGCCGATTCGGCGTTACCCGGACTTGCTGATCCATCGGGCGATTCGCAGTGTGATCCGCTCCAAGCGTGACACCCCGCATGTTCAGCGCGCCGGTGCCGCGATCATGCCGAAGGCACGCATTTATCCTTACGATGAGCCGGCGCTGGAGCAGCTCGGCGAGCAGTGTTCGATGTCCGAGCGACGCGCCGATGAGGCGACTCGCGACGTGGTGAACTGGCTGAAGTGCGAGTTCATGAAGGATCGTGTCGGTGAAACCTTCCAAGGGGTGATCACTGCCGTTACCGGTTTCGGTCTGTTCGTCGAGTTGAAGGACATCTACGTCGAAGGCTTGGTCCACGTCACCGCGCTGCCGGGCGATTACTATCACTTCGATCCTGTGCATCACCGCCTCGCGGGCGAACGCAGTGGCCGTAGTTTCCGGTTGGGCGACAGTGTCGAAGTGAAGGTCATGCGCGTCGACCTGGATGAGCGCAAGATCGATTTCGAGATGGCGCAGAGCGTGATCGATGCACCGATCGGCCGCAAAGGCCGGGGTGCCGAGTCGGCGGCCAAGACTGGTCGTGCGCGTGCAGGCAAGGCCACGGCGGCCAAGGGTGATCCTCACTACGGTAATGTCGATGTGAGGAAGAGTCGCGAGGTCAAGCAGGCGCTGCTCGCCGAGTCCAAGGGTAAGGGGCGTGGCGGCAAGGGCGAGGCGGCTAAGCCGGCCGGTAAAGACGCCAAGCCGAGCAAGCACCGCAAGGGGCCGGCGAAGGCCGGCTCAGCCTCTACCGGCAGCACGGGTGGTCCGCGTAAACGTAAGGCGAAATCATGAGTCAGTTGGAAAAAATCTATGGCCTGCATGCCGTAGAGGCGCTGTTGCGTCACCATCCGAAGCGGGTAAAACAGGTATGGCTGGCCGAGGGGCGTAATGATCCGCGGGTGCAAACATTGGTCGAGTTGGCAGCGCAGGCGCGGGTGTCGGTCGGTCAATGTGAGCGGCGCGAGATGGATGCCTGGACCGAGGGTGTGCACCAAGGCGTGGTGGCTGATGTCACGCCGAGCCAGGTGTGGGGCGAGGCGATGCTCGAAGAGCTGCTCGATCGTGCCGAAGGGCCACCGCTGTTATTGGTGCTGGACGGCGTGACCGACCCGCACAATCTCGGCGCCTGCCTGCGTACCGCCGATGCGGCCGGGGCCCTGGCGGTGATCGTACCGAAGGACAAGTCCGCCACGCTCAATGCCACCGTGCGCAAGGTCGCCTGCGGAGCGGCCGAAGTCATACCGTTGGTGGCGGTGACTAACCTGGCGCGCAGCCTGGAGAAACTCCAGCAGCGTGGCCTGTGGGTGGTCGGCACGGCGGGCGAGGCTGAGCTGGAACTGTATCAGCAGGACCTGACCGGGCCGACGGTGCTGATCATGGGCGCCGAAGGCAAAGGCATGCGCCGACTGACGCGCGAGCACTGCGATTATCTGGTCAAGCTGCCAATGGCCGGCAGCGTCAGCAGCCTCAATGTCTCGGTGGCCACCGGGGTCTGCTTGTTCGAGGCTCTGCGTCAGCGCCAAAGCAAAGTGCGCCCCTGATCCACGCTGTCCCAGTTCAGCGCGTGGCGAAACGCCTGCCGGGCTTCGCGGTCTGCAAGCTGGTCCCATGTTTAGTGGGCTGTTCAAATAATCACCAGTTCACCTTGCGCGGGGTAGGGGGCTTCTCTAGAATGGCGCCCCTTGCCGCGACGGCAGGTGCTTTTGTGCCCTCCGTCCAGCAAGACCAACAGTGTCATTCACTCCTTGTCTGACCACAGTAAGTGGCAGGCTACAACCCGTAAGGAGCATTTATGCGTCATTACGAAATCATCTTTCTGGTTCATCCGGACCAGAGCGAGCAAGTCGGCGGCATGGTTGAGCGTTACACCAAGCTGATCGAAGAAGACGGCGGCAAAATCCACCGTCTGGAAGATTGGGGCCGTCGTCAGCTGGCTTACGCCATCAATAACGTCCACAAAGCCCACTACGTGATGCTCAACGTAGAGTGCACCGGCAAAGCCCTGGCTGAGCTGGAGGACAACTTCCGTTATAACGATGCCGTGATCCGTAACTTGGTCATCCGTCGCGACGAAGCCGTTACCGAGCAGTCCGAAATGCTCAAGGCTGAGGAAAATCGTAGCGAGCGCCGCGAGCGTCGCGACCGTCCTGAGCACACTGATTCCGCCGATGGCGATAACAGTGATAACAGCGACGCCAGCGATAACGCTGACGAGTAATCCACGGACCTATTGAGGAGCCACTCTCATGGCACGTTTTTTCCGTCGTCGTAAGTTCTGCCGTTTCACCGCTGAAAACGTGAAGGAGATCGATTACAAAGATCTCAACACCTTGAAAGCTTATGTATCTGAAACCGGCAAGATCGTTCCTAGCCGTATCACCGGTACCAAGGCTCGTTATCAGCGTCAGCTGGCTACCGCTATCAAGCGCGCCCGCTTCCTGGCCCTGCTGCCCTACACCGACAGCCACGGCCACTGAGACCGGATGCTCGACAAGTAGTAAGGGATAAATCGCATGCGCGCCTTAGCTGAATTCATTATGCGCGGCCGTATGCAGGCCACTCTTGTGGTGGTTGTTTCAGCGGCATTGCCGCTGCTGTTCTGGTTAAGTGCTGCCGCCGGAAGCTTAGTGCTCCTGCGGCGTGGTTCGAGTGATGCCCTGGGCATCCTCGTCTGGGCCCTGCTGCCGGCGATTGGCTGGTGGTATTTCGGTGAGCCGCGCACCCTGTTGGTGTTGCTCGGTGCGCTGGGGCTGGCGTTGTTGTTACGCGCCAGCCAGTCCTGGAATCGCGTGCTGTTATGCAGCGTGGCGTTGGGTCTGGTGTATGGGGTGGTTTTGGGTGCGGTGTTCCGCGAACCCATCGTGGCAATGGCAGGTGAGCTGCAAAAGCTCCTGCCGCACATGCTCGATGGGGTTCACCAGCAGATGTCGGTGGACGAGCGAGCGCGCCTGGACAGCCTGATTGCACCGGTGCTGACCGGTTTGATAGCGGCTTTGTTGCAGATTGTCAGCCTGCTCAGCCTGATGCTTGGGCGTTATTGGCAGGCGCTGTTGTACAACCCCGGTGGTTTCGGGCGCGAGTTTCGCGCATTGAGGCTGCCGCCGGCACCGGCGATGTTGCTGCTGGTCGGCATGCTGCTCGGTCCCAATCTGGGACCGCAGTTGGCCATGTTGACTCCGCTGTGCAGTGTGCCACTGGTGTTCGCTGGCATCGCCCTGTTGCATGGGCTGGTGGCACAAAAGCGACTGGCCAAGTTCTGGTTGGTGGGGTTGTACATCACGCTGCTGCTGTTTATGCAGCTGACTTATCCGTTACTGGTGGTTTTGGCCATTGTCGACAGCCTGTTTGATTTTCGTGGTCGCTTCGAGCGCAAGCAAGGCTCTGGCCCCGCGAACGGTGAAGGTTAAAAGTTAAGAGGTTATTACCAAATGGAACTGATCCTGCTGGAAAAAATCGCCAATCTGGGCAACCTGGGCGATAAAGTGAACGTTAAGGCTGGTTACGGCCGTAACTTCCTGCTGCCGCAAGGCAAGGCCACCGCTGCTACCGCTGCGAACGTTGCTGCGTTCGAAGCGCGTCGCGCCGAGCTGGAAAAATTGGCTGCCGAGAAGAAAGCATCTGCTGAAACTCGCGCTGCTCAATTGGCTGAGCTGGAAGTGACCATCACCGCAACCGCTGGTGACGAAGGCAAGCTGTTTGGCTCTATCGGTACTCACGACATTGCTGACGCCCTGACCGCCTCTGGCGTGGAAGTGGCCAAAGCTGAAGTGCGTCTGCCGAACGGCACCATTCGTCAGGTTGGCGAGTACGACGTAGCGGTGCATCTGCACTCCGACGTTGAAGCGACCGTTAGGGTCGTTGTGGTAGCTGCCTAAGTAGCCGCCAAACGGGCTTGCGCTTAAGTGCAAGCCCGCTAACATCGGGCACGACATTGCGTAAGCGATGCCGTGCCCTTTGTTTTTCAACTGTAGAATTTTCTCCTGAGCCCTATGAACGACATCAGCATTCCCGAGCAATACGACCTGGAAACCTCAGCCCTGAAGGTGCCACCGCACTCGATAGAGGCCGAGCAGGCCGTGCTCGGTGGCCTGATGTTGGACAACAATGCCTGGGAGCGTGTGCTCGATCAGGTTTCCGATGGCGACTTCTATCGGCATGACCATCGCCTGGTGTTTCGCGCCATCTACAAACTGGCCGAGCGCAATCATCCCTTCGACGTGGTGACCCTGTCCGAGCAGTTGGACAAGGAAGGCCAGTTGTCCCAGGTCGGCGGTTTGGCCTATCTCGGCGAGCTGGCCAAGAACACCCCGTCGGTGGCCAACATCAAGGCCTATGCGCAGATCATTCGCGAGCGCGCCACCCTGCGCCAATTGATCGGCATCAGCAGTGAAATCGCCGACAGCGCCTATGCACCGCAAGGGCGTACCGGCGAAGAAATCCTCGACGAGGCCGAGCGGCTGATCTTCCAGATTGCCGAGGCGCGGCCGAAGACCGGCGGGCCGGTGGGTATCAACGAGATCCTGGTCAAGGCCATCGACCGCATCGATACCCTGTTCAACTCGGGCGATGCGATTACCGGTCTATCCACCGGCTTCACCGACCTGGACGCGCAGACCAGCGGTCTGCAGCCGGCGGACCTGGTGATCGTCGCCGGTCGTCCTTCCATGGGTAAGACCACCTTCGCCATGAACCTGGTGGAAAACGCCGTGCTGCGCAGCGACAAGGCGGTGGTGGTGTACTCGCTGGAGATGCCGGCCGACTCCATTGTGATGCGGATGCTCGCCTCGCTGGGGCGTATCGATCAGACCAAGGTGCGTGCCGGTCGCCTGGACGACGACGATTGGCCGCGCCTGACCTCTGCGGTCAACCTGCTCAACGACCGCAAGCTGTTCATCGACGATACCGCGGGCATCTCGCCGTCGGAGATGCGTGCGCGCACCCGGCGCCTGGCCCGTGAGCACGGTGAGATCGCCATGATCATGGTCGACTACCTGCAGTTGATGCAGATTCCTGGTTCCAGCAGCGAAAGTCGAGTCAATGAGATCTCGGAAATTTCCCGCTCGCTGAAAGCCCTGGCCAAGGAATTCAACTGCCCGGTGATCGCCCTGTCACAGCTCAACCGCTCTCTGGAGCAGCGCCCCAACAAGCGCCCGATCAACTCCGACTTGCGTGAGTCGGGGGCCATCGAGCAGGACGCCGACATCATCATGTTCGTTTACCGGGACGAGGTGTACCACCCGGAAACCGAGCTCAAGGGCGTCGCCGAGATCATCATCGGCAAGCAGCGTAACGGCCCAATCGGCACCTCGCGGCTGGCCTTTCTCGGCAAGTACTCGCGCTTCGAGAACCTGGCGCCGGGTAGCTATCAGTTCGACGACGAGTAAGCGCTTGGCCGCGGTGCCCGCCCGCGCGGGTTGAACGGCTCAGGACTTGTAGCTCGGGGTCAGCTGATCGGCGCAGACATGGCGCGCGAGGTAGTCCTCCAGGCGTTGGCCGGCTACGGTTTGGAAAGTCTCGCCGCTGTCGTCCAGGGTCTGCACCCGGTCGACGCGGAAGTTGCGAAAGTCATCGCGCAATTCGCACCAGCCGCACAAGGTCCAGACTTGTCCCCAGAAAAAAAGACCCAAGGGACGGATGTGGCGCTGGCTGCTCTCGCCGTTTTCGTCGCGGTAGCTGATCAGCAGCTTATGGCGCTGCCGGATGGCCTGGCGCAGCTCGCCGAGCCAGTGCACGGGCAGCGGGCGGGTCTCCGGGGCGAGCATCTGGTTGCGGTTGAGTTCATCGCGCAGGGCTTGCGGCAAGACTCCGTGGATCTTCGCCAGCGCCGACTCGGCGGCCCGCTGCAGCTGCGGGTCGGCCCAGGCCTTGACCATGCGCGCGCCGGTCAGCAGGGCTTCGATCTCCTCGCGTTCGAACATTAGCGGCGGCAGATCCATGGGTTGGCGCAGTACATAGCCGACGCCGGCCTCGCCCTCCAGCGGTACGCCGGAGAGCGAGAGGTCCTGGATGTCGCGGTAGATGGTGCGCACCGACACTTGTAGGCGTTCGGCCAGCCATTGGGCAGTGGTCAGGCGGCGACTACGCAGGAACTGCACGATCTGGAACAGCCGGTCAGCGCGTCTCATGCTCCCTCTTGTCGGTCTCGGTGGTCGGGCGAGCAATGGCACGCCCGGGGTGGCAGGTTCAGGACATGCTGTGCAGGCCCACCTCATTGCCTTCGCTGTCTTTTATCACAGCGATGAAGCCATGAGGGGCGATGGACATCTTGCCCTGGATGATGACGCCTCCTGCCGCCGGAACCCGGTTCACTACGGCATCCAATTGCCCTTCGACATTAAGGTAGACCCGGGTGCCGCCAATGCCGCTCTGTTGTTCGGCGGAATCGCTCAGGCAGCCGCCGACTCCGCTTTCCGGGGCGTGGGGAAACAGCGCCATGCGCCCGCCCATGCCCTCCATCACCTCCAGCGGCTGCGCCAGGGCCTGCTCATAAAAACGACGGGCGCGCTCGAAGTCGCTGACGAACAGTTCGAACCAGTTGATTGCATTCATTTTCTCTCTCCTTGATGACGGGGTTTGGCAGCAGGCACCGGCAGCAGATGGCGGCGCGCTTCAGTCTGCTGAGGCCACTCTAAGGCAGGGCTGCTGACAGCTTACTGTCAGCAGTCTGCAGCGCCTGCCGACGGCGGTGCGGTAGGCCGCTGCCAGGCGTCGCGGCATGAGTCGCGCCCAAGGCTCTGGCACGGCGCTGTGGCGAGCGGATGCCTGGCGTTTGCAGCCTGAGGGGCGAGGTTTAAGATGGTCGCCCCTCCAACATACGAGCCCGAGCCATGCGCCCGCTTGTCGCCAGCATCGATCTGTCCGCCATCCGTCATAACTACGCCGTTGCCAAACGCTGCGCGCCCGGCCGACAGGCCTTTGCTGTGGTCAAGGCGAATGCCTATGGGCATGGTGCTCGTGAGGTGGTGGCGGCGCTGCACGATGAGGCCGACGGTTTTGCCGTGGCCAGCCTGGAGGAAGCGGCCGAGGTGCGCGCGTTGCACGACGAGGCGCGGATTCTATTGCTCGAAGGCTGTTTCGCTGCGCAGGAGTACCAGGTGGCCGCGCAGCTCGGTCTGGACGTGGTGCTGCACAGTGCGCCGCAAGCGCAGCAGTTGTTGGCCGCACGCCTCGGGCGGCCCTTGAATGTCTGGCTGAAGCTGGACAGCGGCATGCATCGCCTGGGCTTCAGCGAGGCGGCTGTGCGTGAGTGGCATGCGCGTCTGTGCGGCACCGCGCAGGTTGCCGAGCTCAACTTGCTCAGCCATTTCGCCTGCGCCGATGAGCGCGGCAGCGAGATGACCGAACAACAGCTCGAACATTTTCTCAGCCTGCTGAATCTCGATTTTGCCCAGCGCTCACTAGCCAACTCGGCGGCGATTCTGACTATCCCGGCGGCGCACATGGATTGGTTGCGCCCGGGCATCATGCTCTATGGCGCGAGCCCCTTTCGCGAGCTGAGTGCCGAGGTGCTCGGGCTCAAGCCGGTCATGAGCCTCACGGCAGAGTTGATCGCCATCCGCGAGATCAATGTTGGCGAGGCTGTGGGTTACGGCGCCAGCTGGGTTGCGGCGCGGCCGTCACGCATCGGCACGGTGAGCTGTGGCTATGCCGACGGTTACCCGCGTCACGCGCCGAGCGGTACGCCGCTGCTGGTACGCGGGCAGCGTGTGCCGCTGGTCGGACGGGTGTCGATGGACATGCTGGCGGTGGATCTCAGCGACCTGGCTGAGGCTCAGGTCGGCGATGCGGTGCAGGTGTGGGGCGCGCAACTGCCGGTGGATGAGGTGGCGCAGGCCGCCGGCACCATTGGCTACGAGTTGCTGAGCAAGGTGACCCCGCGGGTGCCGCGGCGCTATTTCAGCGGCTGATCGGTTGGGGCGGACTGACAGAGCCCGCTGGTGACCTTGATCACGTCCAGCTGCAGGCGCGCGCTGTTGCTCAGCTCGCCATCTTCACCGCAGAGTGCGGCGCCTGAGCGACCGCGTGCCTTGACCTTGTACAGGGTTTCGTCGGCGGCCTTATACAGCTCGGTGAACTGCTTGGCGTGCTGAGGGTAGAGCGCCACGCCGATGCTGATGGTCACGCTGAGCCGTTCGGCACCATACATCACCGGTTGCGCCAGTGCGGCGAGCAGGCGTGCGGTAATTTCTTGAGCGTGCGGCTCGGCATCGGTGCCGCTGATCAGCACGGCAAACTCGTCGCCGCCCAGACGGGCCACGGTGTCGCCGCCCCGCACATGCTCACGCAAGCGCTCGGCGATGGCTTGCAGCATCAGGTCGCCGGCGTCGTGGCCATGCCTGTCGTTGATCGGTTTGAAGTGATCGAGGTCGATCAGCATCAGCGCCACGCTTTCGCGGTGGCGCTCGGCGTTGGCCAGCGCCGCTTCGGTGCGCTCGACCAGGTAGCGACGGTTGGGCAGCTCGGTCAAGGAGTCGTGAAAGGCTGCGTGTTCCAGCTCCCGTTCGCGCAGTGACAGGCGCGCATTGGCCGCCGCGAGTTCGGCGGTGCGCCGGGCCACGGCATCCTGTAGCTCGTCGCTGCTGGCCTGGATCTGGGTAAGACGTGCGGTTTTCTCGCGGTCGGCTTGGATCAGGGCTGCGGCTTTTTCCCGCTTGAGAATCTGGATGCGATAGGCCAGGGCAAAGGAGAACAGGATGGTTTCTGCCGCGACCGACAGCGGGAACAGGTAGGCGGTGAAGTTGTTCGGCTCGATCAGTCCGGCCGCACGCATCACCAACACCACCGTGCTGCCCAGCACGGCGCCATAGCCGAGCAGGTAGAGGCGTGACGGGATAAAGCCCTGGTAACAGCGTACGCCAGCGCTGAACAGCGCGGTCGGTACCGTGACGATCGGTGTCAGGGCGATCATCAGGGCGCCTTCGGCGCGGTAGCCGAAGGCGTTGATCAGTATGGCGATGACGTACAGTACGCAGCCGGCATTCAGCAGGCGATGCGGCCAGATCAAGCCGCGCTTGGTATAGAGCAGCTCCTGGGTGAAACGCATGACGAAAATCCCCCACAGCGAAGGTAGGGTGATGCGATCGAGCCAGAAGGGTACGGCACTGCCCGGCCACAGGTACTGGAAGCCATGGCCGGTCATGCTGAGGATAAACACCAGCACACAGGCGGTGGCCATGACATACCAGAAATAGGCTTTGTCACGCAGGGCGATGAGGATGAACAGGTTGTACAGCAGCAGCGCCAGAATGATTCCGTAGATCAAGCCGAAACCGAGGTTCTCGTTGCTGGCGTGCTGTTCCAGGTCGCCGAGCTGCCAGGTGCTGAGTGGGAAGGAGTTGCCGGCAGGGTCGTAGCTGCGAAAGTACAGGGTCAGCGGCTCGTCGCCGAGTTCCGGTAGTTTGAACAGCATGCGCCGGTAGGCATAGTCACGGCCTTCGCTGTAAGGCACGGCATTGCCGGTGTTGCGGGTGATCCAGCCGCCGTTGCCGTTTGGCAGGTAGAGCTGCAAGTCGAAAATGGTGATGCCGGCGTTTTCCAGCCACCATTGTGCGGGGGCCTCGGGCGTGCGTTGCAGGCTGACCTTGATCCACCAGGGGTTGCGGCTCTGGCCGACAGTGGCGCGGCCATTGGCCGGCTGAAAGCGGCTTTGCACGGCCGGGTCGGCCATGTCGGCAATATGCAGTTGGCCGCCCACATCCTCCAGCAACTCGATCTGCCCATTCAAGGACAGACCACTGCTGTCTGGGGTCAGGGTTATCGGGGCGGCCCTGGCCAAGCCGGCCGTACATGCCAGGCTCAGCAGTAACACTATTGAGGCGACAAACCGCTGCACCGCGCGTACTCCTTGTCCCTGCTTCCGTTTGGTCGATGCTGTTGTTGTGGGGCGGAGTATAGCCATAGATGGCTACTGTGATCACAAGTGTCTGAGCCCAAACGCCAGTCGCTCGGCCCCGTAAAACCTAGCGGTATGGTCGGATTTGGTTAATTTTTGTGCTATATTCCGCCCCCGTTTAAACACTAGAAACCTCGGTCCTCGTCATGCAAGCAGCCAAGCCGTTATTTGACTATCCAAAATACTGGGCCGAGTGTTTCGGGCCGGCGCCTTTCCTGCCGATGAGTCGGGAAGAGATGGACCAGTTGGGCTGGGACAGCTGCGACATCATCATCGTCACCGGCGATGCCTACGTCGACCATCCGTCCTTCGGTATGGCCATCATCGGCCGCTTGCTGGAGTCCCAGGGCTTTCGCGTGGGCATCATCGCCCAGCCGAACTGGCAGTCGAAAGACGACTTCATGAAGCTCGGCGAGCCGAACCTGTTCTTCGGCGTCGCGGCCGGCAACATGGACTCGATGATCAACCGCTACACCGCCGACAAGAAGGTCCGTTCCGACGACGCCTACACCCCCGGTGGCCTGGCCGGCAGCCGCCCGGATCGCGCCAGCCTGGTCTACAGCCAGCGCTGCAAGGAAGCCTACAAGCATGTGCCGATCGTCCTCGGCGGCATCGAAGCCTCGCTGCGGCGCATCGCTCACTACGACTACTGGCAGGACCGGGTGCGTAACTCGATCCTGATCGACGCCTGCGCCGACATCCTGCTGTACGGCAACGCCGAACGGGCGATTGTCGAAGTCGCCCAGCGCCTGTCCTACGGCCACAAGATCGAAGACATCACCGACGTGCGCGGCACCGCGTTCATTCGCCGTGACACGCCGAAAGACTGGTACGAAGTCGACTCCACGCGGATCGACCGTCCGGGCAAGATCGACAAGATCATCAACCCCTACGTCAATACCCAGGACACCCAGGCCTGCGCCATCGAGCAGGAGAAGGGCCCGGTCGAAGACCCCAACGAGGCCCAGGTCGTGCAGATCCTGGCCAGCCCGCGGATGACGCGCGACAAGACCGTGATTCGCCTGCCCTCGGTGGAGAAAGTCCGCGGTGACGCGGTGCTGTATGCCCACGCCAACCGCGTGCTGCACCTGGAAACCAACCCGGGCAACGCCCGTGCGCTGGTGCAGAAGCACGGCGAGGTGGACGTCTGGTTCAACCCGCCACCCATTCCGATGACCACCGAAGAAATGGACTATGTGTTCGGCATGCCCTATGCGCGGGTGCCGCACCCGGCGTATGGCAAGGCGAAGATCCCGGCCTACGAGATGATCCGTTTCTCGGTGAACATCATGCGCGGCTGCTTCGGCGGCTGTACCTTCTGCTCGATCACCGAGCACGAAGGGCGGATCATCCAGAACCGCTCGGAAGAGTCGATCATTCGTGAGATCGAGGAGATCCGCGACAAGGTGCCGGGCTTTACCGGGGTGATTTCCGACCTGGGCGGGCCGACCGCGAACATGTACCGCATCGCCTGCAAGAGCCCGGAAATCGAGTCCGCGTGCCGCAAGCCATCCTGCGTGTTCCCCGGCATCTGCCCGAACCTCAATACCGACCATTCCTCCTTGATCCAGCTGTATCGCAGCGCCCGCGCCTTGCCGGGAGTGAAGAAAATTCTGATCGCCTCCGGTCTGCGCTACGACCTCGCCGTCGAGTCGCCGGAGTACGTCAAGGAGCTGGTCACCCACCACGTCGGTGGTTACCTGAAGATCGCCCCGGAGCACACCGAGGAAGGTCCGCTCAACCAGATGATGAAGCCGGGCATTGGCAGCTATGACAAGTTCAAGCGGATGTTCGAGAAGTACTCCAAGGAAGCCGGCAAAGAGCAGTACCTGATTCCGTACTTCATTGCCGCGCACCCGGGCACCACCGACGAAGACATGATGAACCTGGCCCTGTGGCTCAAGGGCAACGGCTTCCGCGCCGACCAGGTGCAGGCCTTCTACCCCTCGCCGATGGCCACTGCCACCGCCATGTACCACTCGGGCAAGAACCCGCTGCGCAAGGTGACCTACAAGAGCGATGGCGTGCAGATCGTCAAGAGCGAGGCGCAGCGGCGCCTGCACAAAGCCTTCCTGCGTTATCACGACCCGAAAGGCTGGCCGATGCTGCGTGAAGCACTGACTCGCATGGGTCGTGCCGACTTGATCGGTCCGGGCAAGAATCAGCTGATCCCGTTGCATCAACCGGCCACCGACAGCTACCAGAGTGCGCGACGCAAAAACTCCACGCCGGCCGGCAGCCATAAAGTGGCCAAGGAAAAGACCACCAAGATCCTCACCCAGCACAGCGGTCTGCCGCCGCGTGGCAGCGATGGCGGCAATCCTTGGGACAAGCGCGAGGAAGCTAAGGCCGCAGCCTTTGCCAAGAATCAGCAAGCGGCGAAAGAGCGCTTCGATGCCAGCAAAGGTAAAGGCAAGAAGCCAGCTAAGCGTCCGGCCGTGCCGCGCTAACCGCAGGTTCCCTGTGGCAGCGGCCTTGGCCGCGAAAGCGCTCCCACGGTTGCGTAGCCCGGATGCAATCCGGGGGCAGTGAAAGCCCCGGATTGCATCCGGGCTAGGTGCTTTAGCCGTAGCGCTTCTGCGCCT
The DNA here is from genome assembly GCF_007993865.1 of Pseudomonas sp. SJZ079. GTDB lineage: Bacteria > Pseudomonadota > Gammaproteobacteria > Pseudomonadales > Pseudomonadaceae > Aquipseudomonas. The sequence goes on along the minus strand of NZ_VIUH01000002.1, from coordinate 67,527 downwards.
CGATGGCCAGGCCGCTGCCGATGCTGCCGAAGTTGTTGCCTTCCACGTGCCGGGCGTTCGGCAGCATCGCCGCCACGCTCTGGCGCAATGCCGGAATGCTGCTGGAGCCGCCGGTGAAGAACACCGTATCGACCTGCTCGACAGTCACGCCGGCATTGCCCAGCAGTTGCCCGACGCTGGCGCGAATGCGCTGCAGCAGTGGCTCGATGGCGTTCTCGAACAGCTCGCGGGTCAGTTCGGCGACCAGGCCCGCCTCGATGCGTTCTAGCGCGATCGGCCGTTCGCCGGTCTCGGTCAGGGCGATCTTGCTGTCTTCAATTTGCATCGCCAGCCAGTGTCCGGCACGTTGCTCGATCAGTTTGAACAGGCGGTCGATGCCGGTCGGGTCGAGGATGTCGTAACGCATGCTCTGCAGTGCCAACTGCGACTTCTGCGCATACACCGCGTTGATGGTGTGCCAGGTGGCCAGGTTGAGGTGCGTGCTGGTCGGCATCGGCGCGTCGCTCTTCATTCGGCTGCCGTAGCCGAACAGAGGCATCACTCCTTGCAGGCTGAGTTGCTTGTCGAAGTCGGTACCGCCGATATGCACACCGCCGGTGGCGAGGATGTCGTCATGCCGGTCGGCGATTGCGCGGCGCTCGGGCGCCAGGCGCACCAGGGAGAAGTCCGAGGTGCCGCCGCCGATGTCGACGATCAGCACCAGCTCCTCGCGGTCGATGCCGCTCTCATAATCGAAGGCGGCGGCAATCGGTTCGTACTGGAAGGATACGTCCTTGAAGCCGAGTTTATGCGCCACCGCGACCAGGGTGTTTTGCGCCTCCAGGTCGGCGGCCGGATCGTCGTCGACGAAAAATACCGGACGGCCCAGCACCACTTCCTCGAACGGACGCTCGGCCACGGCTTCGGCACGCTGCTTGAGCTGGCCGATAAACAGGCCGAGCAGATCCTTGAACGGCATGGCGCTGCCCAGCACCGTGGTCTCGCTCTTCAGCAGCTTGGAGCCCAGCAGGCTTTTGAGCGAGCGCATCAGACGGCCTTCGTAGCCTTCCAGGTATTCGTGCAGGGCCAGCCGGCCATACACCGGGCGACGCTCTTCGAAGTTGAAGAACAGCACCGAGGGCAGGGTGATCTTGCCGTCTTCCAGGGCGATCAGGGAGTCTACGCCCGGGCGCTGCCAGCCGACGGTGGAGTTGGAGGTGCCGAAGTCGATGCCGCAGGCGCGGGCGGGAGTGGAGAAAGGCATGCTGCGCACGGTTCCAGAAAAACGGCCGCGCATTCTATGCGAGCCGGCGGGGGAATGCTGCCTCGATTGCCTGCCGCCGCGACGGATGACCGCGCAGCTCAGTTAAGACTAAGGGTGATTGCGGCCAGTACCGCGTAACGCCCGGTCTTGGCCAGACTGACGATCAGCAGAAAACGCCAGCAGGGCTCGCGCATCACACCGGCCACCAGGGTCAGCGGATCGCCGACTATCGGCAGCCAGCTGAGCAGCAGTGACCAATGCCCGTAGCGCCCGTACCAGCCCTGCGCCTGTTCCAGCTTGCGTGGGCTGACCGGGAACCAGCGCCTGTGGCGAAAGTGTTCGAGGGAGCGGCCGAGCAGCCAGTTGAGCAGGGCGCCGAGCACGTTGCCGGCGCTGGCGACGGTGAGCAGTGCCCACAGCGGGTAGCGGTCGCTCAGCAGCAGCGCGACCAGCACCGTCTCCGACTGCAAGGGCAGCAGCGTTGCGGCGCCGAATGCCGAGAGGAACAGTCCCAGGTAGGCGGAGAGCGTCAGCACGCAGGGGCAACCGCGTCAGTGGTGCACCCGCCGTTAGTGCTCGGCGTTGGCCATGATCTCTTCCAGCTTGAGGCCGGTCAGACCATGGATGGTGCGCCACAGGTAGTAGAAGATCGCCATCAGCATCAGCATCGAGGGAATTGCGATCATCGGGTAGCTGAGCAGGTTCATGCGCCCAAGTTCGGCGTTGAACGCTTCGCTGCCGGCCGGGCTGATGACGATCCACTTGGCCAGCACGTAGTTCATCGCCGAGGAGAAGAAGAAGGTCCCGCTCAACCAGTAGGTGGCCGTCAGCAGGCGTGCCTCGAACAGCTCGGTGTGGCCACCTTGCTCCAGGCGCTGATGGATCTTGTCGACGTTGAGCACCGACTTGTTGAACAGCAGGGTGCGGATCAGCGGGTGGCGGGTGCGTGTCGACACCAGCACGGCGATGCCGATCAGTCCGGGAATCGCCGCCTCCTTGATCGCCAGCCAGCGGGTGTCCAAATGCAGCAGACCGATACCGCCGGTGAGCAGCACGCTGACCAGGCCGAGCAAGGCGATGAAGTTGAATTTGCGGTACTTGATCAGCTCGAAAGCGCCCCAGCCGAGCGGGAAGGACAGGGCCAGCAGCAGGGCGCCGTCTGCGCCGAGGTTCGCCTCGCCGCTGAGCTTCATCAGAATCAGCGACGGAATCAGGATACTGATCAGTAAATCGACCATTGGGCGGGGCTTGTGGCTGGCCGGGGTGTTCTGGGTGATCTCGGTCATGTCATTCATAGCGCAGAAAGGAAGCCTGATGATCGCCTGCTTGAGCCTCGGCCGCCAGTCCAACTGTCGCCTGGACTGTGACAAAGTTGTACGCCCCGACGGTTAGCAGCCTTTAGACTTCGCGGATTGGCGCAATGGCTCGAAGGTTCGGCGGTTGCGGCGATCGTTCGAATGGAGGGTTTGGCGCTAACTCGACGATGATAAAGTGCTATCACGCGGTGCGGCGATCGTCTGATCGCAGGAGTGCTCTATGCGGTTTCTCAAGGCTGTTCGATGGTCCTGGCGGGTGCTTGCGTTGTGCAGCCTGCTGGTTGGCCAGGCCTGGGCGAAGGAATGCATCGGCGTAGTGCCGGCCAGTGCGCAGCTGTTCTGGTCACAGGTCAAGAACGGCGCCCTGCAGGCGGGCCTGGATGTGGACATAGAGGTCTATTTTCGGGGTCCGATCCGTGAAGGCAACGTCGTGGTGCAGGCGCAACTGATCGACAAGGTGGTCGCGCGTGGCTGCAAAGCGCTGGTGATTGCGCCGAGTGGCGCCGAGATCAATGCCAAAGTGCGGGCGCTCAAGGCCCGTGGTATTCCGACCATTTATATCGATCGGGATGTCGGCAGTACCGAGGTGCGGGCGCTGATCGCCACCAACAACTATCGCGCGGGTCAGCTGGCCGGGCAGCATCTCGGGCAGGTGCTGCGTGGCAAGGGACGGGTCGGGGTGATTCAGATGAGTCCGGCGATTGCCTCGACCAGCGAGCGCCGGCGAGGGTTTATTCAGGCCGTGCGGGCGGCGGGGCTGACCATAGTGTTCGACCAGCCTCTGGGCGGTAACCCCGAAACGACATTCAAGATCTTGCGCGAGCAGTTGCCGCAACTCGATGCACTGTTTACCCCGAACGGTTCTACCACCCGCGAAACCCATGCCGCGCTGCTGCGTCTGCAGGCGACTGATCAGCTGTTGCATGTGGGGTTCGATAGCGGCCAGGTACTGCTGGATGCGCTCAGGGCCGGGCAGATAGACGCACTGGTGGTGCAGCAGCCCTATGCCATGGGCTATCAGGGGGTGCGCCTGGCCGAGCGTGCGATGCGCGAACCGCGGGTGACAGCCGCGCGGCAGCAGATTGAGTTGGATGCCATGTTGGTCACTCGAGAACGTCTCGATAGCCCAGAGGTCAAGGCGTTATTGACGATGCCGGAGAATCTGTAAACGCTGAAACAGTCGGGAGGCGCGGCGAGCCACTGGCGACGCTTGGCCCTGGCTGAAAGCGCTACGGCGATGAATGACGCAAGTCGACGAGCGGCTTAGCTTGCGTAGCTGACGGGTTCAGGGGGATAGAGGAATTTGCTAAGCTAGCTAACTAGTCGACGATCCCTGTTCGGCTTGCGCCGCAAGCCCTGGAAGCCCCTATGCAAAGAACCTCACATCACCAGTTGCGGCGTGCGTTTCGCGCCCTATTGGCATCCGACGCCTGCTATCACACCGCCTCGGTATTCGACCCCATGTCCGCGCGGATTGCCGGCGACCTCGGTTTCGAGGTGGGCATCCTCGGCGGTTCGGTGGCCTCCCTGCAGGTGCTGGCTGCCCCGGATTTCGCCCTGATCAGCCTCAGCGAGTTCGTCGAGCAGGCCACCCGCATCGGTCGGGTCAGCCGCCTGCCGGTCATCGCCGATGCTGATCATGGCTATGGCAATGCGCTCAACGTGATGCGCACCGTGGTCGAGTTGGAGCGTGCCGGCATCTCCGCATTAACCATTGAGGACACCCTGCTACCGGCTCAGTTCGGGCGCAAATCCACCGACCTGATTTCCGTGGAGGAGGGCGTCGGCAAGATTCGCGCGGCACTGGAAGCCCGTGTCGATTCGGCGCTGGCAATCATTGCGCGTACCCATGCCGGCGTGCTGCCGGTGGACGAAGTGATCCGTCGTACCCAGGCCTATCAGGCGGCCGGTGCCGATGGCATCTGCATCGTCGGTGTCGAAGACTTCGAGCACCTGCAGCAGATCGCCGCAGGCCTGAGTATCCCGCTGATGCTGGTCACCTATGGCAACCCCAAGCTGCGCGACAACGAGCGCCTGGCCAGCCTTGGCGTGCGCATCGTGGTCAACGGGCATGCGGCCTACTTCGCCGCGATCAAGGCCACTTACGACTGCCTGCGCGAACAGCGCCAGGCCGTGGCCAACGACCTCAGCGCGTCCGAATTGGCGCACAAATACACTCAGCCCGAGGACTATCTGGTCTGGGCCGAGGCGTTCATGGACGTGAAGGAGTAAGCACTCGACGTGCTGCTGAGCGCGGCGTGATCAGTGGGTGGCGCGAGCAGTTCCTCGCTACCAACCGGCGTCCAGCTTGCAAAAAAATCGTCGACGGCCCATATCTATGGCTATTCAGCTGGTAGAGGTGGAGGTCGACATGGCCGGTGGTTGGGCAAGTGACGGTGCGGTGCAAGAGCAGATCGACAGCAGCATCGAGGACGCCATCGCCCGCGCCCGTAGCCAGCTGCCACGCGGCGAGAGCCTGACGCACTGCGAAGAGTGCGATGCGCCGATCCCGCAGGCGCGTCGTGAGGCGATCAAAGGCGTGCGCCTGTGTGTGGCCTGTCAGTCCGCGTTGGACAAGCAGCAGAAGGCGGGTGGTGGCTACAACCGGCGCGGGAGTAAGGATAGCCAGTTGCGCTGATCCGAGGTTCCTGCTCAGTAGTGTACGGGAAGCAGATAAAGCTCTGTTTGGTAACCATTCCCGACGGAATGATCAGCCGGGAATGGGGGCGTGAGTACCTCGATCTGATGCTCTGCCAGCTGTGGGTAGCTGTTTTTGAAGCGCGCGAGGTCCCGTTCCGTTTGCAGGCGATGATAGACCGTGGCCCCGGTGACGGTGAGCCCCAGGCTTCGCTCCTGCGCGAAATGGAAATTTCCCAGATAGATGGGGCGCCCGGGCGTGACGACGAATTCGATGCTGAACGGTTCTGTGGACTGTGTCCCCGCTCCACCGCTGTGGATTCCCCAGCCGAAGAACTCGTAGCGTCCAGCGGGTAACTCTGCGCTGAACAGCTCTCCTGTGGCGCCTGCAGTGGCGAAGTCGTTGTGCGGGAATGGCGGTACTTGGCCTTGCCCAGCTTTGAAAAAAGCAGCCTTCCCGGTGGGCATCGGGCGGTAGAACATTTTGTATTCGGACAACCTGCCCTGGTAGGTGACCGAGCCGATGACAAGGCCCCGACCGCTCGTTTCGTCTAGGCGATAATTGCTGCCGATGTTTGGCGTGGCGCATCCGCACAGCAGGAGTGCGGCGACGATCAGAAATCCAGTTCTCGAGCGGTGCATGCGGGCTCATCCGTGATGGCGCAGTGGGGCGATAATTTTATGAGCTTTCTGCGTGGTCCAGTAGTGCCGCGCGCAAAAAGCGTGGGTTGTTTCGCGAGGCGCCAGGGTGGGGTTGGCATTTGGCCTGGCTTCTCAGTACGCGAAGGGTAGGTCGCGCCGCGACCGGACGAGCGCTGGGCCGCCCGTCATAGGTCGTTCGCCCATTAGAGCGAACGCACTCTATTCGACGTCTAGAACAGAAAATAGCGCTGCGCCAGCGGCAGCACCTCGGCCGGCTCACACCAGAGCAGTTGGCCATCGGCCTTGACCTGATAGTTCTGCGCGTCGACCTCGATGTTGGGCAGGTAGTCGTTGTGGATCAGGTCGCTTTTCTGCACCGCGCGGCAGCCTTTGACCACGCCAATGTGCTTCTTCAGCCCCAGTTGTTCGGGAATACCGGCATCCAGGGCCGCCTGGCTGATGAAGGTCAGGCTGCTGGCGTGTAGCGAACCGCCGAAACTGGCGAACATCGGCCGGTAATGCACCGGTTGCGGCGTGGGGATCGAGGCGTTGGCGTCGCCCATCAGGCTGGCGGCAATCGATCCGCCTTTCAGAATCAGGCTCGGCTTGACGCCGAAGAAAGCCGGGCGCCAGAGCACCAGATCGGCCCATTTACCCACCTCGATCGAGCCCACTTCATGGCTGATGCCATGGGTGATCGCCGGGTTGATGGTGTACTTGGCGATGTAGCGTTTGGCGCGGAAGTTGTCGTTGCCGGCAGCGTCTTGCGGCAGTGGGCCGCGCTGTTGCTTCATCTTGTCGGCGGTCTGCCAGGTGCGGGTGATCACCTCGCCAACGCGGCCCATGGCCTGGCTGTCGGAGCTGATCATCGAGAAGGCGCCGAGGTCATGCAGGATGTCCTCGGCGGCGATGGTCTCGCGGCGGATGCGGCTTTCGGCGAAGGCCACGTCCTCGGCGATGCTCGGGTCGAGGTGGTGGCAGACCATCAGCATGTCCAGGTGTTCGTCGATGGTGTTTCGGGTGAACGGCCGGGTCGGGTTGGTCGAACTGGGCAACACGTTAGGCAGGCCGCAGGCCTTGATGATGTCCGGCGCATGACCGCCGCCGGCACCCTCGGTGTGGTAGGTGTGGATGGTACGGCCCTTGAAGGCGGCCAGGGTGGTTTCGACGAAGCCGGATTCGTTGAGGGTGTCGGTGTGGATCGCTACCTGCACGTCATACTGGTCGGCCACGCTCAGGCAGTTGTCGATGGCGGCCGGGGTGGTGCCCCAGTCTTCGTGCAGCTTGAGGCCGATGGCGCCGGCCTTGACCTGCTCGATCAAGGGCTCGGGTAGCGAGGCGTTGCCTTTGCCGGTAAAGCCCAGGTTCATCGGGAAGGCGTCGGCGGCCTGCAGCATGCGCATCATGTGCCAGGGGCCGGGGGTGCAGGTGGTGGCGTTGGTGCCGGTGGCCGGGCCGGTGCCGCCGCCGATCATGGTGGTCACTCCGCTCATCAAGGCCTCTTCGATCTGCTGCGGACAGATGAAGTGGATATGGCTGTCGATGCCGCCCGCGGTGAGGATCATGCCCTCGCCGGCGATCACCTCGGTGCCGGCGCCGATGGCGATGGTCACGTCCGGCTGGATATCCGGGTTGCCGGCCTTGCCGATGGCGGCGATACGTCCGTCCTTGAGGCCGACATCGGCCTTGACCACGCCCCAGTGATCGAGGATCAACGCGTTGCTGATCAGGGTATCGACTACATCTTTAGCGCAGAGTTGACTCTGGCCCATGCCGTCGCGAATCACCTTGCCGCCGCCGAACTTCACTTCTTCGCCGTAATGGGTGAAGTCCTGCTCGACCTCGATCCACAGCTCGGTGTCGGCCAGGCGCACCCTGTCGCCGACGGTGGGGCCGAACATGTCGGCGTAGGCCTGGCGGGAAATTTTCATCGGCACTCCTCGAATTTGATCGTTCCCATGCTCTGCGTGGGAATGCGGCTGGCGACGCTCTGCGTCGCAGGGACGCGGAGCGCCCCGTCATGGGTTCCCACGCGGAGCATGGGAACCATCGGCGTTACAGATTGCCCATCACGCGCCCGGCGAAGCCGAACACCCGGCGTTGACCGGCGAGGTCGACCAGTTCGACCTCGCGCGACTGCCCCGGCTCGAAGCGCACGGCGGTGCCGGCCGCAATGTTCAGGCGCATACCCCGCGTGGCGGCGCGGTCGAAGCTGAGGGCGTCGTTAGTCTCGAAGAAGTGGAAGTGCGAGCCGATCTGGATCGGTCGGTCGCCGCTGTTGGCCACCTTGAGGGTCAGGGTACGGCGGCCGGCGTTGAGCTCGATCTCGCCGTCCTGGATCTGGTATTCGCCGGGAATCATGCGCTCGCTCCGTGCAGGCTCTTGAAGTAGATGGCGGTCGGGTGGTAGTCACCGTTCGGGCCGCAGCTATAGTCCGGAATCGCGCCCACCCGGCTGTAGCCCTGCGCACGGTAGAACGCCTCCGCCGGGGCGCCGGCCTGGATATCGAGATACAGCAGGCCGCGCTGGTGTTGGCGCGCCCCTTGCTCCAGGGCGGTCATCAGCTGCTGGCCGAGGCCGTGGCGTTGCGCCTGTTGCTGCACCAGCAATTTCTGCACTTGCGCGCGATGGGGGCCATCGGCGTTCTGGCACAGCGCCAGTTGCACGCTGGCCTGCACCTGTTCGTCCCTGACCACCACCCAGAGCAACAGGTTGCCCTGCTCAACGTCGCTGAGCACCTCGTCGAAATAGCTCCGCGCTTGCGCGGCATCCAGATCGGCCTTGAACCCCAACGACCAGCCCTGGGCCACGGCATCGAGCAGCAGTTCGATCAAGCCGGGGCGGTAATGGGCGAAGCTTTCGGCGGTGACGCGACGCAGTTGGGCAGTGTTCATGCTGGTGTCACTCCGTTCAGGCGATTGGCGGCTGCGCGCCCGGATTGAGGGTCAATTGCATCAGGGTCAGGTCGAGCCAGCGGCCGAACTTGCAGCCGACCTGGGGCATCTGTCCGCTGCTGACGAAACCGAGACGCCGGTGCAGGTGGATCGACGCGGCGTTGCCGCTCTCGATGGCGGCGACCATCACGTGCTTGTCGCAGGCTTTGGCGCGTTCGATCAACGCCGTCAGCAACTGCGCGCCAAGGCCCTGGCCGCGCTGGTCGGTGCGTACATAGAGCGAATGTTCGACGCTGTAGCGGTAGCCATCGTGTGGGCGCCAGGCGCCGAAGGTGGCGTAGCCGAGTACCTCGTCGGCGTCACGCGCGACCAGTACCGGGAAGCCTTGGGCCACGCGTTCGGCCAGCCAGGCGCGGCGATTGGCCAGGTCAACCAGGGTCTCGTTCCAGATCGCCGTGCTGTGCTGCACCGCATCGTTGTAAATGCTCAGGATGCCGGGCAGGTCGGCTTGGGTCGCGTCTTGAATAGTCATGTTCAGGCAATCGGCTGATGGACGGTGACCAGTTTGGTGCCGTCGGGAAAGGTGGCCTCGACCTGAATCTCCGGGATCATCTCCGGGATGCCGTCCATCACCTGCTCGCGGCTCAGCAATGTCGTGCCGTAGTGCATCAATGCCGCCACCGTCTGGCCGTCGCGCGCGCCTTCGAGCAGGGCTGCGGAGATATAGGCCATGGCTTCCGGGTAGTTGAGCTTGACCCCGCGGGCGAGGCGGCGCTCGGCGACCAGGCCGGCGGTGAAGATCAGCAGTTTGTCTTTCTCGCGGGGGGTGAGGTCCATCAGGTACTCCAGATTCGTGGGGGCAGCGCAGCGCGCCCGAGCAGGGCGGGGCGCAGCAGGCGCCACAGGTCGATCAACCAGGCGCGCGCATGCAGGGCTTCGGCGGCCAGGCAGCGGGCCACCAGCAGGCCGGGCAGTTGGCTCAGGTCGCCGCGTACCCGAGCTTGCACAGCAGCAGGCAGTTCGCGGCAGCGTTGCAGCAACTCGGCGTCGATTTCGCCGCTGAGCAGCAGGGTGGCGAACACCGGCTGGCCATTCAGGCCGATCGGCGAGTCGAGCAGACCATCGTCTCCGGTTATCCGCTGGCGTTCGTGCCAGAGCAGCTGGCCGTCGCGGCGGATATCCAGCTGCGCCTGGAAGTGGCCCTGGTCGAAGCGTTCGCCACTGGCCGGGCGGCCGAGGGCGACCATGTCCCAGTAGCACAGGCGCGCATCGCCGAGCAGCTGGATCTCGGTGTGCAACTCGGCCTGGGCGCCGCAGTAGACGATGGTCTCCTGCGGCAGCCACTCCAGGGTGGCGCCGGCTTCGACGCGCAGCTTCAGTTGCTGATAGGCCGGGCCTGCGGCGCGGTACCACTTGGCGGCGCCGGGGTTGGTCAGTTGCGCCCAGGCGTGTTCGCCGACAGTCGCGCTGATCTCCAGGCGGTCGCCGCCGGCGATGCCGCCCGGCGGGTGCACGATGATGTGCTGGCAGACTTCGGGGCCTTCCGCGTAGAGGTGCTTTTGCACCCGCAACGGGCCCTGGTGGCGGCGCAGCACCGGGCGCGTGCTGTCACCGCTGCGGGCATAGGCGAGCTCTAGCTCGGCATGCCAGCTGGGGGTGAACAGGGCGGCGGGTGCGTTCATGGGCGTCCTTAAATCAGCGTCATGGCTGGGACAGAGCAATTGCCGTGCCTTGTGCGCCAGGACAGTGCGCGCGTTCGCGGCGGCTGAGGGTTGCTGCCGTATGCGGCGGGTGTGGGTGTCTTATGACTTGCTCGGTTTTGGTGCGAGGTGGCGTGCGCGTGGCTTGATTTGCCTGCTGCTGGTGCGGGTGAGCCCATTCTCAGCACTTAGATGGCCACCAGCCCGCGCACTCCATCGGCCTGCATGCGGTCACCACGGCCCTGCTGGATGATCTCGCCGCGCGACATCACCAGGTACTGGTCGGCCAGCTCAGCGGCGAAGTCGTAGAACTGTTCGACCAGCAGGATGGCCATGTCGCCGCGTGCCGCGAGTGTCTTGATCACCGCGCCGATCTCCTTGATCACCGAGGGCTGGATGCCTTCGGTGGGCTCGTCGAGGATCAACAGCTGCGGGTTGCTGGCCAGGGCGCGGCCGATGGCCAGCTGTTGTTGCTGGCCGCCGGACAGGTCGCCGCCACGCCGCTGTTGCATTTCCTGCAGCACCGGGAACAGCTCGTAGATAAACGCCGGCACCTGCTTGGCCTGTTGGGCGCTGAAGCGCGAGAGCCCCATCAACAGGTTTTCCTCCACCGTCAGCCGCGGGAAAATCTCCCGCCCTTGCGGCACGTAGGCGATGCCGCTGTGCACGCGCTGGTGTGGCTTGTGCTGAGTGATGCTCTGGCCTTGCCATTTAATCGCGCCCTGCTTGGCCGGAAGCAGGCCCATTAGGCATTTCAGCAGGGTGGTTTTACCCACCCCGTTGCGCCCGAGCAGGCACGTGACTTCGCCGACCTTGGCCTCGAACGACAGGCCGCGGAGGATATGGCTGCCGCCGTAGTACTGGTGGAGCTGTTCAACTTGCAGCATGGTTCTGTCCTTGTAGGGCGGGCCCTGATCGATTCCACGCTCTGCGTGGGCATGCATCTGGCGGCGCTCTGCGTCGCTGGGACGCAGAGCGTCCCGGTAGGGGTTGCCACGCCGGAGCGTGGCAACCATCAGCGTAATCAGCGGCCCAGGTAGACTTCGATCACCCGCTCGTTGGTCTGCACCTGTTCCAGCGCGCCTTCGGCCAGCACGCTGCCCTGGTGCAAGACCGTGACGTGGTCGGCGATGCTGCCGACGAAGCCCATGTCGTGTTCCACCACCATCAGCGAGTGCCGGCGTGCCAGCGACTTGAACAGCTCGGCGGTGAACTCGGTTTCGGCGTCGGTCATGCCCGCCACCGGCTCGTCGAGCAGCAGCAGTTGCGGGTCCTGCATCAGCAGCATGCCGATCTCCAGAAACTGCTTCTGGCCATGCGAGAGCAGGCCGGCCTGACGATTGCGCGCGGCCTCCAGCTTGATGGTGTGCAGCACCTCGTCGATGCGTTCCTTCTGCGCGCCGCTCAGTGTGGCGCGCAGGCTGGCCCACACCGACTTGTTGGTCTTCTGCGCCAGTTCGAGGTTCTCGAACACCGTCAGCGCCTCGAACACCGTGGGCTTCTGGAACTTGCGGCCGATGCCTGACTGGGCGATCTCGACTTCGCTCAGCTGCGTCAGGTCGAGGGTTTCGCCGAAGTAGGCGACGCCGCTGTCGGGGCGGGTCTTGCCGGTGATCACGTCCATCAGGGTGGTCTTGCCGGCACCATTGGGACCGATGATGCAGCGCAGTTCGCCGACGCCGATGTACAGGCTGAGGTTGTTCAGCGCCTTGAAGCCATCGAAGCTGACGTTGATGTCCTCCAGGGTCAGGATGGTGCCGTGGCGCACGTTGAGGCCCTGGCCGGCGACCTGGCCGGCGCCAATGGCGTCGCGGGCGCTGCCGATCGGGTCGAAGATCGGCTCGAGCATCAGCTCGGGGGTGGGCGTGCTTCTCATTGCGACCTCCTCTTCAACAGGCCGATCACCCCTTGCGGCAGCAACAGGGTGACCAGGATGAACAGCAAACCCAGGGCGAACAGCCAGTACTCCGGGAAGGCCACGGTGAACCAGCTCTTCATGCCGTTGACCAGGCCGGCTCCGAGCAGCGGGCCGATCAGGCTGCCGCGTCCGCCGAGGGCGACCCAGATGGCGGCTTCGATGGAGTTGGTCGGCGACATCTCGCTGGGGTTGATGATGCCCACCTGCGGTACATAGAGTGCGCCGGCCAGGCCACAGAGCACCGCGCTCAAGACCCAGATAAACAGCTTGTAGCCGCGCGGATCGTAGCCGCAGAACATCAGGCGGTTCTCCGCGTCCCTGAGCGCCGTGAGTACGCGGCCGAACTTGCTGCGCGCCAGTTTCCAGCCCAGGTACAGGCTGCCGAGTAGTAGCGCGACGGTGGCGAGGAACAGCACGGCGCGGGTGCCCTGGGCGGTGATGTCGAAGCCGAGGATGCGCTTGAAGTCGGTGAAACCGTTGTTGCCGCCGAAGCCGGTTTCGTTGCGAAAGAACAGCAGCATGGCGGCGAAGGTCAGCGCCTGGGTCATGATCGAGAAGTACACGCCCTTGATCCGCGAACGGAAGGCGAAGAAGCCGAACACCAGGGCCAGCAAGCCGGGCGCCAGCACCACCAGGCACAGGGTCCAGAGGAAGCTCTGGGTACCGCTCCAGTACCAGGGCAGTTCGCTCCAGGAGAGGAACTGCATGAAGGTCGGCAGGCCCTCGCCGGCGCTCTGGCGCATCAGGTGCATGCCCATGGCGTAGCCGCCGAGGGCGAAGAACAGGCCGTGGCCGAGCGACAGCAGGCCGGCGTAACCCCAGACCAGGTCCAGGGCCAGGGCGACTATGGCGTAGCAGAGAATCTTGCCGACCAGGGTCAGGGTATAGGCTGACACCTGCCAGCTGTTGTCTGCCGGCAGCAGGTGCAGCAGCGGCAGGGCGAGCAGCACGGCGAGCGCGATCAGGCCGAGGCCGAGCGATAGTTGCGGGCCGAGCCGGGAGCTGGCGCGGGCCAGCAGGCTCTTGTTCAGAGGCGTGGGATTAAGTGGCATGGTCATCAGTCGGTCACCCGTCCTTTCAGTGCGAATAGACCTTGCGGGCGTTTCTGAATGAACAGAATGATCAGCGCGAGGATGAGGATCTTGCCCAGCACGGCGCCGATCTGCGGTTCGAGGATCTTGTTGGCTATCCCTAAGCCGAAGGCCGCCATCACGCTGCCGGCCAACTGACCGACGCCACCGAGCACCACCACCAGGAAGGAGTCGATGATGTAGCTCTGGCCCAGATCCGGGCCGACGTTGCCGATCTGCGACAGGGCCACGCCGCCGAGGCCGGCGATGCCCGAGCCGAGACCGAAGGCGAGCATGTCCACCCGCCCGGTCGGCACCCCGCAGCAGGCGGCCATGTTGCGGTTCTGGGTGACCGCGCGGACATTCAGGCCGAGGCGGGTCTTGTTCAGCAGCAGCCAGGTCAAGGCCACCACGAACAGGGCGAAGCCGATGATCACGATGCGGTTGTAAGGCAGCACCAGGTTAGGCAGTACCTGAATGCCGCCGGACAGCCAGTAGGGGTTGGCCACCTCGACGTTCTGCGCACCGAACAGCATGCGCACCAGCTGGATCAGCATCAGGCTGATGCCCCAGGTGGCCAGCAGGGTTTCCAGCGGCCGGCCATACAGGTGGCGGATCACCGTGCGTTCCAGGGCCATGCCGATGGCGGCGGTGACGAAGAAGGCCACCGGCAGCGCCAGCAATGGGTACAGCGCCAGGTAGTCCGGGGCCAGGCGCTGCAGGCCGAGCTGCACCAGGTAGGTGGCATAGGCGCCGAGCATCAGCATCTCGCCGTGGGCCATGTTGATCACCCCGAGCAGGCCGAAGGTGATGGCCAGACCGAGGGCGGCGAGCAACAGGATCGAGCCCAGGCTCATGCCGCTGAAGGCCTGGCCGAGCAGTTCGCCGAGCAACAGGCGGCGTTTGACCTGGGCCAGGCTGGTTTCGGCGGCGGTGCGCACCCCGGCATCGGGTTCCACACCGGGCGCGAGCAGGGTTTCCAGGCGGGTGTGGGCCAGCGGCTGGCCGGTCTCGCCGAGCAGGCGCACTGCCGCCAGACGCACCGCCGGGTCCTTGTCGACCAGTTGCAGGTTGGCCAGGGCCAAGCTCAGCGCCTCGCGCACCGCCTCATCCTGCTCGTCGGCGACGCGCGCATTGAGCAGGGCCAGCTGGGCCGGCTTGGCTTTTTTCTGCAGCAGTTGCGCAGCCGTCAAGCGCAGGGCCGGATCATCGGCGAGCAGCTGGTGGCTGGCCAGGGCCGTGGCGATCAGGCCGCGCAGGCGGTTGTTCAGGCGCAGCTTGCGCGGGCTGTCGCTGGGCTCGGCGTCGCCTTCGACGGCCTGATAAGCCCCGGCGCTCTCGATGAAGGGTGCCTTGTTGCGGTCGACGACCACCCGGCCCTGGTGCAAGGCTTCGAGCAGCGCCAGGCGTGCGGCTTCAGGCGCGGCGGCCCAGCGCTGCAGCAGCTTGGCTTGCTGGCTGGAGCTGGCGGCGGCGAAATCGCTGGCGTCGCCGGCCTGGCCGGTGAGCGGCAGCGCCAACGCCAGAAACAGGAGAAAGCGGTACAGGGCAGTGGGCATAGGTAGGTCCTAAGTATCCCGATCGTGGTGCGGGACGCCGTAGGAGCGAGCTTGCTCGCGATCGCGCTCGATCCGCATGGCCGAGTCGAGATGATCGCCAGCAAGCTGGCTCCTACAGGATTGCGTCAGGGGCGAGCCCGGTCAGATCAGTTGCTCTTCACCGCGTAGTCCGGCTTCTGCTCGTTGCCCTCGATGTACGGGCTCCACGGCTGGGCGCGGAGCGGGCTGTCGGTGGCCCAGACCACGTCGAACTGACCGTCTTCCTGGACTTCGCCGATCATCACCGGCTTGTGCAGGTGGTGATTGGTCGCATCCATGGTCAGGGTGAAGCCGCTCGGCGCGGCAAAGGTTTGCCCGGCCATGGCCTCGCGGACCTTGTCGACCTCGGTGCTGCCGGCCTTCTCGACCGCCTGGGCCCACATGTTGATGCCGACGTAGGTGGCCTCCATCGGGTCGTTGGTCACGGCCTTATCGGCGCCCGGCAAGCCCTTGGCCTTGGCATAGGCCTTCCACTTGTCGACGAACGCGCTGTTGACCGGGCTTTCCACCGACTGGAAGTAGTTCCACGCGGCGAGCTGGCCGACCAGGGGTTTGGTGTCGATGCCGCGCAATTCTTCCTCGCCGACCGAGAAGGCGACCACCGGCACGTCGGTGGCGTCGATACCCTGGTTGGCCAGTTCCTTGTAGAACGGCACGTTGGAGTCGCCATTGACCGTGGAGATCACCGCAGTCTTGCCGCCGGCGGAGAACTTCTTGATGTCGGCGACGATGGTTTGATAGTCGCTGTGACCGAAGGGGGTATAGACCTCTTCGATGTCCTGGTCGGCCACGCCCTTGCTGTGCAGGAAGGAGCGCAGGATCTTGTTGGTGGTGCGCGGGTAGACGTAATCGGTGCCGAGCAGGAAGTAACGCTGGGCGGCGCCACCGTCCTCGCTCATCAGGTACTCCACCGCCGGGATGGCCTGCTGATTGGGCGCCGCGCCGGTGTAGAACACGTTCGGCGAGAGCTCCTCACCCTCGTACTGCACCGGGTAGAACAGCAGGCCGTTGAGTTCTTCATAGACCGGCAGCACCGACTTGCGCGACACGCTGGTCCAGCAGCCAAAGGTCACCGCGACCTTGTCCTGGGTCAGCAACTGGCGGCCTTTCTCGGCGAACAGCGGCCAGTTGGATGCGGGGTCGACCACCACCGGCTCCAGCTGTTTACCGAGCACGCCGCCCTTGGCGTTGATCTCGTCGATGGTCATCAGCGCCATGTCTTTCAGCGAAGTTTCCGAGATGGCCATGGTGCCGGACAGCGAGTGGAGCACGCCGACCTTGATGGTTTCGGCGGCCTGCAGGCTGAACGGGAACAGGCCGCTGACGATCAGCGCGCTGGCGGCGAGTGAGGATTGCAGAAAGGGGCGACGTTTCATCGATAGGGCTCCATGCGCAACTGTTGGGTGGGACCTAGGAGCCAGTCGGACTTAACCGTTAGTAGCGTGGGGAAGTCGGGTTGAGGCAGTTGTGCTGCTTTCCGAGGCGAATAGCCGGCCATTTAACGAGGGAAAGCAGCAAAAATGACCAAGTCCGGTTTTTCCGCAGTAGAACCGCGTTAAGTCCGACAGGCTCCTGGAGGTCGCCAGTCCAGTGGCAGCATCCGTGCCAATTGGCGCAAAGCCACGGGCTATAAGGGTTCGCTGGGTTTTTCGGCGGGCTTGCGCAATGCCCGCTTGCGCGGCTTTGGTGCGGATGCGCAGCTGCAGGCTGGCAATAGGCCCGCTTTGCACCGCTTCAGAGCGCGAGGTAGTTTTTCACCCCGGTGAAGATGATCTGCGCCGCCAGGGCGCAGACGAACAGGCCCATCAGGCGGCTGACGATCTGCAGACCCTGATCGCCGAGCAGGCGTTCGAACTGGTTGGACAGGTACAGCACCACGCCGACGGTGAGACTGGCCAGGGCAATGCCGACCACCGCCAGCAGCTTGTCGTTCCAGTGCGGCTGGCTGGCGCCCATCAGCAGCAGCGCACCGATGGTGCCGGGGCCGACTGTCAGTGGAATGGTCAGCGGCACTATGGTCACGTCCTGCTGCACGTTGTCGGTTTGCACCGCCGACTTGCCCTGGGCCATGCCCAGCGCGGAGATGAACAGCACGCTGCCGGCGCCGATGCGGAAGGCATCGATGGTGATGCCGAACAGGGTGAAGATGTGCCTGCCGAACAGGTACAACAGCACGCTGGCGATCAGCACGCCGGCGGCGACCTTCCAGGCCAGGCGCTTGCGCTCCTTGACCGTGTAGCCGCGGCTCAGGCCGATGAAACAGGACAACACGAAGAACGGGCTGTAGAGCACCAACAACTTCAAATACAGACTGAACAGCTCGGACGCCATGGGGTGGACTCGTCTCGGGATCGGGGTGGGATGAGTGTAGGTGCAGGGCGCGCATCTGCCGCGCGACTGCTCTGTGTGGGGCCGCATGATCCGGGATTGCCGGGACTATCGCCAGTGCCGGCGGCGCAAAAACCGCGACCAGCGGCGCGACCGCCGGGCGGGCGAAGCGAGTGCGCTACGCGAGATCGTCTATACCTGTTGCGCTAAGCTTGTTTACACCCGGCGCAAGCCAGGAGTGGCCGATGGCGCGCATCAGCTTCACCCCCAACCTGCAACGCCACCTCGATGTGGCAGCGCTCAGGGTCAGCGGCACCACGGTCGAGGCGGTGCTGCTGGAGGTCTTCGCGGTCAACCCACGGCTGCGCAGCTACCTGCTGGATGATCAGGGGCGGCTGCGTCCGCACGTGCTGATTTTCGTCGACGCCGAGCAGATAGCCGACCGCCAACGCCTGACCGACAGGGTTACCGCCAACAGTGACATCTATGTGGTGCAGGCGCTGGCCGGCGGCTGAGAAACCAGGAGATGACTATGTCCGAGGTACTTTATGTGGCGACGCGCAAGGGCTTGCTGACCTTTGCCCGAACGGGCGCTGGCTGGCACATCGAGCGTACGGATTTTCTCGGTGAACCGGTGAGCATGCTCTTGCTCGATCGGCGTGACGGTTACCTGTATACCGCCCTGCATCTGGGGCATTTCGGGCCCAAGCTGTGGCGCTCGACCGATGCCGGGCAGAGCTGGCAAGAGGTCGTGGCCCCGGCCTTCGTCGTGGAGACTGGCACTGAGGGCCCCACGGTGGAGATGATCTGGTCGCTGGAAGCCGGCGGCGCGGATCAGCCGGGCACGCTGTGGGCCGGAACCCTGCCCGGCGCGCTGTTCCGCTCGCGCGATCACGGCGAGTCCTGGGCATTGATCGATGCGCTCTGGCAGCGTCCTGAGCGGGCGCAGTGGTTCGGCGGTGGCTACCCGCAGCCGGGTATTCACTCGATCTGCGTCGACCCGCGGGCCAGTGAGCGGCTAAGCGTCGCGGTGTCCTGCGGTGGCGTCTGGTGCAGCGAGGATGACGGCGCGAGCTGGGCTTGCCGGGCCGAGGGCATGCGCGCGGCCTATATGCCGCCTGAGCTGCAGGGGACGCCGGAGATTCAGGACCCGCATCGCATGGTGGCCTGTCCGGCGCAGCCCGATACCCTGTGGGTGCAGCACCATAACGGGATTTTTCTCTCGACCGATGGCGCCGCGCACTGGCGGGAAATCCATGATGTCGCACCTTCGAGCTTTGGTTTCGCCGTCGCGGTGCACCCCGTTGAACCGGGTACCGCCTGGTTCGTGCCGGCGGTCAAGGATGAATGCCGGGTGCCGGTGGGCCAGCGGTTGGTGGTGACCCGCACCCGCGACGCGGGGCGTAGTTTCGAGACGTTGAGCCGGGGGCTGCCGCAGGCCGATTGCTTCGACCTGGTCTATCGGCACGGACTGGCGATCGACACGAGCGGGCAAGGCCTGGCGATGGGCTCGACCACTGGCCATCTGTGGCTGTCGGATGACCAGGGCGACAACTGGCAGGCGCTGGCCGGCAATCTGCCGCCGATCTACGCCTTGCGTTTTGCCTAGCGGCGTTGCGCCAGGCGTGACGACGCCTTAGGCGGCAGGGGGCGGTGATCAGGACGGTATGACGTGGCGCTGACGCTGGCTTTCTCGTTGGGCGACCCAGTACTCGATCAGTTCACGCAACTGCGACAACTCCACCGGTTTGGCCATGTGGCCGTCCATGCCCACCTGTCGTGCGCGCTCCTTGTGCTCGCTGAGGATATGCGCCGTCAGGGCCACCACCGGGGTGCGCTCGCGCCGTTCGACGGTTTCCCACGCGCGCAGCTGCTCGGTGGCGGAGAAACCATCGAGCACCGGCATCTCGCAGTCCATCAGCACCAGGTCGTAGTGCTGCGCCTTCATCGCCGTGAGCGCTTCTTCGCCGTTACTCGCCGTGTCCGGTTTCAGGTTGAGCTTGCCGAGCATGCCGCGGATCACCTTGGTCGAGATACTGTTGTCTTCGGCGACCAGGATGCGGAAGTCGCTCGGCACGCTCAGGGGGACGTTGACCACGGCCGGGCTGAACAGCGGTGAAGTGCCATCGCCGCTTTGCGCCAGTTCGTCGGCCAGGGTGGCTTTCAGGGTATAACCGGCGACCGGTTTGGCGAGGATGCGTTTGATCCCGGCGTTGCGCGCGATGATCTTGCTCGGCGCGTTGCTGATGCCGGTCAGCATGATCAGCAGGATGTCGTGATTGAGGTTGGGGTCTTCCTTGATCTTCGCGGCCAGCTGCATACCGGTCATGCCGGGCATGTCCTGGTCGAGCAGGACCACATCGAAGTACTCACGCAGATTCGCCTTGGTGCGTAGCAGCGCCAGGGCCTCCTTGCCCGAGGGCACGGCACTGACGCTCAGGCCCCAGGCCGCGCATTGCTGCACCAGCACCTTGCGGCAGGTGTCATTGTCATCGACCACCAGCAGGCGTGCGCCTTGCAGCGGGCCGTCAAGGTCGGCGGTGGGCTGCTCCAGGCGCTGGCTGTCCAGCGGCAGGGACAGCCACAGGGTCGAGCCTTGATTGCCGCCACTCTGGATGCCGAACTCACCGTCCATCAGGCGCACCAGTTGGCGGGCGATGATCAGGCCGAGACGACCGCCGAGCTTGGTCGCGGCGAGGAAGTCTTTGCTGTGCAGTTCGGTATTGAGCAGGGCATCGCGCTCGCTGGCGTGCAGCGGCTGCCCGCTGTCCTGCACGGCAATGCGCAGGCGCGGTTCGCCGCCGCTGGTGTCGAGGGCGGCGACCAGGAGGATCTCGCCTTCGTCGGTCTGTTTGAAGGCGTTGTCCAGCAGGCTCAGCAGGGTCTGGCGCAAACGCGTCGGATCGCCGCTGATCACCCGCGGCACCTGCGGTTGCATGAAGCTGATCAGCTCGACTTTCTGCTGTTCTGCCTTGGCCCGGAAGATGTCCAGGCAGTCTTCGATCAGCGCGTTGAGGTCGAACTGCACATCGTCCAGCTCGATTTGCCCGGACTCCAGCTTGGAGATGTCGAGAATCTCGTTGATCAGGGTCAGCAGCTCGTTGCCGGAGCTGTGGATGGTCTGCACGTAATCGCGCTGCTTGGCCGACAGTGGGGTGCCGAGCAGCAACTCGGTCATGCCCAGGACGCCATTCATCGGCGTGCGGATTTCATGGCTGATCTTGGCCAGGAATTCGGCCTTGGCCCTCAGCTCGGCGGAGCTGGCGGCCAGGGCGCTGCTGGTGCTGTGCTGGTCCTGGACGATGTGCCGCTGGCGTTCGCTCGCGGCCATGCTGAGGATGAAGCCACCGAGTACGATCACTGCCAGCAGGCCATAGGCCATCCAGTCGGATGGCACCGACCAGTAACCGAACAGTACCGGCAGGGCGCCGACAAAGGCCGCGCAAAACACCAGCAGCGCCACACTGAACAGGCGTGCCGGCCGATAGCCGTGGTGCCAGTGGTACAGCGCCACCAGCAGAATGCTTAGCCCGGTCACGGCGGTAAGCCCGTAGACCATCTGGTTGAACTGCAGGTTGGTGGCGATCAGCAGTACCAGGCACAACAGGCCAATCAGCGCGAACTCGGCGACCAGCAGGCGGGTCAGTGGGGTATCGGGACAGACCTTGTGGAAGAAACTGGCGGTAAAGCCCAGGGCGCACAACATGGCCAGCAGCATCGAGAAGTTGGCGATCTGCGGCTGCAACGGCAGCCAATCGCCGAGCCAGGGTGAGCTGATGCCCAGCAGGCTGAGCGTCGCCACTAGCTGGCAGGTCTGGGTCGCCGCCAGCCACAAGCTGCTGGCGGCACGGCTGTAGGCGAAGCGCACGAGGTTATAGATCGCCAGCATGCCGAGGGCGCCGAGCAGCAGGCCGAACAGCAGAGGCCGATCATCGTCGGCGGCCATGGCGTTGGCACTTTGCAGGCTGATGGTCGGGCGCAGGGCGTGCTCCGAAGCGAGCCGCAGATAGATATCCAGGGGTACGTCGGCTTGCGGCAGCGGCAAGAGCAGATCGCGACTGGCCAGCGGCCGGCTGGAGAAGGGTAGGCCGCTACCGGTGCGCGTGTGGGCGAGAAGTTCATCGCCCTGCAGCACGTACAGGTCGAGGTAGGTCAGGTAAGGCGCGAACACCCGCAGTAATTGCGCTTGTGTGTGCGGCGGTAAACGGTGATGCAGCCAGAGTGTGCTATCGCCGCCGGGGGTGTACAGCTGGGTCAGTTCGCTGGCAACGAATTGCGCTTGGTAACGGGGGGAACGGATGTCGTCTAGCTGCAGGGTGCTGCCGCTTTCGCTGAGTTGCGACCATGCCGCGGCCTGGGCCATCTGCGCAGGCAATCCAAAGAGTGCCGCCAGTACAAGGCAGAGAAACAATCCATTGGCAATCCTGAGCCGGCGCACGGTGAATTCCCTTCGCAAGTAAGTGGCCCGATTATAGCCAAGCCTTTATACAGCGGAATATGACAAAGGCGGTCAGCTGACCGCCTGTCGACTACTGCCGCTTAATCTTCGCCACGCTCGCGGGCAATCGCGCGATAGCCGATGTCCTTACGGTAGAAACAGCCGTTCCAGTCGATCTTTTCGGCTAGCTGGTAGGCCTCTTGCTGGGCCGCACCGACGCTTTCGCCGAGGGCGGTGGCGCACAGCACGCGGCCGCCGGCCGTGACCACCTGGCCGTCCTTCAGCGCTGTGCCGGCGTGGAACACCTTGCCCTGCGGGCTGACGGCGGCGTCCAGACCATGGATCGCATCACCCTTGGCGTAGTCGGCCGGGTAGCCACCGGCCGCCAGTACCACGCCGAGGCTCGGGCGTGGGTCCCACTGCGCTTCGATCTTGTTCAGCGCCTGGGCTAGGGCAGCCTCGATCAGCAGAACCAGACTCGACTGCAGGCGCAGCATGATCGGTTGGGTTTCCGGGTCGCCGAAACGACAATTGAATTCGATGACTTTCGGCAGACCGGCCTTGTCGATCATCAGCCCGGCATAGAGGAAACCGGTGTAGACATTGCCCTCGGCGGCCATGCCCTTGACCGTCGGCCAGATCACCTGATCCATCACCCGCTGGTGCACCTCCGGGGTGACCACCGGTGCCGGCGAGTAGGCGCCCATGCCGCCGGTATTCGGGCCGCTGTCGCCGTCGCCGACGCGCTTGTGATCCTGGCTGGTCGCCATCGGCAGCACGTTGTGGCCGTCGACCATGACGATAAAGCTGGCTTCTTCGCCATCGAGAAACTCCTCGATCACCACCCGCGAGCCCGCATCGCCGAAGGCGTTACCGGCGAGCATGTCGCGCACCGCGTCTTCGGCCTCGCTCAGGGTCATGGCAACTATCACGCCCTTGCCGGCGGCCAGGCCGTCGGCCTTGATCACGATCGGTGCGCCTTTCTCGCGCAGGTAGGCCAGCGCCGGCTCGATCTCGGTGAAGTTCTGGTAGTCGGCGGTGGGAATCTGGTGGCGGGCGAGGAAGTCCTTGGTGAAGGCCTTGGAGCCTTCCAGCTGAGCCGCGCCGGCAGTGGGGCCGAAGCAATCCAGGCCACGCGAACGGAACAGGTCGACCACGCCGGCGACCAGCGGCGCTTCCGGGCCGACGATGGTCAGTTGCACGTTCTGCTCGGCGAAGTCGGCCAGTTGCTCCAGGGCCAGCACGTCGATGGCGACGTTCTGGCACTTGGCTTCGATGGCGGTGCCGGCATTGCCCGGGGCGACGAAGACCTTCTCGACGCGCGGGTCTTGAGCGACTTTCCAGGCCAGGGCGTGTTCGCGCCCGCCGCTGCCGATGATCAGTACGTTCATGGGGTTCTCCTTCAGGAGGCGGGCCTGCGGCCCGTTTGGTGGATAGGAAAAACGCTATCCACCCTACGAATGTCGAGGTCGCGATCGGACTGGTAGATGCAGGACGCCCG
The DNA here is from genome assembly GCF_007993865.1 of Pseudomonas sp. SJZ079. Taxonomy (GTDB): domain Bacteria; phylum Pseudomonadota; class Gammaproteobacteria; order Pseudomonadales; family Pseudomonadaceae; genus Aquipseudomonas. Next base: position 44,242 of record NZ_VIUH01000002.1, on the reverse strand, counting down.
GCCCTTTACCCAGCGGAGTTGCCTTTTGGCAATGAGCATGGGGGAAGGGCCGGGCAACGCCGCAGATGCCTGTCCGAGTGCGGCCGATTTTAATGCCTAAAGTGGCGCATGCCGGTGAACACCATGGCAATCCCCGCTTCGTCGGCCGCGGCGATCACTTCCGCGTCGCGCATCGAGCCACCTGGCTGAATCACCGCGGTGATGCCATTGGCGGCGGCGTTATCCAGGCCGTCACGGAACGGGAAGAAGGCGTCCGACGCCATGACCGAACCGGCTACCTGCAGGCCCGCGTGCTCGGCCTTGATCGCGGCGATCCGCGCCGAGTTGACGCGGCTCATCTGGCCGGCGCCTACACCCACGGTCTGGCGGTTCTTGGCGTAGACGATGGCGTTGGATTTGACGAACTTGGCCACTTTCCAGGCGAAGATCAGGTCATGAATTTCCTGCTCGCTCGGCGCGCGCTGGGTGACGATCTTCAGGTCTTCGGCCTTGATCATGGCGATGTCACGGCTCTGTACCAGCAGGCCGCCGTTGACCCGCTTGAAGTCCCAGCCGGCCGTACGTTCGGCCGGCCATTCGCCGCACTCGAGCAGGCGCACGTTGGCCTTGGCGGCGACGACTTCACGCGCCGCAGCGCTGATTTTCGGGGCGATGATCACTTCGACGAACTGGCGCTCGACGATCGCTTTAGCGGTTTCGCCGTCCAGTTCACGGTTGAAGGCGATGATGCCGCCGAACGCCGACTCGGTGTCGGTGGCGTAGGCCAGTTCGTAAGCCTGGCGGATGCCGCCTTCGGCGTCGGTGGCCACGGCCACGCCACAGGGGTTGGCGTGCTTGACGATGACGCAGGCCGGTTTGACGAAGCTCTTCACGCACTCCAGGGCGGCGTCGGTGTCGGCGACGTTGTTGAACGACAGCTCCTTGCCTTGCAGTTGCACGGCGCTGGAGATGCTGGCCTCGCCTTTCTTGGCTTCCACGTAGAAGGCCGCGCTCTGGTGCGGGTTCTCGCCGTAGCGCATTTCCTGGGCCTTGACGAACTGGCTGTTGAAGGTGCGCGGGAAGGCGCCGCGGGCTTCGGTGCTGAGCGTCGCGGCAGCCTGGTCGATGGTGCCCAGGTAGTTGGCGATCATGCCGTCGTAGGCGGCGGTGTGTTCAAAGGCCTTGAGGGCCAGATCGAAGCGCTGGGCGTAGGTCAGGCCGCCGGCCTTGAGGCCGTCGAGGATGGCGGCGTAGTCGTGGGTATTGACCACTATGGCCACGTCTTTGTGGTTCTTCGCCGCGCTGCGGACCATGGTCGGTCCGCCGATGTCGATGTTCTCGATGGCGTCGGCCAGGTCGCAGTCAGGCTTGGCCACCGTGGCTTCGAACGGGTAGAGGTTGACCGCGACCAGATCGATCGGCTGGATGCCGTGCTGCGCCATGACGTCGCCGTCGAGCGCGCGGCGACCGAGGATGCCGCCGTGGATCTTCGGGTGCAGGGTCTTCACCCGACCGTCCATCATTTCCGGGAAGCCGGTGTAGTCGGCGACTTCGACCGCGGCCACGCCGTTGTCCTTGAGCAGCTTGTAAGTGCCGCCGGTGGAGAGGATCTCCACGCCGAGGGCGGACAACTCGCGGGCAAATTCGAGGATGCCGGTCTTGTCGGAAACGCTGATCAGCGCACGGCGAACGGGGAGGCGGGTGGTCTGGTCGGTCATTTCAGAGTCCATCAGAGCAGGGGAGTCAACAAAAAAGGCGGCTCTGGATGAGGCCGCCCTCGTTGCGGGAATACGGGTTAGAGCAGGTCGTACTGCTTGAGTTTCTTGCGCAGGGTGCCGCGATTCAGGCCGAGCAGTTCGGAGGCCTTGGTCTGGTTGCCCTTGACGTAATTCATCACGGTCTCCAGCAGCGGCGCTTCCACTTCGGTGAGCACCAGGTTGTACACATCGGTGACGTCTGCGCCCTCAAGATGGGCGAAATAGTTATGCAGCGCTTTCTCGACACTGCCGCGCAGGGTTTGCCCTTCTTCGCTCGGCGCATTGAGGTGCTGTTTCAAGCTGGTGTTGTCACTCACGGGAGCCATTTCACTCTCTAAAGTCTCGGTCAACATCGTCATGCGGCCACCCCTTCTCCATCGTTATGCCGTTCGCCGAAAAACTCGCGAACGTTGGCGCACTGCGCGTCCGTACTGTCCAGACGATTGAACTGGGCGCGGAACTCCCTGGCGCCCGGCAGGGTTGCGAGATACCAGCCGACATGCTTGCGGGCGATGCGTACGCCCATCAGGTCGCCGTAGAAGGCGTGCAGTGCGGCCAGGTGCTCAAGCAGGATGCATTCCACTTCAGTCAGGCTCGGTGTCGGGAGTTTTTCCCCGGTACGCAGGTAATGCTCGATTTCCCGAAAAATCCACGGCCGGCCCTGGGCGGCCCGACCAATCAACAGGGCATCGGCGCCGGTAGCGGCGAGCACGGCCTTGGCCTTTTCCGGCGAGTCGATGTCGCCATTGGCGAACACCGGAATCGACACCGCCTGCTTGATCGCGGCGATGCTGTCGTATTCGGCTTCGCCGGTGTACAGGTCGGCCCGGGTGCGGCCATGCACCGCCAGCGCGACGATTCCCGCTTGTTCGGCGATCTTTGCCACCTCGATGCCGTTCTTGTTCTGTCTATCCCAACCGGTACGGATTTTCAGGGTCACCGGCACATCGACTGCGGCGACCACCGCCTGCAAAATCTCGCGGACCAATGGCTCGTCCTTCAGCAGGGCGGAGCCGGCGGCCTTGTTGCAGACCTTCTTCGCCGGACAGCCCATGTTGATGTCGATGATCTGCGCGCCCAATTCGACATTGCGCCGCGCCGCCTCGGCGAGCATCTGCGGGTCGCCGCCGGCTATCTGCACCGAGCGTGGCTCGGGGTCGCCCTCGTGGGGCAGGCGCAGGCTCGACTTGCGGGTGTTCCACAGGCGCACGTCGCTGGTCACCATTTCCGATACCACCAGGCCTGCGCCCAGGCGGCGACAGAGCTGGCGGAACGGCCCGTCAGTGACTCCGGCCATGGGCGCGAGAATCAGCGAGTTGGGCAATGTATAGGGGCCGATGCGTAGCGCCGACATAGGGCTTCCCTGCTCAAGAGACCTGCTGTTGAGGCGATTAGGAGAGTGCAAAAAGGCTGGGAATGATACCCGCTCTGGGTGACCGGATAAAGGCTGATTTGAACAAAATCTGAACAGCTGAGGGTTTATAGCGAAGTGTTCTCTTGTCCGGGGATTGCCAGGCAAGCCGCCGTGTGCGGGCTATTCCGGGGAGTGGAAGCTGAGGCTGTAGTTCACCGCGTGGGTGCCTGGGTCGAGGATATCCAGGGATATGTGAATCGGCGTTTGCGGCGGCATTTCCGCCTGTCCGGCCAGCTCGCCAGCGAGGTACTCGCTGGGTTTGAAGCGGCGGCTGGCGAGCAATTGGCCATTGATATCGGCAAAGCGCATTTCCAGCAGCGGGAAGGGTTGGGTGAACGGCGCGCGGTTATACAGAATCGCATCGACCACCAGGGCGCCGCTGAATTCCGGGTGGCTGCGCACCACCAGGTTGCTGCTCTTGATCTGCTCGATGTCGACTTTGGACGGCAGCAGGCAGCCCAGCGTCGGGCAGAGTTGTTCGAACCAGGGGCGGTATTGATCCTGGCGCGCCAGTTCGTCGAAGTGATAGTTCAGGTACTGGCCGCTCAGGGCGATGGCAGCCAGCAGGTTGAGCAGGCCCCAGCCGAGCCGGCGGCCCCAGGATTTGCGCGGCCGTTGCCAGTCCAGTTGCAGCGGTTCGTCATCCAGTTCGAACAGGTGCTCGTCGCGCAGGCCGGGCTCGTGGCGCTCAGCCTTGCCGGGCGGTTGCTCCTGGGCCGGGTCGGCCTCGGCCACCGTGTGCATGGCAGCCGGGGTGTCCAGTTCGCTATCGGGTTCGCCGATGAACGCATCGCGCTCGGCGCTCAAGTGCAGTTCATGCTCGGCTGGTTCGTGATCGTCCGTGTGGGTGTCGCTGAGATTGAGCACGGGCTCTTGGCGCGAGCGTTTGCTCGTTGCCAGTGGTGCGTTGGGCGAGAGCGGGGCTGGGGTTTCCTGGTGTGGGCTGAACTCCGCTGCGGGCGGGCTGGGTGTGGGGCTGTTGCTCGGCGCTGGCGTCGGCGGGTCGTCGTGAAGCAGGGCTTCGGCCCATTGCTCGTCAGGTTCTTGCTGTTCCGCGTCTGCCGGGGCGGGAAAGGCTTCGGTCTGTTTGGCGGCGCGGTCGAGGTCGAGAAACTGTTGCGACAACTGCTGCTCCTGTTCCTCCAGCTTGGCCAGTTCTTCGTCCAGATCGAGACTGTCGAGATCCAGGTCGTCGTGGATCCACAGGGTGTCCTCGGCGTGTTTGTCTGGCACGTGGTGCGTCTGTGAGATCGGCGGCTCGCTGGCGTGCGCGGCGCTTGGTTCGCTGCTTGGTGCTGGCGGCGGGATGGGCTGGGCTGCTGCGGGCAGGCTGTGGCCTTGTGCCAGCAGCTGCCGCGCCGCATTGAACACGTGCAAGCAGGCCCCGCAGCGCACGGCTCCATGGGCGGCGGCCAGCTGGGCGGGGTTGACCCGAAAGCTGGTGCGGCAATGGGGGCACTGGGTGACGAAGCTTTCGATCATGCGGCGATCCGGTCAAGCAAGGCGATTAGTCTAACGCAAGTGTTTGCGAAAGTAGCAGCGGTGCAGCGTTAGCGGCGCACGCCGCTGATGCGCACCCAGCCGTCCTTGGTCGCGGTCGGGTCGAGGTCGAAGGCTTCGCCGTAGGCGGTGCGGACCTCCTCGGCCTGTTCGGCGAGGATACCCGACAGCGCCAGGCGACCGCCTGGCTTGACCAGGCTGGTGATCTGCGGCGCCAGGGCCACCAGTGGCCCGGCGAGGATGTTGGCGACCACTACGTCGGCCTGTTCCGGCGGCATGTCGGCCGGCAGGTAAACCGGGAAGCGTGCCGGGTCGATGCCATTACGACCGGCGTTATCGCGCGAGGCTTCCAGGGCTTGCGGGTCGATATCGGTACCGACGGCCTGGGGGGCGCCGAGCAGCAGGGCGGCGATGGCCAGAATCCCCGAGCCGCAGCCGAAATCGATCACGCTGCAGTTGTCCAGCGCTTGGCCATCCAGCCACTCCAGGCACAGCGCGGTGGTCGGGTGGGTGCCGGTGCCGAAGGCCAGGCCCGGATCGAGCAGCAGGTTGACCGCGTCCGGCTCCGGCGCGGCGTGCCAGCTGGGCACAATCCACAGGCGCTGGCCGAAGCGCATCGGCTCGAAGCCGTCCATCCAGCTGCGCTCCCAGTCCTGATCGGCGATCACCTCGGCGTGGTGCTCCGGCAATTCAGTGCCGGTCAGCAATTGCAGGTGGGCGAACACAGCCTCGGCCTGAGTGTCGGCTTCAAACAAGGCCAGCAGGTGAGTGTGCGACCACAGTGGTGTGGTGCCCAGGTCCGGTTCGAAGATCGGTTGATCCTCGGCGTCCATAAAGGTCACCGACACGGCGCCGACTGCGAGCAGTGCGTCTTCGTAGGTTTCCGCCTGATCCGGGGTGATGGCGAGACGGACTTGTAACCAGGGCATGGGAAACCTCGTGGGCGTTGTGGCGTGATGATGCAAATTGGCGCGCAGCTTACTTGAAGCGGTGGCGCTGCTGCCACAGTAGTCGCCTGGCGGAAACGACAAGGGCCGCCCATGGGCAGCCCTTGTCTGGCGCTTCAGTCATGACCTTTGAGCTAGGGCGAGACAAGGCAAAAACAATCGAGGATGCGCAGTTTACTGTTGTAAATGAGCATCCGAGCTTGTTTTTAACGCCGTATCGCCAACGCGCAGCAGGTCATGGGCTTAGTGCTTATCCATACCCAGTTTCTTTTCCAGGTAGTGGATATTCACGCCGCCTTCGCAGAAACCCTTGTCGCGCGTCAGCATGCGGTGCAGCGGGACATTGGTCTTGATGCCGTCGACCACGATCTCGTCCAGGGCATTGCGCATGCGCGCCATGGCCTCTTCGCGGGTGGCGCCGTGAGTGATCACCTTGCCGATCAGCGAGTCGTAGTGCGGCGGTACGGTGTAGCCGCTGTACAAGTGCGAGTCGACCCGCACGCCATTGCCGCCTGGGGCGTGGAAGTGCTTGACCTTGCCCGGGCAGGGCATGAAGTTGTCGGGGTCTTCGGCGTTGATCCGGCATTCCAGCGAGTGGCCACGGATGACCACGTCGTCCTGGGTGAACGACAGCTTGTTGCCTGCCGCGATGCTGAGCATCTCCTTGACGATGTCGATGCCGGTGACCATCTCGGAGACCGGGTGCTCGACCTGGACCCGAGTGTTCATCTCGATGAAGTAGAAGCCGCCGTTCTCGTAGAGGAACTCGAAGGTGCCGGCGCCACGGTAGCCGATCTCGATGCAGGCATTGACACAGCGCTGCAGCACTTCGGCGCGCGCCCGCTCATCGATGTACGGGGCCGGGGCTTCTTCCAGGACCTTCTGGTGGCGGCGCTGCAGCGAGCAGTCGCGATCGCCCAGGTGGATGGCGTTGCCCTGGCCGTCGGACAGCACCTGGACTTCCACGTGGCGCGGATTGCCGAGGAACTTCTCCAGGTAGACCATTGGGTTGCCGAATACCGAGCCCGCTTCGCTGCGGGTCAGCTTGGCTGACTTGATCAGGTCTTCTTCCTTGTAGACCACGCGCATGCCGCGACCACCGCCGCCGCCAGCAGCCTTGATGATCACCGGGTAACCGACCTCGCGGGCAATCGCCAGGGCGGTTTCCTCGTCTTCCGGCAGCGGACCGTCGGAGCCGGGCACTACCGGTACGCCAGCGCGCTTCATGGCATCCTTGGCCGAGACCTTGTCGCCCATCAGGCGGATGGTCTCGGCTTTCGGGCCTATGAAGGCAAAGCCGGAGTTTTCCACTTGTTCGGCGAAGTCGGCGTTTTCCGCGAGGAAGCCGTAGCCAGGGTGGATGGCGGTGGCGCCGGTGACTTCGGCGGCGGCGATAATCGCCGGAATCTGCAGGTAAGACAGGGCGCCGGAGGCAGGGCCGATACACACCGACTCGTCGGCCAGGGCCAGATGCATCAGTTCGCGGTCGGCGGTGGAGTGCACCGCAACGGTCTTGATGCCCAGCTCTTTACAGGCGCGCAAGACGCGCAAGGCGATCTCGCCGCGGTTGGCGATCAGAACTTTTTCCAACATCGCTGGCTCTCCGCGGTTCAAACGATTGTGAACAGGGGCTGATCGTATTCCACCGGCTGGCCATTTTCGCCCAGGATGGATTCGATCGTGCCGCTGGTCTCGGCCTCGATGTGGTTCATCATCTTCATCGCCTCGACGATGCAGAGGATGTCGCCTTTCTTCACGCTCGAACCCACTTCGACGAAGTTGCCCGAGGTCGGGGAGGCGGCGCGGTAGAAGGTGCCCACCATCGGCGAGCGCACCACGGTGCCGTTCAGCTTGGCAGCAGCCGGGGCTGCGGCTTCAACAGCAGCGGCCGGAGCGGCGGCAGGCGCTGCCGGAGCCGGTGCCTGAGCGTAGATCGGTTGCTGGGCATAGGTCGGTTGCTTGCCGTGGCGGCTGATGCGTACCGACTCTTCGCCTTCGCGAATCTCCAGTTCGTCGATGCCGGATTCTTCCAGCAGTTCGATCAGTTTTTTGACTTTGCGGATATCCATAGGTGTTCAACTCCCAGTGAGGTCAGGGTCGTTCGAGTTCAAGTTGTTCTAGTGCAGCCTCCAGGGCCAGCCGGTAACCGCTGGCGCCAAGGCCGCAGATCACTCCCACAGCAACGTCGGAAAAGTAGGAGTGATGGCGAAAAGGTTCACGCTTGTGCACGTTGGACAGGTGCACTTCGATGAATGGGATGCTCACCGCCAGCAATGCGTCACGTAATGCGACGCTGGTATGCGTGAACGCGGCGGGATTGATCAGAATAAAGTCGACACCTTCGCCTTTTGCGGCGTGAATACGTTCGATCAATTCGTACTCGGCATTGCTTTGCAGGTACAGCAGGTGATGGCCGGCTTCGCGGGCGCGGCGCTCCAGATCCTGGTTGATCTGAGCCAGGGTGATGGCGCCATAGACGCCCGGTTCGCGGGAACCCAGCAGATTGAGGTTGGGGCCGTGCAGTACCAGTAAGGTAGCCATGATCGTCTATTCCTGATTTCTCACGCTGCGCCGGACTATGCCGGAGAAGCCTTATGGCTGTCCAGTTATCAACAGTAGCCGACACGATGCCCGCAGTTTGCGGCAAATGTATGACGCTGAAGCCAATAGTTCGGCGGCCCGCGCAGTGTGCGTAGTAAGTGGGTTAGCGACGGGTTAAAAGCGTGTGCGTGCCTGCTGCAGGCGCGCGGCAAAGGTCGCGGCATCGACCTCACCTACGACACGTAAATCCTGCCATTCGTCACCCTTTTCGTCGAACAGCAGGATCGCCGGTGGGCCGAACAGTTGATAACGGTCGAGTAGGGCGCGCTGAGCCGCATTGCTTTCGGTGATATCGAAACGCACCAGGCGGTAGTCGCCCAGCTGACTGCCGACCTCCGCTGCGCTGAGAACTTCGCGCTCGATCACCTTGCAGCTGATACACCAGTCGGCGTACCAGTCGAGCAGCAGCGGTTGGTGGCTGCTTTGCGCGGCGGCAAAGGCGGCGTCCAGCTCGGCGGGGCTGCTGATCACCTGCCAGCTGCCGGGGTTGACCTGGCTCGCCGGGGTGTTGGCCATGGCCATGCGGCCGAGTGGGCGCAGCGGATCATCCTGGCCTTGCAGGGCGCCGGTCCAGGCCGCCAGGGCATAGACCAGCAGCACCAGACCGGTCAGCTGGGCGAGTTTCTCCTTCGGGGTTTTCGTGACGAATTCCAGGGCGCCGAGAAACAGCGCCACGCCGGCGGCGAGCAGGCCCCACAGCGCCAGGGTCAGTGGGCCAGGCAGGACCCGTTCGAGCAGCCAGATGGAGACCGCCAGCAGCAGCACGCCGAAGGCGTTGCGCACGGCGACCATCCAGCTGCCGGACTTCGGCAGCAAGGCGCCGCCCCCGGTGGCGAACAGCACCAGGGGGGCGCCCATGCCGAGGCCCAGGGCGAGCAGTCGCAAGCCGCCGCCCAGGGCATCACCGCTGGCGCTGATATAGAGCAGGGCGCCGACCAGGGGCGCCGATACGCACGGCGATACCAGCAGGCTGGAGAGTACGCCGAGCAGTGCCGCGTTGCTGTGGGAGCCGCCATGGGTCTTGTTGGCCCAGCGATTCAGCGGCTCGCTGACTAGGCGTGGCAGGCGCAATTCGTAGACGCCGAACATGGCCAGGGCAAACAGCGCGAAGAGCGTCGCGAAGGGCACCAGCACCCAGGCCGACTGCAGGCGCGCCTGCAGATTGAGGCTAGCGCCGAACACGCCCATCAAGGCGCCGAGTACGGCAAAGCTGGCGGCCATCGGCAACACGTAAGCCAGTGACAGGCTCAGGCTGCGCAACCCGCCAAACTGACCGCGCAGCACCACTCCGGTGAGGATCGGCAGCATCGGCAGCACGCAGGGGGTGAAGGTCAGGCCGAGGCCGGCGAGGAAGAACAGCGCCAGGTCGCTCCAGTTCCAGCTGTTGACCGGACTCGCCGGGCCTGGGGTGGACGCTGCGCCAGGCAGCTCTCCGCCGATGGTCAGTTGCTCGGTCTCCGGTGGATAGCACAGGCCTTTGTCGGCGCAGCCCTGGTAGGTGACGCTGAGGTTGAACGGGCGGGTGACCGGCTTATCCAGTGGCAGTTCGACATCCAGTACGCCGTAGTACACCTCGACGTCGCCGAAGTACTCGTCGGTCTTCTGCTTGCCGGTCGGCAGTCGGGCAGGGCCCAGGCCGATGTCGGCCGGCTCGCTGACGAACTTGAAACGGTGCTTGTAGAGGTAGTAGCCCTCGGCAGGGACGAAGCGCAGTTTGATCGAGTCGCCCGAGCTGTCGATCAGGCTCAGCTTGAAGGCCTCGCGCACGGGCAGGAAGTCCGCGCTGTTGTTCAGCGCCGCGCCCAGCGGCGCCGCAGCCGGACGGTTGTCGAGCAGGCCGGCGCTGGCCGGCAGGGCGATGAGCAGCAGGATCAGGCTGAGTAAGCGGCGCATGGGGGTCTCATCGGGCAGAAGTCCCATCATCATAACGGAGCCTTGTGCTTCAGTGCATGGGCCAGGCTGTAAGCGGTTTTTTCGGTCGACGAAAGGAGGTCACGGCAGCGTGGTGCCTAACCAGTCCCACCGGCTTATACGCGAAAGGCCTGCACCGCCCGATGCAGCTGTCCGCCCAGTTGCAACAAGTGTTCGCCTTGGTTGCGCCCCTCGCCGATCCGCGCCAGGTTGTCACCGCCGAGCTGGTGGATGCGTTCGCTGTGGCCGCGTATCTCGCCGACCGCACCGCTCTGTTGTGCGGTGGCCTCGGCGATGCGTTCGGCCATGCTGGCGATGGTGCCGATCGCCGCGACTATTTCGTCCAGTGCGCCATCGGCGGCCTCGGCCTGGCCCGCCGTCGCTTCGGCGTGTTCGACCTGGGCGCGCATGGCGCTGACCGATTGCCGGGCGGCTTGCTGCAGGCGACCGATCAGCTCCTGAATCTGCGCGGTGGCGCCGCTGGTGCGTTGCGACAGTGAGCGCACCTCTTCGGCGACCACGGCAAAACCGCGGCCCATCTCGCCGGCGCGAGCGGCTTCGATGGCGGCGTTGAGGGCGAGCAAATTGGTTTGTTCGGCGATGCTGCGGATCACCGTCAGCACCGTGCCGATGGTCGCGGTTTCCTCCGCCAGGGACTCGATGGCCTGGGCGTTGCCTTGTACTTCATCGACCAGCGCGTGCAGGCCGCTGAGGCTCTGGCCGATAACGTGCTGGCCTTGTTCGACGGCGCGCCCGGCATCGCGGCTGGCATCGGCGGCCTGACTGGCGTCACCGGCGACCTGTTGGATGGTCGCCTGCAGTTCGCCGAGGGCGTCGCGGATCTGCGCGGTATCGCCGACCTGGCGTTCGGCGCCTGTATGCAGGCCGCCGCTGAGGTCGGCCAGGGTGCGGCTGGAACCCGCGACCTGCTCGGCATGCAGGCGAATGGTGCCGACCAGGTCGACCAGATAGGCGCGCAGGTGATTCAGCGAGGACTCGATATCGCGCAGTTCGCGGGTGCGTGAGGTCAACCGGATGTCTTCGCCGAAATCACCCTGGGCCCAGGCCGAGAGGGCCGGTGCCAGGTGATTGAGGACGCGGGTCAGGCGCCGCTGCAGGGTGTCGATGATCAGGGCGATCAACAGGATCAGGCCAATCATCAACCCCTGAAGCAGGCGCACTTCGCCCTGGATACGGCCGTGCTCGGCCCGCACGGCCGGCTCCAGCGCGGCCAGGGCCTGCTGCACGCTGTCGACCTGGGTACGGGTGGCCTGGGCCAGTTCGCTGCGCTGTTCGATCAAGGCGCGGGTGCGGGTCAATTCCGCCGGGTAGCGGTGGGTCAAACTGATCAGCTCGCGTTTCAGTGCGATGCCGCGGTCTTCTGCCTGCGCACCGTCATCGTCATTGGCCAGGCCGAGCATGGCGGCGAAGCCCGCGCTGGCGGAGCCGCTGTCATCTTTCACGCCCAGCAGGGGCAGGGCATCGAGGGTCTGGGTCTGCCGATCGAGTGCGGCCAGCTCGCGCTCGACGTCGGCAGCCAGCTCGCTGCGTCCGCTGCTGACCAGCTTGGCGCGGGCGTGCGCCAGGCGGGTCAGGTGTTGCGCGGCAGCGAATAGCGCCGGGCGATAGCCGTTCGCGCCAGTGTCAGGGCTGCTGTCTACGTAGTGCGCGAGCTGTTCCAGGGTGCCGAGCACTTCCCGTTCGGCCTGGATCAGTAAGCCCTGCGGATCGCCGGCGAGCTTGCCGGCCGCCAGCAACTGGCTGGCGCTGAAGGCACGCAGCTGGCTCAGGCTGTCGCGCAACGGTTCGCCCAGTTCGGCGGGTAGTGCGTCGATGGCTTGCGTCAGGTTGTCGAGCGCCTGCAGGGCGCGGCTGTGGCGCAAGGCGTCACCGCTGTCGAGGTAAACCTGGATATTGCCCGCGACATCCTGCTGGAACTGCTGGGACAGGCTCAGGTAACGCTCCATCAGCAGGTAGGGGCGTTCCAGGGCGCGTTGCGACCACCAGAGGGTGCTGCCCAGGGCGATGCAGACGGTGACCAGCAGCAGGGTGTTGAGATTGGTAAGTGACTTCAGGCGCATAGGGCTCGACCGATGACGAAACGGTGTCGGGCCGCGCCCGATATGTCCGGGTGCGACTCCCAAGGCTCTGAAGTTATTGCGTTTTCATTGCGAAATTATGACGGCGTGCGTGGCGTCACACTTTTTTCGGGGCTGTTCAGGCGCCAAACACCGCGACCCGATTACGCCCGCCATGCTTGGCCACGTACAGCGCCTCGTCGGCCTGCTTGGAGAGATTTTTGCCGTCCAGGTCGTTGTTCAGCTCGGCGATGCCCGCGCTGAAGGTGCAGGACAGGTCCTGGGGCTGCGCCGGATAGCGGATTTCCGCGAAGCGTCGACGCACCTCGTCGAGTACATGAGCGGCGGCCTGGGCATTGGTGTTGGGCATGACCACGGCGAACTCTTCGCCGCCGTAGCGGCCGATCAGGTCGCTCTTGCGTAGGCGCTGCTTGAGGAACAGCGCCAGGCTCTTGATCACCCGGTCGCCCATGGGGTGGCCATAGTTGTCGTTGACCTTCTTGAAGAAGTCGATGTCGAGCATGGCGAAGCTCAGGGGCTGGCCATCGCGTTGGGCGCGATAACGGGCATCTTCAAGCAGTTGCAGGGTGTGGGTGTGGTTGTACAGGCCGGTCAGACTGTCACGCACCATACGCGCCATGAGGTCGCGCGCTCGCGCGGCGCGGTTGCGCACGGTGGCGATCAGGTGGCGTGGCTTGATCGGCTTGGTGAGGAAGTCGTCGCCGCCTTCGCTCATCGCATCGAGCTGTTTGTCCAGGTCGTCCTCGGCGGACAGGTAGATGATCGGCACGCTGACGTAGCGGTCGTTGTGGCGGATCACCTTGGCCAGTTCGGTGCCGCTGCAGTCCGGCATGTACATGTCGAGGATGATCAGGTCGGGCTGGAACTCGGCCAGTTCGGCCATCGCCTGAATCGGCTCGTTCAACGTGCGGGTGACGATCCCGGCGCTGTTCAAGACGCGTTCGGTGTGAGTGGCCTGGGCCCGTGAGTCATCGATGATCAGCACTTTATAGGGGTCGTACTGCGCCACGTGAGTGAGTACTTCGATGCGTTCGAGCAGGCTGGAGGCGTCCAGGGTGCCGGTGAAGAACTCCTGGCCGCCGGCGCGTACGGCGGCCAGGCGGGTCGGGGTGTCGGTGTCGTCGTGGCTGAAGAACAGCAGGGGAATCTTATGTTGCAGACCTTGTTGCACCGCTTCGGCCAGCTGCAAACCCGCGCCAGGACCAGAAAAGTCCACCTCCATGAGAATGGCCGCCGGGTGACGTTCGAGCATCGCGGCGCGGAAGGCGTTGGCGCTGTCGAACGGCTTGGCGCTCATGCCGAAAAACTCTAATTGCTGGGCCAGGCGTTCGGCGCGATCGAGATGTTGCAGGGCCAGGTAGACCGGTTTGCGCAGGGGCGGCAACACGGTCTGCTCGAGGCGATCGCCGTGACGCAGACCGGTGCGTGACAGGCGCTGTATCAGCAGATTGAGCTCGCTGATCAGGCCGCTGTTGAGACGCCCGCGGTTGTCAGTCACCGCACGCAGGCACTGGCCGATAGCCTTGGCCAGTTGCAAGTGTTCGGCTTGCTCGAACCGCTCGGCGTAGCGTTGCAGCAGTGATGCGGCATCGCCCAGTTCGCTCATGCCGAGGTCATTCCATTGGTTACGCTGCAAGCGCTGCCAGGCTTCCAGCACCTGGCGTGCCTGATGGATGACGCGCTGGGCAAAGTGCTGCTTGAGGCGGTTGCTGCTGGGGTCTTCGTGCTCGGTCATGGCCCGGGTTCTTCTTTTTGTGGGGCGGCGGAGAGCGGCCTGGATAGTGGCTTCATGCTACCACCGCTGAGAGGCGAAACCAGCGCCGTCGATCCATCGACGCCGGCCTTCCATCCAACACACAGACCATAAGTCGCGCCCAGGGTTGCACCGGCGCTAAGTTTGCCGTTCGACGCTGCGCTTGCGCTTAACTTATAGTGCAAGGCCGTTGTGCAACCCTGGTATGGGGTTGCGGTCGAACAACCGAATGCCGCAGATGAAGGACATTGCCATGCTGGATTGGAAGAATCGCGCGACCCCCGTGCGCGACAGCGCCGATAACTCGGTCGACAACGTGCGCAGTCAGCGGGGGGGCGGCTGGCTGGGTCGCGCACTCGGCGGCTTGCTGGTGATCTACCTGTTGCTGACGCTGGTGGTCGGTTGGTACTGGAGCCAGGAGCCCGAGATGTTTCCAGTGCAGCAGCGGGCCCAGGCGGCGGCGCAGAAAGCTCATCGGCAGATGGTCAACGGCTACACCACGGTGGAAACCTTGAAGCAGGTGGCCAGCACCTTGCTCGATAAGCCGGGCGGCTATCTGTCTAACGATCTCGCCCCGCCGGGGCTGTGGTTGGACAACATGCCGAGCTGGGAATATGGCGTGCTGGTCCAGGTGCGCGATCTGGCCCGCGCCATGCGCAAGGACTTTGCCCGTTCGCAGTCGCAATCCACCGAAGACCCCGACCTGGCCAAGGCTGAGCCGCGTTTCAACTTCGACAACAAGAGTTGGGCGCTGCCGGCATCCGAAGCGGAATACCGCGAAGGGATCAAGCTGCTGGATCGTTACCTGAAGCGGCTGGCCGACCCCAGCCAGCGCAATGCGCAGTTCTACACCCGTGCCGACAACTTGAACAATTGGCTGGGCGATGCCGGTACCCGATTGGGTTCGCTGTCGCAACGCTTGTCCGCCAGTGTCGGCCAGGTACGCCTGAGCGATGGGGTGAAAGATGCGGCGCTGAACGAGGATGGCCTGCCGCAGTTGAATGAGGGCAGTTACGAGACGCCGTGGCTGCAGATCGACAACGTGTTCTATGAGGCTCGCGGTCAGGCCTGGGCGTTGTCGCACCTGTTGCGCGCCATCGAGGTGGATTTCGCCGACGTGCTGGCGAAGAAGAACGCGGCGATCAGCGTACGGCAGATCATCCGCGAGCTGGAGGCGGCCCAGGAAACCCTGTGGAGCCCGATGATCCTCAACGGCAGCGGTTATGGCCTGCTGGCCAACCACTCGTTGGTGATGGCCAACTACATCTCGCGGGCCAACGCGGCGATCATCGACCTGCGCCAACTGCTCTCGCAGGGCTAAGCGATGTCTGTGTCCGATGCCGAGGCGGCGCACCGTGCCGCTTCCGATGCCGAACTGGTCGCCTGGGTCGACGAACAGGATCGTCTGCTCGGCGGCCTACCGCGCGCCGAGTTGCGTGAGCGTGGTTTGATCGGTCGCGGCACCTTTATCCTGCTGTTCAACTCTGTCGGCGAGCTTTGCGTGCACCGGCGCACCCTGAGCAAGGCGTTGTATCCCGGCTACTGGGATGTGGCGGCCGGCGGCATGGTGCAGCTCGGCGAAAGTTACGCCGAGTCTGCCGCCCGGGAGCTGAAAGAGGAGTTGGGCATAGCGGCCGACGCGCTGTATGAACATGAGCGCTTCTTCTTCGATCAGGCAGGCAACCGTTTGTGGTGTGCGGTGTTTTCCGCGGTGTCCGACGCGCCCTTGCGCTTGCAGCCCGAAGAGGTGCTGGAGGCGCATTTCATGTCGCCGCGGCAAGCGCTGGACGAGGCCTTCGAAAAGCCCTATTGCCCGGATTCGTTGGAGGCGCTGCGGCGTTATCTGGGGTAGTGGCCTGTCAGCGTTGAGTTCACCACCTAGTCGTACAGGCCACTAGTGCCAGGCGGACCATCAATCGCCGGTAGTGCGGTGCGAGGACCGGGGCGGCGTCGCCTGTGTGCCGATTAATGGCGCAATTTTGCACTTAGCATGCGCCGTTTTTGCCGTTACACTGCGCGCCCTTTCAAGCCCGAGCCGCCCAGCTCGGGTGCGCTGCCCCTGCCAGAGTGGGGCTTCGCGGCTGATTATTTCAGCCAGTCGCTTTCAGCCTGTCGATCACTCGGCACGCTCCTGACCCCTACGAGGATAAGCCGGTGGTCAAGAAAGCCTCGTCATTCGCCGCCCTCAGCGGCCTGGTGTATTCCACCGACAGCGGCCGGCATTGCCCGGACTGCAGTCAACCGGTGGACGCCTGCATCTGCAAACAACAGCAGCTCCCCGCTGGGGATGGCATCGCCCGTGTGCGCCGCGAAAGCAAAGGCCGTGGCGGCAAGACGGTGACCACCATCAGCGGCGTGCCGCTGGCCGAAGAGGCTCTGAAGGAGCTGGCCACGGCGCTGAAGAAGCGCTGCGGCTGCGGCGGTGCGTTAAAGGAGGGGGTGATCGAGATCCAGGGCGAGCACGTCGAACTGCTGCTCGAAGAGCTGCTCAAGCGTGGCTTCAAGGCCAAGAAGTCCGGCGGCTGATTGCACTTTTCCGAACCTTTCCGGCAGCTGGCGAGTCCGCTGCCGGGCATGGCTCATTGCCAAAATTAATACCGGTCGTCGAGTCTGCCTGCGCGCAAAGCCCGCAGGAATGACTCAATGGCTGCTAATCTGCTCTCGCCCTGATCGATTGGCTTCAGGGCTTTTTATCGCAAGCAAGGGAGACCTCGATGTCTGCACGACGCACACGCAAAGATGACGGCAGCCAGTGGACAGTGGCCGACAGCCGCAGCGTCTATGGCATTCGCCATTGGGGCGCGGGTTATTTCGCGATCAATGACAGTGGCCGCGTTGAGGTGCGTCCGAACGGCCCCGACAGCACGCCCTTCGACCTGACTGCGCAGATCGATGAGCTGCGTCAGAGTGGCCTGAGTCTGCCGTTGCTGGTGCGTTTTCCCGACATTCTGCAGGACCGCGTGCGCCAGTTGACTGGCGCCTTCGATGCCAACATCGCGCGCCTCGAGTACCAGAGCCAGTACACCGCGTTGTACCCGATCAAGGTCAACCAGCAGGAGGCGGTGGTGGAGAACATCATCGCCACGCAGAACGTCTCGATCGGCCTGGAAGCCGGCTCCAAGCCGGAATTGATGGCGGTGCTGGCGCTGGCGCCGAAGGGCGGCACCATCGTCTGCAACGGCTACAAGGATCGCGAGTTCATCAAGCTGGCGCTGATGGGGCAGAAGCTCGGGCACAATGTGTTCATCGTTATCGAGAAGGAATCCGAGGTGCAGTTGGTGATCGAGGAGGCGGCCGAACTCAAGGTCGCCCCGCAGATCGGCCTGCGCGTACGGCTGTCCTCGCTGGCGTCCTCCAAGTGGGCCGATACCGGCGGCGAGAAGTCCAAGTTCGGCCTGTCGGCGGCGCAACTGCTGTCGGTGGTCGAGCGTTTCCGCGCGGCCGGCCTGGACCAGGGCATCCGCCTGCTGCACTTCCACATGGGCTCGCAGATCGCCAACCTGGCCGACTACCAACACGGTTTCAAGGAAGCCATCCGTTACTACGGCGAGCTGCGCGGCCTCGGTCTGCCGGTCGATCACATCGACGTCGGTGGCGGTCTGGGGGTGGACTACGACGGCACCCACTCGCGCAATGCCAGTTCGATCAACTACGACATGGACGACTACGCCGGTGTGGTGGTCGGCATGTTGAAAGAGTTCTGCGACGCCCAGGAACTGCCGCATCCGCACATCTTCTCCGAGAGCGGTCGCTCGCTGACCGCGCATCACGCCATGCTGGTGGTACAGGTCACCGACGTGGAAAAGCACAACGACGAGGTGCCGCTGGTCGAGGACAAGGCCAGCCTGCCGGAGACCGTGCAGTACCTGGTCGATCTGCTCGGGCCGACCGACATCGAGATGGTCACCGAGACCTACTGGCGCGCCACCCACTACATGAGCGACATCGCCAGCCAGTATGCCGAGGGCAAGATCAGCCTGACCGAGAAGGCCCTCGGCGAGCAGTGTTACTTCGCCGTGTGCCGGCGCCTGTACAACTCGTTGAAGGCACGTCAGCGCTCGCACCGCCAGGTACTCGACGAGCTCAACGACAAGCTGGCCGACAAGTACATCTGCAACTTCTCGGTATTCCAGAGCCTGCCGGATACCTGGGCCATCGGTCAGGTGCTGCCGATCCTGCCGCTCAACCGCCTGGACGAGGAGCCGATGCGCCGCGCGGTGCTGCAAGACCTGACCTGCGACTCCGACGGCAAGATCCGTCAGTACGTCGACGAGCAGAGCATCGAAACCAGCCTGCCGGTGCATGAGGTGCGCGAGGGCGAAGACTATCTGCTGGGAATCTTCCTGGTCGGTGCCTATCAGGAAATCCTCGGTGACATGCACAACCTGTTCGGTGACACCGATTCGGTGAACATCTACCAGAACCAGGACGGCAGCGTGTACCACGCCGGTATCGAGACCCACGACACCATCGAGGACATGTTGCGCTACGTGCACCTGTCGCCGGAGGAGTTGATGAACCACTACCGCGACAAGGTCGCCAGCGCCAAGATCAGTGCCCGCGAACGCACCCAGTTCCTCGACGCCCTGCGTCTGGGCCTGACCCGTTCCTCCTATCTGTCCTGACTTCTGCTGCTACACAGACGCCCGGTTGTAACCGGGCGTTTTCGTTTCTGCAGCAGGCTCGTCGCCCGGATGGAATCCGGGGCTGGGTTCGCCGTTTGCCCGAACTGCAGCCGGGCTACGCCCCGATTGAGCTCATGTGTAGGCGCCGGCTTGCTGGCGATCCGTCGTCAGTCGTCATGCAGTGCCAGGCGAACATACAGGCTCAGGTGCAATCCGCGAGAGGCGGGTGGTCCGGTGTTCCCGGATTGCATCCGGGCTGCGTCGGAGGAGGTTTAGCCCATCACTCCAAAGCCCCGGGCCATCAGCGCCGCCAGCAGCGGAATGATCAATAGCAACAGCAGCTCCAGGCGGATGGTCATGAGCACCAGCTTGCCCTGGCGCGCGCTGACCTGCGGCACTTGCCCGGCTTTCAGGCGAGTGCGCCAGCCGAGGAAGATCAGGGTCGGCAGGCTCGACAGCAGGGCGACCAGGATGAACAGGCCGAGCTTGGCGTGGAACAGGCTGTTGTGCAGGTAGTAGTCCAGACCCTTGGCGTACCAGAACACCCGGGCGGCACCGGTGGCCAGCACCAGGCCGGCGCTCAGGCCGTAGGCGCCGTCGATGCGGATCAGGCTGCGTGCCCGCTCCAGGTCCAGCGGTAGCTTGAACAGCCGGTGCTCGAGGGTCAGCAGGGCGAATAGCAAGAAGATCGACAGGTAATGCAGGTACGCGGCGATGGCTGCGGCCATAAGGACTCCTTTTGGGTCTGTGCTTGAGTGTTTATCGGTCCGCGGGCTGGCTACTCCAGCGGCTGCCGGGTCTTTCAGGGCCGAGCCCGGGCCGCCTGTTGCCGGTCGCCGGGACCGAACCACAGGTCGTGACGACTCAGGTAATGAGCATAGGCGGCCAAACAGAGGCTGCGCAGGCCCATGAAACAGAGGAAGGCCAGCCATAGGCCGTGATTGCCGAGGCCCTGTAGCAGCCAGGCCAGTGGCAGGCTCAGGGCCACGGCCAGGAGCATGGCGTCGCGCATCTCGCGGGCCCGGGTGGCGCCGATAAACAGGCCGTCGAGCAAGTAACTCCAGACCGCCACCAGTGGCAGCAGCGCCAGGTAGGGCAGGTACTCGTACGCGGTCTCGCGCACCGTGGCGATATCGGTCTGCAGCTGGATAAAGCCCTGCCCAGCGACCAGGAAGAACAGGGCGAAGCCCAGACTGGCGAGCAGCGACCAGCCGCCGGCGACTACCAGGCTGCGGCGCAATGCGTCGCGATCGCGGGCGCCGAGGGCGTGCCCACACAGCGCCTCCACCGCATGGGCGAGGCCGTCCAGGGCGTGGGCGGTGAGCAGCAGGCCGTTGAGCAGTAACGCATTGGCCGCCACAGTGGCATCGCCCAGGCGGGTGCCCTGCACGGTGATCAGGAAGAACACCGCCTGCAGCGCCAGGGTACGGATAAAGATGTCGCGGTTCACTGCCAGCAGCGGTCGCCAGCTCAGCCAGCGGCGCAGTGCCGGCCAATCGACCTGGCCGGCATAGCGGCGCAAGGCGCGTCGCGCCCACCACAGGCCGAGCAGGGCGCCGCTCCATTCGGCGATCACCGAGGCCCAGGCCGCGCCGGCCACGCCCCAGTGCAAACCGAGGACGAACAGCAGGTCGAGAGCCACGTTGAGCAGGTTGGTGGTCAGCAGTATCGCCAGCGGCCCGCGGGCGTTCTGGGTGCCGAGCAGCCAGCCGATCAGGGCATAACTGGCCAGCGCCGCCGGCAGGCCGAACAGGCGAATCTGGAAATAGCCGCGGGCCAGCTGATCGAGCGCCGCCGAGGGTTGCATCAGGCTCAGCGCCAGGTTGCCGAAGGGCAGCGCGACCAGGATCAGCAGCAGGGCCAGGCCGCCGCCGAGCAACAGGCCTTGCAGCAGCACCTGACGCAGGGCGCCGCCATCGTCGCGGCCGGCGGCCTGGGCGGCGAAGCCGGTGGTGCCCATGCGCAGGAAACCCATGGCCCAGGTCAGCAGGGTGTACAGGCTGGCACCGACCGCCACCGCCGCGAGCTGGTACGCATGAGGCAGGTGGCCGACCACCGCGCTGTCGACCAGCGCCACCAGCGGCACCGAGATATTCGACAGGATCATCGGCGCGGCCAGCGCCCAAACCCGCCTGTGGGTGGGGCTGTGTTGCCAGGCATCGAACAATGCGGACATGGGGGCTCCAGGAAAGCGCCGATTATAAGCGCGCACGTGCCGGGGTTGGGCCTTTAGCGCGATTTCGACTATGTAGGCGAACGACAGCCGCAAGGGGTTCTTAGCTGCGTGGCCGCCGGGCCACTAGACTCATATTCAGGGGGATCGGCAATGGCCGCGCACGTGCGGTCGAGGAGGTGGGTCATGCATGTGGCGCAAACCTTGGAACGCAGCCTGCAACGGGCACAGTGCCAGTTTGAACTGATCGAGCACCCGCTCTCGGCGACCAGCCTGGAGTCGGCGCGCAAGGCCGGTATTCCCGCCGCGCGTATGGCCAAGTCGGTGATCCTCGATGATAGGCGTGGGCATTACCTGATGGCCGTGTTGCCGGCCAACCGCCAGTTGGACCTGAGCAAGGTGCACAAGGGGCCGCGGCGCTGGCAACTGAGCGGCGAGCAGAGCCTGGCCGGCCTGTTCAAGGACTGCGAACGCGGCGCGGTGCCGGCTTTGGGCGAGATCTACGGCATCGACATGCTGATCGATCCGCTGCTGGTTCGGCAGCGGGACATCTACCTGGAAGCGGGTGATCACGAAAGCCTGGTGCATCTGCCGATCGACGAGTTCTTCAAGCTGGCACCCAACGCCAGGGTCTGCGAACTCTGCCATTGAACTGAGGCCTGGAACGCGCTGGCTTCGCCCGATTGGCGGGGAGAATCGGGCTGAGCGGCGTTCGCTGCTTTTACCCTGTCGGCCTCGTCGCTCCAGGGGCGCTCGGCTATAGTGTCTGGCCTCTGTGCCCTCCCTTCTGGAGCCTGCAATGCCGATCAAAGGACTGTTTCTGGCACTCGCTCTGAGTCTGCTCAGCGCCTGTGATTCTTCCACGCCCGAGTCAACTACCCCCGCCCAACCCGTCGCCAGCGCGGGCCCGGCGCCCCTCAAACCGGCCGTCGAGCGCGCCGCCCTGGCCGAGCGCTATGCCGGCCGTGAGTTGAGCGTGGTGGATGTCTCCGAGGTGCAGCTGGAAGGCGCCAGTGCGCTGTCCGTGAGTGTCTCCGTGCCGCTCGATCCGGAGCAGAACTTCGCCGAGCGGCTGCACCTGGTCGACAGCAAGAGCGGCAAGCTCGACGGCGCCTGGGAACTGGCCGACAACCTGATGGAGTTGCGCCTGCGCCATCTGCCGCCGCGACGCAAGCTGGTGCTGACCGTGGATGCCGGGCTGCGCGCGGTGAACGGCAAGGCGCTGGCCGCCGAACACGTCAGCCGCCTGCAGACTCGCGACCTGCAAGCCAGCGTCGGCTTCGCCAGCCGTGGTTCGCTGCTGCCGACCCGCCTGGCCGAAGGCCTGCCGGTGATCGCGCTGAACGTCGATCGGGTCAACGTCGAGTTCTTCCGCATCAAGCCGCAGGCGCTGCCGAGCTTTCTCGGCCAGTGGGGGCGCAGCAGCAACCTCGACACCTGGGAGGCGCAGCAACTGCTGCCGATGGCCGAGCTGGTGTATGGCGGACGTTTCGAGCTCAACCCCGCGCGCAACACCCGGGAAACCCTGCTGCTGCCGATTGCCGGGCTGGAACCATTCAAACAGCCGGGAGTGTACCTGGCGGTGATGCGCGCGGCGGGCAGTTACAGCTACTCGCAACCGGCCACGCTGTTCAGCCTGAGCGACATCGGCCTGTCCGCGCACCGCTATCGTCAGCGTCTGGATGTATTCACCCAGGCGTTGGCCGGTGGCCAGGCCTTGGCCGCGATCCAGCTGGAACTGTTGGACGGCAAGGGCCAGGTGCTGGCCGAAGGCAAGACCGATGGCGCCGGGCATGCCGAGCTGCCCTTGCCGGCCAAGGCCGAGCTGCTGCTGGCGCGCCAGGGCGAGCAGACCAGCCTGTTGCGTCTCGGCGGGCCGGCCCTGGACCTGGCCGAGTTCGACATCGCCGGGCCCAAGGCGCACCCGCTGCAATTCTTCGTGTTCGGCCCGCGGAATCTCTATCGCCCCGGCGAAACCGTGTTGCTCAATGCCCTGCTGCGTGACGCCGATGGACGCGCGGTCAAGCCACAGCCGGTGAATGTCGAGGTGCGCCGGCCGGACGAGCAGGTCAGCCGCAAATTCGTCTGGCAGGCGGATGACAGCGGGCTCTATCAATACCCGCTGCACCTGGCCGAGGAGGCGCCGACCGGGCGCTGGCAGTTGCTGTTCGACCTCGGCGACGGCGCGCCGCAGCTGTATGAGTTCGCCGTCGAGGACTTCCTCCCCGAACGTCTGGCGCTGGAACTGAAGGGCCGCGATACCCCGTTCAAACCGGGCGACAGCGCGCGCTTCGAGGTCAGCGGGCGCTACCTGTATGGCGCCCCGGCGGCCGCCAATCGCCTCAGCGGCCAGCTCTATGTGCGGCCGCTGCGCGAGGCCGTTGCCAGCCTGCCGGGCTATCAATTCGGCTCGGTGACCGAGAAGGAACTGAGCCAGGACATCGAACTGGACGAGGTCAGCCTGGATGAGCAGGGCAAGACCACGCTGAACATCGACAGCCGCTGGGGCGAGGTCAAGTCGCCGCTGCAGCTGATCCTCCAGGCCAGCCTGCAGGAGTCCGGCGGCCGGCCGATCACCCGGCGCCTGGTTCAGCCGGTGTGGCCGGCCGAGCGCTTGCCCGGTGTGCGTGGGCTGTTCGACGGTGAGCAGGTCGACGCCGACAGCCTGGCCGAATTCGAGGTGCTGGTGGCCGATGCCGCCGGCCACAAGCTGGCCGCCGAGCAGCTCAGCGTGCGCCTGATTCGCGAGCGTCGCGACTACTACTGGAATTTTTCCGACAGCGATGGCTGGAGCCACAACTACAACGAGAAGTACCTGACCCTCAACGAGGAAAGCCTCAAGGTTGCGGCCGGCGGCACGGCGAAGATCAGTTTCCCGGTGGAGTGGGGGCCGTACCGGGTCGAGGTAATCGACGCCCAGACCGGCCTGCTCAGCAGCCTGCGGTTCTGGGCCGGCTATCGCTGGCAGGACAATGCCGACGGCGGCGCGGTGCGTCCGGATCAGGTCAAACTGGCGCTGGATAAGCCGGCTTACCACGAGGGCGAGACGGCGCAGATCACGGTCACGCCGCCGGCCGCCGGCAACGGCTATCTGCTGGTCGAATCCAGCGACGGTCCGCTGTGGTGGCAGGAGATCGAGGTGCCGGCCGAGGGCAGGACCTTCGCCATTCCTATCGACAAGGCGTGGGCGCGACACGACCTGTACGCCAGTGCCCTGGTGATCCGCCCCGGCGAGCGCAAGAGCAACGCCACGCCGAAGCGCGCGGTCGGCCTGCTGCACCTGCCGCTGCAGCGCGCGTCACGCCAGTTGGCGCTGACCTTACAGGCGCCGCAACAGATGCGCCCTAACCAGCCGCTGAAGGTCAGGGTGCAGGCGCGCAATGCCGACGGCAGCGCGGCGAAACAGGTGCGGGTGCTGGTCGCCGCCGTGGATGCCGGCATCCTCAATATCACCGAGTACCCCACGCCCGATCCCTTTGCGGCGCTGTTCGGGCGCAAGGCCTACGGCGCCGATCAGCTGGATGTGTATGGCCAGTTGATCGAAGCCGGCCAGGGGCGGGTGGCCAAGCTGGCCTTCGGTGGCGACGCGGCGCTGGCGGCCGGCGGTAAGCGCCCGGATACCAGCGTGCTGATCGTCGCCCTGCAGAGCCAGCCGCTGCAGTTGAACGAGCAGGGAGAGGGCGAAGTCAGTCTGGATATTCCCGACTTCAACGGCGAGCTGCGGCTGATGGC
The DNA here is from genome assembly GCF_007993865.1 of Pseudomonas sp. SJZ079. GTDB lineage: Bacteria > Pseudomonadota > Gammaproteobacteria > Pseudomonadales > Pseudomonadaceae > Aquipseudomonas. Next base: position 19,751 of record NZ_VIUH01000002.1, on the reverse strand, counting down.
CCAGGCCTGGACGGATCAGCGCTACGGCATGGCCGAGGCCAAGAGTCTGGTGGCCGCGCCGCTGATCGCCGAGCTGTCGATGCCGCGCTTCCTCGCCGGTGGCGATGAAACCAGCCTGGCGCTGGACCTGCATAACCTGTCCGGCCAGGCTCAGCGGCTCGAGGTGCAGCTCGGCGTCGACGGCCAGCTGAGGCTGAGTGAGCCCGACTCGGCGCAGTCGACGATCAGCCTGGCTGATGGCGAACGCCGCAGCGTGCGCATCCCGGTGCGCGCCCTCGGCGGGTATGGCCAGGGCCGGATCGAGGTCGTGGTGCAAGGCTTGTCGCTGCCCGACGAGCAACTGCCGCCGCTGCGTCGCGAGTGGAGCCTGGGCATTCGTCCGGCCTATCCGGCGCAGCTGCAACACTTCCGCACGGTGCTCAAGGACCAGCCCTGGAGCCTGCCGGCCGGCACCCTGGAGGCCTTCGAACCGGCCGGGCTGGAAGCGCGCCTGGCCATCTCCAGCCGTCCGCCGCTCAACCTCGGCGAGCAGATTCGTGCGCTCAAGGCCTACCCCTATGGCTGCCTGGAACAGACCACCAGTGGCCTGTATCCGTCGCTGTATGCCGATGCGGCCACCCTCAAGCGCCTGGGCCTGGAGGCCGAACCGGACGAGCAGCGCAAGCGCGCCATCGACCTGGGCATCGAACGCCTGCTGAGCATGCAGCGCCACAACGGCAGCTTCGGCCTGTGGGGCGCCGATGGCGAGGAGGAGTACTGGCTGAGCGCCTATGTCACCGACTTCCTCCTGCGCGCCCGCGAACAGGGCTTCGGCGTGCCGGCCGAGGCGTTGAAAAAGGCCAGCGAGCGGCTGCTGCGCTATGTGCAGGAGCGCCAGCTGATAGAACTCAACTACAGCCAGAACGCCAACCACAGCCGCTTCGCCGTGCAGGCCTACGCCGGCTACGTGCTGGCGCGCAGCCAGCAGGCGCCGCTCGGTGCCTTGCGCAGCCTGTTCGAGCGCCGCGCCGATGCGCAGTCCGGGCTGCCGCTGGTGCAGCTGGCCATTGCCTTGCAGAAGATGGGCGATCAGCCGCGCGCCGATCAGGCCCTGGCCGCCGGCCTGGCGCGCAGTCGTAGCAACGAGGGCTGGTTGGCCGATTACGGCAGCCCGCTGCGCGATCAGGCGCTGATCCTGGCGCTGCTGGAGGAGCACGACCTGGCCGCCAGCAGTCGCGAGCAGCGCCTGTTCGCCCTGGCCGACGAAGTGGCCAGTCAGCAATGGCTGTCGACCCAGGAGCGCAACGCGCTGTACCTGGCCGGGCGCAACCTGCTGAGCAAACCCGAGCCGGCCTGGCGCGCCGAGCTGAACAGCGGCGCCTTCGCCTTCGCGCTGAGCAACGGGCAGACGGGTATCAGGCTGGCCGCCGGACAACTGGCCGAGCCGCTGAGCATCCGCAACTCGGGCGAAGAACCGCTGTATCAGCAGCTGACGCTGTCCGGCTACCCGCTCAAGGCGCCGGCTGCCGGCGGCGAGAACCTCAGCATCCAGCGCGAGTACCTGGGCATGGACGGTCGTCCGCTGGACCTTGGCGCGCTGCGCAGCGGCGAACTGGTGCTGGTGCACCTGACCCTGGCGGCCAAACAGCGGGTGCCGGATGCGCTGCTGGTCGACCTGTTACCGGCCGGTCTGGAACTGGAAAACCAGAACCTGGCGCAGAGCGCCGCCAGCCTGGCCGATGCCGGCACGGCGGTGCAGGAGTGGCAGAAGTCGATGGCTAACGCCAACCTCAAACACCAGGAGTTCCGCGCCGACCGTTACGTCGCGGCGCTGGACCTCGGCGCCTACGGCAGCACCCACCTGCTCTACCTGGCGCGCGCCGTGACCCCAGGCAGTTACCGGGTGCCGCCGCCGCAGGTGGAATCCATGTACCGGCCGAATTGGCAGGCGCTGGGCGAAACGCCGGGGCGCTTGGTGGTCAAGGAACGTTGATTGGATATTCTCGGATTGCATCCGGGCCAGATGTTTATTTGGCACTCTGGATCGGCAATGGTAAGCAGCAGGCCCAAGCCTGAACCCAGGATGTAGGAGCCAGCTTGCTGGCGATGCCTGGCGACGGGGGGCGGATCGCCAGCAAGCTGGCTCCTACGCGTGGAGCTCAAATCGGGCTACCAGAGCGGGTTCTGGGGTAGTTCGTCCTGTCGCTGCTCAGCGAATCAGCCCACTGAGTAGCCACAGGCCGAGAAATAGCCAGATGATGCCGCCGATGATCGAACGACGTAGAAAGGCGCGAATGGCGGCATAGAGCAACAGCAGGCCAAGCACCAGCACGGCGACACTGAGCAATGAAGGCGCAATGCCGAGCGCCTTGGACATGCCATCGATAAAGCTGCCGATGGCATTGCCGAACAGGCTGAGAAACCCGCTCATGCCCTCGACGATAAAACGGATCAGTTCGCCGAAGGCCTGGCCGAGCCATTCAAAGAAGCTTTCTACTTGCATCTAATAGTCCCTGTGCGCCAAACGCCGGAGCGACGTGGCGGATGGTGGCTGTGCTGGGTCGCACCGCTATGACGGTGCTGTGAATGGAGGCTAGTGTGCCACTCCTTCTTCACGCGCGCAGGCGTATCGGGTGGTCGGCGCGGACGCCAAGTTGCTAAGCGAGTAGGGAAGGCGTTGAGTAAGGCGATTAATCATTGGAGGTTGTGGGTAGTGCGTGTGAGTCTGCGATTCCCTCGGGGCAGGAGCTGGTTGGGCCTTGCGCTACTGCTGTTGGCGACGCTGTGGCTGGCCGACCGGCTGTTCCCCTTGCCCCTGCCCGAAGACGACCTGGCCCGCGTGGTGCTGGCCGAGGATGGCACGCCGCTGTGGCGATTCGCCGACCGTGACGGCGTGTGGCGTTATCCGGTGACGCCGGCCGAGGTCTCGCCCCATTACCTGGAGGCGCTGCTGACCTACGAGGATCGCTGGTTCTACCGCCACCCCGGAATCAATCCCCTGGCCCTGGCCCGCGCCACTTGGCAGAACCTCGCGGGCGGGCGTGTGGTCTCTGGTGGCAGCACCCTGTCGATGCAGGTGGCGCGCTTGCTCGACCCCCATGCGCGCAGCCTGCCCGGCAAGTTCAAGCAGCTGTGGCGCACCCTGCAGCTGGAGTGGCACCTGTCCAAGGACGAGATACTCAGCCTCTATCTCAATCGCGCGCCCTTCGGCGGCACCCTGCAGGGCGTGGCGGCGGCCAGCTGGAGCTACCTGGGCAAGTCGCCTGCCAGCCTGACCCGCGCCGAAGCCGCCCTGCTCGCGGTACTGCCGCAGGCACCCAGTCGCTTGCGCCCGGACCGCCACCCCGAACAGGCCCAGGCGGCGCGCGACAAGGTGCTCAGGCGCCTGGCCCGTTTCGAGGTGTGGCCGCAGTCGCGGGTCAAGGATGCCCTGGAGGAGGCGGTAATCCTCGCCCCGCGGCAAGAACCACGCCTGGCGCCCCTGCTGGCAAGACGGCTGAATACGGCCGGCAGTCCGCCGCTGATCCGCACCACCCTGGATTCCGCCCTGCAAAGGCGCCTGGAGGAACTGCTGCTGGGCTGGCGCGCGCGGCTGCCGGAGCGCACCTCGGCGGCGATTCTGGTGGTCGAGCAACCGAGCATGGCGGTGCGCGCCTACCTCGGCTCGGTGGACCTCGGCGATGCTCGGCGCTTCGGCCACGTCGACATGGTCAACGCCTTGCGTTCGCCCGGCTCGACCCTCAAACCCTTTCTCTACGGCATGGCCCTGGATGCCGGCTTGATCCATTCCGAGTCGCTGTTGCAGGACGTGCCACGGCGTTACGGCGATTACCGCCCGGGCAACTTCGCCGCCGGGTTCAGTGGCGCGGTGTCGGCCAGTCAGGCCTTGGCCAGCTCGCTCAATCTGCCGGCGGTGCAGTTGCTGGAGGCCTACGGACCCAAGCGTTTCGCCGGTGAGCTGCGCGCGGCCGGCGTGCCCCTGGCCCTGCCGCCGCTGGCCGAGCCTAACCTGGCGCTGATCCTCGGTGGCGCCGGCAGTCGCCTGGAAGAGCTGGTCGGCGGCTACAGCGCCTTCGCCCGTGGCGGCAAGGCCGCGCGCCTGCGCTTCCAGCCGCAGGACCCACTCCATGAACGGCGCCTGCTGTCGCCCGGCGCCGCCTGGATAGTCCGGCGCATCCTCAGCGGTCAGGCACGGCCGGATCGCGACCCGCGCGCGCAACTGGTGCAGCGCCCTAGCCTGGCCTGGAAGACCGGCACCAGCTACGGCTTTCGCGACGCCTGGGCCATCGGTGTGGCGCCGCGCCATGTGCTCGGCGTGTGGATAGGCCGGCCCGACGGCACCCCGGTGTCTGGCCAGTTCGGCCTGGCCTCGGCCGCGCCGCTGCTGCTGCAAGTACATGACCTGCTGAGCAACCGCGACAGCCAGCGCGGCCTGGCTGTGCCGGCCGACCCGCAGCCGGCCGAGGTCGGCGTGGCGGCGATCTGTTGGCCACTGGGTCAGCCGTTGGCCAAGCACGACGATAACTGTCGTCGCCAGCGTTTCGCCTGGACCCTGGACGGCACCACGCCGCCGACCTTGCAGGCGTTGGATCAGCCGCTGGGGCTGGGCTTGCAGGAAACCGTCTGGCTCAACGATCAAGGCTTGCGCGTCGATGGCGGCTGCCCAGGCGCCGAAGCGCACCGCGTGGCGTTGTGGCCGGCCCCCTTGGAGCCCTGGTTGCCCCGTCGCGAGCACCGCCGCGCGCGCCTGCCGGCCGTCGACGCCGCCTGCCCACCGCAGCGCGCGCCAGTGGTTGCGCCCTTGTCGATTGTCGGCATCCGCGAAGGCGACCGCCTGCGTCGCCCGGCCGGCAGCGCCGAGCCACTGCGCTTGCGCCTCTCGGCCCTGGGCGGTAGCGGCCGGCGCTGGTGGTTCATCGATGGCCAGCCCGTCGGCGAAACCGCCAACGGAATCGAGTTCACCCATGCCTTCCCGCGTAGCGGCCGGTACCAGCTCAGCGTGCTGGACGAAAGCGACCAGACCGCACGCCTGGAGTTCAGCGTAAATGACTAGAACTGTGAAACTGGTCACCCAAACAACGACTGATGGCTAGGTGCCATATGTTTTAATGCGCGCCGGATTTTCGCTACTCAAAGGACTGAAGGCATGGCGCCTCGTGGTAGTTATTTGGCCGTATGGCTGCTGTTTTTTCTTGCGCCGGTTGTCGCCAGCGAGCAAACAGCGGGTGATCGTGATCTGATTCGCGAACGCCAGGAGCGCCTGCTGCAGGAGCAGCAGCGGCGCCTGGAGGAACTGCAACAACTGCCGGCTGAGGCCGCGCAGTTACCCGTTGAAGCCGTGGAAGCGGAGGAGCGCTGTTTCGAGATTCAGACGCTGAGCCTGACGGGCGCCTCGTTGCTCAGCGAAGCGGACCAAACCGCCATTTTTCAGCCGTTCGCCGGCCAGTGCCTGGGTGTCGGGCAACTCAACCAACTGCTCAAAGTCATCACCAATCACTACATCGCTCGTGGTTATGTGACCACCCGCGCCTATCTGCCGCAGCAGGATCTGGCCGATGGCGAACTGGACGTCATCGTGGTCGAGGGCCAACTCGAAGGCTTGGACAGTTCCGCACTGGCCAGCGAGCGCGAGCTGGCCATGAGTTTTCCGGGGCAGGCGGGCAGCGTGCTCAACCTGCGCGAGCTGGAGCAGCTGGTCGAGCAGCTCAACCGTCTGCCTTCGCGCCAGGCTCAGCTGGAATTGATTCCCGGCGAGCAGGTCGGCGGTAGCCGCGTGCAACTGCAGGGCCAGCGCAGCAAGCCCTGGCGGGTCAGCCTGGCGCGGCACAACGATGGCCAGGCCAGCACCGGCGAGCAGCAGTGGGGGCTGGGCCTGGACTGGGACAGCCCCTTGGGTCTGGCCGATCAGCTGAACCTGCGTGCCGGGCGTGATGCGGTCAGCGACAGCTTTCGCCACTCGCACAACCAGAGCTTCAACTACAGCCTGCCCTACGGTTGGTGGAGCTTCACCTACAGCTACAGCCAGAGTTACTACCGCACCCTCAACGAGGCCAATGGCTTCGCCTTCGACCTGGACGGCGACAGCAAGACCCACGCCCTGCGCGCCGAACGCGTGCTGCACCGCGACAGCCTGAGCAAAACCGCGGTCAATTTCGGCGTCAGCCACCTGCGCACACGCAACTTTATCCTCGGTGATCTGATCGACGTCTCCAGCCAGCGCTTGTCCGAGGCGCAACTGGGCTTCAACCACGGCCGACGCATCGGCAGCGCCTTCGTCAACGCGGATATCGGCTGGCAGCAGGGCATTGGCGCCTTCGACGCGCAGCGCAGTGGTGATCCGCACGGCGGCGAGCCGGTCGCCCACTACAACAAGTACAGCCTGACCCTGAGCTACCTGCAGCCCTTCCAACTATGGGGCGAGTCCCTGAGTTTCGACAGCTTGCTCAGCGGCCAGAAAAGCGAGGATGTGCTGTTCAGCCCGCAACGCATCAGCATCGGCGGGCTCTCTTCGGTACGCGGGTTCAAGGAGCAGTCCCTGTCCGGCGACTCTGGCGGGTACTGGCGCAACCAGCTGCGCTGGCGCCGTGCGGTCAGTTGGGCGCCGCTGCAACCCTGGGTTCAAGAGTACGGCGTGGCGCTGGCCTACGACGTCGGGGCGATCCACGGCGGCCGCCACAACCGCGAACTGCGTGGCCGCCTCAGCGGCAATGCGCTTGAGCTGAGCGCGCGTGGCCAACACCTGGCCGCTTCGCTGACCCTCGCGCAATCACTCGAACGGCCCGATGCCATCGAGCGACAAGAGCATCCGCTGTATTTCCGCGTCGATCTGTTCTTCTGATTCTTTCTGATTCTTTTCTGCTTAATGCCGTGCTGGTTGGAGTTGTAAAACATGGACGTTCGTAGCCCGCTTTTCCAAAACGTTGCCACAGTGCTGATCGGTATTCTGTTTCTCAATCCGATCATCAGCACCGCCGCGCAGGTGACGGTCAATGCGGCTGCGGGCGGCAACACCAGCCTGGACCAGGCCGGCAATGGCGTGCCCATCGTCAACATTGCCACGCCGAATGGCAGCGGCCTGTCGCACAACAGCTTCAGCGACTACAACGTCGGCCAGCAGGGGCTGATCCTCAACAACGCCACCGCGCAGACCCAAGCCACTCAGCTCGGTGGGCTGATCCTCGGTAACCCCAACTTCAAGGGCCAGGCGGCCAACCTGATCCTCAATGAAGTCAATGGCGCCAATCCCAGCCAACTCAAGGGCTATACCGAAGTGGCCGGGCAGGGCGCCCATGTAGTGGTCGCCAACCCGCACGGGATCACCTGCGACGGTTGCGGCTTTATCAACACGCCACGGGTCACCTTGAGCACGGGTAAGCCGCTGCTGGAGAACGGCCGGCTGGAGCGTTTCGACGTCGACGCTGGGCAGATCTCCATCCAGGGCCAGGGCCTCAACGCCAGCAACGTCGACCAGTTCGACCTGATCACCCGCAGCGCCAAGATCAACGCCGAGATCTATGCCAACCAGCTCAACGTCATCGCCGGCCGTAACCAGGTCAAGGCCGACGACCTCGCCGTCACCGCCAAGGCCGCCGACGACAGCGAAAAGCCCCTGCTGGCCATCGACAGCTCCGCCCTCGGCGGTATGTACGCCGGGGCTATCCGCCTGATCGGCACCGAGCAGGGCGTGGGCGTGAAACTGGCCGGCGACATGGCCGCCAGCGCCGGGGATATCCACATCGATGCCAAGGGCCAGCTGAGCCTGGCGCAGGCGACCGCCAGCCAGAACCTGCAGCTCAAGGCCGCCAGCCTGGCGCTGAATGGCAAGGCGTATGCCGGTGCCAGCGTCGCGGTACAGACCCAGGGTGCGCTCAGCCTGGCCAAGGGCCAGAGCCTGGCCGCACGCCAGCGCATCGAACTGCAGGGTGGTCAGCTCGACAACCAGGGCCTGATCGAAGCCGGGGTGAACGCCGACAACAGCCGCAACCTGATCGGCGATGTCGCGCTCAGCGGCCAGAGCCTGCGCAATAGCGGCAGCGTGCTCGCCAGCCGTGCACTCAGCGTCGACACCTCTCAGGCGCTGGATAATCAGGGTGGCACCCTGCGTGGCAAGAGCCAGACCACGATCGAGGCGGCCACGCTGAGCAACGGCAATGGCCGCGTGCTGTCCGAGGGCTCGCTGAACATCGGCGTCGATGAGCTGGAAAACGCTGGCGGCTTGCTCGCCAGCGACAAGGCCTTGAGCGTCACCGCTGGAGCCGGCCTGAACAATCAGGGCGGGGAAATCTCCAGCCAAACCAAGGTCAGCGTCGGCGCCGACAGCCTGGATAACCGCGGCGGCCTGATCGCCGCCGGTAGCCAGCTGGAGGTGACCGCCAGCAGCCTGAACAACAGCGGCAAAGGTACCCTCAGCAGCCAGGGCGACCTGACCGCCACGGTGACGAAGACGCTGGACAACCATGGCGAAGGCGTCCTCTTCAGCCAGGGCGCGCTGAGCGTGCAGGCACAGGCGCTGGATAACAGCCAGGCCGGCGTGTTGTCCAGCCAGGGCAGCCTGAGGGTTACCCAAGCCGCGCTGAACAACCAGGGCGGCATCATCGTCGCCGACCAGCGCTTGAGCCTCGCCAGCGAAAGCCTGGACAACCGCAACGGCGGTCTGGTTAGCGGCAAGGCGGACGTCAGCGTCGAGCTGAATCAGGCGTTGGATAACCGTGGCCAGGGCACCCTGGTCGCCGACGGCACCCTCAAGGTTGGCGCCGCCGAGCTGTTGAACGGCGACCGCGGGCAAGTGGCCGCCAAGGGCGACCTCAAGGTCACAGTCGGCAGCCTGGAGCAGCAGGGCGATGCCTCGACCCAGGCCGGCGAACTGCTCAGCCAGGGCAAACTGACCCTTGTCGCCGAGCGTATCGACAACCGCCAGGGCGGCCTGATCGCCGCGACCCAGGGCCTGGATATCCAGGCCAGCAACAGCCTGCACAACGCTGCCGGGGAAATCTCCACCCAGGGCCAGGCCAGCGTCCGCCTGCAGGCGACTGCCGGGCAGCCCGCTGCGTTGCTGGACAACAGCGGCGCCGGCAGCATCATCGGCGCTCAGGGGCTGGAACTGACCGTGCAGCGCCTGCTCAACAACGCCAAAGGCCTGCTCGCCGGGCGCGACAGCCTGGTGTTGATCGGCGACAGCCTGGATAACAGTGGCGGCGGCACGCTGAGCAGCCAGCAAACCTTGAGCGTGGAATTGACCGGGGCTCTGGCCAACCAGGGCGAGGGCGCGCTGATCAGTGGCGGCAGCCTGACGGTTGGCGCCGCCAGCCTCGACAACAGCGCCGACGGCCTACTCTCCAGCGCCGGCCTGCTCGACCTGAACCGGGGCAGCCTGAACAACCGCGGCGGCAAGTTGATCAGCGATGGCCAGTTGAGCATCGGTAACAGCAGCGTGGACAACCGCGCAAGCGGCGTCATCAGCGCCAAGCAGGCGTTGTCCATCGTCACCGGCCAGCTCGACAACCAGCAAAAAGGCCTGATCACCGGCGACGCCGGCCTGACCTTGGTAACGGGTCAGCTGAATAACCACGATCAGGGCCGTATTGCCGGTAAAGGCAGCGTGCACGTCAGCGCCAGCGGCCTCGACCAGCACAGCGGCGGTGAGCTGGTCAGCGAAACCGCGTTGACCCTCGACCTTAACAGCGGCGTACTGAACAACCGCGATCAGGGCCTGATCGCCACGCCCGGCGCCCTGCTGCTGCACAACCTGGGCAGGGTCGACAACGGCGCTGGCGGTGAAATCTCCAGCGCCCAGGGCTTTGTGCTGAAGGCCAGCGAGCTGGACAACAGCGCCGGCCGCATCATCAGTGGCCAGGCACTGCAACTGCAGATCACCCAGGCGCTGCTGAACAACCTCAAGGGTGTGTTGTCCGCCGTCGGCCCGCTCAGCGTCACCGCCGCCAGCCTGGACAACTCCGGCGCCGGCGTGCTGGCCAGCCAGGGTGATCTCGAGGTCACGCTGACCGGCATGCTGGACAACCACGACCAGGGCCTGATCTCCGCGGGCCAGGTGCTGACTGTCGACAGCGCCTCGCTGGACAATTCCGCCCAAGGCCTGCTGGCCAGCGGCGGCGCCCTGACGCTGGCTAGCGGCGCAGTGGATAACCAAGGCGGCACGCTGGCCAGCCAGGCCAACCTGAATGCGACCAGCGCCGACCTGGATAACCGCGGCGGGGTGCTCAGCAGTCAGCAGCAGCTGAGCCTGATCGCGGCCGCCGTCGATAACCGTGACGCTGGGCTGATCACCAGTGCGGCCGGCCTCAGCCTGAGTGCCGACAGCCTCGACTCCAGCCGCGATCTCGCCGCACTGGGCGGCGAAGTCTCGGCCAAGCAGGCGCTGAGCCTGACGGTGGCCAAGCTGATTCAGCAACAGGGGCGGCTGATCGGCGAAGCCGGGGTCAGCCTGAACCTGCTTAACGGCGACCTGGATAACCGTGGCGGGCTGATATCCGCCACGGGTCCGCTAACCGTGCTCAACCTGGGCAAGCTGGATAACCGCGACGCGGGCGAAGTCTCCAGCAACCAGAGCTACAGCCTCAACGCCGACGCGATCGACAACGGCGACCAGGGTCGCTTGATCAGCGCCGGCAGCCTCAGCCTCGACCTGGGCAGCGGCACGCTGCGCAACGCCGGCGGCGGGCTGGTCTCCGGCTGGCAGGGCCTGACGGTGAACGCCGGCAACCTGGACAACCGTGCCAAGGGCACCCTGTCCAGCCGCGACGGTGCGCTCAAGATCGAACTGAGCGGCGCCACGCGCGCGCTGAACAACAGCGACGAAGGCGCGCTGGTCAGCCAGGGCGCACTCGAGGTGATCGCCGGTAGCCTGGACAACAGCGCCAAGGGCATTGTCTCCAGCGCCAGCGACCTCAACCTGACCCTCACGGGCACGCTGGATAACCACGCCGGCGGCTTGATCGACAGCCAGGGTAGGTTGACGGCAACGGCCGGCGCGGTGGACAACCAGGCCGGGCAAATCAGCAGCCAGCAGGCGGCGCTGTTGACCGCCGCCAGCCTGGACAACCGCGGCGGGCAGTTGTCCAGCGCGGCAGCATTGACCCTGAGCCTGATCGACAAACTGAGCAACGCCAACCAGGGTCAGGTGGCCAGCGCCGGCCCGCTGCTGCTCCAGGCCGCAGCGATCGACAACCAGGGCGGCAGCCTGATCAGCCAGGATCTACTGCGCATCACCGGCAGTAGCCTGAACAACGCGGGCGGCGGCACCCTGGCCGCGCGCAACGCTCTCGACATGGTGCTGACGGGCGGTGCGCTGAACAACAGCGGCGACGGCCTGATCCTCAGCGAACAGGGCAGCCTCGCCATCCAGGCACAGAGCCTGAACAACCACGGCGGCGTGCTGAGCAGCCAGCAAGACCTGACGCTGAGCCTGGACGGCAAACTGGACAACCAGGGCGGGCGCATCGAGAGCCAGGCCGGCAACCTCGACCTGCAAAAAACCAGCGCAGTAGACAACAGTGGCGGTGTGCTCAATAGCCTCACCGGCTGGCTGAAGCTGGTCAGCAGCGGGCTGTTCGACAACGACGCCGGCACCACCCAGGCGCAGGCGCTGGAGATCACCGCCACCGGCGTCGACAACCGCGCCGGCCATCTCTCAGCCCTGGCCGGCGATACTCGTATCACTGCTACCGGCGCCACCTTCAATAACCAGGGCGGTGGCCTCTATGCGCACCAGCTGCTCAAGGTCATCGCCAGCGACTTCAACAACCAGGGCGCCGCGCAAGACCTGGGCGGCAAGGTGGCTGCCGCCGCGATCGACTTCAGCCTCTCCGGCACCCTGAACAACCAGTACGGCCTTGTGGAAAGCGCCAGCGATTTGCAACTGAGCGCCGCCAGCATCGACAACCAACATGGCAGCCTGCGCGCCTTGGGCCAGACCGGCACCACGCACCTCGGCAGCAGCAGTCTGCTGAACAACCAAGACGGCGTGATTGAAACCGCCAACGCCGACCTGCAACTGGACGTCAGCAGTTTGCACAACAGCGACGGGCGTATTCAGCACCTGGGTAGCGGCGGCTTCGGTCTCTCGGCGGCCAACGTCACCCAGGCCGGCGGCAGCCTGATCAGCAACGGTCTGCTTAACATCAGCGCCGCCAGTTGGGTGAACAGCAGCGTGCTGCAAGCCGGCCAGTTGGTGCTGAGCATCGGCAGCTTCACCCAGACCGCCAGCGGCCAACTGTTGGCCAGCCAATCGTTCATCGGCACTGGCACTAGCTGGGTCAATGACGGCCTGCTGGCCAGCGACGGTGACTTCAGCTTGAACCTCAGCGGTGCCTACAGCGGTACTGGTCAGCTCAGCAGCCTCGGCGCTCTGAGCCTCAGCGCCGCCAGCATCGACCTCGCCAGCAGCGCGCGCATCGTCGGCGGTGGGCTGACCACGGTCAGTGCCGACGGCCTGCTGAGCAATCGCGGCAAACTGACCTCGGCCGGCGATTTGACGGCGCGCGCCGGCACCTTGAATAACTACGCCACCCTGGGCAGTGCAGAAAAACTAAGCCTGTACGCGCCGACCTTGTTGAATGAAAACGGCCTGATCTTTAGTGGCGCGGACATGGCGTTGCGTAGCAGCAGCCTCACCAACCTCAAGGCCGATATTTATAGCTTGGGCGAATTGAGCATCGCCAAGGATGACGCCGGCAATCAGCTGGATTTGTTGGAGAACCGTTCTGGCAGCATCGAGTCGCTGGGTGACATGAGCCTTCGCGCGGCGGTGTTCAGCAACCGTAAAGAGCTTTTCTCAACGGGCCAAACGCTAACCTACGGCTTTATCCATGTGGTCTGCTATGACTGTGGCGGGGACCATCACAACGTCGATTACGTAGCCACTGAACGTTTCGACACCACGGTGGAAGAGGACTCCGCGGCCGCGCAAATATACAGCGGCGGCGACCTCGCTATTCAGGGCGGCAGCATCGTCAATCGCTACAGTAGCCTGGCCGCCGCTGGCGATATAGTGATCAGCGCCACTACCCTGGCAAACACCGGTGCAGCCTTGGGTAATGCCGAGCGCGTACGGCGATTCAATACCGGGCGTGTCACCGACGGCACCGACGAGCGCTTTCGCGCCAACTATATCAACCCCTACAACGCCCTCCCCTTGCCCAAAGAGGTACCGGGCGCGCTCTACAGCTTCACTCTGGTCAGCGATATCGAGACCCAGACCAATACGGGTATCGGCGCGGCGGCGATCATCCAGGCTGGCGGCAATGTCTCGATCCAGGCGGCGCAGACCCTGGAAAACAGCGTGGTCCGTGAGGATCACCTGCAAAGTGGCGGAGCTAATCGAGTCGCTGATACAGCCGCCCAAGGCACCGGCACCACCCTTGTGGTCCAGCTTAATCCGCAGCTACCCCCAGATCTGCAACAGCAACAGGTCAACCCCCTGACCCTGCCCGGCTTTAGCCTACCGCAAGGCGACAACGGCCTGTTCCGCCTAAGTGGGCAGAGCGCCGTCGATAGTGCTGCGAGCAGCGTTCAAGGCGCAGCGGGCGGCAACATCCAGGTCGCGCGCGGCGTGAGCGTTGGCGACAGTGAACGGACCCAGGGTTACGCTGGCAGCCAAGGCAGTGCCTTCAGCATTACGACCCAGAACGGATCAACGCCCGGTGCGACACATACAGCCGTTGCCGGGCAGGCCGTGCAAACCGTTGCGGGCCTGCCCGGCGTCAATGCGTCGAGCAAACCGCATCGATATCTGATCGAAACCAACCCCGAGCTGACCAGCCTCAAGCAGTTCCTCGGCTCCGACTACCTGCTCGGCAAACTTGGCTACACCCCGGACAACACCCAGAAGCGTCTGGGCGATGGCCTCTACGAGCAACGCCTGATCCGCGCGGCCATCGTCGCCCGCACCGGCCAGCGTTTCCTCGCCGGTATGAACAGCGACGAGGCGATGTTCCGCTACCTGATGGACAACGCCATCGCCAGCAAGCAGGCGCTGAATCTGTCTGTGGGTGTTTCTCTGAGCGCCGAGCAGGTCGCGGCGTTGACCCACGATATCGTCTGGATGGAAGAGTACGAGGTGGCCGGCGAGCAGGTGCTGGTGCCGGTGCTCTACCTGGCCCAGGCCGAGGGCCGGTTGGCGCCCAGTGGCGCGCTGATCCAGGGCCGCGATGTAGCGCTGATCTCCGGCGGCGAGCTGATCAATACCGGCACCCTGCGCGCCAGCAATAACCTCAATATCACCGCCAATAACATCAGCAACAGTGGGCTGATGCAGGCGAATGAGCGGTTGTCCCTGCTCGCCACGGACAGTATCCGCAATGCCCAGGGTGGCATCATCAGCGGTCGGGATGTCCGTGCCATCGCCCTGACCGGCGATATCCTCAACGAGCGCAGCATCACTCAAGAGCGCCGCAGCGGCCGGGACTTCAGTCAGCTCAGCAGCGTGGTCGACAGCGCCGCGCGGATCGAGGCGAGCAACGGCCTGAGCCTGTCGGCCGGGCGCGATATCCAGAACATTGGCGGTGTGCTCTCGGCTGGCGGGCTTGGTCAACTGACCGCCGGGCGCGATGTGGTCATCGCCTCTGCGACCGAAGAGCAAGGCCGGATGCGCAAGGACAAGCGCCACTTCTGGAGCAACTCCAGCGGTACTCAGCACGCCAGTAGCGTGCAGGTTGGCGGTGATCTCAGTGTCGAGGCCGGCCAGGACCTGGCGGTAATCGCCAGCAGGGTCAAGGCGGGTGGGGATATTGCCCTGGCTGCCGGGCGTGATGTGGTGATCGCGGCGGCGGCCAACGAAAGCAGCAGCGAGTACCGCTACAGCAGAAGCAAAAAGAAGATTCACCAAGAGAATGCCCAGGTACGCCAGCAAGCAGCCGAGATTGAGGCGGGCGGGAACCTGGCCATCGTTTCGGGCAAAGGCCTCACCGTGAGCGCCAGTCGCTTGGAAGCCGGCGACGAAGCCTACCTCTATGCCGGCAACGATTTGAATCTATTAGCAGAGTCGAATCGTGACTACAGCTTCTATTCAAAAATGAAGAAAAAGAGCGGTTCGTTTGGCAGTAGCAGTAAAAAAAGCACGCTGGATGAAAGCGAAGTCATTAGTGCAGTGGGTTCGAGTATTGTCGCCGGCAGTGCTGTGCTGGTCGCCGGGCATGACCTGAATGTCAAGGGCAGCGCAGTCGAGTCGAGCACCGGCGATGTCAGCTTGCTGGCGGCCAATGACATTCGGATCGGGCATGTGCTCGATAGCACAGCGACCATGCACGCCAGCAGCTCTAGCAAAAGCAGCTGGGGCGGGCTGAAGTCCGGCAAGGCAAAGCGCGAGGTCACAGAGTCGCAGACTCAGGCGGTCGGCAGCTTGATCTCTGGCGACAACGTCAACGTACAGGCCGGCCGCGATGTACAGATAACAGCCTCTGGAGTGGTCAGTACTCAAGACCTGAATATTCTCGCCGGTCGCGATCTTACGGTTGACGCTGCCGCCAACACCTTTACTCGAGACGAGAAATACAAGGCCAAGAGCCGTGATCTGAGCGGCATTGCGACGGCCAACAATCTCGGGCTAGACGACATTACCGGCAACCAGCATCTGTCGATCAGCAAGCAGAAGGGCAACAGCAAGGCCGCAGAAGTCACCTTGACCGGCAGTACGCTCGGCTCGAGCGAAGGCAGCGTGACGCTGACCGCCGGACGCAAGATTGGCGTTATCGCCAGCGATCTTGTCAGCACTCAGGACATGACCCTGACCGCGTCGGACGTCACCATTGCCGCCGGTATTGAAACGGCCAAACAGAGCAGCAAGAGTGGTTCAAACAGCTTAGCGGTTGGACGAGTGGTGGGCGGTACAGTCGTCGATACGGTGCAGAGCATCTACGACAGTGCGAAGGCTGCAAGCGAAGCCGATGATGACCGCCTCAAGGCGGTCAAGGGAGCCCAGGCACTTCTGTCAGCCTATTCGGCCGTGCAGCAAGGGAGCAGCGCCGCGGCGAATATTGCCGACGGCAAACCCGCTAACAGCAGCGGCTCGCTGATCAAGATTGGCACTGAACTGGCCCACACGCGAAGTAAAAGTAGCAGTGAGTACAGCAGCGAACAGGTCAAGCAGTCGAACCTCAGCAGTGGTGGCTCGCTCAGCATCGTGGCCTCTGGTGCCGAAGCTTCGACGCAAGGCGATATCCACGTCATCGGCAGCGGCCTCAAGGCCGCGGAAACCCAATTGCTGGCCAAGCGCGACGTCATTCTTGAGAGCGCACAAAACCGCAGCGAGTGGGATAACAATGACAAGACCAACCGCACCAGCATCGGCGCCAGCTTCAATATCGGTCAGCAGAATGGCTTCACCCTCGACCTGGGGGCGAAGGCGGCCATTGGTACCGGCAAAGGTCATGAACTGACTCAGGTCAACAGCACGTTGGATACCGGCACGCTGCTACTGGTCAGTGGCCAGGACACTACCCTGGCCGGCGCGCAGATCCGTGCCGACAACGTGCAAGCCGCCATCGGCGGTGACCTGAATATCGTCTCGCGCCAGGATGAAGCCAAGAGTAACAATGAGCAGAAGAGCGCCGGGTTCGGCGGCAGCATCTGCGTACCGCCGTTTTGCTACGGCGCCACCGTCACGGCCAGTGGGAGTTTGGCCGCGGGTAACACCAGCACCCTCTACCAGGCGGTGACCGAACAGAGCGGTATCTATGCCGGACAGGGTGGCTATGACATCAGCGTTGCCGATACCACCCGCCTGCACGGGGCGGTGATCGCCAGCGAGGCAGCGGCGGATAAGAATCGCCTGAGCACCGAGCGCCTGGAACACAGCGATATCCGCAATCGCAGCGAGATCGAGAGCCAGTCCGCTAGCCTGAGCGTGTCTTATAGCTCCGGCGGTACCACCAAGGGCGGCGAAGATGGAGATATTAAAGCGCTTTCCTCGCTGGGTGGCGGTTTGCCGCTGGCGCTGGAAGACTCGGACCGCAGCACTACACGCAGTGCCATCAGCCCAGGCTCTATCGAGGTGCGCAGCGCCGCCGGCGCACAGGACCTGGATGGTCTGAGCCGCAATACCACCGGTGCCAACCAGCTACTCGACCGCCCGGACGAAAAAGCCATGCAAGAGCGCATGGACCTGATCCAGAGCACGGTGGCGCTGGGCCAGAGCGTGGTTTCGACCATCTCACAGGCCAAGCAGAAGGCCGCGCAGGAGAAGTTCACCCAGGCGGACAAAACGGGGTCGCTAGAGGATGTCGCCGCGGCAAACGCTGCCATCGAGGACGCCAAGAAGTGGGACGTTGGCGGCGACAAGCGCTTGTTCGCCGATATCGCCACCGGTCTACTGGCCGCCGGCCTGGGGGGCACGGGCGGTGGCACCTCGGAGGGTATTGTGGCCAACACCACGGCCGCCGATACCTTCAACCAAATCGGCGACTACGCGGACAAGAAGCATAGCGAAGCAACGGATGAAACGAGCAAGGCCGCCTGGGATGAGGGCGGGATTGCACGCGTCTTGTTGCACGCCACCGCCGGCGCCATTCAGGGCTTGGCCGGTGGCAGTGTAGCGAGCAGTGCACTGGGTGCTGGTGCATCCGCCGCTTTGATGCCAGCGATTGGTGACGCGCTGAAAGATAGCGGGCTAAACGAGGCGGACAGCAAGGCCGTCGCCACCTTGATCGCGACCGGAATGGGCGTTGCGGCGGGGTCTGGTGGTGGTCTGACCGGGCAAGTTGCGGCAGGCAACAGTGCTGCCGGGGTGGAGTTGTATAACCGGCAGTTGCATCCGGATGAGCGGATGCTCATCGAGAAACAAGCCAAGGTGCTGGCTAAAGAGAAAGGCATCAGTGAGGAGGAAGCGACTCGTCGTTTAGCGGCCGTCTTTGCCTATTACACGGATGCTGACTGGCAGCAAACCATTGCCGGGCGCGAAATATTCGATTCGTCGACCTTGGTCCATTTAGGGATCGCCCTGGCTCCGCTTGGAAACCGCTATGACGTCGCCGCCGCAGAAGGCGACGTGCCAATGCTTATTGATTTGAGTAGGCCTTATACGGCTGCTGAAACTCTACGACTTTTGCAGAACTACCAGCTCAACCATACGGATTTCTATGACCCGCTGGTGAATGCAGATTCTTTAGTGAGCTATACCCCTGAAGGATGGGCGCAGAATGACTTTTACCGGAAGTATCTGAATTACTACTCAGGTAGCGGTGTGTTGCCAGGGCTGTGGGGTGCGGCCCAAGGTACAGGTGCAGCGGTAGACAAAACGGCAAGCAATCTTTACGGTGTTGGCAAGAGCTTAGTGGGTGACTTTACGGGCACTAGTTCGCTACTGGTTAACGGCACGCTGCAAAGTATTTCCAAACCGGATGAATTGCTTAAAGCCTTTAACCAAGCGAAGACCGAAGCGGATGCCCAGGCGTTTCTGTATCAACTGCAGGGTAATCCGGAGGCGGCTGCTAAGGTTGATGCGCAGTGGGCAACTGAGTTTGCGTTGAATTTTGTAGCGCTGAATCGGGTTGGAGGTGTTGGTAAGGCGGCTGCAGGAGATGGTGCAAAAGCAACTGGTCCAGTGAATAATGCCAGCACAACCAGTACGGCAAACTCTGGGACGCATGCGGGCGCTGCCGATGCTGAGGCAGGTTTAAATACACCATTAATTTCATCAAGTTCACCCTTTAATACCAAAGGAGTTAATCCAGATTTGCCTTCAGTTCAATCGGTTAGAGCTGATTTATACAGTGAATATAAAGCTGCAGACTTATCTGATGATTTAGCAAAAAATTTAGCTGACGGAAATATTAAGTCGGGCTCAACTGTTCCTATAAAGCGTGATATTGATCAAGGTGAAGCCCTCTATAAGTTTGTGTCGGCAAATAATGTGCCAGGCCGTTCTTCGTACTACTTTACGAAGTCGGAAGTTGAGTATTTCAAAAATAACCCGGAAAAGTTGGCACAAGAGGCAGGGTTGCCCTATAAGAATTTTGTAGGCAGCTACGATGTGTACGCCATTAAGCCAAGGCCAGGCACAAGGCCTGTTGTATTTGAAAGTAAAGTTGCTGAGATTCAAGAGGGCGGTTACACCGCTAAAGGTGGCGCAAGCCAAACTATTGTTCCCAATCTAAAAAACTGGAGCGTCCCTGAAAAGGTAGATGTTCTTAGGGTGTACGGAAATGAATAAGTCTGAGAAAATGTTCACGCAAGAGCAAGTTAGGCTGTTAAAAAATAGTGCTGAAAAACTGAAATTAGCTCTTTGTAATTCAAAAGATCCGATGGCCGCTGAGTTTTTGAGTGGTGAGCTAGGAGAAATTATTGAGCAAGTTCTAGCTAGTGACTCAATTTCACCAGTTGATGATATTCCGCATTTCGAGAAAATGACTAGGGACTATCTTCCTGATGTGGAGGAAGAGTATTTTGAGTTTTATAGTTTGGCCAAATATGGAAAGCCAGCTTATGAAAGTTAAAAGAGAAAAAAGGGGGCAGAGAAAAAAGGGGACAGATTTATTTTTCCAAGCTGAGCTAGGCTTGTAGGTTCTAAGGATGGAGGATTATTTATGCCCAGGATGGAAGGAAAAAGGGGACACCCATTAGCCGGTCCTACGTCAAGATCCAAAGCCTACCCGCCCTGCTTTTTTAACAGCAGGGTGTTCCCGTTGCTAAACCTGATCAGTTGAACCGATCGAACCCGTTTTCTCATTTGTGGCTACGACCGAGTCGCGCCAGTCACCCATATGGATCAAGCGGTGGTAATGCTTCCAGTACCGCCCTGGCGGTAACCCGCCCCAGAGAAA
>NZ_VIUH01000001.1 GCF_007993865.1 Pseudomonas sp. SJZ079 | reverse complement strand
GTGACAGCAGGGTGCAGGGGCTGGTGTGTTTGGCGACTGCCAATTTACCTGCATCCCTGA
Source organism: Pseudomonas sp. SJZ079 (assembly GCF_007993865.1). GTDB lineage: Bacteria > Pseudomonadota > Gammaproteobacteria > Pseudomonadales > Pseudomonadaceae > Aquipseudomonas. The sequence goes on along the minus strand of NZ_VIUH01000001.1, from coordinate 488,337 downwards.
CTGTCAATCCTCTCTTCCCCGCGACAATGCGAAGAGCCTTTTTTATTCGGCTAACTTTTCTGCAGTACGATCGCTGGGTTTCGATTAATCGTTAATGGTCGGAGTAACTAAAAATAAATCACTCCGACGTCTTAGTTGCTCTTTGGTTGAATTACCCTCCTATGACAACATCTTGCAAGTGGGCATAGCTATCGACGAAACGTTTGTACTTGTGCTGGCCACTGGTATAGGGCGGGTACTTACTCGGATTCTCTGCGCTGGAGCAGGTGGGAACGACATCGACAACCGCATCGAAATCTAGGTCAATAAAGAACGGCACCGAGTAACGGTCCACGCCGCTGGTATTGATGACACGATGCATGGTGGAGATGTAACGATCATTGGTAAAGGTCTGGACCAGATCACCAATATTGACAATGAAGGTATCCGCCACGGGCGGTGCGCTGACCCACTCACCGTTTCTATTCTGGACCTGAAGTCCTCCATTTGCATCCTGCGAGAGAATGGTCAGGAAGCCGTAATCAGTATGTGCGCCAATACCAATTTCCTTCAGGGTGATATCGCCGAACTGCGGCGGGTAGTGCAACAGGCGCTGAATCGTAATTGGCTTCTTCTGCAGCTTTTCGAAATAATCCGCCGGCAAGTCCAGGCTCAAGGCAATTGCGCTGATTAATTTGCGCGCAAGCTTCAGCATGGTGGCATGGTAGGTGTCCATGACACGTTTGAACTCTTGATGAGCCTCGGGCATCAGGTTTGGTCCGAAAAACGGAGAAACCGCCTCTTCAGGCCGACCAAAATCGAAGCACTCCTTAAAATCCTTGGTGTTGGTAGGGTCGACATTCTCTCCATACATGGGGATATAGCCACGCAATGTCTGACCTGAGTTGACGATATTGAGGCGATTCTTGACCTCAAACGGCTGAGCGAAAAAATCCTGCGCCAGCCGATACACGTCTTGCACCAAAGAGGCCGGCACACCGTGATTCTTGATATATAGAAAGCCTATGTTCTCGCAAATGTGGCCTATTTGACGAGCCACCGAGTTTGCATCGCTACCATCCAGCAGCGGACCGATATCGACTATAGGGATCTCGTTGAACGAGGTCGACTTGCTGGTCAGGCAACTTTCGATCATTTGTACCACGGTCATTACCTCATTTGCAGTTGAGTGAAGTTGACCGATAGCATCTACCCGACGGAGTTTCCGAGATATAACAAAGCCGAAGAAATTTATAATATTTTGGCGCTGCGCAAGCGGCTCGGGGAAATGCCATAGGCCTCGCGAAAGCGCTTGGTGAAGTAGCTTTGCGAGGCGAACCCCGTAGCCTGAGCGATGGTAGCGATGGGGAGGGAGGTATCCTCGATCATGGCCCTGGCGCGTCTCAGTCGGAGGTGCAGGTAGTAATTCACCGGCGTGGTATTTTCGTGGGTCCGGAAGGCATGCTCCAGCGTCCGCACCGTCGTGCCGACCTTTCCTGCCAGGTCCTCGATGGCATAGGGGGTTTCGATGTTGGCCTCCATCATCTCGATGGCTGCACCTAAACAGGGCGCCTTCATTCTCAACTCAAGATAACGACGGGCATTCTGTATCTCATCCCGGCTTCTGATCCTGTCCTGGCAGAACTGCTGGGAAACGCTGGATGCAAAGTCGGCACCGTGATCCTGGCTAATGATATAAAGCAGCATATCCAATGCAGTAGTACCGCCTTGGCAGGTAAAAATACCATCTCCAACCGTATAGATACTCTCCTCTACGGCCACCGATGGGTATAGTTCCTTGAATGATGGCATCTGTTCGCTGAACAGGGTGCAAGAATTACCTCGTAAAACTCCGGCCTTGGCCAGAATAAAACTGCCACTTGAGAGTGATGCCAATCTGCAGCCGGTTTTTTTCAGTGCACGCAACTTTGCGAAAAGCGCTAGGTTGTTATATGTCGCCGCCTTCTTGTATGCGCATATAAATAACAGGTTGCACGCCTCGATACTGCCAATGTCTTCGGAGATTTTTATCGGAACACCGTTGGAGGTTAGTACCTCAGTCACTGCAGGGTCGACATCGCCACTGTATAGGTGGTAGTCATATACCGTTGTGCCCCGGAGGAGATTGGATACGCTGAGCGCCTCCACCGCCAATGAAAAAGACGTCAAGGCGAAACCAGGGATCAGAACGAACCCAACGCGCCTGATTTCATATTGACACTGCGGTATGTGCATGATATCGACCGTCTCTGAACAAATATTTAAGGAAGATGCCTGAGTCTTGATATCTTTGTGTGGCACCGGCTCTTCGGTTCGACGACAAGCAAAGGCTTGTCAAAGATTAATTAACAAGCAATTAGTCTGCCAGGCCAATCATTACTTATAGGCCTGTCGTCGATAGGCCGCAACCAGCCCTAGTCCTTCGGGATGATTGTTATGAAACTTGCGTGCGGCGCACGATATAGACCAGGCGTGGGGAATGAGTAGAGTCGTGTCGATGACTTCTGGCGCCCATCTGCCTTTATATTCGCGAGAGTTCGATGCCTATAAAGGGCTTGAGCATTGTCAGCCTCGGAGTCCGGCCGCGAAAGGCTGGATGAATGACTGTATCCACTACTGCAGTTTGATTCCGCGGCTTGACCGCAGGTCAGATACTCGGCAGCGTCCTTAGAAGTGTGTCCGATCGTCAGCAATTGATCGCTGCCTACACTGAGCAGCGCAATGGCAGCGCCAAAGCCGTATATTGGGCGGAGGAAGCGACCGATATAAATTTGTTAAAGACGGTGCATGAGTGTGCAGTCGATAATTTGTGCGCGAATTTGGTGCAGCTCTTCCTGGGTTGGGCCGAGCGGGGGCGGCTCAACTCGACAGGTGTTCGGTTCTGATTGTCCGAGACGGCGCCGTGATCAATTCGCTGTACCGGTTGCCTGATGTTGGTGATCGAACCGCGCCGGATGGCTTGCTCGCTGATGAACGTGAAGAAGCCCCCGACCTGCTTCAGGGGCTTGGTGAGTTGAGCAACGTGCTCAGAGGTCCTTGACCAGGCGCAAGGCGTCGTAGACGGCCGCATGGGTATTGCGCGCGGCCACTGCATCGCCGATGCGGAACAGCTGGAACTCGCCCTCCGGGTTATCGTTGCGGGTCTGCGGCTGGCCGATGATCAGCTCGCCGTGGTCGACCGCGCCGAGGTTGCGCGAGAAGGGTTTGAGTTCCAGATACAGCTCGTCCATTGGCCGGGTGCCGTTGTTGACCACCACCTGATCGATGTGGCGCTGCTTGCGCACTCCGCCATAATCGCTGTCGATCTGGGCCACCAGGGTCTGGCCTTCGCGGGCCACCGAATCCAGGCGGTAGGTGACGGTGAAGGTGGTGTCGAGTTTCTGCAGCGAGCGCATGTAGGGCACCAGGTTCATGGCCATGACTTCCGGGGCAAAGGAGCGGTCCGGGGTCATGATTTCCAGCTTGGCGCCGCTCTGGGCGATGAACTCGGCCGCCTGCAACGCCGTGTGGTCGCCGGCATCGTCGAACAGCAGCACATTCGTGCCGGGTTTGACGTCGCCGGAGATGATGTCCCAGGCCGACACCACCAGCTCGTTGCCGGCGCTGAGGATCTCGGTGTGGGGGAAGCCGCCGGTGGCGACTATGACCACGTCCGCCAGCTCGGCGCGAACGGTCTCGGCGTCGGCCCAGGTGTTGAAACGGAACTCGACGCCCAGCGCCGTGCATTGCTCCATGCGCCAGTCGATGATGCCGAGCATCTCGCGCCGGCGTGGGCTGCGTGCGGTCAGGCGCACCTGACCACCGGCGTGGTTGGCCGCCTCGAACACCAGCACCTGGTGACCGCGTTCGCCGGCGACCCGGGCCGCTTCCAGGCCCGCCGGGCCGGCGCCGATGATCACCACCTTGCGCCGCGTGGCGGCCTTGGGGATTTCATGGGGCATGGTCGTTTCGCGGCCGGTGGCGGCGTTGTGGATGCAGTAGGCCGCGCCGCCCTGGTAGATGCGGTCGAGGCAGTAGTTGGCGCCGACGCAGGGACGGATGTCCTGCTCGCGACCTTCGATCAGTTTGCGCACCAGGTGCGGGTCAGTCATGTGCGCGCGGGTCATGCCGATCATGTCGACCTTGCCCGAGGCGATGGCGTGGCGGGCGGTGGCGACATCGGAAATTTTCGCGGCGTGGAAGGTTGGGAAATCGGTGGCGGCGCGGATCTGCCCGGCAAAGTCGAGGTGCGGCGAACTGGCCATGCCCTGGATCGGAATCACGTCGGTCAGGCCGGCGTCGGTGTCGATGTGGCCGCGAATCACGTTGAGGAAGTCGACCATGCCGCTGGCCTTGAGCCGGCGCGAGATGTCCATACCTTCATCGGCGTTCAGGCCACCGTTGAGCATTTCGTCCGCGGTGTAGCGCACGCCGACGATGAACTGGTTGCCGACGCGCTGGCGAATGGCGCTGAGCACCTCGAAGGTGAAGCGCAAGCGGTTGTCCAGCGAGCCACCATAGGGTGCATCCAGTTCGTTGGTCAGCGGCGACCAGAACTGGTCCATCAAGTGGCCGTAGGCCTGCAGCTCGATGCCGTCCAGGCCGGCGGCCTGCATGCGCTCGGCTGCATCGGCGTAGTCCTTGATGATGCGCTCGATGTCCCAGTCTTCCAGTTGCTTGGGGAAGGCGCGGTGCGCCGCCTCGCGGTTGTGCGAAGGCGACACCACCGGCAGCCAGTCGCCCTTGTCCCAACGGGTGCGCCGGCCCAGGTGGGTCAGCTGGATCATCACCGCCGCACCGTGCTCGTGGCACTCGTCGGTGAGGTCCTTCATCCAGCCGACCACCTCATCCTTGTAGGCGAGGATGTTGTTGAACACCGGTGGGCTGTCCCGCGACACCGCGGCCGAGCCGGCGGTCATGGTCAGGGCCACGCCGGCCTTGGCACGCTCGACGTGGTAGGCGCGATACAGCGCCTTGGGCATGCCGTCCTCGGGATAGGCCGGCTCATGCGAGGTGGTGATGATGCGGTTGCGCAGGCGCAGGTGCTTGAGCTGGTAGGGCTGCAGCAACGGGTCATTCGACATGGTCAGGGCTCCACGTGGACGGGGACGTGAGTCTGTATTTACCTAAAATGTACACTTGTGTCTAGTGGATATACCTGGCTGTACATTGATCCTCCGCTGCGCCTGTCGCTATTGCTGGGTTTCTGTCGCAAGCAGGTACCCCCTCACGCGCACTGGGCCTTGCCAGGCGCTGCCAGGTTGCCCGGGACGAGCGTGAACTTGAGGAAATGTACAGCCCTGTCATTTTTATCGACGCTTGCGGACATTCGGATTGTGCGAGGCCAGCTCGCTGGCTACCATCGACCCATGAACGAGTCCAAGAAATCGAGTGATAGCGGCTGGCGTGGATCGGCCGAGGTCTGGCTGCAGGCGGCGTACGACAGCCTGATCGAGTCGGGCGTCGAGTCCGTACGGATCCTGCCGCTGGCGAAGAAGCTGAACCTGTCGAGAACCAGCTTCTACTGGTTCTTCACCGATCGCGAAGAGCTGCTGGCAGCGCTGATCGAGCGCTGGCGCGACAAGAACAGCGGCAATCTGATCCGCCAGAGCGAGGCCTACGCGGAAGGCATCGCCGAGGCCATTCTCAACGTGTTCGACTGCTGGCTGAACCCCGCGCTGTTCGACTCGCAGTTCGAGTTCGCCTTGCGCAGTTGGGCGCTGCAGGAGCCCCGAGTGGCGGCGCAAATCGAGCGCGCCGACACGGCGCGGTTGGCGGCACTGGCGGCTATGTTCAGCCGCTTCGGCTACGCGGGCATGGCGGCCGATGTGCGGGCCAGATCGATGTACCTGACCCAGATCGGCTATATCAGCATGAACACCCGCGAGGATCTGCCGACGCGTATGCAGCGCATCCCCGAGTACGTGACCATCTTTACCGGGCAGGCGCCGGAGCCCCGTGAACTCCAGCGTTTCTATGCCCGCCACGGCTACGCGGTGCCAGAGCCGACGCTGGTTGCGCAGGCGGCGAATCATTCAGTCTAGTGTCGTGTCAATCATGCAAGGTCAGATCACTGGGTGGGTTAGCGGTGCAGGCCGGGTAGTTGAAATCAACTGCGGCATCGGCGCGCCGGGTAACCCACCAGGCGATAGGCCTGCGTCGCGCCGATGGTGGGTTACGGCGCAACGGATCTTGCAGGCTTATTGCTATCGCTAGCGTGCGCCTAACCCACCCAGGGATCGCGATACAGGGGTACGACCGCGATTAACAGGCATTTAAACGTTGTCGTGACCCTGGGAGGGTACTTGTATGCCAAGTGAACTGACGGTCGGCATCATCGGCGGTGGTGGCTGGCTGGGCCGTGCCATCGGCGCCGCCATGCTGGAGCGCGGCGTGCTGCAGCCGGCCTCCTTGATCCTCTCCAGTCGCTCCGGGCGCGTGGAGGGGTTCGACGCCTGGCCCGCCGTGCAGCTGACTCAGGACAATCGCCAGCTGGCGCAACGAGCCGAGGTCATAGTGCTGTCGGTGCGCCCCGAGCAGTTCGTCGATGTCGCCATCGAGGCCGCCGGCAAGCTGGTGATCTCCTTTATGGCCGGCGTGTCGCTCGAGACCCTGGTCGCCCGTACCGGCAGTCGGCGGATCATTCGCGCCATGCCCAATGCGGCGGCGCAGATCGGCCAGTGCTATACGCCCTGGTTTGCCACGGAGCAGGTGACGGCCGCCGACAAGGCCTTCACCCGAGCCATGTTCGAGGCCTGCGGCAGCACCGATGAGGTGACGAGCGAAGCGGATCTCGACTACCTGACCGGGCTGGTCGGCTCCGGAGCGGCCTATCCGGCGCTGCTAGCCGAGGCGCTGCTCGCTCATGCCCTGGCCAAGGGGCTGCCGCGCCAGGTCGCCGAGCGCGCGGTGCGTGGCGTGGTGGTGGGGGCGAGCCAGTTGCTCGGTCACGATGGCATGCCGCCGGCCGAGATGGTGCAGGCCATGCTCGACTATCGAGGCACCACGGCGGCCGGTTTGCAGGCAATGATCGATGCGGGATTCAAGGACGCTGTGAATGCCGGTTTGGATGCGGCAGAGGCCGCTGCGCAGCGTATGAAGGCCAGTTATCCGCAGCCCAGGGTTAATTTCGTCGGCTAGCCGCTTGCTCAACCTGTCGGCTGAGCGCTGAGCAGGGCGTTTGCTAGCCAACTCCTTAGCGCCTGCCGTGCCCCACGATAAGCCTTGCTCGCCACGGCTAGTCCTCCATATCGCCAGTGCCCCTGCGCTCAATCAATAACATCAGGTTATTGTTTTGGCCGAACAAATGTAGTTGGACGCTCAGCCCCCCAAACTCTAACTTGAACCCACCCGGCGAACGCTGTGCAGGCAGTCGCCAACGGGCATATTCGCGGTGATCCAGGCAATTAATGGCCGGCGGCAACTTGTTGCAAGTTAAGCGCTGGCGGGATTTGCTCGGCCCGGATAAAGCGCCTCGCGGCGTCGCCAAGATGACGGCTCATATACCTACAAGAAGAGGGCGCAATGACCCAAGTTGACGAGATACTTTCGGTCAAGAACATATTCAAAGTCTTCGGGCCGCAGCCGGAAGTTGCCATGGATATGTTGCGCAACGGCGCCGACAAGAACGAGATATTCCAGAAAACCGGTCAGGTGGTTGGCGTGTTCGACGCCAGCTTCTCGGTCAAGCGTGGCGAAATCTTCGTCATCATGGGCCTGTCCGGTTCAGGCAAGTCGACCATGGTGCGCCTGTTCAACCGGCTGATCGAACCCACCTCCGGCAGCATCCACCTCAATGGCCGGGAAATCACCGGGCTGTCCGACAAGGAACTGCTCCAGGTACGGCGCAAGGAAATGGGCATGGTGTTCCAGTCCTTCGCCCTGATGCCGCACATGAGTGTGCTGGGCAACGCCGCCTTCGGCCTGGAGATTTCCGGGGTCAGCGAGCAGGAGCGCCGCACCCGGGCGCTGGAGGCCTTGAGCCAGGTCGGTCTGGCTGGCCACGAAAACAGTTATCCGCATCAGCTGTCCGGCGGCATGCAGCAGCGCGTCGGCCTGGCCCGGGCGCTGACCAACGACCCGACCATCCTGCTGATGGACGAGGCCTTCTCCGCGCTGGATCCGCTGATCCGCAGCGAGATGCAGGGCGAGCTGATCCGCCTGCAGGCGGAGCAGCAGCGCACCATCATCTTCATCTCCCACGACATCGAAGAGGCGGTCCGCATCGGTCACCGCATCGCGATCATGGAAGGCGGGCGGGTGGTGCAGATCGGCACCCCGCAGGAACTGCTGTGCAATCCGGCCAACGAGTACGTGGAGAACTTCTTCCACGGCTTCGACAGCTCGCGGGTGCTCAACGCCGGTGATGTAGCTCAGGTCGATCCTGCCGCCGTGTGCCGGGTCAACGGCAGTGTGCCGGGCTTCCAGGCCGGCGTGCCGTTCGGCTACCTGGTCGACGAGGGCAATCGCCTGCTCGGCGTGGTCGAGCCCGACGCGTTCGACGACAGCGCCGCCGGTTTGCAGCGCCTCGAGCAGCTGCGTCTGGATCACCATCAACCGATCTACGTCGATACACCGCTGCATGACGTGCTCGACCTGGTGGCCTCGGTGCCTTACCCGGTGCCGGTGCTGGACCACGGCGGTGCCTTCAAAGGCACCATTTCCAAGAATCTGCTGCTGCAGACGCTGAGCCGCCATTGAGCGACTGACCACTCCTGACAGCATTTCCTCCAGCAGAATCGAAGAGCAGGTATTCCCATGACAGAGTTCAGTTTCCTCGACCCCTTCCAGACTTTGACCATTCCCCTGGGCGACTGGGTGGAAGGTGCCTTGAATTTCCTGGTGCACAATTTCCGTGATTTCTTCCGCGCCATCCGCTGGCCGATCGACCAGGTGCTCAACAGCTTCGAATACATCCTGCAGAGCATCCCGCCATCGATCGGCATTCTCCTGTCCTCGTTGCTCGGCTGGCAGGTGGCCGGCGCGCGCCTGGGCTGGTTCTGTGCCGTGACCCTGACCCTGTTGGGCCTGGTCGGCGTCTGGTCGGAGGCCATGACCACCCTGGCGCTGGTGCTGACCTCGGTGTTCTTCTGCACGGTGATCGGCGTGCCGCTGGGCATTCTCTCGTCCCGTAGCGATCATGTGGAAAGAGTCGTGCGGCCGATCCTGGATGCCATGCAGACCCTGCCGGCGTTCGTCTACCTGGTGCCGGTGGTGATGCTGTTCGGCATCGGCAACGTCCCCGGCGTGCTGGTGACCATCGTCTTCGCCGTACCGCCGCTGGTGCGCCTGACCAACCTTGGTATCCGCCAGGTACCGGAAGACAAAATCGAGGCAGCCCGGGCGTTCGGCTGCACCGCGCGGCAGATGCTGATGCGCGTACAGTTGCCGCTGGCCGCGCCGACCATCATGGCCGGTATCAACCAGACCCTGATGCTGTCGCTATCGATGGTGGTGATCGCCTCGATGATCTCGGTCGGTGGCCTCGGGCAGATGGTCCTGCGCGGCATCGGCCGCCTGGACATGGGCCTGGCCACGGTCGGCGGCGTCGGTCTGGTGCTGCTGGCGATCTTCCTCGACCGCCTGACCCAGGCCATGGGTGAGCGCAGCAATGCCGACCCGAGCCGGCGCTGGTACCACAGTGGCCCCGTCGGCCTGGTGCTGCGCCTGTTCGGCAGCCGCCCGCAAACGGCCAAAGCCAGTTCCTGAAACCTGCCCGTACGTTAACCCGAGAAGAAAATCACAAGAGGTAGATGACGATGACTTTGCACAAGCGTGGATTCACCCAGAAGCTGCTGCATTGCGCGGCAGTTGCATCCCTGAGCCTGTTGCCGCTCTGCGGCCAGGCCGCTTCGGCCGAGAAACCTGGCGAGGGGGTGAAGGTGACGCCGATCTTCCCGAGCATTGCCGAGGAGCGTTTCCGCGGCGAGGTTGCCGTCGCCGGTCTGCGCGAGCTGGGCTACGACGTGCAGGAGCCCAAGGAAACCGAATACGCCACCATGATGCTTGCACTGTCCTACGGCGATGCGGATTTCAGCGTGCACCTGTGGGACAAGCTGCACGACACCTTCTACCAGAAGGCCGGCGGCGACGACACCCTGGTCAAGGCCGGTGACGTGATCCCGGGCGTGCTGCAGGGCTACCTGATCGACAAGAAGACCGCCGACGCGTACCACATCAAGTACCTGACTGACCTGAAGAAGCCGGAGATCGCCAAGCTGTTCGACAGCGATGGCGACGGCAAGGCCGATCTCACCGGCTGCAACCCGGGCTGGGGCTGCGAGCTGATCATCGACCACCACCTCAAGGCCTATGACCTGGAGAAGACCGTCAGTCACAATCGCGGCTCCTACTTCGCCCTGATGGCCGACACCATCGCCCGCTACAAGGAGGGCAAGCCGATCCTCTACTACACCTGGGTGCCGCAGTGGATCGCCGGTGTGCTGGTCGAGGGCAAGGACGTGGTCTGGCTGGAGGTGCCCTACACCGATCTGCCCGATGGCAAGAACGACGTCAACACCAGCTTCAACGGCAAGAACCTCGGCTTCGCCGTGGATAAGGTCGAGTCCGTGCTGAACAAGGACTTTGCCGAGAAGAATCCGGCGGCCTTGAAGTTCCTCTCCCAGGTGCAGATCACCGCTGATGACGAGAGCGCGCAGAACCTGAAGATGCAGCAAGGCGAGAACAGTGCCAAGGACATCGGTCGGCATGCCGCCGAGTGGGTCGCAGCGCACCGCGAGCAGTTCGATAGCTGGCTGGCCGCTTCCCGCGCCGCGGCTAACTGAGTCCGGCGGCTCACGCGACAAACCTTTTCGGCGCCCCATGGGCGCCTTTTTTCTGTCGATCCGCGTCTCGTCTGTGGAGTAAGCGCATGTCGCTCTATTCGTTCGTCCGTGATTTCAGGTTCAGCCAGGCGCCGCAGCACACCCGTGATCTGCTGCAGACCTGTTTGCTGGATATTCTCGGGGTCGCCGCCGGCGCCCGCGACAATCAAACCAGCCAGGCGCTTAAACGCTATGCGGTCAGTCATTACCCGGCTGGTGTTCTGAGTAGCCGCCTGTTGTTCGACGGTCGTGCGGTGCACCCGCTGGGCGCCGGCTGGGCCGGTGGTTTCAGCGTCGATAGCCTGGATGCCCACGAAGGCCACTTCACCTCCAAGGGCCATGCCGGCGCCACCGTGGTGCCGGCCGTGCTGGCCCTGGTCGATGCCTGCCGCGAGCAGGGCCGCAGCATCAGCGGCGAAGAGCTGCTCAGCGCGCTGTGTATCGGCTATGAAACGGCGCTGCGCGCGGGCGTCGCATTGATGGCCACCGCGCCCGAATACCACGCTTCCGGTTCCTTCTCCGGGTTGGGCGTGGTCTGCGCTGGCACCCGCCTGCTCGGCCTGGACGAGCAGACCTTTCGCCATGCCCTGGGCATCGCCGAGTACTTTGGCCCGCGCTGCCCGATGATGCGCCTGGTCGATCATCCCTCGATGCTCCGCGACGCCCACGGCGCCGGCGCCTATGCCGGGTTGAATGCCTTGTTGCTGGCCCAGGCCGGGGTCACCGGCGCGCCGGCCGAGACGGTGGAAACCACGGCAGTAGCCGCCCAGTGGCATGACCTCGGGCAGCGCTGGGAAATCGACGCGCAGTACTTCAAGCCCTGGCCGGTGTGCCGCTGGGCGCAGCCAGCGCTGACCGCGATGACCGCGCTGCTGGCCGAACACCCGCAGATTTGCGGCGAGGCCATCGAGCAGATCAGCGTCGAGACCTTTCACGAGTCCATGCGTCTGCAGGGCCACACTCCGGCCAACGCCGACGAGGCGCAGTACGCCCTGGCCTTCCCGCTGGCGGCGCTGGTGGTGCGCGGCCAGGTCGGCCCGCTGGAAGTGACTGGAGACTCGGTGCATGCGCCCGACATTCTTGCGGTCAGCCGGCGCATCGAGATCGTCGAGGCCGACGACCTGTCGGCGCGCTTCCCGCAGGAAATCCTCTCGCGGGTTTCGCTGCTGCTCAAGGACGGTCAGCGCTTCGTCAGCCCGATCACCGCAGCCAAGGGCGACCCGGCCACGGCCATGAGTCCGGCGGAGTTCAGCGCCAAGTTTCACCTGCTGGCCGGCGTCAGCCTCGATGCCGAGCGACGCCAGGCCATCGAGCAGGCCGTCGCCGAGCTGCCCGCCAGCGCCGACTGCTCAGCTCTATTCAAGCTGCTGTTCCACACCGAATCCCACCAGGCGCTGCCTGGTTCAACCCAGCTCAAGGAGGTTGCCCTATGAAATTCGCCGAGAAAGTCACCCTGATCACCGGCGCCGCCGGCGGTGTCGGCCAGGCCTTGGCCCTGCTTTTTGCCCGCGAGGGCGCGCGGCTGATGCTCTCCGATCGCGACGAGGCCGGTTGCGCAAAGATCGCCGAACAGGCCCGCGCCCTCGGCGCCGAGGTCAGCTACCTGGCTGGCGACCTGCGTGAGAAGAGCTATTGCGAGTCCGTGGTCGGTGCCGCCGTGGAAAGCTTCGGCGGCCTCGATATCGTGCTCAACAACGCCGGCATCATCCCGCGCGGCACCATCGAGGAGACCACCGACGAGATGTGGTTCGACGCCATGGGCGTCAACCTCAATGCAGTGTTCTACATCTGCCGCGCGGCTATCCCGCACATGAAGGGGCGCCAGGGCGCGGCCATCGTCAACACCTCCTCGGTGTGGGGCGTCTACCCGGGCCCCGGCCACGTCGCCTACTGCACCAGCAAGGGCGCGGTGGCGGCGCTGAGCAAGAACCTCGGCCGTGACTGCGCGCCGCTGGGCATCAGGGTCAATGCCGTATGCCCGCACGAGATCAATACGCCGATGATCCGCAGCGGCTTCGAACGCCGCGGCCTGGACCCGGATAAGGCCGTCGAGGAACTGAACAAGAGCGTGCCCCTGGGGCGTATCGCCGAGCCGGAGGACATCGCCGACGTGATCGCCTTCCTGGCCTCCGACGAGGCCCGCTATATCGCTGGGGAAGCGCTAGAAGTGACCGGCGCCAAGCCAGTCTCAGGCTAACAGGTCATTGCAAAACTACTGCGCTCGGCCATGCAGCGTTGAAATCAGCCCGGGACGCGGCGTCTCGAAATGCTCATTTACAGCTCGTAAATTGCGCTTTCTCGGCTGATTTCGCCTTGTCTGGTCATCGCTCGCTACGTTTTTCAACGACCTATTTACGGAGACGAACATGCTACTAACTGGAAAAAACGCCCTAGTCACCGGCGGCGGTCGCGGCATCGGTCGCGGCATTACCGAAAAATTGTTGGCCGCTGGCGCGCGGGTGCTGGTGGCCCAGCGCCAGGCGCTGGACGCGGAGCTGGCGAATAACCCGCAGGTGTTCTTCGTCGAGGCCGATCTGGCCGAGTCCGGCGCCCCGCGCTTGATCGCCCGGGCCGCGGCCGAACTGCTCGGCGGTATCGACGTGCTGGTGAATAACGCCGGCTTCATGTTCGAGCAGCCGATCGAGGCCATGAGCGAGCAGGACTGGGACCGGATGATGGTGGTCAACCTGCGCGCGCCGGTGTTTCTGGCCCGTGAACTGCTGGCGCAGATGCGTCAGCGCGGCGGCGGCAGCATCATCAACATCGGCTCGATCGAAGGCCTCGGCGCCAACCCGCAGCATGCCGCCTACTGCGCCTCCAAGGCCGGCGTGCACGGCCTGACCCGGGCGCTGGCGGTGGACCTGGGCCGCGACGGGGTGCGTTGCAATGCCATCGCTCCGGGCTGGATCGACTCGGACCTGAGCAATGCCTACATCAATGCTCAGGCCGATCCAGTGGGCGCGCGTCAGGGCTTGCTGGCCCTGCACCCGGTCGGACGCACCGGCACCCCGCAGGACGTCGGTGGCGCGGTGGTGTTTCTCGCCTCCGACGAGGCGGCCTTCGTCACCGGCCAGGTGCTGGTGGTCGACGGTGGACGCACCGCCAAGTTGCCTTTGCCGTTCTGAGCCATCTGGCGAATAGGGGAGCGAAATGTGGCGTCGATCTGCTCATCGGCGCGCTGGTCTATGACTCCGACTGCTGCGGGCTGGTCGCCTATGGTTTACTACTGCGTAGACGCTTCCGTGCCTGTGAGTTGCCACATGAGATCCTCTTTCGAGAGCTTGTTAAAAAATAAGAATATGGCGCACCTCGACCGAAACCTGCGCAGCGGGCCGGCGATGCCGAAGCGTCGGGTTGCCTTCGTGTTGTTGGATAACTTTTCGATGATGGCCTTCACCGGAGCGGTGGATGCGCTGGTCACCGCCAACTTGATGAGCCCGACGCCGCTCTATGAGGTGCTGGTGGTCGGTGGCGCAGACGCGGTGGTGGTCAGCGATCTGGGTATCGCCATCTCGGCTGGATGTCGGCTCGTCGATCTGGACGAGAAGCGGCTGGACATGCTGGTCATGTGCGGCGGTTTTCGCGTGCGCCTGCAGGCGGACCCGTTGATCAGGAGCAAGCTCAGATCGGCCGAGGCCGCTGGCGCCATGTTGGGTGGGCTGTGGAACGGCGCCTACTTCCTCGCCGAAGCGGGGCTGCTGGATGGCTACGAGTGTGCCTTCCACCCGGATGGTCGGGCGATGATGGCCGAACTGTTTCCCAAGGTGAAGTTGTCCAGCCACTCGCATGTGCTGGACCGTGAACGCATTAGCTGCGCCGGGGCCAACAGCTCGCTGGGTATGATGCTTGAGGTGGTGCGGCGTAGCTGTGGCGAGCAACTGGTGTGCGCGATAGAAGAAGTGCTGAGCTGCGACAAGATGCAGGAGGTCATGGATGTGTCGGTGGTGGCCGTCGACTATGACCCGACCCTGCCGCAAGCCCTGAAGGTGGCATTGGAGCTGATGCACAACAATATCGATGAGCCACTGGTGGTGGATGAAATCGCCACCTGTGTCGGCATCTCCAGGCGTCAGCTCGAGCGCCTGTTCTGCCGTCACGTCAATGCCACGCCCTCGCGCTACTACCTGGAACTGCGCCTGACCCGTGCCCGTCAGCTGCTGCAACAGACCAACAAGTCGCTGGCCGACATCGCCGTGGCCAGCGGCTTTGTCAGCATCTCGCACTTCCGCCGCTGCTTTCGCGAGTTTTTCGACATTGCCCCGGGGCGCTTTCGCACGACTTCGCAAGCGCGGCGTTGAGGGCACGCCGACCCGCGGTGCTGGTTGCCTCGCTTCACAGCAGGCTGAGCGGGTAGCGGGTCAGCTCTGGTTCTATCGAGTGTGCCCGGCTGCCGGCGCTGATTGCATCGGCGAGCAGTACCAGGGTCAGGCGATCGACCTTCTCAGGCCGCTGATTGAGGCTGACGCTCAGCTCGAACTGGCGTTGCGCGATGAATTGCTGAAAATCGAGGTCTGCTTCCGGGCTGGCGAGCGCTGCGGTCTCACTGGCCTGCGGCTCGGCTGCGTTGTCGGGCGCCGTCGACGGCGGCTCCTGGGTCAACACCCGGCTCAAGAGGATCTGGAAATCCAGGTAGGCACGCAGATCGGCCGGGCCGCTGAGGTTCGGGTTGCTGCTGTAGGCCGTCAGTGCGGTGCTGGAAGCGGAAACGCCATTAAGCATGAGCAACTCTGTGCGGCTGGAAGGCGCCGGGTCTGGCAAGGTGCCGGCTCTTTTTGCTTATCGGCCGCCTGCTGTCCGAGTTGAGTGGGATGCCTGTATTGGACATGGCTGAGTTGAATAGTGTTGAACGTGAATGCCCTGGGTGAGCAACAGCCCATCACCAGAACTCACATGGGAGTCTTGGTCCCGCATCTGGCCGAGACTGCCGCCGGTAGGGCTGCACGCTTGAATTTACCGCAGAGCGGCGAGGCGGAGTTTGCCTTGCAGTTGGGCGAGTCAGGTTTGCAATTGGCCGAGCTGGGGGCGCATACACCGGGGCCGGTGCAAGTGGATTTTGTCGAGGATGCGGCTGAGCCGCTTGGCCTGCTTTGAGGTGGTTGCGGTGCAGTGAATCTGGACTAAGGTGGGCACAGGTCGAAATCGAAAGAGGAGTGATCGATATGCCTACTCAGGTGGAGCGTGGCGAGGCTTTCCGCACCTTGCACCAGCGCGAAGGGTTGTTCGTGCTGCCCAATCCCTGGGATGCCGGGTCGGCGAAGATGCTCGCGACCCTGGGGTTCGAGGCACTGGCTACGACCAGTGCCGGCTTGGCCTTTTCCCTGGCGCGCTGCGATGCAGAAGGCGCGGTCAGTCGCGAGGAGGCCCTGGCTAACGCCCGCGCTATCGTTGAGGCGACGCCGCTGCCGGTGGCTGCCGATCTGGAGAACGGTTATGGCGATGAACCTCAGCACTGCGCCGAAACCATCGCCCTAGCGGCGCAGATCGGTTTGGTTGGCGGTTCCATTGAGGATGCTACGGGTGATGCGCGGTCGCCCATCTACCCACTCGAGCTGGCGGTCGAGCGCATTCGCGCTGCGGTGGCGATGGCTCGCAGCCTGCCATTCGCCTTCACCCTGGCGGCGCGTGCGGAAAACTACCTGCACGGCCGGCCGGACCTGGACGACACTGTCAAACGCCTGGTGGCCTACGCGGAGGCGGGCGCCGATGTGCTCTATGCACCGGGCCTGACCACCCGCGAGGAAATCCTGACGTTGGTCACGGCCGTGGCGCCGCGCCCGGTCAACGTATTGGTGGGCTCGCCCAGCCTGCGGCTGTCGCTGGATGAGCTGGCCGGACTGGGGGTAAAACGCGTCAGTCTCGGCTCCGGTTTGGCGCGCGTCGCCTATGGCGCCTTCTTCCAGGCGGCGCAAGAACTGGCCGCTCGCGGCAGCCTGGTGGCGACCGGACAGGCCATGCCGTTCGAGCGCATCAACAATCTGTTCAAAGCCTGAGTGGACTCGGGTTTGCGTCGTGTTCTAGTGCTGCTTGTATTGTCGGGTTTGTTTGGCGTGCCGCTGGCTGTCTATCAGCAGTGGCTCGATGTGCCCCGCGCTGGAATCCCTGGGCGCCACTGGATGTCAGGGCCACGCCGAACCTGTTGACGCCCTTCAAGCTCTGGCGCCTGGAGGATGATCCTGTGCTCTGTCAGCAGGCCCTGGCTACGTCGCCGCTGCGTTACACGGCGCTGGCCGATAGCAACCCGGCGGCGGACTGTCCGCTGGAGAATACCCTGCGAGTGCAGGCCTCGGGGGTGCGTTTCAGCAGCAGCTTTATCACGACCTGTCCGCTGGCGGCGGCTTTTGCCCTGTTCGAGCAACATGCCTTGCAGCCTGCGGCGCAGGAGGTGTTCGGCCAGCCGGTGATGCAGCTCGAGCATGTCGGCAGCTTTGCCTGTCGCACTATTGCGGGTAGCCAGCGCCGTAGCCAGCATGCCTCGGCCAATGCTCTGGATATCACCGGGTTTCGTCTGCGTGACGGTCGGCGCATCAGCGTGCTGCGCGACTGGCCGGGAGAAGGCGACGCCGCGCGTTTCTTGCGCCTGGTGCACAACGGCGCTTGCGACAGCTTCAATGTCACCCTCGGACCGCAGTACAACGCCGCCCATCGCGACCACTTGCATGTCGATATGGGCCTGTTCCGCATGTGCCGTTAGGGCGCTGTTACGCGGCCGCGCCCGCGGTAATCAGCTCAAACAGGGCGAACTCGGTGCGGCCGGAACACCTCGGTTCTGGCAGAATGCCGCGTTAACCGTTATCGACAGGCCGCCAGGGCCTGTATTGAACGTTCTGTGAGCAGATTTTCCGATGAATGACGCACGGCCTAGCGCCACAATCCGCATGGACGCCTTGGTCCCGCATCTGGCCGAGGCCGCCGCTGGCTGGGCCGCGCGCTTGAATTTGCCGCAGAGCGGCGAGGCGGACTTTGCCTTGCAGCTGGGCGAGGCCGGCCTGCAATTGGCCGAACTGGGGGCGCATGCACCGGGGCCGGTACGGGTGGACTTCGTCGAGGGCGCGGTGGCACATCGGCGTGTGTTCGGCGGCGGTAGCGGACAGATGATCGCCAAGGCCGTGGGCGTGCAGCCGGGCGTGCGCCCAAGGGTGCTGGACGCCACTGCCGGGTTGGGGCGCGATGGCTTCGTCCTGGCCAGCCTGGGTTGTGCGGTGACCCTGATCGAGCGTCAGCCGCTGATCGCCGCCTTGCTGGAGGATGGTCTGGCGCGGGCCAGGGGCGACCGCGAAGTGGGGCCGATAGTGGCGCAGATGCAGCTATTGACCGGCAACGCCATCGAACTGATGGACGCCTGGCAGGGCGAGCCGCCGCAGGTGATCTACCTCGATCCAATGTTTCCCCATCGCGACAAGAGCGCCTTGGTGAAGAAGGAAATGCGTCTGTTCCGTCCTTTTGTCGGCGATGACCTGGACGCACCGGCCTTGCTCGCCGCCGCCCTGGCGCTGGCCAGCCACCGGGTGGTGGTCAAGCGCCCGCGCAAAGCGCCGATCATCGCCGGTGCCACGCCGGGCTATGCGCTGGAGGGCAAATCCAGCCGCTACGACATCTATCCCAAGAAAAAGCTGCAGGCTTGAAGTCGTAAACGCGGCGGCGTCGGGCTACGCGCTGGGTTTCGCTACGCTCTACGCCAGCCTACATCGGCGCGTAGGCTGGGTAGAGCCGTTTTTTGGCGAAACCCAGCGACAGTCTTACTGGGTTACATGAGCAGCGGCCGTCACCCGACCCTGCGGGAAGCCAGTAGCCAGGATGCAATCCGGGAGATGATCTTTTCAGAATTGCATCGAGGCCAGCGCCGGGTTTCATATGGTGCATCCATGCACCTCACCCTGCGGGCAGCTAAAGCTGTGCAGAACTACACCAGCCTACGTCAGCGGGTAGGCTGGGTAGAGCCGTTTTTGGGCGAAACCCAGCGACAGTCTTGCTGGGTTACAGGAGCTGCAGTCTTCATCTGGCCCGACGTAGGCTTAGTTCGGGCGATAGGCGCGCACGAACATGGTCACCGCATTCTGCACATGCTGCTCGGCGGCCGCGCCTTGCAATGGCTCGCCACAGCCGATCAGCAGGCAGAAGTTGGCGCCGCCTTTGACCAGGCTGAAGAACTGGTCGGCCGCGCAGTGCGGATCGTCGATGCGCAGTTTGCCGGTCAGTTCGGCGCGGCTCAGCAGGCGCGCCATTTCATTCAGCAGGCGCTGCGGCCCCGCCTCGTAAAACAGTTGCGAGAGCTTGGGGTTCTGCGTGGCCTGGGTCACCATGACCCGGTGCAGCTCGACCGATTCACGGCTGTTGATCAGCGCGTGAAAGCTGCGACCGATGGTCAGCAGTACATTTTCGATAGGCGTGTCCGCGGCCAGCTCGAAGAACAGTTCCGGCAGTTGCTCCTCGCACTTGGATTTCACCGCCGCGCAGAACAGCGTCTCTTTGTCGGTGAAGTGGCTGTACACCGTCAGCTTGGACACGCCGGCTTCGGCGGCGATGGCATCCATGCTGCTGCCGTCGTAGCCATTGCTCATGAATAGGTTCTTCGCCGCGTCGAGGATGGCCTGACGTTTGACGAGGTCTTTGGGGCGACCTGGGCCGCTGGGCGGTAATAACTTGTTAGGCATTGGCTGCTTTTAATACTGGACTGATGAGTTTGCTATTTTTACTATACCCGTCAGTATAAGTATTCCAAACCTTCGTGAAAGGTCATCCATCATGTTTCGCCCCGCCTTGTCCCTCGTTGTGCCTTTAAGTCTGATTGCCGTGCTCGCTGCCTGTGGCAATGGCGAGCCGGTCGCGCCCAGCATTCGCCCCGCCATGGTGGTGCAGCCGCAGCCAGCCGCCGAGATGATGGACACCTATCCGGGCGAGGTGCGCGCGCGCCTGGAACCGGAGCTGGCCTTTCGCATCGGCGGCAAGGTGAGCAAGCGTCTGGTCGAGGTGGGCCAGCAGGTGAAGAAGGATCAGCCCCTGGCCGAGTTGGACCCGCAGGATGTGCGCCTGCAGCTGGAGGCGACCCGTGCGCAAGTGGCGGCGGCCGATGCCAATCTGCACCTGGTGCGCGCCGAGCGTGATCGCTACAAGAAACTGCTCGATCGTCAGCTGGTCAGCCGCTCGCAGTACGACAACGCCGAAAACCTCTACCGTTCCGGCGCAGCGCGGCTGAAGCAGATCAAGGCGGAATTCGATGTGGCCAGCAACCAGGCCGGATATGCGGTGCTGCGCGCGTCGCAGGATGGCGTGATCGCCCGGCGCATGGTCGAGGTCGGCCAGGTCGTGGCGGCGGGGCAGAGCGTGTTCACCCTGGCGGCCGATGGCGAGCGTGAAGTGTCGATCAGCCTGCCGGAACAAGCCTTCGAGCGTTTCAAGGTCGGCCAGGCGGTGACGGTCGAGCTGTGGTCGCAGCCGGATCAGCGTTTCCCCGGGCGGATTCGCGAGATGTCACCGGCGGCCGACCCGCAGTCGCGCACCTTCGCCGCGCGCGTGGCCTTTACCCAAGGTGAGGTACCCGCCGAGCTGGGCCAGAGCGCGCGGGTATTTATCGCCCACAACGGTGAGGCGCCGCTGGCGGTGCCCTTATCGGCGCTGACGGCGGAGCAGGGGCGGCCCTATGTCTGGGTGGTCGATCCGCAAACCTCGACCCTGAAGCGCACGCCGGTGCGCATCGGCGCCTATGGCGAGAAGCTGGTGCCGGTGCTGGAAGGCCTGCAGGCGAACGATTGGGTGGTCGCCGCCGGGGTGCAGGTGCTGCGCGAAGGCCAGCAGGTGCGTCCGGTGGATCGCGACAACCGCGCGGTCAAGCTAGCGGCTAAGGAGTAGTCTCGATGGGCTTCAACCTTTCCGCCTGGGCGCTGAACAACCGCCAGATCGTCCTCTATATCATGCTGCTGCTGGGTATCGTCGGGGCCATCTCCTACACCAAGCTGGGCCAGAGCGAAGACCCGCCTTTCACCTTCAAGGCCATGGTGGTGCGCACCAACTGGCCGGGCGCGAGCGCCGAGGAAGTCTCGCGCCAGGTCACCGAACGCATCGAAAAGAAGGTGATGGAAACCGGTGACTACGACAAGATCGTTTCCTTCTCCCGCCCGGGTGAATCCCAGGTCACCTTCGTCGCCCGCGATTCCATGCACTCGGTGGATATCCCCGACCTGTTCTATCAGGTGCGCAAGAAGATCGGCGACATTCGCCACACCTTGCCCCAGGACATCCAGGGGCCGTTCTTCAACGATGAGTTCGGCACCACCTTCGGCAATATCTATGCGTTGACCGGCGAGGGCTTCGACTACGCGGTGCTCAAGGACTATGCCGACCGCATTCAGCTGCAGCTGCAACGGGTCAAGGATGTCGGCAAGGTCGACCTGCTCGGTCTGCAGGACGAGAAAATCTGGATCGAGCTGTCCAACACCAAACTGGCGACGCTCGGTCTACCGTTGGGCGTGGTGCAGCAGGCGCTGAATGAGCAGAACGCGGTGGCGGCGGCCGGCTTCTTCGAGACCGGTTCGGATCGAGTGCAGCTGCGGGTCACCGGGCGCTTCGAGACGGTCGAGCAGATTCGCAATTTTCCGATTCGGGTGGCCGATCGCACCTTTCGCATCGGCGATGTGGCGGAGGTGACGCGCGGCTTCAACGACCCACCGGCACCGCGCATGCGTTTCATGGGCGAGGACGCCATTGGCCTGGCGGTGTCGATGAAAGCCGGCGGCGACATCCTGGTGCTGGGTGAGGCACTGGAAGGCGAGTTCGCCCGCCTGCAGGAAACCCTGCCGGCCGGCATGCAGCTGAGCAAGGTATCGGATCAACCGGCGGCGGTGAAAACCGGGGTCGGCGAGTTCGTCCAGGTGCTTACCGAGGCCCTGATCATCGTCCTGCTGGTGAGCTTCTTCTCCCTCGGCCTGCGCACCGGTCTGGTGGTGGCGCTGTCGATCCCGCTGGTGCTGGCGATGACTTTCGCCGCCATGTACTACTTAGGGATAGGTCTGCACAAGATCTCCCTCGGCGCCCTGGTGTTGTCCCTCGGCTTGCTGGTGGACGATGCAATCATCGCCGTGGAGATGATGGCGATCAAAATGGAGCAGGGTTTCGACCGCTTCAAGGCGGCCAGTTACGCCTGGACCAGCACGGCCTTTCCCATGCTCACCGGCACCCTGATCACGGCTGCGGGCTTCCTGCCGATTGCCACCGCGCAATCGGGCACCGGCGAGTACACCCGCTCGATCTTCCAGGTGGTGACCATCGCCCTGCTGGTGTCGTGGATCGCCGCGGTGATCTTCGTGCCTTACCTGGGCGCCAAGTTGCTACCGGACCTGGCCAAGCTGCACGCGGCCAAGCATGGCGGCAGCGATAAGGGCTATGACCCCTATGCGACGCCGTTCTACCAGCGGGTGCGCGCGGCGGTGGAGTGGTGCGTGCGACGGCGCAAGACGGTGATCGTGTTGACCCTGGCGCTGTTTGTCGGCTCGATCCTGCTGTTCCGTTTCGTGCCCCAGCAGTTCTTTCCGGCCTCCGGGCGTCTGGAACTGATGGTCGACCTCAAACTGAGCGAGGGCGCCTCGTTGAGCGCCACCGAGGCCGAGGTCAAACGCCTGGAGCGGCTGATCAACCAGCACGAGGGCATCGATAACTACGTGGCCTATGTCGGCACCGGCTCGCCACGCTTCTACCTGCCACTGGATCAGCAACTGCCGGCTGCCAGCTTCGCCCAGTTCGTGATCCTGGCGAAAAGCATCGAGGATCGAGAAGCGATCCGCAGTTGGCTGATCGACATAGTCAACGATGAATTCCCGACCCTGCGCACGCGTATCTCGCGCCTGGAAAATGGTCCGCCGGTGGGCTATCCGGTGCAGTTCCGCGTGTCCGGCGAGCACATCGACGAGGTGCGCGCGCTGGCCCGTCAGGTGGCGGACAAGGTGCGCGATAATCCGCACGTGGCCAACGTGCACCTGGACTGGCAAGAGCCGAGCAAGGTGGTGCGCCTCAATGTCGACCAGGAGCGCGCCCGCGCGTTGGGGGTCAGCACCGCCGACCTGTCGCGCTTCCTGCGCAGCTCGTTGACCGGCTCGTCGGTGAGCCAGTACCGCGAAGGCAACGAGCTGATCGAAATCCTCCTGCGCGGCACCCTCAGCGAACGCCAGCAACTCGGCCAGCTGCCGAGCCTGGCGGTGCCGACCGACAATGGCCAGAGCGTGCCGCTGTCGCAGGTCGCGACCCTGGAGTACGGTTTCGAGGAAGGCATCATCTGGCACCGCAACCGCCTGCCGACGGTCACCGTACGTGCCGATATCTATGGCAAGGAGCAAGCGGTCACCCTGGTCAAGCAGATACTGCCGACCCTGGAGTCGATCCGCGCCGAGTTGCCGGACGGCTACCTGCTGGACGTCGGCGGCACGGTGGAGGATTCGGCGCGCGGGCAGAAATCGGTGAACGCCGGGGTGCCGCTGTTTATCGTGGTGGTGCTGACCTTGCTGATGCTGCAGCTGAAGAGCTTCTCGCGCTCGGCCATGGTGTTCCTCACCGCGCCGTTGGGGTTGATTGGCGTGACCCTGTTCCTGCTGATCTTTCGCCAACCGTTCGGCTTCGTCGCCATGCTCGGGACCATCGCCCTGTCCGGGATGATCATGCGTAACTCGGTGATTCTGGTCGATCAGATCGAGCAGGACATCGCCTCCGGCCTGAATCGCTGGCACGCGATCATCGAGGCCACGGTGCGCCGCTTCCGGCCCATCGTGCTGACCGCCCTGGCGGCGGTGCTGGCGATGATCCCGCTGTCGCGCAGCGTGTTCTTCGGGCCGATGGCGGTGGCGATCATGGGCGGTCTGATCATCGCTACGGCGCTGACCCTGCTGTTCCTCCCGGCCCTCTACGCGGCCTGGTTCAGGGTCAAGCAAGCGCATTGATCGAGCGGGAGGAGGTGCATCCTTGCACCTCCTCCTGCTGCACCCTAGGTAGGCTGGTGTAGAGGAGGCCGCTTTGTGCTTCGTAGGCTGGCGTAGAGCGTAGCGACAGAACGGCAGGACGTCGTTCTGCACAGCTTTAGCCGCCCGTAGGGTGAGGTGCATGGATGCACCTCATGAAACCCAGCTCCCCAATACCCTCGTGCTCATTGCGCCGGCCCAGCCCAATCCGCCGGGTAAACCCCGCGTTCGACAAAATTGCGGAACGACGAATGCGGCCAATCGCCTGCGCGCTCGGCATGGCCGTGCTTGATCGGGTTGTAGTGCACGTAATCGATGTGGCGACGCAGGTCCTCATCATCGCGGAGCAGATGTTCCCAGAAGCGCCTTTGCCAGATGCTGCGTTCGGCTTTGTTCTGCCGGCTGCGACTGATGGTTTCGTTGCTTGCCAGTTGCCGCGAGAAGTTGGCCTTGAAGCGGCGGATGCGATTGGAGTAATCGACATCGCCCGCTGGCAAGCGCCAGAGCATGTGCAGATGGTCGGGCAAGACAACCCAGGCCAGCAAAGCAAAGGGATGCCGCTGCTTTTCGGATAGCAGGGCCTGACGCAAGGCCGAGATATGTCGCGTCAGCGTATCCTGCCGCCGGTCTTCGAGGACCAAAGTGAAAAAGTAGCTGCCGCCCGGTATATAGAGCCGGCGATAGCTGCGGCGGTATGGCTGCATGTTCCCATCCTTGGGAGATAGTGGTGAGCTGGGTTTCGCTGCGCTCTACGCCAGCCTACAAGGCCAAGGCCATACGGTGGAGCTTCGGCGAAACGTAGGCTGGGTAGAGCCTAAGCGAAACCCAGCTTGTTCAGGCAACTATCACAACGCGCCAAACACCTTCTTCGCCAAACTGGTGGCGGCGCCAGCCGGGTTCTGGCGGATCTTGGCTTCCTGCTGGGCGATGATCTCGAACAGGCCATCGAGCGCCTGCTCGGTGACGTAGCTCTCGATATTCGCGCTTTTCGCGTCGAGCGCGCCGAAAGTCGCCGCCTGGCCGGCAAAGCTGTTGTATTGCTGGGCCAGGCCGACCTGGTCGGTGGCGCGTTTGACGATGGGCAGGAACTTGGCGCGGATCTGTTCGCGGCTGCTCTTGTTCAGGTACTGGGTGGCGGAGTCCTGCGGGCCGCTGAGGATGCTCTTGGCGTCCTGCACGGTCATCTTCTTCACCGCGCTGACCAGCAGGGCCTGGGCTTGCGGTACGGCGGCTTCTGCCGCGAGGTTCATGCTGGTCTCGAGCTGCTCGATCTCGGCGCCCATGCCCATCATCTTCATGGTGCGCGCCACTTTGCCGAGATTACCCGGCAGCTCGATGCGCACAGCCTCGTTATTGCTGAAGCCGCCGGGGGTGCCCAATTGTTTGACGGCGATCTGCGCGCCCTGGGTCAGGGCATCCTTCAAGCCGCCAGTGGCGTCCTGTTGCGTGAGGTCGGCGAGGGAGAGGGCGAAGGCGCTGGCGGACAGCGCCAAGCCGGCGAACAGGGTAGTGACACGGAACATGACAAGATCCTTCTGACGGTGTGTATGCAGCGAGCATAGCGAAGTGGGGCTGTCGCGCCCACCCGGGCGTGCTGTTCATGCGTGCTCGGTGTCGGCGGCGCACTCATGGAGCCAGTCGATGAAGGCCTGCAGCCGGCTCGGCATAGGTTCACGAGGCGGGTGCGCCAGCTGGTATTCGCAGGGGCTGCGCAGCGCGAAGTCACCGAATGGCAGGATCAGTTCGCCGCGTTCGAGGCGCTGCTGCACCAAGCGCTGGCGACCGATGGCGATCCCCGCGTGATGGGTCGCTGCCAGGGTGCACAGATCGGAGCGGTCGAAGGTCAGGCTGCGCTGCGGCAGCTTGGCCTCGATCCCCCGATGCCTGGCCCACAGCTGCCATTCGGCATCGTAGGCGGCGTTGTCCCAGGCCAGGGAGTCATGCAGCAGGGTGCACTGTTGCAGGTTGTCTGGATGCTCCAGCAAGCCATGGCGCTGGGCGTACTCGGGGCTGCACACCGGGGCGATCCGCTCGTCCATCAGCGTGCTGATGACCAATCCGGGAAACGCTCCGCAGGTGAAATACAGTGCCAGGTCGATGTTCTGGGTGCGGAAATCGACCGTCTCGTTGCCCACCCGGATGTCCAGAGCAATCGCGGGGTAACGGGCGGTAAACTCGGCCAGCCTCGGCACCAGCCAGCACTCGGCGAGCGAGGGGCGCAGATACACCGCCAGCGGCCCGGCGATTTCGCTGCCGGGCGCCTGCTGCAAAGCTTCGAGCAATTCGCCCACTGCGCCCTGGAGGATGTTGAAGATCCGCTCGCCATCCGCGGTCAGGCGAATCTGCCGGGTCAGGCGCTGAAACAGCTTCAGGCCCAGCCCACGTTCCAGGCGACCGATACGGTGGCTGACGGCGCTTGGCGTCAGGCACAGTTCTTCCGCCGCGCGGGCGAAACTCAGGTGCCGCGCCGCGACCTGGAAGGTATAGAAGTTGGCGAACTGGCTGCTGTTGAGTTCGCCGCCAGCGCGCGGGGGAAGATTGAGCATGGCGTCATTCTCGCAGTGAGCGTAGCGGATCAGCGGCCGCTGCTTTCAGGCCTTGGGTCAGCTAGGCCTGTTCAGCCTGCAACAGTTGCCGGCCCTTGGCCAGGTACCCGGCCATTTCCGTCTCGGGCACCATGCTGCCCCCCGTGGCCCAGACCAGGTGGGTGGCCTGGGCCATCCGCGCCGGGGTCAGGTTCATGCGCGTTCGATAGCCTTGCTCCTCGCTCAGTACGCGGGCCATGCCTGGTACGCCGGCCAGCGCCGAGGGTTCGAGGCGCTGGCCTTCGCTGCTTTCCAGCAGCGCCAGGAGGCGGTACAGCTCTTCATCGCTGACCGTGTAATAACCATCGATCGAGCGCTGCAGGGCGCGGCCGACGAAGCCGGACGGGCGACCGACCGCCAGGCCGTCGGCAGCGGTGAGGTTGTCGATGCCGAAGTCCTGCACTGAGACCTCATCGTGGCGGCCGGTATGTACCCCGATCAGCATGCAGGGCGAGTGAGTGGGTTCGGCAAACAGGCAATGCACCGCATCGCCAAACGCCAACTTGAGGCCGAAGGCCACTCCGCCAGGGCCACCGCCGACGCCGCAGGGCAGGTAGACGAACAGCGGGTGCTCGGCATCGACGCAGATCGCCGCGTCCTCCAGCTGTTGCTGCAAGCGCTCGGCGGCAACGGCATAGCCGAGGAACAGGCTGGTCGAGTTCTCGTCATCGACGAAGTGGCAATAAGGATCGGCGCTGGCCTGCTGGCGCCCCTCGGCCACCGCGACGCTGTAATCGGAGTCGTACTCGACCACAGTCACGCCGTGGGCGCGCAGCTTGTCCTTCTTCCACTGCCGCGCATCGGCGGACATATGCACCGCGGCCTGGAAACCCAGGCGGGCGCTGATGATGCCGATCGACAGGCCGAGATTACCGGTCGAGCCGACGGCGATCTTGTAGCGGCCGAAGAAGGCCCGGGCAGCGTCGCTGTCGAGCAGCGCATAGTCGTCGGTTAGCTTGAGCAGGCCTGCGGCCAGCGCCAGCTCCTCGGCATGCTTGAGCACCTCATAGATGCCGCCGCGCGCCTTGATCGAACCGGAGATGGGCAGGTGGCTGTCCTGCTTCAGCCACAGCGCACCGCTGTCGTTCAGCCCATAGCGTTCGGCCAACAGCGCCTGCAGGTGCGGCGCCGTACGGATGCTCGACTCGATGATTCCGCCGCTGCCCGCGGTCTCCGGAAATGCACGGGCGATATAGGGCGCGAAGCGCACCAGGCGCGCGCTGGCGTCATCGACGTCGGCCTGGGTCAGCCCGACATCCTGCAACGCCTCGGCCGCGCGGGCGATTCGTGGATTGAACCAGCTGCTTTCCTGCAGCGCGATCAATTGGTTGAGCAGCGGGTATTCCTGGCACCAGGTGGCCAGCGATTTGCCAAGCAGCATGGGGAGGTTCCTCGGTCGGAGACTGTGCGGCGCCAGGATGAGATGAACTGGCTATAGCTTGCTATTAGACGGCGCGGCAGCGCGGCTGACAAAGGATGGATGCTCAAGGCATAGGTGACGCAGGATCGCCTGTGTCTGGCTACAGAGCCATCTCGGCCCTGTTGTATACGGCTCTAAATGCTCGTTGCGGTTCATCCCGCGTGAGTATTCGTACTGCATCGCAATTTGCAACGCAAAACTCAAAACACGATGACTAAGTTGCATGTTGGTGACTGATGAGATTGTTATTTAACTTATTAAGTTATTGATTTTAATATAAAAAATAAAATTGGCACGCCACTTGAATAGTGTCAGGCAAGTGAGAACAAATGCTCACTTCGCTAAGCAGCCAAGTCCATAACTGTTGAGGTTTACGCCATGAAAACAATTAAGTCTGTAAACAGCGCTAAGAAGCAGGGCGGTTTTGTAATGACCACTGAGTTGGTCTTGATCACCACGACAATGGTCATCGGTTTGATGGCCGGGATGGTGACGATGCGCGATGCCGTCACCGCCGAGATGGAAGACGTCGCCGAGGCGATTGGTCATCTGGATCAAACCTATGCCTTCAATGGCATCGTCAATGGTGAGAAAACCGCAGCGGTCGAAGGCTCCGTGTTTGGCGACGCGACCGATTCTCAAGCAGGGGATGATGTTGAATTCAGCTTCATTGCCGCGACTCCATTGGAGGGTGGCACGAGCGCTGCCAGCCTTGGTGCAAGTGCTTCGAGCAACACTGGCACTATCACCGCGCCTTGATGACGGTTTAGCTGGGGAGCAGACGGCCCGGCCGCTGGCCGGGCTAGCTTCATCGGGCAACCCCGTTCTTACCTCGATAAAAAGGGGCAGATCATGAAACGCAAATTAACCGGCAGTACCACCGCTGCCATGGCTATGTTCCTGGTGTCCGGCGTGTTGGCGAGCTTTCTCGGCGTGCGTCAGGTTGAGCGACATACCACACAGGAAGTGTGGGGGATGAACGGCAACTGGCCGACCGGAGCGACCGTGCAGCGCGAGATGTTGCGCAAAGTGCGTGTCGATAAGGATGTGTATGGCGTCGTCGATCCACGTCTGTTGCTCGGCAAGCGACTGGCCAGGGATAAGAAGGATGGTGAGGTGATCCGTCCAGCAGAACTGCACAAACCGGTGAAGTCCTGGTTGGCACAGCAGGTGCCGGAGAACAAGGTGCTGTATACCTTTACCCCCCGTAAAGGCTCGATTCCTCATACCCAGTTGCGCAACGGTGATCGCTTCGATGTGCTGGTGACCGGGCGCACAGGGGTCAGGACCGTTGCCCGTGATGCTCGTCTGATTGGCGTGCTGGCCGATAAGGCATCGCGCGCCAATATGCAGAAGGGTCTGAGTGCCCTGGCTTTGCCACCGTTAGCGCGTGAGAGTCAGCCTGATAGCACTCATCTGGTGATTGCTATTGCACCCGACGAGGTCTACCCCTTGGCCAGTATCACCCCGCAGGAGAAAGTGACTATCGTCTTGCACAGCGCGGATTCGGGGCTGGAGCAAGACCGTGTGAGGATAGAGCCGCCACCCACCCATCGTAATGTCGAACTGCTGTCCGGGCTCAAGCGCCGCAGCGTGACCGTGAAACTGTGACCCTGGCGTAGTTGAACGCCGCTGCCAGATTACTTACCTGATCAAGGGCCGATGCCGAGGTGGCATGGAGTGCGCGCGGCGCAACCTCTCCTGTCCCTGGCAAGCCGCACCGTATACAGGGGGAGTTCTGCGTATCCCCCTGCCGTAGCACCCTTTCTCTCCCCCTTCGCAGACGCCTCTCCACAGGGATCGGCCGCAGGATCACTCCGATCATGTGAGCAGAACCTTGCTAACCCCGCTTTCCAACTCTTTCCGCTGGCTGACCGTCGTGCGTAGCCGGTCAGGGGTGTCGTGCGAGATGTGACCTGAGAGCGAAGCGCCATAGGCGTTGCGACAAGACTACAGGCCGCCATTCGCTCCACGTGCGAGGGGGAGGCCGAAGTAGAGACTGCCTGCCTGGCTGCGTCGTTGCGCGTATTACCGCGTCCTGAAAGCTGATCCACGCCAGCTTCACAGCGCTACGCGACGGCCATGACCTATTTGCTAAATGCATTTTCGATATGCGTTGCATTTTGCAAATACGGCGACGCCATTTGCTTGGTGATTTGGAATAGATTCTAAGGATTCAAAGTAACTATATGTTTTTAAAGCGAAAAATTTAATTTTCTGATGTTGGTATGGGCTGTGCTTTAACCCCATAAAGGCCGTCGCAAACCTCAGCCTGCAGCAGGTTGGCGAGTGTGACGGGGAGAGCAAGGGATGGCGACGTCCCCATGGCAAACCAACCTAAGGAATTTTGCAATGAGAATGGCAACTGTGCTTATCGGTTCGTTACTCGCCGGTTGTGCTGGGCAAGACTCGGAATCTGTTCCTCAGGAGAGGGACGGTTGGAACCTCCACCGGAGTCTTTCCGTGGCCACCCAGCCGGCTTTCTCCCACGACCTGGATCTGAATGCACAGCACTGGCCGTTCGGTCCGGCAGCTGTCCAGGCAGTGGCCCAGGCCACGGACAGCGTCGACCCGCGTGGCGGGTATCGGCTGGTGGCGC
Organism: Pseudomonas sp. SJZ079; assembly: GCF_007993865.1. Lineage (GTDB taxonomy): Bacteria > Pseudomonadota > Gammaproteobacteria > Pseudomonadales > Pseudomonadaceae > Aquipseudomonas. Next base: position 458,014 of record NZ_VIUH01000001.1, on the reverse strand, counting down.
GGCTCAGTCCATTCGACCACGACGGCGCCGAACTGCCTGAGTCGGTCAAGGCCGAGCTCGCAGATGTCGCCCAGGCGCTATTACGTCAGCCCGTTCTGCCCAGCGTGTTGTTGATCGGCCATACCGATGCCGCTGGTAACTCGGCCTACAACCAAGGTCTGTCGGAGCAGCGTGCACGTACCGCCGCGCGTTATCTGGCCGCACAAGGGGTTTCCAACCGACGTATCCAGGCTGTCGGTTTCGGTGAGAACGCTCCCTTGGCAAACACCTTGTCGACCGCCGTAGACCGGCGAAATCGGCGGGTCGAGATATTCACCTTCCTGCCGGCCGAATTCACGGCCGGAAACGACTGCCCTTGTCTTCAGGCCGAGCGCGACCGCGAGTCGCAGAGCACGGCGAAACCGACTGCGCGTGAGGTGACAAAATGAAAAGTACTCGAAGCTGTCTGCTGCTGGCACTGGCCACAGCAGTGATGGGATTAACCGCCCCCAATACGGTTCAGGCCGGGCTGACCTTTGTTGAGGATGCCGCTGGGCGCAAGTCAGCGTCGTTCCGCGACCTGATCCAGTGGACCCACTCGCGTCTGGTCTTCGACAAAGAACTCAAGCGCGTGGCCATTGGCCAGGAGAAGACCCTCGAGGTCGAGATTCTCGGTGGTCGTGAGCTGCTGGTGCTGGCCAAGAATGTCGGGCGCACCACCTTGATCGTTTGGTATGCCGATGGCAGCAGTGATACCTATCTGTTCAGCGTCACCGAGGACCTGTCGGTGCTGCGCAGCGCATTGAACGATATTCATCCGGGGGTCCGTTTGCAGCTAGCACCGGATCGCGCGGCCTTGGTCTTGCGCGGCAAGGTACCGACTGTTGAGTACAAAATCGCCGCCGAGGCGGCGGCCCGGCATTACCTTGGCGTTGGCCAGCAGGATGCGCGCAGCCCGGTGACACAGGGGCCAGGCCAGAACCTGTCATCGGCCTTGCAGATGGTCGTGGCGGCACAGAAAGGCAGCGGCTCGAACGATGCTTTTCGCCTGAATGCCCAGAACCTGCCCGGTAGCAGCCGGGTGGCGATCATCAACCTGATTCAGGTTGAAACCCTGCCCCAGAGCATGGAAGAGAAAATTCGTGAGGCTATCGCCCCTCTGGGTGGCGCTGGAGTGCGCATCCGTCGGGTGGTGCGCGGCGAGATTGCCAACGACTTTGACGACACCTTGATTCTCGAAGGCGAAGTGCGCAATCAGGTGACCCTGACGCGGATTCTCAATGTTGCTTCGCGCCTGTTCCTGGGCGACCCGAAAGCCGGTGGCGGGTTGTCGAGTGTGACCGTGGTAACGGATGAGTCGGGTGGACAAATGGGCCAGCGCGGCGCTGCAAAAACGGCTGGCCTGCTAGGTGCTGGTCTGAGTGGCTCCGGCAATGGCGCACTGGGCAACGATATTCGCTCGAACGTCGGCCGCGCCAAGTTGTTGTCTGTGGCCAACGGACGCCTGCTGTCGGTGATCGAGGTGCGTGATCTGCCGCAGGTCAGGGTTTCGGTACAAATCTACGAGGTCAACCGTAACCGCCTGCACAGCTGGCGCCCGGACCTGAGTCTGGTGACTAGTGGGTATAACCGCGACGGCTTGTTCGGTCTGGGTGGCTTGTCCCAGGTGCAGCCGGACAGTTCCACTGTCGAAAATGCGCTGCAAATCCTCGGTGGTTCGCTGACCAACAATCTGCAGATTGGCGGCAGCAAAATGGCCTTTGATCTGCTGTTCTCGTTGATGGAAAAAGAGGGTATTTCGAAAACCCTGTCGCGGCCGACCCTGATGGTGCTGGCCGGTGAGTCGGCGGTATTCAGTGTGGGGGGAGAGGTGCCGGTGCCGACCGCGTTTGCGCCGACCGGCCTCAAGTCCGGCGACGAAGTGGGTAATAACACCCCGGGTGTGTTCAGTGGCACCAGCTTCAAATCCTTCGGAGTGCAGCTGAAGGTGCGCGCCATGGTCGATGAGAACGACCGCATCACCCTGGATGTGAACCCGACCGTCTCGGCCCCGGATACGCTATTGAGCCGGCAGATTTCCGACAGCACCGGCAGCAATCTCAATAGCACGGCCTTCAATACCCGCAGCATCAGTACCACCACCCGCCTGCAGGACGGTCAGCCGCTGATTCTCGGCGGGCTGGTTTCCAGCGATCAATCGACCCAGGAAGACTTCACGCCCGGTGTTCGCGATATCCCGCTGCTTGGCCGGCTGGCCGAATCGTCCAGCGATAGTGGCCAGGATCGGGAACTGGTGATCATCGTCACCCCGACCCTGGTTCGCGAAGCCCGTAGCGACGTGCACCTGTGGGAGTTTCCTTCACCCCTGGAACTGGGACGCGGGGCCTTGACGCGGCCCCTGGCGATGCAACGGACTGAGGAACAATAAGATGAAACTGACACTGGTGTTACCTACCCTGATTGCCTTGACTGCACTGAGTGGCTGCGGCTCGTTGAGCCAGCAACGTAGCGAGAAAGCCGAGGATCCCAATGTGCAGGTCGACCGGGCCTTGGCCCGCTACGAGGCAACTCTGGCCAGTGGCACGGCCTGCAAAACGGCAAGCAAAGGCTGGAGCGATCCAGTCGATTGTGAAGGCTTGTTGCGCGAGGTCATGCAGCTGTACGCGGCCTACCCGAATAACGAACGGGTAGGTCTGCTCGCCGCCCTGATGGCGTATCAGTCCGGGCGAGCGGAGCAGGCGGCTTACCTGCTGGATCAATTGCTCAGAGGCCACAAGCCACGTCCGGAGGCCGCCATTCTGCGCAGTCGGATTGCCATGGAGGAGGGCAACCTCAATCTGGCCCGGACCCTGCTGTTGCAGCAGATTCGGCTCAATCCGCGGCATCCACAGCTGCACGAAACCTTGGCGGCGGTGCATTACCTCGCGCGTAACCATGCCGCGGCGTTCAATGCCCTGGCGTTGGCCGAACGCCTCGGCGCGCCCGCGTGGCACGTGGCCTATCACCGCGGCCTGGTCTTCGAGCAACAACAACAGCGCGACGCCGCCTGCCAGCAGTACACCCTGGCACTCACGGCAAACCGACAATTCACTGCGCCGCAGAGCCGTTTGGTTGGCATGGCGGATAGCCCTGCCTGCCTCAAGTTCAAGAACCTGATCGGAGGGTGATGCCATGCAGACGAACAGCCGTGATTTATCCGATGTCGATTTCCGCCGCTTGCGTCAGTTCCTGCATCAGCGCCTGATTGATTCGATCGAGGCGGACGATGGCGAAGCCTTCCCCGACGGCGATGCACTGCGGGCGCGGATCAATAGCCTGATCGCGCGGGCCGAAGATGAGATGGGTAAGCCGATAGTGGCGGCCAGCCGAGCCGCTTTGTGCGAAGAAGTGCTGCAGGAGGTCAAGGGCTTTGGACCGCTGGCGGCCTTGATGATCGACTCTGGCGTCTCGGACATATTGATTAACGGGCCGGATGAGGTCTGGGTCGATCGCAGCGGTCAGCTGAGCCGGACCAGCTTGGCCTTCGATAACGAGGCTCACCTGCGGCGCTTTCTCGATCGACTGATTGCGGCTCAAGGCAAGCACCTGGATAGCAACTGCCCAACCGTGGATGCCACACTGCCCGATGGCAGCCGGCTGCATGCCATGATCCCGCCACTCTGCAGCAAGGGGCCGGTGGTCTCCATCCGCCGGTTTACCGAGGCACAGAGTTCGGTCGAATCCTTGTTGCAGAGCGGCATGCTCACGCAACCAATGCTCGACCTGCTCGGTCTGGCCATCTCCGCGGGGCTGAACATCCTGATCGCCGGTGGCGCGGCTGCAGGCAAGACCACCTTGTTGAATGGCATCTCGCAGTACATTCCCGTCGGCGAGCGGGTGATTACCATCGAGGAATCGGCGGAACTGCAACTGCGCCACCCCCATGTGGTGACGCTGGAGGCGCGCCAGGGCAATAGTGAAGGGCGTGGTCAGGTCGACTTGCGCGCGCTGCTGCGTAATGCCCTGCGCATGCGCGCCGATCGCATTATTGTGGGCGAGGTGCGTGGCACCGAAGTATTCGAAATGCTGCAGGCCATGACTGTCGGCCATGACGGCAGCCTCTCGACCGTACACGCCAACAGCCCCAGCGATGCACTGAAACGTCTTGAGTCGCTGGCGTTGCTGGCTGATGTGGGGCTGCCGCGCGAGGCGATCCGCGACATGATCGGCTCGGCCATTCAGCTGGTCGTGCAGGTGGCGCGCTTGCGCGACGGCAGCCGCTGTATCAGCAGTATTGGCGAGGTCATCGCCGACAATGGCCGCCTGCAAGTACGCGAGATATTTCGCTTCGTGCCTGAGCGCATCGAGTCTCAGGACAGCGGGCAAGCGATTCAGCCATTGAATCGGCTTGGCCGGCATGCCCATTGCGAATACTCGCCGCGCTTCCTGGCGACAGTCGGTCACCGTGGCTATGAACTGCCGCTCAGCCTCTCAGTGCTGGAGCAATCCGGGGCCAAGGAGGGCAACCATGGCTGAGATCTTTTTATGGCTATTGGCTCTCGGGGCATTACTTGGCTCTGCTGCTTTTGTTCTGCGCCGCTGGCGGGGCGAGCCAGCCGTGGCAGATGCACACGATATGGCGAGCCTCGGCGAACAGCGGGAGTGGTTCGAGGGGCTGCAGAAGGCTCTGCTCATCCTCAATATCAACTTGCGCCCTGTGGTGTTCATCGCCGGCACTCTGCTATCCAGCGTGGCTATCTGCAGTGTTTTCCTCGCCTTGTTTCCCGAGCACGTTACCCTCGCGGTGGTCGCCGGTATCGCCTTGATCCCGCTCTCGGGTCTGATGATGAAAGACCTGGTGGCCTGGCGTGCGCGGCGTTTTGAAACGGCGCTGGTCGATGTCGTCGACCTGATGCATGCGGCAACGGCAGGCGGTGCGCCACCGCTGCTGGCGCTGCAGGTGGCGGCGGATGCGTCGCAAGGGTTTGTTCGCGAGGCTGTCGAGGAGGTGGTGCGTCGCCTCAAACTAGGCGCATCGATTGAATCGGCGACCAACCCTCTGGTGCAGCTGTATGCGAGCGAAGGCGTCAGGTTGTTCGTTAATACCCTGACTTCCCGCTGGCATGCCGGCGGCGATTTCGAGGGGCTACTCGCCGCCTTGGGCAGCATCCTGCGCGAGCGCAGTGCCTATCGACAGCGTCTGCTGGGTCAGCTCTCGGGCGCCCGTTATGCCTTGTTTTTTGCCGCGTTCTTTCCCTACGTACTCATCCCCTTTTTCCTCTGGAAAGAACCAACCTGGCTGACACCGCTGACTAACCATCCACTGGGGCCGGTGTTCATGCTCTCGGCGCTGGTCTGTCAGGTCCTGGGTTTCCTGTGGATGAGACGGATTCTGAGGAGTGATGAGTGATGGCCGGACTTTGGTTAGATGTCGCTATGGTGATTGCACTGCTGTTGTGTCTGGGCCTGGTGTTTGTGTTGCAGCGCTCGGAGCTGGCCCCGGCAGACACTGAAATGGAGCTGGAGTCCGAGCCGGCCACGGGGCTGTTCAGCCGCTGCTTGTTTCCGGCGCGATTGATTCGTCAGGCGGGCATCATGCCGCGCAATTTAGTGTGGCTGTATTGGCCCAGCAAGCTGGCGTTGGCGCTGTTGTTGCCGCTGGCCTGGCAGGAATGGAATAGCCAGTGGAGCCACTGGGGTGTGCTCCTGGTCATCGGTACCGGCGGTTTTTTCGCCGTTGACCTCTGGCTGTTGCGGCGCAGGGGGCAGCGACGCACACGCGTGCTGTATGCCCTGGCATTCTTTGTCGATTTGCTGCGGGCCTACCTCGCATCTGGTTCGCCACTGTCGCAAGCCTTCGAGTACGCCGCGCGCTTTGGTTTCAAAGGGGATCATCCGTTGGCGCGTGAAGCCACTCTGGTTTGTGCCGAGCTGAATGCCGGCCAGTCGCTGAGAGTCGCCCTGCGCGCCATGCAAGTGAGAACCGGAGTGCAGGAGCTGCGTCGCCTCGCCGCCATTCTGGAAGTCGGTACGCAGGTCGGTGCGCCGATTCTGCAGACTCTGGAGCAGCAGTCCCGGGTGCTGCGGGAGAAACAACGCGTGCAGGCCAGCCAGTTGCTCAACCGCAAAAGCATGGAAATGTTGTTTCCCCTGGGTTTGGTGGGTCTGCCCATGTTTCTGCTGTTGGTTATTTTTCCGGCTGGCGTACAGCTCTATGACGCAGTGCAGATTCTCAAGCAGTTGGTTTGAGTGCGTCATGCAGGCTGGCTAACGGGCAAAGGAGGGGTGTCTGGTGAATAGTGCTACTACCAATAACAACAAGGGTCGTTCCGCTCTGGCGGGATCGAGGAAGTCACAAGGCGGGTTTGTCATCACCATGGAGCTGTTGCTCCTGACCACCATCCTGGTACTGGGAACTCTGGTCGGCATCGTCGCGATTCGTGATGCGCTGGTTAAGCGCTACGTGAGTCAACAGTCGCAGGCGGCCATAGTGGTCGATGCTCAGGGCCAGGTACTTGGTGAGGCGGTCGGCTTCGACGAACACGATGCGCCCCGCTTGTTCTATATCGATCGTAGCCAGGCGAGTAACTACCGCACTCTGATCGGCATCCGCGATGACCGCTTCACCAGCCGTGAGCCGCTTTACTATGCCGGTAACAGCTGTGAGGGCGACCCCTGTATCAAGAGTACCAGCGACGAGTCGGCAGATAACACCGGGGTCGATGGCGTGTCGGGTTCGGGCAGCGTCAGTTATTTCAATGCCTTGCAGGGTCAACCCAACTATGCGGTCGGGCGCGGCAGTAGCGGTCTGCCTGGCGCATTGTTTCGCGAGACTGCGCAAGCCTGCCCGCTGGAGTCCGAGGCGATCGGCTCGCGCTGGGTGTCGCAGAAAGTGGTGCAGGGCAAACCCTGCGAAGCCGTCAGCCTCGATCAGACCGGCACCGAAGCGAGCTTCAGTGAGTGCCTGGTGAGCAACCTGGAGCCCTGCGCCTGCCCAGAGTCCTATGAAGATGAGGGCGATCTGTTGGCCAACTACTTGCCGTTGATTAATAGCACCCTGGAGCTCACGCGCAGCACGATCAACCTGACGTTGCTGCCCTTCGGCGAGCAGCTCGAACCCATCGAAGTAGGCACCCTGTGCTGCCCGCAGGCAATGGCCCTGCAACCGAACGAGCTGATCAATTCGGTGGTTTTTGTTGCAATCAATCAGGTGCTGGAGAAGTCGGCTATCAGTGAGCCGCTCAAGCAGCTAATTGATCCCATTCTTGCGCCGCTTGAGGGCGAGATTCTCTGCGAGGCCTTCGTTCAGCTGAAAGCCGCCGAGTCTGTGGCAGCCCCAGGTGACCCGGAGCAGAACGCGCTGGAGGCTTTCAGCGCGCCGTTTCGGGTCAACCTGCCGGCCGATGCCGGCGCCAACAGCTGGCGCAGCACGCCGCCACGGGGCGAGGGTACCTTCGCGCCTTAGACCAGTGTGAACACCTGGTTGAGCGGTGGTGCTGGGTGGCGTTGTCTAGAGGTTGGCACGTCCCAGAAGGCTTTAAGGGCCAGTGCCATGGCTATCGATTCCTCGAGCCTAGGGGTGCCATTTACGTTGCAAGATCGTTTGTACGATGGATCCATAAGTGCTGTTTATCCATTCAATCGTGGCCTGATCATCCAAGGTCACAACGGCTTTGGCCTGCACCAGCTTGTCGTGCTCCAGCTGCCACCGTGCTATCTGCTCTGCTGTGCAAATTGAGCGGCGTTGCGCATGGCTGATGAGATCGTCGAAATGGCTAATCATGAGGTCGAGGCGAATTTCGGCAATATCGAAAGCCGCCCACTTCTGTGATTCGGTCATGGTGTAACTCCTAGATTCTCGACTTGGTGAGAAATCGTCGGCACTGGCAGAACCTGGCATGGGCTTAGGTGTTGTGGTCATGCACTGAGTTTCGGTTATTGAGGGCCGCCAGATGAGCTGGGTGTAACAAGGGGGGCGTGGCAACTATTGAGTCTTGATCACGGTGCCCTTGACCCTGAGTGCCACTCAGCGGCTGTACGCCTAGGTTGCAGAGGTGGCTAAGCATCGACTTCTTCCTGATCGGTTCGAGGAACCACCAGCTTGGCGAGTTTCGGTTTGAGCCACATCTCGAAGTCGTCGATCAGTTCGTAGACCACTGGTACCAGCACCAGCGAGAGAAGCGTCGAGCTGATCAGACCGCCGATTACCGCAATGGCCATCGGCGCGCGAAACTCGGAGCCTTCGCCAAGGGCGAGCGCCGTTGGCAGCATGCCGGCGGCCATGGCTACCGTGGTCATCACAATAGGACGAGAGCGTTCGCGGCAGGCGCGGATCAGCGCATCTTTTTGCGAGACGCCGGTGCGTTCGAGTTCGATGGCGAACTCCACCAGGAGGATGGAGTTCTTCGCCGCCAGTCCCATCAGCATCAGCAGGCCGATCAGGGCCGGAAGGTCGAGTTCGCTGCCGGCCACGAGTAACCCGAAGAAGGCGCCGGCCAGCGACAGCGGCAGTGCGGCCAGAATGGTGATCGGTTTGAAGAAGCTCTTGAACAGCAACACCAGCACGGCAAAGATCAGACCGATGCCGGCCAGCATGGCTGCGCCGAAGCTGCCAAACAGTTCGGCCATGTTCTCGCTCTGGCCATACGCCGGCTGGCTGACGCCTTCAGGCAGGGCCTGCATGATCGGTAACTGCTTGATCGCCTGGTCGGCGTCGCCGAGGGACACGCCGTTGAGTTGACCCTCGATGGTCGCGCGGCGTTTGCGGTCGAAACGATCGATTCTGGCAGCACCGGGTTGAAAACGGATATCGGCGACCGCGGAGAGCGGCACCGAGGCGCCGCTTGCGGTCGGCACGCGCAGGTTACGCAGGGTGTCCAGGTCGGCCCGGGCATCGCCAGGCAGGCGCACGCGGATCGGCAGACGCTGCTCTCCGGTGTTGAACTTCGCGGTATTGGCGTCGACGTCGCCGAGGGTTGCCACTCGGGTGATCGAACCCAGTGTTTCTGCGGTTACGCCAAGTCGCGCCGCTTCCGCCGGCTTGGGCGAAATGATCAGCTCCGAACCTGGGCGCGGGGTGACCTGGTGGACGTTGCTCAGCTGCGCCAGGCCGCGCATTTGCCGTTCCAGAGTCAGGGCGGTCTCCGACAGCAGGTCCGCATCTTCGCTAGCGAGGAGTACCTGCACCGTGCTGCTGCCACCGCCGCCGGAGGCTGCGAAACCCAGGCGCACGTCGGCAATGCTCAGCAGCAGTGGCTTGAGGTCCACCTGAAACACTTGTGTAGTGACCGCACGGTCCTCCTTCAGCAGTACGGTGACTCGCCCCGAACGAACGTCGCCATCGCTGCTGCCGGAACCGACGGTAGTGAACACCGTTTCGACATCGGCCAAGGCTTTCAGCTTGCTGGTCAGGGTTTCACTGCTGCGGCGCATGTCGGCCAAGGTCGCGCCAGGAGCGCCTTCGAGCGTCAACTCGACGATGCCGTTGTCCTGCGGCGGCGAAAAGCCTGCGGGTAGCATCGCGGCCAGCAGCACAGAACCCGCCAACAGGGCGCCACCGCAGCCCAGCGACAGCCAACGATGCGCCAGAGCGAAATCCAGCGCGCGGCGATAGAAGCCGGTGAACGGCTTTGGCTGGTGAATACGGGTCGCTGGTTTGAGGAAGTAGGCGGCCAGCAGTGGCGTCAGCAATCGAGCCACGAGCAGTGAGAACAGCACCGAAAGCGCCACGGTGAAACCGAACTCCTTGAAGAATTGGCCGGCGAACCCCCCCATCAATGACACGGGGAGGAACACCACGACAATGGTCAGCGTGGTGGCGACCACGGCCAGGCCAATCTCGTCGGCACCGAACAGGGCTGCCTTATAAGGGCTTTGTCCGGCCTCGATACGCTTCTGAATGTTTTCGATCTCGACGATGGCATCGTCCACCAGAATGCCGATCACCAAAGTCAGCGCCAGCAGGGTGATCATGTTGAGACTGAAGCCCATGTAACTCATAGCGGCGAAGGTTGGAATCAGCGAGATGGGCATGGCCAGCGCGGCGATCACGGTGGCGCGCCAATTACGCAGGAAGATGAATACCACCAGTGCGGCGAGCACCATGCCCTCGATCAGCGCGTCGAGGGTGGCCGAGAAGCTGTTTTGCGTGCTACTTGCGGTTGAGACGATGCGCTCGAACTTGACCTGCGGATAAGCCTTGGCCAGTTCCGCAGTGGCCTGTTCCACTGCTTTGGCCACCGCAACGTCAGAGGACGATTTGGTTTTTTTGACCTGAAAGCCCACCACCGAACGTCCGTCGAGGGCCGCGAAGCCGCGCCGTTCGGCAGCGCCACTGGCAACCGTGGCAACGTCGGACAAACGCACTTCGCGGCCATTTCCAGTGGAAATCACCATGTCGCTTAGCCCTGCGGTGGTTTCGGCGGCGCCGAGTACTCGCACCGTCTGTTCGCGGTTGCCTATCTCGGAGCGTCCGCCCGGCACGTCGGTGCTGGCGCCGCGCAGGGCGTTATTCACCTGGGGAGCGGTCAGGCCGAGTGCCTCGAGCCGGTCAGGATCGAGCGTGACGTTGATCTCGCGCTCGACCCCGCCGACTCGAGTCACCTGGGCCACGCCCTGTTCGGTGATCAGGCGACGGGCGACGGTGTCATCGACAAACCAGCTGAGTTCAACGTCCGATAGGCTGTCGGTGGCCACGGCATAGGTCACGATAGGCGCGGAGTCGACGTCGAAGCGCTGCACGATGGGCTCTTCGATGCCGCGCGGCAGGTTGCCACGGATGCGGTCGATGGCCGAGCGCACCTCGTCGGTGGCTTTCTGCGGGTCCTCGCCGATCTCGAACTCCACAGTCGTGCTCGACAGCCCCTGAGATACGCTCGACTGCACATGATCGACGCCCGCGACGTTCGACACAGCTGCCTCGACTTCGCGGGTGATCTGCGTCTCGACTTCGCTAGCCGCCGCGCCCGATAAGGTCACGGTGACCTGCACGATCGGAAAAGACACATCGGGGTAGAGCTTGATCGGCAGCGAACGGTAACCCGCCATACCGGCGATCATCAGTGCGATGAACAGTACCGCCACTGGAATCGGATTGCGGATCGCCCACGCGGATATTTGCACGTTCATCCTCAGTTCCTCGCCTGGTCATTGCCTGCCGCAGGCTTCGACTCGACAGGGGCGACTAGGTCGCCATCGAGGAGAAAGGCCCCGCCGCCGAGGGCGACGCGGGTGCCGACCGGAGGCCCTTGTTCGATGGCAACGAAGCCGTCGGCACGGGTGACGGTATGGATCGGTACGCGGTGGGCGCGGTTGTGGTCGTCGATCACGATCAGCAGCGGGCCACTGGCTTCGAACTGCACGGCTTTTTCCGGGACCGCGGGCACTGGGGTGGCTGCACGGCTGAACACTACGCGGGCATAACCGCCTGCGCGCAGTGCCGGGTCATGCGGCAGGCGTACGCGAACCCGGCCGAGTTTGGTGAGCGGATCGACGCGTGGCGATAACAGGCGGGCCGTTCCCGTCAGCTCGGTACCCGAAGGTAGGGTCACCACTGCGCTTTGCTCGACGACGATACTTGCCAGGCTGTCCTCGGGTACTTCTGCGTCCAGCTCGATCAGACCATCGCGGGCGATGCGGAACATCGGCTGGCTAGGGCTGGCGACATCCCCTGGACGCACCATGCGCTCAAGCACGGTGCCCGCAACAGGCGCGCGGATCAACATCCGTCGCTCCTGGGTGCGCAGCTCATTGAGTTGCGCCTCCGCGACCTGCACCGCCGCTATGGCGCTCTGTGCCTGGGCGCGCCGGCTCTGAATCTGCTCGTCCGCAAGAATGCCAGTGCCATCGAGCCCCTTGACGCGTGCGGCTTCGCCTCGCGCCTGGGTGGCTTGAGCCTTGGCCTGAGCAACGCTGGCGGCCGCTTGGGCGATCTTCGCTTGCAGCAGTTCGGAATCGAGCTTGGCGAGTGTTTGCCCCGCTTTGACCGTTGCCCCTTCCTCGACCAGTACCTCGGCGACCCTGAAGCCGGACAGCTCCGAGCCGACGGCCGCCTCCTCGCGTGGTATCAGTAAACCTGAGGCGGTCAGGCTGCTGGCCATTGGATGCAGCACGACTTGGGTCACGCTGACGGCGCGTGCGTCCTCCGACTCAACCTGGGACTCGCTGACTTCGGGGGCCTTCGAACAGCCTGCGCTCAGTATCAGCGCGGCGGTTAGCGGCAACGCCCAGTTTCTAAGATTCATAGCGTATTACCTGTCTGAAATTGGTTGCGACTGGGCGGCATTCCAGCCACCGCCGAGCGCCTGGAAAGCCTGGACCGAACGCTGCAGGGCTTCGACTTTCGCGCCGGTCAGCGCGGAACGAGTGGTTCGCCATGCCCGTTCGGCATCGAGCAGTTCCTGAAGGTCGGCGAAGCCCAACTCATAGCGCCTCAGCGCCGCGGAGTAAGCTGTGCGCGCGCGCATTTCACCGCCGGCCAAGGTGCTGACCCGACGTCGATCGGCCAGCAGTCGCACCAGTGATTGGTCGGCCTCCGAGAAAGCGGTCTGCACGGTGCGTTCATAGGCAAGCACCGCCTGTTCGGCACGTGCGCCTTCGATAGCCAGCTGCGCCTTAAGCCGCGGGCGATCGAGAATGGGCATGGTCAGGCCTGCGCCCAATGACCAGAAGATTGAACTGGCGTCGAGCGCGCCGCGCTGGATGGAGAGACCGGCTCCCGGGTTGAGCGTCAATCGGGGGAAGAATGCCAGTTCGGCGAGGCGAACCTGGTTGGCCGCCCGTTCGATCTGCGCGGTGGCCTTGCGCACGTCGGGGCGACGCGTCAGCAGATCGCCTGGCAGCGTGGCCGGCATCGTCGGTACTTCACCAAGCGTCGGGGTGACCTCGAGTTCCGCCAGTGGATCGGTACCATTGCCAACCACGGCGAGCAGCGCACGTCGCGCGGCTAACAGGGCCGCATTGAAATCCTCGGCCTGTGCCTCGGCTTGGGCGACGTCGCTGGCGACACGATCAACTTCGCTGGACGGGGTCAGCCCGCGTCGCGCCCGCTCCGTCACCAGCGCCATCAAGTCTTGCTGAATACGCAGGGTTTCCCGCGCCTCATCACGCTGCACGTGCAAACCGCGCGCTTGAAACAGCGAGCGGGCGACCTCAGCAGCGATGGCCGCGCGTGCTGCCTCGACCTCGAAGCGGGCGGTCTCGACATCCGCTTCGGCGCTGCGTTGGGTGGCGCCACGCCGGCCGAACAAGTCGAGCTCCCAGCTAACCGGCAGGCTGAGGTTGGCGGTCTTTGCGATGCTGGTTCTGTCCACGCCTGGGCCGAGGTCCAGGCCGGCTGGCAGCCCAGCAGGTATCGAGGTGTTGTGGCTTTCCAGGTCACGTGTCTGGCGATACTCGGCATTGCCCTGGAGATCGCCTTGCAAGTCGAATTTCGCCAGGCTCACCGAGCGCAGTGCCCGGGCCTCTTGCAGGCGTGCCAGGGCTTCACGAACGCTAAACCCCTGGGCCAGTGCACGTGATGTCAATGCTGTGAGCTGCGCATCGTCATACAGCGTCCACCACTGATTGAGGCTTGTGGCGGGCGCCGCAGTGAGGGCGCTGTCATACGCCGGTGGCAGAGCAACGTAAGCGCTGCGAGGAGGGGCACCCGTGGCACAGGCGCCCAGCAGCAGCGAGATGCCTAGTATCGGCAACCAAGTGCGTAGCGCACTTACGAGAGGGGCTAGGTTCGGCAAAGGTATTCCATCCTCTGATAGCGAGCGTGATGCGTAATCTGTGCAACGCGTTGATGGTCAGCGAGCCAGTTCAACTCAACGATGACCTGAGTTAGGCCGTACGGATTGCCGACGATGGAACGTTCATAGCCTGTATTTTGACTAATGGTCATTTTTAGACCGCCGGTCACGAATAGGCAAAAATACACTCAGCTTTCGTCAAGCGTTGATCGCCCCGGTAAATCGATGGGCTGGTCGTGGTAAATCAGGCCGGCCAAGATAAATCTGGTCAGTTCGTCCAAGTGTTCGGCTTGATCGATCTCACCCAGATAACCACTCCACACCAACTGAATCGCCCCCCAGAACGCCGACTGCGCCCCGAACAACAGTTTTGCCAGCGGCTTCGGCGGGAAGATACCCTGCTCGATGCCTTCGGCTATCAAGAGATGAGTGGGTTGCGCGACTTGCTGCTCGATGGCCTGCATGTCGCTCAAGGTGATCGTCGACAGCCGGGAGCGGAAACCGGGACGGCTGCAGTAGAGGAATACTCGGTGTAGTTCCTTGCTCGACAGGTGCATTTCCCATGCTGCATGCATGTGCTGACGGAAGCGCTCGATCACCGGCAAGCGCGAATCAATGGTCGAAAAGCGCGCCAGTATTTGACGCTGGAAGTACATGGCCAGCTGCGCGTAGATCTCGTCCTTGCTGGCAAAGTGCTTGTAGATCGTGCCTTTACCGACCTCGGCTTGCTGAGCAATTTCCGCCACAGTGACCTCTTCCCATGACTCCGACTCGAATAGCACCAACGCCGCATCCAGGATTTCCTGGCCGCGTAACTCGAATTGGCGTGATTTTCTGCTTGGAATAGTCATAGGAGTTTTTCAAAGTGACTTTGTGACCGGCGGTCATTATCAATACCAGCGGTCACAAGGTCAAGCTCCAACACCGTATCCGCTTAATCGAGCCTCCTGTTCGGCGGGCCAGCCTCGGTCATAACTATCGGATAGTGGGTAGCGGGTAGCGCGGCGCCGGGGCAACTAGCGCAGTGGCTACTCTGTGTTGCGCCGGGCGTGCGTGACCGCACCGGGTACGGCTAAAGCACTAGCAAGATCCTGGACGTTGGGCCGCGATCAAGACTTTTTCGGAACTCGCAGAAACTGTTCCTCGATATCGCCTGGTGTCATCGGCCGGCCAGTCAGGTAGCCCTGGATCAAATGGCAGTTGCGCTCACGCAGGTAGCTCAGTTGGGCTTCGGTCTCGATGCCCTCGGCCACCAGCGTCAGTTGCAGGGAGTGCCCGAGGGCGATGATGGTATCGACGATGCTGTAGGAATGGTGTGTATCGGTGATGTCCTTCACGAATGCACGATCGATCTTGAGGATGTCGATGGGAAACTCCTTGAGCATGCTCAGGGAGGAGTGTCCGGTACCAAAGTCGTCGACCGCAATGCGGATGCCGCGTTCTCTGATCCGCTCCAGCACTGCGCGTACGTGCTGCTGTTCGACCAGTACGCTTTCGGTGATTTCCAGCTCGATTGCCTGCGCCGGCACCTGCATGCGTTCGAGCAAGCGGAACAGCTGCTGGTCCACCTGACGCTGGTTGAACTGGTGACCCGAAACGTTGATGGCGATTGGGATGTTGGCATAACCCGCGAGCTGCCATTGCCTGCTCTGCTGGCAGGCACGCTCCAGGACGAATTCGCCCAAGGGCAGAATCAAGCCGGTTTCCTCCGCCAGTGGAATGAATTCTGCGGGCGAGATCGGGCCGAGCTCTGCGTGGTTCCAACGACTCAGCACTTCGACGCTGCGCAGTTGACCGGTTGTCGCGCAGACCTTGGGTTGATAGACCAGGTCCAGTTCACCTTGGGCAATGGCCTTGCGTAACTGGGTTTCCAGGTTCAGGGTGCGCTGTGTTTCCAGTTGAAACTGCGGGGTGTAAAACACAGTGTCGGCACTGAGTTGTTGGCTGGCTTTCTGTGCTGCCAGGCCACTCATTTTCAGCAGTTCATCGACGCTGACATTGCCCGCCTGAGTACAGGCCGCTGCGGAACGCAGCGGCATGCAGAATTCATACTGATCGACCTGAATGGGCGGCTCGAAGGCTTCCGATACGCGCTGCATCAGCAACTTCAGCTCGCTCTGGTCGGGGTCGCTGCGCAGCAGGACATGGAATTCTGAGTCGCCAGTACGGGCGATGAAGGGCAGGCAGTTGGCGCTATAGTCCCCGTGCTGCTGGGATGCCCCTGTCGAGCTGAGCAGCTTCTCGGCCACCCCGCTGATGACCTTGTCTGCGATTTTTCGGCCAACGCTGTTCTTGACAGACGGGTAGCTTGCAAAGCTCAGTTGCAGCATGCACAACGGCTGCTCCGGGGCCGTGTCGAGGTGACGCTGGGCCACTTGCAGGAAGCAGGCGCGATTGGGCAGCCCCGTCAGGCTGTCGGTTAGCGACAACTTTTCGATGTGGCGCTGCTGACGCACCTGTTTAGTGGCATCACGCAGGATACAGATCACATCATTGGTGCCGCTGGCAACCAAGCGTACTTCATAGGTGGTCTCGCTGGTGTCGCACCAGCTGATCTGCAACGGCGTGGTATCGCCGCGCAGAGCCCGCTTTAGGGCCTGATTCGGCTCGAACTGTGCGATACCGGCGAAGATGGTATCGATACTGCTGCCGATTGCGGCCCTCATTCTGAGGGTAGCAGGGGCCGGTTCCGGGAACTTTGAGGCCAGCAGGATACCCTCGGCATCGAAGCGCAGTATGGCGTCGGGAATGGCGTGGAGGAGGGCGGTCTGGCTGGCCCGTTCGTTTTCCAGCTCGATGCAATTGCGTTGCGCATGCACGATATGTCGCAGGCGCTTGGCCAGCACCGAGACGCTCAGGGGCTTGGTCAGATAGTCGGTGGCACCGACCTCGCTGGCTCGTTTGATCGATTCCAGATCATCCAAACCGGTGAGCATGACCACCGGCGTCAAGGCCTTACCAGGCAAGCGTTTGAACTGTTCGCAGGTAGCGAAGCCGTCCATGCCGGGCATGCGGCCATCCATCAATACGATGTCGAAGTCCTGGGTCATGGCCAAGCTCAATGCATCAGGGCCACTTTGCGCCTCGATGATCTCGAAGCCTTCATTCGACAGCGCTAGTTGCAGGTGCATGCGGATCAGTTCGTCATCGTCGACCACCAGGACGGACATGCCCGGTTGTTGCGTTGGGGGTGTACCCCGGTATCTGTGTAATGCCCTCGACTCGGCCATGATCGCTCTCCCTCTTGTCGGGGTAATTTTATAGTTGACCAGCGAAAAGCGTGCCACCCACGCGGATTAAGCGCATTCGACGACCTGGCAAGGGGATTACGTTCGGCGCTGGCTGAGTGCGCCCTCAATCAACTGCAAAATGGGTCTGAATACCAGGCGGTTTTTGCAAAATGCAAAGCAGGATGCGAATGTGGAGGCGAATTGCCGGTTATTTGCTGCGTAATAGGGGTGTTTTGGTCTGGCCTTGAAATTGCTTTTCATTTTCGTAGGCAAGCATTTCGAGCATTGGCGATGAACCCAGAGTCCGCAGCACCGTTAGGTACATGTTGAGCGACTCACGGCCAGGCGACTGTTTCAGTTGGATGTCGGAAGGCGCAGATGCTGCCGTGGCTGATAGGGGGGTAATCGCGACCGATAGCAACCTGCACGCTTAATAACAACGATAGAGAGGCAGATACCATGAGCGGTTTAAAACTGATCGATGAGGCCGTCCTCGAGCGCTTGGCCGCCGAGACCTCGAACGCCATGCTGGAACGCATGATCAACATGTTTGTGCTCGAGGCGCAGCGGCGGATGGACGCCATGCTCGGTAAGTTGGCCGAGATGGATTGCCATGGCGTCGAGGATGAGGCGCATACCCTGAAAAGCAATGCGGCTACCTTCGGCGCCAACCAGTTATCCGCTCTGGCGCGGGAACTCGAGTTGGCCTGCAAGCGCCTGGATAAAGAGCGGGTGGCACAGCTGCTCCCGGAGACCGAGGAGACCTTGCAGGAGACCCTGGCGGTGTATCGCCAGCGCTTCAATATCAAGCAGTCGGCGTAAAAGGAGAGAGCCTATGCAAGAGCCAGTCAGCGCCACCGCCATTCTACTGGTTGAGGACAGCCTGCCATTGGCCACCCTTTATCGGCAGTACCTCGAAACCCAAGGTCATCAGGTCGTGCATGCGGAAAGTGGCAGCGAGGCCGTGCAGGCCCTGACCCAGCATGAATTTCAGTTGGTACTGCTGGACCTGACCTTGCCGGACATGCATGGCTTCGATGTGCTGCGCTTCATCAACGACAACACGATCGATGTGCCAACCGTCGTGGTGACCGCCAACGACTCGGCGACGGTGGCGATGGATGCCGTGCACCTGGGGGCCGTCGACTTCCTGACCAAACCCATCGATGCCAGCCGGCTCATGCTGACCGTGAATAACGTGCTGAAACAGCATCGCCTGGAAGACATGGTCGACAGCTATCAGCAGCGTTACGAGCGAGACCAGTTCGAAAGCCTGGTCGGTGCTTCACCGATGATGCAAGGGGTCTACCGGATCATCGAGAGTGCCGCGTCCAGTCGGGCGAGCATTTTCATTACCGGCGAGAGCGGCACCGGCAAGGAGTTGTGTGCGGAGGCGATTCACCGCCGCAGTGATCGCAGTGATAAGCCCTTGATCACCATCAACTGTGCCGCCATACCCCGCGAGCTGATGGAGAGTGAGATATTCGGTCACATGAAGGGCGCCTTCACCGGCGCCCATGCTGAGCGCGATGGTGCGGCTACGCTGGCGAACGGCGGCACCCTGTTTCTCGACGAACTCTGTGAGATGGACCTGGACTTGCAAAGCAAGCTGCTACGTTTCATCCAGTTAGGCACCTTCCAGAAGGTCGGTTCGAGCGTTAGCCAGCAAGTCGATATTCGTTTCGTCTGCGCCACCAATCGCGACCCGTTGGAGGAGGTCAGGGCCGGGCGCTTTCGCGAGGACCTCTATTACCGCTTGCACGTGATCCCCTTGCGCGTACCTCCGTTACGCGAGCGGGGCAGCGACTGCATGCTGATCGCCAATAAGCTGCTGGGCAGCATCAATGCGCGAGAAAACAAGTCTTTCCAATCCTTCTCCAGTGAGGTGCAGTCCATCATGCAGGCCTACCCCTGGCCGGGCAATGTGCGTGAGTTGGAGAACGTCATCATGAACATGGTGGTGCTGGGCGAAGGCCGCGAGATCACCTGTGACATGCTGCCGGATTCGCTGGGTTCTGCCCTGGAAAGAGGTGCCGCAGAGGTTCGGGTACAGCGTTCGAGTGCGATCGCGCCCTTGGCTGCTGAGAGCGAGCCACGTCGCTCGGACGGCGAAATCAGCCCTTTATGGCTGGAGGAAAAACGCATCATCGAGCGTGCTATTGCGATTTGCGGGGGCAACTTGCCTAAGGCTGCCGCACTGCTCGAGGTCAGCGCCTCGACGCTATACCGCAAGCGTCAGGTCTGGGAAAAAGATTCGGCGCAGAGCGAGCTTGGCTAGAGGCTTCTCAGTTTGCGTTGCAATTTGCAAAGCGAACTGAGAAGGGCCTGAGTGTGAAGTTCGCTCCCCCTGCGCGCGTGCAGCACGCTGGGTGCCGATGGT
This sequence comes from Pseudomonas sp. SJZ079, assembly GCF_007993865.1. Classification (GTDB taxonomy): domain Bacteria; phylum Pseudomonadota; class Gammaproteobacteria; order Pseudomonadales; family Pseudomonadaceae; genus Aquipseudomonas. The sequence goes on along the minus strand of NZ_VIUH01000001.1, from coordinate 438,713 downwards.
TGTCTGTATTTGTGATAAAAATCATTTAATTTCAAATACTTAATGATTCGTTGTGGCAATGGCAGGGTATTGCACACCTAGTGCAGACGTAACCACTTCATCGCCTTTTCCCTGCTCTCGGACCCTTGGTCTGCAATTTGCAAAGTCATACTTCAGATGTTGAGGAGTACTGATCATGTCGAGCGTTAACCGCAACCTGCGAGTTTCCCCTGTTGCCGATAAGGCTGGCAGTGCATCGCGCCGGCACTGGTGGCAGAAGTGGTATGCCGCAGCGGTATTGGCCTCTATCCTCGGGGGCGCCGCGCTTGCGGGCATTCAGGTCTACTTCGAGGAAGATTTCCGTGCCAACCGCTTGCTGAAAGAGCAACAAGTGCTCCAGAAACTGTCGATCGTGCGGGCGCAACTCGAGTCCTTTCTCAACAGTGACCTGTATCAGGTCAAGGGCCTGATCGGCTTACCCATGACGGCGAGCGAAATCGATGAACAGCTGTTCGATCACATCGCTTCCGAGCTGGCCGGCAGTGATCATCGGATCATGAGCCTGCAGCTGGCGCCGAAGGGGATCGTCACCTACGTCTGGCCCTATGCCGGCAATAAAGGCGCAATCGGTCATGACTTACTCGCCGACCCCAACCGGCGACTGGCCGCCAACAAGGCGATCGAGTCTCGTCAGCTGTGGGTCGCCGGGCCGGTCAAGCTGATCCAGGGCGGTGTGGCCATCATTGGTCGCTACCCCATCTTCGTCAAAAGCAGCGACAGCTCCGGCGAACGCTTCTGGGGGTTTGCCAGCATTCTGGTCGATTGGCTCGCTGTGGTAGAGCGGGCCCGGCAAGTGGCCACGGACATGGTGGATATTGAGATCGGCATTCGCGGTAAGGATGGGCTCGGGGCTCAGGGTGATCAGATTTATGGGCAGCCCGAGGTGTTCAACAGCACGCCCATCACCATGGATGTGGTGTTGCCGGGTGGTGTGTGGCAATTGGCTGCGGTGCCGGTCCAAGGTTGGTTGACCGAGGACGGTTACAAGGTCGAACAGCGGCTCTTCTTCTATGCCGTGGCCCTGCTGCTGGCGGCTGGTTTTTATACCTTGCTGCGCCTGCCCGTACGCTTGCGCCGAATGGTGGAGGAGGCCACGGATAATCTGCGCCAGAGCGAGAACCGTCTGGTCGATGCCATCGAGGCCATTCCCGATGCCTTCGCCATTTTCGATGCGACGGATCGTCTGGTTCTGTGCAACGACAATTTTCGTTCAACCTACCAGCGTAGTCAGCCGGCTATCCGGGTCGGTGCGACGGCTAGCAGCCTGATCCAGTATGGGATCGAGCAGGGCCAGTACGCCGCCACTGCGGATCAGGTGAACGGTACGCAGGATGCGCAGTTGCTCAGCTCAAAACTCGAGCAGCACGCCAAGGGTGAGTCCCACTATGAGGAGCACCTGAGCGACGGGCGAGTGCTGCGGGTGATTCAGCGGCGCATGCGTGATGGCGGGCTGGCGGGTATTCGTGTCGATATCACCGACCTCAAGTGCAAAGAGCGTGAACTCACCGAGGCTCGATTGCGGGCGGATGCCGCCAACGAGGCGAAGAACACCTTTCTGGCGACGGTCAGTCATGAACTGCGCACGCCCCTCAATGTAGTGATCGGTGTGCTGACGGTGTTGGAGTCATCGACACATTTGGCCGCCGATGAGAAGGAGCGGGTGCTGGTGGCCAACCGCTCCGGCAAACACCTGCTGGCCCTGGTGAATGAAATTCTCGATCTGTCGCGGATCGAGTCAGGCGCGCTCGAGTTGGAGAGCACGGCTTTCCGTCTAAGCGACTTGATGAAGCCGGTCCTGAGTTATGCCGACTTCAGCAGCGAACAAAAAGACCTGAGGTTCGAGTACGTCATAGATGAAGGGATTCCCGCACAGTGCATCGGTGATAGCGTTCGCCTGCGACAGATATTGTTCAACCTGCTGTCCAATGCGGTGAAGTTCACCGAACAAGGGGTGATCCGTCTTTCCGTCAGTGCGACGGCTCGGCAGGACGGCCGTGTTGCCCTGTGTTTCTGCGTCGACGATTCGGGGCCAGGTATCACCGAGGCGGCTAAAAGCCACCTGTTCAAGCCCTTCGCGCTAGGTGATGCCTCACTCTCCCGCGCGCATGGCGGTGCCGGTATGGGCCTGGCCCTGTCCCGACGCCTGGCGCGGAAGATGGGTGGTGATATCGAGACGGCTGAGGCGCCGCTGGGTGGTGCGCGCTTCTTGGTGACCGTGCCGCTCGCGCTCGCCAGCGCCGAGGCGGTTGCCGAAGAGTCTCCCGACGCCGAACCCATCTTGACCAGCTACTCGAAGCGCCGGGTGCTGGTGGTTGACGACTCGCCCACCAATCAACTGGTGGTCGAATGCCTGCTGGAGGGCACGGGTTACGATCTGCACTACGTCGACGGCGGTGCGCAAGCTATTGAAGTGGCTCAAGCGCAGGTCTTCGACATCATTCTGATGGACATTTCCATGCCGGAAATGGACGGGGTGGAAGCCACCCGGCGAATTCGCGGGTTGTTACAGGACAAATGCCCTGCCGTGGTCGCGGTGACGGCCCACTCCATGGCCGGGGACCGGGAGCGTTACTTGTCTCAAGGGCTGGATGGCTTCATCACCAAGCCCATAGAAAAGCAGGCGCTGATCGAGGCGATAGAAACGTGCCGGGCAGCGAACCAGGGACCGGGGAAACTATGCCTGGAAGGTTCTGAGTAAGGGCTTGGGTCATCCTGGGCACACGGAGTTGGCCGGAGTGAGCCTCGCGTCCCGCTTTGTAAGAGTGCGGGGAAGTGCTGGAGCACGATTACTGCTTATTCATGCCCACGAATAAGCAGTAACACACCTGAACGCGGCGGGGCATGGGCGATGACCCAGGCTCAAGTAAGCGCAACAAGTCGTCGGTCGTTAAGCCGGAATGGCGGCGATTACCGAGATCTCTACCAGTAGCTCAGGGCTGGCCATCGAGGCTTCCACGCAGGCCCGCGCCGGGGCGAAGCCCGTCGGTACCCAAGCGTCCCACACGCTGTTCATCGCGGCGAACAGGCTCATGTCCTTCAGGTAGATGGTGGCGGACAGCAGTTGCTCGCGATTGCTGCCGACCGACGCCAGCAGGGTATCGACCTTGGCCAGCATGGTCCGCGTTTGCTCCTCAATGCCGGCGCTGCGGTCCTCGGCGACCTGCCCGCACAAGTAGGCGGTCTGGTTATGCACCACGACGCGGCTCATGCGTGCGGCTGTTTCGTAACGGGTAATGCTCATGACGGTTCCTCAGTGAGTTCAGTGTGGCGTCACACGCTACTGTTTTTCAGCCGCGCTCACCAGCGCGGCCCGCTTATCCAGCGCAACAGACGAGATCGGCGTGCAAATGCTGGGGTGCTGCGCTGCAGTGATGCTCAGGTTCCGTTCGGCAGGCAAGCCCTGCGCCGCTGAAGGGTCGCGCATAGGACTATTCTTATTGGAGGTAGTTGCGCACATGGGCGCTGCCTGTTTCGGCCGAGGACAGGCCGTTTCGTTACTCACTTATGGCTAAGGAGTCCCTATGTTCAAGGTCATCACAAACGGTCCCAATCGTGTCGATATAGAGCTCAGTGGCAAGCTCAACAGTGAGCAGATGAGAACTGCGCTGGATGAACTCATCAGCAAGACGGAGGGCATCGAGCATGGACGCATGCTCTATCGAATCGATGACTTCGACCTGCCAACGCTCGGGGCTATCGGCGTGGAGCTTTCACGTCTTCCCAAACTGTTCAGACTGATCAGGAAGTTCGACCGTGCGGCGGTGCTGGCAGATAAAGCCTGGCTGCGTAAAGCCAGTGAAATGGAAGGCGCGCTGATTCCCGGTCTGGAAATCAAAGCATTCGAACGCAGTGATGTGGGTGCAGCGGAGGCTTGGTTGGCGCGTTAGTGGCCTGTACGGTTAGTGGGTTAACTCAAGTTCGGATGGTTGAGGTACCGAGACAAGGCGCTGCGATGAGTCATAGCGGGCTATGGCGAGGAGCGGCAACGCAGTATCGGGGCCTCAGACGCCCGCTACCCACCTATCCAGCGGGCTTCACTGTGTTGGGCCGCTGGCTAGGTGGGTGATATACCCCGTATCTGGCACTCGCGAGCCAGCGTTGTTGCGCTGTGAATATTCGCTGTTAGCGCTGAGCCACCCAGTGGTCATGCAAGGCATGAGCAGCAGTTTCGATGGCCGCTATCTGCTGACAATGTTGCGCCACATCCAGATCCGCCGGGGGCTCGAAGTTGTCCTGCTCGGCGCAGAAGGCAATCGCCTGCAGCTGCGCGGCCAGGGGCGTTGGCAGCTCGGGCCAGTTGCCCACGCCGACGCCACGCAGGTAACCGAAGCACCACTCTTCAGCCAGGGTCAGTGGCTGGCCATGGTGTTCGGTCTGTTCGAAGCGTGGCTTGAACGCCTGCGCATGCATGGCCAGTTGGGTGGCCAGTGCGTTGATGTGACGCACGCTCAATTCTATGAACCGTTTGCCCTCATCGGGGCTCTGCCAATCCGGGTTCTGCCCGCCCCAGATGGCCGGGAACCACTCGGCGATATCCACCTGCACGGGGCTGGAGACCAAGGCCGTGAAGTAACCATCGAGCTCGGATGCGTTGAGCACGGAGTGATCGTCGCCGTATTTCAGCAGGGTGTCTTCGATGAACTCGAAGTCGCTGGCATCGAGGGGGTGGTCTTGCATAGCAATGTTCCTTCGCTTGTCGGGCGCCGCAACGCGTTGTGAAAAAAGGCCCCATCCGTCTGGAAAAGCCAGCGCATGGTTCTCGGAGGCGTCGTATTGCGCACTGCTGAAGATGATTCGGCAAGCGCATTGAGCAAACTCATGAGGTTGAGGTCAGTGCGCCAATGAGCGCTTGGGGTCGACTGATTTCCTCAGGGCGTGAAGCGGACGGAGCCGAAAAATGCATTTTGTCATTTTCTATGCCCGCACTTTCTATTTTCTGCTGCGCAATCAGCTACCAAGCTCTTCGACCATGAGATCGATGAAACGCCTGACACGGGGTTCCAGAAGGCGTTTGCTCGGATAGATCGTCACGATCTCTACGTCTCCAGCCTCGAGGGCGGGTAGTACCTGCTGCAGGCGACCGGCAGCTACGTCCTCTGCAACCAGAAAGTCCGGAAGAAAGGCAATCCCGAGTCCCGCGACGGCGGCATCACGGATGGCCTCTCCGCTATCCAGTCTCAGACGGCTTCGCCCCAGTGCCTTGACCCAGGAACCGCCGTCGTCGCGGAAGCGCCAGCTCTGCCTTCGAGTGCGGCTGCTGAAGAACAAGCAGTCGTGGCCGACGAGCGCATCGACGGTCAGCGGTTCACCGTGCTCGGCGATGTAGGATGGCGCTGCGCAAAGTATCGCCTTGTACCTGGCGACTACCCGGGAGACCAGCTGCTTGTCCGAGTTGACGCTGCCAATCCGCACAGCCAGATCGAAGCCCTCCTCGACAATGTCGGCTAGGCGATCGGTGAAGCTCACCTCGATCTGGACGTCGGGCCAAGCCTCGAGATACTTCTTCAGTAGCGGAAGCAGCACGAGCCGCCCGAAGGCGTCGGGAACGGTAAGCCGCAGCAATCCCCGTGGCGTGCCGACAGGCCCAGCCACGCTCGCCTCCGCGTCATCGACCGCTGCGAGTATCTGCAAACCCCGGTCGTAGAACACCCGACCTTCATCGGTGAGACTCAGCGTCCTCGTCGTACGGTTCAGCAGTCGCGCACCGAGCCTGTCTTCGAGGCGGCTCACGGCTTTTCCCGCCGCCGATCTGGTCAGGCCCATCGCTTGCCCGCCGGCGATGAAGCTTCCTGCATCAACGACAGCCATGAAGACCAGGATCTCGTTCAGATTCGTGTGCAACATCAATGCAGCTCCACCGGCTCAAGCGTGGCAGGCACTCTGGTAGTGCCGGCCGCGCAATATATCAGCACCTGTTTACACGACGGATTCCCATGACGCTTCCTGGATTGATTCACTTGCTATGAATTCTCCTTGCATCACCGTTCAAGGATTTCTCCTGCTCTTACGGGTAGGGCGGAGCACCGCGAATTCTTTTCGCGTCTGTGTAGACGTCCATTCGTCAATTAACCAGATATCGTCGTCAAAGCTTCGCCGATGTTGCAGCGGGAATTCAATCAAGACGAAAACTGACATGACAAACCAAGAAATCGCCTGCAATCACGGTGTCGCGTGGGAAGAAGCGCTCGGTGTTAGCCAAGGTTATAGCGTCACGGAAAGCGCCGGTTAGCTCAACGTTTATGCTTCACGATCAATAAGCAGAGGTGAACAAATGGCCAAGAAACTAGTAAACCCTGAACAACTGTATGACGGTAGCCCCTTTGGTATGTCACAGGCAGTGCTTGATACCGAGAGCTCACTGGTGTTTGTTTCCGGTCAGGTCGATTGGGATCACCAATATCAAGTGTCGCAGAGCTCGGTCTCGGGCCAGTTTGACGCTGCACTAGAAAATTTACGGACGGCACTTGTTGCTGCCGGCGCCAGCATCGACAGTCTGCTGCATCTGCGGCTGTATATCCGTGGAGAACTGGAAGACCACATGGAGTCTTTGGCACCCATCCTGGCCAACTTCCTGGGCAGTTCACGTCCAGCAGTCACTGGCATTGGTGTCGCCTCTCTGGCATCCAAGGCCACGCTTGTGGAAGTAGAAGCGGTCGCCAGAGCTGATTAGTGTGCGTCGCCATGTATTGCCGGATAACTGGTCATGTAATCGGAACCCGCTTCGCGGGTCCGGTTAACTCCAGGCTCTTGGGCCGCATGGGAACGCCTGGCAAGAATACAGAGACACTAATGCGTTTTCTGCTCTTCGGAATGCTTGTGGCTGCTGGAGTCATCCGTCCAATTTTGCAAACGCACCCAAACCTCCACTTCTGACAAACACCAACCCGCGACTTTTATCTGCGTAGATAAAACCAAGGCCGCTATGCGGCCTTGGTTAGTGGCTGGCTAAGGCCTCAAACCACTTCCAGCGCGTCCTCGCTGCGATCCATCGCCACCTGGCGGATCGACAGGCGCAGTTCGGCCGGCAGCACGCGCTTGGCGGCGCCTTCGACCAGTTCGTTGAGCAGGGGGTGGTGGCTGAGTTTGCCGGCTTCGTCCTGGCGCAGCACGCCTTCGTCCAGCAGGCTCTGGATGAAGTGGCGGAACAGGCTCTTGTCGAAGAATTCCGGGGCGTTGAGGCCATGCAGGATCGACAGGCGCTGGGCCATGACGGTACAGAGATCTTCCAGGTCTTCGGCGCTGATCGCGTTCTGTCCGGCGTTGAGCAGCAAGGCGGTGGCCATGTAGAAGCGCTGCAGGGTCTGGGCGATGGCGCGCGAGAGCAGGGTCAGCAGGACGAACTGCCGCGAGCTGGGCGCCGGGCGGATATACACGTCGCCTTCGACCTTGAGCAGGCCTTGCTCGACGAACGCCCCTAGCCACTGGTCGACCACGGAATCCAGCTGCTCCAGCGTATAGCGGATAAACAGCTCGGACTGCAGGTAGGGGTAGAGCGCGCGGGTGAAGCGCAGGATCTGCTCGCGGCTGATCCGCGCGCTGCTCTGGAAGAAGCTCGCCAGCAGTGCGGGCAGGGCGAAGATGTGCAGCACGTTGTTGCGGTAGTAGGTCATCAGCACCGCGTTGTGCTCGTCCAGGTAGAGGATCTTGCCGAGGGCATCGCTCTGTTCGGCGAGCAGGTGCATGCCCTTGACGTAGTCGATCAGCGCCTGGCCATCGCCGTCCGGCAGGGTGGTGTGCGGCGAGTAGGGCACGCGCCGTAGCAGCGCCAGGTAGAGGTCGAGTACCCGGACCAGGGCGAGGTCGTCCAGGGCCAGTTTGCTGGTCGACAGCAGCGCCAGCGCAACCAGGTTGACCGGGTTGATCGCAGCGGCTTCGTTGAGGTGCTGGGCTACCCGTTCGCCGAGGCGGTTGGTGGTCTCGTTGAGCCAGCTCGGGCGGAACTGCGGGCCGAGCGCCTGGCTGCGCCAGTCCGGCTGCTGCTGGTCGAGGAACTCGGCCAGTTTGATCGGCTCGCCGAAGTTGACCGAGACCTGGCCGAAGCGCTGCTTGAGCGCGCCGATGACCTTGAAGATGTCGAAGATCGACTCCTTCTTCTTGCTCGCACCGCGCAATTCGCCGAGGTAGGTGCGGCCCTCCAGGACCCGCTCGTAGCCGATGTACACCGGCACGAACACCACCGGCAGGCGATTGCTGCGCAAGAAACTGCGCAGGGTGATGGCCAGCATGCCGGTTTTCGGCCTGAGCATGCGCCCGGTGCGTGAGCGTCCGCCTTCGACGAAATACTCGACCGGGAAGCCCTTGCTGAACAGGGTGTGCAGGTACTCGTTGAACACCGCGGTGTACAGCGGGTTGCCCTTGAAGGTGCGGCGCATGAAGAAGGCGCCGCCGCGGCGCAGCAAACCGCCGATTACTGGCATGTTGAGGTTGATGCCGGCGGCGATATGCGGCGGGGTCAGGCCATTCTTGAACAGCAGGTAGGACAGCAGCAGGTAGTCGATATGGCTGCGGTGGCAGGGCACGTAGATCACCTCGTGACCTTGGGCCACTTCCTGTACGCCCTCGATGTGGTTGACCTTGATGCCGTCGTAGATCTTGTTCCAGAACCAGCTGAGCAGCAGTTCGAGGAAGCGGATCGCCGTGTAGGTGTAGTCCGAGGCGACCTCGTTGCCATAGCGCAGCGCCAGAGACTCGGCCTTGTCGAGCGAGATGTTCTCGCGCTGGCTTTCCTCGAGAATCGCCTGGCGCACCTGCGGGCCGTGCACCAGACCCTTGACCAGGTTGCGCCGGTGCGACACGTCGGGGCCGATCACCGCGGCCTTCTGGTTGCGGAAGTGCACCCGCAGCATGCGCTGGACCATGCGCAGGGTGCGCTCGTGGCCTTTGTCCTGTTCGACCAGTTCACGCAGGTGGATCGGCGTGGAGAACTGCACGCGGGTCTTGCGCCCGAGGATCAGGATGCTGACCAGCCGGCGCAAGCGCCCGGTTACCGCCCAGCTGTCGGCGAACAGCAGCTTCCAGGCGCTGGTTTCGCGGTCCGGCGACTGGCCCCAGAAGACGCTGACCGGGATGATCTGCGCGTCGTCCACGGTGTGTTGATTCAACGCACCGACCACCCGCGCCAGGGTCGGCGAGCTGCCGCGTTTGTCCTGTCGGCCGAGCCAGTCTGGCTCCGGGGTCAGGTAGAAGAAGGCCGCTGGCTCCAGCAGTCCGCCGACCTCGACCGGCAGCACCGGGCGCGGCAGGCCGGCTTTCTGGCATTCCGTATCGACCACCGCCAGGTCGCTCAGCGACGGCTGTTGCAGCACATAGAACACCGGCTTGCTGCGGTCGAGCTTGAGGCTGAAGGCCGACTGGTTGATGGTTTCCGAGCGTACCCACAGGTACAGAAGGCGACGCAGGCTGCCGAACACGAGACGGCGAAACGGGGAGCGGGTCATACGAAGTCTGCTGGCTAGGTAAAACGAGCGATTGCTCGGGGCGCCTAGTGTGACGGATCGCACGCGTGCCGGCAAAATCTTGTAACTGCTTGATTCGCCGAGCATAGCCTGGGCGGCGGGGGTACATGCCTGAGCAAAACCCAAGTTCAAGACGACGCATAATCCATCATGGCCTCAGCAGACCCGGCGCCATGATGGCGACGTTGAAGGTAGCCCGGATGCAATCCGGGAGCGGGTGGGCTGATGGAGGATTTTCCCCGGATTGCATCCGGGCTACCCAGTGCAAGGCTCTTGCTCCCTTGGTTGCCGGCTTGCACTGGCCATGGCCGACTCCTTATAGTCCGCCGGCACTTAAACGCCCGGCTTGCTCCTGCACGGGTAGCGAGCGGGGCCTGTTACCGCAATGGTGAAAGGCCATGATTGAAATAAGAAACCTGACCAAGCGTTTTGCACAACACACTGCAGTCGACAACCTGTCGTTCCGCGTCCAGCAGGGGGAGGTGCTGGGCTTTCTCGGCCCGAACGGTGCCGGCAAGTCCACCACCATGAAGATGTTGACCGGTTTCCTCGCGCCGACTTCGGGCACGGCGAGCATCCTCGGTTTCGACATCCAGCAAGACACCCTCAAGGCCCAGCGACAGATCGGCTACCTGCCGGAAGGTGCGCCCTGTTATGAAGACATGACGGTGCGCGGTTTCCTCGAATTCATCGCCGCGGTGCGTGGCTACCAGGGCGCCGAAAAGCGCGAGCGGGTGGCCAGGGCGGTGGCTCAACTCGAGCTCGAGCCCGTCCTCGGCCAGTCCATCGAGACCCTGTCCAAGGGCTTCAAACGTCGGGTCGGCCTGGCCCAGGCGATCCTGCATGATCCCAAGGTGCTGATTCTCGATGAGCCCACCGATGGCCTCGATCCGAACCAGAAGCACCAGGTGCGCAAGCTGATCCAGAGCCTGGCGCACGACAAGATCGTGATCATCTCCACCCATATCCTCGAAGAGGTCAGTGCGGTGTGCACCCGTGCGGTGGTGATCGGCCAGGGCCGGCTGCTGGCCGATGGCACGCCGCTGGAGCTGGAGAGCCGCTCGCGCTACCACCAGGCGGTCACCCTGGTGGCCGACCAGGCCCTGGATCGGCAAGCGCTGGCGGCACTGCCGGGGGTAGCCGGGGTGGAGGAGAACGCCCGCGAGCACAGCCTCAGTGTGCTGGCCAAACCCGGTGAGGTGATCTTGCCGCAGGTCAACGGGCTGATCGCCGAGCGCGGCTGGAAGGTCAGTGAGCTGAATGTCGAGCGCGGGCGCCTGGATGAAGTGTTCCGTAGTCTGACCCGTGGGGAGGTGGTATGACGCAGTTGCCGATAATCTTCAAACGCGAGCTGGCGAGCTACTTCGCCACGCCGCTGGCCTATGTATTTATCGTGATCTTCCTGGTGTTGTCCGGGGTGTTCACTTTCTACCTGGGCGGCTTCTTCGAGAGTGGCCAGGCCAACCTCGCACCGTTCTTCAATTTCCACCCCTGGCTGTACCTGTTCCTGGTGCCAGCCATCGCCATGCGCCTGTGGGCCGAGGAGCGCAAGTCCGGCTCCATCGAACTGCTGATGACCCTGCCGATCACCCGCTTCGAGGCGGTCACCGGCAAGTTCTTCGCCGCCTGGGTGTTCGCCGGTCTGGCGCTGCTGCTGACCTTCCCGATGATCATCACGGTCAATTACCTGGGTGAGCCGGACAACGGCGCCATCGTCACCGGCTATATCGGCAGTTGGCTGCTGGCGGGCGCCTATCTGGCGATCGGCTCGTGCATGTCGGCGCTGGCGAAGAACCAGGTGATCGCCTTCATCCTCGCGGTCAGCGTGAGCTTCCTGTTCATGGTCAGCGGTTTCCCCATGGTGCTCGACGGTTTCAGTGGCTGGGCGCCGCAGTGGCTGGTGGATGCCGTGGCCTCGCTGAGCTTTCTGACCCGTTTCGAGGCCATCAGCAAGGGCGTGATCGACCTGCGTGACCTGCTGTACTTCCTCACCCTGATCACCGCCTGGCTGGCGGCGACCGCGGTGGTCATCGATCTGAAGAAAGCTGACTGAGGACGCCCATGAAAAAGCTGATGTACTCCAGCGCCGGGTTGCTACTCATTGCCCTGGCGTTTCTCGCCTTCAATCTGTTTTCCAGCCTGAGCCTGAGTGGCGCCCGCCTGGACCTGACCGAACAGAAGCTCTACACCATATCCGCCGGCACCGAGCAGATCCTCGCCGAGCTGGAGCAGCCGATCGAGTTGGACTTTTTCTTCTCCGACACCACGGCCAAGGACCTGCCGGCGCTGCGCAACTATGCCAAGCGTGTCGAGGAAATGCTCAAGGCCTATCAGCGTGCGGCCGATGGCAAGATCCAGCTGCGCATCATCGATCCGGCGCCGTTCTCCGAGGACGAGGACAAGGCCGCCGAGTTCGGTTTGCAGGGCATCCCGCTGCAGCAGGGCGGTGATCAGCTCTACCTCGGCCTGGCGGGCAAGAATGCTCAGGGCGACACCCAGGTGATCCCGTTCTTTGCCCTGGACCAGGAGGAGTTCCTCGAATACGAGCTCAGCCGCCTGGTGCAGAGCCTGGCGAAGCCTGAACGGCCGGTGGTCGGCGTGCTGTCCGGCCTGCCGATCAATGGCGGCTTCGACATGCAGGCGCGTCAGCCAACGCCCCCTTGGATGGTCATGGAGGAAATCCGCCAGCTGTTCAAGATCGAGAGCCTGAAGGCCGACATCGACCTGATCCCCGAGCAGGTCTCGGTGCTGCTGCTGATCCATCCCAAGCAGCTGCCCGAGCAGACCCTCTACGCCATCGACCAGTTTGTCCTGCGCGGCGGCAAGTTGCTGGCCTTCGTCGACCCCTTCAGTGAAGCCGATACCCAGGCGGGTATGCCGGGTGAGATGGCCATCGACAAGTCTTCCAGCCTGACGCCGCTGTTCAAGGCCTGGGGCCTGCGCATGGTGCCGGACAAGGTACTCGGCGATGGCTCCTACGCCATGTCCGTGAGCATGGGGCAGGGTCAGCGTGCGGTACGCCATGCGGCCTGGCTGAGCCTGCCGAAGAACGCCCTGGACCAGGACGACATCAGCACCGCCGCCCTGGAAAACCTGACGGTGGCCACTGCCGGTATTCTCGAACCGCTGGAGGGTGCGAAAACCCGCTTTATCCCGCTGCTGCAGAGTTCGCAGTACGCCATGCCGTTCGATGCCAAACGCTTCGGCCTGCTGCAAAACCCGGAAGAGTTGATCCGTGAGTTGCAGCCGACCGGTGAGCGTTATGCCATCGCCGCGCGCATCAGCGGTCCGGCACAATCGGCCTACCCGGACGGCATCGAGGGACGCAAGGACGGGCTTAAACAGGCGGATAGCATCAATGTGATCGCGGTGGCCGACACCGACCTGCTCACCGATCGCATGTGGGTGCAGGTGCAGGACTTCTTCGGTCAGCGCATTCCGCAGCCCTGGGCCGACAATGCCGCTTTCGCAATCAACGCCCTGGACAACCTGAGCGGTTCCGATGCGCTGATCAGCGTGCGTTCGCGTGGGCGTTTCACTCGCCCCTTCGAGGTGGTCGAGGCGATTCAGCGTGACGCCGAAGTGCGTTTCCGCGAGAAGGAGCAGGCCCTGCAAGCGCGTCTGGCAGACACCGAGCAGAAGCTCGCCGCCCTGCAGCGTAGCGATGACCCGAGCAAGGCGCTGGAGTTGACCCCGGAACAGCAGGCCACGGTGCGCCAGTTTCTTCAGGAGAAGGTGAAAATCCGCAAGGAGTTGCGCGAGGTGCGCTATCAGTTGAACGCCGATATCGAGGCGTTGGGGCGTAGCCTGAAGTTTGCCAACATCGCCCTGGTGCCGTTGCTGTTGACCCTCGGCGTGCTGGCGCTGTGGCTCTGGCGTCGGCGCCAGCAGTCCTGATTGAGCAGCGCCAAACCGTAGCCCGGATGAAATCCGGGGAGAGTCGCTCAGTGCAGATGTCTCCCCCGGATTGCATCCGGGCTACGCCATGCCTGCCATGCTAGGCGCTTGCCGATCGACAGGGGCTGGTGAGCCTGAATGCACGTGGTAACAGTGCTGTAAGGCTTGCCCTGTATGGCTTCTGGCTGTTTCGATAAACGGCTTTTCAGTCACAAAACCTGCTCTATACTGCTGGGCGGTGGTTGTTGGCGTCTCTCGGTAAGGCCTGATCCCAACTGATCTCGGCTGGGGGCGGTGATACCAGGAAGCGCTGTAGCAACGACCCGTCGAAGCGTCTTTTCGAGACAATAAAAATTGTGAGTTGGAGATTGTGGCAATGGCTGATCGTGAGACTGGAACCGTCAAGTGGTTCAATGATTCCAAGGGTTATGGCTTTATTCAGCGTGAGAGCGGAGCCGATGTGTTCGTCCACTTCCGCGCCATTCGCGGTGACGGCCACCGTTCCCTGGCCGAAGGCCAGAAGGTCGAGTTCGCGGTGACCCAAGGGCAGAAAGGCTTGCAGGCGGAAGATGTTGCCGCGCTGTAAAACCTGATCTCAAAAAAAGCCCGTCATCGACGGGCTTTTTCGTGTCTGCTACTGGTCCATTGCCAGTAGTGGGGTTCACTCAGCCGGTGCGCCAGGTGATTTCCTCGACGCCATCGGCGCTGATGCGCATCCAGCGGTCGGCCTGCTCGACGCTTTCCTCTTCCTGCCAACTGCCTGGCGCGCAACGCACCTCGACGTTGAGCGCGGCAAACGCGGCTTGCGCGCAGGCCAGGTCGTCGTCCCAGGGGGTGGTGTCGCTATTCAGGTGCAGGCTGTGCCACTTGCCCACGGCCTTCGGCAGCCAGGTTACGGGCACACCCGCGGCGCTGCACTTGAAGGTCTGGCCTTTCTGTTGCCAGGCCGTGCAGGGGCCCAGCGCCTCGCTCAACCAGGCGGCGATGGCGGTGTGGTCGGCATCTTTCAGGTAAATCTCGATATCCGGTTGGCGCATGGTCATCTGTTCCTGGGGAGCCTAAAGTTTTTCGATCCAATCGTAGCGTATGGCAACCGTCACCTCGAGCGGCTCGGCGATCACCGCCGCGCGACGTTCGGCACTGGCGCGCCAGCCGTGGGGGGTCATCGCCAGCAGGTCGGCACGGGCCTCGTTGCTGGTCAGCTGCAGGTTGAAGGTCAGGGTTTCACTGTGTGCCAATTGCATGCCGGGCGGGATCAGCTCGAGGTGCTTCTGGTCGTCGTAGTCGCGCACCTGGTCATACAACTTGCCGCGCAGTTCCAGCAGATGGTCGCGGGTGGGTCCCATGCGTAGCAGACCGCCACCGGGGGCGAGCAGGCGCCGGGCTTCCTGCCAGTCGAGCGGGCTGAACACGCTGGCGAGCAACTGGCAGCTGGCGTCACTCAGCGGTACGCGGGCCATACTTGCCACCAGCCACTCGAGCTGGGGTGCACGCTTGCAGCCGCGCTTGATCGCTTCGCGGGAGATATCCAGGGCGTAGCCCTCGGCCTGTGGCAGGGCATCGGCGATCTGTGTGGTGTAGTAACCCTCGCCGCAGCCGATATCCAGCCAGCGCGCGGGCGCATAACCGGCGGCCAGTTCGGCCAGGCGCTTGGCCAGCGGCGCATAGTGGCCGCCGTCGAGAAAGCGCCGCCGGGCCTCGACCATGGCGGCGTTGTCACCGGGGTCGCGGCTGTTCTTGTGCTGCACCGGTAGCAGGTTCAGGTAGCCCTGGCGCGCACGGTCGAAACGGTGATTGGCCGGGCAGGCCACGCCATTGTCGACGGCGCTCAGCGCCTGCAGGCAGATGGGGCAGGTCAGCATTAGGCGAGCAGTTTCACGAGAGTTTGATAATAGATCTCGGTCAGTACTTCCAGATCGCTGGCCAGCACGCGCTCGTTGATCTGGTGGATGGTAGCGTTGACCGGGCCAAGCTCGACCACCTGGGTGCCCAGGGTGGCGATGAAGCGGCCATCGGAAGTGCCGCCGCTGGTGCTCGGGGTGGTTTCGCGGCCGGTCACGCTTTTGATGCTGTGGGCTACCGCATCGAGCAGGGCGCCCGGTTCGGTGAGGAACGGCAGGCCGGACAGGGCCCACTCCACGTGATAGTCCAGGCCGTGCTTGTCGAGGATCTGGTTGACTCGCTGTTGCAGGCCTTCGACCGTGGATTCGGTGGAGAAGCGGAAGTTGAAGATCGCCTGCAGCTCACCGGGAATGACGTTGGTCGCGCCGGTGCCCGAGTTGAGGTTGGAGACCTGGAAGCTGGTCGGCGGGAAGAACGCGTTGCCATCGTCCCAGTGTTCGGCGGCCAGTTCGGCCAACGCCGGGGCAACCAGGTGGATCGGGTTCTTCGCCAGGTGTGGGTAAGCCACGTGACCCTGCACGCCGCGCACGGTGAGGGTGGCGCCGAGCGAGCCACGGCGCCCGTTCTTGACCACGTCGCCGACCAGCGAGGTGCTCGAGGGTTCGCCGACGATGCACCAGTCCAGACGCTCGCCGCGCGCGGCCAGACGTTCGATCACCGCCTTGGTGCCATGCTTGGCCGGGCCTTCCTCGTCACTGGTGATCAGGAAGGCGATGCTGCCCTTGTGCTGCGGATGGTCGGCGACGAAGCGCTCGACGGCGATGATCATCGACGCCAGGCTGCCTTTCATATCGGCGGCGCCACGTCCGCAGAGCATGCCCTGCTCATCGATCAGCGCGGCGAAGGGGGCGTGCTGCCAGGCTTGCAGCGGGCCGGTGGGCACTACGTCGGTGTGGCCGGCGAAGCACAGCACCGGACCGTCCTGCTCGCCGTGGGTCGCCCAGAAGTTCTCCACGTCTTCGATGCGCATGTGCTCGACCTTGAAGCCGAGCGCACCCAGGCGGCGCATCATCAACTCCTGGCAGCCCTCGTCAAACGGGGTGACGGACGGGCGGCGAATCAGGTCGCAGGCGAGTTCCAGGGTCGGGGAGAGAGTCGGGGAGGGGGCAGTCATTGCGGCTCCAGAGCGGCATCAAGCGGAAAGGCCGACATCTTAAAGCAAAACGGCGGCCATTGGCCGCCGTGAGGCTGTTTCCTGGCAGTTCGACGCTAGACGGCGATAGGCTCGTCCGTGGCTTTCGCCTGCGGTTTTGGCAATGACGAGAGCAGTGCCATGATCAGCGCGGCCAGGTAAGGCAGCGACTGCACCAGCAGCATGGCCACCCAGAACATCACGTCAGTGCTGGGCATGCCCTGTACCACGGTGATGCCGGCTGCCGCGCCCCACAACAGGAGCATGATGAATACTTCTTCGCGGGCTTCCATCAGGGCCACCCGAATACCGTGATTGCTGGCCATCTTCGGCGTGCGGAAGAATGGGATGCTGGTGGTGAAGAAACCGTACAGCACCGCCTTGGCGATGGTGTGCGACAGCGACAGTCCGGCCAGGGCGGCGCAGAAGGCCTTTTTCAGGTTGACGCCCACGGCGCGCTGGTAGAGGAAGACGATCTTCGCCACCTTGAACACGAACAGCGCCAGCGGCGGGATGGCGAAGATCAGCAGTGGCGGGTCGACCCGCTGCGGCACGATGATCATTGCCGCCGACCAGAGCAGTGCGCCGACGGTGAAGAAGATGTTCAGGCCATCGGCGACCCAGGGCAGCCAGCCGGCGATGAAGTGGTAGCGCTGGCCACGATTGAGTTCGGACCCCCGGCCGAGGAACAGGCTGCGGGCATGCCCCTTCATGATCTGAATGGCGCCGTAGGCCCAGCGGAAGCGCTGTTTCTTGAAGTCGATGAAGGTATCCGGCATCAGCCCCTTGCCGAAACTGTTGTGGGCATAGGCGGCGGCATAGCCTTTCTTGAACACGCGCAGGCCGAGCTCGGCATCTTCGCAGATGGTCCAGTCGGCCCATTGCAACTCGTCCATCACGCTGCGCCTGATCATGGTCATGGTGCCGTGCTGGATGATCGCGTTACGGTCGTTGCGGGTGACCATGCCGATGTGGAAGAAGCCCTTGTATTCGGCGTAGCAGAGCTTCTTGAAGGTGCTTTCCTGGTCGTCGCGATAATCCTGCGGCGACTGCACCACGGCGATTTTCGGGTCGGCGAAGTGCGGCACCATGTGCTTGAGCCAGTTGCGGTCGACGCAGTAGTCGGAGTCGATCACCGCGATCACTTCGGCATCCTTTGCCGTGTGCGGCAGGATGTAGTTCAGCGCACCGCCCTTGAAGCCGGCCAGCGGCGCGACGTGGAAGAACCTGAAGCGCGGGCCGAGCGTCTCGCAATAGGCCTGCACCGGCTGCCACACCGCCGGGTCCTTGGTGTTGTTGTCGATGATCAGGACTTCGAAGTCCGGATAGTCGAGGTTGGCCAGGGCGTCGAGGGTCTGTTTGACCATCTCCGCTGGCTCGTTGTAGCAGGGCACGTGCACCGATACCTTGGGGCGGTAGGCGCTGTCCGCCAACACCGGCTGGAACGGCCGGCGACGGGTGCTCATCCACACAGTTTCGGCCAGTTCATGGGCCTCGGTGAGCAGGACGATGAACACGCCAAAGGCGCCGATGCCGAGCAACAGGCCGACGGTAGCGCTGAACCAGGTGCTGTATTGCTGGCTGTAGTCATAGCCGATCCATACCAGCACCGAGCCGCCGGCAAAGGCGACGAAGGTCAGGAAGGTGCGGCCGCGCTGGCGCAGGGCGCTGCCGTCGATCAGCAACAGGGCCAGGGCCAGCAGGGCCATGACCACCGAGGCGATGGCCAGCAGGCGCCATTGCGGGATGGCGACTACCGGGCCCTCGAAGGCGAACTTGGCCTGGCGCTCGAGGTTGTATACGCCCCAGTAGGCGCCGACCGAGCCTTCATCCGTGGCTTTCCAGGGCTGATCGAAGGCTTCGATGACGAAGTAGGAGTAGCCCTTGGCATTCAAGGCGGTGAGCAGGGTGCGCAGGTAGATGGCCTGATCGGCCGGAGTGGCCTCGGCGCCGCCACGCATGCGACCGTTGCTCGGCCAGCCCACTTCGGACAGCAGCAGGGGCTTTTTCGGGAACAGCCGCTTCAGCTCCTTGGCGCGGTCGAGGACGAACTCGGTCGACTGCTCCATGGGCATGAATTCCCAGTAGGGCAGGATATGCGCGGCGATCAAGTCGACATGCTTGGCCAGCTGCGGGTTCTGCTCCCAGATGTGCCACTGTTCCGAGGTGGTCACCGGCACTTTGACGGCGGCGCGCACCCGGTCGAGGTAGTCGGTCAATTGTTCTGCGGTGATTTCGCGGCGAAACAGCGCCTCGTTACCGACCACCACGCGCACCACACTGCGTGAGCTGTTGGCCAGCTCGATGGCTTTGGCGATCTCGCGTTCGTTGCGCGCCTGGTCCGGGCTGATCCAGATACCCAGGGTCACGCGCAGGCCGAATTCCTCGGCCAGGCGCGGGATATCGGCCAGGCTGCCGTCCACCGAATAGGTGCGGATATTGTCCGTCTGCCGGGCCAGCAGCTCGAGATCAGAGCGGATCTGATCGTCGCTCGGGTAGCTGTCGTTCTGTGGGTCCTGTCCTTTCCTGAAGGGCGAGAAGGAGTAGCCGGAGATTTGTTCGGGCCAGTCCGGCGCGCTCACCGGACGGTTGTACAGGGCCCAGATACCGGTAAACAGGGCGGCGACCGCCAAGACCATGACCAGGTTGAAACCAAATTTACGCGAAGGCATAGCGGTGTCAGGTTCCGAAGAGTGGAACAGAGGAGCTGGCGAACGCCAGATGGCGCGCATGCTACTCCGCCGTCCATGGGCTGTATAGCGCCGCAATAGCCCGTGTCGCGGGGTTTTGCGGGCTCTCGGAAATTTGATCAAGCGGGACCACTGGAAGTTCGCAGCATGTGGCGGATCGACGGCAAAAATCCGCCTGTGCGGCGCCGTTGCGTACACCTGCTGGCAGGGTTTCATGAGGTGCAGCCATACACCTCGCCCTGCGGGCAGCTAAAGCTGTGCAGAACGACTTCCTGCCGTTCTGTCGCTGTGCTCTACACCAGCCTACAGCGCGCGCAGCAGAATCCGTTCGCTGGTGGTCAGGTCGATATCGCGGTCTTCGCCCAGGGCGGTCATCCGATGTCGTTCCAGTTGCGCCAGGACCTGGGGGATCACATCGGCATCCAGGCCATGTTCGGACAAACGCGTCGGCACCCCCATGGCCGTGAAGAACGCCTGGGTGGCGGCGATGGCGGCCTCTATGCGTGCGGCTTCGCTGCCCTCGCGCAAGTGCCACACCCGTTCGGCGTACTGCAGCAGCTTGCTCCACTTGGCCTCGCGACGTTCGGCCAGCAGCGCCGGGAGCACTACGGCGAGCGTCTGCGCATGATCGATGTGGTACAGCGCGGTCAGTTCGTGGCCAATCATATGGGTCGCCCAATCCTGCGGCACGCCACAGCCGAGCAGACCATTGAGGGCCTGGGTGGCGCACCACATCAGGTTGGCGCGGGCGTTGTAGTCCTGCGGGTTGGCCAGGGCCTTGGGGCCTTCCTCGATCAGAGTCTGCAACAGGCCCTCGGCATAGCGGTCCTGCAAGGGCGCATTGGCCGGGTAGGTGAGGTACTGCTCGATGGTGTGGACGAAGGCGTCGACCACGCCGTTGCCGATCTGCCGCGCGGGCAGGCTGAAGGTGGTGCAGGGGTCGAGTATGGCGAAGCGCGGATAGAGCAACGGGCTGGAGAACGGCAGCTTGGCTTGGCGCTCGACATGGGTGACCACGCCATGCGGGTTGCTCTCCGAGCCCGTGGCGGCCAGGGTCAACACGCAGCCCAGCGGCAGCGCGGCCTCGATCCGGCTGCCGCTGAGCAGTTCGAGCGGATCGCCAGCGTGGCACAGCGCCGCGGCGATGAACTTGCTGCCGTCGATCACCGAGCCGCCGCCGATCGCCAGGACAAAGTTGCAGTGGTCACGCCTGGCCTGCTCCACGGCGCGCAGCAGGGTGTCGAACTGCGGATTGGCCTCGATGTTGGCGAAACGGCTGACAAAGAAGCCGGCCAGTGCGGTTTCGACCTGAGCCCAGACGCCGTTCTGGAAAATGCTGCCGCCGCCATGGGTGACCAGCACGCGACTGCCGGCGGGGATTTCCTGGCCAAGCTTGGCAATCTGGCCTTCGCCGAAGTGAATCTGGGTCGGGTTGTGAAAGCTGAAGTTACGCATGGCAGGCTCCGGCAGCTGGTTTTGTTGTGAGCGGAGAATTAACCCGCAGCCGGTTATAGCTTTAAGCCCTGGGCATGCGTTTGCAGTGCCAGGGTGCATGTGGCGCTTGGGCCATGGCCGCGAGCTTCCTATAATGCGCGCCTGCCCGCGTCCTGGGTGTTGAGGTGATGAAATGCCGCTTGATGAACAACGCTTTGCCGGAATTGCCCGCCTGTATGGTCGCGAGGGGGCCGAGCGCCTGCTGGCCGCGCATGTCGCCGTAGTCGGTATTGGCGGTGTGGGTTCCTGGGCGGCCGAAGCCTTGGCCCGCTCGGGGGTGGGCGAGATCTCGCTGTTCGATCTGGACGATGTGTGCATTACCAACACCAACCGGCAGATCCACGCGCTGGAGGGGGCGGTCGGCCAGGCCAAGGTCGAGGTCATGGCGGCGCGTATCCGGGCGATCAATCCGGCCTGCGTGGTGCATGCGGTGGCCGATTTCGTCACCCGCGAGACCATGGCCGAGTACATCACCGAGCAGATGGACGCGGTGATCGACTGCATCGACAGCGTCAACGCCAAGGCGGCGCTGATCTCCTGGTGCAAGCGACGCAAGATCCAGGTCATCACCACTGGCGGCGCTGGCGGGCAGATCGACCCAACCCAGATTCAGGTCGGCGACCTGAACAAGACCTTCAATGATCCGCTGGCGTCCAAGGTGCGTTCGACCCTGCGTCGCGATTACAACTTCTCGCGCACCCCGGGGCGTAACTACAGCGTGCCCTGCGTGTTTTCCACCGAGCAGCTGCGCTATCCCAAGCCGGACGGCACGGTGTGTCAGTACAAGGGCTTCGTCGGCGAAGGGGTCAAGCTCGACTGCGCCGGCGGCTTCGGCGCGGCGATGATGGTCACCGCCAGCTTCGGCATGGTCGCCGCAGCGCGGATCGTCGACAAGCTGGTGGCCGGCACGCGGCGGCCGTCGGAGCGCGGCCAATAAGGCGTTGTGTGATGCTCGCGGATGGTCGCGACCGTGTATCGATTCGGTTTCGCTCAAGCGCTTGGCCGCGGGTTGTCGGGGCAATATGCTTCGATGGCTGCAATCAACAGGGGCGATTGATGACGATGAGCAATAGTCCGATCAAGGTCAGTTATGCCGAACTCGAACTGGCCTACGAAATGGTGAGCGCCGGGCAAGGCGATGTGGAGTGTTTTATCGATCCGCTAAACGGCGCGATTTATTGCGTCGACCCGTACGGCGACTGCTCGGATGAATTGCCGGAGGACTTCGATGCCGATGCCTGCCTGGCGATTCCGGGAAAATACGAGCTCGACTTAGGCAAGCAACTGGTCTTCGACTTCGTGCTCGCCAAGCAATTAGACCATGAGCACGTGGAGGATATGTTTCGCCGCAAAGGCGCGTATTCCCGTTACAAAGACTGGCTACTGGATATCGGCGAGCTGGACGATTGGCATGCCTATGAAGCGCAGCGTACGCACGCGGAATTGGCGCAGTGGTGCGCCGAGAACGGGCTTACGTTGGTCGACTGACGGCCAGCTCACGCATGCGCTGCAGCACCGCATTCAGGCCATTGCTGCGCGACGGCGAGAGCTGACGCGAGAGGCCTAGCTGGGCGAACCAGTCGGCCAGGTCGAGCGCCTGCAATTCGCTGCTGCTTAAGCCGTTGACCCGCGCCAGCAGCACGGCGAGCAAGCCGCGGATCAATCGGGCATCGCTGGCCGCACGGAACTGCCAGTGGCCGTCCTGCACCTCGGCGACCAGCCAGACCTGGCTTTCGCAGCCATGCACCCGCTGGGTTTCACTGCGCTGCGCGTCGAGCAGCGGGGCCAGGCGTTCGCCCCATTGCATCAGCAGGCGCGCGCGTTGTTCCCAGCTGCCGGCCTGCTGGAAGGCGCCCAGCGCCTCCTGCGCCGCACTGGGCAGGCTCATCGCAGCAGCTCCAGGGCCTGGTCGAGCGCGGCGAAGAAGCGCTGCAGATCCTCGCCATCGTTATACAGCCCCAGCGACACGCGAATGGCGCCGGCCAGGCCGAGGCTTTTCAACAACGGCATGGCGCAGTGGTGACCCGCGCGCACGGCGATGCCTTGCTCGGTGAGCAAGTGGGCGAGGTCGGCATTGTGCACGCCGTCGACCACGAAGCTGGCCAGTGCCACCTGCGGCGCACCGAGCAGCAGAATGCCTTCGCGTGCGGCCAGGCCGGCAAGCAGCTTGGCGTGCAGCGCGGCTTCGTGGCCGCTGACGGCGGCGGCCTCCAGGCCAGCCAGGTAATCCAGGCTGGCGCCGAGGGCGATCACCCCGGCGATCGACGGCGTCCCGGCTTCGAAGCCCAGGGGCGCGCTATGGAATTCGGCGGCCTGATAATCCGCCACTCGCACCATCTCTCCACCGAACTGCCAGTGCCGCAGCCGTTGCAAGGCGTCGGCCCGGCCGTAGAGCACGCCGACGCCGTCCGGCCCGTAGAGCTTGTGGCTGGAGAACACATAAAAATCGCAGCCCAGCGCCTGCACGTCGTGGCGGCCATGCACCACGCCCTGGGCGCCATCGACCACGCTGAGTGCCCCTTGGGCCTGGGCCAGCTGGATCAGCTCGCGCAGCGGTTGCCAGCAGCCCAGCACGTTGGACAGTTGGCTGACGGCCAGCAGGCGGGTGCGCGGGCCGATCAGCCGGGCGGCCTGTTCGAGGTCGATCAGGCCGCTGCGCTCCAGCGGCAGCACGATCAGCTTGAGCTGGCGCCGCCGAGCCAGCTGTTGCCAGGGCAATAGATTGGCGTGGTGTTCGAGGGCGCTGATGACGATTTCGTCACCGGGCTGAAACTCCGCCTCCAGCCCGTACGCCAACAGGTTGAAGGCCTCGGTGGCGCCGCGGGTGAAGACGATCTGGGTCAGGTCGGCGGCATTCAGCCAGTGCGCGATGTGGCTGCGTGCGCCTTCGAAGGCGCGGGTGGCGCGCTCGCCGGGCAGGTGCTGGGCACGATGCACGTTGGCCGCACCGCCGGCGTAGTAGCCGAGCAGCGCATCCAGCACGGCCTGCGGTTTTTGCGCGGTGGCGGCGCTGTCCAGGTAGGTCTGACCCTCGGCCTCAAGGGCCAGGATGCCAGGGAAGTCGGCGCGCCAGGGGGAGATAAGAGACATTGTTTTTCCAGAATTTATCTGGCGGCTAAAAGTTGAGTTTAACGCGTCGCGAGCGCAGGCCAGACAAGGCGCAATAAGGCGAGGACGCGGAGTTTACTGTAGTAAATGACGCGTCCGAGCCTTATTGCAACGCCGTATGGGCGAGCGCAGCCGTGTTAAAGCAACTTTTTAGTTGTGGGCGTGCAGCGCTTCATTCAGCTCAATGGCCGACTTGTGGGTCTTGCACT
This sequence comes from Pseudomonas sp. SJZ079, assembly GCF_007993865.1. Lineage (GTDB taxonomy): Bacteria > Pseudomonadota > Gammaproteobacteria > Pseudomonadales > Pseudomonadaceae > Aquipseudomonas. The sequence continues at coordinate 414,787 of NZ_VIUH01000001.1, read as the reverse complement.
CCACCGCGCCGCTCTGCGAGTTGCGCCGGAACAGCAGGTCCGGTTGGCCGGCCAGGTCGCGAGCCTTGAGCACCTTGACCAGTTTGTTGTCGCCATCGAGCAGCGCCACCTTGGTGCCGGCGGTGATGTACAGGCCGGACTCCACGGTGTTGCGGTCGCCCAGGGGGATGCCGATGCCGGCGTTGGCGCCGATCAGGCAGCCTTCGCCGACGGAGATCACGATGTTGCCACCGCCGGACAGGGTGCCCATGGTCGAGCAGCCGCCACCCAGGTCCGAGCCCTTGCCGACGAACACGCCCGCGGAGACGCGGCCTTCGATCATGCCCGGGCCGGCGGTACCGGCGTTGAAGTTGACGAAACCTTCGTGCATCACGGTGGTGCCTTCACCGACGTAGGCGCCCAGACGGACCCGCGCCGTGTCGGCGATGCGTACGCCGGCCGGAACCACGTAGTCGGTCATTTTCGGGAACTTGTCCACCGAGAAGACTTCCAGCAACTCGCCTTTCAGGCGCGCTTCCAGTTGACGCTCGGCCAGTTCGGCCAGGTCAACGGCACCCTGGCTGGTCCAGGCGACGTTGGGCAGCAACGGGAATATCCCGGTGAGGTTGAGGCCATGCGGCTTGACCAGGCGATGGGAGAGCAGGTGCAGCTTGAGGTAGGCCTCGGGGGTGCTGGTCGGCGCCGCGTCTTCGGCGAGGAAGGTGGCGACCAGTGGCTTGTGGCTTTCCGCCAGACGGGTCAGCAGCTTGGCTTGGTTGGCGTCGATGGCTTTGATGGCTTCAGCCAGTTCGCCGGCCTGCTGGGTGGTCAGGCTGATGGCCTGGTTGCCGCCGCTGTAGCCGAGCTTTTCGGCGGCTTTGTCGGTCAATTCGCTAGCCGGGTTGAGCAGCGGCTGAGCGTAGAACACTTCCAGCCAGGTGTTTTGACGGTTTTGCGTGCCAACGCCGAAGGCCAGGCTGAACAGGGTGGTGGTCATGGTGTTTTCCTTACAACAAATTCGAATGAGGTTGCCGTCGCTCAGACCACGTCAGTGGCATAGCGCTCGGCCTTGAAGCCAATCAGGGTCTTGTCACCGAGGTCGAGCACGGGGCGCTTGATCATCGATGGCTGGGCGAGCATCAGTTCGATGGCCTTGTTCTGGTCCAGGTCGGCTTTCTGTGCGTCGTCCAGCTTGCGGAAGGTGGTGCCAGCACGGTTGAGAACGGTTTCCCAGCCATGTTCGTTGCACCACTTCTGCAGGTTGCCGCGGTCGATGCCGACGGCTTTGTAATCATGAAACGCATAGCTTACCCCGTGCTGGTCGAGCCAGGTGCGGGCTTTCTTCATGGTGTCGCAGGCTTTGATGCCGTAGAGGGTTCTGCTCATGCTTACAAACTCTTCAAATTCTTCACGGTATCGCTGTTCGTGACGAAGGCGCGGATCCGTTCGGCGGCTTCGACGCATTCGGCCAGGGGGGCGACCAAGGCCATGCGCACGCGGTTGGCGCCCGGATTGACACCCTCGACGTTGCGCGACAGGTAGGAGCCCGGGACCACGGTGACGTGCTCGCGCGCATACAGCTCGCGGGTGAAGCTCTCGTCGTCTGTCGGGGTTTGCGCCCACAGGTAGAAACCGCCATCCGGCCGCTGCACCTCCAGTACGCCGTCGAGAATCGCCAGCACCGCGTCGAACTTCTCGCGGTACAGCGCACGGTTGGCCCGTACATGCACTTCATCGTTCCAGGCGGCGACGCTGGCCAGTTGGGTTTGCACCGGCATGGCGCAGCCGTGGTAGGTACGGTACAGCAGGAAAGATTTCAATATGTCGGCGTCACCGGCGACGAAGCCCGAACGCAGGCCCGGCAGGTTGGAGCGCTTGGACAGGCTGTGAAACACCACACAGCGCTTGAAGTCATCCCGTCCCAGCTCGGCGCAGGCGGTCAGCAGGCCGGCGGGCGGGTTGGCCTCGTCGAAGTACAGCTCGCTGTAGCACTCGTCGGCGGCGATGACGAAATCGAATTCATCGGCCAGCTGGATCAGCTTCTTCAGGGTCTGCACGGGGATCAGCGCACCGGTCGGATTGCCCGGCGAGCAGAGGAAGAGAACCTGGCAGCGTTGCCAGACGTCCGCACTGACGGCGTCGAAGTCCGGATTGAAACCGTACTCTTCCAGGCACGGCAGGTAATGCGGTTGGGCGCCGGCGAGCAGCGCTGCGCCTTCGTAGATCTGATAGAACGGATTGGGGCTGACCACCAGGCCAGGTTCCTGATCGGCAGCACTGCGCTGAACCACCGTCTGGGTAAAGGCGAACAACGCCTCGCGGGTGCCGTTGACCGGCAGCACGTGGCGTGCCGGATCGAGCCAGCCTGCTGGCAGATTGAAACGCCGGCTGCACCAGTTGGCAATCGCGACGCGCAGCGCGGCAATGCCCAGGGTGGTCGGGTACACCGCCAGCTGGTCGAGGTTGGCGGCGAGCGCTTCGGCGACGAAGGCGGGCGAGCGATGCTTGGGCTCGCCAATCGACAAGGCGATGGCTTTCTTGTCGCTGGGCGGCTGCGCCTCGGCCAACAGGGCGCGGAGTTTCTCGAAGGGGTAGGGCTGCAAATCGTTTAAAGCTTGGTTCATGGCTGTAGGGCGTCAATAAGCGCAGCGCAGGGCGCTGCCGGTCGTGGATGGAACGGTGCAATGCGGCCTCAGGCCTTACTGCACCCTACGGGTTAAAAGCTGATCTGGTTCGGCTCGGGCTGCTGTCCTTGGGCATCCGACAGGCGCGCGACGATGGTCTCTTGCAGGCGGATACACAACTGCGGATCGGACAGTGGCTGGTTGTGGGCATCGGTGACGAAGAACACGTCTTCCACGCGCTCGCCGAGGGTGGCGATCTTGGCATTCTGGATCGACAGGTCGAACTCGAGGAAGATCCGCCCGACCCGCGCCAGCAGGCCCGGTCGATCCGGTGCGCTCAGTTCGAGTATGGTCACCGGGCGGTGGGCGTCGTTGTGGATGGTCACCTGCGGCGCAAAGGCGAAGTGCTTGAGCTGGCGCGGCACGCGGCGTTGAATGATGTTCGGGTATTCGTCCGGGTTTTTCAGGGCATCGATCAACCCCTGGCGGATCTTGTTGATGCGTGCCGGGTTGTCGCCAATCGAGCTGCCGTCGGCTTCCAGGACGATATAGGTGTCGAGGGTGAACTGGCTGGTCGAGGTGAGAATGCGCGCGTCGTGAATGTTCAGGTTGAGCTGCGCCATGGCGGCTACGGTCACGGCGAAGAAGTCGTGCTGATCCTCGGCGTAGATGAATATCTGCGTGCCGCCTTCGAATTCGCGCTGAGTGGTTTCCTTGATCAGTACCAGCGGGTTGCCGTCGTTCGGGTGCTGGATGATGGCCAGGGTGTGCCAGGCGACATCGTCGGCTGTGTGGCGCAGGAAGTAGTCATCGCCCAGTTGCGCCCAGAGTTGCTCCGCGTGATCCGGGTCGGTGCCACCACGCACCAGAATCTCCAGGGCGGCGCTTTGGTTCAGGCGAATCTGCTCCTCGCGATCCAGCGGATTCTCCAGGCCGCGGCTCAATGCCCGCTTGGTCTCGGTATAGAGCTGGCGCATCAGACTGGCGCGCCAGGAGTTCCACAGGCTCGGGTTGGTGGCGTTGATATCGGCCACGGTGAGTACATAGAGGTAATCCAGGCGGGTTTGATCGCCGACCTGGCGAGCGAAGTCGAAGATCACCTGCGGGTCGGACAAGTCCTTGCGCTGCGCGGTAGTCGACATCACCAGGTGGCTCTGCACCAGCCAGACGATCAGTTTGGTGTCCCAGCTGGGCAGCTGGTGGCGTACGCAGAAGGCTTCGGCATCCGCCGCGCCCAGCTCGGAGTGGTCGCCGCCGCGACCCTTGCCGATGTCGTGATAGATGCCGGCGAGGTAGATCAGCTCGGGCTTGGGCAGCTTCTCGACTAGCTCGCTGGCCAGCGGGAACTTCTCCGCCACGCCCGGTTTGCCCAGTTTGCGCAGGTGCTTGATGACATTCAGGGTGTGCGCATCGACGGTGTAGATGTGAAACAGGTCGTGCTGCATCTGCCCGACTATATGGCCGAATTCCGGCAGGTAACGGCCGAGAATGCCGTAGCGATTCATCCGGCGCAGGTTGCGGTGGATACCTTCCTTGCACTTGAACAGCTCGATGAACAGGCTGGTGTTGCGGATGTCCGTGCGAAATTCGTCGTCGATCAGGTGGCGATGGTCACGCAGCAGGCGGATGGTGTCGGCGCACACCCCTTCGATTTCCGGGTGCTGGGCCATGACCACGAAAATTTCCAGAATGGCGAACGGCGTGCGTTTGAAGACTTTCGGGTGAATCGCTTCGATATAGCCGTTACGCACCTGGAAGCGGCTGTTCAGCGGCTGCGCCGGGCTGACTTCGCCGGCGCGGAGAATTTCTTCCTCGAAGTGCTGATTGATCAGATCGCTCAGCTCGGCGATGGCCATCACCACACGGTAGTACTTCTGCATGAAGTGCTCGATGGTGCGCTTGCGGTCTACTCCCTCGAAGCCGAGCAACGCGGCGACCTGGCCCTGATGATCGAACAGCAGGCGATCCTCGGCGCGGCCGGCCAGCATGTGCAGGGCGTAGCGCACCTTCCAGAGGAAGTCCTGGCTCGATGCGAGCAGCTCATACTCGCTTTCCAGCAAATAACCCTGGCCGACCATGGCATGCAGATTCAGGGTGCCGAAGTGGCGGCGGGCGACCCAGAGGATGGTTTGGATGTCGCGCAGGCCGCCGGGTGAGCCTTTGACGTTGGGCTCGAGGTTGTATTCGGTGTCGTTGTACTTGGCGTGGCGCGCGCGCTGCTCTTTGCGCTTGGCCAGAAAGAACTCCTTGCTCGGCCACATCTGTTCACTGCTGGTGACGCCCAACATGCGCTGACGCAGGCGTTCGGGACCGGCGATGGTGCGGCTTTCCATCAGGTTGGTGATCACCGTCAGGTCGACGCGGGCTTCCTCGGCGCACTCATCGACCGAGCGTACGCTCTGGCCGACTTCCAGGCCGATGTCCCAGAGCAGGGTGAGGAAGCGCTCGATCGGCTCGCGGAAGGTTTCATGGTCGGCGCTGTCGAGCAGGATCAGCAGGTCGATGTCCGAGTAGGGGTGCAGTTCGCCGCGACCATAGCCGCCGACCGCCAGCAGGGCGATAGCGGCGTCCTCGCTCCAGGCCAGGCGGTCCCAGGCTTCACGCAGGATCTGGTCGGCGAACCAGGCGCGATCCTCGACCAGGCGGCGGACCTCGCGACCGGCCTTGAAACGTGCGTCGAGCACGTCATGGGCGCGGCTAATGGCTTTCTTGAAGGCGCCGATGGGGCTGGACTTCAAGGCCAGTTCGGCCTGGAACTGGCCGCGGTCGAACAGTTCGGGATCTACCTGCGACATGCAGCAGCCTTCTTTAATAGAGCGAGTACAGGGCAATGGCGACGCTGGGCCGGTCAGGCCGAGGTGCGCGGGATGCTGTCGTCACTGCGCAGGGTGAAAATTTCGTAACCGTCGGCAGTCACCAGGATGGTGTGCTCCCACTGCGCCGAGAGCTTGCGGTCCTTGGTGATCGCGGTCCAGCCATCACCGAGCAGGCGGGTTTCCGCACGGCCCTGGTTGATCATCGGTTCGATGGTGAAGGTCATGCCTTCTTTCAGTTCCATGCCAGTGCCGGCGCGGCCGTAGTGCAGCACCTGCGGCTCTTCGTGGAACACCGCACCGATGCCGTGGCCACAGTATTCGCGCACCACGGAGAAACCGTTCTTCTCGGCGTGCTTCTGGATCACTTCGCCGATGTCGCCCAAACGCGTACCCGGGCGCACGATCTGAATACCTTTGTACATGCACTCTTGAGTGACTTTTGCCAGGCGCTCGGCCCACTCGGCTACCTTGCCGACCATGAACATCTTGCTGGTGTCGCCGTGGTAACCATCCTTGATCACGGTGATGTCGATATTCAGCACGTCACCGTCTTTCAGTGGCTTCTCGTTGGGGATGCCATGGCAGACCACGTGGTTGATCGAGGTGCAGATCGACTTGGGGAAGCCTTTGTAGTTGAGCGGCGCAGGGATGGCCTTCTGCTCATTGACTATATAGTCGTGACAAATGCGATCCAGCTCTTCGGTGGTGACGCCGGGCTTGACGTGTTCGCCGATCATTTCCAGCACATCGGCAGCCAGGCGACCGGCTACACGCATTTTTTCGATTTCCTCAGGCGTCTTGATTGTGACGGTCATGCGGGCTCTCTCGGCGCTCAGCGGCGCAAGGTGAAATTGACAAAGTTCTGATTCTACCAGAGAAGGCGGCTGGCAGCGGCACGCCAAAGGCGTTCAGCCCAGGCCCGGGCGACAGCGCGCTGTGGATTGCCTGTAGCCTGAGGTGGGACTTTATGGTATAAAACGCGCCGCTTTACGGGCTGTCTGCCCTGAAGCTTAAATCCGCACACGTGTCGACACAGTTTCCTGGGTGCCCGCAAGGGTTGGAGATTGGGACGCGTGGAGGCCTAACCCGACTTATTAAGGAACTATCATGTCCCAAGTCAATATGCGCGATATGCTGAAGGCCGGTGTGCACTTCGGTCACCAGACCCGTTACTGGAACCCGAAAATGGGTAAGTACATTTTCGGCGCGCGTAACAAGATTCACATCATCAACCTTGAAAAAACCCTGCCGATGTTCAACGAAGCGCTGTCTTTCGTTGAGAAGCTGGCTGCCGGTAAGAACAAGATTCTGTTCGTTGGCACCAAGCGTTCCGCTGGCAAGATCGTTCGCGAAGAAGCGGCTCGTTGTGGCTCGCCGTTCGTCGATCATCGCTGGTTGGGCGGCATGCTGACCAACTACAAAACCATCCGCGCCTCGATCAAGCGTCTGCGTGATCTGGAAGTTCAGTCCCAGGACGGCACTTTCACCAAGCTGACCAAGAAAGAAGCCCTGATGCGCACCCGCGATCTGGAAAAGCTGGATCGTAGCCTGGGTGGTATCAAGGACATGGGCGGTCTGCCAGACGCCATGTTCGTAATCGACGTTGACCACGAGCGCATTGCTATCACCGAAGCCAACAAGCTGGGTATTCCGGTTATTGGTGTGGTTGATACCAACAGCAGCCCAGAAGGCATCGATTACATCATTCCAGGTAACGACGACGCCATCCGCGCTATCCAGCTGTACATGGGTGCCATGGCTGACGCCATCGTGCGTGGTCGCAGCAACACTGGCGGCGGCACCGACGAATTCGTCGAGCAAGCCCCGGCTGCAGAAGCTGCTGAAGGCTGAGTGAAACGCTCTTAGCGTTTGCTTAGTTCGCAAAAAGGGGGCTTTGCCCCCTTTTTGCCACCTTGAAAACCATTGCCGTGCTGCAGCTTCAAGCGGCCCTGTTAATTGCCGGCAATGCGTTAAGAATTGAGCGCCCGTTTTGCGGGTGGAATGGTTAACAACCTACTCCAAGAGGAATTTGAAATGGCAGAGATTACTGCAGCGTTGGTCAAAGAACTGCGCGAGCGTACCGGCGAAGGCATGATGGATTGCAAAAAGGCCTTGACCAAGGCCGGCGGCGACATCGAGCAAGCCATTGATGACATGCGTGCTTCCGGTGCGATCAAGGCCGCTAAAAAAGCAGGCAACGTTGCTGCTGAAGGCGCCATCGGTGTGAAAGTTGCCGAAGATGGCAAGTCGGCCGTGATCCTGGAAGTCAACTCGCAAACTGACTTCCTGGCTCTGCAAGACGACTTCAAGAACTTCGTCAATGCCAGCATTGAAAAAGCCTTCGCCGACAAACTGACCGACGCAGCTCCGCTGATCGCCGCTCAGGAGCCTGCTCGTGAAGCGCTGGTGGCCAAAGTTGGCGAGAACGTCAATATCCGCCGCCTGGCTCGTCTCGAAGGCGACGTGGTCAATGCTTATCTGCACGGTAACAAGATCGGTGTGGTCGTGGTCCTGAAGGGCGGTGACGCTGATCTGGCCAAAGATATCGCCATGCACGTGGCTGCCAGCAACCCGGAGTTCCTGTTGCCTTCGGAGGTTTCCGCAGAAGCCATCGAGCGCGAGAAAGCCGTGTTCATGAGCCTCAACGAAGACAAGATCAAAGGCAAACCGGCAGAAATCGTCGAGAAGATGGTTGGCGGCCGCATCCAGAAGTTCCTCGCCGAAGCCAGTCTGGTTGAGCAGGCCTTCGTCAAGGATCCGGAAATCAAGGTCGGTGCACTGGCCAAGAAAGCTGGCGCAGAAATCGTTTCCTTCACCCGCTTCCAGGTAGGCGAAGGCATCGAGAAGCCAGTCGACAACTTCGCTGAAGAAGTCGCTGCGCAACTGGCTGCCAGCAAGCAGTAAGACGGATTCAATTCTGTCGCCCCGAAGAGGCTGCCCGCGTATGCGTGCGGCCTCTTTGTCGAACTAGGGTGGCAGTTTGTTGGCGGTGAGTGTCGGGTGGCACCCACAGTCAAGAGCGTTGTCGAAACACTCGATAATTGCGGGCGATCAGCCCGCGCAGAATTCAACCGCTGCAGGAGAGACTGGTAATGGCTCAGCAGGTGAGTGGTCGTCAACCGCGTTACAAGCGCATTCTACTCAAGCTTAGCGGCGAGGCCTTGATGGGCTCGGAAGACTTTGGTATCGACCCCAAAGTGCTCGACCGCATGGCGCTGGAAGTTGGCCAGTTGGTTGGCATCGGTGTTCAGGTAGGCTTGGTGATCGGTGGCGGCAACTTGTTCCGTGGTGCGGCATTGAGTGCGGCGGGCATGGATCGGGTTACTGGCGATCACATGGGTATGCTGGCGACGGTGATGAATGCCCTGGCGATGCGCGATGCGCTGGAGCGTTCGAATATCCCGGCGATCGTCATGTCGGCCATCTCCATGGTGGGTGTGACCGACCACTACGACCGACGCAAGGCCTTGCGTCATCTGAAAACCGGTGAGGTGGTGATTTTCGCCGCTGGCACTGGTAATCCCTTCTTTACTACCGACTCCGCGGCATGTCTGCGGGCCATCGAAATCGATGCCGATGTGGTGTTGAAGGCGACCAAGGTTGATGGTGTATACACTGCCGATCCGTTCAAGGATCCGCATGCGGAGAAGTTCGACCGTCTGACCTACGATGAAGTGCTTGATCGCAAGCTGGGCGTGATGGACCTGACGGCCATCTGCCTGTGCCGCGACCACAAGATGCCGCTGCGTGTGTTCAATATGAATAAACCTGGCGCCCTGCTGAATGTTGTAGTGGGTGGCGCCGAAGGTACTCTGATCGAGGAAGGTGAAGAATGATCAACGAGATCAAGAAAGACGCCCAGGCGCGTATGCAGAAAAGCCTGGAATCGCTGGCCCATGCGTTCAGTCGTATCCGTACCGGTCAGGCGCACCCGAGCATTCTGGGTGGGGTGATGGTGCCTTACTACGGTGCCGATACGCCCTTGAATCAGGTTGCCAGCGTGACCGTCAAGGACTCCCGCACCCTGCAGGTTGTGGCGTTCGAGCGCAACATGCTGGCTGCCGTTGATAAGGCCATCCAGAGTGCTGGTCTGGGCTTCAATCCGACCAACCTGGGCGAGCTGCTGCTGATCTCCATGCCGGCGCTGACCGAGGAGACCCGTAAGGGCTTCACCAAGCAGGCGCGCGATGCGGCGGAAGATGCCCGCGTGGCGGTGCGCAATATCCGTCGTGATGCGTTGAGCCAGCTGAAAGATCTGGTCAAAGAGAAGGAAATCAGCGAAGACGAAGAGCGTCGCGCCGCAGATGAGGTGCAAAAGCTGACCGACAAGTTCGTCGCGGAGATCGAAGTGGCGGTGAAGCAGAAAGAAGCGGATCTGATGGCCGTCTGACGGCCGCCAGTCTTTCTGCCATGGAAAAATCAGTGAAGAAGGCCAAGCCGGCCGTTCCGCGGCATGTGGCGGTCATCATGGACGGCAACAACCGCTGGGCGAGAAAGCGTCTGTTGCCAGGCGTCGCCGGGCATAAAGCGGGCGTCGATGCGGTGCGCGCGGTGATTGAGGTGTGTGCCGAGGCTGGGGTCGAGGTGCTGACCCTGTTCGCCTTCTCCAGCGAAAACTGGCAGCGACCGGCGGAAGAGGTCGGCGCGCTGATGGAGCTATTCCTTGGCGCGCTACGTCGCGAAGCCAAACGGCTGAATGACAACGACATCAGCTTGCGTATCATCGGAGATCGCTCGCGTTTTCATCCGGAATTGCAGGCGGCCATGCGTGACGCCGAGGCGCAGACCGCTGGGGACAGGCGTTTTGTGCTGCAGATCGCGGCCAACTACGGCGGCCAGTGGGATATCGCTCAGGCCGCGCAGCGCCTGGCACGCGAGGTTCAGGGTGGGCATTTGCGGCCTGAAGATATAACGCCTGAGTTGCTGCAAGGCTGCTTGGCGACGGGTGATCTGCCGTTACCGGATTTGTGCATTCGCACCGGTGGCGAGCATCGCATCAGTAATTTCCTGTTGTGGCAGCTGGCCTACAGCGAGCTGTATTTCTCCGACCTGCTCTGGCCGGATTTCAAGCACGACGCCATGCGCAAGGCGCTGGCGGACTTCGCCAAGCGCCAGCGGCGCTTTGGCAAAACCAGTGAACAGGTCGAAGCCGAGGCGCGTGCTTAATGCTTAAACAACGAGTGATTACCGCGCTGGTGCTGCTGCCTGTCGCGTTGGGCGGGTTTTTCCTGCTCGATGGCCAGGCATTTGCCTTATTCATCGGCGCGGTGGTCAGTTTGGGTGGCTGGGAGTGGGCGCGTCTGGCGGGTTTCACTGCACAACTGCAGCGTGTGGCTTATGCTTGCGTGGTCGCTGCCTTGCTGTTCGGGCTCTATCAACTGCCTGCTTTAGCCGCTTGGGTGCTGTTGCTCGGTGTTGTCTGGTGGGTGTTGGCTACCTTGTTGGTGCTGGGCTATCCCGCCAGCAGCCGGTATTGGGGGGGCGCCCCGGGCAAGCTGTTGATCGGGCTGCTGATATTGCTGCCCGCCTGGCAGGGCTTGGTGCTGTTCAAGCAATGGCCGCTGGCCAATGGCCTGATCCTGGCGGTGATGGTCCTGGTCTGGGCGGCGGATATCGGTGCCTATTTTTCCGGCAAGGCCTTCGGTAAGCGCAAGCTGGCGCCGCGGGTCAGTCCGGGCAAGAGCTGGGAAGGCTTGATCGGTGGTCTGCTCACCAGCGTGCTGGTCGCCGCTGCGGTCGGTGTCTACCGGGGTTGGTCTGGTGGTGAGTTGACGCTGGGCGTGCTGGGTGCGGCTGTGGTCGTGCTGATCTCGGTGGTCGGTGATCTGACCGAGAGCATGTTCAAACGCCAGAGCGGAATCAAGGACAGCAGCAACTTGCTGCCGGGGCACGGCGGTGTGCTGGATCGTATCGACAGCCTGACGGCGGCCATTCCGGTGTTCGCGGCCTTGCTGTGGCTGGCGGGCTGGGGCGCGTTGTGAGTCAGTTACAGCAGATCACGGTGCTGGGGGCGACCGGCTCGATCGGCCTGAGCACCCTGGATGTCATCGCACGTCACCCTCAGCGCTATAGTGTTTTCGCCTTGTCTGGCTTCAGTCGTCTGGCTGAGCTGGAGGCGCTGTGCATGGTTTACCGTCCGCGTTTTGCGGTGGCGCAGGATGCCCAGGCGGCGCGCCAGCTGCAGGGTGGGCTGCATGCGGCGGGCCTGACAACCCAGGTGCTGTTCGGTGAGCAGGGGCTTTGTGAGGTGGCCGCGCATCCCGAGGTGGATGCGGTGATGGCGGCTATCGTCGGCGCTGCAGGGCTCAAGCCGACCCTGGCTGCCGTCGAGGCAGGCAAAAAGGTCCTGCTGGCGAATAAAGAGGCGCTGGTGATGTCCGGCGCACTGTTTATCCAGGCGGTACGCAAACATGGTGCTGTGCTGCTGCCAATCGATAGCGAGCACAACGCCATCTTCCAGTGTTTGCCCGGTGACTATGCGCGTGGTCTGCAATCCGTCGGGGTGCGGCGGATCTTGTTGACCGCCTCCGGTGGCCCGTTTCGCGAAACCCCGCTGGAGCAGTTGGCCGAGGTCACGCCCGAGCAGGCCTGCGCCCATCCCAATTGGTCGATGGGGCGCAAGATCTCGGTGGATTCGGCGAGCATGATGAACAAGGGGCTCGAGTTGATTGAGGCCTGTTGGTTGTTCGACGCCCGGCCGGCTCAGGTCGAGGTGGTGATTCATCCGCAAAGCGTGATCCATTCGCTGGTCGATTATGTCGATGGTTCGGTGTTGGCGCAGTTGGGCAATCCGGATATGCGTACGCCGATCAGTCATGCCTTGGCCTGGCCGCAGCGGATCGATTCGGGCGTTGCACCGTTGGATTTGTTCGCCATTGCGCGCTTGGACTTTCAGGCGCCGGACGAGCAGCGTTTTCCTTGTCTGCGTCTGGCGCGTCAGGCGGCGGAGGCGAGTGGGACCGCGCCGGCCATGCTCAATGCGGCCAATGAAGTGGCGGTGGCGGCCTTTCTTGAGCGGCGCATCCGCTTTCCCGAGATCGCGAGTATCATCGATGCAGTGCTGAACACCGAGGCTGCCGTCGCGGTCGAATGCCTGGATACGGTACTGGCGGCTGACCATCGGGCGCGCGCCCTTGCCGAGCAGTGGCTGAGTCGTCGCGAATAGCCGACGAGGAGAAGATTGATGAGTGCGCTGTATATGATTGTCGGCACCCTGGTTGCGCTGGGGGTACTGGTCACGTTCCATGAGTTCGGTCACTTCTGGGTGGCGCGGCGTTGTGGCGTGAAAGTGCTGCGTTTTTCGGTCGGTTTCGGCACCCCACTGTTGCGCTGGCATGATCGGCAGGGCACTGAGTTTGTGATCGCCGCGATCCCGCTGGGTGGCTACGTCAAAATGCTCGACGAGCGCGAAGGCGATGTGCCGGTTGAGCAGTTGGATCAAGCCTTCAGTCGCAAAACCGTGGGTCAGCGTATTGCCATCGTGATCGCTGGGCCGGCGGCCAACTTCCTGCTGGCATTGGCGTTTTTCTGGCTGGTAGCGATGCTCGGCAGCCAGCAGATTCGCCCGGTCATCGGCGCGGTTGAGAGCGCCAGTCTGGCCGCCGAAGCGGGGCTGCAGGCGGGGCAGGAGATCGTTGCGGTCAATGGTGAGCCAACCACGGGGTGGGCTGCGGTTAATTTGCAGCTGGTGCGTCGTTTGGGGGAGAGCGGCACCTTGCTGGTCAATGTGCGCGACCAGGGCTCTACGCTGGACTCCCCGCGACAAATCGTGCTGAACGATTGGTTGAAGGGTGTCGACGAGCCAGACCCTATCGCCTCGCTGGGTATCCGCCCTTGGCGTCCAGCTTTGGTGCCGATCTTGGCGCAGCTAGATCCGCAAGGTCCCGCTCATGCGGCGGGTTTGCAGGTCGGCGACCGCTTAGTGGCGTTGAACGGACAGGCGCTCGACGACTGGCAACAGGTGGTCGATCGGGTGCGCGCGTTGCCGGGTAAGCCGGTCAGCCTGACGGTCGAACGTGCCAAACAGATGCTGGATGTACCGGTGAAACTGGCTGCGCGTGGCGAGGGCGAGGCGCGCAGTGGGTACCTGGGGGCTGGCGTACAGGGCGGCGAGTGGCCGGCTGAGATGCTTCGCGAGGTCAGTTTCGGGCCTTTGGAGGCGGTTGCTGAAGGGTTCCGGCGCACCTGGACCATGAGTGTGTTGACCCTTGATTCGTTGAAGAAAATGCTCTTCGGTGAGCTCTCGGTAAAAAACTTGAGCGGGCCGATAACCATTGCTAAAGTGGCGGGCGCTTCAGCTGAGTCGGGTTTCGGGGATTTTTTGAATTTCCTCGCCTACTTGAGCATAAGTTTGGGGGTTCTCAATTTATTGCCGATCCCTGTGTTAGATGGGGGGCATCTGCTTTTTTACCTGATCGAGTGGGCGCGTGGGCGGCCACTGTCGGAGCGGGTGCAAGGTTGGGGGATGCAGATTGGCATCAGCTTGGTGATCGGGGTGATGTTGCTGGCCTTGGTCAACGATTTGAGTCGACTGTAATCGTTACAGAATTACGCTCTCAGCATTTACAAAAAGTGTCGCCTTAAGCGGCAGATTTTTTATCGTCAGCTGGAATAAGAAAGGACTTCATGAAACGTCTGCTGCTACCTGCGGTGCTTGCCGCATTGATGATCGCCGAAGTTCACGCCGAGTCCTTCACCATCTCCGATATTCGCGTCAATGGCCTCCAGCGGGTGTCTGCGGGCAGCGTGTTCGGCGCCTTGCCGCTGAACGTCGGTGAACAAGCCGACGACCGCGCCTTGGTCGAGGCCACCCGCGAACTGTTCAAGTCCGGATTCTTTCAAGACATTCAGCTCGGTCGTGATGGCGATGTACTCGTCATTACCGTAGTCGAGCGCCCGTCGATTTCCAGCATCGAGATCGATGGCAACAAGGCCATTACCAGCGAAGACCTGCTCAAGGGCCTCAATCAATCTGGTCTGGCAGAAGGTGAAATCTTCCAGCGTGCGACCCTCGAAGGGGTGCGTAACGAGCTGCAGCGTCAGTATGTGGCCCAGGGCCGCTACTCCGCGGAGATCGAAACCGAAGTGATTCCCCAGCCGCGCAACCGCGTGGCGCTGAAGATCAATATCAACGAAGGCTCGGTCGCGGCCATCCAACACATCAACGTGGTGGGCAATAGCGTTTTCGCCGACGAAGACCTGATCGACCTGTTCGAGTTGAAGACCAGTAACTGGCTGTCCTTCTTCAAGAACGATGACAAGTACGCCCGTGAGAAACTCTCCGGTGACTTGGAACGCCTGCGCTCCTATTACCTGGATCGCGGCTACATCAACATGGACATCTCCTCCACCCAGGTCTCCATTACCCCGGACAAGAAGCACGTCTACATCACCGTCAACGTAGACGAGGGGCAGAAATACACCGTTCGCGAAGTACGCCTCAGTGGTGACCTGAAGGTGCCTGAGGAAGATGTCAGGGCATTATTGCTGGCCAAGGAAGGGCAGGTGTTCTCGCGCAAGGTGATGACCACCACGTCCGAGCTGATCACCCGCCGCCTGGGTAACGAGGGCTACACCTTTGCCAACGTCAATGGTGTGCCGGAGGCCCATGATGAGGACAACACGGTATCGATCACCTTCTTCGTCGATCCCGGTAAGCGTGCCTACGTCAACCGCATCAACTTCCGTGGTAACACCAAGTCGGAAGACGAAGTGCTGCGTCGTGAGATGCGCCAGATGGAGGGTGGTTGGGCCTCGACCTACTTGATCGATCAATCGAAAACCCGTCTCGAGCGTCTGGGCTTCTTCAAGGAAGTCAACGTCGAAACCCCGCAGGTACCGGGCACCGACGATCAGATTGACGTCAACTACAGCGTTGAAGAACAGGCTTCCGGTTCGATTACCGCCAGTGTCGGTTTCGCGCAGAATGCCGGTTTGATTTTGGGTGGATCGATCACCCAGAACAACTTTCTCGGCACCGGCAACAAGGTCAGCGTTGGCCTGACCCGCAGCCAATTCCAGAGCCGCTACAACTTCGGCTTCGTCGACCCCTACTGGACGCCGGACGGCGTCAGCCTGGGCTATAACGCCTTCTACCGCACCACCGACTACGATGAGCTGGATACTCAGGTTTCCAGTTTTGCGGTGGACAGTCTGGGGGCGGGGCTGAGCATCGGTTACCCGATCAGCGAGACCGCGCGCCTGACCTATGGTCTGACAGTCCAGCAGGACACCATCAACACCGGTGCGTTCACTGTCGATGAGATCTTCAACTTTCTTGAGCGCGAAGGTGATAGCTACCTGAACCTCAAGGCCTCGGTTGGCTGGTCCGAGTCGACGCTGAACCGCGGCGTAATGGCCAACCGTGGATATTCCCAGAGCCTGGTGCTTGAGTCTACGGTGCCGGGCAGCGATCTGTCGTTCTTCAAGGTCGACTACCGTGGCCAGGTGTTCAAACCGATCACCGATAACTACACCCTGCGTTTCCATACGGAGCTGGGCTATGGCGACAGCTATGGTTCCACCGAGGAACTACCGTTCTACGAGAACTACTATGCCGGTGGCTTCAACTCGGTGCGTGGCTTCGAGGACAGCAGCCTGGGTCCGCGTAGCACCCCAAGCCGCGGTGAGGCGGTGACCGGCAACAAAGGTACGTTGGCGGATCCGGATCAAGACCCACTGCCGTTCGGTGGTAATGTGCTGGTTCAGGGTGGCGTGGAATTACTCTTCCCGCTGCCGTTCGTCAAGGATCAGCGTTCGCTGCGTACCGCACTGTTCTGGGATGTCGGTAATGTCTTCGATACCACATGCGGTCGCTCCCAGACCGATTGCGGCAGCATCAACCCCGGTGATCTGGCCAGTTCGGTCGGTGTCGGCCTGACCTGGATCACCGCCCTAGGTCCGCTGAGCTTCAGCCTGGCAATGCCGGTGGTGAAGCCTGCCGATGCCGATACCCAAGTATTCCAATTCTCTCTCGGTCAGACGTTCTAAACGCCTGTTTACCGAACAACGACAACAGTTTCTGCAGGAGTGCATCGTGCGTAAGTTGACCCAACTGGTTCTATTAACTGCTGCCCTGCTGGCCACCCCAGCGTTCGCCGAAATGAAGGTGGCGGTGCTCAATTATCAAATGGCCCTGCTCGAGTCCGATGCGGCCAAGCGTTATGCCGTGGATGCCGAGAAGAAGTTTGGCCCGCAGCTGAGTAAGCTGAAGACCCTGGAAAGCGATGCCAAGCGCATTCAGGATCGTATGGTCAAGGATGGCGAGAAGATGCAGACCGCCGAGCGCGAGCGGTTGGAGCTGGAATTCAAGCAGAAAGCCCGCGACTTCCAGTTTCAGTCCAAGGAATTGAACGAAGCCAAAGCCATCGCCGATCGCGAAATGCTGAAGAAGCTCAAGCCGAACCTGGATAAAGCCGTTGAAGAAGTGATCAAGAAAGGCAACTTCGACCTGGTTCTCGAGCGCGGTGCAGTGATCGATGTCAAACCTCAATTCGACATCACTCGCCAAGTTATCGAGCGCATGAATCAGCTGCGCTGATCATGACGGCAGTCGTTTTTAAGCTCGGCCAGCTGGCTGAGCGTCTGGGGGCGGAGCTGCGTGGCGATGCCAATAAAGCGATCGGCGGTGTGGCTACCTTGCAGGATGCCGGCCCCGATCAGCTGAGCTTCCTGGCCAACCCGCAATACCGCAAATACCTGGACGATTGTCGTGCTGGCGCGGTCTTGTTGACTGCGGCCGACGCCGACAACTACGGCGGCGACGCGCTGGTCGTGGCCAATCCTTACCTGGCTTACGCAACACTGTCTCATCTGTTCGATCGCAAGCCGCAAGTCTTGGCTGGTGTGCATGCGACTGCGCTGATTGCCGTCGATGCGCAGGTCGATAGCAGCGCCAGTATCGGCGCTTATGCTGTGGTCGAGAGCGGGGCGCAGATCGCCGCCGGCGTCACGGTCGGCGCGCATTGCGTGATCGGCGCGCGCTCGGTGATCGGTGAAGGTGGTTGGCTCGCACCGCGAGTGACCCTGTATCACGATGTGCGTATCGGTCGGCGGGTAGTGATTCAGTCGGGTGCGGTGATTGGTGGCGAAGGTTTCGGTTTTGCCAGTGAGAAGGGTGTCTGGCTGAAGATCGCGCAAATCGGCGGGGTGCGTATCGGGGACGATGTCGAAATTGGCGCCAATACCACCATTGACCGCGGTGCGTTGTCCGACACGCTGATAGGCAACGGGGTCAAGCTGGATAACCAGATCATGATCGCGCACAACGTGCAGATCGGTGACAACACCGCGATGGCGGGGTGCGTGGGTATCTCTGGCAGCACCAAGATTGGCAAGAATTGCATGATCGCCGGCGGTGTCGGCATGGTCGGGCATATCGAGGTGTGCGATGGCGTATTCGTCACCGGTATGACCATGGTCACCCGTTCGATTACCGAGCCTGGGGCTTACTCCTCTGGAACCGCGATGCAGCCGGCGAGTGAGTGGAAGAAGAGCGCAGCACGGATTCGTCAGTTGGATGATATGGCACGGCGTCTCAAACAGCTGGAAAAACAGCTGGCTGCCGTGACCTCAAGCGGCAACCTCTCATCTGATGCCTGAGCCGGTAACTGCCGTGCTCTTATTTTTTTACTACAGGCTTCTCCGGAAATGATGGACATCAACGAAATTCGCGAATACTTGCCGCACCGTTACCCGTTCCTGCTGGTGGATCGGGTGGTGGACCTGGATGTTGAGGGCAAGTGTGTGCGTGCCTATAAGAATGTCAGCATCAATGAGCCATTCTTCAATGGTCATTTTCCTGGGCATCCGATTATGCCGGGTGTGCTGATTATCGAAGCCATGGCCCAGGCCGCTGGAATCCTCGGTTTCAAGATGATGGGGGTGAAGCCGTCTGACGGTACCCTGTATTACTTCGTGGGCTCGGACAAACTACGCTTTCGTCAGCCAGTGATACCGGGCGATCAATTGATCCTCGAGGCCACTTACCTGAGCAACAAGCGCAGCATATGGAAGTTTGCCTGCAAGGCCAGCGTGGATGGCAAGGAAGTCTGTTCGGCTGAAATTATCTGTGCGGAACGCAAACTATGAGTTTGATTGACCCTCGCGCCATTATCGATCCCAGCGCCAAGCTGGCCGACGACGTGGTCGTCGGCCCTTGGTCGATTATTGGGGCCGAAGTGGAAATTGGCGAGGGTACAGTGCTTGGCCCTAATGTCATCATCAAAGGGCCAACCAGAATTGGTAAGCACAACCGGGTCTACCAATTCTCCTCGCTGGGTGAGGACACACCCGATCGCAAGTACAAGGGCGAACCAACGCGCCTGGTGATCGGTGATCACAACATCATCCGTGAAGGTGTCACCATGCATCGCGGCACGATCCAGGATCGTGACGAGACCACTGTGGGTGACCACAACCTGATCATGGCCTATGCCCATATAGGCCATGACAGTGTGGTCGGTAACCATTGCATCCTGGTCAACAATACGGCGCTGGCAGGTCATGTGCACATTGGAGACTGGGCAATTTTATCCGGCTACACCCTGGTGCATCAGTTCTGCCATATCGGCGCCCACAGTTTTGCCGGCATGGGTACTGCAATTGGTAAGGATGTGCCGGCTTATGTGACGGTCTCGGGGAACCCGGCGGAAGCGCGGAGCATGAACTTCGAGGGCCTGCGCCGCCGTGGTTTCAGTGCCGAAGCCATCCAGGCCCTGCGGCGTGCCTACAAGACGGTGTACCGTCAGGGGCTGACCATCGAACAGGCGCTGCTGGAGTTGGCCGAGCCTTCCGCGCAGTTCCCCGAAGTCGCGGTGTTCCGCGACTCGATCGAGTCTTCCAAACGCGGCATCACCCGCTAATTTATGGGCGATGTATTGCGCGTCGCGCTGGTGGCTGGCGAAGCCTCTGGCGATATTCTCGGCGCTGGTCTGATGCAGGCGCTGAAAGCCCGTCATACGCATGTCGAGTTCATCGGTGTCGGCGGCCCGCTGATGCAGGCCGAAGGGCTGAATTCGTATTTCCCGATGGAGCGTCTGGCGGTGATGGGCCTGGTCGAGGTGCTCGGCCGCTTGCCCGAGTTGCTGGCGCGGCGTAAGCGCCTGATCCGCACTCTGATCGCCGCCAAACCGGATGTGTTCATTGGCATCGATGCACCGGACTTCAACCTGAATGTCGAACTCACGCTGCGCCGTGCGGGGATCAAGACGGTGCACTACGTCAGCCCTTCGGTCTGGGCGTGGCGCCAGAAACGGGTGCTGAAGATTCGCCAAGCCTGCGACCTGATGCTGACGCTGTTCCCTTTCGAGGCGCAGTTCTACGACGCACACAAAGTGCCGGTTCGTTTCGTCGGGCATCCACTGGCCGACGCGATTCCCGTGCAGGCGGATCGTAGGGCGGCGCGCGCGGTTCTGGATTTGCCGCTGGACAGCCCGGTCGTCGCCTTGATGCCCGGTAGCCGGGGGGGTGAAGTGGCGCGCCTGGGTGGCTTGTTTCTCGATGCCGCCGTGCGCTTGCGGACCCTGCGCCCAGGCATCCGTTTCGTCTTGCCGTGCGCCAGCCCGGAGCGGCGTGAGCAGCTGGAGCAGTTGTTGGTGGGGCGTGATTTGCCGTTGACCCTGCTCGACGGGCGCTCCCACGATGCACTGGCGGCCTGTGACGCGGTGCTTATCGCGTCCGGCACCGCCACGCTGGAGGCCTTGCTGTACAAGCGGCCGATGGTGGTGGCCTATAAGGTCGCGCCGCTGACTTATCGTATTCTCAAGCGCCTGGTGACCAGCCCTTATATTTCCTTGCCCAACCTGTTGGCTGAGCGGTTGTTGGTGCCCGAGTTGATTCAGGATGCCGCCACGCCGGAGGCCTTGGCTCAGTTATTGGCGCCGCTGCTTACGGGGGGCGAAGTGCAAACCGAAGGGTTCGATGTGATTCACCGTGCCCTGCGTCGCGATGCTTCTGCCCAGGCGGCAGAGGCGGTGCTCAAGTTGACGGAGCAGGGCTGATGCAGTTGGGACTGGATTTCAGCCTGGTGCAGGAGCTGGTGGCAGGGGTCGATGAGGTCGGCCGTGGTCCGCTCTGTGGCGCCGTGGTGACCGCCGCAGTGATTCTCGATCCGCAGCGGCCGATTCTCGGCTTGAATGACTCGAAGAAACTCAGCGAAGCGCGTCGCGACGCACTCTTCGATGAGATTCGTGAGAAGGCCCTGGCCTGGTGCATTGCCCGGGCCGAGGTGGAGGAGATCGACCGTCTGAATATTCTCCACGCCACCATGCTGGCGATGCAGCGCGCGGTCGAGGGCTTGAGCATCACGCCCAAGCTGGCGTTGATCGACGGCAATCGCTGCCCCCGTCTGCAGGTGCCGAGCGCCGCTGTCGTCAAAGGCGACAGCCAGGTGCCGGCGATCGCCGCCGCGTCGATCCTGGCCAAAGTCAGTCGCGACCGCGAAATGCGCGTGCTGGATGCGCAATACCCCGGCTATGGCATCGCCGGACACAAAGGCTACCCCACGGCGGTGCATCTGGAAGCCCTGCAGCGTCTGGGGCCAACGCCGATTCACCGGCGTTCGTTCGCACCCGTGCGCAAGTTGCTTGAGTGCTAACGCGCTGAACAAGGTTGTCTGACTGAGCGTTTCAGTCGTCCCCTCGTACGCCGGCCCCCCCACTTAGTAAAGGACCGCGCTGTCTCCACCTTTTTCGCATAGCGCTGGGTGGCGAAGGCGTGCAGATCATCTTCGACCTTTATCCGGGGGCAAACGCTATGCGGTTACGCCTTGAGCTGATGTTTCGCCCAAGGCCCGGTACAATCCGGGCCTTGTCGTTTTTGTGTTTTGTATAGGACTGCCATGACCGCCTCGTTCGTCCACCTGCGTCTGCATACCGAGTACTCCCTGGTCGATGGTCTGGTTCGGGTCAAGCCCTTGATCAAGGCCGTTGCCGGTGCGGGCATGCCTGCGGTGGCGGTTACCGATCAGAGCAACATGTGCTCGCTGGTGAAGTTCTATAAGGCGGCGATGGGCGGCGGGATCAAGCCGATCTGTGGCGCCGATATCTGGATGGCCAGTGACGCGGAAGATGGCCCGCTGAGTCGCATGACCCTGTTGGCGATGAATACCCTGGGCTATCGCAACCTCACCGAGTTGGTCTCGCGCGGCTGGACCGAGGGGCAGAGCAACGACCTGGTGATTATCCGGCGTGACTGGGTCAAGGGCGCCGCCGAAGGACTGATCGCCCTATCCGGGTCCAAGGAGGGCGAGATCGGTCATGCCTTGCTCAATGGCGACCTGGCCGATGCCGAGGCGCTGCTGCGTGAGTGGTTGGCGGTGTTCCCGGAGCGTTTCTATCTGGAGCTGCAGCGCACCAGTCGGATCAACGATGAAGAACATGTGCACGCCGCCGCGGCGTTAGCCGAGCGTGTCGGCGCCCCGTTGGTGGCGACCAACGATGTGCGCTTTATCAAGCAGGGCGATTACGAGGCTCACGAAACCCGGGTGTGCATCGGTGAGGGGCGCTCGCTGGATGACCCGCGGCGTGTGCGTGGTTACTCCGATCAGCAGTACTTGAAGACCCCGGAAGAGATGTGGGAGTTGTTCAGCGACTTGCCGGAAGCGCTGGAAAACACCGTGGAGATCGCCAAGCGCTGCAATATCGAGGTGCAGTTGGGCAAATACTTCCTGCCCGACTTCCCGGTGCCGGCCGGCATGACCATGGACGAGTACTTCCGCAAGGTCTCCTTCGATGGTCTGGATGAGCGCCTGGAGGTGTTGCTGCCCAAGGACACCCCGGACTACGAGGCGAAGAAACAGGTCTATATCGACCGCTTGAATTTCGAGCTGGATATCATCATCCAGATGGGCTTTCCCGGTTACTTCCTCATCGTCATGGACTTTATCCAGTGGGCCAAGAGCAATGGCGTGCCGGTGGGCCCTGGCCGAGGCTCGGGTGCCGGCTCGTTGGTGGCCTATGTTCAGAAGATCACCGACCTCGACCCGCTGGCCTATGACCTGCTGTTCGAGCGCTTCCTCAATCCCGAGCGGGTGTCGATGCCCGACTTCGACGTCGACTTCTGCATGGATGGCCGCGACCGGGTGATCGATTACGTGGCCGAGAAATACGGACGTAATGCGGTGAGCCAGATCATCACCTTCGGCACCATGGCGGCCAAGGCGGTGGTGCGCGACGTGGCGCGGGCGCAGGGCAAGTCCTATGGCCTGGCGGACCGTCTGTCGAAGATGATTCCCTTCGAGGTCGGCATGACCCTGGAGAAAGCCTACGAGATGGAGGAGCCGCTGCGCGACTTCCTCAAGGTCGACGAGGAGGCGGCGGAAATCTGGGACATGTCGCTCAAGCTCGAAGGCATTACCCGCGGCACCGGCAAGCACGCCGGTGGCGTGGTGATCGCACCGACCAAATTGACCGACTTCTCGCCAATTGCCTGTGATGACGAGGGCGGCAGCCTGGTCACCCAGTTCGACAAGGATGATGTGGAATCGGCCGGCCTGGTCAAGTTCGACTTCCTCGGCCTGCGCACCCTGACCATCATCAAGTGGGCGATGGAGACCATCAACCGCGAGCAGGCCAAGCAAGGCCTGCCCGACCTGAACATCGATTTTATCCCGCTGGATGACAAGCCGACTTTCGCGATGCTGCAGAAGGCCGAGACCACGGCAGTGTTCCAGCTCGAGTCGCGCGGCATGAAGGAGCTGATCAAGAAGCTCAAGCCCGACTGCCTGGAAGACATGATCGCCCTGGTGGCGCTGTTCCGTCCGGGGCCGCTGCAATCCGGCATGGTGGATGACTTCATCAACCGTAAACACGGCCGCGAACCGATTTCCTACCCGCACCAGGACTATCAGTATCCGGGTCTGGAGCCGGTGCTCAAGCCCACCTACGGCATTATCCTGTACCAGGAACAGGTGATGCAGATCGCCCAGGTCATGGCCGGCTACACCCTGGGCGGTGCGGACATGCTGCGTCGCGCCATGGGTAAGAAGAAGCCCGAGGAGATGGCCAAGCAGCGCGGCGGCTTTATCGAAGGCTGCGCCAATAACAACATCGATGCAGACCTGGCCGGTAACATCTTCGACCTGGTGGAAAAGTTCGCCGGCTACGGTTTCAACAAGTCGCACTCGGCCGCCTATGGCCTGCTGTCTTATCAGACGGCCTGGCTCAAGGCCCATCACTCTGCCGCTTTCATGGCCGCGGTGTTGTCGGCGGATATGCACAACACCGACAAGGTGGTGACCCTGATCGAGGAGTGCCGCAGCATGAAGCTGCGCCTCGATGCGCCGGACGTGAATACCTCGGAGTTCAAGTTCACGGTCAATGACGACGGTCGAATCGTCTATGGTTTGGGCGCGATCAAGGGCGTGGGCGAAGGTCCGGTCGAGGCCATTGTCGAGTCGCGTCGCGATGGTCCGTTCAAGGACCTGTTCGATTTCTGCTCGCGGATCGACCTTAAACGCATCAACAAACGCACCCTCGAGGCGCTGGTCCGGGGTGGCGCGCTGGATCGCCTGGGGCCGTATTTTCATGACGAGATCAAGGCCTACCAGGCCAACATCGACCGTAACCGTGCGGTGCTGCTCGCCTCGATGGAGGAGGCCGTGCAAGCGGCCGAGCAGACGGCGCGCAGCCATGACAGTGGCCATATGGACCTGTTCGGTGGGGTGTTTGCCGATGCCGAGACGGATGTCTATGCCAGCCACCGCCATGCTCGCGAACTGTCGCTGAAAGAACGCCTGAAGGGCGAGAAGGACACCCTGGGTCTGTACCTGACCGGTCACCCGATCGATGAGTACGAGGGCGAAGTGCGACGTTTCGCACGCCAGCGGATCATCGACCTGAAACCGGCGCGCGATAGCCAGACTGTCGCCGGCCTGATCATCAATCTGCGGGTGATGAAGAACAAGAAGGGTGACAAGATGGGCTTCATCACCCTGGATGACCGCTCAGGGCGGATCGAAGCCTCGTTGTTCGCCGATGCCTTCAATAGCGCCCAGGCCTTGCTGCAAACCGATGCCCTGGTGGTGGTCGAAGGCGAAGTGAGCAACGACGATTTTTCCGGTGGCTTGCGCCTGCGCGCCAAGCGCGTGATGAGCCTGGAGGAAGCCCGCACCGGATTGGCCGACAGCCTGCGCCTGAAGGTCGCCAGTGCTGCATTGAAGGGCGACCGCCTGCGTTGGTTGGCTGAGTTGTGCGGTCGTCATCGTGGCGCCTGCCCGGTCACCCTGGATTACACGGGTGACGATGCGCGGGCCTTGTTGCAGTTTGGCGAGGGGTGGAAAATCGAACCGGCCGACAGCTTGATTCAGGCATTGCGTGACCAGTTCGGGCGAGACAACGTCTTCCTGCACTACCGCTGATTTGTGGGGCTTAGGCCTCGCACCTTGGCAGCGACACTAGTTAGGCTTTGTACGAAAACCTGTGTTTGGATGCTTTTTGGACAAACCCTGGTGTCGACCTGAATGTGCCTGATCCTATAAGGTAGGGCGCCAAACGGATACAGCTCCCCGGCCACTTGGCCGTCGACGCAAGACGGATGCCTATGAACCCGAATTATCTCGATTTCGAACAGCCGATCGCCGACCTGCAAGCCAAGATCGAAGAGCTTCGCCTGGTCGGCAATGACAATTCGCTGAATATCAGCGACGAGATCGCTCGCCTGCAGGACAAGAACAGCACCCTGACCGAAAGTATTTTCGGCAACCTGAACAGCTGGCAGATCGCCAAGCTGGCCCGTCACCCACGGCGCCCCTACACATTGGACTACCTGCAGCACATCTTTACCGAGTTCGATGAGTTGCATGGCGATCGGCATTTCTCCGACGACCCGGCGATTGTCGGCGGTGTGGCGCGTCTGGACGGTGAGCCGGTGATGGTTATCGGTCATCAGAAGGGCCGCGAGGTGCGTGAGAAGGTCCGTCGCAATTTCGGCATGCCACGCCCAGAGGGCTACCGCAAGGCCTGTCGTTTGATGGAAATGGCCGAGCGCTTCAAGATGCCACTCCTGACCTTTATCGATACGCCGGGTGCCTACCCAGGGATCGACGCCGAGGAGCGTGGGCAGAGCGAGGCCATTGCCTGGAACCTGCGGGTGATGGCTCGCTTGAAGATCCCGGTGATTGCCACGGTGATTGGCGAAGGGGGGTCCGGTGGTGCCTTGGCCATTGGTGTGTGTGACCGCTTGAACATGCTGCAGTACGCCACCTATGCAGTGATTTCCCCGGAAGGCTGTGCATCTATTTTGTGGAAGACCGCAGACAAGGCACCGGATGCCGCCGAGGCCATGGGCATTACCGCCGAGCGGCTAAAAGGCCTGGGCATTGTCGACAAGGTGATTGCCGAGCCGTTGGGTGGCGCCCATCGCGACCCGGCCGCCGCCGCCGAATCGATCCGTCAGGAACTGGCAGCGCAGCTGAAAACCTTGAAAACGCTGGACACGACCGAGCTGTTGGCGCGCCGTTACGAGCGTTTGATGAGCTACGGCGTCGCCTAAATGAGTCTGCAGGCCAGGGTGCTGGAAAATCTGGCGCCCTGGCGCGATGCGCCAGCCTGGCGCATCGCCCTGTCTGGTGGCCTCGATTCCACCGTGTTGTTGCATCTATTGGCCAGCCTCGGGCAAACCGAGGCGTTGCCGCCACTCTCCGCTATTCATATCCATCATGGCTTGCAAGCCTCGGCTGATGCCTGGCCTGCGCACTGTCAGGGTGTGTGTGATGCGCTTGGTGTGCCGTTGCTCATCCAGTCTGTTCAGGTACGGCCGGGTGCGAGTCTTGAGCGCGCCGCGCGGGATGCGCGTTACGCGGCGTTCAAGGCTGTGCTGGGTGCGGGTGAGGTGCTGCTCGCTGCGCAGCATCGCGATGATCAGGCGGAAACCCTGTTGTTTCGTCTGCTACGCGGTGCCGGCGTGACGGGTCTCGCGGCAGTGCCGCCGAGTCGGCCGCTCGGTGCGGGCCACTTGCTGCGGCCTTTGCTCAGCTGTTCCCGAGCCGAATTGCAGGCTTACGCCGTCGAGCACCAGTTGTTGTGGGTGGAGGACCCGTCGAATCTCGATAACCGCTTCTCACGCAATTATCTGCGTCACCAGGTGATGCCGGTACTGGCTACGCGCTGGCCGCAGGTTGCCGCCAACATGACGCGAACCGCAGGGCACCTGAGCGAGGCCGCGCAGCTGCTCGACGAGCTGGCGCAGCAGGATCTGCAGTCGGCGCGGACACCATGCGCCTTTCACTGGTTGAATCTGCAGAGCCTGGCTTTGGCGCCTTTGCGCGACTTGAGTGAGGCGCGTCAGCGCAACGCCTTGCGTTACTGGTTGCGCGATTTGACCTTGATGCCGGATACCGAGCACTGGGCTGGCTGGCGGAGTCTGCGTGATGCCGCCAGCGATACGGCTCCGGTCTGGCGTCTGGCGACAGGGGCGGTGCACCGAGCCGACCAGCGGTTGTGGTGGTTGGCGGGCGAGTGGCTGCAGGCGCCCGCTGCGCCAGAGACTCCGCTGCGGGCGCAGCAAACGCTGAACTTGCCGGGCAATGGCAGTGCGTACATTGATGGTCAGTTGCCCGCCGGTGAATGGCGTCTGGCCTATCGCCAGGGCGGCGAGCTGCTGAATCTGCCGGGGCGCGGTCATCGCGATCTGAAGCGTCTGCTCAATGAGCGGCAGGTGCCGGTTTTCGCTCGAGGTCGCCTGCCGTTGCTGTTGTGCAGTGACGAGGTGCGCGCCGTGGCCAACCTGAGGGGATTGGACGGGCCAACCGATGGCCAGTGGCGGCTCAGTTGGCGGCCGCCGACCTGTGATCAAGGTTTGAGCTGAAAAGGCCTTTCCGGTAGACTACGCTCCCGTCTTATTAGAGCTTTTGTAGATTCCTTTTCGTCTTGAGAATTCGTCTTGAGAATTGGAGTCGGCAACCGCTTGCCAGTTACGGCGCTGATCGTAATTGGGGGCTCCGGCCTTCCTTCGCTTTCCCCGGCGGCGCAAACCGCTTAAACGCAGACTTCTAGGGTTTTTCATGACGCGCTACATCTTCGTCACGGGTGGTGTTGTTTCTTCATTGGGGAAAGGCATCGCTTCGGCTTCATTGGCGGCTATCCTGGAGGCGCGGGGCCTGAAGGTCACGATGCTCAAGCTGGATCCCTATATCAACGTCGATCCGGGCACCATGAGCCCGTTCCAGCACGGTGAGGTGTTCGTCACCCACGACGGCGCTGAGACCGACCTCGACCTGGGCCACTACGAGCGGTTCATCCGCACGACCATGACCCAGAACAACAACTTCACCACCGGTCGCGTCTATGAAGACGTGCTGCGCCGCGAGCGCCGGGGTGATTACCTGGGCGCGACCATTCAGGTCATCCCGCACATCACCGATGAGATCAAGCGCCGCATCATCAAGGGCGCCGGCGATGCTGACGTGGCGATGGTCGAGATCGGCGGCACGGTGGGTGACATCGAGTCACAGCCGTTCCTCGAAGCGATTCGCCAGTTGCGCGTCGAAGTGGGCGCCAAGCGTGCCATGCTGATGCACCTGACCCTGGTACCGTACATCGCCACCGCTGGCGAGACCAAGACCAAGCCAACCCAGCATTCGGTCAAGGAACTGCGTTCCATCGGCTTGCAGCCGGACGTGCTGATCTGCCGCTCCGACCATCCGGTGGATGTGTCTTCGCGGCGCAAGATCGCCCTGTTCACCAACGTTGAAGAGCGTGCGGTGATTTCCCTGGAAGACGTCGACACCATCTACAAGATTCCGGGCGTGTTGCATGCCCAGGGCCTGGATGACTTTGTCGTCGAGCGTTTCGGCCTGGAGTGCGGCGGGGCCGACCTGTCCGAGTGGGATCGGGTGGTCGATGCCAAGCTCAATCCGGAACAAGAAGTCACCATCGCCATGGTGGGCAAATACATGGAGCTGCTGGATGCCTACAAGTCACTGATCGAAGCGATGAGTCATGCCGGTATCCAGAATCGCACCAAGGTCAATCTGCGTTATATCGACTCCGAAGACATCGAGAACAAGGGCGTTAGCCTGCTCGAGGGCGCCGATGCCATTCTGGTCCCTGGCGGCTTCGGCCTGCGGGGCGTGGAAGGCAAGATTCAGACCGTGCAATACGCCCGCGAAAACAAGATTCCCTACCTGGGCATCTGCCTCGGTATGCAGGTTGCCGTGATTGAGTTTGCCCGCAACGTGCTGGGCTGGACGGATGCCAACTCCACCGAGTTCGACACCACCAGCGAGCATCCGGTCGTGGGCTTGATCACCGAATGGCAGGACGCCACGGGCGTTACCGAACAGCGCACCAATGCTTCCGATCTGGGCGGCACCATGCGTCTCGGCGCTCAGGATTGCCAGTTGCAGGCCGACTCTAACGTGCACCAGTGTTATGGCAAGGATGTGATAGTCGAGCGCCACCGGCACCGCTACGAAGTGAACAACAACCTGCTGTCGCAGCTGACCGAGGCTGGCCTCAAGGTTACCGGTCGCTCTGGCGACGGCGCCCTGGTCGAAGTGGTGGAAGCGCCGGATCATCCCTGGTTCGTCGCCTGTCAGTTCCACCCCGAGTTCACCTCGACGCCGCGTGACGGTCACCCGCTGTTCAGTGGCTTCGTTAACGCCGCTCTGGTTCAGAAAGCGAAGAAGGCCTAAGGCATGGCGCAGAAAATCATCCGCGTTGGTGACATAGCGATCGCCAACGACAAGCCGTTCGTGCTGTTCGGCGGCATCAATGTCCTCGAGTCGCGCGATCTGGCGATGCGCGCCTGCGAAGAATACGTGCGAGTCACCGAGAAACTCGGGATTCCCTATGTGTTCAAGGCCAGCTTCGACAAGGCCAACCGCTCTTCGGTCAGCTCGTTCCGTGGCCCTGGTCTGGATGAGGGCCTGAAGATTTTCGAAGAGCTGAAGAAAACTTTCGGCGTGCCGCTGATCACCGATGTGCATGAGCCCCATCAGGCACAGCCGGTGGCGGATGTGTGCGACATCATCCAGTTGCCGGCCTTCCTCTCGCGGCAGACCGACTTGGTCGTGGCCATGGCCAAGACCGGTGCGGTGGTCAACATCAAGAAAGCCCAGTTCCTCGCCCCTCAGGAAATGAAGCACATCCTGGCCAAGTGCGTGGAGGCGGGTAACGATCAATTGATCCTCTGCGAGCGCGGAACCTCCTTCGGTTACAACAACCTGGTGGTGGACATGCTCGGCTTCGGCATCATGAAGCAGTTCGAGTACCCGGTATTCTTCGATGTCACCCATGCCCTGCAGATGCCGGGCGGGCGTGCCGACTCCGCCGCCGGGCGTCGTGCCCAGGTCACCGACTTGGCCAAGGCCGGCATGAGCCAGGGCTTGGCCGGACTGTTCCTGGAAGCGCACCCAGACCCGGACAGCGCCAAGTGCGACGGCCCTTGCGCCTTGCGTCTGGACAAGCTGGAGCCCTTCCTCACCCAACTCAAGCAGTTGGATGATCTGATCAAGAGTTTTCCGCCGATTGAGACTGCCTGAAACGGCCGTTCTCCGGTAAAGTGCGCTTTGTATACAATGTGACTAATTAGTCGGTACATGTTGTGCGCTGGAGTAGCCTCCCGCGCGCACTGCGCACTGAATGAGTGTGCATCTCGGTACTACCCTTTTCGTCAACTTTTTGGAGTGCTACACGCAATGGCAAAGATCGTCGACATCAAAGGCCGTGAGGTTCTCGATTCCCGTGGTAACCCGACTGTGGAAGCCGATGTGATTCTCGATGGCGGCATCATCGGCAGCGCTTGCGCGCCGTCCGGTGCATCCACCGGTTCGCGCGAAGCGCTGGAACTGCGTGATGGCGACAAGAGTCGTTACCTGGGCAAGGGCGTGCTGAAGGCCGTGGCCAATATCAATGGCCCTATTCGCGATCTGCTGTTGGGTAAAGATGCTGCTGACCAGCAAGCCTTGGATCAGGCGATGATCGCCCTTGACGGCACCGAAAACAAAGCCACCCTGGGTGCCAATGCCATTCTCGCGGTATCCCTGGCTGCTGCCAAGGCCGCTGCTCAGGCCAAAGGCGTGCCGCTGTACGCGCACATTGCCGACCTCAACGGCACCCCAGGCGTGTACTCCATGCCGGTACCGATGATGAACATCATCAACGGCGGTGAGCATGCCGATAACAACGTCGATATCCAAGAGTTCATGGTCCAGCCGGTTGGTGCCAAGACCTTCGCCGACGCGCTGCGCATGGGCACCGAGATTTTCCACCACCTCAAGGCTGTGCTGAAAGCACGCGGCTTGAGCACCTCCGTCGGTGACGAAGGTGGTTTTGCGCCGAACCTGGCCTCCAACGAAGACGCTCTGGCGGCTATCGCAGAGGCCGTGGCCAATGCCGGCTACAGCCTGGGTGACGACGTGACCCTGGCCCTGGACTGCGCATCGAGTGAGTTCTTCAGCGACGGCAAGTACGACCTGGCTGGCGAAGGCAAAGTCTTCGACGCTGCTGGTTTTGCCGATTACCTGGCCGGTCTGGCCGAGCGTTACCCGATCATCTCCATCGAAGATGGTATGGACGAATCCGACTGGGCTGGCTGGAAGGTGTTGACCGATAAAATCGGCAAAAAAGTTCAACTGGTCGGCGACGACTTGTTTGTAACCAATACCAAAATCCTCAAGCGCGGCATCGATGAGTCGATCGGCAACTCGATCCTGATCAAGTTCAACCAGATCGGCACCCTGACCGAGACCCTGGAAGCCATCCAGATGGCCAAGGCCGCAGGCTACACCGCGGTGATCTCGCACCGCTCGGGTGAAACCGAAGACAGCACCATTGCCGACCTGGCCGTGGGCACCGCCGCGGGTCAGATCAAGACCGGCTCGCTGTGCCGCTCCGACCGGGTGTCCAAGTACAACCAGTTGCTGCGCATCGAAGAGCAGTTGGCAGGCAAGGCGGCGTATCGCGGCCGCGCCGAGTTTCGTGGTTGATTGCAGGCGTGATAAAAGAAGGGCGGCGCGAGTCGCCCTTCTTTCGTTCGGATACTTTTGCCGTTATGCGTAATCCTTATTGGTTATTCGTTGTGCTCATTCTGCTGCTGGCTGGCTTGCAGTATCGCCTGTGGGTGGGCGACGGGAGCCTGGCCCAGGTGACCGAGCTAAGTCAGCAGATCGACAATCAGCAGGGCGAGAACGAGCGCCTACTGGAGCGTAATCGCATCCTCGAGGCGGAAGTCAGGGAGCTGAAAAAGGGCATGGAAACCGTTGAGGAGCGCGCCCGCCACGAGTTGGGCATGGTCAAAGAGGGCGAGACCCTCTATCAGTTGGCCGAGTGACTAAGTCCGTTCTGCCCGGTTTCTGGGTGGTGATTCCAGCGGCCGGTATCGGTGTGCGGATGCGCGCCGATCGGCCCAAGCAGTACCTGCAGGTAGCGGGGCGCTCGATTCTCGAGCATACCCTGAGCTGTTTTCTCGATCACCCACAACTCAAAGGCTTGATGGTCAGTGTGGCGACGGACGATCCGTTCTGGCCTGCGTTGCCCTGTGCCCGCGACTCTCGTATCGAGCGCGTCGCAGGAGGCTGCGAACGGGCTGATTCTGTGTTCAGCGGTTTGCTGCGCATGACGGAGTTAGGGGCGGGCGATTCAGACTGGGTGCTGGTGCATGACGCGGCTCGACCCAATCTGGCCCGTGAGGACCTGGACAAGCTGCTTGGCACCCTGGCCGAGGATTTGGTGGGGGGGCTGTTGGGCGTCCCGGTGCGCGATACGCTCAAGCGGGTGGGCGACGATGGGCGGGTGCTGCAAACCGTCGATCGGCAGACGATCTGGCAAGCCTACACGCCGCAGATGTTTCGTTTGGGGCCACTGCGCCAGGCCATGCAGGCGGCTTTGGCGGCGGACGTCAGGCTCACCGATGAGGCCTCGGCCATCGAGTGGATGGGCTTGGCGCCGCGCTTGGTCGAGGGGCGGGCGGACAATCTGAAGATCACCCATCCCGAAGACTTGCAGTGGTTGAGCCAACTCTGGCGCGATAGAACGCCCGATTAAGACTGTACCAGTTACGGTGTCAGGCGCTTGGGTGAGTTAAGGCAAGGCGGGAAGGTTGGGATTTGAAGGCCGCCGCGAACAGGTCGCGGCGGTTTCAAGTGGTCAGCGCAAAAGAAACATTGCACCGACCGGGGCCGGCGCAGTTACTCGATGTCCGAAAGCTCTTCCTCCGGGGCATGCACGTCGGTGAAGACTTGCTTGACGCGCGCTTCTCGCGCCTTGCCGATGACACGCTCGACGGCATGGCTGAGTTTTTCCGCTGCTCCCTCAAAGGCCAGGTGCAGCGATTCGGCATTGTGCGTCACGGAGATCGGCGCGCGCCCCTTGATCCGGGCTTCGGCTTGGCAGCGTTTATCCAGGGCGCCGTGTTTGTGCGCATTTTCATCGTTGAGGTGGACTTCGATTCGGGTCAGGTGCTCCTCGAAACGCTGGAGTTTGTGTTCGATATGGGTCCGTACTTTTACGGCCAGTGCTTCGGAGCCATCAATATGGTTGTCGCTGTTCACTAGAATTTGCATGGTGCTTTTCCTTGTGTATGGCGTCGTGACTCAGGCTCGCCTGACGAGAGCCTTGGGCTAAGAATCCTGCTTTGTGACAGTCCAGGTCAAGCAGGATTCTGTCTGTTTAGCCCCGCCCGTTTCGAGACAGGCCTGACCCTGGTTGCTATTCGTTACCTGGATAGATACGCCTGCTGCCCCGGCTGCTGGGGGGCTCTACGTTTGCTGGTCGCTGTTCTCTGTTACATCCTGTGGTTTTTCTTCAGGCATATTCGCGGCGCAGGGCCAGCCCCTGCTTGAGGCTGTCGATCAACTGGCGGACTTTCGGCAGCGGGTAGCGCCGCTGCGGATAGACCGCCCAGACCGCGCTGTCAGGCGGGCGGTTGTCCTCTAGCAGTGAAACCAGCACGCCTTGGCGCAGCGGCTCGAGCACGTAGTAGTCGGGTAGCTGGCATAATCCTAGGCCGTTGAGTGCGGCATCCAGCACCGCCTGGCCACTGTTACAGCGCCAGTTGCCGCTGGGTTTGAAGGGTTGTTCACGGCCCTGGACTTGCAACATCCAGGTGTCGCTGGTGCCTATCAGGCAATTGTGTTGGGCCAATTCCGACAGGGTGTGTGGTCGGCCGTAGCGCTGCAGATAACTCGGCGATGCGCAGAGGTAGAGCGCGCGAGGTGCGATGCGGGTGGCGACCAGGCTCGACTCGCTGAGGCGGCCGAGGCGAATGGCCAGGTCATAACCTTCCTGCACCAGGTCCAGGGGGCGGTTGGACAGCTCGATTTCGACCCGCAGTTGCGGGTGTTGCGCCATGAACTCGTTCACCAGCGGTACGATAAAGCGCTCGCCATAGGCCACGGCGGCGGTCATGCGCAGCAGGCCTTTTGGCGTGCCGTGCAGGTCGCTGACGGCGAGGAAGGCTTCCTCGCGCTCCTCGATCAGCCGCTGGCAGCGACTGAAGAAGGTTTGCCCGGCCTCGGTCAGTGAAACGCGGCGGGTGGTGCGGTAGAGCAGGCGCGCCTGCAGCCGCTCCTCCAAACGCGCCACTTGGCGGCTGACGTGGGAGGACGACACCCTTAGGCGTTCGGCCGCGCGCATAAAGCTGCCGCACTCGGCGACTGCGACAAATTCATCCAACCCCTGCCAGCCTTGCTCGCTCATCGATTATCCCAGCCCAGCAATAATGTTTTATCAATTGATTGATTATCCCTGTTGGTGCATGAAATACACTGAGTTTTTCCACTCCACGGAGAACCCAGAAATGATCAAGTCACGTGCCGCCGTTGCTTTCGCTGCCAATCAGCCGCTGCAAATCGTCGAAGTGGATGTCGAGCCGCCGAAGGCTGGTGAAGTGTTGGTGCGCATCGTCGCCACCGGCGTTTGCCATACCGATGCCTACACCCTGTCTGGTGAAGATTCGGAGGGCGTGTTTCCCTGCATTCTCGGCCATGAGGGCGGCGGTATCGTCGAGGCCGTGGGCGAAGGCGTCACCTCGCTGGTGGTTGGCGACCATGTGATCCCGCTGTACACCGCCGAGTGCCGGACCTGCAAATTCTGCACCTCGGGCAAGACCAACCTGTGCCAGGCGGTGCGCGCGACCCAGGGTAAGGGGCTGATGCCGGACGGCACCTCGCGCTTCTCCTACCAGGGCCAGCCGATCTACCACTACATGGGCTGCTCGACGTTTTCCGAGTACACCGTGCTGCCGGAAATCTCCCTGGCGAAAATTCCCAAGGACGCGCCGCTGGACAAGGTCTGCCTGCTAGGCTGCGGCGTCACCACCGGTATTGGTGCAGTGCTGAATACCGCCAAGGTCGAAGAAGGCGCCACCGTGGCGATTTTCGGTCTCGGCGGCATCGGCCTGGCGGCGATCATCGGCGCGAAGATGGCCAAGGCCTCGCGGATCATCGCTGTCGACATCAACCCGAGCAAGTTCGACATTGCCAAGCAACTGGGCGCCACCGATTTCGTCAACCCGAAGGAACACAGCAAGCCGATCCAGGAGGTCATAGTCGAGATGACCGACGGCGGCGTGGATTACTCCTTCGAGTGTGTTGGCAATGTGCAGTTGATGCGTGCGGCACTGGAGTGCTGCCACAAGGGTTGGGGCGAGTCGGTGATTATCGGTGTGGCCGGTGCGGGCCAGGAAATCTCCACGCGCCCGTTCCAGTTGGTGACGGGTCGCGTCTGGCGCGGTTCGGCCTTCGGTGGCGTGAAAGGCCGTACCGAGCTGCCGAACTATGTGGAAAAGGCGCAGAAGGGCGAGATTCCGCTGGATACCTTCATCACCCACAACATGCCGCTGGACGATATCAACCAGGCCTTCGACCTGATGCATGAAGGCAAGAGCATTCGTACGGTCATTCACTTCTAAGTCGCTTACGCCCCGCTTGATGCGGGGCGTTTTGCAGGGATGGAGTTCTCCGTCACTGCTAACTCCTGTTTGATGTGAGCTGAAAACATGACTCTTGAAAACCTCTCCTGTCAGAAAAGCTTCGGTGGCTGGCATAAGCGTTACCGTCATCGTTCGGACACGCTCAACTGCGACATGACGTTCGCCGTTTACCTGCCACCGCAGGCCGAACAGGGTGCCAAGCTACCGGTGCTCTACTGGTTGTCTGGCTTGACCTGCACCGATGAAAACTTCATGCAGAAGGCCGGCGCGCACAAGCTTGCCGCCGAGCTGGGGCTGATCATCGTTGCGCCGGACACCAGTCCGCGTGGTTCCGAGGTGCCGGGCGACCCGGACGGCGCCTGGGATTTCGGCCTGGGCGCCGGTTTCTACCTGAATGCCACCCAGGAGCCCTGGGCCAAGCATTACCGCATGCATGACTATGTCGTGCAGGAGTTGCCGGCGCTGATCGAGGCGAACTTCCCGGTTAGCGACAAGCGCGGCATCAGTGGTCATTCCATGGGCGGTCATGGCGCCTTGGTCTGTGCCTTGCGCAACCCGGGACGTTACCAGTCGCTGTCGGCCTTTGCGCCGATCACCAATCCGCTGAACTGTCCTTGGGGTGAAAAAGCCTTTTCCCGTTATCTGGGTGAAGATCGCTCACGCTGGCGTGAGTGGGATGCGTGCGCGCTGCTCAGTGAGGCCGCGGAGAAGTTGCCGATGCTGGTCGATCAGGGCGACCGCGATGACTTTCTCAGTAATCAGCTCAAGCCCGAGGCCTTGCAAGCTGCCGCGCTGGCGGCGGAGCACCCGCTAACCCTGCGTTTGCAGCCCGGCTACGACCACAGCTACTACTTTATCGCCAGCTTTATTGACGATCATCTTCGTCATCACGCCCAGGCCCTCAAATAACCCGGATGCAGTGTGGGCGAGGTTGGGCGTTCACGCTCGCGGATTTCATCCGGGCAACGGAACGCCTAGATGCTGCGAGTCCTGTAGAATCGGGCCCTGACTTTTTCAAGGCCCGACTTTGATATGACCGCTTCCATGCGTATTGGCCATGGCTACGACGTACACCGTTTTGGCGAGGGCGAGTTCATCACCCTCGGTGGCGTGCTGATTCCTCATCGATTCGGATTGATCGCTCATTCCGATGGCGATGTGCTGTTGCATGCCTTGAGTGACGCACTGCTCGGCGCCGCCGCGCTGGGCGATATCGGCCAGCACTTTCCCGACACCGACCCGCGCTTCAAGGGCGCCGACAGCCGTGTGCTGCTGCGCCATGTGCTCGGCCTGATTCAGGCCAAGGGCTGGAAGGTCGCTAATGTCGACGCCACTATCGTCGCCCAGGCGCCGAAGATGGCGCCGCATGTCCCGGCCATGCGCGAGCTGATTGCCGATGATCTGCAAGTCGCCCTGGAGCAGGTCAACGTCAAGGCTACCACCACCGAGAAGCTGGGCTTTACCGGACGCGAGGAAGGCATCGCGGTGCATGCCGTCGCGTTGTTGGTCAGCCTATGAATGAACTCGCACTGCTTGGCCCGCGTGCCTATGGCGAGGCCTGCGGCAGAGCGGTCCTCAAGGCCAGTGCGGAAGACTTTCAGGTCGATGAAGTACTGGATATCCCCCTGGCCGGTGAGGGCGAGCATCTCTGGTTGTGGGTGGAGAAGCGCGGCCTGAATACCGAAGAGGCGGCACGCCGCATCGCCCGTGCCGCGGGTGTGCCGCTGCGGATGATCAGCTATGCCGGATTGAAGGATCGCCAGGCGCTGACTCGGCAGTGGTTCAGCCTGCATTTACCGGGCAAGGCCGACCCCGAACTGGCGGCTGCAGAAGGGGCGGACCTTAAAGTGCTCAAGGTCGCCCGTCATCTGCGCAAACTCCAGCGCGGCGCTCATTCGGCCAATGGTTTTACCCTGCGCCTGACTCAGCTGGATGCCGACCGCGATGCCTTGCAACAGCGATTGCAACGCATCGTCGAGGAAGGCATCCCCAACTACTTTGGCTTGCAGCGTTTCGGTTACGAGGGTGGCAATGTCTTCGAGGCCCGCGTGTATGCCGAGCGCAAGGTCTTGCCTGAGCGGCGCAACCTGCGCTCGCGCCTGCTGTCGGCGGCGCGCAGCTATCTGTTCAATCGATTGCTGGCCGAGCGAGTCGCCGACGGTACCTGGAATCAGGCCCGGGTCGGCGACCTGCTGGCGTTTACCGACAGTCGCAGCTTCTTCATGGCCGGCGAGGCGGAGTGCAGCGATCCGCGACTGGCCATTCTCGACCTGCATCCGACCGGTCCGCTGTGGGGCGCCGGCGTTTCGCCCACGGGAGTTGCGGTGCAGCTTCAGGAGCAGGCCATCGCGCATCATGAGACGCCACTGGTCGAATGGTTGGTTGAAGCGGGCATGGCGCACGAACGACGCATACTGCGCCTCCCCATTGGCAGCCTGACGTGGCATTATCCCGAGCCTGACATTCTGCAACTGGAATTCGTCCTGCCGGCTGGATGCTTTGCCACCGTATTGGTGCGCGAACTCGTCGATCTGTTGCCGGCAGGGCAGACGGATAACCCATGCGTATTCTGATTTCTAACGATGACGGAGTGGCTGCACCGGGCCTCGCCGCGCTGCATGCTGCACTGGCCGATTATGCCGACTGCACGGTGATTGCTCCCGATCAGGATAGAAGCGGTGCCAGCAGTTCGCTGACCCTCGACCGTCCGCTGCACCCACAAACCTTAGCCAATGGCTTTATCAGCGTGAATGGCACGCCCACCGATTGCGTTCATCTGGGCTTGAACGGTCTGTTGCCGTATCCGACGGATCTGGTGGTATCGGGCATCAACCTGGGGGCCAATCTCGGCGATGACGTGCTGTATTCAGGCACCGTGGCCGCCGCCTTGGAGGGCCGTTTCCTGGCGCGCCCGGCGTTCGCCTTCTCCTTGCTGTCGCGCTCTGCAGAGAATTTACCGACTGCCGCTTATATCGCGCGCAAGTTAGTGGCGGCCCATGAGCGTCTCGATTTACCGCCGCGCACCGTGCTCAACGTCAATATTCCCAACCTGCCTCTGGAGCATATTCGCGGCATCCAGCTGACCCGCCTGGGGCACCGTGCGCGGGCCGCAGCGCCAGTCAAGGTGGTTAACCCACGGGGTAAAGAGGGATACTGGATTTCGGCCGCCGGCGATGCCGAGGACGGTGGCGAGGGGACGGACTTTCATGCGGTCATGCAGGGTTACGTCTCTATAACGCCGTTGCAGCTGGATCGTACCTTTCAGGATGGCTTCAGCAGTTTGCAGCCTTGGCTTGAGGGTTTGCTCTAATGAATCGCGAGCAAGATGAGCTGCACCGGCATGGTATCGGCATGACGTCGCAGCGTACCCGCGAGCGGCTGATTCAGCGCCTGTATGAAGAGGGGCTGTCGAACGCCCAGGTGCTGGAAGTGATTCGGCGGACCCCGCGACACCTGTTTGTCGATGAGGCCCTGGCGCACCGCGCCTATGAGGACACCGCGCTGCCGATCGGCAATAACCAGACCATCTCGCAGCCCTATATGGTGGCGCGGATGAGTGAGCTGCTGTTGGCAGCTGGGCCGCTGGATAAGGTGTTGGAGATCGGCACCGGCTCCGGCTACCAGACTGCAGTCCTGGCGCAACTGGTCGAGCGGGTGTTTACCGTCGAGCGTATTCAGGGCTTACAGGATCGCGCAAAAGAGCGTCTGGCCGAGCTCAGTCTGCGCAATGTGGTGTTTCGTTGGGGTGATGGCTGGGAAGGTTGGGCGGCACTGGCGCCGTACAACGGCATCATCGTGACCGCTGCCGCCGCCGAGGTGCCGCAGGCCCTGCTTGACCAGTTGGCGCCTGGGGGGCGTTTGGTGATTCCAGTCGGTGCCGGCGATGTGCAACAGCTGTTGCTCATCACGCGCGAAGAGCATGGATTCTCCAGGCACGTACTGGATTCGGTGCGTTTCGTGCCGTTGCTCAATGGGCCTTTGGCCTGATTTCTGTCTAGATGGGTCTATGAAAAACTACTTTTTGCTCTACGCCAAGGGCATCGCCATGGGCGCGGCCGACGTCGTTCCCGGTGTCTCCGGTGGCACCGTGGCCTTCATCACCGGTATTTACGATGAATTGCTGCGTTCGATAGCCAGCGTGCCTGCTGCGCTCGGTTTACTGCTGCGTGGCCGGGTTGCCGCCGCGTGGCAGGCAGCCAATGCCACGTTTTTGCTGGTTTTGCTGGCGGGTATTCTGACCAGCGTCATCAGTCTGGCGCGCTTGATCACTTATCTGTTGGTCCAGCAGCCTATTTTGGTCTGGTCGTTTTTCTTTGGCTTGGTCCTGATTTCTTCCCATATGGTGGCGCGGGAGATTCAGCGCAGGAACTGGAGTCGTGCTGTCAGCTTCGTTTGCGGCGTGGCCTTCGCTTACTGGATTACCGTGGCGTCACCGACGCAGTGGAGTAGCGACCCATTGAGCCTGTTCTTGGCGGGTGCAATTGCCATCTGCGCGATGATATTGCCCGGGATTTCCGGCAGTTTCATTCTGCTGTTATTGGGCCTGTATCCGGTTGTTCTCGGGGCAGTGAAAAGCCTGGATCTGGGCGTGCTGGTGTTGTTCGCCAGCGGTTGCTTGGTCGGTATCGTCAGCTTTGCCGGGGTATTGCGCTGGCTGCTGGTACGTTGGCGTGACTTGGCCCTGGCTTTTCTGACGGGCTTGATGCTGGGCTCGTTGAACAAGGTCTGGCCGTGGAAGGAAACCCTGACCTGGCGCACCGACAGCCACGGCCTGCAAGTGCCGCTGTCACAGGTCAATCTCTTGCCGGGACGCTTCGCCGAGATCAGTGGCCAGGATCCACAGTTAGTGTTGGCTCTCCTCTTGGCCTTGACCGGTGTGTTTCTGGTGCTCGGTTTGGAGTGGCTGGCCGGGCGCAACCAGCAAAGCGCTGGCTGCGTCGAATAATTCCGGCACAATACGCGCCAATACTTAGACGCCAAAACGGGAGAGCCGGGTGAGTTCAACTGCCATGCAACCGCGAATTCGCTACGCTAGCGCTGGATGCCTGTTGGCTGCCCTGATTCTTAGCGCCTTATTGAGTGGATGCGCCAGTCCGCCGCCAGGAGGCGTGCAGGTTGTCGATCGCAATCACGCTGGTGGCGCGTCTACCCGGCAGCGCCAGCCAGTCACTAAAGGCCACTATGTGGTGCGGCGGGGCGATACGCTCTATTCGATTGCGTTTCGCTTCGGTTGGGATTGGAAGGCTCTAGCCGCGCGCAACCGGATAGCGCCGCCCTATCTGATTAGGGTCGGTCAGGTAATTCGTTTCGATGGTCGCCAGCCGGCTCGCCAGGTTGTCAGGGCGCCTGCGCCCGTGCTGGTGACCAAGGCGCCAGTCAGTCGACCGACGGCCCCGATTCAAGCCCCTCCGGCGCGCACTGCGACTACAGCACCAGTGCCCATCAAGGTCACGCCTGCGACCACTCCTGTGCAGTCGGTGCCGCGCTCTGCAGCCGGCTGGGCTTGGCCGTCGAAGGGCACAGTCATCGGGCGATTTTCCTCAAACGGGAGTTTGAATAAAGGCATTGATATCGCCGGGGAATTGGGCGAGCCTGTTTTAGCTGCGTCTGATGGGTCAGTTGTGTACGCCGGGAGTGGTTTGCGGGGCTACGGCGAGTTGGTGATCATCAAACACAGCGATACCTACGTAAGTGCCTACGGACACAACCGCAGGCTGCTGGTGCAGGAGGGACAACGGGTCAAAGTCGGGCAGACGATTGCCGAAATGGGTTCCACAGGAGCCGACCGGGTGAAGCTTCACTTCGAAATTCGCCGTCAGGGAAAACCTGTCGATCCACTGCAGTACCTGCCTCGCCGTTGATCTGCGTTCAGCCTGATCCTCCACGTGGGATGGACGGGCTTTGGTGATGCCAAGGAGAGTGGCGCCGCCCGAGCTTGCTGTCGAACTCAGCAAGGGACAACAATAATGGCACTCAAAAAAAAAGAAGCGCCGGAGTTTGACGTCGACGATGAAGTGCTCCTGATGGAGCCAGGCATTGTCTTGGACGATGTGTCGAATGAGGAGGCTGAAAAGCAACCCGCTCGCACTAAGGCTAAAAACTCCACCAGCAGCAAGCAGCACAAGTACATCGACTACACTCGCGCACTCGACGCGACTCAGCTGTATCTCAACGAAATTGGCTTTTCCCCCCTGCTCACCCCCGAAGAGGAAGTGTTCTTCGCACGCCTAGCGCAGAAGGGCGATCCGGCTGGGCGTAAGCGCATGATCGAGAGCAATCTGCGTCTGGTGGTGAAAATTGCTCGCCGCTACGTCAATCGTGGTTTGTCTCTGCTGGACTTGATCGAAGAGGGCAACCTCGGCCTGATCCGGGCTGTCGAAAAATTCGATCCCGAGCGCGGTTTCCGTTTTTCGACCTATGCGACCTGGTGGATTCGTCAGACCATCGAACGGGCAATCATGAATCAGACGCGGACCATCCGCTTACCGATTCATGTGGTCAAAGAACTCAATGTCTACCTGCGCGCCGCTCGTGAGCTCACCCAGAAGCTCGATCACGAGCCTTCAGCCGAAGAGATTGCCAATCTGCTGGATAAACCGGTGAGTGACGTCAAGCGCATGCTTGGCCTGAATGAGCGGGTGTCTTCGGTGGATGTCTCGCTGGGTC
This sequence comes from Pseudomonas sp. SJZ079, assembly GCF_007993865.1. Classification (GTDB taxonomy): domain Bacteria; phylum Pseudomonadota; class Gammaproteobacteria; order Pseudomonadales; family Pseudomonadaceae; genus Aquipseudomonas. Next base: position 372,831 of record NZ_VIUH01000001.1, on the reverse strand, counting down.
AGGATTCGGACAAAACGCTGCTCGACACCCTGACCGATGACCGTCCCACCGATCCGTGCGAGTTATTGCAAGACGATGATCTCTCGCAAAGCATCGATCAATGGCTGTGTGAATTGACCGATAAGCAGCGTGAAGTGGTGGTGCGCCGCTTTGGTCTGCGTGGCCATGAAAGCTGTACCTTGGAAGAAGTCGGCCAGGAAATCGGCCTGACCCGTGAGCGCGTGCGGCAAATCCAGGTTGAGGCACTCAAGCGATTGAGGGAAATTCTGGAAAAGAATGGTCTATCGAGTGATGCCTTGTTTCAGTGATATCACCCACTCATCCACACTGAATCCGGCTTCTGCCGGGTTTTTTGTGCGCGGGCGCGTAAGTCATCACTTACACGGTGTGTAAGTGATTGCGGTGAACGAGGGCTGGTAAAGCGCTATTGTTCTTTTTTGTTTTAGATAACTTGCTGATTTTTATGAAGTTTAAATTTTGTGTTAGATGGATTCGCTGTCCTCGGCGCGCTGTGCGTGACTTGTGCGGGACCGGGAAAGCGCTAGTATTACACCTGTGTCAACGGACAGACACGGGTTGCTAAGGATGGTGGCCAGGACAGTAGCGGGATGCAACTTCATCAGGATGATGAGCTGGGAAATAGAGGGAATAGGGACAAAAGAGTGGGCGGGTAATACCGCCCCTTTTTTTGCCTGAAGAAAAGCAGAAGACCCGCTCTAGGCGGGTCTTCTAGTTAGCGCAGGATATAGCTTAGCGTTCCAGGTGCTGCAGTTTGTCTTTCACGCCATCCCACTCTTCGGCGTCAGCCAAAGCTTCTTTCTTTTCGGTGATGTTTGGCCAGACCTCGGCCAGGTCAGCATTCAGCTCGATATATTCCTGCATGTCCTCGGGCACTTCGTCTTCGGAGAAGATAGCCTGGGCTGGGCATTCTGGCTCACAGAGCGCGCAGTCGATGCACTCGTCCGGGTGGATCACCAGGAAGTTCGGGCCTTCGTAGAAGCAGTCCACCGGACAGACTTCCACGCAGTCGGTGTACTTGCACTTGATGCAGTTGTCGGTGACGACGAAGGTCATTTCTAATTCTCTCCTCAGGCTAAGGCAGGGGGCGGTCCCTCATAGACAGCCCCTCGGCTCGGAAACTATTGCTGCGACGCTCGGCTATAGGCCGCAGACTCCAAAGCGCGCGCGATTCTAACAGCTTGAACGGGCGGACGTTAGACTCGTGCTTTCCATGTATATAACAGCTCAAGTGCTCGACGTGGCGTTAGATCATCCAGGTTGATCTTCAATAATTCTTCCAACACGGGGTGTGGCAGGCTGGCAAACAGGTCGCTCTGTTGCGGCGTGCTGCTCTGACCGGATTCGGGATGTGGCAAGTCGTGTGGCAGGCTGGTGGTTTCCAACCGGGCCAGGTGCTCACGGGCACGGAGGATCACCGGGTTGGGTACGCCGGCCAACTGGGCGACCGCTAAACCATAGCTCTGGCTGGCGGGGCCGGGCAGGACGTGATGCAAAAAGACGATGCGCTCGTTATGTTCAGTGGCGTTGAGGTGCACGTTGGCTACGATCGGTTGGTTTTCCGGTAGCACGGTGAGTTCGAAGTAGTGGGTAGCGAACAGTGTATAGGCACGCAGGTGGGCCAGTTGCTCGGCGGCGGCCCAGGCCAGCGACAGGCCATCGAAGGTGCTGGTGCCTCGACCGACTTCGTCCATCAGCACCAGGCTGCGTTCGGTCGCGTTGTGCAGGATGTTCGCGGTCTCGCTCATCTCCACCATAAAGGTTGAGCGGCCACCGGCCAGGTCGTCGCTGGAGCCGATGCGGGTGAAGATGCGGTCAACCAGGGACAATTCGCAGCTGGCCGCCGGGACGAAACTACCGATATGCGCGAGCAGTACGATCAAGGCGGTCTGGCGCATGTAGGTGGATTTACCGCCCATGTTCGGCCCGGTGATGATCAGCATGCGTGTCGCATCATCCAGGCTCAGGTCGTTGGCGACGAACGGCGTGGACAGCACCTGCTCGACCACCGGATGACGACCCTGCTCAATGCGCATGCAGGGTTCGTCGACGAAGCGTGGGCGATTCAAATCGAGATTCAGCGCCCGTTCGGCCAGGTTGCTCAGCACATCCAGCTCGGCCAGTGCGGCGGCGCTGTCCTGCAAAGGGGCGAGATGGCTGATCAAGTGTTCCAACAACTCGTCATACAGCAGCTTCTCGCGGGCCAGGGCGCGGCTCTTGGCCGACAACGCCTTGTCTTCGAACTCCTTGAGCTCCGGGGTGATAAAACGTTCGGCGCCTTTCAGGGTCTGCCGGCGGATATAGTCGGCGGGTGCCTGTTCGGCCTGCTTGCTCGGCAGCTCGATAAAGTAGCCATGCACGCGGTTATAGCCGACCTTGAGATTGGCCAGGCCGGTACGGGCTTTTTCCCGGGTCTCCAGGTCCATCAGGTACTGCCCGGCGTTTTCGCTGAGCGACTGCAACTCGTCCAGTTCGACGTCGTAGCCGGTCTTCAGTACGCCGCCGTCACGGATTACCGCCGGAGGATTGTCGATCACCGCGCGCGCCAACAGCTCGGCTAACTCGGGGTAGGTACGCACCGTGTCGGCCAGCTCACTCAGGTGTGGCGAGTCCAGTTCCGCCATGGCCGTTTGCAGCTCAGGCAGCGCCGCCAGGGCGTCACGCAGGCGCGCCAGATCCCGTGGGCGGGCATTGCGCAGGCCGATACGGGCGAGGATGCGCTCCAGGTCGCCGATTTCCTTGAGTTGTGGCTGCAGGGTCTCGAAGCGATAACGCTCGAGCAGGCAGGCGATTGACTCCTGGCGCGCCTCCAGCACCAGGCGATCACGCAGCGGACGATTCAGCCAGCGACTGAGCAGGCGGCTGCCCATGGCGGTCTGGCAGCGATCGACCACCGACTGCAGGGTGTTGTCGCGACCGCCGGCGAGGTTCACGTCCAACTCCAGATTGCGCCGGCTGGCACCATCCAGAATCACCGTGTCGTCGAGGCGCTCATGACGCAGGCTGCGCAGATGCGGCAGGGCGGTACGCTGGGTTTCCTTGGCATAGCCGAGCAGGCAGCCGGCGGCGCCGATGGCCAGGGTCAGGTTCTCGCAGCCGAAGCCCTTCAGGTCCTGAGTGGCAAACTGCTGACAGAGGCTCTTGAGCGCCGAATCGCGCTCGAAGTCCCAGGGCGCACGGCGCTTTGCGCCACGGCGCTTTTCGGCCGGCAGGCCTTGCGGCCAGTCATCCGGAATCAGCAGCTCGACCGGGTTGAGGCGTTCGAGTTCGGCCAGCAGGTTTTCCCAGCCGTTGATCTCCAGCACGCTGAAACGGCCGCTGGTGATATCCAGTACCGCCAGGCCGAACAGGCGTTCGTCGCCCAATACCGCAGCCAGCAGATTGTCGCGGCGTTCATCGAGCAAGGCTTCATCGCTGACCGTGCCGGGGGTGATGATGCGCACCACCTGGCGCTCCACCGGGCCTTTGCTGGTCGCCGGGTCGCCGATCTGCTCGCAGATCACCACCGATTCGCCGAGCTTGACCAGTTTGGCCAGATAACCTTCGGCGGCGTGATAGGGAATCCCGCACATGGGGATGGCCTGGCCGGCGGATTGGCCACGCGCGGTCAGGGTGATGTCGAGCAACTTGGCCGCCTTCTTGGCGTCCTCGTAGAAGATCTCGTAGAAGTCGCCCATGCGGTAAAACATCAGCTGATCCGGATGCTGACTCTTCAGTCGCCAGTACTGCTGCATCATCGGGGTGTGAGCGGATAAATCCAGAGTAGCCATATTCATTCGATAGTTAGCGCGAGTCTTTAAATTGGATGGGGCAGATTTTGGGGCTGTTCGCCGGGCGTGGTGCAGGCCGTAGCAGGTGGCTGCGACCCGTTGAGCGACGGGTTGGCTATCCAATTTGAATAGAACCAGACCCGCATGCCGATGCCCTGCGGCCCAACTGTTTAGAAATGGGCGCAAGGGTACCACGGGCTGCCGATCACAAGCAGGTGCAGGTGGGCGGCGTTGGGTAGCGCTGATCGTTAATCGCCACAGGCGAGAGACCCGCCCGCTATTCAAGGTTCGTCCGTTGTCATTGCTGCGCGGCAGAGTCCTCCGGCCGAGGAAACTGCATATGGAATGCGGTCCGGCCATTGGCTGAGGTGCACCAGATCTTGCCCTGGTGCGCCTCGACGATGGAACGGGTGATGGCCAGGCCGAGGCCCGCATTGCTCGGGCTGCCTTCGCGGCGGGCAGGGTCCGCGCGGTAGAAGCGGTCAAACAGTCGTTCAAGGTGTTCGGGTGAGATGGTCTCGCCCGGGTTCTCCACGGTCAGCAGGGTGCTCTGCGTGGTCTGACTGATATTCACAGTGATGGCGTGGTGCTCTGGCGTATAGCGAAGGGCATTGGACAGCAGGTTGGAAATGGCGCGGTGGAGCATCAGTACATCACCCTGAACCTCGCCAGAGCCGGTCAGCTTGAGCTCGATATGATGTTCGTCTGCCAGCAGGCGGTAATACTCGTACAGTTTGTCGATTACCTGCTCAAGGGCAATCTTCTTATGTTCCGGGGTGATCAAGCCGTTGTCCGCCTTGGCCAAGAAGAGCATGTCATCGATCATCCGCGACATGCGTCTCAAGTCATCCAGGTTCGAGTGCAGGTTGTTCTCGTAGTCCTCGGTATTGCGCTTTCTGGACAGCACCACCTCGGTGTGGGTCATCAGGTTGCTGACGGGCGTGCGCAGCTCGTGCGCGATGTCGGCGGAGAAATTGGAGAGCCGCACAAAGGCCTCGTCCAGGCGTGACAGCATGGCGTTGAAGGATGAAACCAGTTGCTGCAGTTCTAATGGCACCGGCGCCAGGGGAATGCGTTCTTTGAGCGACTTGGCTGACATGGCGGCCGCCACTGCAGTGACCTGACGCAAGGGGCCTAAACCACTGCGGGCCAATACCCAGCCCAGTGCGGCGCTGACCAGGGCGCTGATGATCAGACCAATCGCGAACCAACGCTCCAGCGCATTAAAGAAGTGCATGTGCTGGGTTACATCGAGCACCAGCACCAGGGTCAGAGGGGTCTCCAGGGCGGGGCCTGTTACCTGCTGGGTCAGGCCACGAAACACCTGCTGCCGATCCTGCCACATCCAGATGACGTTGCTCGCGATGACGTTGAAGCGTTCGGGAAGATCGACCGGCCCAGGATCGGCGAACAGCACCCGGCCAGCGCTGTCCTTGATGACCGCTTTCAGGTCTCTGTGGGCGCCGAGCAAGGCACTCAGTTGCGGCTTCAGTGCTGCAAAGTTCTCGAGGCTCTTCAGCTCTCCGAGAATACCCTGGACCGCATGGGCCTTTTCCAGCAGCTCTTGCCGATCAAGGGCTTCGAAATGATGCTGGCTCAGACGATTAAAGCTGAGCCCGGCCACTATCAGTACCCCAGTCACTGCGAGCATGAACATCAGGCTCAGGCGTGCGGTCAGGGACAGGCGCCTCATGTGCTCTCCGGGGCGTCCAGCATGTAGCCCATGCCGCGAGCGGTGTGGATAAGCTTGGGCTCGAAGTCATCATCGATTTTCGCGCGCAAACGCCTGATGGCCACCTCGATGACGTTGGTGTCGCTATCGAAGTTCATGTCCCAGACTTGCGAGGCGATCAGCGACTTCGGCAGTACCTCGCCGCGCCGACGCAGTAGCAATTCCAGGAGCGCGAACTCCTTGGCGGTCAGGTCAATGCGCTTGCCGCTACGAACCGCCCGACGCTTCATCAGGTCGACCTCAAGATCGGCGACCCGCATGTGCGTCTGCACTGGCGCACTGTTCCCTCGGCGTAGAAGCGTTCTGACTCGGGCAAGCAGCTCGGAAAAAGCGAAAGGCTTGATCAGGTAGTCGTCAGCGCCCAGTTCAAGTCCTTTGACCCGGTCTTCTACATGGTCGCGGGCAGTCAGGAACAGTACCGGGACGTCTTTACCCGCAGCACGGACCTGACGCAGGACCTCCCACCCGCTCAGCCCGGGCATCATCACGTCCAGGATCAGCAGGTCGTAGGCGTCGCTGAGCGTATGTTGCAGGGCATCCGTTCCCGTGGTGACCCGGTCGACAGTGAATCCGGCCTCGCTAAGCCCTTGCTGCAGATAGGTGCCGGTTTTGGGTTCATCTTCTGCGATTAGAAGTTTCATATGACCGCTCATACCTAAAGGACTGCATAAGTGTGCAGGGAGATGGGCCAAGCAACTAGAAGCTGACAGAAATGTAATCCTCCCGGATCAGTTCGCCGAGCGGGATGGCCGCACTGGGCGCAACGCCGAGCTCAGGGTTGCCGCGGGTTGTCGACAACGAAATGAGGTTATAGCGGCTCTTGACCTTGCTGTCGTGGCAAGGCTGAAGCTGTAGCTGCGGTTCAACTGGCCGCTTAACTTGAGGAGAACCCGTATGTTCGTCTTGGAAGTGTCAGGCATGGGGTGTGGAAGTTGTGTCAGTAAGATCACCCGTGCGATCAAGGCGGACGATGCCGAGGCCAGCGTATCGATCGACCGTCCTAGCGGCAAAGTAAGGGTTGAGAGCACTGAAAGCCCGGAGCATATAGGCGCCTTGATCGAAGCCTTGGGCTACCCCGTCAAGATCGCCCGGTAACACGCTGACAGTAGGTCTCCCGGTTTGGGCACATAGCTAACCCATAGAATTCTTAACTTCTCTAGCCGCCGAAATGCGGCTGGGGGTGAGCAAGGTGCGTGAGCGCTTGCAGTCTGACGCATGCAGAGGATGCAACATGCCGGTGTTGTTAGCGCCGTTCAAATCGGTGCGGCCCGGTCGTATTGCTCCAGTTGTGCCGGTTGAGTTCGCGCTGCTGCAGTGTGCGCTCGGGGTGGTGGCGCTATGAGGCATCGCACTGCCGGGTTGATGGGCTCCATTATCCGAGCCTGGATTAACCAAGCCCAGGCATTCGGGCGCTCGCTTGAGCCAAGCGCTACCCAACCGCAGGTGGCCTTTTACGAAGACCATATCGAACTGACTGAACCGTAATGTTCGCCTCAGGTTGCCGACAGGGTCTGCCAGTTAAGGTCACTGCGAGCCTGAAGCTCAGCCCTAAGTACCACTGTGAGAGGTGGCGTCGATGGGCTAACCGAATCGCACTTGAGGATACCCAGATGAAATCCATGAAAACGCTCTTCGTAGTCGCCGCCCTGAGCCTTTCCTCCTTGGCGTTGGCCGAAGGGGGCGCCGAGCGAACCCTTGCCCGCGTCGAGCAAGCTCAGCAAGTATCGTCGCAAGTCGAGCAAGTTGCCCAGGCGCAGAAGCGTGAGGCGCCCTCGGTCAAAAGCCAGGCCAAGATGACTGACCACGCCAGCTGCTGATCTTGGCAGGGCGTGCCCAAGCTGACAGAAATGTAATCACCCCGACGGTTTAACTGTGGCAGTTTCTGGGCTCGCTGGCCGCGCGCATTGAACCAAGCTGTGGCTGGGTGGCGTGGGGCCGAGCAGTCTTCCTGGGCGAGCTCCCTAAGCTGCAAGTCTGCGCGCTGGCTACTCAGCACTGATTTCCTTTGATCGATTGGACATAAACGGCATGCAATCCAAAACCTCGAGGCGAACATTCGTCAAGGGCCTGACCGCCGGCGGCATACTGGCAGGGCTAGGCCTGTGGCGAGCCCCAGCCTGGGCAGTCGTCAGCCCAGGCCAGCCGAACGTGCTCAGCGGCACCGATTTCGAACTGTTCATTGGCGAAACCCCGGTGAACATCACCGGTTCGCCGCGTACCGCCATGACCATCAACGGCAGTCTGCCGGGGCCTCTGCTGCGCTGGCGCGAGGGCGATACTGTCACCCTGCGGGTGCGCAATCGCCTGAGTGAAGACACCTCGATCCACTGGCACGGCATCATCCTACCGGCCAACATGGACGGTGTCCCCGGCCTGAGCTTCCATGGCATCGCGCCCGATGGCATGTACGAATACAGGTTCAAGGTGCAGCAGAACGGTACCTACTGGTACCACAGCCACTCGGGGCTGCAGGAGCAGATCGGGGTCTACGGGCCGCTGGTCATCGACGCCAAAGAGCCGGAGCCTTTCCAGTACGATCGCGACTACGTGGTGATGCTGAGCGACTGGACCGATGAAGATCCCTCGCGGGTCATGGCCAAGCTGAAGAAGCAGTCGGACTACTACAACTTCCATAAGCGCACAGTCGGTGACTTCATCGACGACGTCAGCCAGCAAGGTTGGTCCGCGGCCGTGGCCGATCACAAGATGTGGGCGGAGATGAAGATGAGTCCCACCGATCTCGCCGACGTCAGCGCTTACACCTACACCTACCTGATGAACGGCCAGGCGCCCAACGGTAACTGGACCGGTATCTTCAAACCGGGCGAGAAGCTCCGTCTGCGCTTCATCAACGGCTCGGCCATGAGCTACTTCGATGTGCGCATCCCAGGCTTGAAAATGACCGTGGTGGCCGCCGATGGCCAGCACGTCAAGCCGGTCAGCGTCGATGAGTTGCGCATTGCCGTGGCGGAAACCTATGACGTGATCGTTGAAACGTCCAGTGCCGAGGCTTACACCATTTTCGCCCAGTCCATGGACCGCACCGGCTATGCCCGCGGCACTCTGGCCGTGCGTGAAGGGCTGAGCGCGCCTGTGCCTGAACTCGATCCACGCCCGTTGATCGGCATGGGCGACATGGGTATGGACCACGGCAGCATGGGTGGCATGGATCACAGCAAGATGGCTGGCATGGGCGACATGGCCGGCATGGACCACAGCAAGATGGCCGGTATGGGCGACATGGCCGCCATGGATCACAGCAAGATGGCCGGTATGGGCAGCATGGCCGGCATGGATCACAGCAAGATGGCCGGTATGGGCGACATGGCCGGCATGGATCACAGCAAGATGGCCGGTATGGCTGGCATGAGCGGCCAGATGCAATCGCACCCGGCGTCCGAGACCAACAACCCGCTGGTCGACATGCAGACCATGATGCCAACCCATAAATTGAATGATCCGGGCATGGGCTTGCGCGACAACGGTCGTCGGGTGCTGACCTATGCCGACCTCAAGAGCACCTTCGCCGATCCGGACGGACGCGAGCCTGGCCGTACCCTCGAGCTGCACCTGACCGGTCACATGGAGAAATTCTCCTGGTCGTTCGACGGCATCGAGTTCTCCAGCTCGGAGCCTGTGCGGCTCAAGTACGGCGAGCGTCTGCGCATCACCCTGGTCAACGACACCATGATGACTCACCCCATTCACCTGCATGGCATGTGGAGCGACCTGGAAGACGAGAACGGCAATTTCATGGTGCGCAAGCACACCATCGACATGCCGCCAGGCTCCAAGCGCAGCTACCGGGTCACTGCAGACGCGCTAGGTCGTTGGGCCTACCACTGTCACCTGCTGTTGCACATGGAAATGGGCATGTTCCGTGAAGTCCGTGTGGATGAGTAATTAGGAAGACCGATGATGAGCACATTTATGAATCGTAAAGCGCTGGTCGCTAGCGCCTTGGTGCTCGGCTGGCTGAGCCTTGCACAGCTGTCCGGCGCGCTTGCAGCCGGCGATCATGCCGAGCATGCACACCTCGCAGCGCCTGCTGCGGACAAGGCCACCACCCAGCACATGGGCCATGCCGCTGACGCCCAGAAAATGGATCACGCCGCCATGACCAAGGGTTCCATGGCGGATGCCTCGATGGATCACAGCAAGATGGCGCATGACACCAAGCAGCATGGGCACAGCGCCAACCCGGCTGCGGCGGATAACCATCATGACCAGTAGGTTTTCTCGCCCGAGCCTGATTGCCCTGGCGGTCTCGCTCGGCACCGTGACGGCCGGCATGGCCAGCGCTGCCGAGCCTATGGATCACTCGATGCACTCATCTGCGGCCGCGGCGGCGACGGTCGAGGCACAACCTGCATCAACGCCTAAAAAGCCCTCGGCCAAACAGTACGGCGGCGACGCCCCGATGGATCATGCGGCAATGGGGCATGGCGCCATGCAGTCCACGCAGTCCGGCCCAATGGGCGCGATGGATCACAGCAAAATGAACCATGCGCAGATGGACCAGGGCTCAATGAGCTCGATGGACCACGGCGCCATGGATCACAGCTCCATGGATCACAGCAAGATGGACCAGGGCGATGCACAGGACTCCCCGCGCACCACCAGTCGCACGCCGATTCCCGTGCTCACCGATGCCGATCGTGAAGCTGCATTCCCGCCGCTGGATGGTCATGCCGTGCATGACGACGCGATTAATTCGTTCTTCCTGTTCGACCAGCTGGAGTATCAGGCTGCCGATGAAGGCAGCGTGCTCAGTTGGGACGCCTCAGGTTGGATCGGCGGCGATATCGACCGTTTGTGGTTGCGCTCCGAAGGTGAGCGGACCAATGGCGTGACCGAAGATGCCGAAATCCAGGCGCTCTGGGGCCACTCCATCGGTCCCTGGTGGGACGTGGTCGGCGGGGTGCGCCAAGACTTCAAACCCAGCTCGCCACAGACCTGGGCGGCCTTCGGTATCCAGGGCATGGCGCTCTATGCCTTCGAAGCTGAAGCCACGGCCTTCATCGGCGAGAACGGCCAGACTGCCGCACGTTTGGAAGGCGATTACGACATCCTGCTGACCAACCGCCTGATCCTGCAGCCCACTGCTGAAGTGAACTTCTATGGCAAGAGCGACCCTGAGCGCGGTATTGGCTCCGGGCTGGCAAATACGGAGGTGGGCCTGCGCTTGCGTTATGAAATCCGCCGCGAGTTCGCGCCCTATATCGGGGTGACCTGGAATCGCGCCTACGGCAATACCGCCGACCTGCTGCGCGATGAAGGCGGCGATGTCAGCGAGGCACGCTTGGTCGCCGGTATTCGGCTGTGGTTTTGAGAGCCTGACATGAAAAGAACCATTAAAACCTTGCTTGCAGCCAGTGTTGTCGCCAGCGTCGCGGTCACCGCCGGTGCCTACTATGGTCTGGTTAACGTCGGTGCCGACGATCCCCATCTGCCGGCCGTGTATGCCTTCTTGAGTATGGCCCGTGATCGCTCCATCGAGGTGCGCTCCCGGGATATCCAGGTGCCTGATCTGCAGGATGAGACGCTGATTCGTGCCGGGGCCGGTAACTACAACTCGATGTGCATCGGCTGTCACCTGGCCCCTGGCACAGCCGAAACCGAGTTGAGCCAGAGTCTCTACCCCGCACCGCCGAACTTGACCAGGCTGGGCGTCGATGGCAACCCGGCGGCGGCCTTCTGGACCATCAAGCATGGCATCAAGGCCACTGGCATGCCCGCGTGGGGCAAGAGCATGGGTGATCCGTATATTTGGGGAATGGTCGCCTTCCTGCAGCAGTTGCCGACGCTCGATGCGCAGCAGTATCAAACGCTGGTCGCCGCCAGCAGCGGTCACCAGCATGGCGGTGGCGAGACCATCATGCACAACCATGAAGGCCAGCACGGCGGCGCAGAAGCGGCAGGCGAAGACCAGCATGCCGCTGAGATGGCTGGCGCCAGTCAGCATGACGCGGCCGTCGAAGATCATCACGCCGGCGAGGCGGCTGGGGCAAGCCAGCATGACGCAGCCAACGAAGATCACCATGCCGGCGAAAAGGCTGACATGAGTCACCATGGCGCCAAGCAAGCCGCTGACAAGCCTGCGCCCAAGTCCAAACTGGCTGACAGTTCCCACACCCATGCCGATGGCAAGGAGCACATGCATGCCGACTAAAAGACGCTTTCACCGGGGGCGATTACTGCGTGTCGCCGCACTGGCGGCATTGTTCAGCGGCTCTGCGGCGCAAGCGGCTGATCCCCTGACCATCGATGTGCACCGCGACGCCAACTGCGGCTGCTGCAAGCAATGGGTCGCGCACCTCGAGGCCAATGGCTTCAAGGTCATCGATCATGTCGAGTCGAACATGACGGCAGTCAAGCAGCGCCTCGGCGTTGCTCCGCGCTTAGCCGCCTGCCACACCGCCGTGATCGATGGGAAATTCGTCGAAGGGCACGTTCCTGCGGCTCAGATCGTGGCGTTGAGCAAACGCTCCGACCTGCTTGGGATCGCTGTACCGGGTATGCCGACAGGTTCTCCCGGCATGGAGGTCGGTGGGCAGCAGCAGGCCTATCAGGTCATCGGCTTGAGCAAGACCGGTAGCGATCAAGTGGTCGCGGAGTATCCGGTAAACTGACCATTAGTTTGTCAGCTGATGCTCGATCATCCGGCCAGGCTGATCGAGCCTTCTCCTCGCGTCTCTGCAACTCTGCCTTTGACGTCGACTAAGCGATTGCTGGTGGCATCGTTGCCCTGGCGGGCCCGGATAAAATGCGTAGAATGCGCGCCCTTTTTTACGAACTGGAGCGCTCGATGAGCTTTAACTTGGCCAACCAATCCGCCGAAGTACGCAATGCCGGTGAGGACGAGAAGTCGCGACTTTTCCAGCTGTGGCAGCAGAACTTGCATCGTGCCAAGGTCGATGCGGCGCGTTTGGTTGGCGAGAAGGCCAAGCGCAAAGGCAAGTGGGAGGAGTGGCTGCGAAGCCAGCTTGGGAACATGTCGCCACCTGAATACGCCAGCATGGTTCAGCGCGAGGTCAGACGGTTGCTCGCTAACCGGTGAGGCGAGGCGGTTAGCCGCCAGCATGTGCAGTAAAGATTGCCATCGTGTGCCACTTCCGCTGTAGTTTGCTAGGACTCGAGCGCCTCGGTGCCTCCGACCATTCAGCGGCGGCCTGGGATGCTCGAGACGGCACCATGACGAGCTTGTGCTGGCGCGCTGAGTCACAATTAGCCTGAGCCAGCCAAATACTTGGTCTAGGGTTTTTCTCTAACCCGCGTTCACCCCTGGAGTTCAAATGACCGAAAACGATCGACGTTTGACTCGGCTGGCGACAGAGCTGGGTAGGCGCCTGGCTGCCGCCAAGGTTCAAGTAACTGCCGCCGAGTCCTGCACCGGTGGCGGGATTGCCGAGGCCATTACCCGGGTTCCCGGCAGTTCCACCTGGTTCGAGGCCGGTTACATCACCTATTCCAATGCGCAGAAGAGTAAACAGCTGGCGGTGCCCGAGCAGCTGTTTACCTCCGTGGGGGCGGTCAGCCGTGAGGTGGTCGAAGCCATGGTGCGTGGCGCCCAGGCCAACAGCGGCGCACGCTACGCGGTAGCGGTCAGTGGCGTCGCGGGCCCGGATGGCGGCTCGCCAGACAAACCGGTGGGCACCGTATGGCTGGCCTGGGGCGATGCGGAAAGGGTATACAGCGTGCGCCGGCAGTTTACCGGTGACCGCGCCGAGGTTCGCCGACAAACGGTTGAGGCCGCACTAGAGGGGCTGCTGCGGCTTGCTACAGAAGAAAATCCAATACTGGGGTAGGCGGGCGACTTGCCCTATGGAATAATACTGTCTACTTATACAGTTGTTGGTGGCCGTCAGGCCCTCTTGATCACGTGAGGACTTCAATGGACGAGAATAAGAAGCGCGCCTTGGCGGCAGCCCTGGGCCAGATCGAAAAGCAATTCGGCAAGGGCGCGGTGATGCGCATGGGCGATCACGATCGCCAGGCGATTCCGGCCATTTCCACCGGTTCGCTGGGTCTGGATATCGCGCTGGGCATTGGCGGTCTGCCGAAAGGTCGGATAGTCGAAATCTACGGCCCGGAGTCCTCCGGTAAAACCACGCTGACCCTGTCGGTGATTGCCGAGGCGCAGAAACTGGGTGCTACCTGCGCCTTCGTCGATGCCGAGCACGCGCTTGACCCCGAATATGCCGGAAAACTGGGCGTCAATGTCGATGATCTGTTGGTGTCTCAGCCGGATACCGGCGAGCAAGCCCTGGAAATCACCGACATGCTGGTGCGCTCCAACGCCGTCGACGTGATCGTCATCGACTCCGTAGCGGCGCTGGTGCCGAAGGCGGAAATCGAAGGCGAGATGGGCGACATGCACGTGGGCCTGCAAGCCCGTTTGATGTCCCAGGCGCTGCGCAAGATCACCGGCAACATCAAGAACGCCAATTGCCTGGTGATCTTCATCAACCAGATCCGTATGAAGATCGGGGTGATGTTCGGCAGCCCGGAAACCACGACTGGCGGTAACGCCCTGAAGTTCTACGCCTCGGTGCGTCTGGATATCCGCCGCACCGGCGCGGTGAAGGAGGGCGACGAAGTGGTCGGCAGCGAAACCCGGGTCAAGGTGGTTAAAAACAAGGTCGCGCCACCGTTCCGTCAGGCCGAATTCCAGATCCTTTACGGTAAGGGCATCTACCGCAACGGCGAGATCATCGATCTGGGCGTGCAACAGGGTCTGCTGGAGAAATCCGGTGCCTGGTACAGCTACCAAGGCAACAAGATCGGTCAGGGCAAGGCCAACTCGGCCAAGTACCTGGAAGATAATCCAGAGGTGGCCCGTACCATCGAAGGCCTGATTCGCGAGAAGTTGCTGGCTCCCGCCACGCCGACTAAAGCTGCCGCCGCCGATCTGGTTGCCGCAGAAGCCGACGCCTGATTTAGCCGAGTATGTCCATCGTCCTCGATAATCCCGTCGCAGTGCGGCGGGCGGCCATGGACCTACTGGCGCGCCGTGAACACGGACGCGTCGAGCTAACGCGCAAGCTGCGCAAACGTGGCGCTCCCCTCGACCTGATAAACACAGCCCTCGACCGCCTGGCGGAAGAGGGCTTGTTGTCTGAGGCGCGTTATCTGGAGAGTTTCGTCAGTTACCGCGCGCGTGCCGGTTACGGGCCGCTGCGGATCCGCGAAGAGCTGACGCAGCGGGGTTTGGCGCGTGAGGATATCGAGCAGGCGTTGCGCGACAGTGGGATCGACTGGCGCGAGCAACTGGAAAGTACCTGGCGACGCAAGTTCGCCGGTCAGTTGCCTGGCGACGCCCGCGAGCGGGCGCAGCAGGGGCGCTTTCTCAGTTATCGTGGCTATCCAGTGGAGCTTATAGGCCGCCTGTTGCGCGGCGCGCTTGAGGATTAAAGAGGTTGCCCTCTTAAGCTAACCGCGCCGCGCATGGGCTGTACGCTCGACTGGCGGATTGAACCCGCTGGACTAAGCCCAGTGCTGGGGTTGGTTGACCGTATTGAGCAATTCACGCAAGCGCCCATGGTCGCGGCCATTAAAGGCGAACGCCAGGCGAGTCAGGTGGCGTAACTCGGGCTCGTCCTGTTCGGCCTCGGCAGGTGGCTGCTGGCGGAATCCACCATTCAGGCACAGCTCGGCGAACTCACTGTTCAACAACTGCATGGCGGTATCGTTTAGCGCATGGTTCAGGCGGATCACGAAGCGATCCTTGAGCAGGCGGGTGGAGTGATAGTTACGATAGAACTGGGCAATTTCCTCGGCCGCCTCTTCGGCGCTGTGCACCAGTCGCATCAGGTTCATGTCGCTCGCCAGGATGTAACCGTTGCCTTGCAGCTGTTTTTCGATAAACCCAATTGCATCCTTCCAGAAACTACCTCCCGGCTGGTCGAGCAGTACCACGGGTACCAGCGGGCTCTTGCCCGTTTGAATCAGCGTCAGCACTTCCAGTGCCTCATCCAATGTGCCAAAACCGCCAGGGCAGAGCACCAGCGCATCGGCTTCTTTGACGAAGAACAGTTTGCGCAGGAAGAAGAAATGGAATGACAACAGGTTGCCGCTACCTTCGACGGTGGCGTTGGCGCCCTGCTCGAAGGGCAGGGCGATGTTGAAGCCCAGGCTGTCTTCCCGGCCAGCACCTTCATGGGCGGCGGCCATGATGCCGCCGCCGGCGCCGGTAACGACCATCAGGTCATGGCGCGCCAGGGTGGCGCCCAGTTCGCGGGCCAGGGCATAAAGAGGGTGATCGGTGGGTGTCCGCGCCGAGCCAAATACGGTGACTTTGCGCCGGCGTTTGAACTTCTCCAAAGTGCTGAACGCGAGTTCCATCTCGCGCAGGGTTTGCAGCATGATCTTGGCGTCCCAGCGGTTGCGGTCGGCCTGAGCCATGCGCATCACCGTGGTCAGCATGTCGCGATAGAGTTTCAGGTTCGGGCTGCCGGTGGGGGCGACCAAATTAACCAGCTCATCGACTTTATGGGTCAGGTCGATGCCGGTGGTTTGGAAGTGACGGGATAGGTAATCGTCCGGTTCGTAAGGCATTCAACTTCTCCTTTCTGGATGCCGGCCGGATCTTTTCAACTCCCTGAAAAGCCCAGCTCTTTTCAAAGTATGGCTGGGCCGTGAAAGTTTGTGAGGAAAACGCCGAACAAGCCCGCGGTCTTTCAGCCGACTTTGGTGAACCGATTAATAGGTACAACAGAGCCGTCCGGTTCAGATGGCGATTTGTTCGCTTTGTTCGGGGATAGTGACGATCCCGTTGAGCCGCTCGTGCAGTGCCTGTTGCAGTGCCATCTGGTATGCCAATTTGTTCGTGCTGGCGCGTGACGGTGCCATTGTGCTGAATGAGCAAGTGACAGCCGATGAGGCGCTGCTGCTGTTTGCGATAGGCGGTTACCAGTTGGCGGGAATGCGCCGTGCGGCAGTTAGACTGAGCGTTGCAGGCTGTGCCTGGCGCCTGATTTATCTACAAGAGCCGGGCCGCTTTCGCGCACCGCGCGATCGTTGTGAAGCAGACGCGAGCGGCCGAGGCAGCCGTGCGCAATGTGCTGCTTCCCGAGCAGTGCAAACGCCGTGTATTGCTCACTCATGTGCGTGCGGAAGTGACACAGGACACCTTTGGCCGATTCTTGGGGAGGCGCGCAACAATCGCGGACTGGGCTATCGTAATCAGGGTGGCGCCCTGAACGAAGCGGGATTGCTATTCGCTAATCGCGCCAACTGGGCCAGCGTGCTGGAAGCATCGGCTCAGTTGTTGAGTCTGCCCTTGGGCGATCTGCTGGCCGAGCATGAGCGGGCAGCGCTCACGGGTCATGGCGATCCGGCGTGCCAATATTGAGCGGACATGGGTGACATTAAAGAAAGGACAGTGAGGCGTCAGCAGCGTGCTGGCGGGTCATGGAGGGACGGACATGCCTGTGTTGAATATCGAGGTCGACATCGACCTCTACCGTCTGCTGTTGCAGACGGCTCGGACTAACGGTCTCAGCTTGCAGGACGAATGCTTGCGGCGTCTGGACGGAGGGGGACGCCGATCCCGCTATCTGGAGGCGTTGCTCGCAGAGCTGGACACGGACGACGAGCAGCAGCGGACCCAGAAGGGCTAACTGTTGTTGTCGGCGAGGCCCGCCTATTACGGTTGCCCGCAATCGTTCCTGCTGAAGCGCTCTGTGCTCACCGGGCGATTGCTCTTGTATTCGCTGAACTCGTAACGCAGTACCGCACCTTGGGCGAGCAGCTGGCGATAACCGGCATTACGGCACACGCTGTTGGCGAGTTGGGCGCGTACCGTGTCCGGGTTGCCACGCATCTGTGCGGCATGGCCGGCACGCACGCTGAGGTGGTTGACCAGTTCATTGCCTTCGACTGTGTAGCCCTGATCGAGGATGTCTGCGTTGATCGCGCGTGGCGTGCCTTGGCTGCTTTGCCGTGCGACCTGTTCGAGCAGCTTGGTCAGCTCGAAGTCTTTCAGCGACTCGGCGTGGGCGAGGCAGGGCAGGCTCAAGGCGAGAAGTAGAGCAGTGAGGCGCAGCATGGGGTTCTCCAGGAACGGTTCGAACCTTCGACAGGCGGGTGCCCATAGAGGTTCAGCAGGCGACAATCTTACTGGGTCATTGGATCTTTGTACTGTCAGTCGCATGTGGCGCTATGGCGGGAAGCACTTTGTTAGACTGCCGCGATTGTCGACTCTGGATCAAGTATGCCGTCCCCTACCTACCTCGTGGCGCTGTCTCTATGAGCCACGCCGTCGCCCGTTTACGTGCTGCGCGTCTGGCACGCAGTGAAAAACCCTTCCTCGCCCGTGGTTCCAAGGCGGTGCGTTGCCACGCCTGTCGGCTGGCCCTGAGTCATTGTCTGTGCGCCTGGCGCCCGCGGGTCGCGGCACAATCGGCGGTGTGCCTGTTGATGCACGATATCGAGGTGCTTAAACCGAGCAATACCGGCTGGCTGATTGCCGACGTGCTGGCCGATACCTCGGCATTCGGCTGGTTGCGCACGCTGGTCGACCCGGCCTTGCCGGCGCTATTGAGTGATCCGCAATGGCAACCCTATCTGGTGTTTCCTGGCGAATATGCGGCGCCTGAACGGGTGGTCAGTACGGTCGAGCTGAAGGCTGGCAAGCGGCCTTTGTTCGTCTTGCTCGATGCGACCTGGACCGAGGCGCGCAAGATGTTTCGCAAAAGCCCCTACCTCGACAGCTTGCCGGTGCTGAGCCTGCAGCCGGAACAGCTGTCGCGCTATCGGTTGCGGCGTTCCAAGCGCGATGATCACCTGTGTACCGCCGAGGTGGCCGCGCTGTGTCTGGAGCTGGCGGGCGATCTAAGCGCCGCTGAGGCGCTGGATGCCTATCTGGATGTCTTCAGTCAGCATTATCTGGCGGCTAAGGCGCCGCGCGCGGTAGACCTGAGCGATACGCTGCATCAGCGGCTGGGGGTGTTCTTATAAGGTTTGCTGCGGTTGCAGTTGAGCTTGCGCCTGTGGCGGTAACTTCTTCGGCCACAACTGCGCCAGCAGCATGCCGCCGAGCATCAGTGCGCAGCCGAAATAGCCACGCAGTTCCAGTGACTCGCCCAGCAGCAAGGCCCCGGCAACCGCGGCAAACACCGCTTCCAGCGAGAGGATGATCGCGGCGTGGGAGGCGATCGCGTGTTTTTGCGCCACCACCTGCAAGGTGAAGCCGATCGCCACGCCGAACACCCCGCCATAGAGAATCGCCGGACCGGCGGCGATGATCGCGTCGAGACGAATCTCTTCGAAGACTAGTGCCAGCAGCAGGCTGATCAGCCCACACACGGCGAACTGCACCACGGCCAGGCGCAGTGGATCATGTCGCCCGGCGAAGAAGCTCACCAACAATACATGCACGCCCCAGACGAATGCCCCGGCCAGCTGCAGCCAATCGCCGGAGGCGACCTGAAAGCCTTCGCCGACACTCAGCAAGAACATCCCGGTCACGGCCAGCGAGGCGCCCAGCCAGATGCCCAGGCCGGTTTTCTGGCCGATGAACAGGCCGAGCAATGGCACGATGATCACGTACAAACCGGTGATGAAGCCTGAGTTGGTCACGCTGGTGAACAACAAGCCCGCCTGTTGCAGGTTGATCCCCAGCGCTAGCGCCAAGCCCATCAGGCTGCCACCTACGAGCAAGTGCCGGTTTAGCGGGGGCTGCGGCGTGCCGCGCGAGCGGTATTGCAGCAATGGCAGCAGGGGCAGGAGAATCAAGGCAGCGAGCGCGAAGCGTATGCCGCTGTAGAGGAAGGGGCCAATCGAGTCCATGCCCAGCCGTTGCGCGACAAACGCCGAGCCCCAGATCATTGCGGTCAGTAGCATCAACAGGTCGGCGCGCAAGGCTTGGTTCCGCATTACAGGTTCTCGCTGAACAAAAGCGCTGACTGTGCCGCAAAGCATCGCGCTTGACCACCCCGTCATCGCTCGGCATGCTGGGCGCCGCCTCCGGCGCATTTCCGCTTGCGGGCTGTAGTACTTGCCGCGCAACTGGATGGCAGTATCAAGTGCTTTTCGGCACTGCCTCGGGAAATACCGCCAACCGGTATTCATATAACAAGAACAGGATCTGCCAATGGCTGTTTATGAAATCCTGATTGCCGACGATCACCCGCTGTTTCGCAGTGCACTGCAGCAGGCGCTGACCTTGGGTTTGGGCCAAGACGTACGCCTGGTGGAGGCGGCCAGCATCGCCGAGCTGGAAGCCTGCCTGGCGCAGAAAGCGGATTGGGATCTGGTGTTGCTCGACCTCAACATGCCCGGCGCCCATGGTTTCTCCGGGTTGGTCCTGTTGCGTGGGCAATTCCCACAAATTCCCGTGGTGATGATCTCGGCGCAGGAAGATGCCGCAGTGGTGGCACGCTCCCGCGAGTTCGGGGCGAGCGGCTTTATCCCCAAATCGAGTTCGCTGGAAACCATCCAGCAAGCGGTGCGCCAGGTGCTCGACGGTGATGCCTGGTGGCCTCAGCAGTCCGAACAAGCGGCCGGCGTTTCCGCCGAGGCCAAAGCTGCAAGTGCAGGGCTGGCCAGTTTGACGCCGCAGCAGTTTCGCGTGCTGACCATGGTCTGCGAGGGCTTGCTGAACAAGCAGATCGCTTACGAGCTGAGTGTTTCCGAGGCGACGGTCAAGGCGCATGTCACGGCGATATTCCGCAAGCTCGGTGTGCGTACGCGAACCCAGGCCGCATTGTTGTTGCAGCAGATGGAATCGATCCCGGCCAACTAACAGATTTCCCCGGACTTTTGCCTGGGGTTGGCGTAGCCTGCCGGGCTTTTATTATCGTGGACAGCATCCTATGTCGCCATTCAAGGGCCAGACCGGCCTGAGACGTATCCTCAATGCTGCGGGCTATTCGCTGGACGGGCTGAGCGCGGCCTTTGTCGGTGAAGCCGCATTTCGGCAGTTGTTGCTGCTCAACCTGCTGCTGATTCCGCTGGCGTTCTACTTCGAGGTCAGCCGAGGCGAGCGTGCGTTGATGGTTGGGGTCTGCCTGCTGGCGCTGATCGTCGAGTTGCTCAATTCGGCGGTTGAAGCGGCGATTGACCGAGTTTCGCTGGACCTGCACCCCTTGTCGAAGAAAGCCAAGGACATGGGCAGCGCCGCGCAATTCGTCGCCCTGGCGCTCATCGCCAGTGTTTGGGCGGTGATTCTACTGGGCTGAACCGGGCGGTCAGCCGCGAACGGGGGTTGCCGCTGCCGCGCGCGGCAGTGCGGCATACGCCTTCAGGCGATGTTCGGCAGCACAATTTCATCGCTGCGCCTGACGCCGGCGGTCAACTCCCGGCACAGGCTGAGGAATTCACGCATGACCGGCGTCTGGTACTTCTGCTTATGCCAGATGAAGTAGAACAGCCGGCGCAGATCCAGGCTCGGGGTTTCCACGGGCACCAGGCTACCGCGGCGAAAGGCGTCGCGCAGGGCCAGGCGCGAGATGCAGCCGATACCCAGCCCCGACTCCACCGCCCGTTTGATCGCCTCGGTGTGCTCAAGCTCCAGGCAGATATTCAATGCCGCCGGGTGGTGGCGCATGGCCTGGTCGAAGGTCAAGCGGGTGCCGGAGCCCTGCTCGCGAAGAATCCAGGTCTCGCGGGTCAGCTCCGCCAGGCTCGCCTCGCCGCGTTTGGCCAGTGGGTGCTGCGGTGCGCAGAACACCACGAGCTCGTCCTCGACCCAAGGCTGCACCTCGATATCTGGATGCTGGCAATCGCCTTCGATCATCCCCAGGTCCAACTCATACTGGGCGATTTGCTGCACGACATGGGCGGTGTTGTGCACCTGCAGTTTCACCCGACACTCCGGGTGGCGTTGCATGAAACGGCCGATCAGCAAGGTTGCCAGGTAGTTACCCACCGTCAGGGTGGCACCGACATCCAATGAGCCGAAGCCGCTCTTGCCGACCAGCAGGCGTTCGATTTCCTTGGCTTGATCGAGCAAGGCCACCGCTTGCGGCAGCAGTTGCTGACCCAGGGAGTTGAGGCGCAGGCGTTTACCGGCGCGGTCGAACAGTTGGCAGCCGGATTGGCGCTCCAGCTCGCTCAGTGAGGTGCTGGTGGCCGACTGCGACAGCGCCAACGCCTCGGACGCGCGGGAAACGCTCTGCTGCTGGGCGGCGATGACGAATACCTGGAGTTGTCTAAGCGTAAATCGCATATCTATATAACCGATATTCTATATCTTGATAATCAACTTAACAGATATTCTGCCTCCGCTTAGAATGCCGTGCAACCACCCACGATCGGTGTCCGCGACTTTCCGAGGAAGCCTGCATGAGTAATTTAAACGTCGAGCGAGTGCTCAGCGTCCACCACTGGAACGACACCCTGTTCAGCTTCAAGACCACCCGCAACCCGGGTCTGCGTTTTGACAACGGTCAGTTCGTGATGATTGGCCTGCAGCAGGACACGGGGCGTCCCTTGATGCGTGCCTACTCGATCGCCAGCCCGAACTATGAAGAGCACCTGGAGTTCTTCAGCATCAAGGTGCAGGACGGCCCGCTGACCTCGCAGCTGCAACACCTCAAGCCGGGCGATGAGCTGATGGTCAGCCGCAAGCCCACTGGTACCCTGGTGTTGGACGATTTGCTGCCGGGCAAGCACCTCTATCTGCTCAGCACCGGTACCGGCCTGGCACCGTTCATGAGCGTGATCCAGGACCCGGAGACCTACGAGCGCTACGAGAAAGTCGTGCTGGTGCACGGCGTGCGTTATGCCAACGAAGTGGCCTACCGTGAGTTCATCACCGAGCACTTGCCGCAGAACGAGTATTTTGGCGAGTCGCTGAAGAGCAAGCTGATCTATTACCCGACCGTGACCCGCGAGGAGTTCGAGAATCAGGGCCGGCTGACCGACCTGATGCGCAGCGGCAAATTGTTCCGCGACATCGGCTTGCCGCCGATCAACCCGCAGGACGATCGCGCGATGATCTGTGGCAGCCCGAGCATGCTCGACGAGACCAGCCAGGTGCTGGAGAGCTTCGGCCTGAAAGTCTCGGCGCGCATGGGCGAGCCGGGCGACTACCTGATCGAGCGCGCCTTCGTCGAGAAGTAAGCGCGCGAGCGAAGACCGAGCCCGCCTTTTGGCGGGCTTTTTCGTTTGCGCGGCTCAGGCCTTTTCTGGCGGGCTGAAGCGCTGTCCGGATACGGCGGGGTGATAGATCGGCTGCACCTTGTTACCGGCGGGATCGAGCAGGTGGAAGCTGCGTGCTCCGTCGCCATGATCGAAGGGGCGATCCAGCAGCGTCACGTCTTGGGCCTTGAGGTACTGGTACCAAGCCTCCAGTTCTTCCACGCTGTCGACGATAAAACCGTAGTGGTCCATCGCCTGCACACCACTGCTCTCGACATAGGCGCGACCGAGGGAGAGGTTGTCGTTGCCGCAGGTCAGGTAGACCAGGTCGTCATTGGCACGGTGCAGCACCTGCATGCCGAGGACATCGACGTAGAAGCGTTCGCAGGCCTCCAGATTCGGTACCAGCAGGGCGAGGTGGCGCAGGCCGTTGAGGCGGCTGGGGCGTTCGAGCATTTATCTGTACTCCAGTTTGTATACAATTCGCGTTGAATATAAGACAAAAAGGAACGCCCTGTGTACTGCTTGCTACTCAAGACTCAACTCAAACCCGGCAGCTTCGATGCTTTCATCGAGGCCATGGCGCTCAATGCGGCGGCTTCGGTACGCGACGAACTGGGCTGTGTGACCTTCGATGTGCTGCGCGATCGCAGTGATCCCGATCTCGTCTGGTTGTACGAGCTCTACCACGACGAAGCCGCGTTCGAGGCGCATACCCAGACCGCGCATTTCCTCGCCAGCAGGCCGCTGGTCAATCCGCTGATTCTCAGCCAGCAGGTGATAGAGGCGGATGTGCTGGGGCTCAATCCGCAGCGTAGCTGACGGCGAGGTAGCAGCGGCATTGCCGTGGTTTACGGCTGGTTGCTTCGATCGGCCCTGCCTGCGCAGGTCAACCTGCTAGCTGGTTGCGACCACCTCCAATACCCGAATCTGACCTGGCTGTGGGTAGTGCCAACGCACATCGACATCCCACAGGCGTGTCCCGTAACGACGTTCGGGCAAAGGCTGCTGGTACGCCGGGCGCGGGTCCTGCGCCAGGCACTGCTCGATCAACTCGCACAACGGTTGGTCCAGGCGCAGGCCATGCCGATGTGCCTGTTCCCGCGCGGTCTCCTGCCATTCGACCTCGATCAGGTTGGGGGCGCTGTCGGCAATGCGGTTGTAGGCATCGGTCACGCTGTCGGCATAGGGCACATAGGGTTTGATGTCGAGCACGGGGGTCTGATCGAGCAGGTCGATGCCGGACAGCCAGAGCTTGCCCGCTTCGACCCTGTCGAGCTTGACCACCGACTGACCGATGCCATTCGGCCTATGGGTGGCGCGGCTGGCGAACACGCCGACCGATTGATTGCCGCCCAAACGTGGTGGGCGTACTTTCAGCCGCGGCTTGTCCTCCAGGGTCTGGTGAAACAGGAACAGCAGCCAGACGTGACTGACCTGCTCCAGGCCCTGTACCGCTTCGCCCTGGTCGAAGGGTGTCAGCAGCTCCAATACCCCGCGCGCCGCCGGTGCCAGCTGCGGTTGGCGAGGAATGGCAAATTTCTCCTTGAAGCAGGAACGGATGAAGCCGATGGGCGAGACGGAGTAGGGCATGGGGACGCGGCCAGCAGTGGCAAGGAGTGCCATCTTACCCGTAACGCGAGGTGGCCTTAAGTCAGCAACAAGGCGAATCCCCAGGCGATCAGCAGCGCTCCGGCAGATCGGCTGAGCCAGCGCCCGTGTGGTAGGAGCTTCTCCAGCAATACATAGGCGCCGATCAGCGCCACCCACAGCAGGTTCATCACCCCGCCGACGAACAGCAGGCCCATCAGCGCCCAGCAGCAGCCCAGGCAGTAGAGACCATGGCGCAGGCCCATGCGCCAGCCGCCGGCGACGCCGGGGCGCCAGTGGCTCATGAGAAACAGCACCGGACCACGGCAGTGCGCCAGGCATGCGGCTTTACCCGGCAGCCACTGGTAAACGCCAGCAGCCAGCAGCAGGCCGGCACCCAGCCAGTGGCTTTGGCTGCGCATCGCCGGACTGAGCAGGGCGAGCTGATCCAGCCCCCACTGCAGCGCAGTCGCGATCAGGCTGAAGCCGCCCCAGACCACTAGATAGGCCAGGCAGAACAACAGCAGGGCGAGGTGGCGCTGCGCGTTCGCCGACCGTTTGTGCAGTATCTGCTGGTAGAGCAGGATCATCGGCAGGGCGCTGGGTAGCATCATGCCGAACATCATCACCCCCCACATCGCCAGCATCAGCAACGCATCGACCAGGCTCCAGGGCATCGGCATGCCGGCCATCGCCATATCCGCCATGCCGCCCGGCGCAGCCATCGCGACGGCCATGCGTTGCAGCGCCAGCCATGCCAGCCCCGTCAGGGTCAGCAGGCAGAGCAGTACTGGCCACTGCTCCCTGTGCAGAGGCCAGTGCGGCAGGCGCTCGGCGAGCCGCTCGGAGCTGTCAAGCAGGCTCAGCGCACCACCCCTTGGCCGGT
Source organism: Pseudomonas sp. SJZ079 (assembly GCF_007993865.1). Lineage (GTDB taxonomy): Bacteria > Pseudomonadota > Gammaproteobacteria > Pseudomonadales > Pseudomonadaceae > Aquipseudomonas. Next base: position 347,750 of record NZ_VIUH01000001.1, on the reverse strand, counting down.
GAAGTGCAGCCGGGCGAAGTGGCCATGACTGCCCTGTGAGCCGATCTTGATCGCGCCCTGGGTCTGGAAGCTGCCACTGGCCATTTGCGCCTCGGTAAACTCGAAGCCCTTGGGTAATGTCAGCCGCGCCTCCTGTGGTTCGCCGGTGATCGGGTTACGAATTGGCTCGCCAGTCACCTCGAGTTGGCCGGGTATTCGCGTGTGCGCCACGCGCTGATCGACATCCACCGAGAACTCGATGGGCACGAACTGCGGTTCGTGCATCTCGCTGATGGTGCTGGCGAACACCGAGAACACGGTAGTGCCGGGCTCGGTGTCTTCGCCGGCGAGGATGCGCAGCAACGCCTCGCGCTGCTCCGGCGTGGCCTTGTCCTCGATGAACAGCTGGCAGCGACCGTTGCCTTCGTGGATGGCGCGCGGCCAGGCAAATACGCCGACCCAGCACAGGCCGTGCAGATTTGTCTGGTTGTAATGGCCTTGCTCGATCCGCATGGACACCACGGCTTCGCAATTACCGTGGCTGGGCAGGGCGCTGAATTGACACGGACAGCCCCAGTTGCAGTTGCAGGTAGCAAACTCGACGCCCTGCATGCGCCAGTCAGCCATGCTCATGGCCTACCTCCTTGCCGTCGGTGCGGCGTGAGGTGCTATTGCCCCAGTCACTAAGCTTAGCAAGGCCACAGTCGTCGGCCGGTATGCCTGACCAGTGGCCAGGCAACCGGCCGTCTCAGGGCTTGCAGGCAGTCTTCAGTCTGAGCCGACTGGCCGCTCTTAGAGGCTGAAACCGCCATCGATCGGGATGATATTCCCAGTCATATAGGCGCCTGCGGTGCTCGCCAGGCTGATCGCCAGGGCGGCCATTTCCTCTTCGCGGCCCCAGCGCTTCATCGGGATCAGCGCGCTGTCTTCGGCCATGGCGGCTTCGTCCTTGGCGATGTGCTGAGTCATCTTGCTGGGAAAGCGCCCTGGGGCGATCACGTTGACGTTGATGTGCTGCTCGACCAGCTCGCGGGCGAGCATGCGCGACAGTTGATGCAGCGCGGCCTTACTCGGTCCATAGGCGTAGGCATCTTCACCGTGCGAGGTGATGCCGGCGACCGAACCGATATTGATCACCCGCGCCGGGTTGGCGGCCGAACCGGCCTTGCGCAACAGCGGCAGCAACTGTTGGATGCAGCTGAACACCGAGGTGACGTTGAGCTGCATGACCTTTTCCCAGCCTTTGACCGGGTAGCTTTCCAGTGGCGCGCCCCAGGTGGTACCGGCATTGTTGACCAGAATATCCAGCTGGCCGATTTCAGCGGCAAGCTGGCTGGCCAGGGCCTGCACGCCTTCTTCCTGGGCCAGGTTGGCGGCGATGCCGTGGCAGCTGCCGAAGGCCGACAGTTCCTCGGCGGTTTGCGCGCAGGCCTCGCCATCGCGGGCGCAGACATACACGTTGGCGCCGGCTTCGACAAAGGCCTTGGCGATCATTTTGCCGATACCGCGGGTGCCGCCGGTAACCAGGGCGGTGCGGCCTTGCAGGGAGAAGTAAGGGTGCATGGCGAGTCCTTGTGGGAGGGGATGCCACTACCCTATGCGCGCGACCGCGATACGGGAGCCACTATTGCGCTTGGGAATGCAGCGCCATGCAGCGCTGCGCTGTCGGTTCGCTAAGGTTCAGGCGCGCACGCGCAGGGTCAGGCCTTTGAGGAAGTTGCGCAGGAACTGGTCGCCGCATGTGCGGTAGTTGCTGTGGCCGAACTTGCGAAACAGTGCGCTCATTTCCGGTTTGGACACCGGGAAATCGACGCTCTGCATGATCGCATGCATGTCGTCTTCCTTGAGTTCGAAGGCCACCCGCAGTTTCTTCAGCACCATGTTGTTGGTGACCGGCAGCTCCAGCGGCAGCGCGGGGCGGTTGTCATCCTTACCACGCTTGAAGACCACCAGGCCATCGAGAAAGTGCGCCATCAGCTCATCCGGACAATCCTGATAGTCCTCTTCGTCGTCCTTCTTCAGCAGCACGCCGACTTCGGCTTCGCTGGTCGGCCGGCCAGCCAGCTCGACGATTGAGGCCACTTGTGCATCGCTGATATCGAGCAGGTAGCGCAGGCTGCGCAGTACATCGTTATTGATCATGAGATTGTCCTGAAAACGTAGTGGGCAGCTGGACTCGGCCTAACTGCCAGGTAAATGCGGGAAGGGCGCTTAGAAACGCTCTTTAGCGGCCAAGTAACGCCATTGGCCAGGCTGTACTTTCGACAGCGGTACACCGCCGACGCGGATGCGCTTGAAGCTCAATACTTTCAGCCCGACTTCATTGCACATGAAGACGATTTGCCCCGGCTGTGGGTTCTTCAGGGCGAAGCGCAGGCGGGTTTCGTTCTGCCAGCTGACTTTGCACGGTGGCAGCGCGAAGCCATTGAAGACCAGGCCATGGCTCAGGCGCTTGAGGTCCTTGGCGCTCAGCTGACCGCTGACTTCGACCACATATTCCTGCTCCAGTTTGCTCTGGTCGTCACGCAGTTTGCGCTCGATGCGCCAGTCCTGGGTCAGCACGTGCAAGCCTTCGGCACCCGCCTGCAAGGGGATGCATGGCTTGAGGTTGACGAAATGACTCTTGAGCATGCGTATGCCCGAGCTGTCCTCCGCCCAGTGCGTGTCCTGACTAATGCTGTCGGCAATACGCTCGGCGCTGTTGTGCCCGGCCGGGATGTGCAGCAGCAAGGTGACGGGCTCGACCGGGGCTGCGACGGCATCGGTATGCAATTCGACGCGCTGCTCCTGCACCTTGAACTGCGGCTCGTCCACCACCACCCCATCCACCATTACCCAGCCGCCTTCGATATACAACTCAGCCTCACGACGTGAGCAGCCGGTCAGTTCGATCAGGCGTTTGGACAGGCGGATAGGGTCGGTCATGGTAGCGTCATCGGTAAAGTGTTGGCCGTCATTGTAACTGGCCGGGGTGCGCTGACGCGGATAAAAAAACCGCTCCGAGGAGCGGTTTAGTCAGGCGGCTATGCGGCATTGGTTAAAAACGTGTCGAGCCAGTCGTTTTTAACCGCCCAGGTAGGCGTCGCGCACTTTGGGATCGTTCAGCAATTCCTGGCCGCTGCCCTGCATGACGATTCGACCGTTCTCCAGCACGTATCCGCGATCGGCCAGCTTCAGCGCCTGGTTGGCGTTCTGCTCGACCAGGAATACCGTGACGCCGTCCTTGCGCAGCTGTTCGATGATGTCGAAGATCTGCTGGATGATGATCGGTGCCAGACCCAGTGATGGCTCGTCGAGCAGCAGCAGCTTGGGCTTGCTCATCAAGGCGCGGCCGATGGCGAGCATCTGCTGTTCGCCACCGGACATGGTGCCGGCGCGCTGCTCGAAACGTTCTTTCAGACGCGGGAACAGGTGTAGCACCTTATCCAGCTGATCCTGGAAGTCGCTTTTGGCGGTGTAGAAGCCCCCCATCACCAGGTTCTCCTCCACGGTCAGGCGGGCGAACACGCGGCGGCCCTCCGGGACCACGGCGATGCTCTTGCGCATGATCTCCGGGGTGTCCTGGCCAACCAGTTCCTCGCCCTGGTAGCGGATGCTGCCGCTGGACGCGCACGGCGTGCCGCAGAGGGTCATCAGCAGGGTTGATTTACCGGCGCCGTTGGCCCCAATCAGGGTGACGATTTCGCCTTGGCGAACCTCGACGCTGACGTCATGCAGCGCCTGGATCTTGCCGTAGAAGGTGGAAACATTGTCGAAATACAGCATCAAGCTTCCCCCAGGTAGGCTTTGATCACATCCGGATTGTCGCGGACCTGTTCCGGTGTGCCGTTGGCAAGCGGACAGCCTTGGTTGATCACGAAAATGTGGTCGGAAATGCTCATTACCAGCTTCATGTCGTGCTCGATCAGCAGCACGGTGACGTTGTGCTGATCGCGCAGCATACGGATCAAGGCTTTCAGGTCGTCGGTTTCGCGTGGGTTGAGACCGGCGGCCGGCTCGTCGAGCATGAGGATGCGCGGGCGCGTCATCATGCAGCGAGCGATTTCCAGGCGGCGCTGCTGACCGTAGGCCAGGGTGCCGGCCGGGCGGTTGGCGAACTCGGTCAGGTTGACCTGCTCCAGCCAGTGCGCGGCGTACTCCATCGCCTCGCGCTCGCTCCTGCGAAATGCCGGGGTTTTCAGCAAACCGGCAAGGAAGTTGGTGTTGAGGTGGCGATGCTGGGCTACCAGCAGGTTTTCCACCGCCGTCATGTCCTTGAACAAGCGTACGTTCTGGAAGGTCCGCACCACCCCTTTACGGGCGATCTTGTGCCCTGGCAGGCCCTCGATCTGCTCGCCGTCGAGACGGATGTTGCCGCTGGTTGGCTGGTAAAAGCCGGTCAGGCAGTTGAATACCGTGGTCTTACCGGCACCATTCGGGCCGATCATCGATACCACTTGTTTTTCATTGGCGACCAGGTCAACCCCGTTGACCGCCAGCAGGCCGCCGAAACGCATGGACAGACCGCTTACTTCGAGAATCGGGCGGCTCATGGCTTCAGCTCCAGGTGTGGGCGCTGCATGGGCAACAAGCCCTGGGGACGCCAGATCATCATCAGCACCATCAAGGCGCCGAACATCAGCATGCGGTATTCGCTGAACTCACGCATCAGCTCCGGCAGCAGGATCATCACCACGGCCGCGAGGATCACCCCGAGCTGCGAGCCCATGCCCCCCAGCACGACGATGGCGAGGATGGTCGCCGACTCGATGAAGGTGAAGGATTGCGGGGTCACCAGACCCTGGCGGGCGGCGAAGAAACTGCCAGCGAAACCGGCGAAGCAGGCGCCCAGGGTAAAGGCCGAGAGCTTTATCACAGTGGGGTTCATACCCAGTGTACGGCAGGCGATCTCGTCTTCGCGCAGGGCTTCCCAGGCGCGGCCGAGCGGCATGCGCAGCAGGCGGTTGATCACGAACAGAGTGAGCAGCACCAGCACCAGGGCGATCAGGTAGAGGAAGATCACCTTGTTGATCGAGCTATAGGGGACACCGAAATACTCGTGGAAGGTCTGCATACCTTCGGCCGCGCGGCGGTCGAAGGACAGGCCGAACAGGCTTGGTTTGGGAATCGAGCCGATGCCGTTGGGGCCGCCGGTCAGCCAGGTCAGGTTGTTCAGCAGGATGCGGATGATCTCGCCGAAACCCAGGGTGACGATGGCCAGGTAATCGCCGCGCAGGCGCAGCACCGGGAAACCCAGGATAAAGCCGAAGGAGGCGGCCATCAGGCCGGCGATCGGCAAGCATACCCAGAAGCTCAGGCCGTAATAGTAAGAGAGCAGCGCATAGCTGTAGGCCCCGACAGCGTAGAAGGCGACGTAACCCAGATCGAGCAGGCCGGCCAGGCCGACCACGATGTTCAGACCGAGGCCGAGCATCACGTAGATCAGGATCAGCGTAGCGATGTCGACCGCCCCACGACTGCCAAAGAACGGCCAGGCCAGGCCAACGAGAACCAGCGCGAGGACGAACCAGCGTTGCGTCGACGGTTTGGTCAAGAAGTCGCTGGCTTGGCTCGGCACGCGCGGCAGTTTAGGCGCCAGAGCCCAGGCCGCACTCAACCGGCTGCGCAGCAGCTGCCAGAAGAACATGGCGATGGCACCCGCGGCGATGGCCCACAGCCCCGCAGAACTGGCGCCATGCACTTCCAGCTTGATGCCGACGATGGTCAGCTTCAGGCCAAGTACCGGGTAGGCTACGGCCAGCACCAACAGGGCGCTGAAGAAGGCGGTTTTGAGGTTTTTCGTAACTGCAGAAGTCATACTTTTTCAACCTCCGGACGACCGAGGATGCCGGTCGGGCGAAATAGCAGCACCAGTACCAGCAGGCTGAAGGCCACCACGTCTTTGTACTGGTCGCCGAAAATGTCGGCACCGAAGGCCTCGGCTATGCCGAGTACCAGGCCGCCGAGTACGGCACCTGGAATGCTGCCGATGCCGCCCAATACCGCGGCGGTAAATGCCTTGATGCCGGCGAGGAAGCCCAGGTGCGGGTTGATCACACCGTATTGCATGCCCAGCAGCACGGCGGCCACCGCGGCCAGGGCGGCGCCGATGACGAAGGTCAGGGCGATGATGTTGTTGGTGTTGATGCCCAGCAGGTTGGCCATCTTCAGGTCTTCGGCGCTGGCGCGGCAAGCGCGGCCAAGACGCGAACGGGAGATGAACAGTGTCAAACCAACCATCACTAAAAAGGTGACGACAAAGATCAGCACCTGCATGTAGGAAATAACCACACCATTCATGGTGCTTTCACCAAACACGAAGTTTCCCGGCAGCGGATTGGGAATGGCTTTGTCCTTGGAATCCTGGGACAGCAAGACCAGGTTTTGCAGGAAGATCGACATGCCAATCGCAGAGATCAGCGGGATCAAGCGGTTGCCGCCGCGCAAGGGGCGATAGGCGACTCGTTCGATGCTGTAACCATAAGCACTGCAGACGATGACGCTGCCGGCGAAGGCCGCGATCATCAGGATCGGCAAACTGTTGATGCCGAACATGGCAAGCCCGGCAATCACGATAAAGGTGATGTACGAACCAATCATGTAAACCTCGCCATGGGCGAAGTTGATCATGCCAATGATGCCGTAGACCATTGTGTAGCCAATGGCGATCAAGGCATAAGTGCTGCCAACGGTCAGACCGTTAACCAGCTGTTGCAGGTAGTGATAAAGATCAGGCATTGCCTAACTCCTGGGCGCGTCACGCAAGGCGGCGCTTGTGGCGCAGCGTGAGACCGGAATTCTTTTGATAAACAAAGCCCACTGCATCGGCAGTGGGCTTTGGGTTCAGGCCTGAAGCGTCTTCTTAGTTAAGAGGCGCTTCGGTTTTAGTACCGTCCTGGTGCCATTGGTAAACCACGAAGCTGAAGTCCTTGAGGTCGCCTTTGGCGTCGAAGGACAGGGCGCCGGTCGGGGTGTCGAAGGTGTTGGCACGCAGGGCGGCCGCGACTTTTGCGGTATCGGTGCTGCCGGCTTTCTCGATGCCTTCGGCAATCACTTGCACGGCTGCGTAGGCGGGGAATACGAAGGGGCCAGTCGAGTCTTCGTTCTTGGCCTTGAATGCAGCGACCAGGGCCTGGTTCTTCGGATCCTGGTCGAAGGATTTCGGCAGGGTCACCAGCATGCCTTCGGAAGCCGGGCCGGCGATGGCCGAGATTTCCTTGTTACCCACGCCTTCCGGTCCCATGAAGCCTACTTTCAGGCCTTTCTCGGCTGACTGACGCAGCAATAGACCGAGCTCCGGGTGGTAGCCGCCGTAGTAGACGAAGTCCACGCCGGCTTGCTTGAGCTTGGAAATCATGGCGGAGAAGTCCTTGTCGCCGGCGTTGAGGCCTTCGAACAGGGAAACCTTGATGCCTTTGCTTTCCAGAGTCTGCTTGACCGCGGTGGCAATGCCTTCACCGTATTGCTGCTTGTCGTGCAGGACTGCAACATTTTTCGGTTTGATATGGTCGGCGATGTAGTTGCCGGCAGTCGGGCCTTGCAGGCTGTCCAGACCGATGGTGCGGAAGATCAGTTCATAGCCACGCGAGGTGATGTCCGGGCTGGTGGACGCCGGGCTGATCATCAGGATGCCTTCGTCCTCGTAAATGTCGGACGCCGGCTGAGTGGAGCTGGAGCAAAGGTGGCCGACCACGAACTTGATTTCGTCGTTGACGATTTTGTTGGCTACGGCCACGGCTTGTTTCGGGTCACAGGCGTCGTCGTAGACCACGCCTTCGAGCATCGAACCGTTCACCCCACCGGCTTTGTTGATCTGCTCGATGGCCATCTTGGCACCCACGAATTGCATTTCACCGTATTGCGCGACTGGTCCGGTAACCGGGCCAGCCAGGCCTATCTTGATGGTGTCAGCCGCTACGGAGTAGCTGGCAACGCCGGCCATGGCCATGGCGGCAAACAGTTTGGAGATCTGCTTAGTAGCCTTGTTCATAGTGCTCCACTCTTATGTTTTTTCATTGTTGTAGTTCTGGCGGCCAAAGCTGCAGAACCGGGTTGCATCCCCGGTCATACCCCCGGCAATTGTACCGGTACAGTGTAGAGCGCTGGTTTGCGCCTTGAAAAGCCGACTGCCGAGGGCAACGTACCTGGATGTCGCTTAAATGTAAGAAATGTATAGAAAAACGGCGTGCCTTCGAGCCGACCCTCTGCGTCAGGCGGACTTGCCTGTCAGTTGCTCGGCGTTATCATGGCGTCCGATTGAAAACCGGGCTATCCACACAAGGCATACCATGACTGAACAAGCTAGCACCCTATATGCCAAGTTGCTTGGTGAAACTGCGCCAATCAGTTGGCAGGAGTTGCAACCTTTCTTCGCCCGCGGCGCGTTGCTGTGGGTCGAGAGCACGCAGGATCTGATCGCGGCAGCGCAAGCCGTGGCGGAAAACGACCAGGATAAAGTGGCTGCCTGGCTGGAGTCCGGGCTGTTGAGTAAGCTCGATGATGCGCGGGCCGAGGACTTGCTGGCGCGTGATCCGCAACTCTGGGCCGTGGTCGTGGCGCCCTGGGTCATGGTCCAGGAGCGTGCGGAGGCGCCGACTCGGTCCTGAGGGCAGGTCCATGCGGCTGAAGAGGCAGTCCGGGTCGCTTGGGGCTATGCTCGGTGATGATCCGCAGAAGGAGCACCCGCATGTTCGCGCCCGGCCACCTGCATCGCAATAACCCTGCCGGAACCAAGGGGCAGCCCGCGTTCAGCATCGATCTGCACTATGAGGTGCGCCAAGACCCAGTCGAGGGGCCGATGCTGCACATGCGCATGGTTGGTGAAGTGGCGGGCAAGTCGTTCGAAGAACAGTTCGAGCTGCATCGCGATACGGCCTTCAACTTCGCCAGCGTCGCCAGTCGGATTGCCTTGAAGCATGGTCTACCGGCCAACACCAGTCTGATTGCACGTACTCATCAGGAGTACGACCAGATGTTCGCCGATATCCGCGCCAAGCTTGGCAGCCACACCGGCGATCCGGTCAACCTCGATCATCTGGAAAAGGACGGTCTGTAGCGGCTATCGACTAGGGCGTTACTCGGCGTAGATTCGCGGAGTAGCCTGTGGCGGGCTGTCGCTTCGCTTCGAGACCGCCCTACGCGCTGACCCAGCGCTGCCGCGCCCAGCTGCTGAGCGCATCCACAGCCAATACCAGCAGCAGCATGCTCAGTATCACCGTCGCCGCCTGGGCTTCCTGGAACAGGCTGAGACTGACATAGAGCATCTGCCCCAAACCGCCTGCCCCGACAAAGCCGAGTACGCTGGCCATGCGGATATTGTTCTCCCAGCGGTACAGCGAGTAGGCGATCAGTTGCGGGCAGACGGTCGGCAGGGTGCCGTAGCAGAACGCCGCGATGCGTCCGCCGCCGCCCAGGCGAATCGCCTCGGCCGGCTCGTTCGGGGTGTTCTCCAGGGCTTCGGCGAACAAGCGCCCGAGCACCCCGGCGGTGTGCAAGGCCAGGGCCAGGGTGCCGGCATTCGGGCCGAGGCCTGCGGCCAGCACCACCAGCGCGGCCCAGACCAGCTCCGGCACCGCGCGCAGGGCATTGAGGATAAAGCGCGAGCCGCTGCGGGCCGGCCAGCCGAAACGCCCTGCTGCCGGCAAGGCCAACAACAGGCCAAGCAGCGCCGCCAGCAGCGTGCCGATGGCCGACATGGCCAGGGTCTCCAGGGCGCCCTGGGCGATGCGTTGCAGGTGAGTCGCGGAGAAGTCAGGGCTGAAGAAACCGCCGGCATAATGGCCCATCTGGCTCAGGCTATCGCTGCCGAACAATGCGCCGAGGTCGATGCCGAGGTAGACGAACGAGGCGATCACCGCGATCAGCAAGGTGGCGAGCAGGCCGTAGTTGGTCAAACGCTGAGCCACCAGTCGCGTCATAGCAGTCTCGTGCGCAGCAGGCGGCTGAGCTGGTCGGCCAACAGCACCAGCACCAGGAAGGTCAGCAGCATGCTCGCCACTTCGCCGCCGGCGAACATGCGCAGCGACAGGTCGATCTGTTGCCCCAGGCCGCCCGCGCCGACAAAGCCCATGATCACCGAGGCGCGGATCGCGCATTCCCAGCGATACACCGTATAGGAGAGCATTTCCGCCGCGGCGTTGGGCAGCACACCATAGGCAAAGGCCGCCAGGCGTGGGCTGCCGGCGATCAGCAGGGCGCGGCTGGGGCGCGGGTCGACCGACTCGAAGATTTCGGCGTAGACCTTGCCGAGCATGCCGCTGTAGGTGATGGCGATGGCCAGCACCCCTGCGGTCGGGCCCAGGCCAACGGCGCGCACGAACAGCAGTGCCCAGACGATTTCCGGCACGCTGCGCAGCACAATCAGCACGCCGCGTACCGGCCAGCGCAGGGCCTGTGCCCACCAGGCCGGTCGACCACTACGGTGTGCGGCCGACAGCGACAGGGCGCGGCTGGCCAGCAGTGCACCGGGGATCGCGATCAGCAGCGCCAGGGCCATGCCGGCAGTGGCGATGGCCAGGGTTTCCAGGGTGGCGCGACCGAGCAGGCGGAGGAACTGCGGGTCATGTGCCAGCGGCCAGAAATCGGCGAGAAAACGGCCCATGTTCGCGGCGTTATCGCTATCGACCAGCACCGCCAGATTCAGCTCGCTGAGCGACAGCCCCGGCCAGAGCAGCAGCACCGCCAGCAGCGTCAGGGCCAGGCGGGGCAGGGCTGCCGGATCACGCAAGGCGGGGTTCAGCATCGTGGGATTTGCACGCAAACGGGCAGCGCCGGTGCCACAGCCTCGAGACTTTGCAGTTGCTCATTGGCGTACAGGGCTTCCAGCGCGGCCGGGCTGATCGCCTCGGGTGGCAGGTCGAAGACGATACGTCCTTCACGTACGCCGATGATCCGCGGAAAGTGTGCCAGGGCCAGTTCCACCGCATGCAGGCTGGCCAGCAGGGTCATCTTGCGGGCGCTGGCCTCCTGATTGAGCACGCTCAGGGTATGCCCGGCGAGCAGGGGGTCCATGGCCGACACCGGCTCGTCGGCGAGGATCAGCTCGGGCGCCTGGTACAGCACGCGGGCGATGCCAACCCGCTGCAATTGGCCTCCCGACAGCTGGTCGCAGCGCGCGAACAGTTTGTCCTCCAGATCCAGGCGGCCGAGTGCGCTGCTGGCGCCCTGGATATCGACCGGATGCAGCAGGCTGAGCAGGCTCCTGGCCAGTGACCACTGGCCGAGTTTGCCGGCCAGCACCGCGGTGACCACCCGTTGCCGTGGCGGTAGCGGCGGCGCCTGATGGATCAAGCCCACGCGCCCGCGCAACTGCTGGCGCTGCTGAGCGCCGAGTTGCCAGGGCTGCTGGCCGAACAGCTCGAGTTGACCGGCGCTCGGTTGCAGGCTGGTGGCGAGCAGTCGTAGCAGGCTGGTCTTGCCGGCGCCCGAGGGACCGATGATGGCGATCCGCTCACCGGGCTGCACCCGTAGATCGATCTCGAGCAGAGCAACCTGGCCGTTGGCGTGGGTCAACCCCACGCCAGTGAGGTTCAGGCTCACTTCAATAGGTCGGCGGCGCGGGCGGCTTCCTCGATACCCTGGTAATTCTCCGCCTGGGTGGCGATAAAGCGGCTGGCGGCCTGCAGGTCGAGGATCGCCTTGTGTTGCGGATTGGCCGGATCGAGGGCGAGAAACGCCGCCTGGATCTTCTCGCGCAGTGCCGGGTCGAGGCTGCCGCGCACGGTCCAGTTGTAATCGAAGAACGGCGGGGTGGTGGCGATCACCTTGACCTTGTCGGTATCGACCTTGCCGGCGGCCACCAGTTTGTCCCACACCGAGGCGTTGAGTACGCCGCCGTCGGCCTTGCCGGCCTGGACCCAGGCAGCGGTGGCGTCGTGGGCGCCGGAGTAGGCGATACGGCTGAAGAAGGCCTCCGGCTTGATCCCGTCCTGGAGCATGAAGTAGCGCGGCATCAGGCTGCCGGAGGTGGAGGACACCGAGCCGAAGGCGAAGGTCTTGCCCTTCAGGTCCTGCAGCGAGTGCACGCTCGGGTCGGCGCTGATGATCTTGCTGGTGAAGGTGGCATCCTCGGCGCGCTGCACCAGGGGGATGGCATTGCCGGTCTTCAGGCGGGTCTGGACGAAGGTGAACCCACCCAGCCAGGCCAGGTCGATGCGGTCCGCGGCAATCGCTTCGACTACGGCGGCGTAGTCGGCGACCGGAATGAATTCGACTTTCATGCCCAGTTGCTGTTCCAGGTAAGCGCCCAGTGGCTCGAACTTGCGCAGCAGTTCGGTGGGGGCTTCATCGGGGATGGCGGAAACTTTCAGTACGTCTGCGGCCTGGCTGAACAGGCTGGAAAGGGACAGGGCAAGGCCGGCGGCGAGCGCCAGGGTACGCTTATACATGGGGGTTCTCCGGTTCAATAGCGGGGAAAGCGGGGGCGAATTATAGGGATATGTTGGGTTCTGCGCAGCTTTCATTCACCCGCACTGGGATTAAGATGCAGGCTTCGCTGAACCTTACGGAGCTGCTGTATGACCGCCTCGCTGCCTTCAATCGCCTTCGCCGGTATCGGTCTGATGGGTCTGCCGATGACCCGCCGGCTGCTCGCCGCCGGTTATCCACTGTGGGTCTGGAACCGCTCGCCGGACAAGTGCCAGCCGCTCGTGGACTTGGGCGCGCAGTGCGCGCAAACCCCGGCCGAACTCTGTGCCGAGGCCGACACAGTGATGCTCTGCCTGGCCAATACCGAGGTGGTGCGTGAGGTGGTGTTCGGCCCCGGCGGGATCGTCGAGGGCGGCAAGCCGGGGCAGTTGCTGGTGGACTTCTCCAGCCTGGAACCGGCGGCAACCCGCGAGATGGCCGCCGAGCTGGAGCGGCGCTGCGGCATGCACTGGGTGGACGCGCCGGTGTCCGGCGGCACCCCGGGCGCCGAGGCTGGCAGCCTGGCGATCATGGCCGGTGGCCGGGCCGAAGACGTCGAACGCGCGCGGCCGATTCTGGCGCACCTGGGGCAACGCCTGACGCGCATGGGCGAGGTCGGTGCCGGGCAGGTGACCAAGGTGTGCAACCAGATGATCGTCGCCTGCAACGCCCTGGTGATCGCCGAAGTGGTGGCCCTGGCCGAGAAAGCCGGAGTGGATGCGCGCCTGATTGCCCCGGCCCTGGCGGGCGGCTTTGCCGACTCCAAGCCGCTGCAGATACTGGCTCCGCAAATGGCCAACAGTGAGTTCGAACCGGTGAAATGGCATGTGCGTACCCTGCTCAAGGATCTGGATAGCGCCGCCAAACTGTCGCGCGAGACGGGCTCGGCGACCCCGCTCAGTGGCCTGGCCGCGCAGCTGATGCGTTTGCACGGCAGTCAGGGCAATCTCGAGTGCGATCCGGCCACTCTGGTGAGCCTGTACCGTGAGCCAGACGCATGAAGATAGCTGCCAACCTGTCGCTGCTATTCACCGAGCTGCCCCTGCATCAGCGTGTGGTGGCAGCCGCTGCCGCCGGCTTCGATGGCGTGGAGATCCAGTTTCCCTATGAACTGCCGGCGTTACGCCTGAAGGAAGCCTTGGCGGCGGCCGGCATGCCCCTGGTGCTGATCAACCTGCCGGCCGGTGACCTGATGCGCGGCGGTGCCGGGCTGGCCGCCGTGCCGGCGCGCCAGGGTGACTTCGACCGCGCGCTGCACGAGGCGTTGACCTACGCGGCGATGGTGCGCCCGGCCTGTGTCAATGTGTTGCCGGGGCGTTTGCTGGCGGGTGTCAGCCGCCAGCAGGCGCTGACGACGCTGGCCGCTAACCTGCGCAAGGCCGCCGAGGCTTTCCAACTGTTGGGCATCGTGGTGCTCTGCGAGGCGATCAACCCGCTGGATATGCCGGACTTCCTGATCAACACCCCGGAGCAGCTGGATGCGCTATTGCGCGCCGTCGATCACCGCAACTGCCGGGCCCAGTACGACCTCTATCACATGGCGCGACAGGACCTGGACCTGGTCGCGGGTATCGAGCTGTTGGCCGGACGCATCGGCCATGTGCAGTTCGCCGACTGCCCCGGTCGAGGTGCCCCGGGCACCGGGCGGATTGACTTCGCTCCTGTCTTGGCCGCCTTGCGCGATAGCGGTTATCGGGGCTGGTTGGGGGCCGAGTATAGGCCGGGCGAAGACGGAACTCGCGCGGGACTAACGTGGTTGCCCGCGTGGCGCGCCGGCGGCCGATAGCGCGAGCGCTCGAAGGATCGGGCTAGGCGCGGCAGGGGGCGGGCTGCTCATGGCTGAGTCTGGGCGGTATCAAGCTCAACGCACTCGACCCGGTTGCGCCCCAGCTGCTTGGCGCGGTAGAGCAGCTGGTCGGCGCAGTGCACCAGTTCGCGCAAGCCCTGTCCGGGTTGCCACTGGGTGACGCCAAAGCTGGCGGTGACGCTAATCCGCTCGGTCAGCGGCTCGGCGACCAGCAGCAGGCGCAGTTTTTCCGCCATGACGGCGGCGTGCTCGAGGTCGGTATGCGGCATCAGGATGATGAATTCTTCGCCGCCCCAGCGGCATAGGCAATCGGACTCACGCAGCTGCGTCTTGATCCGTTGCGCCACGCCCCTCAGCACGTAGTCGCCGGTTTCATGGCCATGCTCATCGTTGATCAGTTTGAAACGATCGATGTCGAAGAAGATCAGGGCGAGCGGAAAGCCATAGCGCTCGGCACGCTTGATTTCGTGCAGCGCTACTTCTTCGAATTTCAGTCGAGTCCACTGCCCGGTCAGGCGGTCGGTATTGGCCAAGTGTTCCAGTTGCAGGTTGCTGTTGAGCAGCGCCTGCTCGACCTGACGCCGACGTTTGATCTCCAGGCGCAGGTGCTGGGTCAGGTGAGCGAAGCGCCAAGCCACGGCGCCGACGACAAGCAGTGCCGACAGTGCGCCGATCACTACCTGATAGAGCAGGTTGTGATCGGTTTCATGCTTGCGACTGTAGATAAACTCGTCCAGGTCGACCGGCCCTGTGGCCATGCCCAGCTGGACGTAGCTGTTGGCGATGGTTTGCCAGCGTCCGGGGTTCATGTGCCCCAGTTGCACCAGATCGGGCATGATCAGTTTTTTCAGCGCCTGGGCCTCGAAGCGCAAGTGCTCCAGGCTCTTGTCAGGCGCGTAGCGCCGATGGATCAGTTGTACGCTTTCTTCGATGTGTTCCAGGGCATATTGCCAACCGTCGAGGCTGGCCTGAATGAAGGCCTCGACTTGTTCGGGTCGCTCCTGCAGCAGGGCTTCGCGGGTGGCCAGCACGTCGTTGTAGAAATTCACGCCGTATTCGCGGGGGTTGATCAGCCGATAGGCCACCTTGTGCTGGTCCAGCCAGAAGGGCTCATTGGACAGGTAGCCGTCGTAGGCATCGATGTTGCCGTCTGCCAGATCTTGCGGGTTGAAACTGGTTTTGCTCACGAGCAGTTCGTTCAGGTCGATGCCTTCGCGGGCCAGGGTGATGCGCAGCTCGGCGCTTTCCGGTTCGGGCATCAGCATCACCCGTTTGCCGGCCAGGTCGAGTGGTGTGTAGATGTTCGAATCAGCGCGGACGATCCACACCACCGGCGAGCTTTGCATGATGGCCGCCAGGGCGACGACCGGCTTGCCCTGCATGCGGGCGATGATCAGGCCGCTATTGGCGATGGCGAAGTCGACATCGCCGTTGAGCATGGCGTCTATCGGATTGGGCGTGCCTGGCCCACCTTGCAGGATATCCACCTCCAGCCCGGCTTGCCGGTAATAGCCTTTTTCCAGGGCCATGTAGTAACCGGCGAACTGAAATTGATGCAGCCAGCGCAGTTGCAGGCGCATGGTCTCGGTCGCCAGGACATCGGCTGGCCACAGGGTCTGGGCTAACAGCAGGCTAATGGCTAACCAGCGTGCGCCTGGTGCTCGATCAGGGGATGGGGGCCGTGTCGTGTGGCTGGCAAACAGTTCGAACATAGCGATCAGCCGTAGGCGCGGTGATTTAGGGCCTTGTAAGACCATGGACAGGGTTGGCGCTTACGTCAATAAACAGCTTGCCTGTTACAGCTCGGCGGTAGCGCGGTGGGCGCCGGCGGCGAAGGCGTGCAATGCGAGCGCTTGGCGTTGACTGAGGCTGCCGCAGACTGTTCCCTTTCAAGTGCCCGCGGCCCCTGGCGGCCCCTGGCGGCCTCTGTGCCGACGCTTTGCCGGCAGAGCCGCCATTTCGTTGCATAACGACGGCGAATAGTCGCAGACAGATAGAGCACAGGCCTCTAGATTGCCTTCTGCGCATGCCAGGCTAGGGCCTGTACGGTTAGTGGATTAACTCAAGTTCGGATGGCCGCAGTACCGGGGCCTCAGATGCCGAAATTGGCTAATTGAACTCAGCCCTACCGGCCACTAAGTCTCGCCAGGCTCGCTGGCGCCCCCGAGTGGTGGCTATCTATAACAACAATAGAGATGGATTCCATGCAGCAGTCCCAGCCAGTGGCGAATGCTTGGCGCATTCTGTTCCTGCTTTTCCTTGCCAACCTGTTCAACTTCTTCGATCGCAGCATTCCGGCGATCATCATCGAACCGATCCGCCTGGAATGGAGCCTCAGTGACTTTCAGCTGGGCTTGATCGGCACCGCGTTCACCATCGTCTATGCGATCGCCGGCGTACCCTTGGGGCGTATGGCCGATACCGGCGCGCGGCGCAAGATCATGGGCTGGGGCCTGACGGTGTGGAGTGGCCTGACCGCCGTCAACGGTCTGGCCTGGAACTTCTGGAGTTTTCTGCTGGTGCGCATGGGGGTGGGTATTGGCGAGGCCAGCTATGCGCCGGCGGCCAACTCGCTGATCGGCGACCTGTTCCCGCCGCACAAACGCGCGCGGGCCATGGGCATTTTCATGCTGGGCCTGCCATTGGGTCTGCTGCTGGCCTTCTTCACTATCGGCGCCATGGTCAAGGCCTTCGACAGTTGGCGCGCACCCTTCTTCATCGCCGCGGTGCCAGGGCTGATCCTGGCGTTGTTCATGTTCTTCATCAAAGAACCCAAGCGTGGTGGCGCTGAGGTCGTGCAGGTGGCGGTCGAGCCGGTGCGGCAACCGATACGCAAGGTCCTGGCAATTCGCACTTTCTGGTGGCTGGTGCTGGCCGGTTTGACCTTCAACTTCTCCACTTACGCCTGCAATTCCTTCATGGTGCCGATGCTGCAGCGCTATTTCCTGTTGCCGCTGGAGCAGGCGGCCGTGGCCACTGGGGTCATAGTCGGCGTGACCGGACTGTTCGGCCTGACGCTTGGCGGCTGGCTGGCGGACCGGATTCACCAGAAGTCCGAATCCGGACGTCTACTGTTTGCCGCCGTGAGCATGCTGGTGGCGGCGGGGTGCACCGGCTATGCGCTGTTCTCCGGACATGTCCAGATCGGCCTGTTCGTGGCGCTGTTCAGCATAGGCTGGCTGTTTTCCTACAACTTCTACACCTGCGTCTATACGGCGATTCAGGATGTGGTCGAGCCGCGCCTGCGGGCGACCGCCATGGCCCTGTTCTTCGCCGGCCTGTACCTGCTGGGTGGCGGCCTGGGTCCCATCGCGGTTGGGCTGTTGTCCGACTACTTCGCCAATGCGGCGATGCTCGCTGCTGGTGCCACGCAGATGAGCGAAACCTTCAAGGCGGTGGGCTTGCATGACGCGATGTACCTGATCCCCGTGGCGCTGTTTCTCACCATGCTGGCACTGGTGCAGGCTTCGCGCTGTTTCACGCGGGACGCCGCGCGGATGCGCACGGGCATGCTCGAAGCGGTGCCAGCCTAGCGGCCCAGGGGTTGCAGGTGTACATGCCCCCACAGATATAGACGTGCTCCAGATTTGCTTGCATCAACCATAAGGCCCGCAAATGCGGGCCTTATGGTTGAACGGGTCTAAGCCAGCCGAGTTTAGCCGGCCACCAGTACCCGAATCGCTTCCAGACGCAGCGCGGCTTTGTCGAGCAGGGCCAGGCCTTGTTCGAGCTGCTGGCGCAGGGCGTCCAGTTCGCTATCGCGTACGCTGGGGTTGACCGCCTGCAAGGCGGTCAGGCGGGTCAGCTCTTCATCGACCTCGGCGGCCAGGCGGCGTTTCGCTTCGGCAACTCGTTCGACGTGGCGCGGTGCGACTTTCTCTTCACCGGCACTGATCTGCGGGTTGAGCGCGTCGCGCTGGGCCTGGACGAACTTGTTGGCGCTGGCGCGGGGTACGCTTTCCAGCTGGTCGTTGAGGGTCTCGAAGCCCACCTTGTGCGCCAGGTCATTGCCATTGGCATCGAGCAGGCAGCGCAGCGCCTCCGGCGGCAGGTAGCGCCCTAGTTGCAGGGCGCGCGGGGCCACCACTTCACTGACGTAGAGCAGTTCCAGCAACACGGTGCCGGGTTTCAGCGCCTTGTTCTTGATCAAGGCCACGCCGGTGTTGCCCATCGAGCCGGAGCGCACCAGGTCCATTCCGCCTTGCACCATCGGGTGTTCCCAGGTGAGGAACTGCATGTCCTCGCGCGCCAGGGCCAGATTGCGGTCGTAGGTGATGGTCACGCCTTCGTCGTCGCCGAGCGGGAAGCTGGCGTCCAGCATCTTCTCGCTGGGGCGCAGGATCAGGGCGTTCTCCGAGTGGTCTTCGCTGTCGATGCCGAAGGCATCGAACAGCTGCTCCATGTAGATCGGCAGGGCGAATTGATCGTCCTGTTCGAGAATCGCCTCGACCAGCGCCTCGCCTTCGCCGGCACCGCCGGAGTTGAGTTCCAGCAGGCGGTCGCGGCCGGCGTGCAGCTCACCTTCGAGGCGTTCACGCTCGGCCTTGGCTTCGTCCAACAGGCTCTGCCATTCACCGTCGTCGCCACTTTCCAGCAGCGGCAACAGACGGCCGCCGTACTGGTGCTGCAGGGCGTTGCCGGTCGGGCAGGTGGCGAGGAAGGCGTTCAGGCCCTGGTGATACCACTGGAACAGGCGCTCTTGCGGGCTGTTTTCCAGGTAGGGCACGTGCAGCTGAATACGGTGCTTCTGGCCGATCCGGTCGAGACGACCGATGCGCTGTTCGAGCAGGTCCGGATGGGCCGGCAGGTCGAACAGCACCAGGTGGTGAGCGAACTGGAAGTTGCGCCCTTCGCTGCCGATTTCCGAGCAGACCAGCACCTGGGCGCCAAACTCTTCGTCGGCAAAGTAAGCCGCGGCGCGGTCGCGCTCGAGGATGCTCATGCCTTCGTGGAACACGGTGGCGGGGATGCCTTTGCGCACGCGCAGGGCGTCTTCCAGGTCCATGGCGGTCT
Source organism: Pseudomonas sp. SJZ079 (assembly GCF_007993865.1). Taxonomy (GTDB): domain Bacteria; phylum Pseudomonadota; class Gammaproteobacteria; order Pseudomonadales; family Pseudomonadaceae; genus Aquipseudomonas. Next base: position 328,567 of record NZ_VIUH01000001.1, on the reverse strand, counting down.
CGGCGTGGGCGCAGATCACCAGCACCTTGAACTTCTTCAGCATCTTCAGGGTGTCGACCAGCCACTCGACGCGCGGGTCGAAGCGCCACCAGCGCTGATCCTCGTCGATCTCGGACTGGGCCTGATAGCTGACTTCCGGGTACAGGTCGGGGTGCTCGCCAATCGGCAGCTCCATGTACTCGTCCGGGCTCGCCAGCGGGTAGGGGTGCAGGTCGCGCTCGGGGAAGCCCTGGACCGCCGCGCGGGTGTTGCGAAACAGCAAACGGCCGGTGCCATGGCGGTCGAGCAGCTCGCGCACCAGACGCGCGGACGCCTCGCTGTCGCCCGCGTTGACTGCGGCCAGCAGGCCTTCGCCCTCGCTGCCGAGGAAATCATGAATGGTTTGGTGGGCGGCGGGCGACAGGCTGCCCTGGTCGAGCAGCTCCTGCACCGCCTCGGCGACCGGGCGGTAGTGGGCACTCTCGGCGCGGAAGGCTTCGAGGTCGTGGAAGCGGTTCGGGTCGAGCAGGCGCAGGCGCGCGAAGTGGCTGTCCTGGCCCAGTTGCTCGGGGGTGGCGGTGAGCAGCAACACGGCGGGAATGACCCCGGCCAGTTGCTCGACCAGGGTGTATTCCGGGCTGGCGCGGTCCGGGTGCCAGACCAGGTGGTGCGCTTCGTCGACCACCAGCAGGTCCCAGCCGGCGGCGAACAGCGCGTCCTGGGCCTTCTCGTCCTCGCACAGCCATTCCAGGGCCACCAGGGCCAACTGGCAGTCCTCGAACGGATTGCTGGCGTCGCTCTCGATGAAACGTTCCTGGTCGAACAGCGCCACTTCCAGGTTGAAGCGGCGGCGCATCTCCACCAGCCACTGGTGCTGCAGGTTCTCCGGCACCAGGATCAGCACGCGGTTGGCGCGCCCACTGAGCAGTTGACGGTGGATCACCAGGCCGGCCTCGATGGTCTTGCCCAGACCCACTTCGTCGGCCAGCAGCACCCGCGGGGCGACGCGGTCGGCGACTTCACGGGCGATGTGCAGCTGGTGGGCGATGGGCTGCGCGCGCACGCCGCCGAGGCCCCAGAGCGAGGATTGCAGCTGGCGGCTGGTGAATTCGAGGGTGCGATAGCGCAGGGCGAACCAGGGCAGCGGGTCGATTTGCCCGGCGAACAGGCGGTCGCTGGCCAGGCGGAACTGAATGAAGTTGGACAGCTGGGTTTCCGGCAGGGTGACACTCTGGTTCTGCCCATCGAGGCCGTGGTAAACCAGCAGACCGTCGACATCATCGACTTCCTGTACGGTCAGTTTCCAGCCTTCGAAGTGGGTGATCTCATCGCCGGGCGAGAAGCGCACGCGGGTCAGGGGGGCATTGCGCGCGGCGTATTGACGGGTTTCGCCGGTGGCCGGGTAGAGCACCGTGAGCATGCGGCCTTCCTGCATCAGGACGGTGCCCAAACCCAACTCTGCCTCGCTGTCACTGATCCAGCGTTGCCCCGGTTCGTATTGCGCCATGCCTGTCTCCCGCGTGAAAAAGCCGGCTATGGTAACGGAACGTCACGCCAAGACCAAAGACGCAATGGCACTTAGCGAGCCAACTTCAGTCAAAAGTGTAGCGAGGCTGCCTCAAGTCGGCGTTTGCCTGGCCGACAGACTGACCAAAGGGGAGGCCTAATAACGTGCTACCACCCATTCCGCACAGCCTGGTGCCGGTCACTGCCCAGCAGGACGTGATCAAGCCCAGGCCGGACATTGCGCCGGTGACGCCGGTTCAGGCGAGCGCCAAGGAGAGTGCCCTGAACCTGGATAAACGTCATCCACAGGATGCCGAGGCGCTGTTGCGCGAAGAGCAGCGGCGGCGTCAGCGCCGCGGTTACACCCCCGAGCAACTGGCGGCGGGCGAAGTGGACGAGGCCGATGAGGCGGCGCTCGACGAGTTGCCCCGGCAAGGTGTGTGGGTGGATGTGGAGGTCTGAATGCCTGGGCCCCGTTCCTCTGCAGTGCCGAGATGCCTGTGAATCTTTTCAATGACAGCGAGTTGTACCTGGCGCATGCCGAGCTCGACTATCAGTCGGACTGGCTGGATGACGCGACGGCGGACCTGTGGCTCAAGCAGTTACTCGATGAAACCCCCTGGCAGCAGCCCCAGGTGCGGCTATATGGCCGCGTCTGTCCGGTGCCGCGTCTGCTCGCCTGGTACGGCGATGCCGAGGCCAGTTATTGTTACTCCGGTCAAACCCATCGGCCGCTGCCCTGGACGCCGTTGCTGCAAGGGATACGCGCGCGGGTGGTCGAAGCCGCCGGGCAGCCGCTGAACGGCGTATTGCTCAACTACTACCGCGACGGGCAAGACTCCATGGGCTGGCACAGCGACGACGAAGCCGAGCTGGGCAGTGATCCGGTGGTGGTTTCGCTCAGTCTCGGCGGCACCCGGCGTTTCGATCTGCGGCGCACAGGGCAGTCGCGCATCGAGCACTCCTTAGCGCTTAATCATGGCTCGCTGCTGGTCATGCGCGGGTCGACGCAGCATTATTGGCAGCACCAAGTGGCGAAGACGCGCACCCCCTGTGCGCCGCGCCTGAACCTGACATTTCGCTTAATCCGGTCTCCAGCATGAGCAATGACGACAAACTGATCGACTTCGGCGCCGAACGCGACAAGCGTATCCACGACCTGCGCGACAAGAAGCTCAACGAGATGCGCCAGGCCTTCGAACAGGCGCTGCCGCTACCCTCGGGCAAGAAAAAGTCGAAAAGCAAACCGAAAAAACGCTGAGCCTGCCCGGCGTCCGTGGACGCCGTGAATCGTTCGCCGGGCGTCCCCGTCCGACGGCAAGCGCGACTGTATTGATCCAGATCAATGCCCGTTGCCGCGCCGCCACGTACCTTGCAGTCATTCCCAGCAAGGACTGGTGCAGGAGGCAAGCATGTTTATCGATGTGGTGGTTCTCGCCGGTATCGGCACCGTCGGCCTGATGGTCGCGTTCTTCGCCGGCGTCGGTTATTTCATCTGGAAGGATTCGCACAAGCGCAAGACGCACTGAATCCCTCCGGCAATGGGCACGCAAGGCAATTCGGGCGACTTAGGTCGCCCCTTTTTTTGTGCGCCAGGAATGCCTCCAGCCTGTAGCCCTCTGGCGTGGTCGCCATTAGCGATATAGTGCAGGCTGATTGCCTCTGCCTATTCAGTGACTGCGGATACCTGGGATGCCCGTTTACAGCCTGCACCGCTTGAGCGAACTCGCCGCCGCGACCTGGGATGGTCTGCTGCCTGCGCCGCAGCCCTTTCTCCGCCATGCCTTTCTCTCTGCTCTGGAAGACAGCACCAGCGTCGGTGGGCGCAGCGGTTGGCAGGCGGCGCATCAGGTGTTGCTCGATGCCCAGGGGCAGCCGTTGGCGGCGCTGCCGGCGTACGTGAAAAACCACTCCTACGGCGAGTACGTGTTCGATCATGGCTGGGCCGACGCCTGCCTGCGCGCCGGGATCGGCTATTACCCCAAGCTGCTCGGCGCCATTCCCTTCTCGCCGGTGGGCGGCCCGCGCTTGCTCGGTGCCCCGGCCGCAGCGACGCAGTTGCTCGATGAGCTCACCGCGCAGTTGGAGTCTCAAGGCTTATCCAGCCTGCATATCAATTTTACCGATGCGGCCGCCGATGTCCTGCTGCGGGGGCGCGAGGGTTGGCTGGAACGACTCGGCTGCCAGTTCCACTGGCGCAACCGCGACTACCGGGACTTTCAGGATTTCCTCGACGGCCTGAGTTCACGCAAGCGCAAACAGATTCGCAAGGAGCGCGAGCAGGTGGCGGGGCAGGGCATCGAGTTCGACTGGCGCGAGGGGCATCAGCTCAGCGAGGTCGAGTGGGATTTCGTCTACCTGTGTTACGCCAATACCTATCAGGTGCGTGGCCAAGCACCCTATCTGACCCGGACGTTCTTCAGCCTGTTGGCCGAGCGCATGCCCGAGGCCATCCGCGTGGTGTTGGCGCGTCGGGGCGCGCAGCCGGTGGCGATGGCCTTCAGCCTGACCGGCGCCGGCAGTTTATACGGCCGCTATTGGGGCTGCCTGGCGGAGTTCGACCGCCTGCACTTCGAGACCTGTTTCTACCAAGGCATGGACTATGCCATCGCTCAGGGGTTGCAGCGCTTCGATGCCGGTGCCCAGGGCGAGCACAAGTTGATCCGTGGCTTCGAACCGGTGATCACCCACTCCTGGCATTACCTCTGCCATCCCGGCTTGCGCGCGGCGGTGGCGAATTTTCTCGAGCAGGAGCGAGTGGGGGTGCAGGGCTACGCCGAGGAGGCGCGCAGCCTGCTCCCCTATCGACAGCTCTGATCAGGTGAATTTGCTGGAGTCGCCGCTGCCGCCCCATTCGAGGAAACGGATCTTGTGCACCGCCCCTTTACTGTCTTCATAGACCAGGGTCACCGGTACCACGCCTTTGTGCTGGGAGGTGTCGGTGCGTTGCAGCACCTTCTGTACATCGACTTTCATCCCGTAGTGGTAGTTCACCGCGGGAATTCCCACGCTACGGTCTTGCAGGCCATCCTGGGCAAATACACCGGGCGCGAGACTGGAAATCACGGCGCTGACAACTGAGGCCAATTTCATATGGCTGTTCCTCTGCTGGAGTCTGCTTACAAGGACTTCATGTGACCCTCGATGACGGGAAAGTTCACTCCACTCCGACGAAACCCCCTGTCTGGTGTTGCCAGAGACGGGCGTAGAGACCGCCGTGGGCGATCAGCTGGCTGTGCGTGCCGCTTTCGACGATGCGGCCCTGATCGATCACCACCAGGCGGTCCATGCGCGCGATGGTCGACAGGCGGTGGGCGATGGCAATCACGGTTTTGCCCTGCATCAAGGTATCCAGGCTCTCCTGGATCGCCGCCTCGACCTCTGAGTCCAGCGCCGAGGTGGCTTCGTCGAGCACCAGGATCGGCGCGTCTTTCAGCAGCACGCGAGCGATGGCGATGCGCTGGCGCTGTCCACCGGAGAGTTTGACCCCGCGTTCGCCGACCTTGGCGTCGAAGCCGCGGCCGCCCTGGTTGTCGTCCAGTTGGGCGATGAAGCTATCGGCGCGCGACTTGCGCACGGCCGCGCGCAGCTCCGCCTCGCTGGCGTCGGGCTTGCCGTAGCGCAGGTTGTCGCGAATCGAACGGTGCAGCAGCGAGCAGTCCTGGGTGACCACGCCGATCTGCTCGCGCAGGCTTTCCTGAGTCACTGCGGCGATGTCCTGGTCGTCGATCAGAATGCGCCCGGCCTGCAGGTCATACAGGCGTAGCAGCAGGCTGACCAGGGTCGACTTGCCCGCCCCCGATGGACCGACCAGACCGATTTTCTCGCCGGGATGCACCTGCAGGTCGAGACCGTCGATCACCCCGGAGGGCTTGCCGTAGTGGAAGTGGATGGCGGCGAAGTGCACGGCGCCGCGCTGCACCACGAGCGGTTGGGCACCTGTCTGGTCGAGCAGGTGACAGGGCTGGACGATAGTCTGCATGCCGTCCTGCACGGTGCCGACGTTTTCGAAGATGCCGTTGACCACCCACATGATCCACTCGGCCATGTTGTTGATGCGGATCACCAGGCCAATGGCCAGGGCGATGGCGCCGGTGCTGATCAGCCCCTGGCTCCACAGCCACAGGGCCAGAGTGCCAGTGCTGCCGATCAGCAGGCCGTTGAGGCAGGTGACGCTGAAATCCAGGGCGGTGACGGTGCGGGTCTGCAGGCGCACCTTGTCGAGCAGGTCCTGCATGGCGGTGCGGGCGTAGCCTTCCTCCTCGCGGGTGTGGGCGAACAGCTTCAGGGTCATGATGTTGGTGTAGCCGTCCACCACCCGGCCCATCAACGTGGAGCGCGCCGCCGAGGCGGTGGCCGAACGCTGCTTGATCAGCGGCACGAAGTGCCGCAGCAGCAGGCAGTAGCCGACAATCCACAGCAGCAACGGCAGCATCAGGCGCAGGTCGGCCTCGGCGAACAGGTAGAGCGCGCTGCCGGCGTAGACCAGCACGTGCCAGAGCGCATCGACCACCTGCAGGGCCGAGTCGCGCAGGGCCGGGCCGGTCTGCATGATGCGTTGGGCGATGCGTCCGGCGAAGTCATTCTGGAAGAAACTCAGGCTCTGTTTGAGCACATAACGGTGGTTCTGCCAGCGCACCAGATTGGTCAGGTTGGGGGTGATCGCCTGGTTGGCCAACAGGTCGTGCAGGCCGAAGACCACCGGGCGCAGGATCATCGCGACCAGCAGCATCCACAGCAGTTCGCCCCGGTACTGGCTGAAGAAGGCGCTACTCGGCGTGGCCTGGGTCATGTCGATCAGTCGGCCGAGAAAGCTGAACAGCGCCACTTCGATCAGCGCGGCGAAGAACCCGACCACCAGTACGGCGATCAGCAGCGGCCAGGCCTGGCGCCGATAATGGGCGTAGAACGGCAGGACACCTTGCGGCGGCTCATGGTCGGGGCTGGCTTTGAATACGTCGAGCAGGGCTTCGAAGCGGCGAAACAGCATGTCAGGCATCCTGCCCAAGTCAGGGAGAAGAACCTGATTCTATCCCTTAACCCGCAGGCGCTCGACCGCCGGGCAATGCCGCAGCGTTAAGGCCGTACCTGGGGGGCGCAGGTATCTGCTGTCGATCATCGACTGGGGGTGTGACTCGTGCGGCCAGGGTTGAGCGGCTGAGCCCTGTCGGCCTTTACGGCACTCATGCGCCTGATACAGGTCCATAAGAGCGAGGGGCGGCTAAACCTGCCTGCCCGAGTTCGGATAGCCATTAGTGATGGAGGTCAGACATGAATATTTTACTTCTGTTACCCGCGGTTTTCGCCCTGGCGTTGGTGGGGTGCGACAAGGAACCGGAACAGCCTAGTGTTCCACCGGCGCCACCGGTACAGGAGCAGCAGGCTCCCGCGCCGGCGGAGCCCATGCCAACTGAGCCTGCCCCGGCCGAGGATGAGTACGAGCAGTAAGTGGTAATCCTGCCGAGTGTGTGCTGTCGGTTCCTCGGCGTGAAGCCGGGGCGCTGGCGGCATAGCCCCCAAGGCGCGAGGTGCGTGCGGGCCGAGCAGGCCGCCGCGAGGGCGGGACGTTGGTCAGACGCTGCGCGTTGCAGGGCCTTGGCGGCGGTTACGCGATGGTGGCTGTACAGAGGGCGGCCTTCGTGCGCCGCCCTCTGGTTATAGGCGCTTGGCTTCGAGAATCAAGACCGGCTTGTTCGGCACATCCTGTTGGCCTGCGCGGTTGCCGGTAGGTACCTGGGCAATCTGGTCGACCACTTCCATGCCGCGCACCACCTTGCCGAACACGGCATAACCGAAGTCACGGCTGCCATGGTCGAGGAAGGCATTGTCCTTGTGGTTGATGAAGAACTGGCTGGTGGCCGAGTCGCGAACCTGGGTACGGGCCATGGCCAGGGTGCCGCGGACGTTGTGCAGGCCGTTGTCGGCTTCGTTCTTGATCGGTGCGCGGGTCTGTTTCTGCTGCAGGTCGGCGTCGAAGCCGCCGCCCTGGACCATGAAGCCAGGGATCACCCGGTGGAACTGGGTGCCCGCGTAATAGCCGCTGTCCACGTAAGCGAGGAAGTTCTCTACGCTGATCGGTGCTTTGTCGGCGGCCAGTTCGATTTCGATTTCGCCGAGACTGGTGGTCAGCAACACTTTCGGGTTCTCCGCAGCCAGCAGGCTGGCGGCAAACAGCAGGGAGCAGGCGGCGAGGGCGAGTTTCTTCAACATGCTTAGTGGTCCTTAGAGGGAGTGGGTGCGGCCTGTTCGACTTCGGCGAGGAAGGCCAACAGGTGGCTATTGAAACACTGCGGTTGATCCAGTGGTGTGGCGTGACGCGAATCTTCGATCACCAGCAACCGTGCATTGGGCAGCTCCTTGACGTAAGCGGCCTTCTGCGCCACGGGGGTGTAATCGCGGTCGGCGCTGACCACCAGAGTAGGACAGGTGATGCGCGCCAGACGTTCCCGTACGCCCCAACCGATAATCGCGTCGAGACTGGCGAGGTAGGCGCGTTTGTCGTTTTGTGGCCAGCGATCTTCGATCTTCTGCCGCAGCTCGGCCTGTTCGGGTTTGGGAAACAGCAGCTTACCCAGGGCCTTGGCGATGGTCTTCAGGCTGAGCAGGCGCGACAGACTCCAGCGCTTGGCGATTTCCAGGTAGTCGCGTGGGCTTTTCGCCTTCACTTCCGGTCCGCTGTTGACGATACATAGGCTCTTCAGCAATTCCGGGCGGTCGACGCCGAGCTGAAAGCCGATCATCCCGCCCATGGAGATGCCGACCAGGTGCACCGCACCGAGCTGGCAGTGCTCGATCAGCGCCGCCACGTCCTCGGCGAAGCCGGCGATGCTGTAGCGCTCGCGCGGCTTGTCGGAGCGGCCATGACCGCGCACGTCGAGGGCGATCACCCGGTAGTGCTTAGCCAGTTCGGGGAGCTGGTACTCCCAGTCGCGGGTACTGGAGCCCAGGCCATGGACTAACAGGACTGGCGCGCCGTGGCCGTATTCTTCGTAGTGCAACTGGCAACCGTCGTTATCGAAATAGGACATGGGCAACTTCCTCTCAGGCGGGGGGCTGGGGCGCTGCGAAGGCGGCATTCAGCGGTGCGGCATCGAAGCGCTGGATCAGTTCGACGAGGATTTCTGCGGCCGGGCCGAGTGCTTTGTCCTTGTTCGAATACAGGTAGAACTGCGGGTTGCGGCTGCCGCCCTGATCCAGCGGCAGTGGCTTGAGCAGGCCATCATGCAGTTCGCGTTCGATCAAGTGCCGGGGCAGCCAGGCGAAGCCCAGGCCACTGCCGACGAAGGTGGCGGCGGTGGCCAGGCTGCCCACCGTCCAGCGCTGTTCGGCGCCGAGCCAGCCGACATCGCGTGGCTGCTGCCGGCCGGAGTCGCGGATCACCACCTGCATCTGGGTTTCCAGATCCTGGAAACTCAGTTCGCGTTGCAAACGATGCAGCGGATGATCGGGGTGAGCGACGGCGATGAACTCCACCGAACTCATCTCCGCGCCGAGATAACCGGGAATACTGAAGCCGCTGATCGCCAAGTCGGTGACGCCTTCCTTGAGCACTTCCTCGACACCGGACAGCACTTCCTCACGCAGTCGCACCCGGCAGCCGCGGCTCTGCGGCATGAAGGCGGTGAGCGCGCGGACCAAGCGGGCGCTGGGGTAGGCGGCATCGACCACCAGGCGCACCTCGGCTTCCCAGCCCTGCTCCATGTGATGGGCCAGGTCTTCCAGCTGGCTGGCCTGTTTCACCAGTTGTCGCGAGCGACGCAACAGCACATCGCCGGCTTCGGTGAGCACCGCCTTGCGGCCTTCGATGCGCAACAGCGGCATGCCGAGCTGTTCCTGCATGCGCGCCACGGTATAGCTGATCGAGGATTGCGAGCGGTGCAGCACCTCGGCGGCCTGGGCGAAACCGCCCTGATCGACCACCGCCTGCAGGGTGCGCCATTGATCGAGAGTAACGCGGGGCGCTTTCATCACCGCCTCCTGTAAACCTGAGTTATCGCGCTGCTGGGTGCACAGCGCGGCGAACTCGCCCTAAACTGGCAGTCCTTTGTTGGAGACTGCCGCATGAAAAAATTCTGTTGTGCTTTGATCGCCCTGTTGCCGCTGACCGCTTTCGCCTACCCGATCGAGGTGGAGAAACAACTCAATGGCGCCGAGGTGTCGGTCACCACTCAGGAAATCGACCACAACATGGGCGCTGTGCTGCTCTACAACTACGGCCAGACCGCTGCACACTGTAAGGCGGTGTTTCGCAATGGCCCCGAAGTGCCGCGTACCCGCAAGGTGCTGCTGGCAGCAGGAGAGAGCAGCAACATGACGGTCAAGTTCGCCCGCAGCATCATCAAGCTGCGTGTTCAGTTGACCTGTGGTGTCAAGTAAGCGGGCCCGGCGATGCTCGATGTTGGTAGCAGCATTGAGCCTAGTGTGGGATCACCTACAAATCAACTTTGTTGATGTTTATAGGCGATTAATTGCGCTTTTTAATCGATATTGATGCTCCTATTCTCTGCCCATCGACCTTCACTAACCCCTCGATGGAGCAAAATTCATGGCTAACGTCCTCGTAATCGAAAGCAGTGCCCGCCAGCAGGGTTCGGTTTCCCGCCAACTCACCGAGCAGTTCATTGCCCACTGGCAAGCGGCTCACCCGGCCGATCGAATCAGCGTGCGTGACTTGGCGGTCAATCAGGTACCGCACCTGGATGCCAACCTGCTGGGTGGCTGGATGACCCCGGCCGAACAGCAGAGCGACGCGGAGCAGGCCGCGCTGGCGCTTTCCAACACGCTCACCGATGAAGTGCTGGCCGCCGACGTGCTGGTGCTGGCCGCGCCGATGTACAACTTCACCATTCCCAGCACCCTGAAGGCCTGGTTGGACCATGTGCTGCGTGCCGGCGTGACTTTCCAGTACACCGCAAGCGGTCCGCAGGGCTTGCTCAGTGGTAAGCGCGCCTTCGTGCTGACCGCGCGTGGCGGTATCTATGCCGGCGGCAGCATGGATCATCAGGAACCCTACCTGCGTCAGGCCTTGGGCTTTATCGGGATTCACGATGTCAGCTTCATCCATGCCGAGGGCCTCAACCTGGGCGGTGAGTTCCTGGAAAAAGGCTTGGCCGAGGCCAAGGCGCAGCTGGCTCAAGTGGCCTAATGTTTAAGTAGTACAGCGACTTCCTTCGCGCCCCCCGCTCCTGGGCGCGCACATGCCCAGTCGACCCTCTTAAATGGGGCGGCTGGGCTTTTTTATGTGGCGTCGCAAGCAGACGGGCGATTTTTCAATGCTTAACCCTCCGGCAGTTCGCGAGCGCGGCGCTGCCTGCATCGCACAAGGCATTGGCCACGCCAGCATTAACAGGCTAAGGTCGCCGGTTTTCTGCGAGGTGGCCATGCGTTATCTAGTGTTCGTGACCCTGCTATGGGCCTTCTCCTTCAGCCTGATCGGCGAATACCTGGCCGGCCAGGTGGACAGCTACTTTGCCGTGCTGACGCGCGTGGTCATCGCGGGGCTGGTGTTTCTGCCGCTGACCCGTTGGCGCGGCGTGGCGCCAGGCTTCATTCGTGGCATGTTGCTGATCGGTGCGCTGCAGTTCGGCGTCACCTACGTCTGCCTGTACCTGAGCTTCAGTGTGCTGACGGTGCCGGAGGTGCTGTTGTTCACTGTTCTCACCCCGCTGCACGTGACCTTGATCGAGGACGCCTGCAATCGTCGCTTCAACCCCTGGGCCCTGCTCGCCGCGCTGGTCGCGGTGGCGGGGGCGGCGGTGATTCGCTACGAGCAGATCAGCGCAGACTTCTACCTGGGGTTTGCGCTGCTGCAACTCGCCAACTTCACCTTTGCCGCCGGCCAGGTGGGCTACAAGCACCTGCTGGCGCGGCACCCTGCGGATGTCCCGCAGTACCGACGCTTCGGCTACTTCTACCTGGGCGCGTTGGCTATTGCATTGCCCGCGTTCCTGTTGTTCGGCAACGCCAGCAAGCTGCCCGCCACGACGCTGCAGTGGAGTGTGTTGGTCTGGCTCGCGCTGGCGGCTTCCGGGCTTGGTCTTTACTGGTGGAACAAGGGCGCCAGTCTGGTCGATGGCGGCACCCTGGCGGTGATGAATAACGCGCTGGTGCCGGCTGGCTTGCTGGTCAACTTGCTGCTGTGGAACCGTGATGCCGACCTACTGCGCCTGAGCCTGGGCGGGGCGGTGATCGGCGTGTCGCTGCTGCTGATTCGGCGCAGTAGCAGGCAGCGGCCTGCTATGAAGGTGGCGTGATGACTCTATCTGGACGTGGCGTGGCCTTGTCGGTAATCGCCTCGGTCTTGTTTGCCCTGGTACCCGGCTATGTGCAGCAACTGGCGCCGCTGGACGGTGTGCAGGTGTTCGCTCAGCGCGTGCTGTGGTCGATTCCGGCGGTGTTGCTGCTGGTCGCCCTGTCGCGACAATGGACGGTGTTGGCGGCGGCCTTCGTGCGCCTGCGACATGAGCCGTTATTGCTGGCCGCCTTGCCGTTGGCAGCGTTTCTGATGGGTATCCAGTGGGCCTTGTTCGTCTGGGCGCCCTTGGCCGGCCGCATGCTGGATGTGTCGCTGGGCTACTTTCTGCTGCCCTTGGCCATGGTGCTGGTCGGCCGGCTGTTCTATGGCGAGTATTTGCGCCCGCTGCAACAGTTGGCGGTGGCCTGTGCGGCGGTCGGTGTGCTGCATGAACTGTGGCGTACCCAGGCGTTTTCCTGGGTCACCCTGGTGGCCGCCCTGGGCTATCCGCCGTATTTCATGCTGCGTCGTTGGATGCGCCTGGATGCCTTGTCCGGCTTCGTCCTGGAAATGCTGATGATGGCGCCGATAGCGATCTGGCTGATCATCGGCTGGGGCCTAGAGGACGTCTTCACTCTGGCCCCGCAGCTGTGGTGGCTGTTGCCGGGGCTGGGCCTGCTCAGCGCACTGGCGTTCGCCACGATGATGGCCTCCAGTCGTCTGCTGCCGTTGGGGTTGTTCGGTATTCTCAGTTACGTCGAGCCGGTACTGCTATTCGCGGTTGCGTTGCTGTTTCTCGGCGAGCATTTCGACCCGGCGCAATGGCTGACGTATCTGCCGATCTGGTTGGCGGTGGTGCTGGTCGGCTGGGACAGCGCGCGCCTGCTGATTAAGCAGATGCGTCGCTGATGCCTGTGGGTAGGATAATTGCCTGGGTGGCAGTGCCTGCCGATCTGGCCGAGCGAGTGGTGCTCGATACCCGGGCCGATGCTGCCCTGGACTGATCAGTCCAGTACGTTTCTCAGTATTTCGTAGATCACTCCGGTGGCAATCGCCACCAGTACCACGTCGGTGCCAATCTGTTTCCACTCGTAGCCGTCATAACGCGGCAGTTGGCCGAGCAGGCGGGTGTCGAAGTTTTTGGCGATGCCGGGCGGCAGCGGCTTACCGCGGGCGAGGTTCTTGGCGATGCCTGGCGGCAGCGAACTGCTCGGGCCGATCAGGTGGCGGTTGTCGCCGAGGATGATGCGTACGCGGCCAATATCGATAGACGGACCTTGCAGGTGGATGCCGGCCTCGCCGTTATGACCTGAGCCATGCTTGCCGGCGTTGTCGTGTTTCGGCGCGGCCAGGGTGCTTTGTGCGGCCAGCAGCATGGCCAGGCCGCTACCGATCAGCAGGGTACGAGATGAACGGATCATGCAATCTCCAGGGCCGAATGGGCCGTTATGATGGTTGATTGGAGCGCGCATAGGGGCGTTGGTTCAAGGCCCTACAGCGCGATGTTGTGCGGGTATCCACAAAGAAATTCGGCCGCAGCGCGGGAAACCGTTAGGCTATGCAGCTGATTTCCGTTTTTTCGTCGAGGTTAACCCCCGTGTTTTCTCAATTCGCCCTGCATGAACGCCTGCTTAAAGCCGTGGCTGAGCTGAACTTTGTCGAGCCCACCCCGGTGCAGGTGGCAGCTATTCCGCTGGCATTGCAGGGACGCGATTTAAGGGTGATCGCACAGACGGGTAGTGGCAAGACGGCCGCCTTCGTGTTGCCCATGCTCAATCGTCTGCTCGGTGACGGTGCGGCCCAACCCCGTATGAGCCTGCGCGCGGTGATCCTGCTGCCGACCCGCGAGTTGGCGCAACAGACCCTCAAGGAAGTCGAGCGTTTCGCCCAGTTCACCTTCATCAAGGCCGGCCTGATCACCGGCGGCGAGGACTTCAAGCAGCAGGCGGCCATGCTGCGTCGGGTGGACATCCTGATCGGCACGCCGGGGCGCCTGATCGAACACGCCAACGCCGGCAACTTGCCGCTGGATGAGGTCGAAGTGCTGGTGCTCGATGAGGCCGACCGCATGCTCGACATGGGCTTTGCCGAGAATGTGCAGCGCCTGGCCGACCTCTGCAGCAGCCCAGAACGCCAGACCCTGCTGTTCTCCGCCACCAGTGGCGGTGCAGGGTTGCGCGAGATGGTCGGCAAGGTACTCAAAGAGCCGCAGCACCTGCAGCTTAACGCCGTCAGTCAGCTCAACGAGGGCACCCGCCAGCAGATCATCACCGCCGACCACAATTACCACAAAGAGCGTTTGGTCGAGTGGCTGTTGGCCAACGAGACCTATGACAAGGCGATCATCTTCACCAACACCCGGGTTCAGGCCGATCGCCTGTATGGCAAGCTGGTCGCCCATGAGTTCAAGGCATTCGTGCTGCACGGCGAGAAGGATCAGAAGGACCGCAAGCTGGCCATCGACCGCCTCAAGCAGGGCGCAGTGAAGATTCTGGTGGCCACCGACGTGGCGGCCCGTGGTCTGGACGTCGACGGCCTGGACCTGGTGATCAACTTCGACATGCCGCGCTCGGGCGATGAATACGTGCACCGCATCGGCCGTACCGGTCGCGCCGGTGGCGAAGGTTTGGCGATTTCGCTGATCTGCCACAACGACTGGAACCTGATGTCGAGCATTGAGCGCTACCTCAAGCAGCGCTTCGAACGCCGCAACATCAAGGATGTGCTGGGCATCTACCAGGGGCCGAAAAATCTCAAGGCCTCCGGCAAGGCGGTGGGGGCGAAGAAGAAAAAAACTGCCGACGGCAAGACCGCCAAGAAGGGCGCGGTGAAGAAGGTGGCCGCCAAGGCGCCGGCCAAGCGTAATACGGTCAACAAACCCAAGGCTGATGCCCCGGTACTGGTCAGTCAGGACGGTTTGGCGCCGCTCAAGCGCCGCAAGCCGGCGGCGGAGTAAGCAGCCCGGTTAGTGACGAAGGTCGGTGGAGGTTGAGCGATGCGCAGCTCGAATGTAGCCGACCTGGTGGTGCTTGGCCCGGGCATGGCCCCGGATGCAATCCGGGAAGCAGGGCCGGGGGCGAGGGTTTTCCCGAACTGTATCCGGGGGTAGGTCTGGTTAGTGTCCCGGTACCCGCCGGCCGCGTGAGGCGCCGACGGGTGACTGGCTAATCTGCCGGCGATTACTTCGGCACTATCAGTATCTTGCCATTGCGCTCGCCGCCAGCGGCTGCGGCAACCGCTTGCTTGATCTGGCTGACGTCGAAGGTCGCGGCCACGCGGGTCTGCAGCTTGCCGCTGGCGATCAGTTGGGTCAGTTCGCCAAATACCTTCATCTGCTCGGCCTGGCTGGCGTTCTGGAACCACTTGGCCAGCCAGAAGCCCTTCAGGGTGACGCCGCGGAACACGAAAGACGCCGGCGACACCTGGCAGGGTTGCCGACTCATCATCCCGTAGTTAACCAGAATGCCGCCGTCGCCCAGGCTCGCGGCGAGGTGGTCCGTGGCCGTGCCGCCCACTGCATCGATGCCCAGCAGCACCGGCGCGCCAGCGGTGGCCTCGCGCACACGTTTGGCCAGGTCCGGACCATCCACCAGCACCACATCGCCGCCTTCGGCGGTGACTCCCGCCACTGCGGATTCGCGGCGTACCACGTTGATGGTTTTGAACCCGCGCAGTTTGGCCAGCTGGATCAGGTAGCTGCCGACGCCGGAGTTGGCGGCATTCTGGATCACCCAGTCGCCTGGCTTGAGGGCGACGAACTCGCTGAGCAGCAGGGAGGCGGTCGGCGGGTTGACGGTCATCATCGCCAACTGCTGTGGGTCGGCCTCCGGCAGTGGAATCAGCTTATGGGCCGAGGCATTCAGGTGAGTGACCCAGGTACCGCAGCCGACCGGCAACAACACCATCTGGCCGACCTTCAGCGTGCTGACATCCGGTCCCAGTTCTTCGACACGGCCGACACCCTCATTGCCACCGATTGCCGGCAGGGGCGGCAGTATGCCGTACTCGCCGGTCAGGGTGAGCACGTCGGATGGGTTGATGGGCGCGGCCAGCACCTTGATGCGCACCTGGCCAGCGGCCAGCGGCGGCAGCTGTAACTCGACCGCAGCGATCACATCTTGCGGCACCGGGCCGCGTTGTTGGTATTCGGCTTTGAGCATGAAGGTTCTCCCAGGGGCACTAAACAGGTGGCAATCAGTCTAGATCGTAGTATCCGACAGTGGGCGAATTGCGCGCTATCGTCGCCGGTGATAACGCGCGGTGCTGGTTCGCTGGCACCTTCAGCGGTTAGCCTGGGCATGCGCTGTTGGCAGACAAAAGGGCATGAGATGCAATGGTTATGGGGGCTCGGCCTGTTCTGGCTCAGTTTGATGGCAGTGGCAGAGCCGCTGCGCTTGGGCTTCGGCAGCAATAAACCTCCCTACGTGTTCGAAGGCGAGGCCAGAGGGCTGGAGTACGAGATAGTGGTTGCCGCCGCGCAGCGCGCCGGTTTTACCGTTGAGGTCCGCTATGCGCCGATGGAACGTCTGCACTTGATGCTGCGTCGGGGGGAAATCGACGGTATTGCCTCAACCAATACCCAGAGCGGTATCAGCGCCTTCTATTCCGAACCCTATATCTACTACCAGAATGTTGCGATCGCCCTGCGGGTGCGGCACTACCACATCCAGCGGATTGCCGACCTGGGCCAATACTCGGTCAGCGCCTTTCAGCGTGCGCGCTTTTTACTCGGTAACGAATTCCAGCGTATGGCCGAGAGCAATCCGCGTTACCACGAAGAGGCCCGGCAGATCGCGCGCAATCGTCTGCTCTACAGCGGGCGGATCGATGTGGTGGTTGCCGATATGCGCATTTTCCGTTACTTCAACCGTGAAGTGCTGGATCAGGTCGATGTCAGCCAGCCGCTCGCCGAGTATTCGGTGTTCCCGCCGACGCCCTATCAGGTGGGCTTCGCACAGGAGGGGCCGCGCAAGCTGTTCGACCGAGGACTTGCCGCGATTCGTGCGAGCGGCGAGTACCGTGCCATCGAACGCAATTACGCGATGTATTGACTGGTACAGCTGCCTGAGCCTGGATGTTTGCAGTCCCAGGCTCGCACGTTGAACACGTGGCGTGAGTGGGTGCAGGCTGGCCTTAGTGCACGATCATCGGGTCGGGAAGCGGCAAGCCAGGGCGACTTCCCGTAGGAGAAAAGCATGTCGCTGAAACGCTGTGTCTCGGCCTTGAGCCTGGTCGTGTTACTGACCGCGGCACAGGCTGCGGAATACCCCAGCGAGCGAGGTGTGGTGCAGGTCACCGTTTTGCTTTCGGGGCTGGAACACCCCTGGGGCCTGGCTTTTCTGCCGGATCGGCAAGGCCTGTTGGTCACCGAGCGGCCCGGTCGTTTGCGTCTGGTCAGCCTGCGGGGCGCACTGTCCGCCCCTATCGGTGGTGTGCCGAGGGTCTATGCCAACGGTCAGGGTGGATTGCTCGATGTGGCTTTGTCGCCCGAGTTTGCCCAGGACCGCTGGGTCTACCTCTCCTACGCCGAGGGCGGCGACGGTCAATATGCCGGCACGGCAGTGGGGCGGGGCAGGTTGTCGGTGGATAACAGCCGACTGGACGGCTTCGAGGTGATCTTCCGGCAGCAGCCGAAACTTTCCAGTGGCGAGCATTTCGGTTCGCGCCTGGTGTTCGACCGTGACGGTTACCTGTTTATCACTTTGGGTGAAAACAACCAGCGACCGACCGCGCAAGACCTCGGCAAGTTACAAGGCAAGGTGGTTCGCCTGCACCCGGACGGCCGAGTGCCGAGCGACAACCCCTTTGTCGGGCGACGAGGCGTGCGTACGGAGATCTGGTCCTATGGCCACCGTAACCCGCAGGGCGCGGCGCTCAATCCCTGGACCGGGCAGCTGTGGACTCACGAACACGGCCCGCGTGGCGGCGATGAGATCAATATCCCGCAAGCCGGCAAGAACTATGGTTGGCCGATCGCCACTCACGGGGTGAACTATTCGCTTTTGCCGATCCCCGAAGCGCAGGGCAAGACGGTCGCCGGGACCGAGCCGCCGCACTACGTCTGGGCGAAGTCCCCGGCGATCAGCGGCATGGCCTTTTACGCTGCCCAACGCTTTGCGGGCTGGCAGCACAATCTGTTTATCGGTGCATTGGCCGGGCAGGCGCTGATTCGGCTGGAGTTGAGCGGCGATCAAGTCGTGCACGAGGAGCGCTTGCTGGAAGAACTCGGTGCGCGCATTCGGGATGTCCGCCAGGGGCCCGATGGTTACCTGTATGTGCTGACCGATGCGGCCGATGGCCAGTTATTGCGCCTGAGTTTGCAGGCGCAGTAACGCGCCTCTGTAATCGAGTGATTCGTGTGCAGCTGATGCCTGCGAGGTGGCCGCAGATTCAGCACTCAGTGCTTTTTGGGCTTGACCACGCCGACCTTGGACGACAGCAGTTCATCTGTCACGGCTTCGCTGACCACGCTGAAGTCGGTGATTTCGATGGTGCCTCGACCTTGGCCGAGCAGGTGGAAGGAGAAGGCCTTGCGTGTGTCGAGGTTGTTGAAGGTAAAACTCAGCGCAATCGGGTGGTCGAGTGTGAGCAGTGGTAGTTCGGGCACCGGCAGGATCACCTCACGGTCGAACTCCTTGGTTTTCAGCTGTAGTCGGGCGCCGTTTGAGTCCATGCGCACGGCGCGGACCTTGAGGTTGACGGTGGTTTGACTGCCTTTCGGCAGCTCCAGGTATTGCGCACCGACCAGGTTGTCCGCCCAGTCATCGCCTGCTGTGGGCTTCAGGACTATCTGTTGGCTGTTGGCGAATTGATAACGCTGCTCCCCTTGGTTGTTGCGCAAGGATTGATCGAGCAAGGCTGCACGCTGGTCGATCAGCCGTGCGGGTTTGCCGGTCAGGCGGCCGAGATAACGGGCGCTGTCGGCAATGAAGCCCTGGCTGGCATAACGGCGGCAGATGTGTTGGAAGTCGCACTCGGTCAGCGTGCCTTTGCCGTCATGCAGACGCAGCAGGCCGTTGGTGTAGGAGATGATTTCCCGTCCGTGGGCATAGTCACGCAATAACGAGCGCCCACTGAGGTTGCTCGGTATTGGCAAGGCAAAATAATCGAGCACCGAGGCGGTCAGGTCAACGTGCCCATAGACCCCGCGCTTGAGGCGCGGCAGCTGGGTCTGTTCCGGCGCCAGCAGCAGATTGAAGCCCCAGGCCGAGGCCAGGCGCACGTTTTCCAGGCCGTGGGACTCGTCCGAGGTGACGATGATCAGGGTGTCCTTGAGTACGCCTTGCTGTTCCAGGGCGACGAGGAAGTCCGCCACGGCATCGTCCAGGTAGGCTATCGCCGCCTGCTTGGCGTTCGGAAAACGCTCAAGGTAACCGGTGGGGGCCGAGTAGGGCTGGTGCGTGCCCACGGTCAGCAAGGTGAGCATCCACGGTTGTTGCTTGCTGCGTAGCTGCTGCACATAGCCTAAAGCGCCTTCGAAGAAGGCTTTGTCGTCCATACCCCAGGGGAATTCCTGGTACGGCGGGTTCTTGAACCAGTCGCGCCCCAGGGTCGTATCGAAGCCCATGCGCGGCATGATCTGGTCCTTGGCCATGAAGCGCAGACCGGCGCCTTGCAGATAGTGGGTGCTGAAGCCGTGCTCACGTAGTTGCGCGGGCAGGCACTGCTGGCTGCGTTGTGGGTTATTCAGCAACTCGACGCCCTTCGGTGTGCCGGAATCGAGTTTGTTGTAATCGCCACAGAGCATGGCGTAGAGACCGCGAATGGTTTGGTGGCCATGCAGCACGTAGTCCGGAGTGAGCATGCCGCGCTCGGCCCATTGACTGAGTCGCGGCATCGGCGCTTGTCGATAACTGCTGTGGATGGCCTTACGGCTGGCTGCGATATAGGCACCCGGAATGCCTTCCAGAGTGATGATCAAGACATTGCGCGCGCTGCCGGGCTGACTGAGCAGTGGGCTGCCATCGAGATCGAGCTGCACGAGCCCGGCAATATCCGCTGGGCTGTCGGGGGTGCCGTCGTCCAGCCAGTCCTCTACGCGTGACTGGCTGGCATTCAGGCCTTCGGCCAGCAGCTTATGCGGCAGGTTGAACTGCAGCCATTGCTCAGTCTCACTGGGGCTGCGGTATTGATAGAGGGTATGAGTGGCGAGCAACCCCAGAGGCAGCAGTAACCAGGCCTGGGAGAGCGTGCGCCGAGGGCTGGTTTTCAGCCGCCAACGCAGCAGCAGGAAGATCACCACATTGCCGGCCAGGGCCAAGGCCAGGAGCGGATGGCTCAACCCGCTGCCTTGCGTCGAGTGGCGAAGAAACTGTGTGTCGGTGAGGTAGTGCAGGTCCGTCGCTGTCGGCATGCGCCCGACCGCCGTGACCAGTTCGGCGGTACCCAGGGTGAAGACGCACCAGATTAGTATCAATGGCACGCTCAGCCATACTGAACGCTGATGCAGCAGCACCACTAGCAGGCATCCAATGGCCAGGTCGGATAAATAGCCGAATGGGTGCGACCAGCCCAGCCCGTAGCGGCTGGCCAGAGGAATCACGATAAATAGGAAGCCTAACGTCAGCAGAACGCTAACGGGATGTTGCCGCCAATGACTGAAAGGGCGCACTAAAACTCCTGAAGCGAGCGCCAGAATGTGTCGCCGACGCTGCCGAACCCGCCGAAAAAGACGGTCTGACATGATTCTGAAACATGCGCGTGCTAGCCGCTAGTGGGCGTTGGCAAATTGCCAAAAAATGTTGATGGGTGGCGCAGGAGGGAGATAAGGGGGTGAGGCGAGGGGCCTAGCGCTTTGTCGAGGCGAGCAAAGCGCTCAGAGGCGGTGCGGTTGGTTATTTCTTGCCGATGGTGATCTGCTTGGTGGTGCCGTAGACCTGGCCGCTGACACCCTTGGCGATCTGCTGAATTTCGCCACCGCTTTGCAAGAAGGCCGCAATTTGCGCATCGATCGAGGCGCTGGTTTCAACGGCCGGAGCCGGTTTGGGTTTGCTGTGGGATGCTTTTACACGCATGGCGGCCATTAACCTATTTAAAAATTAATCTGGCCGAGCATTCTACCAGAAGCGCTTGACAATTGCTTGGTTAATAACGCAGGGCGCAGGCTGGCGTGGGTCTGAAAGCAGCGCGCAGAAGTATTTTAAAACTATCCGGGACGCCGATAAGCTGTTGTTTCGCCAAGGGTCAATACATCAGAAAACGCTGCTTGGAAGCCTCGGCCAGGCAAGGTTTTCCACTGGTCGGATCACCTGAAGCGCGGCTGTGCTGGCGTACTGACTGCGCGAAACCAGGCGGCAACTCAGGTAGAATGCCGGTCTCGCAACGAGGTAAGGCAGCATGGCGCTAATTGGACGAATGAATTGTTTGCAGGTCGTGAAACACACCGACTTCGGCTTGTATTTGGATGGCGGCGCGGACGGCGAAATATTATTGCCCAAGCGTTATATCCCCAAAGATACGCCGAGCGATGTGGAAGAGTGGCTGAATGTTTTTATTTATTTGGACAGTGACGACAAATTAATTGCCACCACGGAAACACCCAAAGTGCAGGTCGGCGGATTTGCCAGCCTGAAAGTGGTGGATATCAACCGCGTCGGTTTATTTCTTGATTGGGGTTTGCCAAAAGATCTGTTACTGCCCCACTCGGAAGAAAAGCGTCCGCTGCAGGTGGGTGATTACTGTGTAGTGCACGTCTTCCTCGATAAGCGCAGCAAGCGCATCACCGCCACGGCGCGCCTGGATCGCTACCTGGACAAGGTGCCGGCCCAGTACAAGGCGGGCCAGGAAGTCGACCTGCTGATAGCCGAGTCCACCGACATGGGGTTCAAGGCGATCATCAACGGCCAGCACTGGGGGCTGATCCACAAGAACGAACTGTTCAAGTTTGTGCGCAGCGGCATGCAGGAAAAAGGTTTTATCAAAGAACTGCGCGCGGACGGCAAGATCAGCCTCAGCCTGCAGGCCGTGGGGCAGGGCGCAGTGGGCAGCCTGAGCGAGCAGATACTGGCGAAGCTGCGTGAGCACCACGGGGTGCTGAACCTCGGCGATAAAAGCTCGCCAGAGGCCATCACGGCACTGTTCAGCGTCAGCAAAGGCAACTTCAAGAAGGCCATCGGCGGGCTGTACAAACAAGGGCGGATCGTGATTCACGACGAGCGCATCGAGTTGGTCGCCGAGTAAGCGGGATGTCCGGCTGCGTATGGCCGGGTCGTCTGTGATGGGTTTTACGGTTGTGAGTTGCATTCACACGCAGTGCGCTCGCTTTGCAAAACCCGCTTGAGCGGCCGCGGACTCCGTTGAATAATGCGCAGGTTGCGCGCCGTTGTAGCTCAGTTGGTAGAGCACGTCATTCGTAATGATGGGGTCGGGGGTTCGATTCCTCTCAACGGCACCATAAAAATCAAAGGGTTAGCGAAAGCTAGCCTTTTGTCGTTTCTGGGGGTGTCCCCGAAGTGTCCCAAACATGACTCACCACAGCCGAACGCAATGGACTGGTCAGTGGGTGAGGTACAGGTAGGCGAGACCGTTAAGGATGACTGCAACGCATACAATGGCCAGCCAGAAGTACGCCCCTGAACCCTTCGAACGGGCGCCGAGGGTTTCTTGGGCCTGGAGGTGAAGGTAAGACGGCGGCGTTCGCTGCTTAGTTGGCCGCTCCACTCGGTCCATATCTTCAACACTGGAGATCTTCCCGGCGTCCTCTGCCTGAGGTCGCGGCTGTCCTGCACCGAAGTAATCCCAAGAAGCCTTGCGCCCGAGCTGGCGGCGCTCGTCACGCCACCTCTCACGATCTTCTAATCCCATACGGCCCTCCTTGCCTTCATCCAGCGTCCTGTCTGCTCGCATTATCTTGGCTCAACAATGCCAATGGCGAAAGTGTCAGTGCCGTAGCGAAGTGCTCAGGGGGACCGGAAAACCGCAGTAATCCCCTCGCACCATAAGACAAGACCTGTGCACTAAATGACAAAAGAGAGGGCGATCAGCGTCAATTCTTCGCCGGCTCGCCACACTTACCATCATGACTCTCTCAAACAACAACAAAGAGAAAGTCATGGCCGGAAACATCAAAAGACAAGGCGATAGCATCGACTACACCGCCATCGAGGTGCCCGACGCACAGCGCATGAGCAAAGGCTCACTGACCATGGCCTGGTGGGCCATCTGCAGCGCCATGTTCTGGCTGGTGGTATCCGCCACCCTGGCAATGAGTTTCGGCACGATGAATGCCATCATCGGCTTACTGTTGTCTGTCGTAACCTATGCGGCCATCAACGGCGTTGTTGCCCGCTACGCCATCAAGACCGGGTTGTCGGTCGCGCTGTTCTCCCGCGTGCTGTTCGGACGCACCGGCGCTGCACTGGCCACCCTGATCTTCTTCGCCACCGCTATCTACTACAGCGTGTTCGAAGGCTCGGTGATCGCCATCGCCATCCACAACTATGTATCCGCCCTGACGCTCAATCAGGCGTATCTGCTAGTGGTGCTGTACAGCGTGCCGCTGGTATTCGGCAGCGTGCAAAACTGGCTGGACAAGCTCAATGGTGTGCTGCTGCCGCTCTACCTGATGGGTCTGGTCGCGGTGGTGGTGATGGCCGTCGGCGAATACGGCTACAGCTCCGCCTGGCTGGAAATGGGGCCTGAGAGCGGGCCGGTGAGCAACGGCTGGTGGGACTGTTTCACCTACTTCATGGGCGTCTGGATTCTCATGATGTACACCTGGGACTACGCCCGCTTCGGCCGTAAGCAGGATGCCGGCTACCACGCCAAATTCAACTTCGGCCTGCCCTTCTATATATTCACCTTCCTGATCAACGGCCTGGTCGGGATCTTCCTCGCCGCCACCATCCCCACCCAGGGCGGTCTGTCGGAAGTCTCGGTGGTGCTCGCCATCGTCGAGCTGATGGGCATCTGGGGGCTGCTATTCGTCTGGGTCAGCCAGACCCGTATCAACACCGCCAACTTCTTCATGGCGGCCAGCAATATGCACGCGTTCTTCGGCCGCTTTGGCCTGGACAAGGTTCCCTATATGGTTTGGGCCATCGTGGTCGGCGCACTGGTCTACCTGCTGATGCTGCTCAACGTGTTCAGTTACATCCTGCAGGCCTTGGCGTACCAGAGCATCTTCGTGGTCGCCTGGGTGGCGATCGCCCTGGCGCATATCTGCTCGCCGAAGTACTCGCAGTTGTTCGAGGGCAAGGTCGAGTTCGCCCTCGAGCGAGTCAACGCCTTCAACCCGTGCGGTTTGACCGCCTGGTTCTTCGCCGCAGGCCTGGGGATAGTGCTGCTGAACTTCGGCGGCGCAACGCTGGCGACCTTCTCGGCGCCGGTGACCTTTGTCAGCGCGTTCGGCAGCTACTGGCTGCTGCTCAACAGCGCCAAACGCAGCTGGTTTGTTCGCGCCAGCTGCACCTGAAATCAACACCCCTGTCCGCCGGGCCGATGCAGTCGGCTCTGGCAACTCGCCGCAGCCACCCACCCGATCCAGCACAAGCCCCGGCACTGCCGTGGCTGGGTGCCGCGCGGCTGAAAACAAGACTAATAATGCCAAAGAGCCCATCCATGAGCCTGATCAACCTGCACCCACTACCCACGCTGACATTACTGCCATTGCTGGCATCGCTCGCGCTACCCGCCGGCGCGGTGGCTATCAATGACAACCTGGACATAGGCGGCGCCGTGCGCGCGCGCATCGACTACGACCCCGACCGGGATATCGAGAAGCTCAGCTTCGATACCGCCTTCCTCGCCGCGACCTACAACTCCGACAGCTGGATCGGCGCGGCCAAATACCGTTTCTATGGCAAGGCCTACCCCTTCGACTACACCGACAGGATCGGCGACATCTCCTTCGCCGAATATGCCTGGATCGGCTACAAGTTCGATGAATCGCGTCAGGTCCAGGTCGGCCTGAACAAGATTCCCTTCGGCCTGCTGCCTTATGCCGGCAGTACCTTCTTCGAGACCCTGGGCAGCGTGATCGGCCTGGAAGACATTGCGAACCTGGGGGTCAAATACATCCAGCAGCAGGATGACTGGAATCTCCAACTCGGTTACTACCTGCGCCCGGCCGATCAGGGCCAAGGCACCAGCCGCGGTGGGCGGACCTATGCAACCAGTGTCGCCACGGCCGACGACTACGTCGTCGACGGCAGCGACAACCATGAGCGCGACATCCTGGTCGGACGCCTGGCCCGCAACCTCAAGCTCGGCAACTGGCAGTCGGAGATCGGCGCCTCGGCATTGACCTCGACGCTGCACAACCAGGACAGCCGCGACAGCGGTCGGCGCAATGCCCTGGCGGCCCACTACCTGGGCAAGAACGGCCCCTGGGGCGTGCAGCTGCAAGCCACTCGCCAGCTCATGACCCCGAAAAACCCCGGCAGCGACAAGCTGGTCAGCTTCGGCAGCTTCGACGGCACCTTCAACGTCGCGGCCAAGGGCAATCTGTATGTTGCCGACCTCAGCTACGACATTGCCGGCACACTCGGCTGGCTCTCCGGGGCCAAGGTCTACGGCAACTACAGCCTGTTCGACAAGGATGAGTCCAGCTTCGAGGACTCCCAGCGCTTCATCCTCGGCACCTCGTTCTCGCTGAAAGACCTGTGGATCGCCGTCGAGTGGCTGCATGGCAAGAACGATCCCTATATCGGCGGCAGTAGCTACACCCAGAGCCTGGGCGCCGGCGGTAGCAATCGCTGGGAAAACCAGTTGTACACCAACATCGGTTACTACTTCTGAGGCCATAAGCGGCGCCAGCAACCACTCTCGCTCCTGTTTTCGCCAGCCCTGTGCTGGCGTTTTTTATGCGCCGCGATCCGTCCTCCGGGCACTGGATCCCGCCTCGCCACAGCAATAGAAACAGTACACCCCAAGCCAAAAAACGGTGCGTTCTGCGACAAGCCAGCCGCCAGGCCCGCGCGTAGTTTTAGTGACGTGGGCAAGACATTCGTCACGGCCCCCCCGGATAAAAACAAGATTTCTGGTGACCCATGAACACAGTAGATCCGATCACCCTGGCAGTCGTGCGCGGCGCGCTCGAAACCGCCCAGCGAGAAATGACCCTGACGCTGGAGAAGACCAGCCGTTCAAGCGTGTTCAACCTCGCCCATGACTACTCCAACGCGCTCTTCGACCACTTGCCGGAAATGATCCTGCAAGGGCAGGACATCCCGATTCACCTGGGCTCGCTGATTCCCGCGATGAAATGCGTGGCCGGCTTCTTCGGCGATGACATTGCCGAAGGCGACGTCATCTACCACAACGACCCGGCCTACATGGGTAGTCATATCCTCGACTGCTGCATGTACAAACCGGTGTTCTACAAGGGCGAACTGGTGTTCTGGGCGGTCTGCAAGGGCCACCTGACTGACATCGGCGGCCCGGTGCCGGCCGGCTACAACCCGGACGCCAAGGAAATCTACGCCGAGGGTCTGCGCATTCCGCCGGTCAAGTTGTGGGCCCAGGGCCAGCGCCGGGAAGACGTGATCAACCTGCTGCTGACCAACATGCGTGCCCGCGCCTACCAGGAAGGCGATCTGAATGCCCAGTACGGCGCCTGCAGCGTGGGCGAACGCCACCTGATCGAGCTGCTCGATCGCTACGGCGTCGACCAGGTGCGCGCCTGCATTACCGAGCTGAAGGATATGGCCGACCGCCATATGCGTGCCCTGCTGCGTGACGTGCCAGACGGTTTCTATAGCGGCACCGCAATTCTCGAAGACTCCGGTCATGGCCTGGGAGAGCTGTCGATCACCGCCCAGGTGGAAATTCGCGGCGACGAGGCGCACGTACTGATCGAGAGCCCGCCGCAGGTGCCTTACTTCATCAACTCCTACGCGGGCAACTCGATCTCCGGGGTCTACCTCGGGCTGATGATGTTCGCCCAGGTGCCACCGCCCTACAACGAAGGCCTGTATCGCTGCGTCAGCGTCGACCTCGGTCCACCCGGCACGCTGTGCAACGCCCAGGAGCCGGCGCCGCACGTCAACAGCACCACCACACCGATGGAAACCCTCGCAGACGCCGTACGCCTGGCCCTGGAGCAGGCCGCTCCGGAGCGGGTGACCGCCTCCTGGGGACATGCCAGCGGGATTAACATCGCCGGGCGCGACCCACGCAACAACAACGACGAATACGTGACCATGGTGCTGGCCTCGATCATCTCTGGCGCCGGCGCCAACAAGGCCATGGACGGCTGGCCAGCCTGCGGCCCGCTGTGCTGCTTCGGCGCGCTGATGTCCGGCGATATCGAGCTGCTGGAGTACTCCTATCCGGTGCTGATCCATCGCTACAGCCTGATGGCCGACAGCGGTGGCGCCGGCGAATTCCGCGGTGGTTCCGGCACTCGCCTGGAGCTCGAACCGCTCGAGCACGCCATGACCGTGATCGGTTTCGGCGAGGGCCGGCAGCTGCCCACAGCCGGTGCGGCGGGGGCGAAGAATGTCCTGCTCGAACCCAAGCTCGGCCGCCTGATCCATCGGCATGCCGACGGCGAGGAAGACCATTACATCCAGAACACTCTGCTGACCGCACAACCAGGCGAGCGCGTAATCAACGTCAACCCGGGCGGTGGCGGTTATGGCGACCCACTGCGTCGTCCGCTGGCCGCGGTACTGGCCGATGTGCGCAACGGCCTGGTCTCGGTCGACGGCGCGCGCCTGGAATACGGCGTAGTGATCGACGGCAACGGCCAACTAGATGAAGCCGCCACCCACGCCAACCGCGCCGCGCATTAAGCACAGCCCCATTGAGCAATGCAGAGGATTCGAGCATGAGCAAACAACAATATCGCCTGGGCATCGATGCCGGCGGCACCTTCACCGATTTCATCCTCGCCGACCACCAGGGCAACGTGCAGCTGTTCAAGGCGCCGTCCACCCCGCATGACGGCACCCTGGCCATCCGCAACGGTCTGGCGCAAATCGCCGATGCCATCGGCCGCACGCCAGCCGAGATCATTGCCGACTGCGATCTGTGCATCAACGGCACCACCGTGGCGCTCAACGCGCTGATCGAAAAGACCGGGGTCAAGGTCGGCTTGCTGTGCACCGATGGCCATGAGGACAGCCTGGAAATTCGCCTGGGCCACAAGGAAGACGGCCATCGCTACGACGCCACCTATCCACCGGCGCATATGCTGGTGCCGCGCCACCTGCGCCGCCCCATCGGCGGTCGGATTATCAGCGATGGCAGCGAGTACAGCCCGCTGGACGAGGCGGCGATTCATGCCGCCATCGACTACTTCCGCGAACAACAGGTGCAGGCGGTGGCGATCTCCTTCGTCTGGTCGGTGCGCAACCCCAGTCATGAGCAACGCGCCATGGCCATGGTGCGTGCCGCCTTGCCGGACGTCTTCGTCTGCAGCGGCCACGAGGTGTTCCCGCAGATTCGCGAATACACCCGCACCTCGACCACCGTGGTCAACGCCTACCTGAGCCCGGTGATGGGCCGCTATATCGAACGCATCGACGCCCTGTTCGAGGAGCTGGGCGCGCAGCAGCCGACCCGCTACTTCCAGTCCAACGGTGGCCTGGCTCCGGGCGTGGTGATGCGTGAGCGTGCGGTCAACGCGATCAATTCGGGCCCGGCCTCCGCCCCGCAAGCCGGTCTGTGCGTGGCCCAGCCCTTCGGTATCGACAACGTGATCACCGTCGACATGGGCGGTACCTCGTTCGACATCACCCTGAGCAAGGGCGGACGCACCAACTTCAGCAAGGACAGCGACTTCCTGCGCTACCGCATCGGCGTGCCAATGATCCAGGTGGAAACCCTCGGCGCCGGCGGCGGCTCCATCGCCCACCTCGACGACTTCGGCATGCTCCAGGTCGGCCCCCGCAGCGCCGGCGCCACCCCGGGCCCGGTGTGCTACGGCAAGGGCGGGGTCGAGCCGACTGTGACCGACGCCAACCTGGCACTCGGCTACCTGGCCGACGGCGCACTGCTCGGTGGCAGCATCCGGCTAAATCGCCAGGCCGCGATCGACGCTATCCGCAGCAAGATTGCTGAGCCACTGGGCATCAGCGTCGAGCGTGCCGCTATCGGCATCATCACCCTGGTCAACCTCAATATGGTCAGCGGCATCCGCCGGGTGTCCGTCGAGCGTGGTTATGATCCGCGCGACTTCGCCCTGATCGGCGCGGGCGGTGCGGCGGGCATGCACGTGATGCGCCTGGCCGAGGAGATCGGCAGCAAGGTGGTGCTGATTCCCAAGGTGGCTTCGGGGCTGTGCGCCTTCGGCCAGATTCTCTCGGACATCCGCTATGACCAGCTGACCACCCTGCCGATGCGCCTGGATGACCAGTTCGTCGACCTGGAGCAGCTCAACCTGGCCCTGCAGCAGCTGCGCGAGCGTGGCATGGCCAACCTGCGTGACGACGGTTTCGGTGGCGACAACCGCATCGACTGCCAGTACAACCTGGAGATCCGCTACCTCGGGCAGATCCACGAGTGCAACGTCGAGCTGAGCTGCGACCGACTCGACCACGGCAGCCTGGCGGCGCTGCGCGAAGCCTTCCACCAGCGGCACAAGGCGCTGTTCTCCTACAGTGAACCGGGCAGTCCAATCGAGCTGGTCAACCTCGAATGCTCGGTCATCGCGCGCTTGCAGCGTCCACCCATGCCTGAGCTTGCAACCCCGCTCGAGGCAACGGCCGCGACGCCGGCCGGTCACCGGCCGATGCTGTTCAGTGCGCAAGACGACTGGCAGGACACCCCGGTGTACAACGGCGACCGGATAGAAGTAGGGCAGATGATTCAGGGCCCTTGTGTGATTGAGGAAGCGACCACCAACATCGTTGTTCCGCCGGGCTGGCAGGTCAGCTTGGCACCCTCGGCCACCTATGAGCTGACCCCCGGTCATTGACCGTCAGGAAGCTTTAATCAAGGATGGTGTAACAACGGCACCGACGGTATTCACCGTTGGTGCCGCCTCATAATAATTACAACTTGAGGACCGTCCATGGCCCATCAATTGTCCACTCGGTATTGGCCTGAGAGTGAAAGGCAACCGCGCTGGGCCGAAGCCATCGGCAATACATATTTTCCACTGTCGTTGGAGTTCAATCCCAGCGCCAGTTTCCAGGGCAGTCTGAAAATTTGGGAGACGGCCAGTACGCCATTGGCGTTATCGCGCCTGCGCTCCAGTCAGCTAGGCTATTCGCGCAGCGAGGGTCAGGTTAGCGAAGACACTGAACCCTGTTACCTGGTTACCGTGCCGCGTCTCACCGAGGTGCACTTCGAGCAGGACGGTCGTGAGCTGCATTGTCAGCCTGGTGGCTTCATCTTCGAGCGGGGCGATGCGCCTTATCGTTTTCACTACTCCTCCGACAACGACCTTTGGGTATTCAAACTACCTGAGCGCGCGCTGCATGGACAGATACGGGGAGCCGAGCGCTACACCCGTTTCTGCTTCGACGCTCGGCGTGGCTTGGGGCGAATTTTTGTTGATCAACTGGCGATGTGTGCCGCGCGCTTCGACGAATGCGATGCGGACGCCCGTCATATGCTGCTGGAACAAGCCCTTTCGACGCTGTTAATGGCTCTGCGCCAGGATGAGCGAGTGCTCAACAGTGAGAGCTCGAACCTAGCCGCCCTGCATTTGCAGCGTCTCGAGCACTACATCGACCTGCACTTGTGTTCAGCTGAGCTAAGTCCGCAGCATATTGCTCAGGCCTGCGGCTTATCCGTTCGCTATGTGCACAAATTATTTTCCAGCACACCCTACAGCCTCGGTGAGTGGATTCGCCTGAAGCGACTAGAGGCGGTATACCAACGTCTGCGCGATCCCCACTGCCACCTATCAATCGGTGAGCTGGCATATCGCTGGGGGTTTAGCGATCAGGCACAGTTTTCCCGGCATTTCCGTCAGCACTTCGGCTGCAGCGCCAGTGAAGCTCGAGCCGTCCCGCTAAAGCATTAGTCGGTAACTTGAGTGCCAATGTGCTTTGGGCGAGTAGAAGTCGCTCGGCGAAGATCACCCCACATGCTGAGAGTTCCCCCAGCAGCCCGATAGCGAGGCGCGCCACCTACTCCATGAGTTCAGGGTCGGGCAGGGAAGTTCTCAGCTTGCTGCTGCGCATGATCCCCTCGATGATCGGTACCGGCGTCATCAGGTGAGCCTGCATCATGGCGCTTGCGCGCGTTGCGTCACGGGCAAGGATGGCGTCGACCAGTTCGCTGTGTTCGTGGCGTTTCAGGCTCAAGGCCTCCTCGGAGAGCACCGTGCGCCGCAGCCACAGCTGACGATAGCGCTCGGCCTGATCGAACAGGTAGGCGCGCGCCTGCAGCAGGTGCCTGGAGCCACAGCCGGCGGCTATGGCGGTGTGGAAGGCCTTGTGCCGGGCATCCCAGATTTCCAGCAGCTGCTCCTGAGTCTTGACCTCCATCACCTTGGCCAATGTATGCGAGCAGGCCAACACCTGGGCCTCCCAGGCGTCATCGCCGCGTTCGATGGCCAGCCTCAGCACCAGTGCCTCGAGATTGGCCCTGGCGTCGTAGATGTCCTGCATCTCGCTCAGCGACATTGAGGCGACGCGGTAGCCGCGCTGGCTGATCGCGACCACCAGATTTTCCGCAATCAGCTGCGACAGCGCCTCGCGCAAGGGGCCTACGCCTAGGTCGTAGCGTTCCTTGAGTGCACTCATGCGCAGCTTCTCGCCGGGCTCGAACAGACCCTGAATGATGTCTCGCTTGAGCCACTCATAGCCGCTGACTGCTGAGTTTTGCCGGGGGGCGAGGGTATCCATAAGCCATGTTCCTCAACGGATTTCGCTCATCATACCCAAGTGCCGAAATATCTACTAAGTGGAGATATAGGGCGTATTTGTCTACGTTTATAAAAAACGTAGACATTTTAATTTAATGGCGATAAATTTACTCCCGCTGCTCTGGCAAGTCCTGGAGCGGCGCACCGACCATCTTCGTCAGGACTCTGCCATGAATGCCTTTACCCAACTGAAAGACCTCGTGATGCCGCTACCGACTGCCGTTCAGGGCTTTTCTCTGGCGCCCTCCGCGCAGTCGTCCCGCTTGCTCGAACTGACCTTCGCCAAAGCGACGGTGGAGGCTTTCTGCGCGGCGGTGGCCGAGTGGCCGGTGCAGGCGCTGGAGTACAAGTCCTTCCTGCGTTTTCGCTGCGCCAGGATTCTCGATGATCTGTGTGGCAACAGTTTGCGTCCGGTGCTGCTCAACACCCTGATGGATCGCGCCACCGGCGGCATGCTGATCAGGCCTGAGGGGCTGGACGATGTGGCCCAGGCCGAAGACATGGTCAAGCTCTCCACGGCGGTGGCGCATCTGTTGGGGCGCTCGAATTTCGATGCCATGAGTGGCCAGTTCTACGCGCGCTTCGTGGTCGAGAACATCGACAACTCCGACAGCTACCTGCGCCAGCCGCACCGGGTGATGGAGCTGCACAACGATGGCACCTTCGTCGATCAGATCACCGACTACGTGCTGATGATGAAAATTGATGAGCAGAACATCGAAGGTGGCAATTCGCTGATCCTGCACCTGGACGACTGGGAGGACCGCGATGCCTTCTTCCATCACCCGCTGGCACGGCGGGTCATGCGCTGGACGGCGCCGCCGAGCAAGAAGGTCGACCAGGACGTGTTCCATGCAATCTTCGATGTCGACGCCGAAGGCCGGCCGACCATGCGCTATATCGACCAATTCGTGCAGCCCAAGGACTTCGATGAAGGCAACTGGCTGACCGACCTGTCGCAATCCCTGGAAGGCAGCTCAAGCAAACTGTCCGTGCCGGTGCCGGTGGGCTGCTTCCTGTTGATCAACAATCTGTATTGGCTGCATGGCCGCGATCCCTTCACCCCGCATCCGGGGCTGCGTCGTGAGCTGATGCGCCAGCGCGGCTACTTCAGCTACCCCAAGCTCGGCCACCAGCAAGGCCAATAATGGCCATTAATTGGGCAGGGGCTACGCGGTGTAGTCCTTGTCACTTGTCCACTGGACAACACGGATCGAGTAGAGGTGATAGCGGTGTACGATTTTGTGATCATCGGGGGCGGCATTATCGGCATGTCGACCGCCATGCAGCTGATCAAGGCCTACCCAGAGTCGAAAATCCTGTTGCTCGAGAAAGAGTCCGGGCCAGCCAAGCACCAGACCGGGCACAACAGCGGGGTCATCCACGCCGGCGTCTACTACACGCCGGGCAGCCTGAAGGCGAAGTTCTGCCTGGAAGGCAACCGCGCCACCAAGTCGTTCTGTGATGAGCAGGGTATTGCCTACGATGAGTGCGGCAAGTTGCTGGTCGCCACCAATGAGGTGGAAATGCAGCGCATGCGCGCGCTGTGGGAGCGCACCGCGGCCAACGGGCTGGAGCGTGAGTGGCTGTCGGCCGAGCAGCTCAGGGAGCGCGAACCGAATATCACCGGGATCGGCGGGATCTTCGTGCCCTCCAGCGGCATCGTCAATTATGCCGAGGTCACCGCCGCCATGGCCCGCGAGTTCCAGAAGCACGGCGGCGAGATTCGCTACGACAGCGAAGTCATCGGCCTGCAAGAGACGGCGACCGAGATGCGGGTGAAAACCGAGCAGGGCGACTACAGCGCACGTTTTATGGTGACCTGCTCGGGTCTGATGGCCGACCGCATGGTACGCCTGCTGGGCCTCGACCCGGGCTTCAGCATTTGCCCGTTCCGCGGCGAATACTACCTGCTGCCCGAGCAGCACAACCGCATCGTCAACCACCTGATCTACCCGATTCCCGATCCATCCATGCCGTTCCTCGGCGTGCACCTGACCCGCATGATCGACGGCAGCGTGACGGTCGGCCCGAATGCGGTGCTGGCGCTCAAACGCGAGGGCTATCGCAAGCGCGACATCTCCCTGGCCGACACCTTCGAGATGCTGACCACCCCGGGCATCCTCAAGGTGCTCAAGGACAACCTGCGCCCCGGCCTGATCGAGATGAAGAACTCGCTGTACAAACGCGGCTATCTGCAACTGGTGCGCAAGTACTGCCCCAGCCTCCAGGTACAGGATCTCAAGCCGTACCCGGCCGGGGTCCGCGCCCAGGCGGTGTCCAAGGAAGGCAAGCTGATCGAGGATTTCCTGTTCCGCAATACCCGGCGCAGCGTCAACGTCTGCAATGCGCCGTCGCCGGCGGCCACCTCGGCCATCCCGATCGGGGCTTACGTCATCGAGCAGATTGATGCACAGCTGCAGGGACTGCCTGGATTTGCACAATCCAAACAGCCCGCATAAGCAACTCGGGGCGAATGCGCCAGTGCACTGGGACGAACAAGACGGTGCACCAGGCGACAAGCCCCGCTCCGGCTCAGCCTAATAGGCTGTCGGCCAGTGCACTCAACGCTCCCGAGCCAAGTCAGCGTTGCTGAGCTCATTGCCGGGTTGCAGTGCGTGAGTGTGATCAAAAGCCGGGTGCCTGCTTATACGGCTACCCCCCAGAAACCATGCTTGTTAGTCATCTTGAGAGCGCGCCATGAACCAGTCAGTGTCCTCGCTGCCAGAAAAAGACATTCAGTATCAACTGCACCCCTACACCAATGCCCGCCTGCATCAGGAGGTCGGCCCGCTGATCATCGAGCGAGGGGAGGGCATCTATGTCTATGACGATCAGGGCAAGGGCTATATCGAGGCGATGGCTGGGTTGTGGAGCGCCGCGCTAGGGTTCAGCAATCAACGTCTGATCAAGGCCGCCGAGCAGCAACTCAACACCCTGCCGTTCTATCACCTGTTCAGTCACAAATCGCATCGTCCGAGCATCGAGTTGGCCGAGAAGCTGATCGAAATGGCGCCGGTGCCGATGAGCAAGGTGTTCTTCACCAACTCCGGTTCCGAGGCCAACGACACCGTGGTGAAGATGGTCTGGTACCTCAACAATGCTCGCGGCTTGCCGGCCAAGAAGAAGTTCATCAGCCGGGTCAACGGCTACCATGGCATCACTATCGCCAGCGCCAGCCTGACCGGCCTGCCGGGCAACCAGCGCGGTTTCGACCTGCCGCTGCCGGGCTTCCTGCATGTCGGCTGCCCGCACCATTATCGTTTCGCCCTGGCCGGTGAAAGTGAAGAGCAGTTCGCCGACCGCCTGGCCGCCGAACTGGAGCAGAAGATTCTCGCCGAAGGCGCGGACACCATCGCCGCGTTCATTGGTGAGCCGCTGATGGGCGCCGGCGGCGTCATAGTGCCGCCGCGCACCTACTGGGAGAAGATCCAGAAGGTTTGCCGCAAGTACGACATCCTGGTGATCGCCGATGAGGTCATCTGTGGGTTTGGCCGTACCGGGCAGATGTTCGGCAGCCAGACCTTCGGCATCCAGCCGGACATCATGGTGGTGTCCAAGCAGCTGTCCTCGTCCTATCAGCCGATCGCGGCGATCCTGATCAATGACCCGGTGTTCCAGGGCATCGCCGATCACAGCCAGGCGCTCGGTTCGCTTGGCCATGGCTTCACCGGCAGCGGTCATCCGGTGGCCAGCGCCGTGGCCCTGGAGAACCTGAAGATCATCGAAGAGGACAACCTGGTCGAGCACGCGGCGCAAATGGGCCAGCTGTTGCGCAGCGGCCTGCAAGACTTCGCCGACCACCCCCTGGTCGGCGAAGTCCGTGGTTGCGGCCTGATCGCTGCGGTGGAGCTGGTAGGCGACCGTGCGAGCAAAGCGCCGCATCAGACGCTCGGCACTCTCGGCCGCTACATGGCCGGCAGAGCCCAGGAGCACGGCATGATTACCCGCGCCATGGGTGATGCCGTGGCCTTCTGCCCGCCGTTAATCGTCAACGAGCAGCAAGTCGGCTTGATTCTGGAGCGCTTCGCCAAGGCCCTGGATGACACCACCCGCTGGGTCGGCTAAGTCCGTCGGGGGCAGCGCTCGGCGTCTGCCCCCAACGACCACCTGCCACTCACTGCCTGAAATCAACGCTGCTCAGGACGGACTGCCGCCTGTGAAGGAGCCCCGCATGCAATTGAAAGACCCCCAGCTGTTTCGTCAGCAAGCCTATATCGACGGCACCTGGCTGGACGCCGACAGCGGCCAGACCCTCAAGGTCACCAACCCGGCCACCAATGAAATCATAGGGACTGTGCCGAAGATGGGCGCCGCGGAAACCCGCCGAGCCATCGAAGCCGCCAACCGTGCGCTGCCGGCCTGGAGCGCGCTGACCGCCAAGGAACGTTCGAACAAACTGCGCCGCTGGTTCGAGCTGCTGATCGAGAACCAGGACGACCTCGGCCGCCTGATGACCCTGGAGCAGGGCAAGCCGCTGGCCGAAGCCAAGGGCGAAATCGTCTACGCCGCGTCCTTTATCGAGTGGTTCGCCGAAGAAGCCAAGCGCATCTATGGCGACGTGATTCCCGGCCACCAGCCGGACAAACGTCTGATCGTGCTCAAACAGCCGATCGGCGTCACCGCGGCGATTACCCCGTGGAACTTCCCCGCGGCGATGATCACTCGTAAAGCCGGCCCGGCCCTGGCCGCCGGTTGCACCATGGTAATCAAGCCGGCTTCGCAGACGCCGTTCTCCGCTCTGGCGCTGGTCGAGCTGGCGCACCGCGCCGGTATTCCGCAAGGCGTCTTGAGTGTGGTCACCGGCAGCGCTGGCGACATTGGTGGCGAGCTGACCAGCAACCCGATCGTGCGCAAGTTGAGCTTCACCGGCTCGACCGAGATCGGGCGCCAGCTGATGGCCGAGTGCGCCAAGGACATCAAGAAGGTGTCCCTGGAGCTGGGCGGCAACGCACCCTTTATCGTGTTCGACGATGCCGACCTGGATAAGGCGGTAGAAGGCGCGCTGATCTCCAAGTACCGCAACAACGGCCAGACCTGCGTATGCGCCAACCGTCTGTATATCCAGGACGGCGTGTACGACGCGTTCGCCGAGAAGCTGAAAGTCGCGGTGGCCAAGTTGCAGATCGGTAACGGTCTGGACGAAGGCACCACCACCGGCCCGCTGATCGACGCCAAGGCCGTGGCCAAGGTCCAGGAGCACATTGCCGACGCCATCAGCAAGGGTGCCAAGCTGCTCACCGGTGGCAAGCCGCACGCCCTGGGTGGCAGTTTCTTCGAGCCGACCATCCTCACCGACGTGCCGAACAACGCCGTGGTGGCCAAGGAAGAGACCTTCGGCCCGCTGGCGCCACTGTTCCGCTTCAAGGACGAGGCCGACGTGATCGCCATGTCCAACGACACCGAGTTCGGTCTGGCCTCCTACTTCTATGCCCGTGACCTGGGCCGCGTATTTCGTGTGGCCGAAGCACTGGAGTACGGCATGGTGGGGATCAACACCGGGTTGATCTCCAATGAAGTGGCGCCGTTCGGCGGCATCAAGGCCTCGGGCCTGGGCCGTGAGGGCTCGAAGTACGGTATCGAGGATTACCTGGAGATTAAGTACCTCTGCCTCGGCGGTATTTGAACGACTTTCCCTCGTTGGAGTTTCGCCTCCAAGGTCTATCAGTGTGGGCATGGGCTCCGGGCTGAAGCCCAGTGTTTTGCAACACCGGGCTGCAGCTATGGGTAACTTGCCCTCGGCTCCTTCAGCCTGGGCGAGGGTAAGGCGTTGCCCCCCAAGGTCCGTGCCGCGTCTTTTCCCGCCAGCACGCCGTCAAGCATGGCTATCCGCGCTCTTGCGAGCTCTGCCGCGAGCCTTGGACGCTGCGGCGTGTTGGGCTTTTATTCGCTCCAGCAGCACGCTGGCCGGTTCGTCGTTGGGGACTTGCGGCACCAGCTCGCCTCGACAAAATCGTCCGGAACGATTTTGGACGCCCGCAGGGCGGGCCGAAGGCCGAGCCCCATGGATGGGGCGAGCAAAGGCCTTGGCCAGACAGAATCGCCGGGAGCGATTCTGGGCAGCCGCAGGCTGGGCCGAAGGCCCGAGCGCAGGGATGCGCGAGCCCATGCTTTGGGTCAGGTAGTCGACTCAAGCATTGCAGCTTTACTTTGTGCGTTGTCGTGGTTTCCGGGACAGCGGCGATAAGGCTTCTCAGCCCCGTCCTGTGCGCGCATCGGCGTCAGCAGTCGGCTTTTACACGGGTCTCTGCGTAGTTGTACGGAAACGACAAAGGCGTGTTGCGGTGGCACACTCTGCGCGAACAGAGGCACTTCGGGTGTCTCGCGTATTGTCCGTCCCACAGCAGAGTGCTCCGTGCCGCCTTCCTCTTTCTCGACATGCCAGCCCAGCCCATGCGCCTGAAGGCCGTGCCGCTCTGGTTAAGCGCCTTGCTGGTTTGGCTGGGGCTGTCCCTGGCTTATGCCACCTGGCTGCTGGGTGAGCAGCGGGCCGCTACGCTCGAGGCGTTTGAAACCCAGTCGCGGATTGTTCACCGTCTGCTGACGCAACGGGCCGAACAGCACGAGGCGATTCTTGCTGCGTTGATCGCCGCCGAGCTTTCCATGGGCACCTCCAGTGGGTTATTTGCGACCTTCGCCGCCTCGCTGCAGCGCGCTTATCCGCAGGTTGCCAGCATCGAGCGCTACCGCAAGACAGCTCAGGGGCGCTGGCAGCAGATTGCCAGTCAGCCGACCCCGCCGCTCGGTGATGGGGTGCTGGAAGCCTTGCCTGAGCGCCCCGGCCAAGGGTTGCTGAACGTGGCTCCCGCTGAGCCTGGGCATTACCGTTTGCTGCGCCGCAGTCAGCATGGTTCGATCTTCGCCCTGCGCATCGCCAGCGAGCGCTTGCTGCAGCCTGAAGAGTTGCCGCCGCCATCTATGGGAGCCGAGCTGTCGGCCAGTGATGGGCTGGTGCTCTGGCAGCTCCCCCTGCGCCAACCCAGCTGGACGGGGATGGCGCCTTTACTGTTCAGCAAGCACCTGGGCAGCCAGTCCCAGCCATTTTTGCTCACCAGCCGGCAAGCGCCGTTACCCGAGCAGCTGCCCTGGCTGCGCCTGGGGATGGTTAGCGCCATGCTGTTGCTGGTCAGCCTGTTGTCCAGCTGGGCGATAGAACAGTACCGGCAAAGCAGCATCGCCCGGCGGCAATTGGCCCTGGCTCAGGCCTCGCGCATCAATACCATGGGTGAGTTGGCGGCCGGGATCGCCCATGAGTTGAACCAGCCACTGGCCGCCATGCTCGCCAATAGCCAGGCGCTGGCCAACTTTATCGCCGACGATCCGCTCGATCTGCCCGGTGCTCAGCAGGCCGCCGGCAACCTGGCGCGTCAGGCCAAACGAGCCGGTGCGATAGTCCATCGACTGCGCCAGTTCATGTCACCGCATACCCCGCAAGCCGAGTCCGTTGAGTTGCGGGGCGTGGTCGAGGGTGCGCTGGCGCTCACCCGCGAGACGCTGCGCCGCCAGCAGATCAAGGTGCACGCCTCGCTGCCCAGCGGATTGCCGCCGGTACTGGGCGATGCCATCGGCTTCGAACAGGTGTTGGTCAACCTGTTGCTGAATGCCATCGAGGCCATGGCTGGGCAGCCTCTGCGCCGGCTCGATGTCAGCCTGACTCGTGAGGCGCGCAGCCTGCGCCTGGATATCGCCGACTCCGGCCCGGGCCTCAGCAGTGAAGTGGCCAGTCGTTTGTTCGAGCCTTTTTTCACCACCAAACAGGGGGGACTGGGGCTTGGCCTGACTATCTGCTCCAGCATTATCGAGCAGGCCGGCGGTGAGCTGAGTGTCGTCAGCAGCCCTGTCGGCGGCTGCCTGTTCAGTGTGACCCTGCCTATCGCCCTGGAGGCGCTCGATTGATCAATCAACAATCCCCGGTGGTCTATCTGCTGGATGACGACCCGGATGTGCGCGAGGGGCTGGCCTTGTTGCTGCGCTCCGTGGGCCTGAGCAGTGAGGCCTATGCCAGCAGTGCCGAGTTCATCGGCGGATACGCTGCGCATGCCATCGGTTGCCTGATTCTGGATATTCGCATGCCGGGCGAGTCGGGCCTGCAACTGCTCGATCGCTTGAGCGCCGAGCACATCGATCTACCGGTGATCATTCTCACCGGGCACGGAGACCTGGCGGCCTGTCGGCGGGCTTTTCGCAGTGGCGCAGTCGAGTTTCTGAGCAAACCGGCGGACGAAGGCGAGCTGATCGAGGCGGTACAGGGCGCAGTGCGTGCGCACATCCGCAGTCGGGAGAAGGCCAGCGTCTCGCGGCAGGCGCAGGCGCGTCTGGCCCGCCTCACCGAGCGTGAGGGCGAAGTGCTGGCGAAGATCGTCGATGGTCTTTCCAACAAGCAGATCGCCCGCGAGCTAGCTCTCTCGCCGCGCACGGTGGAAAGCCACCGCGCCAACCTGTTCGAGAAACTCGACGTTGATTCGCTGGCGCAACTGGTCAGGCTCTATCTGACGGCTCTCGCCCCCGAGTGAGCGGTACTTTAGGTAATTCTACGCAGAGACCTCCGCAGTCAGGCCGATGGTACTCAGCCGTACAAACTTCCCAGAATGGGCTTCGGTTCTGGCCGATAAACTCAACTGGAGAACGTTTATGAAATCCTTAGCCATCATTGCCCTGGGCAGTCTCGCCGCCCTCAGTGTCACCGCTCAGGCAGAGGTTGCCACTGAGCGCAACATGAGCCAGAAGCTCGCCGCGCAGATCGTCAGCGCCGCCGTCGAGAGTTGCACCGCTAAGGGCTATAACGTCACCGCCACGGTAGTCGACCGGGCCGGTTCGGTGCGGGCCGTCTTGCGTGCGAACAATGCCGGCCCCCATACCGTCGATGCCAGCCGCCGCAAGGCTTACACCTCGGCTTCGACCAAGGCCGCCACCTCGGCCATTGTCGAGATGGTGCAGAAGAACCCAGGCGCTCAAAACCTGCCGATGATCGACGACTTCCTGGTATTGGGCGGCGGCTTGCCGATCAAGGTCGGGGATGAGGTGATTGGTGCTGTCGGTATTGGTGGCGCGCCAGGTGGTCATCTCGATGAGCAGTGCGCCAGCGCCGCACTGGAGAAGGTCAAGAGCCAGCTCAAGTAAGGGCCGCGGGTATCCGCATGCGCAGCGCCACGGGCATGCCTGATGCTTAACCCAAGCCGCCCCTCGCTGCATCGGCAGTTGCCGCTGCAGCGAGGGGCGGGCGGGTCAGCTAAAGGACTATCGTCCGCGCTTGCCAGTGCGGCCTAGCCTTTTTTTCCCCACAGTTGCTCAAGCCGAGCATCGCGGCCACAGCCTCTGCGGTAATAGGCATAGCGCAGCGGATTCTTCTGGTGATAGTCCTGGTGGTAATCCTCGGCTGGGTAGAAGGTGCTGGCCGGGAGGATCTCGGTAACGATGGGCTGGTTGAAGCGCCCGGATTTTTGCAGGGCGGCTTTTGAGGCTTCGGCCTGTGCCTGTTGGTCGGCATTACCGTAGAAAATTGCGCTTCGGTATTGTGAGCCGTGATCGCAGAACTGCGCGTTCGCGGTCAACGGATCAATGGTCGGCCAGAAGGCTTCCAGCAGCTTGGCGTAGCTGGTCTTGCTCGGGTCGAAACGCACCTGCACCGCTTCGGCATGACCAGTGCTACCAGCCGAGACCTGTTGGTAGGTTGGATTGGCAACCGTGCCGCCGATGTAACCGGAGGTGGTCGAAATCACCCCGGGGACCTTGTCGAAGTCCGATTCGGTGCACCAGAAACAACCTCCGGCGAATACCGCCACGCCTTCTGCGGCGCTGCTGCTCGGTGGGCTAGCGGGGGTTTCCGCAGTCTGGGCCGACGTCTGTCCACACGCCGCCAATAAGGCAGCCAGCAACAGGGATACCGCCAGCAGAGGCCCACGAGTGAGCCGGTTGAAAACAATAGCGGTCATTTTCAGCTCCTGAGTGCAGGAAGGGTTTCGTCCCGAGGGACGAAACGCAGCGCCACACCATTGTTGCACCAGCGCTCGCCACGCGGCTGTGGGCCGTCGTCGAACAGATGGCCTTGATGCCCTCCACAGCGAGCGCAGTGGTACTCGGTGCGCGGGAAAATCAATTTGAAATCGCGCTTGAAGCCGGTGTGACCGGCAATCGGCTGAGTGAAACTCGGCCAGCCGGTACCGCTGTCGTATTTGTGCTGGCTATCGAACAGCGGCAAGTAGCAGGCGGCGCAGATGAAGGTGCCGGCGCGTTTCTCCTGATTCAGCGGGCTGCTGCCAGCGCGTTCGGTGTCTTCTTCGAACAACACCGCATAGGCAGCAGGTGGCAGCAGCTCGCGCCAGGCGCTGTGGGGCTTGTCCAGCGGGGTAACCGGAGCGCTGTCAGTGGAGGTTTCGGC
This sequence comes from Pseudomonas sp. SJZ079, assembly GCF_007993865.1. Lineage (GTDB taxonomy): Bacteria > Pseudomonadota > Gammaproteobacteria > Pseudomonadales > Pseudomonadaceae > Aquipseudomonas. Next base: position 286,708 of record NZ_VIUH01000001.1, on the reverse strand, counting down.
CAGGCTGAGCGGGGCATAACTGCCGAGCAGTGGCAGGGCCGGCAGCAGGGCAATGCCTTGGAGTAAGGAGCGTCGTTTCATGACCGGTCTCAGGTGTGAATGTACTCAGTAGACACGCCTCAGTCTGTGTTGTTACAGGGGCAAGGCTTCTGCGCGGAATCTACCCAGAGCCTGCCTTGCTGCGCCAGATGGCGCTGGGAACCTAACAGGCAAGGTGGATTTTCTCAGCTATTACCGATCGGTTGTTCGCTGACGTTCTGCGATGTCTCATCGATGATGCTGCGGTTACGCCCGGCACTCTTGGCTTGATACAGGCACTGATCGGCGCGTTGCAGCCAGCTGCCCCACTGTTCACCACTGCGCAAAATGGCGCCGCCGATGGAGACCGTCACCGGCCCGCCTGGGCCTTGCAGGTTGGCCGCGATCTGCTGTTGCAGCTGGTTCGCGGCCGCCTGCAGGCCTGACTTGGCGGTATTGGGCAGGAGTAGCAGGAATTCTTCTCCGCCAAAGCGAAACAAGCGATCCTCCTGACGCGAAGAGTCCTTGATCAGCTCGACGAACTCCACTAGTACCTGGTCGCCAGCCTGGTGGCCGTAGCTGTCGTTGACCTGTTTGAAGTGATCCAGATCCATGACCAATACGCCGTAGCTGTTGCCGTGTCGGCGATGCGTGGATACCGCTATTTTCAGTTCTTCATTCATTGCCCGACGATTGCGTGCGCCGGTCAGTGGATCGTGGCTCGCCAGGGTCTGCAACTGGTCGCGCTGGCTGCGCGTGCGGTAGGCGAAGATAAACGTCAGGGCGCTGGCCATCATGCTGGTGACCAGGAATGACACCATCTGATAGTGGCTGTCGAACACCGTGCCCGGGACGAACAGGGCATGGGCGACCAACGCGGTCAGTACCAGTGCCGTGATCACCCAGGCTCTGCCCGGCGAGACCATGAAGAAGTTGAAGAGGATCAGCGGGTAGATCCAGAACAGGCCGTTGACCCCGAGGTTGATGACGATCAGCGTCGCGCCCACGGAAAAAATACCCGCCAGGTAGATACCCGGCTTGACCGTGTCGCCAGTGCGCCAGGCATAGAGCACGGCGAACAGGGTCGACAGCACGATGATGGTATCGGCTGCACCGACCAGGTAATTACCTTCCGCCAAGCGATACACGGCATAAGGCGAGATGCCCAGGATGCCGAACAGGCCCATCAAGGTGATGATGGAGAGCTGGAAGTCTCGACGCAGCCGCTTGAGCAGTCGCGAGTGTTGCATAGCCATGGCCGATTCTTGTGATTGTTTGGGCTAAGGATGCAGAGCTTAGTCAGTAGATGGCAAGGGTCAAAGTCGGGCAAAGTGCCAGTATTTTCGCCGGATCGACGAATAACCCTGTGGCGCGGGGCTATTCATCCGATTGGATGAGTGGATTGTTGGCTTTATCTACAGCGCTCCAAGGCAATCAAGGTCTTGCTGCGCTGATAGCGCAAAAATCGTTCATTCAGCGCTGGGGGCAGGCTGGCGCAAGGCATAAAGCCCTGGCGCCTGTAGAACGAGCTCAACTCAGGATGGCAGAACAGCCAGATTGCGCCTGCTGTGTGCGTCAGCGCCTGCTCGAGCAGTTGGCTTGCCAGCCCTTGCTGGCGTTGTGCGGGTGCTACGAACAGGCTGGTCAGCCAGTGCCCCTGAGCGACAGGCCGCAGGCACAGCGCGGCGACGATTTCGGTGTGTTGTGCGACCCACACCTGGTCTTCATGGCGGGCTAGCATTCGCGAACGATGGCTGCGGTAGAACTTGTCCGCCAACGGCTTGAGTGGCACAGGGAGGGCGCGATAGTGCAGGTCGTGCATGCGGATGGGGCCGGGTATGGTCGGTGCACTGGGGGCGGGATAAATGTCCAGCAGCAGGCGCAGGGCCTGCGCTGGACGAATGACTCAGGCGTCTGCGGAGTGGCTCCCCAGAATGGTTTTACTGGTGGCTTTGCCTTTCTTTGCCATGCGTTTTTCATGGGCAGTTTTCAGGGGCTTTTTCTTTGCTTGTTTCTTTGAGTCCATACCTTTGCTCATGATCTTCACCTCTGTCTAGTTCGCGGTTGAAGAATGCGGTAATCGAAGGGTTTTCTGGGGCATTCCCACCTCCCAAGCTGCATGAGCCTGCATGGATCGAAAGTCGCTACTGCTCTTCTGAGAATAGCTGAGCGATAGAAGGTGCACGCTAGATTTTTATCGCGCTGTGATAGCTGCCATGGTTGCAGTGGGCCACCTATGCTTATGATGAAGGAGGTTGAGCAGCTGTTCATGGGGGGGTACTACGTCGCTCGACGACTGCGTCGAACCCTGATTGGCCCATGCGCGTTGTTGTCAGCGACTCTACGCTGTATGTCACGCAGCCCTCCAGATGATCAAGAAGTAGGCAGGTCGATGGCGTTGATTGGAGAACCCCTGGTATACGCAGCACAGACTGCCATTGGCCAGGTACGAGGGCACAACGAAGATGCGCTGTTGTGCTGTCCTGAGTTGAGTCTATGGGCGGTCGCCGATGGCATGGGCGGGCATCGGCGCGGTGAGGTGGCCAGTGCCTTGGCACTGCAAACGCTGCGTAGCGCCTGTGCCGAGGGTCAGGATTTACTGAGTGCCGTGCATGCGGCCAATTGCACCGTCCTCGCCGCTGCCGAGGGCGATGCCGAATGCCGCGGGATGGGTACTACCCTGGTCGCCGTGCGCTTTTCGGGGGCCGATTTCGAGATTGTCTGGGTAGGCGACAGCCGCGCCTATCGCGTTGATGCCGACGGCATCAGTTGCTTGAGTCGTGATCACAGCTGGGTGCAGTCGATGATCGATGCCGGCGAAATGAGCGTCGAAGAGGCGCGCAACCACCCTCAGCGTAATGTCATTTTCCAGTGCCTGGGTCGCGACGATCAGGTCCTCGAAATCGGCCAGGTGCGCGGCAGTCTAGGGCCGCATGAACTGCTGTTGCTGTGCAGCGATGGGCTGACCGGGGAGTTGACCGACCCGCAAATCCAGCAAGTGTGTGCTAGCGCCAGCAGCCTCGACGAATTGGTGGAGCAGCTGATTGCTCTGGCCAACCAGATGGGCGGGCATGACAATATCTCTTGCATCGTACTCGGCTGCGCCGCACAGCAACCGGTGTCTGCGCCGCAGTCACGCGGTTTTCTCAGCAGATTATTCAAGCCCCTAACGAAGTGATCACTCGGTGTGTTTGACCCAGATGAATGAAGACTTGATTGAGATTCCTGGCTACAGCATGCATGGCCGCCTGGGAAAGGGCGGTATGGCCGAGGTGTACCTGGCCACCCAACTCTCGTTGCACCGCAAGGTCGCGGTGAAAGTATTGCTCAACGCCGACGACGAGGCGTTCAGTCAGCGCTTCATCAGGGAAGGTCACATAGTGGCCGGCCTGCATCACCCCTCGATCATCACCATCCATGACATCGACAGACTCGCCGACGGCCGCTATTACCTGGCGATGGAGTTCGTCTCCGGCGGCGATCTGGCGCAGCACAAGGGTGAGGTCTTCGCGCCGCATCGCGCGTTACAGGTAGTCCGCCAGATCGCCAGCGGTCTGGCCGTGGTGCATGAGCATGGTTTGGTACACCGCGACATCAAACCAGCCAACATCCTCTTTCGGGATGACGGCACCGCGGTGATCAGCGACTTTGGCGTGGCCAAGGAAGTGACGCTGGAGCAGGACCTTACGCAGTTCGGTATCGCCGTCGGCAGCCCGGCCTACAGCAGTCCGGAGCAGGCTCAGTGTCTGGCGCTGGATGCCCGTTGTGACATTTACAGCCTCGGCGTGATCCTGCTGGAGATGCTCACGGGGAGTAATCCCTATCGCGGCGGCAACTACACCCAGACCGTGATGAATCACGTGCAGATGGAACTGCCCAGCCTGCCGGAGCATCTGCACAGCTACCAATGGTTGCTCGAGCGCATGCTGGCCAAGAACCCGGACGAGCGCTTTGCCGACTGCCGGGTGCTGCTCGCCAGTTTGGATGAGTTGCAGGCGTTCGACCCGGATAGCACCCGCATCGCCCCTGGGCTCAAGTTGGACCAGGCTCATGCGCGCAAGGGCGTGAGTGCACGAAGCAAAGTTCTGCCCTGGGCGCTGCTTGGCGTCCTATCGTTGAGTGGCGCTGGGTGGGCTGGTTATTACGGTTACCAACAGCTGCAAATCGCCGATTTTATCGCTCAAGCCGAGCAGCGCTTGGGCGAAGGCAAGCTGCTCGAACCGCCGCAGAATAACGCCGATTACTACTACCGCCAGGCGTTGTTGCTCGATCCAGGCAACGCCCGAGCCCTTGAGGGTTTGCACCGGGTATTACAGGCGCGAATCGACGGTTACCTGGAGAGTGCCGAGCAGCGCCTCGTGGAAGATCGACTATTGTTGCCAGAGGATGACAGCGCGACCTTCTATTTTCGCCAAGTATTGGCCTGGCAGCCGGATAATCTATTGGCCCTGGCGGGTATTAACCGCGTTGCGCAGCGCTTTATTGAGCAAAGCCAGCAGGCCTATGGGCGCCGCGAGTACAGAATGGCCTTGGCGTACATCAAGCAGGGGCTGGAAGTGGAGCCGGCCAATGAAACCTTGCTAAAGCTCTATGATGCTCATGAGCGCCGCGTTCAGTTGGCCCAGGCGCCGCGGGCGCCGGCCAGCAAATCCGTCAGGCGAGCAAGCAGTTCGCCAAAGCAAGACACACAGAACCCGATCAAGCGACTGTGGAACAACATCTTCAGCAAGTGAGTGTATTGAGGCTCGTAGCCTGGTGACAGTGACCAGCGCCGGCATCGAGTGACAGTGGCATGCATTAACGGGTCGCGCTTTATTGGCTTTGCGTCACTTGCCCAGGGTAAACACCGAACATGCTCAGGATTCATTTCAGCGACAATCGCCAAGCGCCGATCTGGCTGGTCGACGAGCGTCTGACCATCGGTCAGGACAGTCGTAACAACCTGGTGCTGGCCGATGCCGGTATTAGTCCTTTCCATGCGGAGATTCGCCAGGACCATGGTTACTACTACCTCACCGACTGTGGCAGCCAGGTGGGCACCTGGGTTAACGATGAGCGTATTACCGCGCGCTACCAACTGCGCACGAACGACTGCGTGCGTATCGGCGTGGTGGAGTTGGTGTTCGTAGACCCAACCAAGAGCAAGGCGCAGAGCGGGGCCAACGCGCGCTGGTTCTTGCAGGTGGTCAAGGGCGAGCATGAGGGCAAGAAGTTTCACGTCAACGGCTCGATGACGTTCGGCCGCTCGACCAAGTGTGAACTGTGCTTCAGCGACATGGAACTGTCGCGTCGGCATTGTGAGTTCTTTCTCAAGGATGATGTGCTGGAGATTAAGGATCTGGCCTCGGCCAACGGCGTACGAGTCAACCAGCAGAAGGTCGCTACGGCCGTTTTACAGCCAGGAGATCAACTGAAAATGGGCTCGGTGACGCTGTTGGTGATAGGCCCCAAGACCGCAGTCGCGCAGGCCGAGGATGAAGATGCCACGGTCTTCATGCGCGCCGTCGACTTGCCCAAACCGGGCAACAGCAAGCCCCAGGTCAGCCGAGCAGGTGCCAGCAATCCGCTGCGATCTGCCGTTCCACTCAGCCCAGTACCGGTCGATGTGCCGCGAAAGCCAGGGTTCAATAGCCGACTATTGACAGCAGTGGCGGTTATTTTGGCCGGGGTGGCGGCGACGCTGGCGTTCAACAGCTTCCTCTGATCCTGGTCAAGCCCGCCTGTGTTGGGCATGTCGGCTGCGGTGATCATCCAGCAGAGGCTGTCAGCCTTTAGCCGCGTTTCGCATTGTCAGGCTGGCTGTCCTTGATCGCGTTAGACATTCGGTGTGAAGGTGTCGTCAGCGCGCGTCTTATCCGCTCGTAATCCTCGTAGGGCAGACCGCTACGACTGAGCAGCTCCAGGGAGAATTGCTTGATCTCAGCGTCGCTGTACGGACGCTCCGCAGGATCGGGTTGGCTGGCACAGCCGCCGAGCAGCATAATGAGCGAGAGGGTGAGGAGGGATTTCATCGGGGCACCTGTCGGATACGGCTTCAACACACTGGCGACAGGGTATGCAGGGCTAGGTCCCGGTAGAAATCATTCACCTCGATAGTGAGTATCGCGCTCAGCCGCATAGCGTGCCCAGACGTCCAGGGTCCTCTGCGAGGCAGCGTTGTGGCTGAGTGATGGGCAACGTGTCGCGCGCCGCTCCAGCCGCGGCAAGCGCTGGAGCACGGCGCAGTCCTAGAGCTGGGCGGGGTTGGTGGTGCCCAGGCCAATGGACGCGGCGTTCCCCTCAAGGGGGACAGCCATCAGCGGCGAGTTATTCACCCAGACGTCATCGATTACGATGGTCTTGCCGATGTCTTCGTTGTCGGCGGCCACCAGCAGGTAATAGGTGCCGTCTTCCGGCGCCTCACCATCCCAGCCCAGGCTCGCCTGACCAACCACTGCCGAGTCGCGCGCCGGCGTATTGGCGATCACCGAGCCATAGCTATCGAGCAGCAGCGCGCGGGGCTTGAGGGCGAACTTACTGACGCCCAGGCACGCCTTGTTGCATGGCGTGCTGAGGTTCAGGGTATAGCGCTCACCCTTTTTCAGTTGCAGCGAGAACACCCGGTAGTTGGAAATCGCCGCGCCAAAGTCCATGCGCGGTTCGTTGGCGGTGATCGACCACTTCGCCGGCAATGGAATAGGGCGGACATTGTGGATGGCCTCGAGGTTGCTCTTGGCAATCGAGCCGCCGCCGGCCCTGGCGGATTGCTCTTGAGGCGAGTGCGAGTCGCTGGCGCAGGCGCCCAGCAACAAGCAGGCGGTCAGGGTGAATAGCTTATGCAAGGTGAAACTCCTGTGTGACGGCGTCCATGGGTATTCTTCGTGCGTCCCAGCACAATAGCCGGCCATTCTAACCGCTTCGCCCCCTGCCGAGGGTGATCGATGCCACGCTCTGTGTCGCATGAGATGTCGGCTTAAGCGTGCCAGTGGTGACTCAAAGGCCAGCTCCAGCCGCCTTATACAGGCCTCAGTCGGGAATGGCCGAGGAACCTGGCGGTCCCGGCAGCGTTATTCGGGCGCTAGCGGCTGGTCGAGCTGTAACAGGTCTTCGCGACTCAGCCACAGTTCGCGCCGCGCGAGTGGGGTACCTGCGGGCAGCAACGGGTTGTCCAGTTCGAGGATGCGGCGCTGCGACAGCTTGGCCAGGCGCAGACTTTCGCCGTAATGGCGCATGAACAGTTGGTCGAACGAGCCGTCGAGCAGGGCGCGCTCCAGTCCCAGGCGTAGCGTTTCGGCTAACTGCGGGTTATGCCGCGAGACGAAGAAATACGAAGCGGTGGGGTAGTGCAGGACCAGGTAGGGATCGACCACCAGCTCGAGTGGTGGCTGGCTGTCGACTTCGTCCCAGATTTCCAGCAGTGAGCGCGGGAAATAGTCGAAACGGCCCGCCGTCAGCATGCGGAACAGGCTCTCGTAACTGGAGCTGGGGACGACAGGCAGGCCGTTATATTCGAGAATTTTCCGGTCGGGCCAGTCATGCCCCTGACCGGCGCGCAGCTGGTGCAGATCGGCAAGGCTGTGGACGTCCCTGAGTCTGCGCTGCTGGCTCTTCGGCAACAGTGCGATGCGCCAACCCATGAGGCCCTTGTCGATGCCGATGCGCACGGGCAACAGACGGGCTTCCCGCTCGGTGCTGGTCATCGACCAGACCACATCCACGTTGCGCCCATGTTCCAGCTCGGTCAGCGCGCGGCGTTGCTCCATGCTGAGCGCCGAGGGTTGCAGCGTCTGCTCGCTGCCGGCTTTGGCCAGTGCCAGTTGCAGCAGTTCCAGAACGTAGCTGTCACGGTACTCGTAGCCGCTGAACGAGCGCGGGTAGCGCACCGCCTGCGGCTCGGCCAGCAACGGCGCAGCAGTGCACACGGCCAGCAGCAGGAATAGCCAGGCACCCCCGCGATGGGCTGTCTTTCTGTGCCTGCCTAATCCCTGTGCCCTCAACGCTTACCCCGGCAGTCCTTGGTCTGAGTCGGCGGGCAGTATTACAGCCCTTTGCCGTGCAGGCGATGCAAGGGGTTGCCCACGGTGCGAATGCTCTGCGCTCGGCATCCGCGCTTTTACTCCAGCACTGTAACCCCAGCGCTGTGCAGGTGGGCGTCAGGTACCTGTACGCTACGCCACTAACCCGCCAGCCCGACATAGACGTTCTGCACGTCGTCGTGGGCGTCGATGGCTTCCAGAAATGCCTCGACTTCTTCCAGCTCCGCGGCCGTCAGCGTCGCTACCGGGTTCTTCGGACGGTAGCCCAATTGCGCCGACTGTACAGTGAAACCGTGCTCGGGCAGGGCGCGGCATACCGCGTCCAGGTCGGTCGGTTCGGTGATAAACAGGCTGTTGCCTTCATCGGACGGCTCGAAATCCTGGGCGCCGGCTTCGATGGCAGCCAGCTCGGCATCGGCGCCGTCTTCGGGGGCGGCCTCGATCAGGCCGACGTGGTCAAAGTCCCAGGTGACGGAGCCGGAGGCGCCCATCTGGCCTTTACGAAACAGCACGCGGATCTCGGCCACGGTGCGATTGACGTTGTCGGTGAGGCATTCGATGATCACCGGCACCTGGTGCGGAGCAAAACCTTCATAGGTGGTGCGCTCGAAGTTGACGGTCTCACCCAGCAGCCCGGCGCCTTTCTTGATCGCCCGTTCCAGGGTGTCTTTGGGCATCGAGGCTTTTTTCGCCTGATGCACGGCCAGGCGCAGCTTGGGGTTCATATCCGGATCGGCACCGTTACGCGCGGCGATCATGATCTCTTTCACCAGTCGGCCAAAAATCTTGCCTCTGGCGTTGGCGGCGGCTTCTTTCGGTTTGGCTTTCCACTGTGCGCCCATGGGAACTCTCTTGAACTGTGCGGATGGAGGAGAGGAGGTCATCGGGCTGAGTCGGTCGTTTCCTGGTCAACCAGGTGACCGCTCGCCGATGTTTTGACCTATCGATTAGACCGCAGATTCTAGCCCGCCCCAGCGTTGCTGGCACCCCTCAAATGATCCGGGCACAACACGGCGTGTCGGCTAAGCGGATGTACGGCATGGTTCGCTATGACTCCTCGCAGCGTCTTGTCTCGGGCCCTCAAGCATCCGCACTTGAGTTAACCCACTTGCCGTACGGGCCACTAGCGGCCGTGCTGCCATGCCCCTGCATAACGCCCACTGGTCCAAGTGCAGAGTGGCGCGCTGAGGTCGCTTTACGCTGAATCAGTCGTCTGTCCGTCATCTGTGACAGTTGGTCGCCGTCGGGGGGGCGTCAGGTGCTGGCTCGATGCGCGGTCTATGCTTGTCGTGGGTTAGCGGAGGAGACGGTGATGCGCAGAATATTGCTTGCATTCGATGGTTCGGAAAGCTCGAAGCGTGCCGTGGAGTACATCATCGAGTTTGCCCAGGTGCATGCCGCCACGTTGGAGGTGCACCTGATCAACGTGCAGCGCGAGCCCTCGCTGTATGGCGAACACGTGAGCGGCCAGCTCATCGAGCAAATGCAGCAGTCACTGCTGGAAACAGCGTCCCAGGCGCTCGAATGGCCGGCCGACGAGTTGCAGGAAGCGGGTATTGCCCACAAGAGCCATGCCGCACTCGGCAACGTGGCCGAGCGGGTGAGCGACGCAGTCAAGCACCTGCAGTGTGACACCGTGGTAATGGGCACCCGCGGCCTGGGGACCCTCAGTGGCCTGCTGTTGGGCTCGGTGGCTAACCGGGTCATCCACGAAGTGCCGGTGCCGGTGCTGTTGGTGAAATAAACGGTCGGACTGCTCTTGTGTCGTGGCTCGTTCGCCGCTATGCGATGAGCTGACGAGCCCAGCCGGCATTACAGCGGCAGGTTAACTTCAACCAGAAGGGCGTGGCGGCCCGTTTTTGCTGGAGTTCTGCGGCAAGCCCTACGGCGCGGCGAACTGCGCGCAGAGGCCGACTGTCTGTGTCTGGCCGAACGACAGCAGGCCCAGTCGATGGGCCACGCTCCTTTGCGCAACGGGACATGCCGGCCCGGCGCATAGATGCAGCGTTGGATGAGCTGTTCGGCGCGCAGGCTAGTCGCCTCGGCTGATTCATCGCTCCCGAACCATCCGCAGCCAGCGCGTCTGCCCTGCATTGGCTTTAGTTATAAATAAGACCGACCCTTTAGAGGCCTGCCTCGGAGGTGTTTGCATGGCCAACATCGTCACCCTGACCCTCAGCCCGGCACTCAATATCGCCAGCTGTATTCCACGCCTCTGCCCGGATGCCAAGTTGCGCTGCGACAAGCCGAGCTACGCGCCGGGCGGGGGCGGCATCAATGTTGCGCGCGCCATCCACAAACTCGGTGGCAGCGCCCTGGCGTTGTTCCCCTGTGGAGGCCCGAGTGGCCAGCGCCTGGTCGAGTTGCTCGCGGCCGAGGGGGTGGCATGCCAGGCGTTGCCAATCGCCGAGTGGACCCGCGAATGCCTGAATATCGTGGAGCAGGCTAGCGCCCGGCAGTACCGCTTCGTCATGCCCGGCGCCAGCCTGAGCGTGGCGGAGCAGGCGCAGCTGCTGACGGCATTGGCCGAGCTGCCAGCCTTCGACTACCTGGTGATCAGCGGCAGCATGCCGGCCGGCCTCGCCGCGGATTTTCTGCCGCGCCTGCTGCGCTGCGCCAAACAGCGTAACGCGCGCTGCATCCTCGACAGTGCCGGCGCGACGCTACGTCAGGGCCTGGACGTTGGCGGTCTGTTGCTGATCAAGCCCAACCTCAACGAGTTGGCTGCGCTGGCCGGCGTCGCAATTCGTGAACCGGAGCAGCTCAACCGTATCGCCCGTGACCTGGTGGCGGAGGGTCGCTGCGAAGCGCTGCTGGTCTCGCTCGGCGCCGAGGGCGCCCTGCTGGCCAACGCTGATCGGCTGGAGCGGATTGCGGCGCCGCGGGTGAGCAAACTCAGCGCTGTCGGCGCTGGCGACAGTCTGCTTGGTGCCGTTACCCTCAAGCTGGCGGCGGGCGCCGATTGGCTGGAAGCGGCGCAGTATGGCATCGCCGCCGGTAGCGCGGCGATCATGACCGAGGGCACGGAACTCTGTGGTCGCGCCGATACCGAGCGGTTGTTCGCCCAGCTTCGGGCGCGCCCCAATGGCGGCGCGCCGGATTGATGCCCGTTAGGGGCCGCATAGGGTCGTAGGCATGTCGAGTGCGGGCATGTTCAGCGGAGATAGACGGTAAATCGTGCTCGGCCCTGATTGCGCAGACCTGGAGTCGGCGCGAACGCTGTGGCTTATCGGCGGGGCGCAGCAGCCGCGAAGGCTGCAGGTCGGGCGATCTACCGGCAGGTTTAGCGCTTACCCATGGAGCGGCGGGTGCCGTTGGGCGCCGCGCCGATGCGCTTTTCGTGAGCGGACTTGTTGCCCTTCTGGTGCCACGGCTGATCGTCGCTCTTGCTCGGGGCGAACGCGGCAGGTGAGAAGGGGAAGGTAAACGCCGGAATGCCTGGCTTTTTCTTCGAGGCCGGCTCGGCGGTGGTGTCTGCGGCTGCAGCGCTGATGTCGCCTGCAGTCGATTGGTCAGCCGGCTCGGCAAGGGTGTGATCAGGCAAAAGAGTGGAAGTCATGGAAAGTCCGCGGCGCGCCGAGAAGAGGGTCAGAGGGGCGGCAGTATACCTGCCTGCCATCATTACGCAGCGCTATTGCTCGCCGCTGCTCCCGACTCGAGCGGTTTTCAGGCCAGCAGGCTATAGGAAGTGTGCGGGTGGCGGAGCTGACCTGACGGCCAGCAGTCGGCTAGCACGCTGAACTATGCTTATGGAGGATTAGCAAAGGAGACTGGTGATGCGCAAGATACTGCTGGCATTCGATGGCTCGGATAGCTCGAAACGGGCGGTGCAGTACGTGATCGACTTCGCCCGGATGCATGATGCGACGCTGGATGTACACCTGATCAATGTGCAGCACGAGGCCGTGCTGTACGGCGAATATGTCAACGATGAAATGATCGACAACATGCAGCAGTCACTGTTGGCCAAGGCCAGAGAAGTGCTTGAATGGCCGGCCGAGCAGCTGAAGGGGGCGGGTATTGCCCACCAAAGCCATGCCCTGCTCGGCAATGTGGCTGAGCAGGTGGGCATCGCTAGCAAGCAACTCGGTTGCGACACTGTGGTGATGGGTACGCGCGGTTTGGGCAGTTTCACCGGCATGCTGTTGGGCTCGGTGGCCACTCGAGTCGTGCATGCAGTGCCTGTGCCTGTGCTGCTGGTGAAGTGACGGCCTGTGGCAAGCATCACTGCCGCGCCGGTATCCCCGCGGCCTGCTCGCATGTGCTGGCAGGCCGCAGGAGTCGGTTGTGCGCGCTATGCGCAACTTAGTTCACCGATTTATTTCACAGATTCACGCCACTTGACGTTGGCGAAGCCGATTTGCACGGCTTGGTCGATCTCGACGATAGGCACCAGTTTGAAATCAAAAAACGGTCCCCACGCGCCATGCACCTCCAGAGCCGCGGCGGCCGAGTCGGTTTCGACCAGCGCCAAGCCACCCGTGCCGTCGGCATTGGCGTAGTGGGCCTTGAATGTATAAGCCTCTGGTGGTGTCCAGTTGGCGAACAGCCTGAGCGCACGGCTTTGTGACTCCTCCGTGGCATTGGCGCGAACCTGGTAACTGACTGCGAATAACATAAGAGCCTCCTGAACGGAGTGCAGCAACGTCCCTTTGCAGGACATCGGGCCGCGAGGACGACCGGTGCGGGAATGTGGCGCAGATCGCCACTCCACAACTATAGCCAAGGGCAATCTCGGCACATCGCCGCTGGGCAGGTAGTTGAGTCTGCGGGTCCGTAGCCGGTGAGGCGGCGCGTCTCGGACTCCTGATGGTCCAGCGCACTCGGCGTATTGCTAGAGCGAGTCGACCGCCTGGCGCGAGGTGGCCACCTGTCGCGGCGGACATCAGGGCGCGGTGCTACTGCTGGTTTTCTGGGGCGCACAGGCGGCGCTTATGCCTGTGCAGTACAAAGTTGATCGTGCCCACGCTCGGCGAGGGTATTGCGCCCAGGAGCCTGGTTAGCTGAGCACGATCAAGTTCGTTGGCAGGGACGCTCGAACTTAGTCCTGGCGGCTGGTGACTTCGAGCAGGTGGTAACCAAACTGGGTTTTCACCGGGCCTTGCACGACATTCAACGGGGCGCTGAACACCACGCTGTCGAACTCTTTAACCATCTGGCCGGGGCCGAACGAGCCGAGATCGCCACCTTGACGGCTGGACGGGCAGGTCGAGTTGTCTTTAGCAACCTGGGCGAAATCGGCGCCCGCTTCGATGGCGGCTTTCAGTTCGTTGCACTTGGCTTCGCTGGCAACCAGGATGTGACGGGCAGTGGCTTTGGCCATGGGAATTACTCCTTTCAGATAAGGTGCGCAGCCTACCGCAAACAGGGGGCTAATCAAATGCTGGCAGGCTGGATCAGGCCGGTCGGCCCCTGTTCGGCATGGATGCCAGTGCGCCAACTCATCCTGCAGTGCTGAAGCGACCGCTCTTCACCCCACTCAACCGAGGCGGGTTTCGCGGCGCTCTAATCGGGTCCCCTGGGGCAATGGATTAACGCCGCCTTGTGCGTTGTCTAAAATGGGTGAAGAGGGCGCAACAGTGCCCGGATGTCCACTTCAGGAGGTCTCGCTATGAATACCCTGACCATCGAAGGCTGGTGCAAAGCCAGCGGCGACCAGAAGTCCACTCCGATCGGAGAAATCCACTTTCGCGTCAATGAGGCCGACCATTTGCGTCTGGAACAGGCCGAGGAGCGCCTGCAGGAAACCCATGAGCCCGAAGTGATGGTCGATGTCGATATGAGCACGCTGGAACTGGTCACGCCGGAGCAGTGCGGCGCCTTATCCGATTGCCAATTGCGCGTCTACCTGAGCAAAGGCGACCAGCGTGGCCAGTTCCATCTGGTTGGGCATCGGGCGAGCGACGGCAGCCTGGTGTATACCAACGCGGTGATGGTCGATCAGCTGGGGTAGCCGCGCAGCATTCGACTGTATTGATCAGGCGGCAGGCCTTCCTCTTCAGTCGCACGGCGCAGCACGGCAGCCTGGTGGGGAGGCGCGCTATGCGCGAGGGTTATGCGTGGCGACGGATCGGCGAGAACATCGACTTTGCCCTGGGGGTCGCCGCGACGCTGCGGGGGCGGACAGAGGCAGAGGAGATTCAGCTGTTGCTCGAGTACGTACCGCAACCACCGTTCGACTGCGGGCGACCGGAACTAACCGACCCGCAGCTGGTTGAACGGGTCAGGCAGCGTCTTTCGGTAGCCGTGCACAGCATCCAAGGTCACGCTGCGAAGGCCTAACGGGGCGAAATCAGCTGTCGGTCTGCCGTGGCAGCAGACGAGGCTTGGCATGCACCGCCCGGCGCAAAGAGCCGTGGACCCGGCGCCTATGTCAGGTGGGAATGCCTCAGGCTTCGCGGCCATGGGCGGCGGCCCGCAGCTGCTCGGTGTCGACGCGCACGAAAGTCGAATCGCCGATGGCGGTGAGCACGTCGCCGGCATACACCTCGCAGATCACCCGAGTCTTGCGCCCGACCTCGCCGTCGACCCTGGCACGCAGAGTCAGGGGCACGCCCATTGGCGTCGGCTTGATGAACTTGATACCGAGGTTGCCGGTGACGCAGTCGATGCGCGGCAGGCTGCCTGCTGCGCGGTTTTCCGCGCGGTAGTGGTAGGCCATGGCCGTCCAGTTCGAATGGCAATCCACCAGCATGGCGATCAGCCCGCCGTAGACCAGGTCCGGCCAGCCGCAGTACTTGGCATCGGGTAGGTGCTCGGCCATCACGTGCACGCCGTCTTCATGCCAGTAGCTCTTGACGTGCAGCCCGTGCGGGTTGCGGCCGCCACAGCCATAACAGACACCTTCCGGTGCGGCCAGATCTTGAAGAGGGGCGTGGTGCATGCTGGTGCCTTGTCCTGGGGAATGGCCCTCCAGCCTAGCGACTTTCGCCGAGGAACTGAATCGGGGGCTTACGGCGTTTGCTCAGGTTGATAAACCCGGCCTCTGTTGCGGGCCGGGTTATGCCTGGTTGCGAATGTTCGGCGAGGAGGCCCGCGTGGCCGTTACTTGACCACATCCAGGCGTTTATCGGTGAACACGCAGAGCACGCCGGCTTTGTTGGCCATCACCTGATAATTGAAGTCGCAATAGGCCGCGGCCACGCTCAGGGCCATCTGCTCGCTGATGGGCTGGCCTTGATCCGGGCGGAACCAGGCCATCTGCCCGGCCTTGCAGCGCTCCGCCTGGGGGTCGGTGTTGTAGGTGCATAGACTGCTCTGGTCGTTGGGTGGCGCGTCGTTGAAGCAGGCCGACAAGGACAGGGCAGCGGCGCTCAGCAGGAGCAGGCGGGCGAGAGTGCGCATGGCAGGGGATTCCGACTAGGAAAGAAAGGGTGAGGATTAGTCTCGGGAATCTCGCGAAGGTTCCGTTGCCGCCGGGTGGATCGCTGCCTCGTTCGAGTGTGGACGCGGTCAGACCTGTGGGAGCGGCCCTGGCCGCGAAGCTTCCGATTTGGTTTTTAGCGCTACCGCCTCGAAGGCAACGAAGTGCAGCTGTGCGAGTCGGCTTACCCTTTAGCGTGACCTTGTTAAGGGTGTAGGCAAATTGCCATCATTACGAGCTTTGCATAGAGTGTTGCGGCCGTCGCGCCGGCACTGACCAGAGCGGCGGAATTCCTCAGTAAACAAGGACGATCAAAAAATGAAGTTGAAGATGTTGGGAATGGCTCTGGCTTTTACTCTGGCCGGCTGCGCCAGCTTCCCGGGAGACCAGGTTCCAGAAACCACCTTGCCATCCATGGCCAGCTACCAGCAGCGCCCCAGTGTGTTTGTCGATTTCACCTTTTATCAAGGCAAGGCGGGCGATACCAACGCTGTCGAAGTGCCGCAAGCCAAGGACGCGCTTAAGCCGCAACTCGAGGCTTCTCTGCGCGATTCCGGACTTTTCAGCCGCTACACGCTCGATGAGTTTCAGAAGCAGCCGGGCGATTACACACTCAAACTGAATGTCTACAACAGCGGCTCTGCAGGCGCGGCCATGGTGAGCGGTATGATCTCTGGCTTCACCTTCATGGTGATACCGGCCACCGCAAAAGATGAGTACACCATGACCCTGCAGGTCATGGACGCCCAGAATCAACCGGTTTCGACTGGGCAGAACAATGATTCGGTGCGCACATGGATGGGGCTGATTTTCATCCCGATGATGGCGTACACGCCAGAGGAGGCGATCAACGACAGCTTTCGTCGCCAGCTCAACGCCTTGCTCAAGCAAATGGTCGATCAGCAGGTTCTGAAGTACGCGCAAGGGCAAGTGCCGCTGCGTGGCTAAGTGGGTTCGGCGCGCCTGAGTAGCGCGCCAATTTCAGCGCTTATTGCTGCATCGCGTTTATGAAGGCCGGGTCTTGATACAGCTCGGCTAACAGCTTGCGCACCAGCGGGTTGAAAGCATTGGCCGCCGCCGGGATCGCAATGGCGCCGACGAAGCTGCTATCCCACGTACTGGTGACTGTCTTGCTGCTGCTATAGAGGGAGCGCTCGCCTTCACGTAGGTTGAAGTCTGCGCTGATCGCACCGCTACCGGTGCCGATCGGGGCATCCAGTTTGCTCTGGCGCAGATTTACGTCCAGATGGCGCGAGGCCGATGCGTCCAGCAAGCCGGCCAGGCGCAATTCGTCTTCCAGCGCTTTCTGTACATGCTTGCTAATTGAGCCTTCCGGACTGCGGATAGGGTTGGCGCGGGCGACAATCGAGTCCTGCCCAGCGTCAGCCACGACTGCAGGCGAGTTGAGCTTGGCCAGTGGAGCCTGGTTTTTCAGCACCTGCACGTTATCGAAGTTTGCTTCGTAGCGCGGCATGGCGATGCCGCATCCCTGAAGGATCAGGGCGGTTATGGCGAGAAAAGTAAAGCGCTTTAGCATGTGAATCCTTTCGGCTAGGAAGTAGTGGGGATGCGATGCTAGCACAGTGATGGCGCGCGCCGTAGAGACCTCAATGGCCAGAAAAGAGGACAACCTTGAGTCGTTTTCCACTGTGGTATCCCGGTCAATTGGTGGACCGAAAGCGTTGCCCCTAGACTAATTCGAACCCACGTTTGGATACCCATTCTTGGTGTGCGGCCCTGCACCTCGATGGCTATCGCCGCGCTCAACCCATCCGCCGAGTGCTTAACTTTCGCCTTTCTCCCCTGTCGTCCAACGCTCGCCCAATCGATGTGCTCTCCAGCCCCCTCAGGGGGGGCGACTGGAGAGGCTAGGTTGGATTTGTCGATATGTATTCGTATTAGCGAACGATTACGATTTTATTTATAATTCGCGCCTTTTCACCGGGGCCGGCCTGCTGTGGGTGTTCTCTCTACTATTCATGACCACCTGAGCGAACTGGCGATCGAGCCGGTCATCGCGCAGTTTTCCGGTATTTTCGATCTCAATGGGCGCTTCGGCGTGCTGTTTCTCGGCGTGTCCTACGCCGTCGCCTACGGCCTGTTCCGCTTCAGGCGGCAGCGCGGGCTGACCGACGCACGCTCGTTCTGGCAGTTCATCGGCGGCAGCCGGGTCAATTTCCATCGCTCGGCATTGCTGGATTATCGCTACTATTTCGTGCGGGCCATCCTCAAAGTTGCCCTGGTGCTGCCCATCGTCGCCCTGGTCGACCCGCATATCCTGCGCGGCGCCGATTATATGGCCTTCTTCAGCAACCTGTGGGGCGCGCGCCCGCAACTGGGGCAGAACCTCTCGCTGTCCCTGCTCTACGGGCTGGGCGTGTTTCTGGTCAGCGATTTCACCCATTACTGGGTCCATCGGGCCTTTCATAGCCGCTGGCTGTGGGCGTTCCACAAGGTCCATCACTCGGCGCCTGTGCTGGTGCCGGTGACCGCGAGCCGGGTGCACTTCGTGGAGAAGCTGGTTGGCAAACTGGCCAGCGCCGTTAGCCTCGGCGCCTACGCCGGTGCCTTCTGGTACGCCTGCGGCGGGGAGATCAGCCGTTACACCCTGTTCGGCGTGACCTATCTGGTGTTCATCTGTAGCGCCCTGGCGGCCAACCTGCGCCATAGCCATGTGTGGCTGTCGTTCGGGCCAGTGATCGAGCATGTGCTGAACAGCCCTGCCCAGCACCAGATCCACCACAGCGACGCGCCCCGGCACTTTCACAAGAACTTCGGCACCAACCTGTCACTGTGGGACTGGATGTTCGGCACGCTCTACGTCACCCGCTCGACGCCGGAAGCCATCAGCTTCGGCACCGCCGAGCAGGATGCTCATCGCTACCTGACGCTCTACGGCCTGATCGTCACGCCCTTCGTCGACACCGCCCGCCAGCTTTTCCCGGCCGCGCGCGCGCAGGCAGTTGCGCCTGAATCTACCGAAACCTCCTATTCGTAGTGAGCGCTGGCGGCCTGCCGCTTGCCGGCGCTGCGCGGTGCATCCGGCGTCTGCTGTACAGGACAGAGCCACTACGGTGAAGATGTGTCGTTGCTCGAGCCGCCTTGTTGGTCGGGTATTAAATGACGCCAGTGCTTTTGGCTCATCATGGGTGCACTCAGGTCGAGGGAAGTTGCCATGTATGTCAGGTCATCCGTTCTGCGTTTCACCGCGTGCTCGCTGGGGCTGGCCTTCGCCGTCGCCGCCAGCGCGGCCGAGGAGGCGCGGCTGGTCGAGTCGATCAACGCCTATCGCAGCCAAGTGCAGCGCTGCGCGGAGCAAGCCTCCGAGGAGCTGCCGCCGCTGACGGCCGACCCGCGCCTGGTGCTGCCCACCGGCGGTGGCGGCGACCTGCAGCAGGCGCTGGCGCGCACCGCCTATCCCATGGTCAACGTGCAGGCCATCAGCCTGTCCGGGCCGCGCGATGCGCCTGCGGCGATGAAGGTGCTGCAGGAGAGCTTCTGCCAGGTTTTGCTGGACCCGCAGTTCGTCGACATCGGCGTAAACCGGCTGGAGCGCGACTGGCGCATCGTGCTGGCGCGGCCGCTGCTGGGCGGGCGCCTGGGCGACTGGCAGGCAGAAGGGCAGAAGCTGCTCGAACAGGTCAACGCCGTGCGTGCACAACCGCACCAGTGCGGCGGCCAATCGTTCGCCGCGGCGGCGCCACTGGCGTGGAACGCCACGCTGGGCGCGGCCGCCGAAACCCATAGTCGGGCCATGGCCAACGGCAACTTCTTCGCCCACCAAGACCGTGATGGCCGTACCCCGGGCGACCGGGCGGAACTGGCCGGCTACAGCGGTCGGCAGATCGGCGAGAACATCGCCGCCGGGCTGGATGCCACGCGCCAGGTGGTCGATGGCTGGCTATCCAGTCCCGGTCATTGCGCCAACCTGATGAACCCGCAGTTCAGCGAGCTGGGCGCCGCCTATGCGACCGACCCCAAGAGCGATGCGGGGATTTACTGGACGGCGCTGTTTGGCGCGCCCTGAGGGTTGATTCGGCGGGTGGAAACCGCGAAGCGTTTTCCATCGCGCGAATATTCGGACTAGTTGCTGGCGGAATCGAGCGCGGAGGAATGCCAGGTAATCATCCACGGCGGCAACTATCGGCTAGGCAGAGAGACTCGGTTGCAGGTGCGGGAAGAGATTGGATATCTGCAAGCAGCGCTCAGCCGGCCCACTGTGCTCAAACGGACAATTGTGGTCTGTTCCCTGTTGTTCCGTCCCCTGTTGCTCCTCTTGTCGTTCAGAATCGACAGGCAAAAAAAAGCCGGCTGATTGGGCCGGCTTATTTCTGGCAGCAGTTCCGATTCAGTCATACGGAATTCTCGATCAGACAGTCGGAGCTACCTTAGGCAACGCGGTTTTCGATCAGGCGATCCGAACCACCTTCGGCGACGCGGTTTTCGATCAGACGATCCGAACCACCTTCGGCGACGCGGTTCTCGATCAGGCGATCCGAGCCACCTTCGGCGACGCGATTTCCGATCAGACGATCGGAGCCACCTTCGGCGACGCGGTTTTCGATCAGACGATCGGAGCCACCTTCGGCGATGCGGTTCTCGATCAGGCGATCGGAGCCACCCTCGGCGACGCGGTTCTCGATCAGACGATCCGAACCACCCTCGGCGATGCGATTCTCGATCAGGCGATCCGAGCCACCTTCGGCGACGCGATTTTCGATCAGACGATCGGAGCCACCTTCGGCGACGCGATTCTCGATCAGACGATCGGAGCCACCTTCGGCAATGCGGTTTTCGATCAGGCGATCCGAACCGCCTTCGGCGACAACTGGTTGAGCGGAGGAGGCAGCGAAAACGTTGGCGGCCAGTACTGAGAAAGCAAAGCTGAGGATGAGTTGGCGTTTCATGGTGGTGTGCTCCGGGGGTATTGGTTGGGTACGGAGCAGATGGTACGCCCGAGGTTTTTTAAGAGAACTTCATTGGCCTGATGGTAAATATCGATGCCAGCAATAGCGCTTCGAGCATGACGTCGGTTGGCAGGCGAGGGGATCACGGCCATTGTCGATACGACGCGCAAGCCCCTGCCGCGAAGCGCGCGCAGGCGGTTGCGCCCGGAGCTTGCCAAACGTCCTGGTCATAGCGTCGACTAACTCATCCGATGAGTCCGGTTGACAGGCCAGGTCCGGCCGCCTTGTACTCTGTGGTTTTTACCCAGGAAGCTTTGCCATGAACAATCCGCCTTTCGGCGTGGGTGACGCCTCTTACCAGGCCGCAGGGGGCATCGATGGCCTGCGTCGCCTGGTCGATGATTTCTACCGGTTGATGGACCAGTTGCCGGAGGCAGCCGCGTTGCGGCGCATGCATCCGCAGAGCCTGGATGCGGCCCGGGACAAGCTGGCCTGCTTCCTCAGCGGCTGGCTGGGCGGCCCGCGTCTGTTCAGCGAGAAGTACGGCGCCATCTCGATTCCAGCCTTCCACGCCCAGTGGCCAATCGACCAAGCCGGCAGCGATGCCTGGTTGCATTGCATGGCGAAGGCGATTGAGTTGCAGGGCTACACCCCAGAGTTCGCCGAGTACCTGTTGACTCAGCTGCGGGTGCCGGCCCAGCGCATTGTCCAGGCCAGTCACAATCGGCACGGCGTTTAGTTCGGGATTGATGAGAGATCTGGCCGCTTTGGCCTTCGACGCTTTGCCCGTTTATGTCGCTCGGTAGGATGGATGGAGCGGCGCGATACCCATGCGGTTGCTGGATGTTCGTTTGATGGGTATCGCTGCGCTCTGTGCATCCTTTGAGCGGTTAGCGAAAGGATGAGGCTGCCCAGAGGGAAAGTTCGAGCGCAGGCGACCTCATTCTGGCAGGCGCTGGGCAGGCTATTTTGACGATCTACTCTGCTACGCTGCTGAAGCAGTTTGGGATGCACTCTTTAACAGGAGTTATTGGCATGATTGGCAAGCTACTTTCGACCGGTTTTAGTTTGGCCACGTTGCCCGCCAGGCTGACGTTTCGTAGCGTCCGCGCCTTGGCCATGACGCCTGCTGAAACCAGCCGCCTGCTGGCGGATATGCGTGCGGCATCGGATCAGGCGGTGCAGGAACTCCAGGGACTGTTGGCCAGCGTTGATGCGGAGATGACCCACAAAGCGGCGCATCTGAGCGCTGCCGACAAACGCGTGGCGGCCGAACTGGCCCTGCGCGCCGCCGAACAACACTTGAGCATGGCAGCGATCAACATTCTGCGGGCTGTCTGGCTGACGCTCAACTCGACTCCGAACTTGCCGCCAACCGAGCGTGCTGAGCGGATTGAACAGACAGGTAACGGTTAAACCCGCGCGGCGAGTCGGCTGTCTGGCGCGCCTATACGGCGTCTTCCATTTGCCATTGCCCCAAAACGGAATCCCAAAGTGTTAGCCCGCCATCCGGGTGTGATGTTCTTTGGTTGGTTTCTGCGTGAGTCGAGCAATATGGCGCATTGCGGAGTAGCTGCCGCAGGCTGGCCCGAAGGTGAGCTCAGCGAATCAAGTGACTCGGCGTAAGGGCAAAAGGCTCAGTTAATGACAGTAAAGAGGCTGCGGCTACCAAGTGGCTAAAACACCAGGCTGTGGACCAACGCAAACCGTGGTCTGTCCCCGATTGTGACCAGGCTTGGTGATGGGGCTCGCTGCGCTCAACCCAGCCTGCGAGGTATTGCGCGAGCGCTGCTCGACAGTCGATGCAATAACGCTTGCTCACACAACCTGAAGAGCAGGTAGCAGGCCATGGCCAGCAGCGCGATCAGCGTTAGTTCGCCAAACTGCAGTAAACCGCCGCTCATCAGCGCCAGCCAGCCATGCCTGACGATAAAGGCTGCATTGCTGCTGAGTAACTGCACCAGGTCGATAGTGAGGTAGCCAAAAGTCAGAAAACTCGCCGTCATAAGCAGGAAGCTAACCAATAGATGACGGTGTAACCATAGATAAAAAGTACTGGACGTTGGCATGGTTACTCCCGTTGTGCGGGCAGTTGGATTGGGCACCCTTTGCCGCCGGCACGGTTATGCCATTGCGGCAAGGACGTACAGGAAATGTAGCTTAGGCGGGGAGGGCGGGTCAGCTGACAGGTTGAAGGGTATCGCTGCGCTTAACCCATCCTGCGGTGCTGTGTTTGGCGTACATCCGTCGCAATCGCTATTGCCCGGTCTAACGGTTCCGCCCGTACGGCGGGTCACTTCCGATCGTACCCAGGCGCTGCGTGGGAACGCAGCCAGTGGCGCTCCGCGTCACGCATCGCTCCGGTCGACCTCAATCAATCCTGCCTGCCCCGCGTAGTTTCGGGCACTGGAGTAACGCCAATGCTCCGCTCGATCCCCGTATTGATCGTTCCCACGCTCCGCGTGGGAATGCAGCCAGTGACGCTCCGCGTCACGCATCGCACCGGTCGACCTCGATCAGTCCTGCCTGCCCCGCGTAGTTCCTGGCGCTGGAGTAACGCCAGTGTTCCGCTCGATCCACGTAGCCCCGTTTGAGTGGGTTGTGGTGGATGTAGTCGAGCTTTTCCCGCATCACCTTTGAGCTGTAAACCAGTTCCGCATGTGAACCCTCCTGCCAGAGTTGGTGCACACGGTCGTCCTTGTGCGCACGTTTGGCGAAGCGCAGTCGTTCCAACAAACTTTCTGCGCCTCGGGCTTGCAGGTGATCAATGATCTGGCGTGCCGTGAATGACTTGAATCCACTGACGCATTTGCCCAGGTCAGGTGCCTGGGCGACGAAGTGCAGGTGGTTTTCCAGTACGACATATCCGTAGAGGCGCAAGCCTTGGTTTGCCTGTTGATAGCGCCAGCAGTCGAGCAGGATTTCGACCAGGGCGGGGCGGGTGAATAGCGGTAGCCACTCCAGCACTGTGCAGGTGAGAAAGTGTGGCTTTTCAGGTTCGGTGATGACGTAGCGGCTGCGACCCATTGGATTCTTCCTTGAATCGGCTGGTTGTGGAAGGAGTAGGGCGGTTTCTCTATCTGCGATGGCTCCCGCGCTTCGCCTAGGAGCCTAGCCCGCGGCGCTCTGCGTCGCCACGCGAGTTGCGGGTAGGTGGACGCTGGAGCGTCGAAGGCTGCATTCCCACGCGGAGCGTGGGAACGATCTGATCAACCCTCGCCGCAATGATTGCGTTCGGCTTCCTGATAGGGCATTCGCTGGCGTCTGCGAATGCGCTGTTTTCAGTGGCTAGGCGTCGTCTGACGCTTGGCTTGATGGGCATCTCTTTGCTCAATCCAGCTAATTTTGCTTACGGACGAAACTCTGTTGGCCACAGGAAGTAGGGGCCGAATTTCGGACTCATGCGGAACTCGCCGCCTGCAGTTTTGCCTTTATCGGTCAGGTAATTTTTGCTGTCTCGTACTTCGAGATATTGCTCTGTGATCAACTTATCCAGCAGTTCGTTGGTCTTGAGCCCTATTTTTTGCGCCAGCTTGGAACTGGTCAGTTTTTCGACACTGTCATCGCTTTCAACTTTGTTGCTGTCGCCGTCGCTTTCCTTGGAAACAACCTCCAGTGAGATGCGTACCTCATCGCTGATGCGGATGATGCGCTGGGCTTCTTCATACGCATCTTTATAGAGTTCGGCATCTTCGCCACGGTTGATCAAAACGCCCATTTCGTTGTTGTTGACCTGGCTGAACTCGTAGAGGTTCAGGCTGGTGATGATGCAGAACTCCTCGTTGAGGTAGCACTTGGCATGTAGATTCTTGCAAAAGCTGGTGCGGATGTAGGTTAGGCCTTTGAGCCAGTTGACTTCTTCGGGCTGTAATTCACTCTTGCCATACACGATGCGCACATCAATTTTCAGTCGATTCTTATCTTCCAGAAGCTCTTTGACACGGTCGTTCAGCCTCAGAAAAGGGCTGATCAGGATTAGGCGATCTTTTGCCGTTTTGATCATCTCTTCCAAGTAGTAATTGGTGGCACTGGTGTTGAGGAATTTAGCCATGGGTCTTCCTTGGGCTTCTGGGCTGCACACTAGAGGGGTGGAGTCTAAGCGAGCAGGGCGGATCGACAAAGCATTTGGCTAGTGTGTGCTGCTGGAACGGTTTGCGTTTGAACGCCTTATTGGGTGAATCCCTGGCAGGTTTCGACAAAGCTGACGTGTACAGGTCGCCAGCGTGTATCCGCAGCTTGTGTATCGACGTATCTAACGGTTCCGCCCTTACGGCGGGTCACTTTTGGCAGTCGCCCCAAAAGTAACCAAAAAGTCTTGCCCCTGGCATCCGGGTCTCGCTGCGCGAGACTTCCCTCGTTCCATCATTGCTCCAGGGGCACGCCGCGAAGGGCCATCCCTGGCGCATCACGGCTCTCGCGGCATCCATGCCGCTCAACCCCTTCCACAACGATTCCACTCGGCCTCCTGATGGGGCGGTTGGCGTCGTCTGTGAGATTGGTTGGTCGGTAATCCAAAGCAGACGCACAACTTCCGTTTGATCGTACCCACGCTCTGCGTGGGAACGCAGCCAGTGACGCTCCGCCTCACGCATCCTGAATCTCACCGCCGACCTCGATCAATGTTTCGCGCAGGAGGCTGGACTGCGGCGCTGCCTCGCCACTTGAGTTTCTAGTAGGTTGACGCTGGAGCGTCGGAGGCTGCATTCCCACGCGGAGCGTGGGAACGATCTGATGGGTGGACGCAGAGCATCGAGAGCTGCGTTCCCACGCGGAGCGTGGGAACGATCAATGTTCACTGATCCTGTAGGAGCGGCCTCGGCCGCGATGCTTCTGCCGTTGTTCTGCTTTGCCTTTCGCTCTGTCTTCCACATATCGTCCAAACACCGCGGTCCCCGAATCCCGTCAGGAGGCCGAGTGGAGGTGCTGTGGAGAGGGGCGTTTGGCATGGATGCCAAACGAGGAACGATGGGCCAGGGATGGCCCACCGTTCCGACCCTCGGAACAGCGCCGGAACGAGGGAAGTCTGGCGAAGCCAGACCCGCATGTCGGGCGCGCTTTCTCTTTGGTTACTTTCTCTTTCGCGCGAGCAAAGAGAAAGTGACTCGGCGTAAGGCCGAAACCAGTAGGAGAGGGCGGCGCAGAAAATAAACCTATCCCCTTTTACCGTCATTAAAAACTGCAGTGTGCTATTTGCGCATTTTCATAATGCTTTGGGGTGTGTACGTTTCACAGAATACTTCTATGCCTATTTTGATAAGTAGCGCTGTGATATAGACGGCGACGCCGTATATGCAAATGCTTAGGCCGGATAAGGTACCTGTGATAGCTATAGTTAAATATTTTTTATCTAAAACAGCTTGCATGCCGTTGGTGAACCACATTTTATAGACTTCACTGTCCTTATCACATAAGGATTTCCATATTACTGATTGAAATGCTGACAAGATTCCTTTTCCGATATTTTTCTTTTGTTCAAAGGATGCTGGCGACGGGAGTCTAAGTTTATCTTCATGTGAAAGGAGTTTTGTTGATTCACGGTGGACTTCTTTTACAAAATCTAGCGCTGATTCTGGCGCGGTTGCTCCAAGTAACTCTAATATTTCTTCTTCGTGCTTGGTTCGTATAAGCTCGCCAGCGTCTTTTTGTATTTGTTCAATGTTGAATTTATAGTTTGCATCGGTGGCGAGTGAAGAAAGCAACGCTTCCTCATCAAATCTCCTGGCTAGTCCAATTTTGTATTCAGATCTTTTGCTAGGTGAAGTAATATTTTTCTCGTATTTAAAAGCTTCGGCCATATAAGGCTTCGCTGAGTCGATATCCTTCTTTCTGAGGTGGCAAATTGCAAGGAGTGTGGTTGCTTCCAAGTACAGTCGGGTATTTTTTCCGCTTTTCTGTCGAACGCCTATAAATCCTGTAATGGCGATATCTACTTTTCCGACCTCTAGTGCGATCTCAAATAGATAATTTTTAGCGTGCATTAATCGTGTTTCATGACCGGTTGGTCTTAAGACGTTTTGTATTGCTAAAGTTATTTTCTTGGCGTCCTCATAGTCCCGGCGATCTGCCGCTGCTCGGAGTGCAGGCTCTAGAATTTTTAATTTTATTTTCTGCTCTTCGGTCAGGTTGGGTGTTTCCATGGAAAGGTTGGTGTCCTTATCGAAGGTTATAAAAAAGCCCCGCACTAGGCGGGGCTTTTAGTCTTAAAACACCACCCAAACATCCATTTCAGGTAAAGCGCTCTTAATCTCTTCAGTGAGTGAGCCGAATCAATCCCAGCTCAACGCCCCACCAGTCTGATACTCAATAACCCGCGTCTCGAAGAAGTTCTTCTCCTTCTTCAGGTCCATGATTTCCGACATCCATGGGAACGGGTTGGTGGTGCCCGGATACTCTTCCTTCAAACCGATCTGGGTCAGACGACGGTTGGCGATGAACTTGAGGTAGTCCTCCATCATCGCTGCGTTCATGCCCAGTACGCCGCGCGGCATGGTGTCGCGGGCGTATTCGATTTCCAGCTGGGTGCCTTCCAGGATCATCTGGGTGGCTTCGTCCTTCATCGCGGCATCCCACAGGTGCGGGTTTTCGATTTTGATCTGGTTGATCACGTCGATGCCGAAGTTCAGGTGCATGGATTCGTCGCGCAGGATGTATTGGAACTGCTCGGCGACGCCGGTCATCTTGTTGCGCCGACCCATGGAGAGGATCTGGGTGAAGCCGCAATAGAAGAAGATGCCTTCCAGCACGCAGTAGTAGGCGATCAGGTTGCGCAGCAGTTCCTTGTCGGTCTCCACCGTGCCGGTTTCGAACTTCGGATCGGAGATCGAGCGGGTGTACTTGAGGCCCCAGGCGGCTTTTTTCGCGACCGAAGGAATCTCGTGGTACATGTTGAAGATCGCGCCTTCATCCATGCCCAGCGACTCGATGCAGTACTGGTAGGCGTGGGTGTGGATCGCCTCTTCGAAGGCCTGACGCAGGATGTACTGGCGGCACTCGGGGTTGGTGATCAGGCGGTACACGGCCAGCACCAGGTTGTTGGCGACCAGCGAGTCGGCGGTGGAGAAGAAGCCGAGGTTGCGCATGACGATGCGCCGCTCGTCGTCGGTCAGGCCGTCGGTGCCTTTCCACAACGCGATGTCGGCGTTCATGTTCACTTCTTGTGGCATCCAGTGGTTGGCACAACCATCCAGATACTTCTGCCAGGCCCAGTCGTACTTGAAGGGCACCAGCTGGTTGAGGTCGGCGCGGCAGTTGATCATGCGCTTCTCGTCGACCGCGACGCGGGCGGAGGCGCCTTCCAGCTCGGCCAGGCCTTCGGCGATGTCGAGTTGATCGAGGGCAGCCTTGGCGCGGGCCACGGCGGCGCTGTCGTCGGCGGCAATGGCGCGGGCTTCGACCGCGGCGGCACCGCCGACCTGGTCGAGCTTGTCGATGTTCACCTCGGTTGCCTGCGCGGCGGTGTTGCTGGCAGCGGCTGCGTCGGCGCCGTCTTCTTTATCGAATTCATCCCAGCTCAGCATGGCTTGGCTCCTGCTCGAGGGCCGGTGAAATAACCGGCCTGTATAGATATACAGTTAACTTTAGTCCGATGCGCGGCGTACAGAAAGCGCCCGGCGACTATCGGTCGTATGGAGGAGGGCGGTTGCCTTCCTTCTTAAAGTGGGGTGTTGGTGGGGAGCTGCGTTGGGCCTCTTCCCCTCACCCTAGCCCTCGGCTTTGGCGTCCTGCGTCGCCCTACCTCCTGCATCCTTGCAGTCGTCTCCCCAAGGGGGCGAGGGGATATGTCCCAGTATTGCTTTAGCTCTGTATCCGCCATCCGAGCGCGTAGCTGAGCGAGTGAGCGCTAGGCGCCGTGCGGGCCGGCCCCGGGAGTGTACGGCTGTACATGACCGGGGTCGGACCGTGCGGCAACAACGCGGGCGCCGCTCAGATCCGCGCGTCACCAAGCACCCTTATTGGCAGGCTTCGCAGTCTGGCTCATCGATCGCACAGGCCTTCGGCACGGGTGCCGGTGCCGACGCTGCTTCGACTGCCGGGGCTTTGCCCGGCGCCGCGCTGAGGCCGTCGCCACCGCCGTTGGACACGGCATTCAGCTTGCCGGTGTTGACCGTGGACTTCTCGGTGCTGGTCGCGGCCAGGGCACGGAGGTAGTAGGTGGTTTTCAGGCCACGGTACCAGGCCATGCGGTAGGTCACGTCGAGCTTCTTGCCCGAGGCGCCGGCGATGTACAGGTTCAGCGACTGCGCCTGGTCGATCCACTTCTGGCGGCGGCTGGCGGCGTCGACTATCCACTTGGTGTCGACTTCGAACGCGGTGGCGTAGAGGTCTTTCAACTCCTGCGGGATGCGCTCGATCTGCTGCACGGAACCGTCGTAGTACTTGAGGTCGTTGATCATCACCGAGTCCCACAGGCCGCGGGCCTTGAGGTCGCGCACCAGGTAGGGGTTGATCACGGTGAATTCGCCCGACAGGTTCGATTTCACGTAGAGGTTCTGGTAGGTCGGTTCGATCGACTGCGACACGCCGGTGATGTTGGCGATGGTCGCGGTCGGGGCGATGGCCATGATGTTCGAGTTACGAATGCCTTTCTGTACCCGAGCACGCAGCGGCGCCCAGTCGAGGGATTCGTTGAGGTCGACGTCGATGTACTTCTGCCCGCGCTGCTCGATGAGGATCTGCTGGGAGTCCAGCGGCAGCACGCCCTTGGACCACAGCGAACCGGCGAAGGTCTCGTAGCTGCCGCGCTCGTCGGCCAGGTCACAGGAGGCCTGGATGGCGTAGTAGCTGACCGCTTCCATCGACTTGTCGGCGAAATCGACCGCCGCGTCCGAGCCGTACGGGATGTGCTGCAGGTACAGGGCGTCCTGGAAGCCCATGATGCCCAGGCCGACCGGACGGTGCTTGAAGTTGGAGTTCTTCGCCTGCGGTACCGAGTAGTAGTTGATGTCGATGACGTTATCGAGCATGCGCACGGCCGTCTTGACGGTCTTCGCCAGCTTGGCGGTGTCCAGCTTGCCGTCGACGATGTGGTTCGGCAGGTTGACCGAACCCAGGTTGCACACGGCGATCTCATCCTTGTTGGTGTTCAAGGTGATCTCGGTGCACAGGTTCGAGCTGTGTACCACGCCGACGTGCTGCTGCGGGCTGCGCAGGTTGCATGGGTCCTTGAAGGTCAGCCACGGGTGGCCGGTTTCGAACAGCATCGAGAGCATCTTGCGCCACAGGTCTTTGGCCTGGATGGTCTTGAACAGCTTGATCTTGCCGCCGTACTGGGTCAGCGCTTCGTAGTACTCGTAGCGCTCCTCGAAGGCCTTGCCGGTGAGGTCGTGCAGGTCCGGTACTTCGCTCGGGCTGAACAGGGTCCAGGGGCCGTCGTCGAACACGCGCTTCATGAACAGGTCCGGAATCCAGTTGGCGGTGTTCATGTCGTGGGTGCGGCGACGGTCGTCACCGGTGTTCTTGCGCAGCTCGATGAACTCTTCGATGTCCATGTGCCAGGTTTCCAGGTAGGCGCAGACCGCGCCCTTGCGCTTGCCGCCCTGGTTGACCGCGACCGCGGTGTCGTTGACCACTTTGAGGAACGGCACCACGCCCTGGGATTTGCCGTTGGTGCCCTTGATGTAGGCGCCGAGGGCGCGTACCGGGGTCCAGTCGTTACCCAGACCGCCGGCAAACTTGGAGAGCATGGCGTTGTCGTGGATGGCGTGATAGATGCCCGACAGATCGTCCGGCACGGTGGTCAGGTAGCACGACGACAGTTGCGGACGCAGGGTGCCGGCGTTGAACAGGGTCGGCGTCGAGCTCATGTAGTCGAACGAGGACAGCAGGTTGTAGAACTCGATGGCGCGCTCTTCTTTCTGTTCTTCCTCGATCGCCAGGCCCATGGCCACGCGCATGAAGAACACCTGCGGCAGCTCGATGCGGGTGCCGTCCTTGTGGATGAAGTAGCGGTCGTACAGGGTCTGCAGGCCCAGGTAGGTGAACTGCTGATCGCGCTCGTGGTCGATCGCCTGGCCGAGTTTTTCCAGGTCGAAGGTGCTCAGCACCGGGTTGAGCAGTTCCAGCTCGATACCCTTGGCGATATAGGCCGGCAGGGCCTTGGCGTAGAGCTCGACCATCTCGTGATGGGTGGCACTGACCGCGACGCCGAGGAAGTTCAGCGCTTCGGCGCGGATGTTGTCCATCAGCAGGCGAGCGGTGACGTAGGAGTAGTTCGGCTCACGCTCGACCAGGGTCCGCGCGGTCATCACCAGGGCGGTGCTGACGTCGCTCTGCGCCACGCCGTCGTAGAGGTTCTTCAGGGTTTCTTTCTGGATCAGCGCGCCGTCGACTTCTTCCAGGCCTTCGCAGGCTTCGCGGATGATGGTGTCGAGGCGGCCCATGTCCAGCGGCGCGACGCTGCCGTCGGCGTGGGTCACGCGGATGCTCGGGTGCGGCTGGGCCGGGGTGTCGAGGCCACCACGCTTACGCTCTTGCGAACGCGATTCACGGTAGATCACGTAGTCGCGGGCGACTTTCTGTTCGCCGGCGCGCATCAGGGCCAGTTCGACCTGGTCCTGGATTTCTTCGATATGAATAGTGCCGCCGGACGGCATGCGGCGTTTGAAGGTGGCGCTGACCTGTTCGGTCAGGCGCGCGACGGTGTCATGGATACGTGACGAGGCGGCGGCGGTGCCGCCTTCTACTGCGAGAAAGGCCTTGGTGATGGCCACGGTGATCTTGTCATCGCTATACGGCACCACGGTGCCGTTGCGCTTGATCACACGCAGTTGACCCGGCGCGGTGGCGGCGAGGTCCTGGTTGCCATCGGCGGCCAGCGGCGTAGTGCTCTGCGCCTGCTCGCGAGTAGTGTCTGTATGCATGAATGTCTCCGTGTTCGCTAATTTGTTGAGTGGACGCTTGCAGTAGATCGCTGCGGCGTACCCGTCGTTCATTCCATTTTACTAACGCCACACGCACGGCAAGCGTGCCGGGCGCATGGTGGCTTGCAATAACTGCTGGGAAGGGCACAGCGTGTTGAGGCGCCTTCCTTGCTTTGAAATCTTGTGCCGGTGCTGGCCCGGCACTACTAGATGTTGTGGTGCGCGCGTATGGGCGTTACACCCTGATCCGCACCCCAGCAGGCTATCCGCGCTACTGGAGCAAAGGCCGACCGCGTTGCCGCTGGTCTGGTCATCGAAGCGTTCATCTGCACCTTTTCGGGTCTCGGTATAGACCGCTGACGGGCAACTGTGCTTGTGTCGTTTGTTGTGCGAAAACCCAACATGTAGGTGTTTATCGCGATAGGGATACAAGATAGTGCGGTGTAGGGGGGAAGGCAAGTCGACAAAACTTCCGTGCCTGTGGATAAATCTGTGGGTTATCTTGGGGTAACTTTCGCAAGGCCCCGCAGCTGCTGGGGTTCTTCATGGGGTACCGTTCGTCGTGGGCCGGGTGGATTTATTGCGTGGGTGGCGAAGGATTTTTAGTCCATCACAGAAACACAATATGTAGGGTTTTTTCTTGCTTATTGGCGTGCTCTGTGCAGACGGGCGCGGCGCTTTTTGCCGGACTGCGCTTATAGCGCCGCGAGGTGCGGGCGGCGTTGTTACAATGCACTGGCTTTCGCCGTGGTTTACCTGTCTTTAGGAGGCAGTAGTGGAGCAAGAAACGTGGCAAATCCTGATCGTCGAAGACGACCAGCGTCTGGCCGAATTGACGCGTGATTACCTGCAGAGCAATGGCCTGGCGGTGACCATCGAGGCAGATGGCGCGCAGGCGGCTGCGCGGATTCTGAAAGAGCAGCCGGATCTGGTGATTCTCGATTTGATGCTGCCGGGCGAGGACGGCCTGTCGATCTGCCGCAAAGTGCGCGGCCAGTATGACGGCCCCATCCTGATGCTGACCGCGCGCACCGATGACATGGATCAGGTGCTCGGCCTGGAGATGGGCGCCGACGATTACGTGTGCAAGCCGGTGCGCCCGCGCGTGCTGCTGGCGCGTATCCGCGCATTGTTGCGGCGCCGTGAAGGCAGCGAGAGCAGTGGCGTCGAGGAACGCCGGCGACTGGAGTTCGGGCCGCTGGTGATCGACAGCGCGATGCGTGAGGCCTGGCTGGGTGAGCAGAGCATCGAGCTGACCGGCGCCGAGTTCGACCTGCTCTGGCTGCTGACGGTGAATGCCGGACGGATTCTCTCGCGTGAGGAGATCTTCAATGCCCTGCGCGGGATCGAATACGACGGCCAGGACCGCTCCATCGATGTGCGCATCTCGCGTATCCGGCCGAAGATCGGTGACGACCCGGTGCACCCACGGATGATCAAGACAGTACGCAGCAAGGGCTACCTGTTCGTCGCCGAGGCGGCCGAAGCGCTAGGGGGCTGGTGAGGGTTTGTCCGTGGCCGCGCCGGAGCCGGTTATTGTGCGGGGCAAGGCATGAGGAGAGCAGTTTGGTCATTCCAAATGAACGACGAATAACGCAGCACCGCGCAACAATCGGCCCGGCCCTGCGGGTTGCACAGCAACGCGGCTCGCGAATGAATCCTTGGTAGCCCCCTGAATGAATTCGATCTTCCTGCGCATCTATGCCGGCATGCTGGGCGTGCTGGTGCTGGTCGCCCTGCTCGGCGTCGGCACCTTACACCTGGTCAACGAGGTGCGCTCCGAGCAGTACCGCGAGCGTCTGGCGCGCGGCACCTTCCGTTTGATGGCCGATAATCTGGCGCCGATGGATCAGCTCGAGCGGCGCCGGGCCGTGGCCGTGTGGGCGCGCTTGCTGGGTATTCCGCTGAGCATTCAGGCGCTGAGCGAAGCGCCCCTGGAGAGCGGCGCGCGCAAGCGCTTGCTGCGCGGCCAGGTGTTGGTGCAGCAGACCGGCCCGCATGCGGCCGAGGTCTACAGCCTGATTGGCGAGCACGAACAGCGGGTGCTGACGGGGGAGGTGCAGCAGATCAGTGAACAGCTGGCGCGCGCCACCGTTTACCTGCTGATCGATGAATTGATTCGTTACCCGGTGGCCGAGCAACCGCAGCGCCTGGCCGAGTTGAAGGAGGCCAAGCAGTTCGGCTTCGACCTGCGCCTGGTGAGCCTGGAACAAGCCAACCTGGACATCGATCAGCGTCGCCGGGTGGACGAGGGCGACACGGTGATGGCGCTGGGCAAGGGCGGCGACAGCATCCATGTGTTTGCCGGCATCGTCGACACGCCCTGGGTACTGGAAATCGGCCCGCTCTATCAGATGAACCTCTACCCGCCCCAGTTGCTGGTGTTGAGCGGCGCGCTGGGGCTGAGCCTGATCGGTTTGATGGTCTACCTGCTGGTACGGCCGCTGGAGCAGCGCCTGCGTGACCTGGAGGGCGCGGCCACGCGGATCGCCAGCGGCGGCCTGGATACCCGGGTGCCGAGTCATGGCAGCGATTCGGTGGGGCGTCTGGCGGCGGCATTCAATGCCATGGCCGAGCACTTGCAGCGCTCGCTGAGCATTCAGCGCGAGATGGTGCAGGCGGTCTCGCACGAACTGCGTACGCCGGTGGCGCGCTTGCGCTTTGGCCTGGAGATGATCGGCGATGCCGAGAGTGAGGCGGCGCGGCGCAAATACATGGACGGCATGGACAGCGATATTCAGGACCTCGACAAGCTGGTCGACGAGATGCTCACCTACGCGCGCCTGGAGCAGGGGGCGCCGGCCCTGAACTTCCAGGCGGTCGACCTGAACGGCCTGATCGATCAGGTGATCACCGAGTTGGCGCCGCTGCGCGCCCACGTGCGGGTCGAGCGCGGCCCGGCGCTGAATGCGCTGGACGGTAGTGGGGCGGTGGTCGAGGCCGAGCTGCGTTACCTGCACCGCGCCTTGCAGAACCTGGTGAGCAACGCCATGCGCCACGCCGAATCGCGGGTGCGGGTGAGTTACCAGATCGGCCGACAGCGTTGCCGCCTGGATGTCGAGGACGATGGCCCCGGTGTCCCGGAAACGGCCTGGGAGCGTGTCTTCAGTCCCTTCCTGCGCCTGGACGATAGCCGCACCCGCGCCTCCGGTGGGCATGGGCTGGGGTTGTCGATCGTGCGGCGGATCATCTACTGGCACGGCGGCCGGGCGCAGATCGGGCGCAGCGAGGCCTTGGGTGGTGCGCGCTTCAGTCTGGTATGGCCGCGCAAGCAGGACACGCTGGAGAGTTAGCTTAGGGCTTGCGGTCGGTGACGGTGGGCGCAGCGCTTGAGGCGCCTGCGCCCACCTGTTGGCAGTGTTCTATTACTCGCTACGGACTTCGATGCGCCGGCCGCGGGCGTGTTCTGCTTTCGGCAGTTCGATGCGCAGTACGCCGTTGCGGTAGATGGCCTCGGCTTTATCGGACAGCACCGGCACCGGCAGTGGGATGCTGCGATGAAAACTGCCGAAGGCGCACTGGCGTATGCGGTACTGACCGCTGGCTGATTCCTGCTCGAGGCGCTTCTCGCCGCGCACGATCAGCACATCGCTGCGCACCTCGATATCCAGGTGCTGCTTGTCCAGGCCGGGCACTTCGAGACGCACGATGAACTTGTCGGCGTCTTCGAACAGGTCGCCGGCCAGTAGCGCCCAATTGGCCGAGGGGGATTCGGCGTAGGTCGCAGGCTCTGTCGACTGCTTGCTCTTGGTCGTCGGGGTAAAGCGGGTCAGGGCGCCGCTGGTGCGGTCAAGCACTTGACGCCAGCCCTCGCCGAGCGAGTGCCAGGTCTCCTCCAGACCCTGTTTCAGTTCGGTTAGTTTGTCCATCGGTTGACCTCCAGGTTGCGAGCGACCGGGACGCCTCCATCGACCCGGCCGCTCAGACCGTCAGGCGACTTTCACCTTGATCCGGCGCGGTTGCGCGTGGGCATGCTTGGGGATACGCAGGTTGAGCATGCCGTCGCGGAACTGCGCGTCGATTCGCGCGGTATCCAGTTCGCTGCTCAGGGTGAAGGCGCGGCGATAGCGCGACAGCCGCACTTCGGCATATACCGCTTCCATATCCTCCGGCACGTCGGCGGCGATCTCGCCTTCGAGCGTCAGGGTGTCGTTGTCGACGCGCAGCTCGAGCTTGTCCTTGGGCACCCCAGGCAAGTCGGCGATCAGCAGGATGCCGTCCTTGTCCTCAAACACGTCTACTCGCGGTAGGAGGGTTTCGACCTCTTTCGCGCGTTCGCTGCGGCTTACGGCTTTCTTGTCGCTCATAGTGGTTTCCTCCTCTTATCCAGGGGTTATTGGATGGCGATGCGCTTGGGCTGGGCCGACTCGCGGCGCAGCACGCGGATATGCAGCACGCCGTTGCGGTAGTGTGCCTCGACCTTGTCCGGGTCGGCATCATCGGAGAGGCTCACGGTGCGCTTGAAGCGCCCGGCGAAGCGTTCGTTGGCATACACCGACAGCGTACCGTTGTCGGGTGGACAGGCGCTCTCGCGCTCGCCGGTAATCGACAGCAGGCCGTGGTCAATCTGCACATCCAGTTTTTCCGGATCGAGACCCGGTGCGAAGGCGTAAATTTCGATGGCTGAGGGTGTGCTGCCGACATTCAGTGCCGGGAAAGCACCGCTGGCCACCGCCCGAATGCTGCCGGGTCGGCCGATAGTGGCGAAGTCCTGCTGCAATTCGCGCTGCAGTCGATCGAAATCGGCGAACCAGCTGCCGGGAGAATTAAGTAGGGACTCGTACATCGCAAACCTCCTGTGGTGAATAAACCAGAGACTCGTTTGCGGTGCTCAAGGCCGAGGACCTCAAGCCCCGTCGCTATGAAATATGTTGACGATGGCGGCGGTCTTCAAGGGGGGGGTTAAGAACTTCGTCGAATAGCCTATATGCCTGATACATATAAGGCGCCTGGCTGTGTAAACCTAGCCTGGATGTCGGTCGGGAGGCACTTCTAGGGCCGCTATCGATGCCCCGGATTGCATCCGGGGTTCAGGTTCGAGGTGGGCGGCTGCTTGTCGGTTTGCCGATGGTGCAGTGCGTAGCCCGGATGCAATCCGGGAGCCGCTCCAGGGCCGCTATCGATGCGACGAAGCGCATTCGGGCGAGGTTCTGGGTTAGAACGGTGCAGGGCAGTCGAAGCGCAGGCGTTCGCCGCTTTGCGGGTGGGTCAGGCTGAGCATGCTGGCGTGCAGGCACAGCCGCTCATGCGCGGCCAGGGCTTGGGCGTGGGCATACAGGCGGTCGCCGAGCAGGGGATGGCCGATCGACAGCATATGCACGCGCAATTGGTGCGAGCGGCCGGTGATGGGCGTCAGCTCGACCCGGCAGTAGTCGCCGCAGCGCTCGACCACGCGCCAGAAGGTCAGTGCGTGCTTGCCCTGTTCATGATCGACCACATGCCGCGGCTTGGTCGGCGGGTCGTAGCGCAATGGCAGGTCGACGCTGCCGCTGTCCAGTTCCGGCTGGCCCCAGCACAGGGCGGTGTAGGCTTTTTCGGTCTCGCGGTCGTGGAACTGGCGCGACAGCTCGCGGTGGCTGTCGGCATCGCGCGCCAGAACGATGATCCCCGAGGTTTCCCAGTCCAGGCGATGCACGATGCGTGCTTCCGGGTAGCCGTTTTCCTGCAGGCGGGTGACCAGACAATCCTTGTTGTCCTCGGCGCGACCGGGCACCGAAAGCAGCAGGGTGGGCTTGTTGATGACCAGCAGGGCAGCGTCCTGGTGGAGAATTTCAATCTGGCTGAGCGGCATGGGCTTCTTGGCTGGGGCAGTGGTGGACTGGTTTTGTAGGAGCGGGTTTGCCCGCGAAGCCTTTAGGCACAAGAAGCTTCGCGGACCAGTCCGCTCCCACGGGATGGGCAGGTTGTTGAAATAAAATGGCGGCCATCGAGGCCGCCATTTTTTAGCATCACCGAGCGCAGTAGTTTTTAACGATCCGGCAGGGTGATGTTGAGTTCCAGGATGGAACAGCTGCCTTGGTTTTCCAGGGCGACCTGCACCTGATCCGAGTCGATATTGACGTACTTGCGAATCACCTCGACCAGTTCTTGTTGCAGGGCCGGCAGATAATCCGGCTGGCTGCGCTGGCCGCGCTCATGGGCAACGATGATTTGCAGACGCTCTTTCGCTATGGACGCAGTGGATTCTTTTTTGCGTTCACGAAAGAAGTCAAAAATATTCATTCACGACCTCCAAATAGGCGTTGCAAGAGTCCTTTCTTCTGCACATCGATGAAACGATGAGCGACTTCCTTGCCGAGCAGGCGATCCACCGCATCGCTGTAGGCCTGACCGGCGTCGCTTTGATCGTCGAGGATCACCGGGACGCCCTGGTTAGAGGCTTTGAGTACCGCTTGCGACTCCGGGATCACGCCGATCAGGCGGATGGCGAGGATTTCCTCGACGTCTTCCACGCCGAGCATTTCGCCGCGGGTCACGCGCTCCGGGTTGTAGCGGGTCAGCAGCA
This sequence comes from Pseudomonas sp. SJZ079, assembly GCF_007993865.1. Lineage (GTDB taxonomy): Bacteria > Pseudomonadota > Gammaproteobacteria > Pseudomonadales > Pseudomonadaceae > Aquipseudomonas. The sequence continues at coordinate 249,041 of NZ_VIUH01000001.1, read as the reverse complement.
GGTGCTCCTTGATCGGTTCCTCGCCTTTCTCGGCGCGCCGCGATTTGCTCGCCAGGAGGCCGAGCATGCGGTCGGAGTCGCGTACCGAGGACACTTCCGGGTTGGTCACGATGACGGCCTCATCGGCGAAGTACATCGCCAGGTGCGCGCCTTTTTCGATGCCGGCCGGCGAGTCGCAGACCACGTACTCGAAGGTCTCGGACAGTTCTTTGAGCACCTTCTCGACGCCTTCGAGGGTCAGTGCGTCTTTGTCGCGGGTCTGGCTGGCGGCCAGGACGAAGAGGTTTTCCAGACGCTTGTCTTTGATCAGCGCCTGGGTCAGCGTGGCTTCGCCGTTGACCACGTTGACGAAGTCATACACCACGCGGCGTTCGCAACCCATGATCAGGTCGAGGTTACGCAGGCCGACGTCGAAGTCGACGATGACTGTTTTGTGCCCGCGTAGGGCGAGGCCGGTACCGATGGCGGCGCTGGTGGTGGTTTTACCCACGCCACCTTTGCCGGAAGTGACTACGAGGATCTTGGCCAAGGTGATTCACCCCAAATGTGAAGATAAAAACGGGAATCGCTCGGGCGCTTTAGGCGTCCGGATGCCCTTTTTGTGCCCTTGAAAATTGGCGGCAGTATCCGTTAAAGACGGGTGATGTTCAACACGTCACCCGACAGGCTGACATGTACCGCTTCGCCCCATAATGGGTCGCGTCGCAGGTCTTCGGCGACCTTGTACTGGCCGGCGATGGAGAGCAGTTCCGCGCCCATTTGCTGGCAGAAAATCCGTGCCATAGCGTTGCCCTTGACGCCCGCCAGGGCGCGGCCACGCATCGGCCCGTACACATGGATGTTGCCATCGGCGAGAAGTTCCGCCCCTGCACTGACCGGCGCCAGGACGATCAGGTCGCAGCCCTGGGCGTAGATTTGTTGGCCGCCGCGAACCGGTGAGGTGATGATCTTGCTCGGCTTGAGCTCAGGTTCGGCGGGTTTCTCCGCCTGTTTCGCGCCAGCGCTACCGCCGGTCGGATCGATCGACCGCTCGCGTGCGCCGGACGGCGGCAGTACCGGCAGGTCCAGCGCATTGGCGGCGGCTATGTCGTCGGCGCGGCTGGCGCGCACGGCCAGAGTGCGCAGGCCGTGGTTGCGGCACACGGCCATCAGGGCGGCGAGGTCGAGGCTGTCTTCGCTGTCGGGCAGCTTGTCCAGGGCCAGCACCAGCGGTGTGTTGCTGAAAAAACCCGGTGCCTGGGCGACTTTCTCGGCCAGTTGCAGGTCGAGGCGCTCGAGGTCGTTGCGCGCCAGCTCCATCACGGTGATGGCCAGCATGCTGCCTTTGAGTTGGAACACGGGGTCTTGCTCGAGAAGATCGGCTTGGCTCATGGTCTGCTTGATGCGGCCTGGTCAGCGGAATAGAAATTAGCCGGAACTTATAGCGAGAACGCCGGAGAGCCGCAAGCTGGGCCGAGCCATTCGGCAAGTCCTGATAGAATGCCCGGCTTTGTACGTTGCTTGAGAGTGTTCATGGATCGTCCGGTTTTTCGTGGCTCTTTTCTCCATCCGCGTTTTTGGCTCTTGTGGCTGGGGATGGCGCTGCTCTGGTTGATTGCCCAGTTGCCCTATCGCGTCCTGCTTGGCTTGGGGCGTGCGCTGGGCGGGTTGATGTACCGGTTGGCCAGTTCGCGGCGCAAGATTGCCGCACGCAACCTGGAACTGTGCTTCCCGGCGTTGTCCGCTGCTGAGCGTACGCGCTTGCTGAAAGAAAACTTTGCCTCCACCGGCATCGCGTTCTTCGAGATGGCCATGAGTTGGTGGTGGCCTGAGTGCCGGCTGACCAAGCTGGCGCGGATCGAGGGGCTGGAGCACTTGCGTCAGGCTCAGGCGGAGGGGCAGGGGGTGATCCTCATGGCCCTGCACTTCACCACTCTGGAGATGGGCGGTGCCCTGCTGGCCATGCAGCATGGCATGTATGGCATGTATCGCGCACACCGCAATCCGCTGTTCGACTTTATCCAACGACAGGGGCGTGAGCAGCGCCTGATCGATGCGGTCGAGCGCGACGATGTGCGCGGCATGCTCAAACTGCTGCGCGCAGGGGGGGCGGTCTGGTACGCGCCGGACCAGGATTATGGTGCGCAGCGCAGTATTTTCGTGCCGCTGTTCGGGGTGCCCGCCGCCACGGTCACCGCCACCAGTAAGTTTGCGCGTCTGGGCCGGGCGCGGGTGATCCCCTTTACCCAGGTTCGTCTGGCGGATGGCTCGGGCTATAAGGTCGTAGTGTATCCACCGTTAGCCGATTTTCCCGGCGAGAGCGAGGAAGCGGACTGTCTGCGCATCAACCAGTGGATCGAGCAGGCGGTCAGCGCCTGTCCTGAGCAGTATCTGTGGGCCCATCGACGCTTCAAGACCCGTCCTGCAGGCGAGGCGAAGCTGTATAAGAAGCGCCTCAGTTAGTCAGCTGGTTGCTGAGGCGCCGGTCTTGGCGGTTGTCTCGGGTTCGCTGCTGAACTATTGCGGGCAGGTGCCGCCCGCTTCCTATACTGCGTAAAAACCTGCGGAACCTGCCTATGACGCCAATCGCTGCCACTCCCCAGCCTATGACTGGTTTGATTCTCTCGGGCGGCGGTGCGCGGGCGGCTTATCAGGTAGGGGTGCTGGCGGCGATTGCCGATCTGTTGCCGAATGCCGAGTGCAACCCCTTCCCGGTTATCGTCGGTACCTCGGCCGGCGCCATCAATGCGGTCAGTCTGGCGTGCGGGGCGCTGCATTTTGGCGAGGCGATCCGTCAGTTGACCGCAGTCTGGCAAGGCTTTCATACCCATCAGGTTTACCGTAGCGATTGGCCGGGGGTGCTGCACCAGGCCAGCCGCTTTATTGGCCATAGCTTGCTGGGTCTGGGCGGCCAAGTGCCGGTGGCGTTGCTCGACAATTCGCCGCTGGGCGAGTTGTTGCAGGATAAGCTGGATTTTTCCGGGATATCCGCAGCGGTACGTGCTCGGCGCTTGCGCGCCGTGGCGGTGACGGCTTTCGGTTATGAGTCGGGTCAGGCGGTGACCTTCTACCAAGGGCGCGCCACCATCGACCCCTGGTTTCGTCACCGCCGCGTCGGGGTGCCGACGCGTCTGTCGTTGCAGCACCTGCTGGCCAGCGCCTCGATTCCACTGATTTTTCCGCCGGTGAAGATCAATCGCGAATACTTTGGCGATGGCGCCGTACGCCAGTCGGCACCCATCAGTCCGGCCCTGCACTTGGGGGCGACGCGGGTGCTGGTGATCGGGGTCAGTAGCAACCCGCAGGGCGAGCAGGCCAACAGCGTCGTGGTACGCCCGCGCAACGTCAAACCACCGAGTCTGGCGCAAATCAGCGGGCATATGCTCAACAGCACCTTTATCGACAGCCTGGAAGGCGATATCGAATTGCTTGAGCGGCTCAACCAGATGAGTCGACTGATTCCGCAGGAGTTGCATCCGCGTGGTTTGGGGCTCAAGCCGGTCGAAGTGCTGGTGGTCTCGCCGAGTCAGTCGGTGGATGAGATCGCCGCACGTCATCGCCATGAATTGCCGCTCGCCCTGCGCGCGTTCCTGCGTGGCCCGGGGGCGACCAGGACCAGTGGCGCTGGGGTGCTCAGCTATCTATTGTTCGAATCCGGTTATTGCAGCGAGCTGATCGAGCTGGGCTATCAGGATGCGATGGCGCAAAAAACCGAGTTGAGCAACTTCCTCGGGTTGGTCCAGCCGTTGCGTGCGCAGGGTGACTCGCTGACCGTGCATGAGGCCTTAGGCTATCCAGGTAGGCAGCCCCACGAGCTGGGCTGAGGTGCGCTGCTAGGAGTTTGTTGGGCTTAACGCTGCCCTGCTGCGGAAAAGCCGGATTTGGCCATCTCTTCTGCTCTTTCTCGTTAACTGGCTCGCTATTCGCCGCGAAAGATCGACAAAACTGACTCAAGCCGGACTTTTCCTCGTTACAGGCGGTCAGTCCGGCACGCTCCTGAGCGGTAGCGCCGGAAAAACTTACCGGTCAGTTTGTGAAGAAAGCTCTCGGATTGCGCGCTTGTGTAGTGATCAGCGTTTAAACTGCGTCTTCCCGACGCTTTCTGTCGCATTTTCGTAAGCGCCGGTTTTCTCCGGGTTGGCGCTGTAAGAAGTTGTCGCATGGCGGCAATGCCAGTCCCGGTTCAATCCCTACAATCCGTGTCATCGCCTGCCGTTCAATGCAGGTGTTCCTTTATCAGGAGATTTCCGATGTCAGTTCAGCACGACCCGGTGCAACGCGCCGATTTCGATCAGGTGATGGTTCCCAACTATGCCCCCGCTGCCTTTATTCCAGTGCGCGGCGCAGGTTCGCGAGTCTGGGACCAGAGTGGTCGCGAGCTGATCGACTTCGCCGGTGGCATCGCCGTCAACGTGCTCGGGCATGCCCATCCGGCTCTGGTCAAGGCGCTGACCGAGCAGGCCAACACCCTGTGGCATGTGTCCAACGTGTTCACCAATGAGCCGGCCCTGCGCCTGGCGAAGAAGCTGGTCGATGCCACGTTTGCCGAGCGGGTGTTCTTCTGCAACTCCGGCGCAGAGGCCAATGAGGCCGCGTTCAAGCTGGCCCGTCGGGTGGCGCATGACAAGTTCGGCCCGGAAAAATGCGAAATCATCGCCGCGGTCAACAGTTTCCACGGGCGTACCCTGTTCACCGTCAGTGTCGGCGGTCAGCCGAAGTACTCCGACGGTTTTGGGCCGAAGATCCAGGGCATCAGTCATGTTCCCTTCAACGATCTCGATGCCCTGAAAGCGGCGATTTCCGACAAGACCTGCGCCGTGGTGCTGGAACCTATTCAGGGCGAAGGCGGCGTGCTGCCGATCGATCAGGCCTACCTGCAAGGCGCCCGTGAGCTGTGCGACCAGCACGATGCGCTGCTGGTGCTCGATGAAGTGCAGACCGGCATGGGCCGTAGCGGCTCGCTGTTCGCCTATCAGCATTACGGCGTGACCCCGGACATCCTCACCAGTGCCAAGAGTCTGGGCGGTGGTTTCCCGATCGGTGCCATGCTCACTACCAGCGAGTGTGCCAAGCATTTGGTGGTCGGCACCCACGGCACCACTTACGGCGGCAATCCGCTGGCCTGCGCCGTGGGCGAGGCGGTGATCGATGTGATCAATACGCCAGAGGTGTTGGAGGGCGTACACGTCAAGCATCGGCGTTTCAAGAGCAAGCTGGAGCAGATCGGCCAGCAGTATGGCCTGTTCAGCGAAGTCCGCGGGCTTGGCCTGTTGATCGGCTGCGTGCTTGCCGATGCCTGGAAAGGTAAAGCCAAGACGCTGCTCGATGCGGCCGCCGCAGAAGGGCTGATGGTGCTGCAAGCCGGCCCGGACGTGGTGCGTTTCGCCCCGAGCCTGGTGGTCGAGGATGCCGATATCGATGAAGGTCTGGCGCGTTTCGAACGTGCGGTGATCAAGCTGACTCAAGCCTGAGTCGACAGTCCGGCGGCGACCTGTAGACGGTCGTTGCCGGCGCGAACGCCTGCGGCGCATGGATGCGTCGGGGTGCCAGGTCGTTGAAAAATCCGCGCGACGGTTAGGTCGGGCTAGAGCAGTCGAAAAATGCGCTGTACCAAGCGTACATGTGCATAGCGTGACTGGCTTCAGCGTGGCATAGCCTAACGCAGCATTTTTTACGGCTGATTAATCCAGGGACGATTGTCTTTGTGCATGCCGTGGCGCTGGCCACGGTTTCTCCGGGTTGCTCTGCGCGAGTGGCTTGGAGCTTTTCTTAAAGGAGTGACACCATGCTGGTGATGCGCCCCGCGCAAATGGCCGACCTCGCTGAAGTACAGCGTCTCGCCGCGGATAGCCCGGTTGGTGTGACTTCCCTGCCGGATGACGTCGACCGTTTGCGCGACAAGATCGCCGCTGCGGAAACCTCGTTCGCCGCAGAAGTTAGCTTCAACGGCGAAGAAAGCTATTTCTTTGTCCTCGAAGATAGCGACAGCGGTCGTCTGGTCGGCTGTTCGGGTATCGTCGCCTCGACCGGTTACTCCGAGCCGTTCTACAGCTTTCGCAACGAAACCTTCGTGCATAACTCGCGTGAGCTGAAGATCCACAACAAGATTCACGTGCTCTCGTTGTGTCATGACCTCACCGGCAACAGCCTGTTGACCAGCTTCTACGTCGAGCGGCCGCTGGTCAGCACGGTATTTGCCGAGTTGAACTCCCGTGCGCGCCTGTTGTTCGTCGCCAACCACCCGGAGCGTTTCGCCGATGCGGTGGTGGTGGAAATCGTCGGTCACAGCGATGAGGCAGGCGATTCGCCGTTCTGGGACGCGGTGGGGCGCAACTTTTTCGACATGAACTACGCCGAAGCCGAACGACTGTGCGGCCTGAAGAGCCGCACCTTCCTCGCCGAGCTGATGCCGAACTACCCGATCTATGTGCCGCTGCTGCCCGATTCCGCGCAGGAAGCCATGGGCCAGGTGCACCCGCGTGCACAGATCACCTTCGACATCCTCATGCGCGAAGGCTTCGAGACCGACCACTACATCGACATTTTCGACGGCGGTCCGACCCTGCATGCACGGACCTCGGGCATTCGCTCCATCGCCCAGAGCCGCATGGTGCCGGTCAAGCTCGGTGAGCCTTGCAAGGGTGGGCGTCAGTATCTGGTGAGTAATGGCCTGTTGGTGGATTTCCGCGCCATTGTCGCCGAGCTGGACTGGGTGCCGGGTAAGCCGGTCACCCTCAGTCTTGAAGCCGCCGAAGCCCTGGGCGTCGGCGAAGGCGCCAGCGTGCGTCTGATCGCGGTTTAAGGAGTTAGCATGATCGTTCGTCCCGTACGCAGTGCCGATCTTCCGGCCTTGATCGACCTGGCGCGCAGTACCGGCGCCGGCCTGACTACCCTGCCGGCCAATGAGGAGCGCCTGGCGCACCGGGTTGGCTGGGCAGAAAAAACCTTCCGCGGCGAGGCCGAGCGGGCCGACAGCGACTACCTGTTCGTGCTCGAAGATGACGACGGGCAAGTGGTCGGCATCTCCGCCCTGGCCGGCGCCGTCGGCCTGCGCGAGCCCTGGTACAACTACCGGGTCGGCTTGACCGTCAGCGCCTCGCAAGAGCTGAAGATTCACCGGCAGATCCCGACGCTGTTCCTGGCTAACGACCTGACCGGCAACTCCGAGCTGTGTTCGCTGTTCCTGCGTGCCGATCAACGCACTGGCCTGAATGGGCGCCTGCTGTCCAAGGCACGCTTCCTGTTTATCGCCGAGTTCCGCGAGCTGTTCGGCGACAAGGTGATCGCCGAGATGCGCGGCATGTCCGATGACAATGGCCGTTCGCCGTTCTGGGAAAGCCTCGGCCGGCACTTCTTCAAGATGGAGTTCTCCCAGGCGGATTACCTCACCGGCGTCGGTAACAAGGCCTTTATCGCCGAGCTGATGCCCAAGTTCCCGCTGTACACCTGCTTCCTCTCCGAGGATGCGCGCAACATCATCGGGCGCGTCCACCCGGACACCGAGCCGGCGCTGGCCATGCTCAAGGCCGAGGGCTTCAGCTACCAGGGCTATGTCGACATCTTCGATGCCGGCCCGGCCATCGAGGCGGAAACCGCGAAGATCCGCGCCGTGCGCGACAGTCAGGCGCTGGTGCTAGCCATCGGTACGCCGGGCGACGACGCCAGTGCCTTCCTGATTCATAACCGCAAGCGCGAAGACTGCCGCATCACGGCGGGTCCGGCGCGAGTCGCCGCCGGTACCCTGGTGGTCGACCCGTTGACGGCCAAGCGCCTGCAACTGTCGGCCGGCGATCAGGTCCGCGCCGTGCAGCTGTCGGCCCGCGGCTAGCAGGCTGCTGAGCGGCCAGGGGTGGCCCGGGCGCTGATCCGGGCCGCCGGTTCGAAGAATGCGTCCGGTGCACCGCCGGATGACGAAATTGCTGGGAGTGATAGAACACCATGAGCACTCATTACATCGCCGGTCATTGGCACGTTGGCCAGGGTGAAGCCCTGGAATCGCTGAATCCGGTCAGTCAGCAGGTCCTGTGGCAGGGCCGCGCCGCTAGCGCCGAACAGGTCGAGGCCGCCGTGCAGGCTGCCCGTGACGCATTCCCCGCCTGGGCGTCGCGTTCATTGGATGAGCGGATTGCGCTGTTGGAGCGCTTCGCCGCGACCCTGAAAGCCCATGCCGATGAACTGGCCCGTACTATTGGCGAGGAAACCGGCAAGCCGTTGTGGGAATCGGCCACCGAGGTGACCAGCATGGCCAACAAGGTCGCCATCTCGGTGCAGAGCTACCGTGAGCGTACCGGCGAGAAGAGTGGTCCGCTGGCCGATGCCACGGCGGTATTGCGCCACAAGCCGCACGGCGTGGTCGCGGTATTCGGTCCCTACAACTTCCCCGGTCATCTGCCCAACGGCCACATCGTGCCGGCGCTGTTGGCGGGTAACACGGTGGTGTTCAAACCCAGCGAGCTGACGCCGAAAGTGGCTGAGCTGACGGTCAAGTGCTGGATCGAGGCAGGTTTGCCTGCCGGCGTACTCAACCTGCTGCAGGGCGCGCGGGAAACCGGCGTGGCCCTGGCCGCCAATGAGGGTATCGACGGCCTGTTCTTCACCGGTTCGAGCCGCACCGGCAATCACTTGCACAATCAGTTTGCCGGTCGCCCGGAGAAAATCCTGGCGCTGGAAATGGGTGGCAATAACCCGTTGATCGTCGACCAGCTGCAGGATGTCGACGCGGCGGTCTACACCATCATTCAATCGGCCTTTATCTCCGCCGGGCAGCGCTGCACCTGTGCGCGCCGCCTGTTGGTGCCGCAGGGCGCCTGGGGCGATGCCCTGCTGCAGCGCCTGGTCGCTGTCGCGGCGACTATCCAGGTCGGCGCCTTCGATGCGCAGCCTGCGCCGTTCATGGGCTCGGTGATTTCCCTGGCGGCGGCCAAGCACTTGCTTGAGGCCCAGCAACAGTTGCTCGGCAAAGGCGCCAAGGCGCTGTTGGAAATGACCCAGCCGCTCGCCGGTGCAGCGCTGCTGACGCCTGGCATCATCGATGTGACCAGCGTTACCGAACGTCAGGATGAAGAGTTTTTCGGCCCGCTGCTGCAAGTGATCCGTTATGCCGACTTCGACGCCGCTATCGCCGAAGCCAATGCCACCGCATTCGGCCTCGCCGCCGGCTTGCTGTCGGATTCCAAGGCGCGTTATGAGCAGTTCTGGCTCGAGAGCCGCGCCGGTATCGTCAACTGGAACAAGCAGCTCACCGGTGCCGCGAGCACCGCGCCGTTTGGCGGGGTGGGGGCCTCGGGCAACCATCGCGCCAGCGCTTATTACGCTGCCGACTATTGCGCCTATCCGGTGGCGTCGCTGGAAACTGAAAGCGTAAGTCTGCCTGCCACCTTGAGCCCGGGAGTAAGCCTGTGAGCAACGCCTTTGAAGTGAATTTCGATGGTCTGGTCGGCCCGACCCACAACTACGGCGGCCTGTCCTACGGTAACGTCGCCTCGCAGAGTAATAGCCAGGTCTCCTCCAGCCCGAAAGAAGCCGCCAAGCAAGGCCTGGCGAAAATGAAGGCGCTGATGGAAATGGGCTTCAAGCAGGGCGTGCTGGCCCCACAGGAGCGGCCGAACGTCGCCGTGCTGCGCAGCCTGGGGTTCACCGGGAGCGATGCCCAGGTGATTGCCCGGGCGGCTAAAGAGGCCATGCCGTTATTGGCGGCCAGCTGTTCCGCCTCGAGCATGTGGACGGCCAACGCCTGCACCGTCAGCCCCAGTGCCGACACCGCCGACCGGCGCGTGCACTTCACGGCGGCCAACCTCAATTGCAAGTTTCACCGCAGCATCGAGCATCCGACCACCAGCCGCGTGCTCGGTGCGATGTTCGCCAGCGAGCAGCACTTCGCCCATCACGCCGCGTTGCCGGCGGTGGCGCAGTTCGGTGACGAGGGCGCGGCCAACCATACGCGGTTCTGCAAGAGCTACGGCGAGGCCGGGGTGGAGTTCTTCGTCTTCGGTCGCAGCGCCTTCGACAGCCGCTTCCCGGCGCCGCAGCGCTATCCCGCACGGCAAACCCTGGAAGCCTCGCAAGCCGTGGCGCGTCTGCACGGCCTGAGTGAGGGCGGTGTGGTCTATGCCCAGCAGAATCCAGCGGTGATCGACCAGGGGGTGTTCCACAACGATGTGATCGCGGTGGGCAACGGTGAGGTGCTGTTCTATCACCAGGACGCCTTCCTCGATACCGACAAGGTGTTGGCCGAACTCGGCGACAAGCTGGCCCGTCAGGGCGGTCGCCTACAGGCCGTCTGTGTGCCGCGCGAAGCGGTCACGGTCGATGATGCGGTGCGCTCCTACCTGTTCAACAGCCAGTTGCTCACACGTGCCGACGGCAGCATGTTGCTGATCGTGCCAGAGGAGTGCCACGGCAACGCCAATGTCTGGAATTACCTGCAGCATCTCACCGCGGGCAATGGTCCGATTCGCGAAGTGAAGGTCTTCGACCTCAAGCAGAGCATGCAGAACGGCGGTGGTCCGGCCTGTTTGCGGCTGCGCGTGGCACTGAAGGAAAACGAGCTGGCAGCGGTCAATCCAGGGGTGATCATGACCCCGGGGCTGTACGATACGCTGGTCGGCTGGGTCGACACGCACTACCGCGACCGCTTGAGCGAGAGCGATCTGGCCGACCCGCAATTGCTGGTTGAGTGCCGTGCGGCATTGGATGAATTGACCCAGATCCTTAAACTGGGCTCGGTTTATCCCTTCCAATTGGCTTAAAGAGTATTCACCACCATGACTGACGCCCTGCAACTGATCCTCGAAGATGAAGACGGTACCCAGCTGGAAACCTCCTGCACCCGCTTTGCCGTGATGTGGCAGGGCAAGGAAGTGTGGTTTCAGCAGGTCGGTAACGACCAGTTGATGATCGGCGTGGATACCGCCGAGGGCGACAGTGAGTACACCAACCTGCTGCTGCGTCCCCTGGCCACCAACCTGGTGAGCCTGGAGCTGGAGATGGAGCCGGCGGACCTCGGCGACGAGGATCACGTGCACGGCCCTGACTGCAATCACGACTGAGGACTTTTCCATGCTCGCTCTCGGCAAACTGCTCGAACTGACCCTGGCCGGCCACGAACCGTCCGCGAAGATTCAGCTGACGCCCGAGGGCGCGCGTTTGCGCTGGTTGGCCGAGGGCGCATTGGAAGTCACGCCGCCTGCGGCCAGCGACAGTGGCCTGGACCTGCTGTTGTCGGCGGGTATCCATGGCAACGAAACGGCCCCCATCGAATTGCTCGACCGACTGCTGCACGCCATTGCGCGGGGCGAGTTGAAGCCGCGCGCGCGGATGCTGTTCCTGTTCGGCAATCCGCCGGCCATCCGCAAGGGCGAGCGTTACCTCGAGCAAGACATCAACCGTTTGTTCAATGGCCGCCATGAACTGCAGGTGGGTATTGAGGCGATGCGGGCCTGCGAACTCGAGCATCTGGCCGCGGGTTTTTTCAGTAAGCCCGGCCGCATGCGCCTGCATTACGACCTGCACACCGCCATTCGGGCCTCGAAGATCGAACAGTTCGCACTCTATCCCTGGCATGAAGGGCGGGTGCGCTCCAAGCGCGAACTGGCCCGGCTGAATGCCGCGGGTATCGAGGCCGTGCTGCTGCATAACAAAAGCTCGACCACCTTCAGTGCTTACACTTACTCGCAGCTCGAGGCGGAAGCCTTCACCCTGGAGTTGGGCAAGGCGCGTGCCTTTGGCCAGAATCAGCAAGTCAACCTGGATCGCCTGGAGCAGCGGCTGCGCTGCATCATCGAGGGCAGTGAGCCGGACGTGGACGATGCCGCGCTGGACGGTCTTCAGCTGTTCGCCGTGGCGCGGGAAATCATCAAGCACAGTGACGCGTTCCAGCTGCACTTGCCGGCCGATATCGAGAATTTCAGCGAGTTGCCGGTGGGGTATCTGCTTGCCGAAGACCTGAGCGATACCCGCTGGGAAATCGAAGAGCCGGGCGCGCGGATCATCTTCCCCAACCCCAGGGTGAAGAACGGCTTGCGCGCCGGCATTCTCATCGTCCCTGTCGATGCAGCGCAATTAGGCTGATCCGCCGCCTGCTCCGGCTGGCGTTGAGCGCCGCGAAGCCCGGCGACGCGCGGGCGAGTTGACGTGCTTGCGCTGCTGCACGAGCCTCCTGCTCGGGCTGATCTGTCCTGCATCTATTCGACCCTGCTGTAGCTTGTTCGCCGCTTTGCGACGCTTTAGCATCGGTGCTTTCAGTACTTTCAGGGAAGCCTCTCCATGTCCGTCATCGACCTGCGCAGCGATACCGTTACCCAACCCACGCCCGGCATGCGCGAGGCCATGTTGAGCGCCGAACTGGGCGATGACGTATACGGCGAAGACCCGACGGTCAACCGTCTGGAGCAGCACCTGGCTGGCGAGCTCGGGTTCGTCGCCGGTCTGTTCGTACCCACCGGCACCATGAGCAACCTGCTCGGTCTGATGGCCCACTGCGCGCGCGGCGACGAGTACATCGTCGGCCAGCAGGCGCACACCTATAAGTACGAAGGCGGTGGCGCCGCGGTGCTGGGCTCGATTCAGCCGCAACCCCTGGAAATGCAAGCCGATGGCTCGCTGGACCTGGACCGGGTCGAGGCCGCGATCAAGCAGGATGACTTTCACTTCGCCCGTACGCGCCTGTTGACCCTGGAAAACACCATGCAGGGCAAGGTGTTGCCGCTGAGCTACCTGGCGGCCGCGCGCGCCTTGACCCATAAGCGTGGCCTGGCGCTGCATCTGGACGGCGCGCGGCTGTACAACGCCGCCGTCAAGCTGGGGGTGGCGGCGGCTGAGATCACCCGGCACTTCGACTCGGTCTCGGTGTGCCTGTCCAAAGGGCTGGGCGCGCCGGTCGGCTCGGTGTTGTGCGGCAGCCGTGAATTGATCGGCAAGGCCCGGCGCCTGCGCAAGATGGTCGGTGGCGGCATGCGCCAGGCCGGGGTGCTGGCTGCTGCGGGGCTGTATGCATTGGAGCATCAGGTGGCGCGCCTGGCGGACGATCACGCCAATGCCGCTCGGCTGGCCATTGGGCTGGGTGAGTTGGGCTACGCGGTCGAGCCGGTACAGACCAATATGGTCTACGTCGAGATCGGCGAGCGGGCAGAGGCGCTCCAGGGGTTCTGCGCCGAACGCGGCATCAAAGTGACCACCGCTTCGCGCTTGCGCCTGGTCACCCATCTGGATGTGTCGGCCGAGGATATCGCTCGCGTGCTCGAGGCGTTTAGCGCTTTTCGCCGTATTTAACCCGTGGCGGGCGCCGAATCGCCGCCCGCTGACAATAAAGACACTAGCCGCATAGCGCAGGGCCGATATAATGCGGCCCTTTGCCGGCTTTGCCGTGGCCGCCTGTTTCCGTGGATGAACCTATGAAAAGCGCAGAAATCCGTGAAGCCTTCCTCCGCTTCTTCGAAGAGAAGGGGCACAGCCGTGTCGCTTCCAGCTCCCTGATTCCGGGCAACGACCCGACCCTGCTGTTCACCAACGCGGGGATGAACCAGTTCAAGGACTGCTTCCTCGGTCTGGAAAAGCGCGCCTATACCCGCGCCACCACCAGCCAGAAATGCGTGCGCGCCGGCGGCAAGCACAACGACCTGGAAAACGTCGGGTATACCGCGCGCCACCACACCTTCTTCGAGATGCTGGGTAACTTCAGCTTCGGCGACTATTTCAAGCGCGATGCTATTCACTACGCCTGGGAGTTCCTCACCTCGAGCAAGTGGCTGGGCCTGCCGCAGGAAAAACTCTGGGTCACCGTCTATGCCAGCGATGACGAGGCCTACGACATCTGGACCCAGCAAGTCGGCGTGCCGGCCGAGCGGATGATCCGCATCGGCGACAACAAGGGCGCGCCCTACGCCTCCGACAACTTCTGGGCGATGGGCGACACCGGCCCCTGCGGACCCTGCACGGAGATCTTCTTCGACCACGGCGAGCACATCTGGGGCGGTCCGCCCGGCTCGGCCGAGGAAGACGGCGACCGCTACATCGAGATCTGGAACAACGTGTTCATGCAGTTCAACCGCACCGCCGATGGCGTGATGCACCCGCTGCCGGCGCCGAGCGTGGACACCGGCATGGGCCTGGAGCGCATCAGCGCGGTGCTGCAGCACGTCAACTCGAACTATGAGATCGACCTGTTCCAGAGCCTGTTGAACGCCTCGGCCCAAGCCATTGGCTGCGCCAATGAGGGCCAGGCCTCGCTGAAAGTGGTCGCCGACCATATCCGCTCCTGCGGCTTCTTGATTGCCGACGGCGTCACCCCGTCCAACGAGGGGCGTGGCTATGTGCTGCGGCGCATCATTCGTCGTGCCTGCCGCCACGGTAACAAGCTGGGCGCCAGCAATAGCTTCTTCTATAAGATCGTCGCGGCGCTGGTCGCCGAGATGGGCGAAGCCTTCCCAGAGCTCAAGCAGCAACAGGCGCACATCGAGCGTTTGCTGAAAATCGAGGAAGAACAGTTCGCCAAGACCCTGGAACAGGGCCTGAAGATTCTCGAGCAGGATCTGGTCGGCCTCAAGGGCAAGGTCATCCCCGGCGAGACGGTGTTCAAGCTGTACGACACCTTCGGCTTCCCCTATGACCTGACCGGCGACATCGCCCGCGAGCGCGGCCTGACCCTCGACGAGAGCGGCTTCGAGCGCGAAATGAATGCTCAGCGCGAGCGCGCACGCTCCGCCAGCGCCTTCGGCATGGACTACAACAGCCTGGTCAAGGTCGACAGCGATACGCGCTTCCTCGGCTACGACGGCACTAGCGGCAGCGGCCAGGTGATTGCCTTGTTCAAGGATGGCCAGGCTGTCGAGCAGCTGGCCGAGGGCGAGGAGGGCGTGGTGGTGCTCGATCAGACGCCGTTCTACGCCGAGTCCGGTGGCCAGGTCGGCGACTGCGGTTATCTGCAAGGTTCCGCCGTGCGCTTCGAGGTGCGCGATACCACCAAGGCTGGCGGCGCGTTTCTGCACCACGGTGTGGTCGCTCAGGGCGGCCTGAGTGTGGGTGCGAGTGTCGAGGCCGAAGTAGACGCCACTGTGCGTCAGGCTACCGCGCTGAATCACTCGGCCACTCACTTGTTGCACGAGGCGTTGCGTCGCGTGCTGGGTGAGCATGTGCAGCAGAAGGGCTCGCTGGTCGATAGCCAGCGCCTGCGCTTCGACTTCAGTCACTTCGAATCGATCAAGCCTGAGCAGCTCAAGGCGCTGGAAGACATAGTCAACGGCGAAGTGCGCAAAAACACCGCGGTCGAGACCGAGGAAACCGACATCGACACCGCCAAGGCCAAAGGTGCGACCGCCCTGTTCGGTGAGAAGTATGGCGACACCGTGCGCGTGTTGAGCATGGGCGGCGACTTTTCCGTGGAGTTGTGTGGCGGCACCCATGTCTCGCGTACGGGCGACATCGGCCTGTTCAAGATCGTCAGCGAAGGCGGTATCGCGGCTGGCGTGCGGCGGATCGAGGCGGTGACCGGCGCTCAGGCGCTGGCCTACCTGAATGGCGCCGAAGAACAGCTGAAAGAGGCGGCCGCTTTGCTCAAGGGCAGCCGCGAGACGGTGTTGGATAAGCTCTCCGGCGTGCTGGAGCGCAATCGTCAGCTGGAAAAAGAGCTGGAGCAGCTCAAGGCGAAAGCCGCCAGCGCGGCGGGTAGCGATCTGGCCGGTTCGGCTGTCGAGATCAAGGGCGTCAAGGTGCTGGCGGCGCGTCAGGATGACCTGGATGGCAAGGCGTTGCTGGCGATGGTCGATCAGTTGAAGAACAAGCTCGGCAGCGCGGTGATCCTGCTCGGCGGTGTGCAGGACGACAAGGTCGTGCTGGTGGCCGGGGTGACCAAGGATCTGACCGGCAAACTCAAGGCCGGCGAGCTGATGAAGCAGGCAGCGGCGGCTGTCGGCGGCAAGGGCGGTGGCCGCCCCGACATGGCGCAGGGCGGCGGCACCGATGCCGCGGCTCTGGATGCGGCGCTGGCCTTGGCCGGGGCGTTTGTCGAGCAAGCTTTGTAGGCGGCGTTTCTGACGACGTTGGGTCCGAGGTCCGGCCTGCGCCCAGCGGGCCTTGGCAGTGCACTGAGTTGAATGTTTAATGGGCGCCCTTCACGGGCTGAGGCGGCTTTGAAATGGCTTTGATCGTACAGAAATTTGGCGGCACCTCCGTCGGCACCGTCGAGCGTATCGAGCAGGTGGCTGAAAAGGTCAAGAAATTCCGCGAAGGCGGCGATGACATTGTGGTTGTGGTATCCGCCATGAGCGGTGAAACCAACCGTCTGATCGAGTTGGCCAAACAGGTCAGCGATCAGCCGGTGCCACGCGAGTTGGACGTGATGATTTCCACCGGCGAACAGGTGACCATTGCCCTGCTCACCATGGCGCTGATCAAGCGCGGTGTGCCGGCCGTGTCCTATACCGGTAATCAGGTGCGTATTCTCACCGACAGCGCGCACAATAAGGCGCGTATTCTGCAGATCGATGATCAGAAGCTGCGCGCCGACCTCAAGGAAGGGCGCGTAGTGGTGGTCGCCGGCTTCCAGGGAGTCGATGAGCACGGCAATATCACCACGCTTGGGCGTGGTGGCTCCGACACCACCGGTGTGGCCTTGGCCGCTGCCTTGAAAGCCGAGGAGTGTCAGATCTACACGGATGTCGACGGTGTCTACACCACCGACCCGCGAGTAGTGCCACAGGCTCAGCGTCTGGAAAAGATCACCTTCGAAGAGATGCTGGAAATGGCCAGCCTCGGTTCCAAGGTCTTGCAAATTCGCTCGGTGGAATTCGCCGGCAAATACAACGTCCCGCTGCGCGTGCTGCACAGCTTCCAAGAGGGGCCGGGTACCCTCATTACCATTGATGAAGAGGAATCCATGGAGCAGCCGATCATTTCAGGCATCGCTTTTAATCGCGATGAAGCCAAGCTGACTATCCGTGGCGTGCCGGATATCCCGGGTGTGGCCTTCAAGATTCTCGGTCCGGTCAGCGCCGCCAACATCGAGGTGGACATGATCGTGCAGAACGTCGCGCACGATAACACCACCGATTTCACCTTCACGGTGCATCGCAACGATTACCAGAGTGCGCAGCAGGTGCTGGAAAACACCGCGCGCGAGCTCGGCGCTCGCGAAGTGGTGGGCGACACCAAAATTACCAAGGTGTCCATCGTCGGGGTAGGCATGCGCTCGCATGCCGGTGTGGCCAGTCGTATGTTCGAGGCCCTGGCTAAGGAAAACATCAACATCCAGATGATCTCGACCTCGGAAATCAAGGTCTCGGTGGTCATCGAGGAGAAATATCTGGAGTTGGCGGTACGTGCACTGCACACTGCCTTCGAGCTAGACGCTCCGGCCCGACAGGGCGAGTAAAGCATTATCCGAAAGGCGCGGCTTCAACCGCGCCTTTCGTCTTTTTTGGTTGGCGTGGCAGGAACTTTCTTTCTGCCCACTCTGGTCAATACTTGGGTGAAGGCGCTGTGGTGGATTCGCAGGGCTGGCACCATTTTTTGCAGACTGACTGTTGTCCTGAACTGAAATCCGTAAGGAGAAAGGAATGCTGATTCTGACTCGCCGGGTCGGAGAGACCCTGATGGTCGGTGATGAAGTAACTGTCACCGTGTTGGGCGTGAAAGGTAATCAGGTGCGCATTGGCGTTAACGCGCCGAAGGAGGTTGCCGTGCACCGTGAGGAAATTTACCAGCGCATCCAGAAAGAGAAAGGCGAAGAACCAAGCCACTAATTTTTATCGAAATTTTGGCTTTGCAAACGGGGAAAACATGGTTATCATGCGCCCCGTGTTGCGGAGAGGTGGCCGAGTGGCCGAAGGCGCTCCCCTGCTAAGGGAGTACATCTCAAAAGGGTGTCGGGGGTTCGAATCCCCCCTTCTCCGCCATATTTGTGTTCTAGGGTTTGCAGCCAGTGTTGATCGATAAGTTATTGTAACTAATCAGATTAAGCGCTTGATTATAACGATCACATCCCTATAATGCGCACGCTTGATGCACTCATAGCTCAGCTGGATAGAGTACTCGGCTACGAACCGAGCGGTCGGAGGTTCGAATCCTCCTGAGTGCACCATATAGTTTCAGCCAGCGGTGATCTGGTCTAAAAGCGCCATTTGCACTCATAGCTCAGCTGGATAGAGTACTCGGCTACGAACCGAGCGGTCGGAGGTTCGAATCCTCCTGAGTGCACCATATAAGAAGGGCCTGCAGCGATGCAGGCCCTTTTTCTTTGTCTAGCGTTTGCCTTTTACGCAGCCGGCCTCATCGAAGCTGACGTTGCGACTATTGCCTTGCTGGTCGCGGTAGCGGTAGCGCGTCTGGCCATTCTGGCTACTGACTCTATCCGGCTTACCCAGAATACTTTCTACGTCCGCGCGGGTCATGCCGCTGCGTATCTGTTGTTTGATCATTGCCGTGCGGCGGGCGCGGCCGGTGACGCGGTTGCCACAGCCGTCCTGCGGTTCGCCAACCACTACCAGTTCGCGACTGCTGTTCTTGGCCGCGGCGCGAGAAGGTTTCCTGCTTTTCGCCAGTGGCACGGGTTTGCCGCTGCCGGGGGTTGGGCTATGGGCCTCTTGCAGTTGCTGGTCCTGTTCGCTGGGGCAGCCGCGCAGGGTGAAGGTGATGTGGCCACTGTTGTCTTCGCAGCGAAACACGGTTGAGGCCAGTAGTGGGGATGGGGCCAGCAGAATGGCGCAGAGCGCTGCGCGGTGCAGTCCGAGCATGGAAACGTCCTCCTTGACGATCGCCCGGCAAGCTTAGCCGATAGGTTTTTAACTGCCAGCGGTGTCTTGCGCGGTGTCGCTGGCGTCGCAATTGCGGACCTGCAAAAAGTACTCAAGTGTGTGATGCAAGCGCTTGTTCTTGCCGAGCTTTGTCAGGTGCAAAGCGGCAGTGCGGTGTTATCATCGATCGCGTCAGCCCCGCCGGGGCTTGTGGAACACCACCATGGACTTACCCAGTAGTTACTCTGAACCTCGATTGTGCAATCGCGTATTGACTGATTGACCCTCCTTGGCGTTCTCCGCCGCTGGGGGTGGAGCGCGCCATGACTGAAGTAGAAGCCAAAAAGCCGCAAGAAAGCCTGCAGGATCGCCTGGCTCAGGTGGTCGAACTGCTGCATCGGCACAAGTTGGTCGAAGACCTGGCGCATCGCCAGGAAGGCCAGCATGCCGACCGGGTGGAAAACCTGGTGCACAGGCAGAATCTCGTCGAGCTGCAACGCAAGCTCGATGATCTGCACTCCGCCGACGTTGCCCACATTCTCGAAGCGTTACCGCTGGATGATCGCCTGACCGTTTGGCAGTTGGTCAAGGTCGAGCGCGATGGCGATATTCTGCTGGAAGTGTCCGATGCGGTGCGCGAATCACTGCTCGACGACATGGAGGATCACGAGATCCTCGCGGCGGCCAAGGAGATGGACGCCGACGAGCTGGCGGACCTGGCGTCCGAATTACCGCGCGATGTCGTCCATGAGCTGATGGAAACCCTCGATGCCCAGCAGCGCGAGCGGGTTCGCTCGGCGCTGTCCTACGAGGACGAGCAGGTCGGTGCGCTGATGGACTTCGAGATGGTGACCATCCGTGAAGACGTCAGCCTGGAGGTGGTGCTGCGCTACTTGCGTCGACTGAAGGAGTTGTCGGGGCATACCGATAAGCTGTTCGTGGTCGATTACGACGGTGTGCTCAAGGGGGTGCTGCCGGTCAAGCGTCTGCTGGTTAATGACCCGGACAAGCTGGTCAGTGAGGTGATGGCCACCGATCCGGTGAGCTTTCATCCGGATGAGGACGCCTATGATGCGGCTCAGGCATTCGAGCGCTATGACCTTATTTCCGCGCCGGTGGTGGACAAGAACGGCAAGCTGATCGGCCGTTTGACCATCGATGAAATGGTCGACCTGATTCGCGAGGAAAGCGAAAGCGAAGTGCTGAATATGGCCGGTCTGCGCGAGGAGGAGGATATCTTCGCCTCGGTGTGGAAGTCGCTGCGTAACCGTTGGGCTTGGTTGGCGATCAACTTGATCACCGCTTTCCTGGCCTCGCGGGTGATCGGGCTATTCGAGGACTCGATCGAAAAGCTGGTGGCCCTCGCGGCCCTGATGCCTATTGTCGCAGGCATCGGGGGCAACTCAGGCAACCAGACCATCACCATGATTGTCCGCGCCATGGCGCTGGATCAGGTCAGCACCGGTAACACCTCGCGTCTGATACGCAAGGAGCTGGGGGTTTCCTTGGTCAATGGCCTGGTCTGGGGCGGGGTGATCGGCGTGGTGGCTTATCTGCTGTACGGCAGCTGGTCGCTGGGCGTGGTGATGATTGCGGCGATGACCCTTAATTTGCTGCTGGCGGCATTGATGGGGGTGTTGATCCCGATGACCCTGGTACGAATGGGGCGTGACCCGGCACTGGGCGCCAGCGTGATGATTACGGCCGTGACCGACAGTGGTGGTTTCTTTATCTTTCTGGGAATGGCTTCGGTGTTCCTGCTTTGATGGTGGCCTGCGTGATGCATGGTTTCCAGCGCAGTTCAGCTCAGAGTCGCGACGCTTTTTCGT
This sequence comes from Pseudomonas sp. SJZ079, assembly GCF_007993865.1. Lineage (GTDB taxonomy): Bacteria > Pseudomonadota > Gammaproteobacteria > Pseudomonadales > Pseudomonadaceae > Aquipseudomonas. The sequence continues at coordinate 228,508 of NZ_VIUH01000001.1, read as the reverse complement.
CTTAAAATGTCGCAAAGTATCGTCAGTGATTTGCTTCAAACGCTTGTTTCAAGCTAAGGTTCGCCCGCTCTGCCTGGGCTAGATCCGGGCGTCTCCGCTAACTAAAAGAAGATGCGACCTCTGCGTCGCGGTAATAAGGAGTCATCGTGACCCCCAGTCAACTCCTGCTCGAGGGTGTCGAGCTCATGCTGTTCGGCATGGGCTCAGTATTTATCTTCCTGGTTCTGCTGATTCTGGCGATTCGTTTGATGGCGCGGTTGCTTGAGCGTTTCGCGCCCGCCGCGCCGGTGCGTGCCTTGGCCGCGCCGTTACCGGTCAAGGTGGCCGGGCCTGAGCCTGAGCCCGACGTACTTGCCGCCATTCAGTCCGCCATTTATCAGCACCGCGCCCGTCGCGGTTGATCCAGGTTTGCCAGGGAGTTTGCGTATGACTGTTGTGAAGAAAGCGCTTGGTATCACCGATGTGGTGTTGCGCGATGCCCACCAATCCATACTGGCCACCCGGGTGCGCCTGGAAGACATGTTGCCGATCGCGCCCAAGCTCGATCAGGTCGGTTTCTGGTCGGTCGAGTCCTGGGGCGGGGCGACCTTCGATGCGTGCATTCGTTATCTCGGCGAAGACCCTTGGGAGCGCATTCGTGCGCTGAAGAAAGCCATGCCCAATACCCGTCAGCAGATGCTCCTGCGCGGGCAGAACCTGCTGGGTTACCGGCACTATGCCGATGACGTGGTGGAGAAGTTCGTCGAGCGTGCGGCCGTCAACGGCGTCGACGTGTTCCGCGTGTTCGACGCGATGAACGATCCGCGTAATCTGGACACCGCGCTGAAAGCGGTGAAAAAGCAAGGCAAGCACGCTCAGGGCACGATTTCCTACACCACCAGTCCGGTACACTCGCTGGAGATGTGGATCGACCTGGCCAAGCAGATCGAGGACATGGGCGCCGACTCCGTGGCGATCAAGGACATGGCCGGTATCCTCAACCCGTACACCGCCTTCGAGTTGGTGACGCGTCTGAAGGCCAGCCTGTCGATCCCGATTCACATGCAGTGCCACGCGACTGCCGGCCTGTCGACTGCGGCGATTCTCAAGGCGGTGGAAGCCGGTATCGACAACGTCGACACCGCAATTTCCTCGCTGTCGATGACCTATGGCCATTCGCCGACCGAATCGGTAGTGGCGATCTTCCAGGGCTCCGAGCGCGACACCGGCCTGAACCTGGAGCTGCTCGAAGAGATCGCGGCCTACTTCCGCGAGGTGCGGAAGAAGTACGCCAAATTCGAAGGCAACCTGCGTGGCGTCGACTCGCGCATCCTGGTGGCTCAGGTGCCGGGCGGCATGCTGACCAACATGGAGGGCCAGCTGAAAGAGCAGGGCGCCCTCGACAAGTTCGATGAAGTGCTGGCGGAAATCCCGCGGGTGCGTGAAGACCTCGGTTTCATTCCCCTGGTGACGCCGACCTCGCAGATCGTCGGCACTCAGGCGGTCATCAATGTCCTCACGGGCGAGCGCTACAAGTCGATCACCAAAGAAACCGCCGGCGTGTTGAAGGGCGAGTACGGCGCCGCGCCAGCCCCGTTCAATCAGGAGCTGCAGGCGCGGGTGCTGGATGGCGCCGAGGTCATTACCTGCCGTCCAGCCGATCTGCTCACGGCGGAAATGGACAAGCTGAGTGCCGAGCTCAAAGGCATTGCCCAGGAGAAGGGCATCGCGCTGGCCAAGGACGAGATCGACGATGTGCTGACCTATGCGTTGTTCCCGCAGATTGGTCTGAAGTTCCTGGAGAATCGCGGCAATCCAGCGGCCTTCGAGCCTGCGCCAACTGGCGATGAACTGCCGGAGCGCGTGGCGGGTCAGCCTGAAACCTATACGGTGGCGGTGAACGGCAAGTCCTATGTCGTACAGGTCAACGAGGGGGGCGATATCAGTGGAATCAAGCCCGTCGATGGCGCTGGTGCGAGCGCGGCACCGAGTGTAGCCGCCGCACCAGTCGGTGGTGGCGAGCCGCAGAGCGCGCCTTTGGCCGGCAATATCTTCAAAGTCATGGTGCAGCCAGGGGCGGCAGTCGAGGAAGGCCAGCTGGTGATCATCCTCGAAGCGATGAAGATGGAAACCGAGATCCGTGCGTTCAAGGCCGGCACCGTGGGTGCGGTTAACGTCAAAGTGGGCGATGCGGTGGCGGTGGGCGACAGCCTGCTGACCATCGGTTAAGGGGCTCTAGCATGGAAAAGCTCCTTAAACTCTGGCAGAGCACGGGTCTGTATCACCTGGAGCCAGGTCAGGCCTTGATGATCGTGGTCTGTCTCGGACTGATCTATCTGGCCATCAAGAAAGGCTTCGAGCCGCTGTTGCTGATCCCGATTGGCTTCGGTGGCCTTCTGGCCAATATTCCGGTGGCCAACATGGCCGAAGGTGCCGGGGTGCTGCATCTGTTCTACGAAGTCGGCCTGCCGACCAGTGTGTTTCCGCTGCTGATCTTCATGGGCGTCGGTGCCATGACCGATTTCGGCCCGATGCTGGCGAACCCCAAGACCTTGTTTCTCGGCGCAGCGGCGCAGTTCGGTATTTTCGCCACGCTGATCGGCGCACTGGCGATTGCCGCCCTGGGGATTCCGGGGATGGAGTTCACCCTGCGCGAAGCCGCGTCCATCGCCATCATCGGTGGTGCCGACGGCCCGACCTCGATCTTCGTCACCGCCAAGCTGGCACCGCATCTGCTCGGTCCGATTGCGGTCGCGGCTTACTCCTACATGGCCCTGGTGCCGTTGATTCAGCCACCGATCATGCGCGCGCTGACCACCAAGGAAGAGCGCGCCATCGTCATGCAGCAGTTGCGGCATGTCAGCCAGGTCGAGAAGATCGTCTTTCCGCTGGTGCTGTGCCTGTTGGTGGGTATGTTGCTGCCGGATGCCGCGCCGCTGGTGGGCATGTTCGCCTTTGGCAACTTGTTGCGCGAAGCCGGAGCGGTCGAGCGCCTGGCGGACACCTCACGTAATGCCTTGATCAACATCGTCACTATCGCACTGGGTTTGACCGTGGGTTCCAAGCTGTCGGCGGAGTCCTTCCTGCAGATGAAGACCTTGGGGATTCTGCTGTTGGGCATGGTGGCCTTCTGTGGCGGCACCGCGGCGGGTGTGCTGATGGCCAAGCTGATGAATGTCTTCAGCGACAACAAGATCAACCCCTTGATAGGTTCGGCAGGCGTATCGGCGGTGCCGATGGCCGCGCGGGTGTCGAACAAGGTTGGTCTTGAGGCCAATCCGCAGAACTTCCTGCTGATGCATGCCATGGGGCCGAACGTGGCCGGGGTGATTGGCTCGGCAGTGGCGGCGGGGGTGTTGCTCAACTTTGTTGGCTGATGCCGCAAGCAGGAATGCCGCCACTGGCGGCGTTCTTCAGCCATAAAAAAACCGACCCTTGAGGTCGGTTTTTTTATGGCCAGAGTTTAAGCGTTCTCGGCGGCCTGTTCGGCGTCGTGGGCAATCAAGGCCACCAGGGCGTTCTGTTGGCGACGCGACAGTTGGCGGAAGCGTTGCAGCAGTTCACGCTCATGCAAGGACAGTTCGGGGCTGTCGAGGCGCAGGTTCAGGTCATCACTCAGGGCGCCTTCCTGAAGCATGCTCTGCTCGAGGCGGGCGATAATTTCTGAGTTCATGCTGCGATGATGGTTACGTGCCACGTCGGCGATACGCTCGCGCATGCCGTCGGGTAAGCGAACGACGAACTTGTCAGCCGTGCGGCTGGAATAGATAGCCTGTTTCATAGGGCCCATACATTAAACCGGTTAGTTCAGGGAGACGATGCTGGCATTCAGCTACGAGATTGTCACCGGTTTGACCACCTTTAGCACTAGGCGTTCAACCAGAATCGTCATTTGCTCATATATGACCGACCAGTCACATAGATAAATTTTTGGCGCCAAATACACGTCGTATTTTGATGTAAATACCGGCTTTCTGCCAGCACCGATTGTCAGGGATGAGCGGTATTGAGCATAAAGACGGTGGTCCTGGCGTTTGCGATAAAAACGTAAAGTAATAGTCACTCAAGCGTCATGGTCCGTTAACGGGGCTGATGCGGGATTCGCCTGCCTTGGTCTATACCAGAAGGCGGCCTGAGGTCGCCGTGTATCGTTAACGCGAGGGCAAGCCATGAACGCAGTGATCCGGGTAGAGGGGCGAACAAAACGTTCGGCCGCAAACAGGCGCTGTACGACTTGGCCTTGTCCGTCCAACCGGGTGAGATGGTCGCCCGGATCGGCGCCTCCGGCTCAGGTAAGTCGACATTGCTGCGCCACCTGGCGGGACTCGCCTGCTGCGATAGTACCGACGGAGGCCGTATTGAGGTGCTCGGCCGCCAGATGCAGGCGCAAGGGCGGTTGAGTGGAGGAAGGTGTTGATGGGCGCGCCGAATATCGTCCGCGGCGGCTCGCACTCGGGCAATATCGCCGCGGCCGAACGGGCCCGCGAGAGCGTGCTGGACATTCTCTCCAGCGATTACTACCCGGCCAGCTTGTTGCAGGCGGCGCTGCTGCTCGCCGGGCAGGACTACGGTTATGATCTGCCCGCGGCGATCGCCATCGTCAGCCGCATCCCCGCGCAGGCGGCCGGTCTCGGTGATCGTGGCGAGATCCGCGTGGGCTTGCGCGCCGACCTGGTGCAGGCGCGGCAGCATGAGGGGCAGGCGGTGATCCAACAGGTCTGGCGACAAGTCGAGAGGGGGTTCTGATGCGCGGCAGCTTGATCTATCTAATAGGCCCCTCGGGGTCGGGCAAGGACAGCCTGTTGCATGTGGCGCGTGAACGCCTCGGCGAGCGCGGCTGCGAGATCGCCCGGCGGGTGATTACCCGTTCCGCCGAGGCGACGGGTGAGGATGCCGTGGCCGTATCGCCCGAGGCCTTCGCCGAGCAGGAGCGCGCGGGCGCCTTCGCCATGAGCTGGCGCGCCCATGGCCTGGCCTATGGCATCCCCAGGCAGATCGACGACTGGCTGGCGGCCGGCCGGGATGTGCTGGTCAATGGTTCGCGCGGTTATCTGGACGAGGCGCGACGGCGCTACCCGGACTTGATCGGGGTGCTGTTGACGGTCGATGACGAGGTGTTGCGCCAGCGTCTGTTGGCCCGCGCGCGCGAGACGCCGACGGAGATCGAGGCACGCCTGGCACGCAATGGCCAGTTTCGCGCGGGCGCTGCGGCCGAGGCGGCGCAGCTGCACCTGCTGGATAACTCCGGGCCGTTGCAGCAGACCCTGGACAACCTGCTGCGCCTGATTAGTGCCAGCCGCACATGCGCCTGAGCCTGCTTGGCACCGGCGATGCGCGTCAGCTGCCGGTGTACAACTGCAGCTGCGTTGGGGCCAGGATTTGGTGATTCCGGTGCATGGCCCGGACGATCCCGAGGGCTTCGCCGATCTGTACAAGCACCCAGGGATTCTCGACTTCTCCCAGCCCTTCGCCGCCTTCGAGCAGTGCCAGTTGGCCGGGGTGCGGGTCAGCGCACTGCCACTGACTCACTCCAAGCCAACCTTCGGCTACCTGTTCGAGAGCGAGGGCAGGCGGCTGGCCTACCTGACCGATACCGTCGGCGTGCCGGCCGCCAGTGAAGCTCATTTGCTCGCGGCCGGACGCCTGGACGTGCTGGTGCTGGATTGCTCAACCGCGCCGCAGCCGCAGGCGCCGCGCAACCACAACGACCTGACCCGCGCGCTGCAGGTGATTGAGCGGCTGCAGCCAAGCGAGGCGGTGTTGACCCATATAGGTCACAGTTTCGACGCCTGGTTGCTGGAGCATCCCGAGGCGCTGCCGGCAGGCATCTAGGTGCGAATCAGTCCAGCGGCAACTCGGTGGTGCGCTTGACCTCGCTCATGGCGATGTTCGAGTGCGCCTCCTGCACATGCGGGCGTTGCAGCAACTGGTCGCGCAGGAAGCGCTCGTAGCCGGCGATGTCCTTGGCCACCACCTTGAGCAGGTAGTCTGAACCGCCGGCCATGGTGTAACACTCCAGCACCTCGGGGTAGCCGACTATGGCCTGTTCGAATTCTTCCAGGTTGCTGCGGCCGTGGGCCGACAGCTTGATATTGACGAAGACCGTCATGCTCAGCCCGAGCAGCTTGGGGTTGAGCAGGGCGACTTTGCGCTCGATCAGCCCGTCTTCCTGCATGCGATGAATCCGTCGCCAGCAGGGTGATTGTGACAGTTCGACCTTTTCCGCGACCTCCGCCGCCGTGAGGTCGCCGTTGTGTTGCAGCAGGCGGAGAATCTTGCGATCGATAGGACCCAGCGGATTCTGCATGATTTATTCCGATATGTAGTTTTTGTTGGAAGGTTCATGCGAAATATTGGCGTTCTGACTCGAAAATAGAAAGAAAAAATCGGTACCGCTCAGTCATATTCTTAGCCAGTCGTTTCGTGCAGTGATCCTGCGCGCAACAGAACAATGATGGCATTCACCGTTGCCATCCAAGGTCGCCATAACAATAAGGAGCGCCCGCATGTCTCTGGCCGAGATCCGCCTGGATGATAAATACCGCCTCGCCGCAGGTCACCTGTACCTCACCGGCACCCAGGCGCTGACCCGCCTGCCGATGCTGCAGAAGCAGCGCGACACGGCCCACGGCCTGAACACCGCCTGCTTTATTTCCGGCTACCGCGGCTCGCCCCTGGGCAACCTCGACAAGAGCCTGTGGGAAGCCAAGGGCTTCCTGCAGGAGAACGCCATCCACTTCCAGCCGGGGGTCAACGAAGAGTTGGCGGCCACCTCGGTGTGGGGCAGCCAGCAGACCAACCTGTTCCCCGGCGCCCGCTACGACGGCGTGTTCGCCATGTGGTACGGCAAGGGGCCAGGCGTCGACCGCTGCGGCGACGTGTTCAAGCACGGCAACTCGGCGGGGGTCTCCGAGCATGGCGGCGTGCTGCTGTTGGCCGGCGACGACCATGGCTGCAAGTCCTCGAGCATCGCCAACCAGAGCGAGCACGCCTTTATCGCCGCGTCGATCCCGGTACTGAACCCAGCCAACGTCCAGGAAATCCTCGACTACGGCATTCTCGGCTGGGAACTGTCGCGCTACAGCGGTTGCTGGGTGGCGCTGAAGACCATCGCCGAGAACGTCGACTCATCGGCGGTGGTGGAAGTCGATCCGCTGCGCATGCAGGTGAAGATTCCCGAGGACTTCGAACTGCCGCAGGACGGCGTGTACATCCGCTGGCCGGACCCACCCCTGGCCCAGGAAAAACGCCTCAACACCTACAAGATCTACGCCGCCCGTGCCTTCGCCCGCGCCAACAACCTCAACCAGGTGCTGCTCGACTCGCCGAACCCGCGCCTGGGCATCATCACCACCGGCAAGTCCTATCTGGATGTGCGCCAGGCCCTGGAGGACCTCGGTCTGGACGACGCACTCTGTGCCCAGGTCGGTCTGCGCGTGCTCAAGGTCGGCATGAGCTGGCCGCTGGAGCCGGTCTCGGTGCACGAGTTCGCCGAGGGCCTGGACGAGATCCTGGTGGTGGAAGAGAAGCGCAGCATCATCGAGGACCAGCTGACCGGTCAGCTGTACAACTGGCCGGTGGGCAAGCGCCCGCGAGTGGTCGGTGAATTCGACGAGGACGGTATCTCCTTGCTGCCGAATCTGTCCGAGCTGACTCCGGCGATGATCGCCCGCGCCATCGCCAAGCGCCTGGCGCCGATCTACAGCAGTGCCAGCATCGAAGAGCGTCTGGCCTTCCTCGCCGCCAAGGAAGCCTCCCTGGCCGCGCCCAAGCACAGCACCGTGCGCACCCCGCATTTCTGCTCCGGTTGCCCGCACAACACCTCGACCAAACTGCCGGAAGGCAGCCGCGCCCAGGGCGGTATCGGCTGCCACTACATGACCCAGTGGATGGACCGCAACACCGACACCTTCACCCAGATGGGCGGCGAGGGCGCGACCTGGATCGGCCAGGCGCCGTTCACCGACACCCCGCACATCTTCCAGAACCTCGGCGACGGCACCTATTTCCACTCCGGTCAGCTGGCCCTGCGCGCGGCGGTCGCCGCCGGGGTCAATATCACCTACAAGATTCTCTACAACGACGCGGTGGCGATGACTGGCGGCCAGCCGATCGACGGCGAACTGCGCGTCGATCAGCTCAGCCAGCAGGTGTTCGCCGAGGGTGTCAAGCGCATCGCCCTGGTCAGTGACGAGCCGGAGAAATACCCGAGCCGCGACGGCTTCGCGTCCATCGTCACTTTCCATCACCGCAGCGATCTGGACGCGGTGCAGCGTGAGCTGCGTGAGTTCAAGGGCGTCTCGGTGATGATCTACGACCAGACCTGCGCCACCGAGAAGCGTCGTCGGCGCAAGCGCGGCAAGCTGGTCGATCCGGCCAAGCGCGCCTTTATCAACCCGGCGGTGTGCGAGGGTTGTGGCGATTGCAGCGTCAAATCCAACTGCCTGTCGGTGTTGCCGTTGGAGACCGAAGAGGGACGCAAGCGGCAGATCGACCAGAACAGCTGCAACAAGGATTTCAGCTGCGTCGATGGCTTCTGCCCGAGCTTCGTCACCGTGCACGGTGGCAGCCTGCGCCAGCCCGAGGCGGTGGGCCTGAATGCCTTGTTCATCAGCTTGCCGGAGCCGCGTCAGCCCTCGCTCGAACGTCCCTGGAACATCCTTCTGCCCGGCGTCGGCGGCAGCGGCGTGACCACAGTCGGCGCCCTGCTGGGCATGGCCGCGCATCTCGAGGGCAAGGGCTGCAGCGTGCTCGATCAGGCCGGCCTGGCGCAGAAGTTCGGCCCGGTGATCACCCACATCCGTATCGCCGCCAAGCAGGACGACATCTTCGCGGTGCGCATCGCCGCCGGCGAAACCGACCTGCTGCTCGGTTGCGACCTGGTGGTGGCCGCCAGCGAGGAAGCCCTGGCCAAACTCAACGAGACCATTGCCCATGCGGTGGTCAACAGCCATGAGGCGGCTACCGCCGAGTTCACCCGCAATCCGGATGCCCAGGTGCCGGGCGCGGCCATGCGCGAGGCGTTGATCGAGGCGGTGGGCGCGAACAAGACCCACTTCGTCGATGCCACGCGTTTGGCCACCCGCTTGCTCGGCGACAGCATCGCCACCAACCTGTTCATGCTCGGTTACGCCTACCAGAAGGGCCTGGTGCCGGTGTCCGCCGAGGCCATCGACAAGGCGATCTCGCTGAATGGCGTGGCGGTGCAGCTCAATCAGCAGGCATTCCTCTGGGGTCGTCGCGCGGCCCACGATGCGGCGGCGGTAGAAAAACTGGCCAAGCCAACCATGCCGCAGGCGCCACGCTGCGAAACCCTGGAGGAAATCGTAGCGTTCCGCGTCGCGGCCCTCACGGCCTATCAGAACGCCGCCTACGCCGAGCGTTACCGGGCGCTGGTGGCACGGGTGCGTCAGGCCGACAAGCAGGGCGATCAGGCCCTGACTAAAGCCGTGGCGCGCTACTACTTCAAGCTGCTGGCCTACAAGGACGAGTACGAGGTGGCGCGGCTGTACAGCGACGGCCGCTTCATCGAGCAGCTCGAGGCGCAGTTCCAGGGCGATTACCGCCTGGAGTTCCACCTGGCGCCGTCCTGGCTGAGCAAGCGCAACCCGCTCACCGGCGAACCACGCAAGCGCCAGTTCGGCCCCTGGATGTTCAAGGCCTTCGGCCTGCTGGCCAAGCTCAAGTTCCTCCGTGGTACGCCGCTCGACCTGTTCGGCTACAGCGCCGAGCGCGAGCTCGAACTGCAGCTGATCGCGGACTATGAGCGTGACCTCGGCGAGCTGCTGCAGCAACTCAACGCCGGCAACTATGCCACCGCCGTGGCGATCGCCGAGCTGCCGGAGCAGATCCGCGGCTACGGCCACGTCAAGGAGCAGGCTCTGCTCAAGGTGCGTGCCCAGCGCAAGCAGTTGCAGGAGCGCATGCAGGCCCGGGAAATCCAGGTCGTGCAGCTGTTCGAGCCCGCGGCCTAATCCCTCCCAATTTCTAATCCAGAACCCTCTCCCATGACGGGAGAGGGGCGATCCCCTACAACAAAAAAACCGAGGAACCCCCATGTCCGTGTTTTCCCACGTCGATTTCGATCACCACGAACAGGTCGTCTACGGCCACGACAAGGCCAGCGGCCTGAAAGCCATCATCGCCATCCACAACAGCCAGCTCGGCCCGGCGCTGGGCGGCTGCCGCATGTGGCCCTATGCCGATGATCAGGAAGCGCTACGCGATGTGCTGCGCTTGTCGCGGGGCATGAGTTACAAGTCGGCGTTGGCCAACTTGCCCCTGGGCGGCGGCAAGGCGGTGATCATCGGCAATCCGCACACCGGCAAGAGCGAGGCGCTGTTCCAGGCCATGGGCGATTTCGTCGACAGCCTGGGCGGGCGCTACATCACCGCCGCCGACTCGGGTACCGGCGTGGCCGAGATGCAGATCATGGCCGAGCGCACCCGCCATGTGGCCGGCGCCGGCCAGCGCGAAGCCTTCGACGGTGGCACGCGCAATGGCGACCCCTCGCCATCCACCGCCTATGGGGTGTTTATCGGCTTGCAGGCGGCGGTCAAGCATCGCCTGGGTCGCGATGATCTCAAGGGCCTGAAAGTGGCGATTCAGGGCGTCGGCCAGGTCGGTTTCAGCCTGGCTCGGCACTTGAAAGAGGCGGGCGCCGAGCTGTGGGTAACCGACATCCAGGAGGCCAATGTGCGCCGCGCGGTCGAGCAACTGGGCGCCAAGGCGGTGGGTCAGCACGATATCTATGGCCTGGATGTGGACGTGTTCGCCCCCTGCGCCATGGGCGCGATCATCAACCCGCAGACCCTGGAGGCCCTGCGTGCCCCGGTGATCGCCGGCGCGGCGAATAACCAGCTGGCCGACGCGCAGTTGGCCGAGGAGCTCAAGCGCCGTGGCTGCCTGTATGCGCCGGACTATGCGATCAATGCCGGTGGGATCATCGACGTCTGTTACGAGCGCACCGGCGGCAGCGCCGCACAGCTCAAGGCGCACATCGAGGGTATCGGCGACACGCTCAAGCAGATCTTCGAGCGCGCCGATGCGCAAGGCCAGACCACCAGCGCGGTGGCCGACAGCCTGGCCCGCGAGCGCCTGCAAGCCGGACGCTGACGGTCTGTGTGGGTGGGTTAGCCGCAGGCGTAACCCATTCTCCGGTCGTTAGGCCAGCAATGCTAACGCCTCGCGTCAGAGCGCTGGGTTACGCCGCTGCGCGGCTAGCCCAGCCTACAAAAATGCTGCATCCGTTTTCCGACTGACTTTTTACAACAACAAGAGGGCAAGTCCCAATGAGTCAAGACAGCATCGCCGCCGCCAATCTGGCCGGCGCCTCCAGCAGCGCAACCGGTCGCGGCCTGTGGTCTTCGCGCTGGATGTTCTTCCTCGCCGCCACCGGTTCGGCGGTGGGCCTGGGCAATATCTGGAAGTTCCCCTATATCACCGGGCAGAACGGCGGCGGTGCCTTCGTCCTGGTCTACCTGGCGTGCATTCTGGTGATTGGCATTCCGCTGCTGATGACCGAGGTGATGATCGGTCGACGCGGCCGGGCCAACCCGGAGGGGGCTATCGCCAGCCTGGCCAAGCGGGCCAGCGCCAGTCGTCACTGGCGCAAGTTGGGCACCCTGGCGGTGCTCACCGGCTTTCTGATTCTCAGCTTCTATTCGGTGGTGGCCGGCTGGGCGCTGGCCTACGCGCCAGCGGCCGCCATGGGCGACTTTGCCGGACTGGATGGCGAGAGCAGCGGGGCGCTGTTCGGTGCCATGCTTGGCGACCCCTGGAAGTTGATCGGCTACGGCACCTTGGTGTTGTTGTTGACCCTGGGCATCGTCGGCCTGGGCGTACGGGAGGGCCTGGAGCGTTCGCTGCGTTTCATGATGCCGGGGCTGTTCGTGCTGCTGTTGGTGCTGGTCGGCTACGCCACCACCACCGGGCACTTCGGTGAGGCCGTGCACTTTCTGTTCGCCGCCGACTTCAGCAAGCTCAGCGCGCAGAGTGTGCTGGTGGCCCTCGGGCATGCCTTCTTCACCCTCAGCCTGGCCAGTGGCGCCATGATGGTCTACGGCTCCTACCTGCCGGCGGGCACCTCCATCGCCGGGACTTCGCTGATGGTGGCCCTGGCCGATACCGGGGTGGCACTGCTGGCTGGCTTGGCGATCTTCCCGTTGGTGTTCGCCAACGGTCTGGAGCCGGGCTCGGGGCCTGGGTTGATCTTCGTCACCCTGCCGATCGCCTTCGGTCAGATGCCATTTGGTCAATTGGTCGGTGGGCTGTTCTTCATCATGCTGGCCATCGCCGCTCTGACCTCGGCGATTTCCCTGAGCGAGCCGACTATCGCCTGGCTCAGCGAGAAGTTCGCCATCGGCCGCCTGAAAGCAGTGGTGCTGAGCGGCGTGGCGCTGTGGCTGCTGAGTTTGGGCACGGTGCTGTCGTTCAACCTTTGGTCGGAATTCACCCTGTTCGGCAAGACCTTCTTCGACAGCCTGGACTACCTGACCACCAACCTGATGATGCCCCTCGGCGGCCTGGGGACGGTGCTGTTCACCGGCTGGGTATTGAGTCGGACGACGGTGCAGGAGGCGCTGGGCATTGAGCATCCGCAGCTGTTCAAACTGTGGTGGCTGGTGCTGCGTTGGCTGACCCCGCTGGGTATTCTGGTGGTGTTTTTGCACACCCTGGGTCTGTTCGGCTAGCAGGTTGCTGCAAAGCGACGGCGCTCGGCCAGGGCGTGATCTCTCAGTAGGTTTTTCGGCGGCCTGCGAGGCACGCACGGAGCACCTGAAGACGCGCCTTGGCGATTCAATCAAGCGTCAACGCCAGGCTGATGCCGTGGGGCTTGAAACCCTGTTGCGCATAGAAACGATGCGCCGCCTCGCGACTGAGATTGCTCGACAGCGCCAGCTTGTAGCAGCCCCAGGCACGGGCGCGCTCGACGGCGCTGGCGATCAAGCGCTGACCGATACCGAGGCCGCGGACGTCGGCATGCACCACCAGGTCCTCGAGGATCGCCGAGCGTGCGAAGTTGTGCGCCAGGTGTTCAATCAGATTGACCGTGCAGGTGCCGAGCAACCTGCCGTCGCGCTCGGCCACCAGCACGACACGGCTGTGCGGCAACTCACTCAGACGCAGGGCCAGCAGCGTGGGGTCGGCGCGCGGCTCATCGTCGCCGAGTTGCTGCAGTAACCCCGCCAAGGCCTGCGCATCGCCACTGCAGGCGGCGCGTACGCTGAAGCTGGCGAAGGGGGAGTCGGGCAGGTGTGGAACGTTCGGCTGGCTCATGGCTATCTCCAGGATGGCTTGTCGGCAGTATGGCTAGCTCTCGATGGCAGCCGCATGACAAATCCGCAGAGGGCCGCTAAGATGCCGCCCGACTGCCGAGGACATCAGGCAGTGCAACTCGGTCCCCTTAGTTCAATGGATAGAATAAGCCCCTCCTAAGGGTTAGATGCTGGTTCGACTCCAGCAGGGGACACCAAACAAAAAAGGCTTACGCAGTGCGTAAGCCTTTTTGCTTTCTCGGTTGTGCGGCGGCGGATCAGTGCGGTTGTACCTGCGCCTGGGCGGTTGCGCTGGTGGTGTCTTCAGCCAGGCAGGCCGCTGCGGTGAACAGCACGTCGGTGGAGGAGTTCAGCGCGGTTTCCGCCGAGTCCTGGAGGATGCCGATGATGAAGCCGACGGCGACCACCTGCATGGCGATTTCGTTGGGGATGCCGAACAGGCTGCAGGCCAGCGGAATCAACAGCAGCGAACCGCCCGCGACCCCGGACGCGCCGCAGGCACTGATCGAGGCCAGCAGGCTGAGTAGCAGGGCGGTGGGCAGGTCGATGGCAATGCCCAGGGTATGCACGGCCGCCAGGGTCAGCACGCTGATGGTAATCGCCGCCCCGGCCATGTTGATGGTCGCGCCCAGTGGAATTGACACCGAGTAGGTTTCCTCATGCAGGCCCAAACGTTGGCAGAGCTGCAGGTTGACCGGAATGTTGGCCGCCGAGCTGCGGGTGAAGAAGGCGGTCAGGCCGCTCTCGCGCAGGCAGGTGAACACCAGCGGATAAGGGTTGCGGCGAATCTTGCAGAACACGATGGCAGGGTTGACCACCAGCGCGACGAACAGCATGCAGCCGACCAGCACCAGCAACAGGTGCAGGTAGTCGAGCAGGGCGCCCATGCCGGATTCGGCGAGGGTCGCGGCAACCAGGCCGAAAATCCCCAGGGGCGCCAGGCGGATTACCAGTTTGACCATCGCGGTCACGCCCAGCGACAGGTCGCCGAGTAGCTGCTTGCTGCTCGGGCTGGCGTGGCGCAAGGCGAAGCCGAGGCCGATGGCCCAGGCCAGGATGCCGATGAAGTTGCCCCTGAGCAGCGCGTTGATTGGGTTGTCGACGACGTTGAGCAGCAGGGTCTTGAGTACTTCGCCGATGCCGCCCGGGGGCGACAGTTCGGCGCCCTGGCTGGCCAGGGTCAGGGTCGAGGGGAAGCTGTAACTGGCCAGCACGGCGATCAGTGCCGCGCTGAAGGTGCCGAAGAGGTAGAGCAGCAGGATCGGGCGGATATGGGTTTGCTGACCACGCTGGTGATTGGCAATCGAGGCGGCGACCAGGACGAACACCAGCACCGGTGCAACGGCCTTAAGAGCGGACACGAATACCGTACCGAGCAAGCTGACGCTCAAGGCGGCTTGGGGGAAGAACAGCGCTAGCAGAATGCCGGCCAGCAAGCCGATGATGATTTGCACCACCAGGCTGGTGCGGTTCAGTAGGTGCAATAGCGGGTGTTGAACATCGGGCATAGCATGCGTCTCACATTCAAAGGGGGCGGCGCGCCGTATCCGCTGCAAACCACGACCTCAACTTGAAGAGCCTTGCTCTGGCGGGTCTGAATGCGCAGGGGGACGGCAGCGTCTAGCGAGTTGTACGGGCCTTGCTGGAACGTTATCCACCCGGTCAGGAAAAAACAGCGCGCGACTCTAGCATACTGCGCGGCATGCCGAGCTGATCCAGCGGAGGCGCCCGCCAAATGGCGAGTTTTAGCAAGTGTTTGACGCACAAGCATGTCAAGCCGCTGTGAGGCAGGCTAGGCTAGCAGCACGTCCGAGCCTGAGAGAGTTGTCATGTCCAACGAGACCGTTACCTCGCCCAGCGAGGCGCCGCTGACTGCCGTCGAAGCCCGCATCCTTGGCTGTTTGATCGAAAAGCAGGCGACCACGCCGGAAGCCTACCCGTTGACCCAGAATGCCCTGGTGCTGGCCTGCAACCAGAAAACCAGTCGCGAGCCGCTGATGAACCTCAATCCCGGTCAAGTGGGCCAGGGCTTGCGCAGTCTTGAGGGGCGAGGCCTGGCACGCTTGGTGATGGGCAGCCGGGCTGACCGCTGGGAACATCGCGCAGACAAGGCGCTGGAACTGGTGGCGGCTCAGGTCGTGTTAATCGGTCTGTTGCTGTTGCGCGGCCCGCAGACCGTCAATGAGTTGCTTACACGCAGCAATCGCATGCACGACTTCGACGATGCCGAGCAGCTGCAACACAATCTGGAGCGGCTGATTACCCGTGAGCTGGTCTGCCTGTTACCGCGTCAAGCGGGGCAGCGGGAAGATCGCTATATGCATTTACTGGGGGAACCGGCCGATCTTCAGACCTTGCTGGAGGCGCGTGCGCTGTCCGGGGAGCGCGTATCCAGCGCCGCGCCGCATGACGAAAGTCGGCTGGAAGCACTGGAGGCGCGGGTGGCGGCTCTGGAAGAGCGGCTGGCGCGCTTGGAATAAGCGGTTATTTAAGAGGCGGATTCGCTAAGCGTTGCGAGTCGCAGACAGAGCAAAGGCGCCGAAGTGGCGCCTTTGCTGTTTTGAGGGCTGGCATGAGCTGTCAGCTGATACGGCTGGCGGCGGTGCTGTCGGCACCGTCTTCGGCGACCCGCAAGCGCTCTTGAAGACGTTCGGCCCCACCTTCGGCTACGCGGTTGACGGCGGTGCTGTCGGCACCATCTTCGGCGATCTTCAAGCGCTCTTGCAGCCGCTCGGCCCCGCCTTCGGCAACGCGGTTGACGCCGGTGCTGTCGGCACCGTCTTCGGCGATCCGCAAGCGCTCTTGCAGACGCTCGGCCCCGCCTTCGGCAACGCGGTTGACGCCGGTGCGGTCAGCGCCGTCTGCGGCGATGGTGCTGCTGGCTTTGCCCTCACCGAGTAAGGCGTGCGCTGCGTTTTGCGGAAGGGCGAAAGTACTGGCGGACAGGCTAACCAGGATCAGGCTGGCGAGAATTTTCTTTTTCATCTTGAGGCTCCTCGTAAGGGCGGTAAGTGAGTACGGGGCCCATGCTACTCAGAAAATTTCGATGAAGAAGTTCCGATGCCTGATGGAGATAATCGATGCCGTCGATAGTAGGTTTTAGCCCTCTAGAATGGCTTTTTCATGGTCTGCTCAGCGAGTTGCTCCGACAGTATTAAGTGATAGATAAAATGATATAAATGATCAGTTAATTAGATATATATGATGCGCAGTTCGTTGAACTGGGAAGTGCGCTGCGAGGTTGCTTGAAATTCTGAACGGCCGATGCGTATTTTGTACGTGTTGGCCGTTATACGATGGCTCTCGCGCCCTACTAAGGATATGAACAGATGAGTACCGCTAGCCGCACCGCATTGGTCGAACTATTGCGCGGGGTAGATGAAGTCGAGTGCGTGACCCCGGATTTGAACGGCGTGCCACGCGGTAAAGTGATGACCGCCGAGGGGTTTCTCGAGGGCCGTCGATTGCAGTTGGCCCGTGGTGTGCTGCTGCAATGCATCATGGGCGGTTATCCGCCGGCGCGTTTTTACGGCAGTGACGATGGCGATCTGGCGCTGAACGCAGAACCTACGCAGATCCATCGTGTGCCGTGGAGCAGCAGTCCACGCGCCTTGGCAATCTGTGATGCGGATGAACTGGAAGGGGGGCATTCCGGTTTATCGACGCGCGGTCTGCTCAAGCAGGTAGTGGCGCGTTATGCCGCCCATGGCTGGCAACCGGTGGTAGCGACCGAACTGGAGTTTTTCGTGTTCGCCCCGAATACCGATCCGCTGCAGCCGTTCCAGTCGCCAGTAGGCTTGGATGGCCGGCGTGAGGACGGTGGCGCGGCGTTCAGCGTGAGTTCGAACAACGGCCTGCGGCCGTTCTTTAGCGAGGTCTATCAGTGCATGGCGGCGCTGGGCTTGCCGCGCGATACCTTCATGCATGAGATGGGCGTCAGCCAGTTCGAGATCAACTTGCTGCATGGCGACCCTGTGCTGCTGGCCGACCAGACCTTCTTGTTCAAGCACTTGCTCAAGGAGGTCGGGCTCAAGCACGGACTGAATGTGGTGTGCATGGCCAAGCCATTGGCGAAAACGCCCGGCAGCTCCATGCATATCCATCAGAGCGTGGTCGAGCAGGGCTCGGGCAACAATATCTTCAGCACTGTAGACGGGCAGGCGACGCCCGCCTTCTACCACTTTATCGGTGGTCAACAGGCGGCGCTGGCGGACTTCACCCTGCTGTTCGCCCCGCATGTGAATTCCTATCAGCGCCTCTGTCACCCTTATGCGTCGCCGAACAATGCTTGCTGGTCGGAGGACAATCGCGCCGCGGGCCTGCGCATTCCCGCCAGTTCACCAGTGGCGCGGCGGGTGGAGAATCGGTTGCCGGGTGCCGACGCCAACCCCTATCTGGCCTTGGCTGCGAGCCTGGCCGCAGGGTTGTATGGTCTGGAGAATGGCGTGCAGCCGAGTGCGCCGATTCAGGGTGAGTTCGAAGTAGCAAAAGAATTGACGCTACCCTGTACCATGCACGCTGCTTTGGAACGTCTGAAGCAGAGTTCGCTCGCAGTTGAACTGTTCGGCAGCGAATTCATCGAAGGCTACATTGCTACCAAGACCATGGAGCTCAACAGCTTCTTCGATGAAATAACCCCCTGGGAGCGGCGTGTTCTAGCGGCCCAGGCTTAAGCCTCACTCGTCGGGCGGTGGCCCGGCTCGATACTCGCTCAGGGAGCTGCACAAGACCGATGCGCCTAATCTGGAAGTCTTACCGTTCATTGTATTTCGCCACTGCATTGATGCTGCTCGGCTCGGGTTTGCTCAGTACCTATCTGGGCTTGCGTTTGGCAGAGACGGTGGATGGCCTGTGGGTTGGCGCCTTGATGGCGGCCAACTATTTCGGTTTGGCGTTGGGCGGGAAAATAGGACACCGGTTGATCGCTCGGGTTGGCCATATCCGTGCCTATGTAGCCTGTGCCGGTGTGGTTACGGCAGCGGTGCTGGGGCATGGCCTGACCGATTGGTTACCCGTCTGGCTATTGCTGCGTATGCTGGTTGGCTTGGCCATGATGTGCCAATACATGGTCATCGAAAGCTGGCTCAACGAGCAGGCCGACACCAGCCAGCGTGGCAAAGTGTTCGCCGGTTATATGGGTGCCTCTTACCTGGGCTTGGTGCTCGGCCAATTGGTGCTGGTGGTGCATCCTGCACTCGGCCCTGAGCTGCTGATGCTGGTGGCCTTATGCTTTGCGCTGTGTTTGGTGCCGGTGGCGTTGACCCACAAGCTGCACCCGGCGCCGATGCATCCGGCACCGCTCGAGATGCGTTTCTTCCTGAGTCGGGTGCCGTTGTCGTTGACCACCATAGGTGTGGCCGGCTTATTGATCGGCTCGTTCTATGGTTTGGCACCCCTGTATGCGACGCGTGTGGGGTTGCCCACCGAGCAAATTGGCCTGTTCATGGGCGGCTGTATTCTCGCCGGCCTGGTAGTGCAGTGGCCGCTCGGTTGGCTGTCGGATCGTTGCGATCGGGTGGTTTTGATCCGCGGCTGCGCGGTGTTGCTGACGCTGGCGGCGTTGCCGTTGGCGATGATGCCCGAGGTCTCTTTGCTGCTATTGATTGGCATCGGCTTTGTCGTGAGCATGCTGCAGTTCAGTCTGTATCCACTGGCGGTGGCCTTGGCCAACGACCACGTGGAGGGCGAGCGGCGCGTCTCGTTGACGGCGATGCTGCTGATCACCTTCGGCGTAGGCGCCAGTATCGGGCCGCTGCTGGCTGGTGTGCTGATGCGCTTTTGGGGCGCAAACATGCTCTACGCCTTTGCCTGCGGTTGCGCGTTGATCCTGGTCTGGCGCGTGCGTCCGGACAACGTCACCCACCTGCACCAGGTCGATGATGCGCCCCTGCATCACATTCCCATGCCGGACAGTATCGCCAGTTCGCCCCTGGTTGCCGCCCTCGACCCGAGGGTCGATGAGCAGGTGGTGCACGACCAAATGCAGGATCATGTGGGCGATGGCAGCGAACCCGAAGTGACGGACGACATGCCCGTAGAGCCGCGTGAGTCGGCTCCGCCCGCGTGAGTCCGCGACTCAGTGTGATCATCCCTGCACGCGATGAGGCCCAGGTCTTGCCGCTGCTGCTGGCTAATCTGGCGCAGCTGCGTGCAGGTGGCGCTGAGTTGATCGTGGTGGATGGCGGCAGTCGCGACGCTACCGTCGCCTTGGCCGCGCCCTATGCCGATCGGGTGCTCGAAAGCAGCCCTGGGCGTGCCCGGCAGATGAATGCCGGTGCCGCCGTCGCGCGCGGCGACTATCTTTGGTTCGTGCATGCCGATACCCAGGCCAGCGCCGAATCTATCCAGCGTTTACTCGAGGTGCTGGGCGAGCGCCCGGTGTGGGGGCGCTTCGATGTGCGTTTGTCGGGCCAAAGCCTGAGCTTGCGCCTGATCGGCAGCATGATTAGTTTGCGTTCGCGGCTGACTGGCGTGGCAAGCGGAGATCAAGGCATTTTTGTCGCCCGCGCGTCGTTCGAGGCACTGGGCGGTTATGCCGATATTGCGCTGATGGAGGATATACAACTCAGTCGTCGGCTGAAAAAACTGGCTCGTCCGCGCTGTCTGCGTCCAGCGCTATTGACCTCGAGCCGGCGCTGGGAACGCCACGGTGTTTGGCGTACTGTGCTACTGATGTGGCGCTTGCGGTTGGCCTACTATTGTGGTGCCAACCCTGATCAGTTGGCGCGCCAATATCGCGGAGGGCCACCGCTATGAGTCTGTCGTTTTCTTTGCATTTGCTCGCACGCTCGCCGGTGCCTGGGCGAGTGAAGACCCGATTGATCCCGGCTCTGGGGCCGGAGGGGGCGTGCGACCTGCAGCGCTTGTTGCTTGAGCGCGCCTTACAGCTGCCGGCAGCGGGCTTCAGTCAGCGTTTCCTGTGGTTGGATGATACGCCCGATGCGAATTTGCAGGCGCTGGCTGACGAACTGGGCTGGACGCTGGTGGAGCAGCCCGTGGGGGATCTGGGCGAACGCATGCGCTGGATAGCCGTATTGGGCTTGGCGGAAAACGATGGGGTGATATTGATCGGCAACGATTGCCCGGCGTTGGATGCCGATTACCTGAGTGGTGCCTGTGCGGCCTTGCACACCCAGCCGGTGGTGCTTGGCCCGGCCGAGGACGGCGGCTATGTCCTGCTCGGTTTGCGCCGCGTACATCCTTCGTTGTTTAACGGTATGCCCTGGGGTACCGATCGAGTCCTGGCCGTGACTCGAGAGCGCCTGCAACAGCTGGAATGGAGCCATCAGCTGTTGCCGGTGCTGTGGGATGTGGATCGTCCAGAGGACCTGCCGCGCTTGGCGGCGTTAGGCATCCAGGTTGAAGTCTGAGCTACAACGGGTCGTCGTTGTCGAAGCGGCGGGCTTCGCGCTGTAGTTGGTAGACAAAACGTTCGACCTGGCGCTGTTCCAGACCGCCGATGCGGTAGAAGCGCATGCCGATAAAAGTCGTATCTAGGTTTTCCTCGTATTTCACGTGGCGCAGCTCCACCGCCAGGGTCAGCGCGCCAAAAGGCAGTTGGGCAGTAAAGCGCTCGTAGACCTGACCCGCCTGCAGGCTATGGCTGGCATCGCCTGGCAAACGCAGCTTGCAGCCGGTCGCGGAAATATCCAGCAGTTGCCCTTTGATGGGGGTGCGTAACTTATTACCGGCCAGCTCTACTTGCACCTGCTCTGACTGCTTGAGCGGCGCTCTATAGGCATTGCGGCGTTGGTGGTAGTGCACTTCCTTGGGCATTGGGCTGAAATAACAGCGTGCGCCCTGGTGTTCGGTGATCTTTACGGTTTGCAGGCACTCCCAGGCTATGCGAACACCATCATGGAAGGCTTCGACACGGAATGGCTCGCCATTTTGCAGAAACCGCTCACCATCGCTGGGAATCATCTCATCGAGGATCAGGCGGTTTTTTTCACGGTCGACCTCAATCAGGTAGCTCTGAAAATGCTGGCTGCGCTCATGGAAGGTGATGAATAACGGATCGTGATCTTGTTGCAGTTGGCGAAGGTTGGCAGCGATCTCCACTGGCGCCTTGAGCGCCTTGGGTGGTTGCGGGCCATCGTCCTCGAGAAAGGGATTGGACACGGTCCAGAACTCTCCAAGCAAATGCGGCGACACTAGCATACTGACACTATGGTCGTGTGCTCCTAGTGCCTTGTTAGGTATTCAGGCCTGACTGAGCGGGCGCTGCTGGCCGATTTTAGCGGCACTGCCGCGACTGTCATAGAGGCTTGGCGTTTCAGCGCCACGGAGTATGCCAAGCATGCTGTTGGTCGATGTCTGACTGGAGCGGATCAGGCGACCATTACGCAGGTTGGCAGCTTGGCAGCGCTCAAGCAGCGCACTCAGTGCGTCGCTGCGGGCGAGCAATTCGGCTCCGTGAGTGGAGCGTGCAGCAAGGGCTTCCAGGCCAGCACGATCGGCGCTGAGCTGCAGTCCGAGTAATAGTTGGCTGCGTGCTTGGCCGTGTTGGTCGAGTAGTGCAAGCAGGGGTTGCTTGTCCGCCAGGATTTCGTGCAGGCGCGGCAGGTCGCGGTCACTCAGGGCTTGGAATTCGTTATCGATTAACTCAAGCAATTGCTCGGCGTTGCCGATATCGGAGTTGAACAAATCTAGCAGGGAAATATCGTGCATCGCGGGCCCTTGGGGTTAGGCGTCCAACACCCCGGCGCAGCCCTGAGGCTAGCGCTGGGATTCGAAGTCGAGCAGTTTGCTGGCAACGCGTTGGCTGTCGACTTGGTAGCTGCCGTCGGCAATCGCTTGCTTGAGTTGTGCGACGCGTTCTTTGTTGACGATAGGCTGTTCGCCCAGCTTGCTGCTGATTTTCTGCAGTTGCTGCGCTTCACGACTGAGGTGTACGGACTCACCGCTTTTGCCGGTTTGCGCTTGCTCGGCTGGAGGTAGTGTGGGTTGTTTAGTGCTGATGGCATCTTTTTCTTGGCCACCAGCCTGGGTGCCGCCAATACGCCCTGAGCTAGCAGGCGAGGAGGCGTTGTTTAGCCGGTTGAAGTCGATGACCATGATGCAAAACCTCGAACAGTGTTTGGACGCTTACCCAGCTTGTCGGCTGTGCCTTGGAAAACTTTAGGGCAATAAGGCAATAAAATGTGCGCCGTGCAACACTTTATACCGTGTGTAGGCAGTCGTCAGAAAACCGCACGACAAGTAGCAACGTTCTATGCAAGGCAAGAATCATACCTACATCGCTACTTCGACTTGGCCCGGGCCGGTGACTCGGGCCTTGATCACGCGTCGTGAACGCTGATTGCGTACGCTGATCTGTTTACCGAGCATTCCATCGGATAGGGCTTCGCCGGGCATTCTCACCCTGATGGTGCCGCTGTGTGCGCTGATCACCACCTGATCACCTTTACGAATGACCTCCGCTTGCTCGACGTAGGCTGGCGTCAGCACTTGATCCGGCAGCAATGGGCGCGTCAATTTCTTGCCGACTGCCTGTTTTAATGAGGTCAGATAACCTTGGTTGAGCAGGCCTGTATCGCGCTCCGCCAATGCTATATCGGCATCCGCCAGTAGGCTATTGCGCTTGAGCGGGCGTCTGGCTGTAACCACCTCGCGATACAGGCGTACCTGGCCCGGGACAAATACCGTCCAGGAGGCGTTGCCTTCGCAGCGCACGCGCACTGTGACCCGGCCGATGGGTTCGGTCGGGCTTTCCAGGCTGGTTAGCAAATCCTTATCGCACATGGGTAGGCGCAGGCGTGAGTCGAGCCGATTGATTTGAACTTCATGCCGCCCTTGGATTTTGCTGCGCTGCAAGTAATCGCTAGCGGCCTGCTCAAGAAATCTCTGGGTGACGCCGATAAGCTGTTCAGGCAAGGTTGCTGTAGCGGCAGCGATGGAGCTATAGCCGAGTGCGAGTAAAGCCAGTAAAACACCCACTGGTCGGTGGCTTTTTGCCATTACGTGTCG
This sequence comes from Pseudomonas sp. SJZ079, assembly GCF_007993865.1. GTDB lineage: Bacteria > Pseudomonadota > Gammaproteobacteria > Pseudomonadales > Pseudomonadaceae > Aquipseudomonas. The sequence goes on along the minus strand of NZ_VIUH01000001.1, from coordinate 205,283 downwards.
ATAAATTGTCGTTTCTGCGTTCATGCTGAGTCAAAAGCAAGGCCCGTGCCGCCTGCTAGGCTAAGCGCAATGTGCGCTACTCACACACAGGAGTTTGGGCATGGCCGGTGTATTGGATTCGGTTAATCAGCGAACTCAGTTGGTTGGTCAGAACCGCTTGGAATTACTGCTGTTTCGCCTCGATGGCAAGCAGTTGTATGGGATCAATGTGTTCAAGGTGAAGGAGGTGCTGCAATGCCCCAAACTCACCATCATGCCCAAGTCCAGCCCGGTGGTGCGCGGCGTGGCGAGTATTCGCGGCGGCACCATCCCAATCCTGGATTTGTCCATGGCGACCGGCAAGGCGCCGCTGAGTGACTTGAAAAACAGCTTCGTTATCATCACCGAATACAACACCAAGGTTCAGGGCTTTCTGGTGCGGTCGGTGGAGCGCATCGTCAACATGAACTGGGAAGAGATCCACCCGCCACCCAAGGGTGCCGGCCGTGATCATTACCTCACGGCGGTGACGCGGCTGGACCAGGAACTGGTGGAAATTATCGACGTGGAGAAAATTCTCGCCGAGGTAGCACCGACTTCCGAGGTGATCTCCGCCGGGGTCATCGATGTTGAAACCCAGAGCAAAGCGGTCACCAAGCATGTGTTGATTGTCGACGACTCTTCGGTGGCGCGAAAGCAGGTGATGCGTTGCTTGCAGACCGTCGGTGTTGAAGTCACTGCACTGAATGATGGTCGTCAGGCGCTGAATTATTTGCGCAAGATGGTGGAAGAGGGCAGGTCGCCAAACCAAGAGCTGCTGATGCTGATTTCCGACATTGAGATGCCGGAAATGGACGGCTATACCCTGACGACGGAGATTCGCAGCGATGCGCGCATGCAGGGGCTGCATATCCTCCTGCATACTTCGCTGTCCGGGGTGTTCAATCAGGCCATGGTGAAGAAAGTCGGCGCTAATGATTTTCTCGCCAAGTTCCGGCCGGATGAATTGGCATCGCGGGTGGTAGAGCGGATTAACGCGGCAGATCAAACTGCGTGAGAACATCGCGAGCGAAGATTGGGTAAGGGGGCAGCGGCGCTGCGATGCGGGGAGCCACTCAGGGCTGACTCTTCGGGTTGGCAAAGGGAGTGTTCGGCGCTTCGTGTGTGCGATTCTGTTTTAATGCCGAATAATCGCCGTAGTGGTTTTCACGCGGCCCTAGTGGCCTGTGCGGCTAGTTGGTTAGCTCAAGTTCGGATGGTTGGGGCTCTGAGGCAAGGCGCTGCGACGAGTCATAGCTGGCTATGGTGAGGAGTGGCAACGCAGCATCGGGGCCTCAGACGCCGAAATTGTCTAATTGACCTGGCCACACAGGCCACTAGATGGGGTTGAGGGGCAGACTCTCGGCACAACACTATGATTGGCGAGGCCTCGCGAGTGTCTTCAGGTAATTTGGATTTCGAACAGTTCCGGGTTTTCCTGGAAAAAGCCTGTGGCATTTTGCTGGGCAGTAATAAGCAGTACCTGGTGTCCAGTCGACTGAATAAGTTGATGGAGCAGCACGGCATCAAAACCCTGGGCGAGTTGGTTCAGCGCATGCAAAGTCAGCCACGCGGCGGTTTGCGTGAATTGGTAGTGGATGCCATGACCACCAACGAAACCCTGTGGTTTCGCGATGTCTATCCCTTCGAGGTGCTGAAGAATCGCGTCCTACCTGAATTGATCAAGGCCAATCCGGGCCAGCGCTTGCGCATTTGGTCGGCGGCCTCCTCTTCCGGACAGGAGCCTTACTCCTTGTCGATGAGCATTGATGAGTTTGAAAAAACCAATATCGGACAGCTCAAGGCGGGGGTGCAGATTGTCGCCACCGATCTTTCGCCGTCGATGCTGGCCAACTGCAAGTCCGGCGAGTACGACAGCCTGGCGATGGGCCGTGGGTTATCTGCGGAACGTCTGCAGCGCTACTTCGATCCGAAAGAGCCGGGGCGCTGGGTGGTCAAGCCGGCGATCAAGAGTCGTGTCGAGTTTCGCCCGCTGAACCTGCTGGACAGTTATGCCAGCCTCGGCAAATTCGATATCGTGTTCTGCCGCAACGTGTTGATCTACTTCTCCGCCGAGGTGAAGAAAGACATCCTCACGCGCATTCATGCCATGTTGAAGCCGGGAGGCTATCTGTTTCTCGGTGCGTCGGAGGCGCTCAACGGCCTGCCGAGTCACTATCAGATGGTGCAGTGCAGCCCGGGAATCATCTACAAGGTGAAGTGAGTTGCAGGCAATACCAGGGTTCGTGCGATCAAAACGGGAGGCCAATGGCCTCCCGTTTTTTTGTGGCGCCGGGCGGCAAGCTACGAAATGCATTGCCGCTGTGCTTGCCAGTGTGCGGAAAGGCCTTGCCGCTCAGGCAGTCCGAAACTCATCTAATTTATGTAAGCACATGAAAAATAAGTAAAAAATGAAATGGCATGCACCTTGCTTAATGTCTTGCACGGAAAACAGGCAAGCCAAACGGCAAAGGTTCCTGATCATGACCATCAGCTTCGAAAGTGCACTCGGCATCCATGAAAAAGCACTCGGCTTCCGCGCTCAGCGTGCCGAAGTGTTGGCCAACAACATGGCCAACGCCGACACCCCCAACTACAAGGCGCGTGACCTGGATTTCGCCTCGGTACTGGCAGCGCAAAGTGCGCAGAGTCAGGGGGCTTCGGCGGGTCTGAATCGTACCGACAGCCGGCATATGGCTGCAGAAGGGATAAGCATGGGCGATGCCGGCTTGGCTTATCGCACGCCGTTTCAGCCGTCGCTCGATCAAAACACCGTCGACCTGCAGGTCGAACAGGCCAGCTACGCGGAAAACGCCGTGCAGTTCCAAGCCAGTTTCACCTTCCTCAATAGCAAGTTCAAAGGGCTGGTCAGCGCCCTGCGCGGCGACTAAAGGAGCCTGAGCCATGTCACTCGCCAACGTCTTCAACATTGCTGGAGCCGGCATGAGTGCCCAGAGCACTCGCTTGAATACCATTTCCAGCAACATCGCCAATGCCGAAACCGTGTCGTCGAGTCTCGATCAGACGTATCGCGCACGTCACCCGGTCTTCGCCACCATGTTCCAGCAGGCGCAGGAGGGTGGCAGCGGCTCGCTGTTTGCCGATCAAGAGCAGGCAGGCCGCGGCGTGCAGGTGCTCGGCATCGTCGAGGATCAGAGTGAGTTGGTGGCGCGCTACGAGCCGAATCATCCGGCTGCTAACGGCGACGGTTATGTGTATTACCCCAACGTCAATGTGGTCGAGGAAATGGCCGACATGATCTCCGCCAGTCGGTCCTTTCAGACCAACGTTGAGATGATGAATACCGCCAAACAAATGTTGCAGCGCGTACTGACCCTGGGTCAGTAGGCCACCAGCGAGGAATGAAGGATGAGCAGCGTAAGTGGCGTCAGTTCTGCACTGGATCAATACCAGCTCAAGCAGGAGCCCACGCAGAGCAAGGAGCTTGGTAAGAACGAGTTTCTCAACCTGTTGGTGGCCCAGTTGAATAACCAGAACCCGCTGGAGCCTCAGGGTAATGGCGAGTTTATCGCCCAGCTGGCGCAGTTCAGCCAGGTCGAGGGGATCGAGAAGCTCAACACCAGCATGAGCTCCCTGCTATCCGGTTACCAGTCGTCCCAGGCGTTGCAGGCCTCGTCCCTGGTGGGGCGCAAGGTCATAGTGCCGACCGACAAGGCGGTGGTCGATACCAGTGAGAGCTTCAAGGCCAGCCTGGTATTGCCGACTACCAGCAGCAATGTCTACGTCAACGTGTATGACAAGACTGGTACGGCGGTGAGTCGGGTCAATTTGGGTGAGCAGGCGGCCGGCAACGTCAGCTTTATCTGGGACGGCAAGGATGCCAGCGGCAATCTGTTGCCGCCCGGCAACTACAGGTTCGAGGCGCAGGCGACTTACGAAGGCGAAACCAAGGGGCTGCATACCCTGCTGCCGGCCAACGTCGACAGCGTCACTCTGGGTGGCAGCGAACTAACGCTCAACCTGGCGGGGCTCGGCAGCGTGCCGCTCTCCCAGGTGCAGGTCATCGGTCAGTAATCAGCAGACTTAATCGCCGGCGCTACCGGCAAAGGAGACTTTCATGTCGTTCAATATCGGTCTGAGTGGCCTGCGTGCTGCGACCAGTGACCTCAACATCACCGGTAACAACATCGCCAACGCCGGCACCATCGGCTTCAAGCAGTCGCGCGCCGAGTTCGCTGACTTGTATGCCGCCTCTGTGCAGGGCACCGGCAAGAACACCCAGGGTGCAGGCGTGCAACTGAGCAACGTGTCTCAGTCCTTCAATCAGGGCAACATCAACTACACGCAGAACGCCCTGGACCTGGCCATCAATGGCAGCGGTTTCTTCCAGACCAGCAACAACGGTGAGATCAGCTACACCCGGGCCGGTTATTTCGGTACCGACCGCGATGGCTATATGGTGAATAACTTCGGTTACAAGTTGCAGGGCTATGCGGTCGATGGCAATGGCAATCTGCAGAATGGCGTGATCGATGACTTGCGCATCCAGTCGGCCAGCCAGGCGCCGCAGGCAACCAGCGAGCTGAAACAGACATTTACCTTGAATTCGACTAATGCGGTGCCGGCCACAACGCCGTTCGATCCCCGCGACCCGATCACCTACAACTCCTCCACCTCGACTAATGTGTATGACAGCCAGGGCAATGCCCATGTGTTGACCCAGTACTTCGTCAAGACTGGTGCCAATAATTGGCAGATGAACGTGTTGGTCGACGGCCGTAACCCGGCCGATCCGACCTCGACCGTGCCCTATTCGATGGCTGTGGGCTTTACCGCCAGTGGACAGCTAGATCCTGCCAGCTTGGTCTCTGGCGACTATGACGGTGCTGGCGCCACCGACTTTACCGTCGATCCGGCTACCGGGCGATTCACTCTGAATGGCTGGACGCCGGCGACGGCGGACAGCTCGGTGCCGCCAGTGTGGTCGGCTAACGGCGCTACTGCCAGCGCAGGAGGGATTCTGGTTGATCTGCGTGGTTCTACTCAGTACGCCAGCGCCTTTGCGGTCAACAGCGTCAGTCAGGATGGCTACACCACGGGGCAGCTGGCGGGGCTGGAGATCGACGATACCGGGGTGATTTTCGCGCGCTACACCAATGGCCAGTCCAAGGTTCAGGGGCAGGTGATCTTGGCCAGCTTCGCCAATACTCAAGGTCTGACGCCGGTGGGTAAGTCGGCTTGGGCGCAGTCTTTCCAGTCTGGAGAACCGGTGGTAGGCACGCCGCGCAGCGGCACCCTGGGGGCTTTGCAATCAGGTGCCTTGGAGGACTCCAACGTCGAGGTGTCCGAGCAGTTGGTCAACATGATTGTCGCCCAGCGCAATTATCAGGCCAGTGCCAAGGCCATCGAAACCGAAAGCGCCATCACCCAGACCGTCATCAACCTGCGCTGATAGCAGCGCATCAAACGGGTTGGTCTCCGCTGCGGCAGTGCTTGCCGTTAGTGGCAAATATTCGCCGACCTGCTCTTGCATAGGCTCCCATTGGGAGCCTTTTTTGTTCAATAAATTACTTATATTTCATTGTCTTACTGGCGGTTTTTCGAAAGTGGCGCGGCGTTTGCTTAATTACTTGTAAAGAGCAGCGGGCAACCGGCCCACCTCGGAGAGTAACCATGGACAAGATGCTGTACGTCGCCATGAGCGGAGCCCACAACAACACCCTGGCTCAAAGCGCACATGCCAATAACTTGGCGAATATCTCGACCAGTGGCTTTCGCCGCGACTTCGAACAGGCGCGTTCGATGCCGGTGTTCGGCGACAGTCATCCGGCACGGGTCTACGCCATGAGCGAGCGTCCCGGTACCGACTTCACTCCCGGCGCTCTGCAAGAGACGGGGCGCGACCTGGATGTGGCAATTGGCGGCCAGGGTTGGCTGGCCGTGCAGGCGGCAGATGGCAGTGAGGCCTATGTGCGTACCGCCAGCCTGAATGTCGACGCCCTGGGCATGCTGCGCACCGGCAACGGCTTGCCGGTGATGGGCAATGCCGGGCCAATTGCCGTGCCGCCAGAGCAGAAAATCGAGATTGGCCAGGACGGTACCATCAGCATCCGCGCCCTCGGCGAGGCGCCGAACGTTCTGGCGGAAGTCGACCGGCTGAAACTGGTCAACCCCGATCTCAAGCAAATGCACAAGGGCACTGACGGCTTGATGCGCTACAGCGGCCAGCAGCCGCTGCTGACGGACGCCACGGTGCAGGTGACCTCCGGTTTTCTCGAGTCGAGCAACGTCAATGCCGTGGAAGAGATGACCGCGATCCTCTCCCTGTCCCGTCAGTTCGAACTGCAAGTGAAGATGATGCGCACCGCCGAAGACAATGATACGGCGATGGCGCGGGTTTTGCAGATTAGCTAATTACCAACACGCGGCGCCGTGAAAACGGCGCCCGAGGAGAATCGATATGCTTCCGGCACTGTGGGTCAGCAAGACCGGTCTGTCCGCCCAGGACATGAACCTGACCACCATTTCCAACAACTTGGCCAACGTCTCGACCACCGGCTTCAAGCGTGATCGTGCCGAGTTCGAAGACCTGCTCTACCAGATTCGCCGCCAGCCGGGTGGTCAGTCCAGCCAGGACAGCCAGCTGCCGTCCGGCTTGCAGCTCGGCACTGGGGTACGCGTGGTCGGGACGCAGAAGATCTTCACCACCGGCAGTCTGCAGACCACAGAGCAACCGATGGACATGGCGGTCAACGGTCGTGGTTTCTTTCAGGTGCTGATGCCGGACGGTACGGTGTCCTACACCCGCGACGGCAGCTTCCATCTGAATTCCGACGGTCAGGTGGTCACCTCCAATGGCTTCGCCCTGGAGCCGGCCATCGTCCTGCCCAATGAAGTGCGTACCTTCACTGTGGGCGATGACGGTACGGTGTCGGTGACCACCGCCGGTAGCTCGCAGCCGCAGATTATCGGCAACATGCAGCTCGCCGACTTCATCAACCCGGCGGGCCTGGAGGCGATCGGCAATAACCTGTTTCTGGAAACCGCCTCCAGCGGCGCCCCGCAGGTCGGTACACCGGGTCTTAATGGCTTGGGCACCACCCTGCAGAACACCCTGGAAAACTCCAACGTCAGCGTGGTCGAGGAGTTGGTGAACATGATCACCACCCAGCGCGCCTACGAGATGAACTCGAAAGTCATCTCCACCGCCGACCAGATGTTGGCCTTCGTGTCACAGAACCTTTAACCCGTAGGGTGGGTTAGTCGCGAAGCGGCGTAACCCACCGTTGGTGGCTATCGGCGGATAACGCTCTGCTAGTCCACCCTACGCTTGCAACTGAACGCCGTGAGGTAGTGGTTATGAACCGGCTTATTATTGTGCTCTCGATGCTAGCGCTAGCGGCCCTGAGCGGCTGCGTGTCGCCGCCGCCGAAGCCGGACGATCCTTACTACGCGCCGGTGTTGCCACGTACGCCGTTGCCGGCCGCACAGAACAACGGTTCTATCTATCAGGCCGGTTTCGAGAACAGCCTGTTTGATGATCGCAAGGCCCATCGCGTCGGCGACATCATCACCATCACCCTCAATGAGCGGACCCAGGCCAGCAAAAATGCCGGCTCGCAGATCAAGAAAGACAGCAGCGCGGATATCGGCCTGACCTCCTTGTTGGGCGGTGCGGTGTCGGCGGCCAACCCGTTCTCCGACAATCAGCTGTCGCTGGGTGCCGAATACAACGCCACTCGCGATACCAAGGGCGATAGCAAGGCGGCGCAGGGCAACAGTCTGTCCGGCTCGATCACCGTCACCGTGGCGGAAGTGCTGCCCAACGGCATTCTCTCCGTGCGGGGCGAGAAGTGGATGACCCTGAACACCGGTAATGAGCTGGTGCGCATTGCCGGCTTGGTACGCGCCGACGATATCGCTACCGACAATACCGTACCCTCGACGCGAATCGCCGATGCGCGCATCACCTACTCGGGCACCGGCGCCTTCGCCGATGCCAGTCAGCCGGGCTGGTTGGATCGCTTTTTCGTTAGCCCGCTGTGGCCGTTTTGAGGCGTGAGTACGTGAGCATGATGAAGTGGATGATCACCGTCGCGGCGCTGCTGCTGGTATCCGTTGCTCAGGCTGAGCGGCTCAAGGATCTGGCCAGTATTCAGGGCGTGCGCAGCAACCAGCTGATCGGCTACGGCCTGGTCGTCGGTCTCAATGGCACAGGCGACCAGACCACGCAGACACCCTTCACCGTGCAGACCTTCAACAACATGATGGCGCAGTTTGGCATCCGGGTGCCGCAGGGCGGCAACGTGCAGTTGAAGAACGTCGCCGCGGTGTCCATTCATGCCGATCTGCCGGCGTTCGCCAAGCCAGGGCAGACCATCGACATCACCATTTCCTCCATTGGTAATGCCAAGAGCCTGCGCGGCGGCAGCCTGCTGATGGCGCCCATGAAAGGCATCGACGGCAATGTCTACGCCATCGCCCAGGGCAGTCTGGTGGTCGGCGGTTTTGATGCCGAGGGTAGCGATGGATCGCGGATTACCGTCAATGTGCCGTCGGCCGGTCGCATACCCGGTGGTGCCACGGTCGAGCGACCGGTGCCGAGCGGGTTCGATCAGGGTAATACGCTGACCCTCAACCTCAATCGGCCCGACTTCACCACGGCGAAGAATATCGTCGACCAGATCAACGAATTGCTCGGTCCGGGCGTGGCCCAAGCCCTCGACGGCGGCTCGATTCGCGTCAGCGCACCGCTCGACCCGAACCAGCGGGTGGATTACCTGTCGATCCTGGAAAATCTCCAGGTGGAGGTCGGTCAGGCGGTGGCCAAGGTCATCATCAATTCGCGCACCGGCACCATCGTCATCGGCCAGAACGTGCGGGTGCAGCCGGCCGCCGTGACCCATGGCAGCCTGACCGTGACCATCACCGAAGACCCGATCGTCAGTCAGCCGGAAGCGCTGTCGGGCGGCCAGACTGCGGTGGTGCCGCGCTCGCGGGTGAATGCCGATCAAGAGGCCAAGCCGATGTTCAAGTTCGGCCCCGGTACCACCCTGGATGAAATCGTCCGCGCGGTGAATCAGGTTGGCGCCTCGCCTTCCGATTTAATGGCCATCCTGGAGGCGCTCAAGCAAGCCGGCGCCCTGCAGGCCGACCTGATCGTGATTTAAGGAGCGACCATGGACTCTCGACTCTCGGCCGGTTTGCTCGGCAATGGTAAAAGCCCGCTGGACAGCGGCGCCTTTACCGACCTGAACCGCCTCAACCAGCTCAAGGTGGGTGGCGATAACGAGCAGAACATCCGCAAGGTGGCGAAGGAGTTCGAGTCGCTGTTCCTCAATGAAATGCTCAAAGCCATGCGCTCGGCTAACGAAGTGTTCGGTGAAGGCAACTTCATGAACAGCAACGAGAGCAAGACCTATCAAGACATGCATGACCAGCAGCTGTCGGTGACCCTGTCGAACAACCAGAACGGCATCGGCCTGGCCGACGTGCTGGTGCGGCAGATGTCGCAGCTCAAGGATGCCAGTGCTCGACCGAATCCATTCGGCCAGGTTGACGAGCCGCTGCCGCATGCACCGAGCAAGCCGCTGGCCAAGGTCGACGGCCGTCGCGATGACTCGGCCTTGATCAACCGGCGCCGACTGGCACTGCCGGGTAAGCTCAGCGATCGCCTGATGGCTGGCATTGTGCCCTCGGCTACTGCAGCAGAGACTCAGCCACTGGCGCAAGCTGACTGGATTCCGGCCAAGGCGTTTGCCGCGCCCAGCGACAAGTCCCTCAGCCTCAACGGTAGCGATGCCATCAGCGGTCGTCGCCTGGCTCAGCAGGCGTCGGCAGCGGGTAAATCGGTGTTCAGCTCGCCGCAGGAATTTGTTGCCGCGCTGTTGCCCATGGCCGAAAAGGCCGCCGAGAAGATAGGTGTCGAGGCGCGCTACCTGGTGGCCCAGGCCGCCCTGGAAACCGGCTGGGGCAAGTCGATCATCCGTCAGCAGGACGGCTCCAGCAGCCACAACCTGTTTGGCATCAAGACCCACAACAGCTGGGATGGCGAGTCGGCGCGGGTGCAGACCACCGAGTACCAAGGAGGCAAGGCGGTGAAAGAAGCCGCCTCGTTCCGTGCCTACGACTCCTATGCGCAAAGCTTCGACGACTACGTGAGCTTTCTGCAGAACAACGGCCGCTATCAGGGCGCGCTGAACGCCACCGATAATCCGGAGCGGTTCGTCCGCGAGTTGCAGCAGGCCGGTTACGCCACCGACCCGCAGTACGCGCGCAAGGTGGCGCAGATCGCGCGGCAGATGCAGACCTATCAGGCCGTGGCTGCAGCCGACAGATCGACCACTCGGACCTGAGGCTGAACCATGGCTGACCTACTGAATATTGGCCTGTCCGGACTCTCCGCGAACAAGACCTCGCTGGCCGTCACCGGCCATAACATCACCAACGTCAATACGCCGGGCTTCTCTCGCCAAGACAGTGTGCAGGCTACGCGTACGCCGCAGTTCAGCGGTGCCGGTTACATCGGTTCGGGCACCACGCTGGTGGATATCCGCCGCACTTACAGCGAGTTTTTAAGCACTCAGTTGCGTAGCAGCACCGCACTCAGTAGCGATGTGAATGCTTATAGGAATCAGATCGAGCAGCTCGACTCGCTATTGGCCGGTTCCACCACCGGCATAACGCCGTCGTTGCAGAAGTTTTTCTCCTCGCTGCAGACCGCCGCCGAAGACCCGGCCAACATCCCTGCGCGGCAGTTGGTGCTGTCTGAGGCAGAGGGTTTGGCCCGGCGTTTCAATACGGTGTCCGACCGTATCAACGAGCAGAACAGCTTCATCAATAAACAGATGACCGCTGTCGGCGATCAAATTAACCGGCTGGCCACCTCGATCGCTAGCTACAACGACGCCATCGCGGTGGCGTCCTCAAGCGGGCAGCAGCCAAACGACCTGCTCGATGCCCGTGAAGAGGCGATCCGCCAACTCTCTACTTATGTGGGAGTGACGGTGGTACCGCAGGACGGCAACTCGGTGAACCTGTTCGTCGGTTCCGGTCAGCCGTTGGTGGTGGGCGGCACAGCCAGCCGCCTGGAAGTGGTTCCGGGGCAAGGTGACCCATCTCGGTTCGAGGTGGAGTTCGTCACTGGTGGTTCACGTCAGGGTGTCACTAGCTTGCTCTCCGGCGGCGAGCTGGGCGGGCTGATTCGCTACCGCGCCGAGTCGTTGGACCCGACCCTCAATTCCCTGGGTCGCCTGGCGCTGGCAGTCAGTGATCAAGTCAACAGCCAGCTCGGCCAGGGCCTGGATTTGAAGGGGCAGGTGGGTACTGCACTGTTTGGCGACTTCAACGATGCTGCGTCGGCGGCATTGCGGGTCAGAGCATTCGCGACCAATACCGGCAGTGCTCAACCTCTGCTGAACATCAGCGACAGCAGCGTGCTGAGCATCAGTGACTATCAACTCGATTTCGATGGCACCAACTACACGGCCCGGCGCTTGAGTGACGGCCAGTCGATTGCCGTAACCAATACGGCTGGCGTGCTCAGCTTTGCTGATAGTGCTGGTCGTGACCAGGGCTTCACCGTGGTCCCCGGCGCCGGGGCGAATGTTGGGGATCGCTTCCTGCTGCAGCCCACGCGTCGGGGCGCAACTAGCATAACTGCGCAGCTGGATCAGGCCGATCAATTGGCATTCGCTGCACCCGTGAGGGCTGAAGCCAACTTGCAGAACAGCGGTAATGGTTCGATTACCCAGCCTGGCCTGATTGCTGCGGGTGCTAGTCCGATCAACAGCGCGGCGATTGCTGCCGCTCTGCCGCAGGGCCTGACGTATAACGGTGCTGGCGCTTTCGAGAGTTCGCCTGGGACCCCAGTCGCGGGCTTGGTCAGGGTGCCTGCCGGTGCATTTTTACCCGGGCAGATGAACACTTATGAGTTGGATCTCGGCAGCGGCAATCGAGTGAGTTTCACCATCAGCGGTCGTCCGGAGAATGGCGATACTTTTACTCTGGGGTTCAACACCAATGGTGTATCGGACAACCGTAATGCGTTGAAGTTGGTTGACCTGCAAAACAAGCAGACCGTTGGCGTCGATCCCAATGTGACCGGTATAGGCACCGGGGCCAGCTTCACCGATGGCTATGGCGAGCTGGTCGAGCGCGTCGGTACTCTGACGGCGCAGGCCAGACAGGACAGTGATGCGACCGGTGCCATCCTCAAACAGGCGACGGATAACCGCGATGCATTGTCCGGAGTCAACCTGGATGAAGAGGCGGCCAACCTGATCAAGTTCGAGCAGTACTACAATGCCTCGGCGCAGGTGATTCAAGTTGCCCGTTCTTTGTTCGATACCCTGATCAACTCATTCCGCTAAACCGCAGCGCATCCTGCAGAATCGCCGGGATCCGCCGGTTGCGACAAGAGGCTAGAACATGCGCATTTCTACCATCCAGGCATTCAATAACGGCGTGCAAGGCCTGCAGCGCAACTACGCCAATGCCACTCGCACGCAGGAACAGATCAGCAGCGGCAATCGCATCCTGACGCCGGCTGACGATCCGGTCGCTTCGGTGCGCCTACTGCAACTGGAACAGCAGCAGAATGTGCTGACGCAGTACAATGACAATCTTACGGCGGCTAAGAATGGTCTGACCCAGGAGGAGGTCACCCTTAATTCGGTGAACACTATCCTCCAGCGTGTGCGTGAGTTGGCGGTGCAGGCCGGTAATGGTGCGCTCAGTAACGCCGATCGCAAGTCTGTCGCCCTAGAGCTTGGGGAGCGCGAAAATGAGCTGCTGGGCTTGATGAATAGTCGTAACGCTCGTGGGGAATACCTGTTTGCCGGTTTTCAGGGCAAGACCCAACCCTTTGTGCGCGAGGCCGACGGCAGTTACAGCTACCGGGGGGATGAGGGTCAGCGCAAGCTGCAGGTCGCCAGTTCGCTGGAGCTGCCGATCAGCGATAACGGCAAGAAGATATTCCAGAACGTCACCAATGCCGGGCGTCTCGACAGCCTGTTGGATATCAGCGCTGCGCCTGGCTCCAGCCTGAGCGTATCGGCGCCGCTGGTGCAGGACGAAGTGGCTTTTTCCGGTACTCCGGCGTTCCCGGCAGCCGGCATTGGCATCCGGTTTACCTCTGATCGCGATTATGTCGTCTACGATCAGGCCAGCCCACCGACTTTTCCGCTGACCCTGCCGGATCCCCTGGTACTGGCGAGCGGCAGCCTCGATGATAAGCCTGATATCAGCGATCAACTGGTCTTTCGCGGTGTCAGCCTGCAGTTCGACGGGGCCGCCGTGGGGGGGGAGTCAATTCTGGTCGCCGCCGATCCAGCGCGGCAAAAGCAGGGCATTCTAGAAACCATTGCCAGCCTGCGCACCAGTCTGGAGGGCGCAGCCAGTACTAATTCACAGGTTCGCGACGCTGTGGCTGTGGCCTTGACCAATCTTGATCACGGTATGACCACCGTGGACGGTGTGCGCGGCGAAATTGGCGCGCGACTCAACATCATCGACTCGACCCAGACCGATAACGAGGATGTCAGTCTGGTCAACAAGGGCGTGCAGGCCGACCTGCGTGAGTTGGACTATGCCGAGGCCCTGTCACGCTTGTCCTTCCAGTCGATCATTCTGGAAGCCGCGCAACAGAGCTATGTGAAGATCAGCAGCCTTAATCTGTTTAATCAGCTGCGTTAATGCGGCTGTAGGGCGAGTTGATGGAGTCCGTTGCCCGTCATTTGCAGGCAATCGTTACGGTGCAGGGGTGGAGGGTTACTTACTGACTCGCCCGATCATAGGCTTGAAGCACCGTACAACAGCCGCCGACAACTTGTCATGATCAGTCTTGACGGCTCCTTCCTCCGCTAAGCCCTTGTCAAGCTTGCAGAAAAATTCCTCTCAAAAAACGCTGAAAAAAACCTAAAGCTACCGCCCCCAGCGCCGATACAAGTTACGAATGCGAACTTTATGGGTGCCTGGGCACTGCCCACCCAAGGTCGCACGCTCAGGCAAACACGTTAGTCCTCGGAGGACACCATCATGGCTCTTACCGTCAATACCAACATCGCGTCGCTCAACACCCAGCGCAACCTGAACATGTCTTCCAATGCGTTGAGCACCTCCATGCAGCGTCTGTCCACCGGTTCGCGGATCAACAGCGCCAAGGACGATGCCGCCGGCCTGCAGATTTCCAACCGCCTGACCAGTCAGATCAACGGTCTTGGCGTTGCGGTAAAGAACGCCAACGACGGTATCTCCCTGGCGCAGACCGCGGAAGGCGCGCTGCAACAGTCCACCAACCTGCTGCAGCGTATGCGTGACCTGTCCCTGCAGTCAGCTAACGGCTCGAACAGTGACTCTGAGCGTAAGGCTCTGGATTCCGAAGTGGGTCAGTTGAAGAAGGAGCTCGATCGTATCAGCAACACCACCACCTTCGGTGGTCGCAAGTTGCTGGATGGCTCTTTTGGCACCACCAGTTTTCAGGTGGGATCTGCGGCCAACGAGAGCATCAGTGTCGGTATTGCCGAGATGAGCTCGACTTCCTTGGAAGGAACATTTTTCGAAACCACCTCTACTGCAAGTGCTACTGTCCCAGCTTCAGGTGTCCCGAGCACCCTGACGTTTACCGCAACCTTTGCTGATGCAACTACTAAAGACATCAAGGTAGAGTTGACGGGTACTGAGACTGCCAAGCAGGTATTGGAGAAGGCAGCAGCAGGGGTGAACGATGCAAACATTGGCATTGGCGCCTTTCTCAATGCTGCTGGTACCGGCTTGGATTATGTATCCAAGGCAGTCGATGATGGCACAGGGACGCTGGTAGCGAATGTGGATATTCTTGCACTAGATGCCGCTGGTGTGACTGAAGTCGGTGATCTGGGCTTTGCTACTACCACTATGGCGGCATCTACCGCTAACACTGTGGATGATATCGATATCACCAGCGCCAAGGGTGCGCAGACCGCGGTGCTGATCATTGATGATGCCCTTAAGTTGATCGACTCCCAGCGTGCCGATCTCGGTGCCGTGCAGAACCGCTTCGATAACACGATCTCCAACCTGCAGAATATTTCAGAGAACGTTTCGGCCGCTCGTGGCCGTATCCAGGACACCGACTTCGCCGCAGAGACCGCAAATCTGAGCAAAAACCAGATTCTGCAACAAGCCGGTACGGCGATCCTGGCCCAGGCCAACCAGCTGCCGCAGGCTGTGTTGAGCCTGCTCCGTTAAGCCAACAGGCAAACGGTTAGAACCACGGGGGGTAGTGCTTGGCGCTACTCCCCGTCTTGCCATGTGAGGTGAGGTTATGGATATCAATGGAATAAAAGGTGTTACCCCCGTATTGGCGGCCGAGCGCAGTGTTCGCGAGCCACTTGTGCCGCAGGGCAGCAAGCGCGAAGAGTCGCAGGTGACATTGCTGGGGCAGCAGGCCGAGGGCCATGCACATCTGCAGTCCACGGAACAGCGTCAGCCGGTAGAAGAGGCGGTGTCCAGCATTAAGCAGTTCGCCCAGAGCATTCAGCGCAACCTGAATTTCGCCTTGGACGACTCGAGTGGACGGGTGGTGGTCAAGGTCACAGATGGGGTGTCGGGTGAGGTGATCCGACAGATTCCTTCAGAAGATGCACTGCGCTTGGCCGAAAGCTTGGAGGAGGCGCGCAGTCTGTTGTTTAAGGCGGAAGCATAAAACGGCACGTTTTTTGAGTGTTTCTGGGTTCAAGGGTGTAAACGTCAATCCCATGACGAGGTGGTCAGCATGGCAGGCATAACAGGTATTGGTTCCGGCATCGACATCAACAGCATCGTCGGTGCACTGGTCAATGCGGAAAAAGCCCCCAAGGAGGCGCAACTCGCGCGTCTGGAAAAAGCCTCCACCACCAAGTTTTCCGCGCTTGGCCAGCTCAAGGGTGCTCTGAGCGAGTTCCAGACAGCGATGAAGGATCTCAACAGCCTGGCGCTGTTCGAGAAACGCACGGCGACATCTTCCAATAGCAGTGCACTGACGGCTTCGGCCACTAAGACGGCCCTGGGCGGTACCTATCAGGTGACGGTAGAGCGTCTGGCCAGCAGCAGCAAGGTGGCCACGGCTGCGCTTGCCGGCGGTTTCACGGCGTCTGCCGACGGAACGCTAACCGTTAAGCTCGGAGCCAGCGATGCGGGGGTGGATGTAGCCATTACCACTGGGGACACGCTGGAGAACATTCGCGACAAGCTCAATGCGGACCTGAAGGACAAGGGCGTCACCGCGAATATCGTCAATAACCCGGCCGACGGTAAATCGCGTCTGGTGCTCAGTGCCAAGGATACTGGTACCGGCAAAGACATCTTCATCGAAACTGCAGACGCGGCTTTGACCGCCTTGGCCGTGGACGGCAGTACCCCCTCGCTTGCTGATGGCGCCGGCTATCTGCAGCAGGCTGCGGATGCCGAGTTCACCATCGATGGTTTGGCGCTGAAGAGCTCCAGCAATACCGTCGACGCCGCCATACCCGATGTGACTTTTACGCTGGTAGGCAAGACCGAGGTAGGCAAACCGCTGACTGTCACCGTCGGTCAGGATAAGTCCGGGGTTACGGCCAATATCAAAAAGTTTGTCGATGCCTATAACAAGCTGATCGCTACTACCGGGCAGTTGACCAACGTCACCCAGGTCGGTGAGGGCAAGCCCCCTGTCGTCGGTGGTTTGGTCGGTGATGCCACCGTGCGAACCCTACTCAGTGGTGTGCGTAATGAACTGGTCAATCCAGCGAATCAGGGGGGAGTGAAATTTTTGGCCGACCTGGGCATCACCACGCAGAAAGATGGCACCTTGAAGATTGACGATGCCAAGCTGGGTACGGCGCTTACCGACAATTTTGATGCGGTCGGCACTTTTTTCACCGGTGACAATGGCCTGATGAGCCGGGTCGATAAACGTATCGACGGCTACATTCAGACCGGTGGCGTGCTGGAGCAGCGCATGAAAGGCTTGCAGTCGACCCTCAGTGACATCGGCAAGCAGAAGGAAGCCCTGACTCGCCGCGTCGCGCAGATTCAGACCCGTCTATTCGCTCAGTTTAACGCGATGGATGCGCTAGTCGGGCGGCTCAACGACACCAGCTCGCGCCTCACTCAAGCCCTTGGCAGCCTGCCGGGCGTGGTCAAACAGGACAGCTAAGCCGTGAACACTCCAATTAATACCTACAAACAAGTTAAAACTAGCCAGGACGTTAGCCCTTACCAGGCGGTGCAGCTGCTGTTGGATGGGGCGCTGGAGCGCATCTCCCTGGCGTTGCACGCCCAGCAACAAGGTAACCCGGATGTGCGGGGCGAAGCCGTTGGCACCACCCTTTCCATCATTGGCATTCTGCAGGGCAGTCTGGACAAGGAGTTGGGCGGCGAACTGGCGGAGAATCTCGATGCGCTCTATGACTACATGACCCGCCGTCTGGCCGGAGTGGCATTGGACAAGACCCCGCATAGTCTGGACGAGGTGCAGGGGCTGATCGTACAGATTCGCGATGCCTGGGCGGCGATTGGCCCGCAAGTGGAGCCAGCAGCTTCCTGAATGTGAGTCGCTCTTATGTTGGGCAAGTCTGTTTCTGTGTCTTATGTGCAGAAGCAATCTTGCCCATTCGTATTTAAGGGGCGCAGTAACGGGTTCAGATTTTTCTACCTTAGGCCTCAAGCTCGCGAGTTGGTCGCCGATAACTGAAGTATTCCCGGACAGTACTGGAGTACTTTCAGCATGAACGCAATGGTAGCCATGCGGCAGTATCAAAATGTTAGCACCCAGGCCCAGGCAGTGGATGCTAGCCCTCATCGGCTAATCCAGATGTTGTTTGAAGGGGGGTTGACTCGTTTGGCCCAGGCTCGCGGCGCCATGGAGCGCAATCAGACGGAGCTCAAGGGCGAGTTGATCGGCAAGGCCATAGGCATAGTCGGTGGCTTGCGTGATGGCCTGGATTTGCAGCAAGGTGGCGAGTTGGCGGCTAACTTAGATAGTCTTTACCAGTACATGGTGGCCCGTCTGCTTGAAGCCAATGTGAAAAATGAGCTCGCGCCCCTGGATGAGGTTTCTGGGCTACTGCGTGATGTGAAATCCGGTTGGGATGCAATCGGTCAGTGATATTGTTTGGCGCTAAAGGAGCACGTTCATGAGTACCTCTGTGCAACGTCTGCAAGAGACCGGCAGTGCCTTGCGCAATGCCCTGGCCACACAAGACTGGGCCGCCATCGGTGAATTGGATGTGCAATGCCGCCAAGCCGTCGACGAGGCGATGGTCGAGGTCGTGCGCGACGAGGACGTGCTGCGTGAGCGTATGCAGGAGTTGCTGGATCTTTATCGCGAGTTGGTCAGTGTCTGTCAGCTAGAGCAGCGGCGTTTGGCCGGTGAAATGGTGCAACTGAACCAGTCCCAACAAGGCGCAAAGGTCTACCAGCTATTTACCTGATGCCGGTTATCGGCGTTCAGCGGCCTCAATGCTCGTAAAGCCCTGTGCCAAACCTAGAGCATCTGCCTTAGCTATCTGCAACAGGTAAATCTCCCCGCTTCTCTTACAGTTGCTTAGACTGTCCATCGGGCGGAACAAAAAAAGCACGCCATAAAATTGACTACGGCCTCGAAAATGACTTTACTAGTGGCCTGTTGCTGGCGTTTTCCATGTGTATAACGCTGTGCGCTTCCGTTCACTCCCAGGATCAAATCAGAACAATATGTGGCGTGAAACTAAAATTCTACTGATTGACGACAACCCTGAGCGCCGGCGTGACCTGGCTGTCATCCTAAATTTTCTGGGGGAGGATCATCTCGCCTGCGGCAGCCATGACTGGCAGACCTCCGTCGCTGAGCTGGCGTCCAGTCGCGATGTATTGAGTGTGCTGCTGGGGGATGTGCAGGGGCAGGGTGGCACTCTCGAGCTGCTCAAACAGCTGGCTGCCTGGGATGACGATCTACCGCTGCTGCTGCTCGACGAACACGTCGCGGTTGAATGGCCGGAAGAACTACGTCGACGGGTACTGGCCACCCTAGAGATGCCGCCCAGCTACAACAAGCTGCTGGACAGCCTGCACCGTGCCCAGGTTTACCGCGAAATGTACGACCAGGCGCGTGAACGTGGCCGCCAACGCGAGTTGAATCTGTTTCGCAGCCTGGTTGGCACCAGTCGCGCAATTCAGCACGTCCGGCAGATGATGCAGCAGGTGGCCGACACCGAGGCCAGTGTGTTGATTCTGGGTGAGTCGGGTACTGGCAAAGAGGTTGTCGCGCGGAATTTGCACTATCACTCCAAGCGTCGCGACGGGCCCTTCGTTCCGGTTAACTGTGGCGCGATTCCCGCCGAGTTGCTGGAAAGCGAGTTGTTTGGCCACGAGAAGGGCGCGTTCACCGGTGCGATTACCACTCGCGCCGGACGCTTCGAGCTGGCTAGCGGCGGCACCTTGTTCCTCGACGAGATCGGCGACATGCCGCTGCCGATGCAGGTCAAGCTGTTGCGGGTATTGCAGGAACGCACCTTCGAACGGGTCGGCAGCAACAAAACCCAGAATGCCGACGTGCGCATCATTGCGGCGACCCACAAGAACCTGGAGCAGATGATCGAGGAGGGTAGCTTCCGCGAAGACCTGTATTACCGGTTGAATGTATTCCCTATCGAAATGGCCCCGCTGCGCGAGCGTATCGAGGATATTCCGCTGTTGCTCAACGAGCTGATTGCGCGCATGGAGTACGAGAAGCGCGGTTCGATCCGCTTCAACTCGGCGGCAATCATGTCGCTGTGCCGCCATGACTGGGCGGGCAACGTGCGTGAGCTGGCCAACTTGGCCGAGCGCATGGCAATCATGCATCCCTATGGGGTGATCGGTGTCGGTGAGCTGCCGAAGAAGTTCCGTCACGTTGACGATGAAGACGAGCACCTGGTGGCCAACTTCCGTGATGAGTTGGAAGAGCGCGCGGCCATCGTCGCCGGCTTGCCGGGCCTGGATTCGCCGGCCATGCTGCCGTCGGAGGGGCTGGATCTGAAAGACTATCTGGGCAATCTCGAGCGCGGTTTGATCCAGCAGGCATTGGATGACGCCAGTGGCGTCGTGGCCCGTGCCGCAGAGCGCCTGCGTATTCGTCGTACCACGCTGGTCGAGAAGATGCGCAAATACGGCATGAGTCGCCGCGATGAGGACGGTCAGCCCGAGGTTTAATCCAGCGCTTGCGCGTCAGCGGGTTGGCAGCAATTGCCTCAATAAAGCCGAAGGGTTGACACGACCTTCGGCTTTGTTTTTTAAGTTATTGAAAAATATATATAAAATTTTAGGCACGGGTATTGCTATCTCTTACGCAACTGACTGTCTTATGACGGCTCGCTGCGCGAGAGAGAATGATGAATCCTACCGCTCGAACTTCCCACTCTGCTGAATTAGCGCTTTCTGCGCCCATCGAACAGGCTAGCCGCGCGAGCCTGGAGCAGGCGTTTACCCTGTTCACGCAGATGTCGACCCAGCTCAACGAGTCCTACAGCATGCTGGAAGCCCGCGTGGCTGAGCTGAAGGGTCAGTTGGCTCTGGTCAGTGCTCAGCGCATGCAGGAGTTGGCGGAAAAAGAGCGTCTGGCGCACCGCCTGCAAAGCTTGCTGGATCTGCTCCCCGGCGGGGTGATCGTGATTGATGGCCATGGCGTGGTGCGCGAAGGCAACCCGGTCGCGCGCAACCTGCTGGGCCAGCCGCTGGTCGGTATGCTCTGGCGTCAGGTGATTGCCCGCAGCTTCGCCCCACGCGATGACGATGGCCATGAAGTTTCCCTGAAAGATGGCCGGCGTCTGGCGATTGCCACCCGTTCGCTGCATGGCGAGCCGGGGCAGCTGGTGCTGTTGACTGACCTGACAGAAACCCGGCGCCTGCAGGATCAGCTGTCGCGTCACGAGCGCCTATCTGCGCTGGGGCGCATGGTCGCTTCGTTGGCCCATCAAATTCGTACACCACTGTCCGCCGCGTTGCTGTATGCCAGCCATCTGACCGAGCAGGAACTGTCGCTCGAACAGCAGCAGCGGTTTGCCGGGCGCCTGAAGGAGCGTCTGCATGAGCTGGAGCATCAGGTGCGTGACATGCTTATTTTTGCCCGCGGCGATCTACCGTTGCCGGATCGGCTGAGGCCCAAGGCGTTGTTTGAGGCCTTGCGCAAAGCCGCCGAGCCCCATGTCTTGGGCATGACGGTGCGCTGGCAGTGCGACAGCGCCAGCGGCGAGCTGTTGTGCAACCGCGACACCCTGGTCGGTAGCGTGCTGAACCTGATCGAGAACGCGATCCAGGCGGCCGGGCGCGAGGCCTCCTTGAAAATTCATCTGTACCAGCGTGGCAACAGCCTGCGCTTGTGCATCAGCGATAACGGCCCCGGAATCGACAGCGTTACCTTGGCGCGCCTGGGCGAACCCTTCTTTACCACCAAGACCACCGGCACCGGCCTCGGCCTGGCGGTGGTCAAGGCGGTGGCGCGCGCGCATCAGGGAGAGTTGCTGTTGCGCTCGCGGCCTGGTCGTGGCACCTGCGCCTTATTGACTCTGCCGCTGATTCCCGCTGTACAACCCTTGATTCAGGAGTAACTGCCCATGGCTGCCAAAGTCCTGCTGGTCGAAGATGACCGTGCCTTGCGCGAAGCCCTGGCCGATACCCTGGCGTTGGGTGGGCATGACTATCGTGCGGTGGACTGTGCCGAGACTGCGTTGTTGGCCTTGGGGCAAGAACCTTTCGGCCTGGTGGTGAGCGACGTCAACATGCCGGGCATGGATGGGCATCAACTGCTGACGCTGATTCGTCAGCGCCAGCCGCAGCTTCCGGTGTTGTTGATGACCGCCTACGGCGCGGTCGAGCGCGCGGTGGATGCGATGCGCCAGGGCGCTGCGGACTATCTGGTCAAGCCGTTCGAACCGAAAGCCTTGTTGGCCTTGGTCGAGCGTCATGCGCTCGGGCGTTTGCCTGTCGCTGAGCAGGACGGTCCGGTGGCGTTGGAGCCGGCCAGCCTGCAATTATTGGAGCTGGCCGCGCGGGTGGCGCAGAGTGACTCTACGGTGCTGATCACCGGCGAGTCCGGCACCGGTAAAGAAGTCCTGGCGCGCTACATTCATCAACAGTCGCCGCGTGCGGCTAAGCCGTTTATCGCCATCAACTGCGCGGCGATTCCCGACAACATGCTCGAGGCCACCCTGTTCGGTCATGAGAAGGGGGCTTTTACCGGCGCCATCGCCAGTGCGCCGGGCAAATTCGAGTTGGCCGAGGGCGGCACCATTCTGCTCGATGAAATTTCCGAGATGCCGCAGGGCTTGCAAGCCAAGCTGCTGCGCGTGTTGCAGGAGCGCGAAGTGGAGCGAGTGGGGGCGCGCAAGCCGATCGCCCTGGATATCCGCGTACTGGCCACCAGTAACCGCGACCTGGCCGGCGAAGTCGCGGCGGGGCGCTTTCGCGAAGACCTCTACTATCGGTTGTCGGTCTTTCCGCTGGCGTGGCGACCACTGCGGGAGCGTCCGGCGGATATTCTGCCGCTGGCCGAGCGACTGCTGGCCAAACACGTCAAAAAAATGAATCACCCGCCTATTCGTCTGTCTGCACGGGCTCAGGCCAGCCTGGTCAGTCATGCCTGGCCGGGTAACGTGCGTGAGCTGGACAATGCCATTCAGCGCGCGTTGATCTTGCAGCAGGGCGGCTTGATCCAGCCGCAGGATCTGTGTCTGACCGCGCCCATTGGCTTTGCCCCCGTTGCAGCGCCGAAGTTGCTAGCGCTGGCGAGCGCTGCCCCGGCGGCGGACGAGCTGCCGCAGGCCGAGGCGGGGGTCCTGGGAGATGATCTGCGCCGTCGCGAATTTCAGGTGATTATCGACACCCTGCGTGCTGAGCGCGGCCGGCGCAAGGAGGCCGCCGAGCGCTTGGGCATCAGCCCGCGCACCCTGCGTTACAAGCTGGCGCAGATGCGCGATGCCGGTCTGGATGTGGAGGCCTATCTGTACGCCAGCTGAACGGCGCGGTTCGGCGCTTTTCGCGTTGAGCTGCGGGTTGGGGTGCATCGCTCGAGTCGGCTGGGTTAGCCGCTCGGGCTTTTTTGCTTTCTGCCGCCAGCGTTTTCCCTGTGCCGTAACGGCTAACTGGCACCCTTGTTGCAAATACATCTGCACAGCGCCGCGAAGTGTCAAAAATACTGCGGCCAGTGGAGGAAGATCATGAGCCAGGGTGTTCAATTCAATCGCTTGATGTTGGAAATGCGTTCCATGCAAGCCGAGGCCATGGCGCGGCAGAAGCCCGTCGCCAGCACGCCGGAGCCCGGCGCGCCGAACTTCTCGGAGATGCTCGGGCAGGCGGTGAACAAGGTCAACGAAACCCAGCAGGCTTCCAACCAACTGGCGACAGCTTTTGAAATGGGCCAGAGCGGCGTCGACCTCAGCGATGTGATGATCGCCTCGCAGAAGGCCAGCGTGTCGTTCCAGGCCATGACGCAGGTGCGCAACAAGCTGGTCCAGGCGTATCAAGACATCATGCAGATGCCGGTTTAAGGGTAGGTCTGAATCATGGCTGAAGCCGCTGCTGCAAACGCGCTGGCCACCACCGGTGGTGCTGACTCGAAGAAGCCACTGCTCGGTCTGGCGTTTCTAGAAAATCTCTCCGATATGTCCATGTTGCGGCAGATTGGCCTGCTGGTGGGCCTGGCGGCCAGCGTGGCGATCGGTTTCGCCGTGGTGCTCTGGTCGCAGCAGCCGGATTATCGTCCGCTGTACGGCAGCCTTAACGGGATGGATGCCTCTCAGGTCATGGAAACCCTGGCGACTGCGGACATCGACTACACCGTCGAGCCCAACTCGGGGGCCTTGCTGGTCAAGGCCGAGGACATGGCGCGTGCGCGTATGCGCCTGGCGGCTGCCGGGGTGGCGCCAAGCGACAGTAATATCGGCTTCGAGATTCTCGATCAGGACCAGGGGCTGGGTACCAGCCAGTTCATGGAGGCCACCCGCTACCGTCGGGGTCTGGAAGGGGAGCTGGCACGCACCGTCTCAAGTCTCAACAATATCAAAGCCGCGCGGGTGCACCTGGCCATTCCGAAGGGCTCGGTGTTCGTGCGCGACGAGCGCAAGCCCAGCGCTTCGGTGCTGGTTGAGTTGTATTCGGGGCGCAACCTGGAGCCGAGTCAGGTGATGGCCATCGTCAACCTGGTTGCCACCAGCGTGCCTGAGTTGGAGAAGGGCCAAGTCACCGTGGTTGACCAGAAAGGCAACCTGTTGTCCGACCAGCAGGAAATGTCCGCGCTGAGCATGGCTGGCAAGCAGTTCGATTACAGCCGTCGCCTGGAAAGCCTGTTCACCCAGCGCGTGCACAATATTCTGCAGCCGGTGCTGGGCTCGGGCCGTTACAAGGCCGAAGTCTCGGCGGATGTGGATTTCAGTGCGGTGGAATCCACCTCGGAAATGTTCAACCCGGACCAGCCGGCGCTACGCAGCGAGCAACAGGTCAACGAGCAGCGCAGCAGCAGCCTGCCGCCGCAAGGCGTGCCGGGCGCCCTCAGCAATCAGCCGCCCGGCCCGGCGACAGCGCCGCAACAAGCCGGCGCTGCGGGCGCGGCAGCGGGGGCGATCGCGCCCGGCCAGCCGTTGGTCGACGTCAATGGTCAGCAGGTCATGGACCCTACGACCGGCCAGCCGATGTTGGCGCCGTTCCCGGCAGACAAGCGTGAGCAAGCCACGCGCAACTTTGAGCTGGATCGCTCGATCAGCCATACCAAGCAGCAGCAGGGGCGCTTGCGGCGTTTGTCGGTGGCGGTGGTGATCGACGATCAGCTCAAGCTCGATCCGGCCACCGGTGAAAGCAGCCGGGTGCCCTGGAGCAGCGATGAATTGGCCCGCTTTACTCGCCTGGTGCAGGATTCGGTGGGCTTCGACGCCAGTCGTGGCGACAGCGTCAGCGTGATCAATACGCCGTTCTCCATCGAACAGGGTGAAGAAGTCATCGAGATTCCGTTCTATACCCAGCCTTGGTTCTGGGACATCGTCAAGCAAGTGCTCGGTGTGCTGTTCATCCTGGTGTTGGTGTTCGGTGTGCTGCGTCCGGTGCTGAATAACATCACCAGCGCTGGCAAAGGCCGGGAGCTGACGCGCGGCGGTCGCGGTGGTGACGTCGAGCTGGGCGAGATGGGCGGGCTGGACGGCGAGTTGTCGGCCGATCGGGTCAGCCTCGGTGGCCCGCAAAGCATCCTCCTGCCCAGCCCGACTGAGGGGTATGATGCGCAGCTGAACGCTATCAAGAGCCTGGTGGCGGAAGACCCGGGCCGCGTGGCTCAGGTTGTGAAAGAGTGGATCAACGACGATGAGTGAAAATCGCACCCCAGCCAAGCTGAGTAAGGTCGACAAGGCCGCCATTCTCCTGCTCTCGCTTGGCGAGACCGATGCCGCGCAGGTGCTGCGTCACCTCGGCCCCAAGGAAGTGCAGCGGGTTGGCGTGGCCATGGCCGGTATGCGCAACGTGCACCGCGAGCAGGTCGAGGTGGTGATGGGCGAATTCGTCGATATCGTCGGCGATCAGACCAGCGTGGGCGTGGGGGCCGATGGCTATATTCGCAAGATGCTGACCCAGGCACTTGGCGAAGATAAGGCCGGCAACCTGATCGACCGCATCCTGCTCGGCGGCAGTACCAGCGGCCTGGACAGCCTAAAGTGGATGGAGCCGCGCGCTGTGGCCGATGTGATCCGCCATGAACACCCGCAGATTCAAGCTATCGTGGTGGCCTACCTCGATCCCGATCAAGCGGGCGAAGTGCTCGCGCAGTTCGACCATAAGGTTCGTCTGGATATCGTCTTGCGCGTGTCGTCGCTGAACACCGTACAGCCGGCGGCGCTCAAGGAACTCAACCTGATTCTCGAGAAGCAATTCTCCGGCAGCTCCAACACCACCCGCGCCAGTCTGGGCGGGATCAAGCGGGCCGCCGACATCATGAACTTCCTCGACAGTTCGACCGAGGGACAGTTGATGGATTCGATCCGCGAAGTCGACGAAGACCTGTCCTCGCAGATCGAAGACCTGATGTTTGTCTTCGACAACCTCGCCGATGTCGACGACCGTGGCATTCAGGCGCTGCTGCGCGAAGTATCCTCCGATGTGCTGGTACTGGCGCTCAAGGGCGCGGACGAGGCGATCAAGGAAAAAGTCTTCAAAAACATGTCCAAGCGCGCCGCCGAACTGCTGCGTGATGATCTGGAAGCCAAGGGCCCGGTGCGGGTCAGCGACGTGGAAACGGCGCAGAAGGAAATTCTCACCATCGCCCGCCGCATGGCCGAAGCCGGGGAAATTGTCCTGGGCGGCAAGGGCGGCGAAGAGATGGTTTAACCAGAGGTAGTCGCAGATGGCCCCCAAGGAAGCGCCTAGCGAGTTGATTCGCGCCAAGGACATCAACGTCATCGATCGCTGGTCGCTACCCAGCTTCGACGAACGCAGTGATACGGCCGAGGACGCAGTCGCGGCGGTCGAAGCCGGGGCCGAGCCGACACAGGCCGAAGTCGAGGAAATCGCTCCGGAAGACGTCAAGCCCTTGACCCTGGATGAGCTGGAGGCTATCCGTCAGGATGCCTATAACGAAGGGTTCTCCACCGGCGAGAAGGACGGTTTTCGCGCCGGCCAACTGAAAGCCAAGCAAGAGGCCGACGCTGCCCTGGCGGACCGGCTGAACGGTTTGGAGCAGGTGATGAGCCAGCTGTTCGAGCCTATCGCCGAGCAGGATCAAGAGCTGGAAGTGGCATTGGTCAATCTGGTCAGCCGCATGACCCGTGAAGTGATCCAGCGTGAGCTGAGCAGTGATTCCAGTCAGCTCCGGCAGATTCTGCGCGAAGCTTTGAAGCTGCTACCCATGGGCGCCGATAACGTGCGTATCCACCTCAACCCGCAGGACTTCGAACTGGTCAAGGCGCTACGCGAACGCCACGAAGAGAGCTGGCGCATCCTCGAGGACGACGCGCTGTTGCCGGGCGGCTGCCGGGTCGAGAGCGAGCACAGCCTGATCGATGCGAGTGTCGAAACCCGTCTCGCTCAGGCGCTCAATCAGCTGTTCGAGCAACAGCGCGAACAGGCCGTCCACCCGCTTGCCGCCGATGTGCAGCTGGACCTCGATACGCCCGAAGCGCTGTCCGATGCGCCTTGAACGCACCAGTTTCGCCAAGCGCCTGGCCGGTTATGGCGACGCGGTGCAGCTGCCCAGCCAGCCCGTGGTCGAAGGCCGTCTGCTACGCGTAGTCGGTCTGACCCTGGAGGCCGAGGGCCTGCGCGCCGCGCTGGGCAGCCGCTGCCTGGTGATTAACGATGACGGCTACCACCCGGTGCAGGTCGAGGCCGAGGTCATGGGCTTCTCCAACGGCAAAATCTACCTGATGCCGGTCGGCAGCCTGGCGGGCATCGCGCCGGGCGCGCGGGTCGTGCCGCTGCCCAATACCGGGCGCTTGCCCATGGGCAAGTCGATGCTCGGGCGGGTCCTGGACGGTACCGGCCAGGCACTGGATGGCAAGGGGCGGATGAAGGCCGAAGACTGGGTGCCGATGGATGGGCCGGTGATCAACCCGCTCAAGCGCCACCCGATCAACGAGCCCCTGGATGTCGGCATCCGCAGCATTAATGGCCTGCTCACGGTTGGTCGCGGCCAGCGCCTGGGGTTGTTCGCCGGCACCGGCGTCGGTAAGAGTGTGTTGCTCGGCATGATGACGCGCTTTACCGAGGCGGAGATCATCGTGGTCGGGTTGATCGGCGAACGGGGGCGTGAGGTCAAGGAGTTCATCGACGAGATTCTCGGTGAGGAAGGGCTCAAGCGTTCGGTGGTGGTTGCATCGCCGGCCGATGATGCGCCACTGATGCGCCTGCGCGCGGCGATGTACTGCACGCGCATCGCCGAATATTTTCGCGACAAGGGCAAGAATGTGTTGCTGCTGATGGATTCCTTGACCCGTTTCGCCCAGGCCCAACGGGAAATCGCCCTGGCTATTGGCGAGCCGCCAGCGACCAAGGGCTATCCGCCATCGGTGTTCGCCAAGCTGCCCAAGCTGGTCGAACGGGCCGGTAATGCAGAAGCCGGGGGCGGCTCGATCACCGCGTTCTATACGGTGCTGTCCGAAGGCGATGATCAGCAGGACCCGATTGCCGATGCGGCGCGCGGGGTGCTCGACGGGCATATCGTGCTGTCGCGGCGTCTGGCCGAGGAGGGGCACTATCCGGCCATCGACATCGAAGCCTCGATCAGCCGGGTGATGCCGCAAGTGGTACCGTCGGAGCATCTGCGTCACTCACAGCGTTTCAAGCAGTTATGGTCGCGCTATCAGCAGAGTCGCGACTTGATCAGCGTCGGCGCTTATGTGCCGGGGGGCGATGCCGATACCGACCTGGCCATCGCCCGCCAGCCGCTGATGGTCAACTATTTACGGCAGGGCTTGAGTGAGAGCGTCAACCTCGAACACAGCAGTGTTCAGCTGGCGGCGACCTTCAACCCTGCCGCCGCGCCGGTGTCCTAACGCATGTCGAACAGTCGCGCCGCACGGCTCGCGCCGGTCATCAGCATGGCCGAACGGGCTGAACGTGAAGCTGCTCTGCAACTCGGTCACTGCCAGGGCTTGCTCAACCAGCAGGAAGTCAAGCTGGGCGAGCTGGAGCATTATCTGGTCGACTACCAACAACAGTGGTTGAGTGAGGGGCGCCAAGGCGTGTCCGGGCAGTGGCTGATGAACTATCAGCGTTTTCTCTCACAGCTGGATATTGCCATTGCCCAGCAAAGCCAGACAGTGGCTTGGCACCGCGCTAATCTGGATAAGGTGCGTGCGGTCTGGCAGCAGCGTCATGCGCGGCTGGAGGGGCTGCGCAAGCTGGTACAACGCTATCTCGACGAAGCCCGCAAAGTCGAAGATAAACGTGAGCAGAAGCTGCTCGACGAATTAGCGCAGCGCATGACCGGACACAATTCTGGCTGATTGGCAGTTGCCGCTGGCGAGCAGGGGTGCTACATCTTCATGGTATGAACTGTGTACGTGGATCATGCGAGTGCAGTGAAGCACTCGATGCGTACGAACCGGTTCGTGGACGATTTTTTGCAGGATAAGGAGTAATTCATGGCCATCACCTCGCAGCCCTCGGCAGATGGGCAAGAGTTGACCATTGTGATTCAGGGACGTTTCGACTTCGGTGCGCACCAGGAGTTTCGTGACGCTTACGAGCGGGTGAACCGTAGTCCTGAACGCTATGTCGTCGACCTCAAGGGCACCAGTTATCTCGACAGTTCAGCCTTGGGCATGCTGCTGTTACTGCGCGATCATGCCGGCGGCGATCACGCCCAAGTGCGGTTGCTCAACTGCAATCCGGATGTGCGTAAGATTCTCGCTATTTCCAACTTCGAACAATTGTTCAAAATCGCCTAAGCAGAGCCTGCAGCCATGCCTGCGCGTCTGTCTGTGCTGATCGCCGAGGATAACGCCGCCGATCGCATGCTGCTGTCGACCATTGTCAGTCGCCAGGGTCATCGTACCCTGACCGCCAGTAATGGTCTGGAAGCGGTCGCCTTGTTCGAACAGGAACGTCCGCAATTGGTCTTGATGGATGCCTTGATGCCGCAGATGGACGGCTTCGAGGCTGCGCGACGGATCAAGCTGATGGCTGGCGAAGAGTTGGTGCCGATCATCTTCCTGACTTCGCTGACCGAGGGTGAGGCACTGGTGCGTTGCCTGGAGGCCGGTGGCGACGACTTTCTCGCCAAACCCTACAATCGGGTGATCCTCGAAGCCAAGATCAACGCCATGGACCGTCTGCGTCGTTTGCAGGATACGGTGCTGCAGCAGCGCGACCTGATCGCCAAGCACAATGAACATTTGCTCAACGAGCAGCGCGTGGCCAAGGCGGTATTCGACAAGGTGGCGCACTCCGGTTGCCTTGACTCCCCCAATATTCGCTACCTGCAGTCGCCTTATGCGGTGTTCAACGGCGATTTGCTGCTCGCTGCATTCAATCCCTCAGGCGGCATGCATGTGCTACTCGGCGATTTCACCGGCCACGGTCTGCCGGCGGCAATCGGTGCCATGCCTGCGGCCGAAGTGTTCTATGGCATGACTGCCAAGGGGCACTCCCTGGCGGAAATCTTGCGCGAGATCAACGCCAAGCTCAAACGCATCCTGCCGGTTGGGGTTTTTTGCTGCGCGACCTTGCTGAATATCAGCTTTCAGCGTCGGGTAGTCGAAGTATGGAATGGCGGTTTGCCGGATGGTTACCTGCAACGCGCCGGCAGCGCCACGCGCATACCTCTGGTGTCGCGGCATCTGCCTTTGGGTGTGCTGGAGCCCTCGGCGTTCAACGACCAGTGCGAGTTCTACCCGCTGGAGATGGGCGACCGGATTTTTCTGCTGTCCGATGGCGTGCTGGAGGCCTGCAACAGTCAGGGCGAGCTATTTGGCGAGGCGCGATTGCTCGAAGTGTTTGCCCACAATCAGGAGCCGGCACGTTTGTTCGTGGAGATTCAGCAGGCGCTGACGCGCTTCCGTGGCGAACTGCATGACGACGTCAGCTTGGTCGAGGTCAGCCTGTTCGAAGAGGGTGTCCCGAGCCGTCCACCTTTGGTTTTTGCCGACAGTGGGCAGAACAGCCCGCTGGACTGGTCGGCGAGTTTCGAGTTTCGCGGCGAGACCTTGCAGCGTTTCAATCCGTTGCCGTTCCTGCTGCAGTTGTTGCTCGAGGTCCAGGGGTTGCGCTCGCAAGCGGGGGGGCTCTTCAGCGTCCTCGCTGAGCTCTATTCGAATGCCCTGGAGCATGGCGTGCTGGGCTTGGACTCGGCATTGAAATCGGGTGCTGAGGGGTTTGCCGAGTATTACCGGCTGCGCCATGAGCGCCTGGCCAACCTGCGCGAGGGTTATGTGCGCTTTCACCTGCAGATCGTCCCCGAATCAGCTGGCGGGCGGCTGATCATGCGAATCGAAGACAGTGGTCAGGGCTTCGACGGGCAGGCGATTATGCAGCAACAGATGGGTGTCGACAGTCTGTGCGGACGCGGCCTGTCCCTGGTTCGCCAGCTCAGCGAACGCTGTACCTGGCCTGCCGATGGCAAAGGGGTAAGCGTGGAGTTTTCCTGGTCGGGTGGGCATAATTGAGCGCTTTTTGATCGGGGGTGAACGGGTGGCCGATATCCATCTCGACAATGCTGTGTTGGCTGTGTTGCAGGACATCATGGGCGACGAGTATGCGGTGTTGCTGGATACCTTTCTGGCGGACTCCGAAGAGCGTCTGCGTCTGCTGCGGCGAGCCGAGTTGGCGGCGGATGCGCAGGGGCTGCGTTTGGCTGCGCATAGCTTCAAGGGTAGCTGCAGCAATATGGGGGCGCCGCTGTTGGCGGGTTTGTGCAAGGAACTGGAAGAGGCCGGTCAGCGCCAGATTCTGGGCGTTGTGCCAGGACTGCTTGAGCAGATCGAGCGTGAGTTCGCCATCGTGCGTATTTTGTGTAAGACCGAGCTCCAGCGTTATCGCATATAGCGGTGGCGGGGCAGGCGGACAGGGATCGCCTCGCTGGCAATCAGCGGCGAGCAGTTGCCTGGACCCTGACGTTTTTAAGAGCTGGCCCGTCTATTGCAATTCTCTCCGTACGAACCATCCCTGAGCGGAGAGTATCCATGTCCGTTGCCCCCGATGTGCTGCTCAAGTCAGCGCCCGATATAAAACCGAAAAACTCCGCAGGAAAAACACCGGCAAAAGCGCCAGAGCCTAGCAAGAGTGAGGCTTCCAGCTTTGCTCAGGTGTATGCCAAGGAGCGTCAGGCAAGCGCCGCGCCAGCTAAACCCAGTCGCGAGGCGACGTCCGAGGCGCAAGACGCTGAAGAGTCCGCAAATCCGTCGATCGTCGCTGCCGCTGAACAGTCGGTGCTTGCCGATAGCGGCAAGTCTTTGCCGAGTGATCCGGCATTGGAGGATCCAGCGCTCGATGAACTGCTGCTAATGGGTATGGCCGGCCAGCCCGTGCCCAATGCCGAAATAGCGGAGCCGGTTGTGGGCGAAGACGGTGAGGTGCAGGTGTTGTCCTCGGTCAGTTTGATCAGCTCAGGGCCGGCGAGCATGACCGAGGCGAGCGTCGAGCCCGAGCTGGAGGCGCTGAATCAGCTGCCGGCAGTGCGCATGGCACTGGAGCTGGGTGGCAAGGCTCAGACCATGACGGCCGAGCAGGGCGCCGCGAAGGCCCCGGACGTCATGGCGCAGCAGGCAGCGCTCAATCCAGTACAGAGTTTTTCCAGCGCAATGGCCTCCATGGGGGCGCAGCAGTCACTGAGTGAGTCTAGTGACGGGGGCGATGTGCC
Organism: Pseudomonas sp. SJZ079; assembly: GCF_007993865.1. Lineage (GTDB taxonomy): Bacteria > Pseudomonadota > Gammaproteobacteria > Pseudomonadales > Pseudomonadaceae > Aquipseudomonas. The sequence continues at coordinate 173,017 of NZ_VIUH01000001.1, read as the reverse complement.
GCTGATTGAGCTGACGACTGAAGGCCTGGAAGCCCTCAAGGAAAGTGCAGCCGATTCGCGGCCGGAGAATTTCGTCAGTAAGCTCAGTGCGCTGAGTCAGGCGGTTGCTCAGTCAACCGCGCCGGCACCACGGGCGGCGGTGATTCCGGGCCAGCCAGTAGCGATGCAGCAGGCGGGTTGGAGTGAGGCCGTTGTGGACCGGGTGATGTGGCTGTCCAGTCAGAATCTGCAGTCCGCAGAGATTCAGCTCGACCCGGCTGAGTTGGGGCGTATGGAAGTACGTATCAGCCTGAGTCAGGAGCAGGCGCAGGTCACCTTCGCCAGCCCCCATGCGGGTGTGCGCGAGGCGCTGGAAGGGCAGATGCACCGCTTGCGCGAACTGTTCACTCAGCAAGGCATGAACCTGCTTGATGTGAATGTTTCCGATCAGTCGTCGAGTCGCGGCTGGCAAGGTCAGGACGGTGGCGGTAGGGGGCGTGACGGGGGCGGCAGTGAATCGTTGGGGATGGGTGATGACGAACTTGCGCTGAGTCCCGTCGAGCTGAGAAGCAATTCGCTGAACAGCGGCCGCGGAATGGTCGACTACTACGCCTAGCCCTGCTGCTTTAGTGCTTTTGGCGCTGTAGTCGACCGCCCCGCTGATCTAAACTGCAGCTCGCCCGACTCCCGCATGGGAGTCGGGCGAATTTGTTTTAGGGTGACAGTGGCTGATGAGACTGGTATATCCGCAGCCCCTCTTGGACGTTCTGCACGCTTGACCATGCACCAACGATGCGACATGCGGCGATTGTCGCGAGGGGGAAGTGCTGGCTTTCGTCCTGCTCACAGTGACTGGTTAAGGTTCGCGAGAGCCTCAGCCAGGGTAACTAGGTATTCCCTGTGGGTCGGTTGATTACAAACTGGCATAACACTTGCTCCTAACCCTTTGAAAGCGGATAGAACTCCGATCAGTGACGGATTATTGGCATGGCTAAGAAAGAAGCAGCGGAAGACCCAGTGGCCGCCGAGGCAAAACCAGCGGGCAAAATGAAATTGATCATCTTGATCGTTGTAGCTCTGCTGCTGGCGGTGGGCTTGTCGATTGGTGGAACCTGGTTCTTTCTCGGCAAAGATTCGGCGCCTGATGCAGCCAAGGCGCAAGCCGACGCAGAACATGCTGCGGATAGCGGTGCGCCGGTGAATCATACGGCGATTTACGAAGAGCTGATGCCGGCCTTTGTGGTCAACTTCACCTACAAGGGACGCCCGCGTTATATGCAAGTCAGCGTTGCCTTGATGACCCGGGATCAGGCGGCGCTGGACGCGCTCAAGGTGCATATGCCGGTCCTGCGTAATCGCTTGGTGATGTTGTTCTCCAATCAGGATTTCGAAGCCTTGATCACTCCGGTGGGTAAGGAAATGCTGCGTCAGCAGGCCACGGCCAGCGTGCAGGAATTGGCGCAGAAAGAGACGGGCAAACTGGCCGTCGAACAAGTGCTATTCACCAATTTAGTATTGCAGTAGCCGGGAGCCCGCCATGTCTGTGCAAGACCTGCTTTCCCAGGATGAAATCGATGCGCTGCTGCATGGTGTCGATGACGGGGCGGTCGAGACCGAGGACGCCGCGGAACCGGGTAGCGTCAAACAATATGATCTGACCAGCCAGGATCGCATCGTCCGCGGACGCATGCCGACCCTGGAAATGATCAACGAACGCTTTGCCCGTTACACCCGCATCAGCATGTTCAACCTGCTGCGCCGCTCGGCGGATGTCGCGGTGGGCGGAGTGCAGGTGATGAAGTTTGGCGAGTACGTGCACTCCCTGTACGTACCGACCAGCCTCAACCTGGTGAAGATGAAGCCGTTGCGCGGCACCGGTCTGTTCATTCTCGATGCCCGCCTGGTATTCAAGCTGGTCGATAACTTCTTCGGTGGTGATGGCCGGCACGCCAAGATCGAAGGCCGGGAATTCACCCCGACCGAATTGCGCGTGGTACGCATGGTGCTGGATCAGGCGTTTATCGACCTGAAAGAGGCCTGGCATGCGGTCATGGACATCAACTTCGAGTACGTCAACTCGGAAGTGAACCCGGCGCTGGCCAACATCGTCAGCCCCAGTGAGGTGATCGTCGTCTCGACTTTCCACATCGAGTTGGACGGCGGCGGTGGCGATCTGCATATCACCATGCCGTATTCGATGATCGAGCCGATCCGCGAGATGCTCGATGCCGGTTTCCAATCGGATGTCGACGATCAGGACGAGCGCTGGGTCAAAGCGCTGCGCGAAGACATTCTCGATGTCAGTGTGCCGCTCGGCGCTACGGTGGTTCGCCGTCAGCTGAAGCTGCGCGACATCCTCAATATGCAGCCCGGTGACGTGATTCCGGTAGAAATGCCCGACAACATGATTTTGCGCGCCAGCGGCGTACCGGCCTTCAAGGTCAAGCTCGGTGCACACAAAGGTAACTTGGCGTTGCAGGTGCTTGAGCCGATCGAGCGCCAGCGCTAAGCGCTCGCCAAACCCCTACAAGCCAGCCGAGGACAGACGATGGCAGACGAAAACGAAAACACCTCTCCCGAGGAGCAGGCGCTGGCCGATGAGTGGGCTGCGGCGTTGACCGAAGCTGGCGATGCCGATCAGGACGATATCGATGCCATGCTCGCGGCCGGTGGCGCGGCCGCGGCACCCGCCGCGCCACGGGCGCCGATGGAAGAATTTGGCAGCGCCCCCAAGGCCAGTCTGCCGGTCAACCTGGATGGGCCGAACCTGGATGTGATTCTGGATATCCCGGTGTCGATCTCCATGGAAGTCGGCAATGCCGACATCACCATCCGTAACCTGTTGCAACTCAATCAGGGCTCGGTGATCGAACTCGATCGTCTGGCCGGCGAGCCGCTGGACGTGCTGGTCAACGGCACCCTGATCGCCCATGGCGAGGTGGTGGTGGTCAACGAGAAGTTTGGCATCCGCCTGACCGATGTGATCAGTCCGAGCGAACGCATCAAGAAGCTGCGCTAAGACCATGGCTAAATTCCTTGCTCTGCTGCTGATGCTGCCACTCGCTGTCCTGGCCGCCGAGCCGGCGACCCCAGCGGCTGCCCCCATGACTACCAGCGCCGGCAGCCTGGTGCAGTTGCTGCTCGGCTTGCTGCTGGTCATCGGTCTGATTTTTCTGTTGGCTTGGCTGATGCGCCGGGTTCAGCAGATCGGCCCGCGTGGTGGTCAGGTAATCAAGATCGTGGCCAGTCAGGCCCTCGGCCCGCGTGATCGCCTGGTGCTGGTGCAGGTGGGCGGCGAGCAGATTCTGCTCGGCCTCAGTGCCGGGCGTATCACTCCCTTGCACGTAATGAACGAGCCGGTGCACTTGCCCGATGGCGAGCCGGCCTCGGCGGAGTTCGCCCAGCGCCTGATGGAACTGCTAGGCAAGGATCAGAAGGACAAGTCTTGATGAGCGCGTTGCGCCTGCTGTTGGCTCTGCTGTTCACCCTGCTCGCGCCGCTGGCGTTCGCAGCGGAAAACCCGTTATCGATTCCGGCGATCACCTTAAGCACCGACGCCGCAGGGCAGCAGGAATACTCGGTCAACCTGCAGATCCTGCTGATCATGACGGCGCTGAGTTTTATTCCCGCCTTCCTGATGCTGATGACCAGTTTCACCCGGATCATCATTGTGTTCTCCATCCTGCGTCAGGCGCTGGGCCTGCAACAGACGCCGTCCAACCAGCTGCTGGTCGGCCTGGCGCTGTTCCTCACCCTGTTCATCATGGCGCCGGTGTTCGAGCAGATTAACAGCGAGGCTTTGCAGCCTTATCTTAACGAGCAGTTGCCGGCCCAGGAGGCCATCCTCAAGGCCGAGGGGCCGATCAAGAATTTCATGCTGATGCAGACCCGCGAGAGCGATCTGGAGTTGTTCGTGCGCCTGTCCAAGCGTACCGATATCGCCAGCCCGGATGACGCCCCGCTGACTATTCTGATACCGGCGTTTGTCACCTCCGAGCTGAAAACCGCCTTCCAGATCGGCTTCATGATTTTCATTCCATTCCTGATCATCGACATGGTGGTGGCCAGCATCCTTATGGCCATGGGCATGATGATGTTGTCGCCGCTGATCATCTCGCTGCCGTTCAAGATCATGTTGTTCGTCCTGATCGACGGCTGGGCACTGATCATGGGCACCCTGGCCAGCAGTTTCGGCACCTTATGACGAGGCCCACATGACTCCTGAGGTGGTTGTTGATCTGTTTCGTGAGGCGCTCTGGCTGGTCGCGCTGATAGTCGGCCTGGCGGTCATGCCCAGCCTGTTGGTGGGCCTATTGGTGGCGATGTTTCAGGCGGCGACCCAGATCAACGAACAGACCCTGAGTTTTCTCCCGCGTTTGCTGGTGATGTTGCTGACCATGATTGTCGGCGGGCCTTGGCTGGTTCGTGAGCTGATCGAGTATTCGCGGACCCTGATCATGAACATTCCGGCGCTGATTGGCTGACATGCTGGAGCTCAGTGATGCGCAGATTGGCGGCTGGGTCAGCAGTTTTCTGCTGCCGATGTTTCGGGTTGCCGCCCTGCTGATGGTGATGCCAATCGTTGGCACGCAACTGGTGCCAACACGGATACGCCTGTACTTCGCCCTGGGTATCTGCCTGGTGTTGGTGCCCAACCTGCCCCCCATGCCGCAGGTCGATGCGCTCAGCCTGCCGGCCTTCATGCTGATCGCCCAGGAAATACTGGTGGGGGTGATGCTCGGGTTTGTTCTGCAACTGTTCTTTCATGCGTTCGTGATCGCCGGGCAGATTCTGGCGACGCAAATGGGCCTGGGCTTCGCCTCCATGGTCGACCCGGCGAACGGCGTGTCAGTGGCGGTGATTGGGCAGTTCTTCACCATGCTGGTGACCCTGCTGTTTCTCGCCATGAACGGGCATCTGGTGGTGTTCGAGGTGCTGGCGGAAAGCTTCGTCACGCTACCGGTGGGCAGTGGTCTGCAGATCGATCATTACTGGGAGTTGGCCAGCAAACTGGGCTGGGTGTTCGGCGCCGGGTTGCTTCTGGTATTGCCGGCGATCACCGCGCTGTTGGTGGTCAATATCGCATTCGGGGTGATGACCCGCGCGGCGCCGCAGCTGAATATTTTTTCCATCGGCTTTCCGCTGACTCTGGTGCTGGGCTTGGTGATCGTCTGGATCAGCATGGCGGACATCCTCGCGCAGTATCAGGTGTTTGCCACTGAGGCCCTGCAGTTTCTGCGCGAAATGGCGCGGGCGAGTTGAGGCCAGACTATGGCTGAATCGGAAAGTGGCGCCGATAAAAGCGAGGAGCCCACGGAGAAACGCCTCCGTGAGTCCCGTGAGAAAGGCCAGATCGCGCGCTCCCGTGAGCTCAATACCTTGGCCGTGATGTTGGCCGGCACAGGCGGGCTGCTGGCCTCGGGCGGCAGTTTGGGCAATGCGTTACTGGACATCATGCGCGGTAATTTCTCCTTGTCGCGCGAGGTGATCATGGACGAGCGCAGTATGGGCCTGTGGTTGCTGGCCTCCGGTGACGTCGCGCTGGATGCCTTGCTGCCGTTGTTTTTGAGCTTATTGATCGCCTCGATTGTCGGCCCGATTGCCTTGGGTGGCTGGCTGTTCTCGGCGCAGGCGATGGCGCCGAAGTTGAGCCGGATGAATCCCTTGGCAGGCCTCAAACGCATGTTCTCGGCTAAAGCCCTGGTCGAATTGGGTAAGGCGCTGGGCAAATTTATCGTGATTCTGGCGGTAGCCTTGGTTGTGCTGGCTACCGAGCGTGATGATTTGTTGGCTATCGCCCACGAGCCGTTGCAGTCGGCCATTCTGCATGCCGCCCAGGTGGTCGGCTGGAGTGCCTTGTGGATGGCCTGTGGCCTGACCCTGATCGCCGCGGTGGATGTGCCGTTCCAGCTCTGGGACAACAAGCAGAAGCTGATGATGACCAAGCAGGAAGTGCGCGACGAGTACAAGGACAGCGAGGGCAAGCCCGAGGTCAAGCAGCGTATTCGTCAGTTGCAGCGCGAAATGGCCGAGCGGCGGATGATGCAGGCCGTGCCGCAGGCCGATGTGGTGATCACCAACCCGACCCACTTCGCGGTGGCGTTGAAGTATGACCCCAGCAAGGGCCGTGCGCCGGTGCTGTTGGCCAAGGGCGGCGATTTCACCGCATTGAAAATTCGTGAAATTGCCCAGGAGCACCAGGTCATGCTGCTGGAGTCGCCGGCACTGGCACGGGCGGTGTTCTACTCGACGGAGCTGGATCAGGAGATTCCGGCCGGCTTGTACCTCGCTGTTGCCCAAGTGCTGGCCTATGTCTACCAGATCCGCCAGTACCAGGCCGGTAAGGGCAAGCGTCCGACGACGCTGCCCGACCTGCCGATTCCGCCGGATCTGCGTCGCGACGAGTAGCGCCAAGCGTTTTTATCATTGAGCATTGCGTCAGCGGTCATGTTCGATTGCGGGCGCTACACCCAGTGCCGCAGACGGTTTTTTCGCGTGCCTGACGTAAGCGAGCGATCCCTTCCGCTGTTGGTCGCCGAGCGATTGCGCCGGTGGCGGCCAAAGTTGGACAGCTTCTTGCAAAACTCAGCGCAAAGACGCAGCAAGCGTCAAAAGTTTGAATCGGCTGGGGTAGGGATGTGGCAGTAGATCGTTCGCAAATGCTCGGTAATGTACGCAGCAACCTGTCGGGATTGCGCCAGGGCAACCTGGGCATACCGCTGATGCTGCTGGTCATGCTCGGCATGGTCATGCTGCCGATTCCGCCGTTCCTGCTCGACGTGCTGTTCACCTTCAGCATCGCGCTGTCGATCGTGGTGCTGTTGGTCAGTATCTACGCCCTGCGTCCGCTGGATTTCGCGGTCTTTCCGACCATTCTGCTGGCCGCGACGCTGCTGCGTCTGGCATTGAACGTGGCCTCGACCCGTGTCGTACTGCTCAACGGCCATGATGGGCACGCCGCCGCCGGCCAGGTGATTCAGGCCTTCGGTGAGGTGGTGATCGGCGGCAACTACGTGGTCGGTATCGTGGTGTTCGCGATTTTGATGATCATCAACTTCGTGGTGGTCACCAAGGGTGCCGGGCGGATCTCCGAGGTCAGCGCGCGCTTTACCCTGGATGCCATGCCCGGCAAACAGATGGCCATCGACGCCGACCTCAACGCCGGTCTGATCGACCAAGTCGAGGCCAAGAAACGCCGCTCGGAAGTGTCTCAGGAGGCCGACTTCTATGGCTCGATGGACGGTGCCAGCAAGTTCGTCCGCGGCGATGCGATTGCCGGCCTGTTGATTCTGTTCATCAACCTGATTGGCGGCATCGCCATCGGTATCTTTCAGCACAGCCTGAGTTTCGCCGACGCTGGCAAGGTCTACACCCTGTTGACCATCGGCGACGGTCTGGTCGCACAAATCCCCTCGCTGCTGCTGTCAACCGCGGCGGCGATCATGGTCACCCGGGTGTCCAGCTCGGAAGACATGGGCGCCCAGGTCAGTCGGCAGATGTTCGCTTCACCGCGTGCCTTGGCCGTGGCGGCGGCAATCATGATCGCCATGGGCCTGGTTCCGGGCATGCCGCACTTTTCCTTTATCAGCCTTGGCCTGGTGGCTGCCGGGGCTGCCTACTGGATTGCCAACAAGCAACGCGTGGTCAAGGAGGACGAGGTCAAGGAGGTTCAGCGCCAGCAGGAACTGTTACCGGCGCAGCGGGCTCAGGAGGTCAAGGAGCTCGGCTGGGATGACGTCACGCCGGTGGATATGGTCGGCCTGGAGGTCGGTTACCGTCTGATTCCGCTGGTCGACCGCAACCAAGGTGGGCAGCTGCTCGCGCGGATCAAGGGGGTGCGCAAGAAGCTGTCCCAGGAAATGGGCTTCCTGATGCCCTCGGTGCATATCCGCGACAACCTCGACCTGCAGCCGAATGCCTACCGGCTGACCCTGATGGGCGTCAGCGTGGCCGAGGCCGAAGTCTTTCCCGACCGCGAGCTGGCGATCAATCCGGGGCAGGTGTTCGGCACCCTCAACGGGGTCGCCGCCAAGGATCCGGCGTTCGGCCTGGAGGCGGTGTGGATTGATCCGAATCAGCGCGACCAGGCCCAGTCACTGGGCTACACCGTGGTCGATGCCAGTACGGTAGTCGCGACCCACCTCAATCAGATATTGCACAAGCATGCCCATGAGCTGCTTGGCCATGAAGAGGTGCAGCAGTTGATGCAGCTGTTGGCCAAGAGTTCGCCCAAGCTGGCCGAAGAGCTGGTGCCGGGGCTGGTGTCCTTGTCGGTGTTGCTCAAGGTGTTGCAGGCGCTGCTGCAGGAGCAGGTGCCAGTGCGCGACGTGCGGACCATCGCCGAGGCCATCGCCAACGTGGCGCCAAAGAGTCAAGATCCTGCCGCCATGGTGGCGGCAGTGCGCGTCGCGCTGGCCCGGGCAATCGTGCAAAGCATTGTGGGACTAGAGCCGGAGCTGCCTGTGATCACCCTTGAACCAAGGTTGGAACAGATATTGCTCAGTAGTCTGCAGAAGGCCGGTCAAGGCTCCGAGGATGGCATCCTCCTGGAGCCAGGTATGGCCGAGAAGTTGCAACGTTCCCTGGTGGAAGCGGCGCAGCGCCAGGAAATGCTCGGCAAGCCAGTGATCCTGCTGGTAGCCGGTCCAGTCCGGGCCATGCTCTCGCGGTTCGCACGGCTGGCAGTACCGAGTATTCACGTGCTGGCGTACCAGGAAATCCCGGACAACAAGCAGGTCACTATCGTCGCGACGGTAGGGCAGAACTAACCGAGGTTACAGGCCATGCAGGTCAAACGCTTTTTCGCCGCCGATATGCGTCAAGCCATGAAGCTGGTCCGCGATGAGCTGGGCGCGGATGCCTCGATCATCGGTAACCGTCGGGTTGCTGGCGGTGTCGAACTGACTGCTGCACTGGATTATCAGATTCCCGCTGCGCCGTCTCGCCAGGCCAATCCTGAGCTGGAAGCCGAGTTGCGCATGACCCAGTCGCGTATCGCCTCGGCTCAGGCCGAGCTGGCGACCCGCGCGCAAGGAGACGCCGGCAAGGATCGCCAACTGTTTGGCGCCGAAGCGGAGGAACCGACTGTTAGCCTGCCCGAGACCGCGTATCAACCGCGCTCCAAGCCTGTTGCTGCGTCCGATCAGGGTGCCTTGGAAGCCATGCGTTTCGAGTTGCATGGTCTGCGCGAACTGATCGAGATGCAGATGGGCTCGATGGCCTGGGGCCAGCTGCAAAGCCGCCGACCGGAACAGGCCACCCTATGGCGTCGCTTGCAGCGCATGGGCTTGCCCGCCGAGCTGTCACGCACGCTGCTTGAGCGGGTGGCCACTATCGCCGAGCCGCGCCAGGCCTGGCGCATGCTGCTGGCACATTTGGCCCACTCGATTCAAACGCCGAAGCAGGAGCCGCTGGAAGAGGGTGGCGTGATCGCCTTGGTCGGTCCGGCCGGCATGGGCAAGACCACCACCCTGGCGAAATTGGCGGCGCGTTATGTCCTCAAGTACGGCGCTCAACAGATTGCCCTGGTCAGCCTGGACAGCTATCGCATAGGCGCCCAAGAGCAGCTGAAGACCCTAGGTCGCATCCTCAATGTTTCGGTGAGCCTGGTTGATCCCGGCCAATCGCTGACCCAGGCCCTGGCACCCTTGGCGCGTAAGCGGGTGGTCCTGATCGATACCGCGGGTCTACCGGGCAACGATCCAGCCCTGCGCATGCAGTTGGAGACCCTGGCCAGTCGTGGGGTCAAGTCGAGGAACTACCTGGTCATGGCGGCGACCAGCCAGAGCCAGGTGCTCAAGGCCGCCTACCACAGCTACAAAGTATGCGGTTTGTCGGGTTGCATCCTGACTAAGCTGGATGAAGCCACCAGCCTCGGCGAAGTTTTAGGTCTCGCAATTAGTCAGCGTCTACCGGTAGCCTATCAGGCGGATGGGCCGCGCATTCCGGATGATCTCCAGGTGCCGCGCAGCCATCAACTGGTCAGTCGCGCCGTGGGTCTGCAGGCGGCAGAGACACCGAGCGAAGATACGATGGCAGAGATGTTTGCCGATCTCTACCAACATCCGGCGCGGCGCGCCGGCTAAGCGCTGCCGCGGCAGCGGTTAAGCAAGCGCCTGGCTCCACGGCGGACCGGTGGGGCACAATCAGCCATGTGGCTCAAGTCGACGTTAGACAAGGTGTATAGATAACATGGGTATGCATCCCGTACAGGTGATTGCGGTGACCGGCGGCAAGGGTGGCGTCGGCAAGACCAATGTGTCGGTGAATCTGGCGCTAGCGCTGGCCGAGCTGGGTAGGCGAGTGATGTTGATGGACGCCGACCTGGGCTTGGCCAACGTCGACGTACTGCTCGGCTTGACCGCCAGGCGCACACTGGCCGATGTGATAAGCGGCGAGTGCGATCTGCGCGATGTGGTGCTGCAAGGTCCTGGCGGTATTCGTATCGTGCCGGCTGCCTCCGGCACGCAGAGCATGGTGCAGCTGTCGCCGATGCAGCATGCCGGGCTGATCCAGGCCTTCAGCGACATCGGCGACAACCTTGATGTACTGATTGTCGATACCGCCGCCGGTATTGGCGATTCGGTGGTCAGCTTCGTCCGCGCCGCTCAGGAAGTGCTGGTGGTGGTGTGCGATGAACCGACCTCGATCACCGATGCTTATGCGCTGATCAAGTTGCTCAACCGTGACCACGGCATGAACCGTTTCCGTGTGCTGGCGAATATGGCGCACAGCCCGCAAGAAGGTCGCAACCTCTTCGCCAAGCTGACCAAAGTCACCGATCGCTTCCTCGACGTCGCGCTGCAATATGTCGGCGCCGTGCCGTATGACGAGATGGTGCGCAAGGCCGTGCAGAAGCAGCGGGCGGTCTATGAGGCTTACCCGCGTTCGAAGTGCTCGTTGGCGTTTAAAGCGATTGCTCAGAAAGTCGATGCCTGGCCGCTACCGGCCAATCCGCGCGGGCACCTGGAGTTCTTCGTCGAACGCCTGGTGCAGCAGCCGGTTGCGGATACCACGGCATGACAGCAGCCTCTGGAGTTCGGATGTACAGCAAAGCGCAAGCGCAGGACTCCCAACACCAGTTGATCGAGCGCTATGCGCCCTTGGTCAAACGCATTGCCTATCACCTGCTGGCCCGTTTGCCGGCTAACGTGCAGGTGGATGACCTGATCCAGGCCGGGATGATCGGTCTGCTCGAGGCGTCGAAGAAATATGATTCCAGCAAGGGCGCCAGCTTCGAGACGTTCGCCGGTATTCGCATTCGCGGATCGATGCTCGATGAAGTGCGCAAGGGCGATTGGGCGCCACGTTCGGTGCACCGCAACAGCCGCATGGTCAGCGATGCAATTCGGGTAATTGAGGCAAGAACCGGTCGCGACGCTAAAGATCAGGAGGTTGCGGCCGAACTCCAATTGAGTCTTGATGATTACTACGGCATTCTTGGCGACACTTTGGGCAGCCGTTTGTTCAGTTTCGACGACCTGTTGCAGGACGGTGAACATGGCGAGCTGCGTGAAGACGCGAATAGCACTCACCTTGAGCCTTCACGTGACCTTGAAGATGAGCGTTTCAAGTTGGCGCTGGCCGATGCCATCGCCCACCTGCCCGAGCGCGAGCGTCTGGTGTTGTCGCTGTATTACGACGAAGAGCTGAATCTCAAGGAAATTGGTGAAGTGTTGGGGGTTAGCGAGTCGCGTATCTGTCAGTTGCACAGCCAATGTGCCTCGCGTTTGCGAGCACGCCTGAGCGAGTGGCGAAGGAGCTAGACGGATAAAGCCGGTTTCACGATTAAGGGCGTACTCAGGTGCTGGGTAGGTTTGGGACTGTACGGAGGTCGACTTGGACAAGAACATGAAAATCCTCATCGTTGATGATTTTTCAACGATGCGACGGATCATCAAGAACCTCCTGCGTGATTTGGGGTTCACCAACACCGCGGAGGCCGATGATGGCACCACGGCGCTGCCGATGCTGCAGAGCGGCAGTTTCGATTTCCTGGTGACCGACTGGAATATGCCGGGCATGACGGGAATCGATCTGTTGCGTGCGGTACGTGCGGACGAGCGACTCAAACAGCTGCCGGTGCTGATGGTGACTGCGGAAGCCAAGCGCGACCAAATCATCGAAGCTGCGCAGGCCGGGGTGAACGGGTATGTGGTTAAGCCGTTCACCGCGCAAGTGCTAAAAGAAAAGATCGAGAAAATCTTCGAACGAGTCAACGGCTGATGTCTGCCGCGAGGGCGCTATGGAACACAATGATTCCGAGCAGGGTGACCTCGAGTCGACTCTGAAAATCAATGCTCGCCAATTGGTGGATAGCCTCGAAAAAGGCGACTTTGGCGAAGCGGTAGAACTGATCAATGAACTCAACAAGGCGCGCGACCGTGGTCTGTACCATGAAGTCGGCAAGCTGACGCGTGAGTTGCATAACGCTATCGTCAATTTTCAGCTCGATCCGCACATGCCGCATGCCACGGAAATCTCGCAAATCACCGATGCCACCGAGCGTCTGGGTTATGTGGTGACGATGACCGAGAATGCAGCCAACCGCACCATGGACCTGGTCGAGCAGAGTGCCCCGCTGGTCAATGACCTGGGCCAGGAAGCACAAAGTCTGAGTGCCGACTGGGGGAGCTTCATGCGCCGAGAAATGGGCGCAGAGGGTTTTCGCGAGTTGGCCAAGCGAATCGAGTTGTTCCTCGCGCGTAGTGAACGCGATAGCAGCAAGTTGTCCGGGCACCTCAATGATATTTTGCTCGCCCAGGATTATCAGGACCTGACCGGCCAGGTGATCAAGCGGGTCACGCAATTGGTCACCGAGGTGGAGAGCAATCTGCTGAAACTGGTGCTGATGGCCAGCCAGGTCGACCGTTTCGCCGGCATTGAACACAATCACGAAGTGCTACGTGCCGAACAAAAACAACAAAAACAGCCTTCCCATGGTGAAGGTCCACAGATTCATGCCGATAAGCGTGATGACGTCGCATCCAATCAGGATGACGTCGACGATCTGTTATCCAGTTTAGGATTTTAGGAGCACGTCTATGAGCTTCGGCGCCGATGAAGAAATCCTTCAGGATTTCCTGGTAGAGGCCGGCGAGATTCTCGATCTATTGTCCGAGCAGTTGGTTGAGCTAGAAAGCCGCCCGGACGATATGAACTTGCTCAACGCTATTTTTCGCGGTTTCCATACCGTCAAGGGTGGCGCCGGCTTCCTCCAGCTCAATGAGCTGGTGGAGTGCTGCCACATTGCCGAAAACGTCTTCGACATCCTGCGCAAGGGCGCGCGTCGCGTCGACTCTGAGTTGATGGATGTGGTGCTGGAAGCGCTCGACGCGGTCAACAGCATGTTTGCCGAGGTGCGCGAGCGTGTTAAGCCAACGCCGGCTACGCCGGAGCTGCTGACCGCCTTGGCGCGGTTGGCCGAGCCGGCGAGAGACGATGAGCCGGTGCAGCCTGCTGCAGTCGCGGCAGCACCCGAGACACCTGTTGCGGCCCAAGGGCCTGCGGCTGCTGACATCAGTGATAATGAGTTCGAGCAGTTGCTCGATGCCTTGGGCGAGCCAGCAAGCGTCGCCACAGCCCCAGCTGCTGCCGGTGACGAAATCACCGACGATGAGTTCGAGTCTCTGCTCGACCAGTTGCATGGCAAGGGCCAATTTGCGGCTGCGCCTGTCGTAACGAGCGCTGCCGTGGCGAGTGCCGCCGTCAATGTGGCCCCTGTCGCCGCCGGTGATGAAATTACCGACGATGAGTTCGAGTCGCTGCTCGACCAACTGCACGGTAAGGGCCAATTCGCCCCGCCGGCAGCCACTGAGCCGAAGCCGGTAGTCGCAGAATCAAGTGCTGCCGTGGGCGATAACATTACCGATGATGAGTTCGAGTCATTGCTCGATCAATTGCACGGTAAGGGCAAGTTCTCCGAGCCGGCCGAGGTCAAGACGCCTGCGGTGGCCGCGCCGATCAAAGCCGCGGCGCCGGCCAAACCTATCGCCAAGCCCGCGGCGAAAGCCGAGCCTGCGAAAGCGCCCGCCGCGGCCGCTGCCGTGGCCGAAAAAGCCGCGCCGGCCAGTGAGGCGGAAACCACGGTCAGGGTCGATACCGCCCGCCTGGACGAGATCATGAACATGGTCGGCGAACTGGTGCTGGTGCGTAACCGCCTGGTGCGTCTGGGTTCCAATAGCGGCGACGAGGCGATGTCCAAGGCCGTTTCCAACCTCGATGTGGTCACCGCCGACCTGCAAACGGCGGTGATGAAAACCCGTATGCAGCCGATCAAGAAGGTCTTCGGGCGCTTCCCGCGTCTGGTGCGCGATTTGGCGCGCAGCCTGAAGAAAGAGATCAACCTGGAACTGGTGGGCGAAGAAACCGATCTCGACAAGAACCTGGTCGAAGCGTTGGCCGACCCGTTGGTGCATTTGGTGCGCAACGCCGTCGACCACGGCATCGAGACTCCCGAAGAGCGTGAGGCCAGCGGCAAGTCGCGCGGCGGCAAGGTGGTGCTGTCGGCGGAGCAGGAAGGCGATCACATCCTGTTGTCGATCTCCGATGACGGCAAAGGCATGGATGCCGATGTATTGCGTGCCAAGGCCGTGGAAAAGGGCTTGCTGGAGAAGGATGCGGCCGACCGACTCAACGAGTTCGAGTGCTACAACCTGATCTTCGCCCCAGGCTTCTCCACCAAGACCGAGATTTCCGATGTGTCCGGCCGTGGCGTCGGCATGGACGTGGTAAAGACCAAGATTTCCCAGCTCAACGGCACGGTCAACGTGTTCTCGGTCAAGGGCCAGGGCTCGAAGATCATCATCAAGGTACCGCTGACCTTGGCGATCATGCCGACCCTGATGGTGATGCTGGCCAACCAGGCATTCGCCTTCCCGCTGGTCAACGTCAATGAAATCTTCCACCTCGATCTGTCGCGTACCAATGTTGTCGATGGGCAGGAGGTGGTGATCGTCCGCGACAAGGCGCTGCCGCTGTTCTATCTCAAGCGCTGGTTGGTGCGTAATGCCGCCCATGAAGAGCAGGGCGAGGGTCACGTAGTGATTCTCACCGTGGGCAGCCAGCGCATTGGTTTCGTCGTCGATCAACTGGTCGGTCAAGAAGAAGTGGTGATCAAACCCTTGGGCAAGATGCTGCAGGGCACTCCGGGTATGTCTGGCGCTACCATCACTGGCGATGGGCGTATCGCCTTGATTCTCGACGTGCCGAGCATGCTTAAGCGTTACGCGCGGCGCATTTGATTGTTAGCGGCGCGGGTAAAGCCTGCGTCGCTTAGGAGTGGTTATGGTTGTAAAGGTGTTGGTGGTGGACGATTCCGGCTTCTTTCGTCGGCGCGTTTCGGAAATATTGTCTGCCGACCCGAATATTCAAGTGGTCGGTACTGCCACTAACGGCCGTGAAGCCATCGATCAAGCCCAGGCGTTAAGGCCTGACGTGATCACCATGGACTACGAGATGCCAATGATGGACGGCATCACCGCGGTGCGAAACATCATGCAGCGCTGTCCGACTCCGGTGTTGATGTTCTCCTCGCTGACCCACGAAGGTGCCCGCGTCACCTTGGATGCGCTGGACGCCGGGGCGGTGGACTTTCTGCCGAAGAACTTCGAAGACATTTCGCGCAACCCGGAGAAGGTCAAGCAACTGTTGTGCGAGAAGGTGCACAGCATCGCACGCAGCAATCGGCGCAGCATCGGTACGGCGCCGCTGTCGTCCACCACCAGCAGTGCGCTAAAAAAAACACCGGTGCCGATTAGTTCGCCGACCCGCCCAGCCATAGCGCCAGCTCCTGTCAGCGCTTCTCCAGCGACAAGCTCGTCAGCGCCCAAGCGCAAAAATTACAAGCTGGTCGCCATCGGTACTTCCACTGGCGGTCCAGTCGCCTTGCAGCGCGTGCTGACGCAGCTGCCAGCCAATTTCCCGACGCCGATTGTACTGATTCAGCATATGCCGGCGGCGTTTACCAAGGCTTTTGCCGAACGTCTGGACAAGCTCTGCCGGATCAATGTGAAAGAAGCCGAAGATGGCGATGTGCTGCGTCCTGGTCTGGCGTTGCTCGCGCCTGGCGGCAAACAGATGATGGTCGATAGTCGCGGCGCGGTCAGAATTTTGCCAGGCGATGAGCGGCTGAACTACAAACCCTGTGTCGACATCACCTTCGGTTCGGCAGCCAAGTCCTATCACGACAAGGTGCTGGCAGTGGTGCTCACCGGCATGGGCGCCGATGGTCGAGAGGGCGCACGTCTGCTCAAGCAGGGCGGCAGTCAGGTGTGGGCGCAGGACGAGGCCAGTTGTGTGATTTATGGCATGCCGATGGCGGTGGTCAAAGCCAATCTGGCGGATGCCGTGTTTGGGCTCGATGACATTGGCCGACACATTGTCGAGACTTGCCTCTGATGGATGTGCTGAGCCTGATCGGGGTCATCCTGGCATTTGTCGCGATTCTCGGCGGCAACTACATGGAGGGTGGTCACGTCGGGGCGTTGCTCAATGGCCCGGCGGCACTGATCGTGATCGGTGGCACCTTGGGGGCCGCCTTTCTCCAGGCTCCGGTCAACGTATTCAAACGCTCGCTGGTGATCTTGCGCTGGATATTGCTGCCACCGCGTATCGATTTGGCCGGCGGTATTAACCGTGTCGTCGGCTGGAGCATGACCGCGCGCAAGGAAGGCCTGCTCGGGCTGGAGGCGGTGGCCGATGCCGAGTTCGATCCCTATGCGCGTAAAGGTTTGCAATTGCTGGTCGATGGTGCGGAGCCAGAGGCCATTCGCAGCATTCTTGAAGTCGACCTCTACACTCAGGAAGGTCGCGATATTCAGGCTGCCAAGGTATTCGAAAGCATGGGCGGCTATGCGCCGACTATCGGCATCATTGGTGCGGTGATGGGCCTGATCCATGTGATGGGCAATTTGGCCGACCCGAGCAAACTCGGCAGTGGTATCGCAGTGGCCTTTGTCGCCACTATTTATGGCGTTGGCTTCGCCAACCTGTTGCTGCTGCCGATTGGCAACAAACTCAAGGCCATCGCCCAGCGTCAGTCGCGTTATCGCGAAATGCTGCTGGAGGGCGTGCTGTCCATCGCCGAAGGTGAAAATCCGCGCTCCATTGAACTGAAACTGCAAGGTTTCATGGACTGATGGAGTGAGTCATGGCCCGCCGACGCCACCACGAAGAGCATGAGAATCACGAGCGCTGGCTGGTGTCCTACGCGGATTTCATTACCTTGCTGTTCGCCTTTTTCGTCGTGATGTATTCGATTTCTTCAGTCAACGAAGGCAAGTACAAGGTCCTCTCAGAGACCCTGACCGGGGTGTTCAGCCACCCGGATCGCTCGATCAAACCGATTCCCGTCGGCGAGGAGAAGCCACGCGCCCCTGAACCGGATAATTCGCTGGTCGATGAGGATCTCAGCCAGGCTAGCACCGACTCCCTGCAAAGCATCGCCGATAGCGTGCGCGCAGCTTTCGGCGAGCTGATTCAGGCGGACCAGCTCAAGGTGCGCGGTAACGAGCTGTGGATCGAGATTGAGCTCAGTTCCAGCCTGTTGTTTCCCAGCGGCGATGCAGTGCCGAACAATGCCGCGTTCGATCTGATCGAAAAGGTTGCCAAAATACTGGCACCGTACGAAAACCCGGTACATGTGGAAGGCTTTACCGATAATTTGCCGATCCAAACTTCGCAGTTTCCGAGTAATTGGGAGCTGTCGGCGGCTCGGGCGGCGAGCATCGTGCGCATGCTGGCTATGGATGGCGTCAATCCCGGGCGTTTGGCCTCGGTGGGCTATGGCGAGTTTCAACCGGTGGCGGACAATGACACGATTGCCGGCCGGGCGCGAAACCGTCGGGTGGTGTTGGTGGTCTCGCGCAATCTCGATGTGCGGCGCAGTGTCAGCGGTGTCGGCAGCGCCAATGCTCGGCCCGATGACGCGTTGCGACGTGCTGGCACGCAATCTGCACCAGCGGCTGCAGCGCAGGTCCCGCAAGCGGGTGCCGTCAATCCCCCGTCGCCAAACCCTGTGAGGGTGGCGCCCGTTCTCGGTCAGGTCGCACCTGTGCCGGGAGGATGAACAAGATGAGAGTCTGGGCAGTAGCCAATCAAAAAGGTGGTGTCGGTAAGACCACCACCTCCATCGCCTTAGCCGGCCTGTTGGCCGAGTCGGGCAAGCGCGTGGTCGTGGTCGATCTCGACCCTCATGGCTCGATGACCAGTTACTTCGGTCATGATCCGGATGTTCTGGAACGCAGCAGCTTCGACCTGTTCCTGCATCAGGGCAGCGTGCCTCAGGGCTTGCCGCACCAGCTGTTGCTGCCCACCAGTCACGAGCGCATTGCCCTGTTGCCGTCGAGCACGGCGCTGGCCACGTTGGAACGGCAATCCCCAGGGCAGAGTGGTTTGGGCTTGGTGATCGCCAAGAGCCTGGCGCAACTGTGGGAAGAGTTCGACCATGCGGTGATCGACAGCCCGCCTCTGCTGGGGGTGCTGATGGTCAACGCGTTGGCGGCCAGTCAGCAATTGGTGATTCCGGTACAAACCGAGTTTCTGGCAGTCAAGGGCCTGGAGCGGATGGTCAGTACCTTGGCGATGATCAATCGTTCGCGCAAACAGGCGCTGCCCTACACCATCGTACCGACCCTGTTCGATCGGCGTACCCAGGCTTCCATGAGCACCCTGCGCACGTTGCGCAAGAGCTATCTCGACCACCTGTGGCCGGCCTACATTCCGGTCGACACGCGTCTGCGCGATGCCAGCAGGGCGGGGTTGACGCCCTCGCAGTTCGATTCCAACAGCCGGGGCGTGATTGCCTATCGTGCGTTGCTCAAACATTTGATCGCCCAACAGACGGCGGCGCAGGTGGCTTGAGATGACCCACTATGCTGAACAGAATGGCTCAAGTCTGCCGCAGCTGCGGCCGATAGGTTATACAGGTTATTTTTGCGGATTCTATCTATGAGCCGTTCCGTCGCTACCGCCACTCGACCCCAGCTGGCCTTGCAATCTTATCTGGATAGCTTGCTGCAGGAGGCTGCGCTCGAATTGGCCGATAGCGCCAGCCTGGATGAGTTCGAGGCTGCGGTGCTGGAGGAGAAGGTGCGTGACGCCCGGCAGGTGCCCGTGGCGCCGCAGCAGTCGGAGATGTTGGCTGTCGTCACGCTGCCGTTGCCCGAGCTTGAGACGCCGCCGATATTGATTGAACCGCTGGCTGAGGTGCATCTCGCTGCGCCGCAGGCCAAGCTGACGGCCAAGCTGAATCTCGATGGTCGCCCGGAGTGGGCACAAGAGCCGTTCGAATGCCTGCTCTTCGATGTCGCGGGCCTGACTCTGGCCGTACCGCTGGTGTGCCTGGGCTCGATCTATCCTCTTGCCGGACAGGAGTTGACGCCGCTGTTCGGCCAGCCGGACTGGTTTCTCGGCATACTGCCGTGCCAGGCTGGCAATCTGAAAGTGCTGGATGCAGCCCGCTGGGTCATGCCCGACCGCTATCGCGATGACTTCCGCCAGGGCCTGCAGTATGTGATTTCCGTTGAGGGTTATGAGTGGGGGCTGGCGGTGCATCAAGTCAGCCGTTCGATTCGCCTGGACCCGGATGAGGTCAAGTGGCGTAGTCTGCGCACTCAGCGCCCTTGGCTGGCCGGCACGGTGATTGAGCACATGTGCGCACTGCTGGATGTAGCAGCGTTGGCCGAGTTGATCGCCAGCGGTGCGGCCAAACGTATGGTTAACGGCCAGATACATTGAATTTTGCTGATTGGCGCTGTGAAGATGGCGCTGAAACACTAGTATCGACAGCGGGGCTACAACCCGCGCACGCCGCCGCAAGCGGTTTATGACGAGGTAGGGACATGAATAAAAGTTCTGCACAAGGCGCCGATGATCCCATTCTGCAATGGGTGACCTTCCGTTTGGACAATGAGAGCTATGGCATCAATGTGATGCAGGTTCAGGAAGTGCTGCGCTATACCGAGATCGCTCCGGTACCGGGCGCGCCGAGTTATGTGCTGGGCATCATCAACCTGCGTGGCAACGTGGTGACGGTGATTGACACGCGCCAGCGCTTTGGCCTGGATTCCGCTGAAGTGTCCGACAATTCGCGGATCGTGATTATCGAGGCGGACAAGCAAGTGGTCGGCATCCTGGTCGATAGCGTGGCTGAGGTGGTCTACCTGCGTCAGTCCGAAGTGGAAACCGCGCCGAATGTCGGCAATGACGAGTCGGCCAAGTTCATCCAGGGTGTGTGCAACAAGAATGGCGAGTTGCTGATTCTGGTCGAGCTGGACAAGATGATGAGTGAAGAAGAGTGGTCTGAGTTGGAGAGCATCTGATCCATGCTTGAAATCGCGCTGATCGTGCTTGCGCTGCTTTGTCTGGGGCTGGTGGGCACTTGTGTCTGGCTGGCCTCGCAGCAGCGGCACGCAGCGCAGTTGCAGCTCGAGCGTGGCGCGGAACGCGATCGACGGATGACTGAGTTGAGTAAGCGCCTGGATGCTTACTTGGCCGGCAGTGTGCGCATGGGCGAAGAGCTGCATGAACTGCGCCGCATTGTGGCGCCCTTGCCTGACAAACTCAGCCAGATCGAGCAGCGTGATCCCAGCAATTTGTCTTTCACCCAGGCGGCACGTTTGGTCGGGCTGGGCGCCAGCGTCGATGACTTGACCCAGTCCTGTGGTCTGAGCAAGGCCGAAGCGGAGTTGGTCAGCAAGCTGCATCAGCCCAAGCGCTAGTGACTCTGCGATTCCTCCGGGCCGGTTCAGCGCCCCGTTGTCTGTCGAGCTTTAGTGCCGACGGTTCTTAATCTGCACCCATCTTTGGCAATTCGTTCCTAGTCAGCAGTCGAGCGCTACCTAAGCTAAATGCTAGAGGGTGTCTGGCCGAGGGCATTTGGCATGCGTGGTTTGATCGTTCTGCTGCTGTGCGGGGTTGTCTGGCTACCATTGACGCACGCCCAAGAGGCGCCGTTGCGCGTCGACGGCGCGATCACTATCAACGCCTGGCAGGCCAAGCGTCTGTATGACTATGGGGTGCTGTTCATCGATGTACGGCCCTTGCGAGAGTGGGGCTGGGGGCATGTGCGCGGTGCCGTGCACTTGGATCTGGCCGACCGTTTTGGCGCGTTAGCCATGCCGCACTGGCCGCGGCAAATACCTCTGGTGATTTATTGCGAAAGTGAGGTCTGTCTGCGCAGTGCTTTGGCTGCGCATCTGGCCGTGAGCTGGGGTTATCGGCAGGTATTTTATTTCCGCAGTGGTTATTTCGCCTGGCAACTGCTCGATTATCCTTTGGCTAAGGGGGTGGAAACTGACGTCGCGGCCCTTAGTGCCGAGGACCCTTGAGTCGAGGTAACGGCGGAGTGATGTCGCTCTCTGGCTCGAAGCCAGGGGGGCTCTTGCCCTGCAAATACCAGGCGAAGGCGATGATCTCGGCGATGCACCGATACAGCTGTTCGGGTATCGCCTCGCCCAGCTCCAGTCGCGCCAGCAGGCGCACCAGTTCGGCGTTTTCATAAATCGGCACTTCGTATTCGCGGGCGATCGCCAGAATGGCTTCTGCCAATTCATCGTCGCCCTTGGCGCTGAGGGTCGGTGCGCTCTGTCCGTCATAGGTCAGGGCGATGGCTTGGCGCGGTGCTTGGTGTTTCTTCATGCGGTTTCGTCAACCCACCGCTGTTCCAGGGTGGTGCGCGGCCCTTGTGGTGGCGTGCCTTGGTTGCAGGCCAGTTCGCCGACGTGCAGGCCGGCAGCCGTTAGGCGCTCACGCAAATTGCCCAGCTCGGCGTCGATCAGGCTCGCGGTCTGGCTGCGCTCGGCCCATAGCTGGCTGGACAGACTGCCGCGGAGCAGTTGCGCCTGGATGTGCAGTGGCCCCAGCGGTTCCAGTTCGAAGGCCAACTCTACCCGCCAGAGCATGTCTTTTTGCTCTTGCTTGGCGTTCTTTTGCGATTCTTCGCGCTGGATTTTCAGTTGCAACGGCACCAGTTCCTGTTGCTGGCGCATCGGCAGTTCCAGTTGCCAGGTGGTGAGCAGGTTGCCGTCCGGGCCAACCTGGCTCTGGCTGAGGCTGGACAATTGATGGGTCTGCAGGCGCGAAACGGCAGCGGCTGCCAGTTTCAGCAGGACTTCCAGGTCCGCTTCGCCTTCCATTCCCTTGAGCAAGCGCGCCGGTAGAGGAAAGGTCAATGCCTGTTGCCGCGCGCCAGTCTGGCCAAGGCTGCCCAGCACGTTGCGGGCGAACGCCGGCAGTGCTTGGGCCATTATCGCGCCGACATTGGCCGCGGCCAGCGGCGCACTCGTCGGCAGGTTGGGCAGCAGTTGGGTCACCAAACGCAGCAGGTTGGCTTTCAGGTCTGCAGGCAAGGCGCTTGCCTGACCGCTGAGCAGCTTGCTTTCGAGGAACAGTCCGCTGTTTTCCAAGGCCTGGCCCAAGCCCTTGGCGCTGCTCAGTTGCGTGGCGTCGGGCAGGCCTGCTAGCAGTTTGTCGATGCTGCCGCGCAGGCTTTGCGGGAGCGCTTCCTGGCCGCGCAGGCCTTGCAAGGCGCTGAACAGACCACCCAGTGAACCTTGGCGACTCTGCTGGGTCGTCAGGTGCTGAGTCAATGCCAGCTGATCCAGGCGGCCACTGAGCGGCAGGAAACTCAGCGCCTGGCTGCCTTGTACCTGGGCACTGAGCAAGCTGCCCAGGGGCAGCGGCAGCGGAGTCTCCACGGCCAGCTTGCTACCGGCGAGCGGAGTGTTCAGCAGGCTCACCAGCACCTTGTAGATGATCTGCTGCGATTTCGCCTGCACCAGCTGTTCGCGGGCCACGACTTTACCTTGCAGCAGCGTTCCTATGGGTAGCTGCTCAAGATCCAGGCTGCTCAGGGCTTTTTCGCCGCCGGTCAGCAGGGAAACGGCCAGGCGGGTTTCCGAGAGTGCCGTGACGGCCACTGCCATGCCCTGGCTCAGCGGGCGCGGACTGCTGGCTTGTAGCGTGGCCTGGCGACCATTTTCCAGGGTCAGCCTGAGCATGACCTGGAAGCTGTTTGCCACCTCTTTCAGGGCAACAACTTCGGCTTTTGCCGTCTCGCCGCTGCTCAGCAGGCCCTGCAGTGGCTGCAGCAGCTTCAGCGCCAGGTCATTGCTCAATGCAGGGGGGCGACCACTGGGAGGCGTCGGTGGGACTGGGCGGGAGCTGCTGATTTCGCTCATGGGTGGGTTACAACCTGTCGAAAATGCTCACTGCGGGGGGCAGGGTAGGGCATGTATAATGCCGCCCCGTCCGGGTCGGCTGCGCATTCAACTTGCGTCATTATAGCGGCCAGGGCACTGCCGACTTGAACCGCTTTTAGGTATGCATGCCGTGACCAGTCCCCTTCTCGAAGCCATAGCGCTCGCTTGTGAGCGAGATTGGCGCATGCTCTTCGAGCAACTGCAGCTGCGCCTGACTGCGGGCGAAATGTTGCAGGTCTCAGGCCCTAATGGCAGCGGCAAAACCAGTCTACTACGCTTGCTCGCCGGGTTGATGCAGCCCACTGCCGGTGAGATTCGCTTGAATGGACAGCCCTTGAACGGACAGCGTGCCGAACTGGCCCGCAACCTGCTGTGGATCGGCCATGCGGCGGGCATCAAGGGCTTGCTCAGTGCCGAAGAAAACCTCGCCTGGCTCTGCGCCTTGCATCGCCCAGCCGCGCGCACGGCTATTTGGCAGGCGCTGGAGGCGGTTGGCCTGCGCGGCTTCGAGGATGTGCCGTGCCATACCCTGTCCGCCGGCCAGCAGCGCCGTGTCGCGTTGGCCCGTTTGTACCTGGAAGGGCCGTCGTTGTGGATTCTCGATGAGCCGTTCACCGCGCTCGACAAACAGGCCGTGGCCCAGTTGGAAGCGCATCTGGCGCGGCATTGCCAGCAGGGTGGTTTGGTGGTGTTGACCACCCACCACACGCTGTCGGTCAAACCCGCCGGGTACCGTGAGCTCGATTTGGGGCTGCGCGTCGCATGAGTAGTGTCTTTAGCCTGTTGCTGGTCCGCGAGGCGCGCCTGTTGTTCCGCCGTCCGGCCGAGCTGGCCAACCCGCTGGTGTTTTTCGCCATCGTGATTGCCTTGTTCCCGTTGGCGGTGGGTCCGCAGACGCAGTTGTTACAAACCCTGTCACCCGGTTTGATATGGGTCGCGGCGCTGTTGGCCGTACTGCTCTCGCTGGACGGCTTGTTTCGCAGCGATTTCGAGGACGGCTCGCTGGAGCAGTGGGTCCTTTCGCCGCACCCCCTGCCTCTTCTGGTATTGGCCAAGGTGCTGGCACACTGGCTGTTTTCCGGGTTGGCCTTGGTCCTGCTGGCACCGTTGCTGGCCTTGATGCTCGGGCTGCCGGGGCGCTGCCTGCCGGTGCTGTTGCTCTCGCTGTTGCTGGGCACGCCGGTGTTGAGCCTGCTCGGTGCGGTGGGGGCGGCCTTGACCGTCGGCCTCAAGCGCGGCGGCCTGTTGCTCGCCTTGTTGATTTTGCCGCTGTACATCCCGGTGCTGATTCTCGGCAGCGGCGCATTACAAGCCTCTCTGCAAGGATTGCCGGCGCTTGGCCACCTGTTGTGGCTGGCCAGTCTCGCCGCGTTGGCGGTGACCTTGACACCTTTTGCCATCGCCGCGGGTCTTACGATAAGCGTGGCTGAGTAGATAATAAGCCTGATGAGCAGGTGACCCTGAGCGCGGTGCCAAGCGTGCGGTGGTTAGCTGAATAACTGATGAGTGACCTGATGAACTGGACGTGGTTTCACAAGCTGGGCTCGCCCAAGTGGTTTTACCAGATCAGCGGCCGTTGGTTGCCTTGGTTGGCCATCGCCGCCGGGCTGTTGTTGACCGTGGGTCTGGTCTGGGGCCTGGCCTTCGCGCCTGCCGATTACCAGCAGGGCAATAGTTTCCGGATCATCTATATCCATGTGCCGGCGGCCTTTCTGGCCCAATCGATCTACGTCATGCTGGCCGTGGCCGGGGTGGTGGGCATGGTGTGGAAGATGAAAATTGCCGATGTCGCCGTGCAGCAGGCTGCACCGATTGGCGCCTGGATGACGGTGATCGCCCTGGTCACCGGGGCCATCTGGGGTAAGCCGACCTGGGGCACCTACTGGGTCTGGGATGCGCGCCTGACGTCGATGCTGATTCTGCTGTTCCTGTATTTCGGCGTGATTGCCCTGGCGCAGGCCATCAGCAACCGCGACAGCGCAGCCAAGGCCTGTGCGGTGCTGGCCATAGTCGGGGTGATCAATATTCCGATCATCAAGTACTCGGTGGAGTGGTGGAACACCCTGCACCAACCGGCGACCTTCAGTGTGATCGAGAAGCCGGCAATGCCGGTGGACATGTGGCTGCCGCTGCTGATCATGGTGTTGGGTTTCTACTGTTTCTTCGGTGCTGTATTGCTGCTGCGCATGCGTCTCGAAGTGCTCAAGCGCGAGGCGCGCAGTAGCTGGGTCAGAGACGAAGTGACGAAAACGCTGAACCTGGAGGTGGTGTGATGAGCTTTGCCTCCTTCGGCGAGTTTCTCGCCATGGGTAACCATGGCGCCTATGTCTGGTCTGCCTACGCCATCAGTTTGGCGGTGCTGGCCATCAACGTTGCGCTGCCGCTGATGGCGCGGCGACGTTATTTGCAAGAAGAGGCGCGCCGTTTGCGCCGGGAGGCTCAGCAGTGAATCCGGTGCGCAAAAAGCGTTTATTCATCGTCCTGGCGGTTCTCGCCGGTTTCGGTATCGCCGTGGCCCTGGCGCTCAGCGCCTTGCAACAGAACATCAACCTGTTCTACTCGCCGACTCAGATCGCCAATGGCGAGGCGCCACAAGGTACGCGGATTCGCGCCGGCGGCATGGTGGAAATGGGCTCGGTGAAGCGTTCCGGCGACTCGCTGGAAACCGATTTCGTGGTCACCGACGGCGTGAAGAGCGTGACTATCCGCTACAGCGGCATCCTCCCGGATCTGTTTCGCGAAGGGCAGGGCATAGTCGCCATGGGCAAGTTGGATGCGCAGGGGTTGCTGGTCGCCGATGAAGTGCTGGCCAAGCACGACGAAAATTACATGCCGCCGGAGGTCATGCAGGCCCTGGAGCAGAGCGGCATGAAAGCGCAGTACCAGAACGGCAAGCAGGGGGGCGCGCAATGATCCCCGAACTCGGCCATCTGGCGATGATCCTGGCCCTGTGTCTGACCCTGGTCCAGGCCACCCTGCCATTGATCGGTGCCTGGCGCGGCGACCGGCAGTGGATGAGCCTGGCGCAACCGGCGGCGTGGGGGCAGTTCGCTTTTCTGCTGTTTGCCTTTCTCTGTCTGACTTATTCATTTCTGGTCGACGACTTTTCCGTCGCTTACGTTGCCAGCAACTCCAACAGCGCCTTGCCCTGGTTCTACAAGTTCAGCGCGGTGTGGGGCGCCCATGAAGGCTCGCTGCTGCTCTGGGCGTTGATCCTGGCCGGTTGGACCTTTGCCGTCTCGATCTTTTCGCGGCAGTTGCCGGAAGAGATGTTGGCCCGGGTGCTGGGTGTAATGGGCATGATCAGCGTCGGCTTCCTGCTGTTCCTGATCGTCACCTCTAACCCCTTCGCGCGCCTGTTGCCGAATACCCCGCTGGATGGTCGCGACCTCAACCCGCTGCTGCAGGACTTCGGCCTGATCATCCATCCGCCGATGCTCTACATGGGCTACGTCGGCTTCTCCGTGGCCTTCTCGTTCGCCATCGCCGCGTTGCTCGGTGGCAAGCTGGATGCCGCTTGGGCACGCTGGTCGCGGCCCTGGACCATAGTCGCCTGGGCCTTTCTCGGCATCGGTATCGCCTTGGGTTCCTGGTGGGCCTATTACGAGCTGGGCTGGGGTGGCTGGTGGTTCTGGGACCCGGTGGAGAACGCCTCGTTCATGCCCTGGTTGGTCGGCACCGCGTTGATCCACTCGCTGGCCGTCACCGAGAAGCGCGGGGTGTTCAAGAGCTGGACCGTGCTGCTGGCCATCGCCGCATTCTCCCTGAGTCTACTCGGCACCTTCCTCGTGCGTTCCGGGGTATTGACCTCGGTGCATGCCTTCGCCACCGATCCGGCACGCGGCGTGTTCGTCCTGGCATTCCTGCTGATCGTGGTGGGCGGCTCACTGACCCTGTTCGCCATTCGCGCGCCGGTGGTCAAGAGCCAGGTTGGCTTCGCCCTGAAGTCGCGGGAAACCCTGTTGTTGGTGAACAACCTGATTCTGATAGTCGCGGCGGCGATGATTCTGCTCGGCACCCTCTACCCCTTGGTGTTGGATGCGCTGACCGGCGCCAAACTGTCGGTCGGCCCGCCGTACTTCAATGCGCTGTTCGTGCCGCTGATGGGGCTGCTGATGGCGATGATCGCGGTTGGCGTCATCGTGCGCTGGAAAGATACCCCGCTGCAGTGGCTGCTGGGCATGTTGACCCCGGTGCTGCTGGGTAGCGTGGCCTTGGCTGTGGTGGCGACCCTGCTGGTCGGTGATTTCAACTGGGCGGTGCTCGGTGTGTGCCTGTTGGCCGCCTGGGTGGTGTTGGCTGGCGTTCGTGACATCATCGACAAGACCCGTCACAAGGGGCTGCTCAGAGGTCTGCCGGGGCTGGGGCGCAGCTACTGGGCCATGCAGCTGGCGCACTTCGGCATGGCGTTTTGCGCGCTCGGGGTGATCCTCACCAGTATGGGCAGCTTCGAGCGCGACATGCGCATGGCGCCCGGCGATTCGGTGGAGATGGGCGGTTACCAGTTCATCTTCGAGGGCGCCAAGCACCGCGAGGGGCCCAACTTCACTGCGGACCGGGGTTCGGTGCGCGTGCTGGAAAACGGCCAGCAGATAGCCCTGCTGCACCCGGAAAAACGTATGTACACCGTGCAGCAGTCGGTAATGACCGAGGCGGCCATCGACGCTGGATTCACCCGTGATTTGTTCGTCGCCTTGGGTGAACCCTTGGATAACGGTGCCTGGGCCGTGCGCGTGCACATCAAACCCTTCGTCCGCTGGATCTGGCTGGGCGCCCTGCTGATGGGGCTAGGGGGCTTTCTGGCGGCCAGCGACAAGCGTTATCGCTTGAAAGTGAAGACCCGGGTGCGCGACGCGCTGGGCATGGCCGGAGCACAGGCATGAAACGACTGATAATGCTGTTGCCGCTGTTGATCTTCCTGGCTGTTGCGTTGTTTCTCTACCGCGGGTTGTTCCTCGATCCTTCGGAACTGCCTTCGGCCTTGATCGATAAGCCGGTTCCGGCATTCTCCCTGCCGGCGGTGCTGGGTGGCGAAGTGATTACTCAGGAAGACCTGAAAGGCAAGCCGGCGCTGGTCAACGTCTGGGCCACCTGGTGTGTGTCTTGCCGGGTCGAACACCCGGTACTGAATAAGTTGGCGCAGCGCGGCGTTGTCATCCATGGCGTCAATTACAAGGACGACAATGCCGACGCACAGAAATGGCTGCAGGAGTTCCACAACCCCTACCAGCTGAACATCAACGACGAACGGGGCAGCCTGGGTCTGAACCTGGGCGTGTATGGCGCGCCGGAGACCTTTCTTATCGATAAGGACGGGATCATTCGCCATAAGTTCGTCGGGGTGATCGACGAGCGTGTCTGGCGCGAGCAGCTGGCGCCGCTGTATCAAGGCCTGGTCGACGAGGCGGGGCAATGAGGCGCTGGTTGGCGGCCGCCATACTCGGCCTGAGCCTGATCGGCGTGGCGCAGGCGGCCATCGATACCTATGAGTTCGCCGATGAAGCCGAGCGCGCGCGCTTTCGTCAATTGACCCAGGAGTTGCGCTGCCCCAAGTGCCAGAATCAGGACATCGCCGACTCCAACGCGCCCATTGCCACCGACCTGCGCCGGGAAATCTTCCGCATGCTCGGCGAAGGCCAGAGCAACGAACAGATAGTCGAGTTCATGGTCGATCGCTACGGCGAGTTCGTGCGCTACAAACCGGCGCTGAATGCCCGCACCTTGCTGCTCTGGTACGGCCCAGCCGGTCTGCTGGTATGCGGTTTCGTGCTGCTCGGGGTGATAGTGCTACGCCACCGTGGCAGGAAGACTGCGGCGGGCAGCGGTCTCTCGGCAGATGAGCAGCAGCGCCTCGATGCCCTGTTAAAACAAGCGCCTTTGGATAAGAAAGAGCAATGATCGAATTCTGGCTGTCCGCCGGCCTGCTGTTGCTGGCTGCCCTGAGTTTTCTGCTGATTCCGCTGCTGCGAGGGCGCAAGGCCCAGGCCGAGGAAGACCGCACGGCGCTCAACGTCACGCTGTATCAGGAACGGGTACAGGAGTTGGAGGGCGAGCACCAGGCTGGCATCCTCAGCGCCGCGCAACTGCAAGCCGGCCGCGATGATGCGGCGCGCGAGTTGTTGACCGACACCGCAGGCGCCGAGGTCGGCGGCAAGGTCGGCGTATTGGGTCGTAAGGTGCCGCTGGCGGCGGCCTTACTGATGCCGTTGCTGGGTTACGGGCTGTATATGCATTGGGGGGCTATCGACGATGTCGAGCGTGCGCGCACCTTCGCCGCACAGCCGCAAAGCATCGAGGCGATGACCGCACGCCTGGAAGCCAAGGTACAAGACAATCCCCAGTCCGCCGAGGGTTGGTACTTCCTCGGCCGTACCTACATGGCCCAGGAGCGTGCTGGTGAGGCGGCCAAGGCCTTCGAGCGCGCGGTGGGCATTGCCGGGCGTGAGCCGGCGCTGCTCGGCCAGTGGGCGCAGGCGCTGTATTTCGCTGGCAACAAACAGTGGACGGCGCAACTGCAGGCGCTCACCGATGAGGCGCTGAAGGCCGATCCGGCGGAAGCCACCAGCCTCGGTCTGCTCGGTATTGCCGCCTATGAAAGCGCACGTTTCGCCGAGGCCATTGGCTTCTGGGAGCGCTTGGTCGCCGTGCTGCCGGAGCAGGACCCCTCGCGTCAGGCGATTCAGGGCGGCATCGCGCGGGCGCGCCAACAGCTCGATCCGCAGGCGGCGGCCGCACCAACGGCGCCAGCTGCGACAAGCGCGCGTGGCCTGACCGTCCAGGTCGACTTGGCCGCGGCGCTGCAAGACAAGGTGCAACCGAGCGACAGCGTGTTCATCTTCGCTCGCGCCACGTCGGGGCCGCCGATGCCCTTGGCGGTCAAACGCCTGACCGTGGCCGATCTGCCGGCCGAGGTCAGCTTGTCGGATAGCGACGCGATGATGCCGCAATTGAAGCTCTCGGGTTTTGCCCAGGTACAACTGGTCGCGCGTATTTCCCGGAGCGGCAACGCCACTGCCGGCGAATGGGTTGGTCGCAGCCAGCCGCTGGCCAGCAGCGTCACCGAACCCCAACAACTGACCATCGACACGGCGGACGGGCCTGCGCAATGAATGCACTGAACAAGTTGCTGCCAATAGCCGCGGCCATCGCCTTACTCGGCCTCGCGGGGTGCGCGGTGCAGAGCACGGCGCCGATCAGTCAACCATCGGTGAGCAAGTCCCACCCGCGCTATGCGCCGCCACCCGGCGCGCAAAGCCACTGGGACGGCAGCCTGGGGGTGTATGTGGTGGAAGGCCCGCGTGACCTGTATTACCGCGAGCGTACCTACTATCGCTGGAGCAACGGCTGGAGCTGGGCGACCAGTCCGCAAGGGCCTTGGCAGTCGACCGACAGCCGCGGTGTACCGCCGGGCCTGTATCGCCGTTACGCGCAGTAAGTGCAGGGTCCCAGGACCGGCTAATACCGGCGAAGGCCATACAGCGAGTCGTCCGGATGCAGTCCGCGATGGCTTGATTGGTTTAGCGGTGCGCCGCGGATTTCATCCGGGCTACGGTCTGTTGGCCCCTGTGCATGGGCCTGCGCCTGGAAGGCAGGAGCTGCAACCAGTTAAAACCTAGAGGCAGTCCTTTGTTCGGCAAACTGGCCTATTCGGCAATCTGCAGTTTGCGGGCTTCGCTATAGAAGTAGCGCAGCTTCTCGTACTCGAAGGGCGAGTTGAGCTGGCCGTAGCGGAAGTTGACGGTGGAGCGTTGATCGACCACTTCCAGCAGGATGATTTCCGGGTGATGGGTGCTGACTTCGGCGACATTGAGGAAGTTGACCTGATTCTTGGCTGTGAAATCCACCACCAGTCCGCCGGTGTCACGCAGGTTGGAGGGACCGAGCACTGGCAGCATCAGGTAAGGGCCGGCCGGTAAGCCGTAGAAACCCAGAGTCTGGCCAAAGTCTTCCTTTTGTTTAGGCAGGCCCATCTTGCTCGCCGGGTCCCACAGCCCGGCTATGCCAATTGTGGTGTTGAGCAGCAGGCGGGCGCTGGTGTTCATCGAGCGCTTGCCCTTGAACTGCAGCAGGCTATTGAGCAGGCTCGGAACATCGCCCAGGTTGCTGAAGAAGTTAGTCACGCCGCGTTGCACCAGCGTCGGGGTGACGTAGCGGTAGCCGTCCACTATCGGCAGGAATACCCACTCGTCGAAGCGGTAGTTGAAGTGGTAAACGCGGCGGTTCCACGATTCCAATGGGTCATAGACGTTCAGTGCGGTCAGCGTTGCGCGCTCGAACTCCTCCTGATCCAGTCCTGGATTGAACTGCAAGTGCTTCATCGGTTGTTTGAAGCCGTCTTCATCCACCTGATCATGTTGCGCCTGGGCCATGCCGCTGGTGAGCAGAAGGGCCAGCAAGAGGGCTTTCTTGGACGGCTTAACCACGGAAGAACTCCAGCATGGCGTCGCTGTTGACGCGATAGTTGAGGTTGCCGCAGTGTCCGCCCAGCGGGTAAACAGTCAGGCGATCACCCAGGGTGCGACGCAGGAAACCAAGGTCGCCGGCCCCTAAGATGATGTCGTCGGCGTTGTGCATCACCGCGATCTTGTCGCTGCTTTTCAGGTAGTCCTCCAGGGCATACAGACTGACCTGGTTAATCAGTTGGTTCAGGCTGGTGCCGTCATAGCGCGCACGCCACATCGGGATCAGCTGCTCGGTGATGTAACAATCGAAGTCGCACTGCAGGGCGCGCTTGAAAAAAGGCGTGAGATTGGTGCCTTCCTTGATCGGGTAGCCCACTGGGGTAATCAAGCCGCGACGGTTGATCAGATCGGAGGTGAAGGCGATGTCGGCGGAGGAGAAGCGAAATATCGCACCGATCAGCATGGCCATCTGCTCGTCAGTCAGATGTTCCCGCGATTGCTGAAAGTCGGCGAGGAAGGCGTCGTTAACGTCGATGTAGCCCTTCTTCTGGAAGTAGCGAGTGAGCTTGGCCAGCATCAACTCGTAGAACGTCGTGCTGTTGTTGACGCCCTCGACCTGGGTTTGTACCAGTTTGTTGAGGTTGCTGATCGAGGTGTAGAGGTTCACCGGCGGATTGAGCAACAGCACACGCTTGAAGTTGAAGCTGCGCCGAGTTTCGTCGAGCTTGCTGACGAAGGCTGCCTGCAGTGCGCCAAGGCTGTAGCCAGTCAAGTGGTACTCGCTGATTGCCAAGCGCGGGTGTTGCGCACGCACGGCTTGCATGACGCGGTACAGATCATCGGCGTCGTCGGGTGAAAACCCCGGCGTAGCGAAACGCGAGGCGGAGGTCATGAAGTCGTAACTGGTGGGCGAGGACAGCTGCACCACGTGATAACCGGCGCCGTAGAACAGCTTCTTCAAGTACTCCGGCGTGCTGCTGGCGTAATGCGCAC
This sequence comes from Pseudomonas sp. SJZ079, assembly GCF_007993865.1. Classification (GTDB taxonomy): domain Bacteria; phylum Pseudomonadota; class Gammaproteobacteria; order Pseudomonadales; family Pseudomonadaceae; genus Aquipseudomonas. Next base: position 140,442 of record NZ_VIUH01000001.1, on the reverse strand, counting down.
CTGTGCCGGCGATGATGAAGATCAGCGGTGCTTCGCCTTTCTGCTGGGCCAGGCGGTAACGCAGCTTGGTTACCGACCAGAAATTTTCCGGTACTTCGAACTCGCGCTCGGGGCGCAGTCTGACCTGGTAATCGTCCTGGTCGATATCCGCATCGGCTGGCAGGGTAGGGCGCAATTCCGCGGGCGTGGTGGCGATGGTCGCCTCGAACGGATTGCTCAAGGGGTAGCCATAGCTCTGCGCATCGATGTCGGCCGCCCACAGCGGCGCAGCAAGGGCTAGACCGCTAAGCAGGGCGGCGAGACGGCGATAAAACGGCATGGCTAAGTCCCGTAGTATGAGGGCGTACAGGTGGATATCCGGGTTATGACAACGGCGAACCAAACGAGTGCCGATCAACTCGACTGGGCCGCGAGGTCCTCCAGCGCCGAGCCCGTCAGACGATACACCGTCCAGCCATCCTTTGGTTGTGCGTTTAGGCCCTTATAGAAGCCGATCGCCGGCTCGTTCCAGTCCAGCACCCCCCACTCCAGACGGCCGCAGCCGCGTTCCACCGCCAGACTCGCCAAGCGGCCGAGCAAGGCCTTGCCCAGCCCCGTGCCGCGCGAGTCGGGGCGCACATACAGGTCTTCCAGATAAATGCCGGGTTTGCTCAGCCAGGTCGAATAGTTGTGGAAGAACAGGGCAAAGCCGGCGGGTTGGTCATTCACCTCGCCAATCAGCACCTCGGCGTAAGGTCGCTCGCCGAACAAGTGCGCAGTCAGTTGCTCAGGCGTGGCCACCACCTGATCGCTGAGCTTCTCATATTCGGCCAGCTCGCCGATCAAGGCCAGGATCAGTGCAACATCATCGCGTCGCGCTGGGCGGATATGTAGTCGGGACATGCTCGTTCCTTGAGAGGCTGAAGAGGGCGATCATGCCGGGTTGCAGTGCCGTTCGGCAATGCTTATGGGCATGGTTTTCTGCCCGTGGGGGCAGGATAATCCCAGGCGCTGTTCCTTTCTTCGGAGTCACCTATGTCCCGTCGCTTATCCGTGATCATGCTGCTGATCGCTGCCTCACTCTGTGTGGCTGGCAGTTATGGGCTGCGGTTTACCTTGATCGAGAACGACCACTGGCTGGCTGCGTGTGTCCAGACGCCGCAGCGTTGGGCGTGTGAGTTGCGGGTCGGACTGGGCTGGCTGATTCATGTCCGGTTGTTGGCCTGGTCGGCATTGCTGGCTGCGCTATTGGCGCAGGTTTTCCCTGGGCGTTGGGGCTGGCGGCTGGCGGCGCTGGGCTTGCTGCTGGGCTTGTCGGCGTTGGTGCTGTACAGCGCTAGCCTGGCGGTGTTTGCAGTGGTGCTGGGGTTGTTGCGTCTGGTGCGTCGGCCTCGGCCAGTGGCCGAGGTTGTCTGACGACTCGCTGCCTCGCTGGGCAGTGCTGAGTTCGCCAGCTGCGCCACAGCGCAGCGGCCAGCAGGCTACTGACCAGCGCCCAGCCGAGTGCTTGCGGATTGCCCAGGGTCTCCTGATACAACTGCGGCACGATGCCGGCGCCGATCAATAGACCAAGCACGGCCATTTCACTGCGCGGGCCGCGGGTTGGCCGACACAAGTACACCACTGCGGGCAGCAGGAGCGCCACGCTGGGGAAGCTGCGGTAGCGCGCGTCCACCACCAAGGCCAACATCATCACCGCCCCGGAAAATCCGGCGGCGAGCAGCCACCAGCCGCCACGCTGGTCAAGCCAGACGAACAGCCGGGCGCGCCAGCCAAGTTTGCCGGCCAGAGCCAGGATGACGTGGCTCAGTACCAGCAGGTTCAAGCCCAGCAGGGTGGCGGCCCACAACCATTCGCCGGCGAAGCGGCTGGTGACCCAGGCCTGTTCGCTCCATAGACCCATACAGGCGGCGCCGATGGCGGCTAGCAGTGGTTGTAGCAGTGCCGCGCGGCTGGACACTGGCCGGCCGGCAAGTAACAAGCTGGCGAAGAAGATCCCGCCGCTGATGGCCAGCCAGAGTGGCCAGTGCGGCAGGTTGGAGACCGGTCCGGCGAGGATGGATTTATCGCCTCGGTCTGCGTCGAACAAGCCCCAATAGCCGCCGACGGCACCTTCGCTGATGCGTTTCCAGGGTTGGTCGAAGGCCTCGATCAGGTTGTAGCGCCAGCCGTACTGTTCGGCCATCGCGACGAAACCACGGATGTATTTCGCCTGATTGACGCGACTCGGTAGCGCCGTCTCGCGTTGCCTGCCTTCGCTGGGCCAGCCGGTTTCACCGATGAGAATCTCTTTAGGGGCGAAGCGTTTGGCGAACAGTTGGTGAATCTGGGCAACCTGAGTCAAGGCGGCATCGATGCCCGCAGGCTCATCTTCCCAATAAGGCAGCAGGTGAATGGTTAGAAAGTCCACGGCTGGCGCGACTTGCGGGTGTTTCAGCCAGAACTCCCATACATCGGCATAGGTCACCGGTTGCTCGATCCGGCTTTTGACCTGCTCGATCAGCGCGACTAGCTGGGATGGAGTGACTTCCTTGCGTAACAGGGCTTCGTTGCCCACGATCACCGCCTCGACAACATCCGGGTAAGCGTTGGCGGTCTTGATCAGGCTGTCGATTTCAATCGCGGTAGCCTGTGGGTCACGGCTGACCCAGGCCCCGATGAGCAGCTTGAGGCCATGCTTGCGGGCCAGCTCAGGCAGCGCTTCCAGGCCGGTCACGGAGTAGGTGCGCAGGCACTCGAAGCGCTCGGCAAGCAGCGCCAGGTCGGCATCCATGCGCTCCGGGCGCAATGCCAGAGGCTGCTCGAAAGGCGATTGATGCTTGTCGAATGGGGTGTACGAGGCGCATTGCAGCTTGTGCGCAGGCGTGGCGCTGTCCGCGAGGTGTACCGGCTGACCCAGGCCGTACCACAGCCCGGCAAGTGCCAGCAGGCCCAGGCAGCAGGAAAAAAGATAGGCAACGACGGTAAGGCGAGCGGTGGAAAACATGGTCAGCTGCACGTGATGGCAAGGCCTCGCATATTAGCCGATTGGCTGAGCTTGGATCTCTCTGTAGTTTGTTCATTCGGGCGGAGAATTGGAGGCGCGAGCGCAGCCGGCTGTACGGGACTCCAGCCTGAAAAACGGTGGGTGAATTTGACAGGGCGATGCTGGCGGCTAAGGTGAAACTCGCGGAGCAGGGAAGTGCCGTGCCGGTCACATGGTGACTCGAGCTCACTTACATGGAGTGTTTACGATGCGTAAAAGCTATATCTCTTCTGTGCTTTTTGGTGTTCTGGCGGCTGCATCCCTGGCGGTATCTGCCGCTGACACTGCAAAGGTGACAGCGGAAAAGCCTGTAGCTATACAGGTCGCTGAGGCCGCTAAGGTCAATCTCAATAATGCCGATGCGCCGACTCTGCAACGCGAGTTGAGTGGTATTGGCGAGACGAAGGCCAAGGCGATCGTGGCGTATCGCGACGCCAATGGTGCCTTTGCCACGGTCGACGAACTGCTGGAGGTCAAGGGCATTGGCGTAGCCATTCTGGAGAAGAATCGCGATAAGTTAAGCGTCAATTAGCCCGCACTGTGAATGAGAAAGGCCGGTCAGTGACCGGCCTTTTTTTCAGGCTCAGGAGTAGCGAATAACCCGGGACGCAGTCTCAGCTGAGAGTCCGGCACAAACAAAAAAGCCCCGGGGTTGACCGAGGCTCTCGAATTTGGCTCCGCGACCAGGACTCGACAGAGCAGCTGAACGCGCTTCAGCGCGGCCCCGAAGGGGTGAGCCTTGGCGAATAACCTGGGACGCAGTCCTAGGTGAGAGTCCGGCAGAAACAAAAAAGCGCGGGGATTAACCGAGGCTTTTGAATTTGGCTCCGCGACCAGGACTCGAACCTGGGACCCAATGATTAACAGTCATTTGCTCTACCGACTGAGCTATCGCGGAATAACGACGCGTATCCTACTGATTAAAAAGGGGAAGTCAAGTATCCGCAGACTTCCCCTGAAACCCTCAGAGAACCTGGGCGATGGCCTGGGTCACGGCCGGCAGGTTGCGCTGGTTGAGCGCCGCGACGCAGATGCGTCCGGTGCCGACGGCGTAGATGGCGAATTCGTTTTTCAGGCGCTCGACCTGCTCGGTGGTCAGGCCCGAGTAGGAGAACATGCCGCGTTGCTGGGCGACGAAGGCGAAGTCGCGCTTGGCGTCCAGGGCAGCCAGTTGCTCGACCATGGCCAGGCGCATACCGCGAATGCGCTCGCGCATTTCACCCAGTTCGGCTTCCCACATGGCGCGCAGTTCCGGGCTGTTGAGCACCGCGGCGACGACGCTGGCGCCGTGGGTCGGCGGGTTGGAGTAGTTGGTGCGGATGACGCGCTTGAGCTGCGACAGCACGCGGGAAGTTTCGTCTTGCGAGCCGGTGACGATGGACAGTGCGCCGACGCGTTCGCCGTAGAGCGAGAACGACTTGGAGAAGGAACTGGAGACGAAGAAGGTCAGGTCGGACTGGGCGAACAGGCGCACGGCTGCGGCGTCCTCCTCGATGCCGTCGCCGAAGCCCTGGTAGGCGATGTCGAGGAAGGGTACATGCTCACGCTCGCGGAGGATCTCGAGGATGGCTTGCCAGTCGTCCATGTTCAGGTCGACGCCGGTCGGGTTGTGGCAGCAGGCGTGCAGTACTACGATCGAACGGGCTGGCAGGTTCTTCAGGTCTTCGAGCAGGCCGCCACGGTTCACGCCGTTGCTGAAGGCGTCGTAATAGCGATAGTTGCGCACCGGAAAGCCGGCAGACTCGAACAGGGCGCGGTGGTTTTCCCAGCTGGGATCGCTGATGGCCACCGTAGCGTCCGGCAGCAGGCGCTTGAGGAAGTCCGCCCCGACCTTCAGGGCGCCGGTGCCACCCAATGCCTGAGCGGTGATCACCCGGCCTTCGCGAATCAGGCTCGAGTCGGCGCCGAACAGCAGGGTTTGCACGGCCTGGTCGTAGGCGGCGATGCCCTCGATCGGTAGGTAGCCGCGCGGCGCGTGTTTTGCCGTGAGCGCATTTTCTGCTTCAGCCACCGCACGCAACAGTGGAATTCGGCCCTCTTCGTTGGTGTACACGCCAACACCGAGGTTGACCTTGGAGGGGCGGGTATCGGCGTTGAATGCTTCGTTGAGGCCCAGGATGGGGTCACGCGGAGCCATTTCGACGGCAGAGAACAGACTCATGGTTGCGGCGGTCTCGAAGGAAGAGCGGTGGATAAGCATGCAACACCTTGCTACGACAGGGGCTAGGGGTTGCATAAATGGGCCGTTAGTATAGCGAGCCGGGTCGCGTGTCGCGACAGCGTGGACTCGCTTTTCACCGGGTTTGACGTAGGCTGTCAGGCTGCGTCACAACCGCTTGTCGAGGTTAGTCATGTCCGAGTTTCAACTGGTCACCCGTTTTCAGCCTGCCGGCGATCAACCGGAGGCGATTCGGCAAATGGTCGAGGGCCTGGAAGCGGGTTTGTCGCACCAGACCCTGCTTGGCGTGACGGGCTCCGGCAAGACCTTCAGCATCGCCAACGTGATCGCCCAGATTCAGCGTCCGACCCTGGTGTTGGCGCCGAACAAGACCCTGGCCGCGCAGCTGTACGGCGAGTTCAAGAGCTTCTTCCCGAACAACGCGGTGGAGTATTTCGTTTCCTACTACGACTACTACCAGCCCGAGGCTTATGTACCGTCGTCCGACACCTTCATCGAGAAGGACGCCTCGATCAACGATCACATCGAGCAGATGCGTTTGTCGGCGACCAAGGCGCTGCTGGAACGGCCGGATGCGATCATCGTCACCACGGTGTCCTGCATCTATGGTCTGGGCAGCCCCGAGTCCTACCTGAAGATGGTGTTGCACGTCGATCGTGGCGACAAGATGGATCAGCGCGACTTGCTGCGTCGCCTGGCCGACCTGCAGTACAGCCGTAACGACATGGATTTCGCCCGGGCCACCTTTCGCGTCCGCGGCGATGTGATCGACATTTTCCCGGCCGAATCGGACCTGGAAGCCATCCGCATCGAGCTGTTCGATGACGAGGTGGAGAGCCTGTCGGCCTTCGATCCGTTGACCGGCGAGGTGATCCGCAAGCTGCCGCGCTTCACCTTCTACCCGAAGAGTCACTACGTCACCCCGCGCGAGACCCTGCTGGAGGCCGTGGACAAGATCAAGGTGGAGCTGGCTGAACGTCTGGAGTACCTGCGCGGCAACGGTCGCCTGGTGGAGGCGCAGCGCCTGGAACAGCGTACCCGCTTCGATCTGGAGATGATTCTCGAGCTGGGCTATTGCAACGGTATCGAAAACTATTCGCGCTATCTATCCGGGCGCGGCCCCGGCGAGGCGCCGCCGACCCTCTACGATTACCTGCCGGACAAGGCGCTGTTGGTGATCGACGAATCCCACGTCAGCGTGCCTCAGGTCGGCGCCATGTACAAAGGCGACCGTTCACGCAAGGAAACCCTGGTGGAGTACGGTTTCCGCCTGCCGTCGGCCCTGGACAATCGACCGATGCGCTTCGATGAGTGGGAAAACGCCAGCCCGCAGACCATCTTCGTCTCAGCCACGCCAGGCAACTATGAAGCCGAGCACGCCGGCCGGGTCATAGAGCAGTTGGTGCGACCCACCGGGTTGGTCGACCCACAGATCGAGGTGCGGCCAGCGCTGACTCAGGTCGATGACCTGCTTTCGGAGATTCACAAGCGCGTCGCGATAGAGGAACGGGTGCTGGTTACCACTCTGACCAAGCGCATGGCCGAGGATTTGACCGATTACCTGGCGGACCACGGGGTCAGGGTGCGTTACCTGCATTCGGATATCGACACGGTGGAGCGGGTCGAGATCATCCGCGACCTGCGCATCGGCGCCTTCGACGTGCTGGTGGGGATCAACCTGCTGCGCGAAGGTCTGGATATGCCTGAGGTGTCGCTGGTGGCGATTCTCGATGCGGACAAGGAAGGTTTCCTGCGCTCCGAGCGCTCGTTGATCCAGACCATCGGCCGCGCCGCGCGTAACCTCAATGGCCGGGCGATCCTCTATGCCGACCGCATGACCGGCTCGATGGAGCGTGCCATCGGCGAGACCGAGCGGCGGCGCAATAAGCAGATCGCCTTCAATCAGGCGAATGGGATCGTGCCCAAGGGCGTGTTCAAGGACGTCCAGGATATTCTCGAAGGGGCCACGGTGCCTGGTTCACGCAGCAAGAAGCGCAAGGGCATGGCCAAGGCGGCGGAAGAAAGTGCGCGCTACGAGAACGAATTACGCTCGCCGAGCGAGATCAGCAAGCGCATTCGCCAGTTGGAGGAGAAGATGTACCAGCTGGCACGCGACCTGGAGTTCGAGGCAGCGGCGCAGATGCGCGATGACATTCACAAGCTGCGCGAACGCTTGCTGCAGGTCTGATTCTTGTGCGCTGGCTCAGTGCGCGGCGCCGCCCGTGGCGCCAGCGGGTAAGCGTCGAGTTAGCAGTACGGCGAGCATGCTGATGCCGAGGGCGATGCCAATCCAGTGGAAGGCGTCGTTGTAGGCCATGATCGCCGCCTGTTGATGGGCAATTTCGCTGAGTTTGCCCAGCGCCGCCTGCTGGCTACCGAGCGTGTCGGTAAGCAGCGCCAGGCGTTCGGCGACCTGCGGGTTGCTCGGCACCAGCGACTCGCGCAGGTAGTCGAAATACACCTTTGCGCGGCTGTCGAGCAAGGTGGCCAGCAGGGCGATGCCGATGGCGCCCCCGAGGTTGCGCAGGATGTTGAACAGGCTGGAGGCCGAACCGGCATCCTGCGGCTGGATGTAGACCGTGGCGATCAGCGAGATGGTCACCATCACCAGCGGTTGGCCGAGGGCGCGGATGATTTGAATATGGTTGAACTGTTCGCCGGCGAAGTCCGGGTTGAGCACGCCGGAGGCGAAACTGGCCGCGCCGAACAGGCCGAAGCCCAAGGCGCAGAGCAGTTTGGGCGACACCACCTTCATCAGCAGCGGCACCAGCGGAATCAGGAATAGCTGCGGCACGCCCATCCACATGATCACCTCGCCGATCTGCAAGGCGTTGTAACCCTGGATTTGCGCCAGGTACAGCGGCAGCACATAGATCGAGCCGTACAGGCCCATGCCCAGGCCGACGCTGGAAATACTCGACAGGCCGAAGTTGCGCTCACGCAGCACGCCGAGGTTGATCAGCGGATTGGGGCGCGACACCTGCAGGATGACGAACAGCACCAGGCTGATCGCCGCGATGCTGCCGAGTCCGGCGATCAGGCTGGATTCCAGCCAGTCTTTGCGGTGACCTTCTTCAAGGAACACCTGCAGGCAGCCTAGCCCCAGTCCGAGGGTGAGGATGCCGGCATAGTCGGTGCTTTTCAGCAGCTCCCAGTGCGGTGCCTTCTTTTCCAGGCCGTAGAGCAGGCCGGCGATCATCAGCAGGCCGGGCGGCACGTTGATATAGAAGATGTATTCCCAGCCGAAGTTCTCGGTCAGCCAGCCACCCAGGCTGGGTCCGATCGAGGGAGCGAAGGTCGCGGTCAGGGCGAACAGGGCCATGCCTTTGGCGCGATGCTGCTCCGGCAGCTTGATCAGCGTCAGGGTGAAGGCCAGCGGAATCAGCGCGCCGCCGGTAAAGCCTTGTAGGGCGCGGAACAGGATCATGCTCTCCAGGCTCCAGGCCAGCGAGCAGAGCAGGGATGAGGCGAGAAAACCGATCGACACCCAGACCGCCAGGCGCCGCGCCGAGAGCAGCTGCACCAGCCAGGCGGTCAAGGGGATCATGATGATCTCGGCGACCAGGTAGGAGGTGGAGATCCACGAGCCTTCCTCCAGGGTGGCGGACAGCGCGCCCTGGATGTCCTTCAGCGAGGCATTGGTGATCTGGATATCCAGCACCGCCATGAACGCGCCGAGCATGGCGCTCATTACTGCAATCCAGTCGCGTCGGCTGGGTTCGCCGGTCGGGCGGATCAGGGCATCAGCTGCCACGCTGATCAGCCGTGATGTCGACCTTGACCTCTACCGACATGCCAGGACGGATCTGCCCCTTGAGCGGGTTATCCGTGGCAAAGGTCAGTTTGACCGGGATGCGTTGCACCACCTTGGTGAAGTTGCCGGTGGCGTTGTCGGGTGGCAGCAGGCTGAATTGTGCGCCTGATGCGGCGAACAGGCTGTCGACCTGCGCCTCTATGGGCGTATCGGGGAAGCTGTCGAAGATCAGTTCGGCTTTTTGCCCTGCCTGCATGCGGCCGATTTGGGTTTCCTTGAAGTTGGCCTGAATCCAGATGTCCTGGTCCGGCACCAACGACAGCAGGTAGGCGCCGCTTTGCACGTATTGGCCGTTGCGCGCGGCACGCTGGCCGATAAAGCCGCTGATGGGTGCATGAATTTCGGTGCGGGTGAGGTTGAGGTCAGCTTGTCCCAGGTCGGTGCGGGCGCTTGTGATCTGCGCTTCGAGGCGCTTGACTTCAGCTTCCAGGGTACTGATCTGCTGGCGCTGGGCTTGCAAGTCGGCTTGCGCCTTGGCCACCTGTGAATGGGCCACGCGGCTGTCGGCGGCGAGGCTGGTGACCCGCTCCTCGGACACGTAGCCAGGCTTGCGCAGGGTTTGCGCGCGCGACAGATCGATTTGCGTGCGACCCAGGTTGGCCTGGCTCGCGGAGACGTCGGCCTGGCTTGCGGTAATCAGGCTGCCCTGCTGCTGCAGTTTGCTCTGGGCCTGGGCCAGTTCGGCCTCGCGGGTCGCCAGGGTGGCCTGGGCGCGCTGGCGTGCCAGCTGAAAGTCGGCGGCTTCGAGTACGGCCAGCAGTTCGCCCTGTTCTACGTGCTGGTTGTCCTGCACCAACACCTTATCGACGCGCGCGCTGAGCTGACTGGACACGCGGGTGATCTCGCCTTGGACGTAGGCGTTGTCGGTGCTTTCGAGAAAGCGCCCGACCAACAGCCAGTGAGCGAATAGCGTTGCGGCGATCAGGCCGAGCACGGCTAAGAAGACAAACAGGCGGCGTTTCAATTGTGCAGGCATGACGGGGCTCGGAGCTCGGGCAAAGTGACAGCGAATTTAGCAGTGTTCCTTTCACGCCTGTAGCCAGTAGACTTCAGAAACTTTGTTGCTTATAGGGAACAATCATGGGGCTGGATGATGCGCTGATCTTTACCCGCGTGGTCGAGTGCCACAGTTTTACCCAGGCAGCCCAGGGCCTGGGTATGCAGAAGTCCACGGTCAGTCGGCGGATTGCCTTGCTGGAGGAGCGTCTGGGTGTGCGTTTGCTCAATCGCACCACGCGCAAGCTGCGTCTGACCGAGGTCGGTCAGGCGTATTACGAGCGCTGCCGGCAGATCATGCTCGATTTCGCCGAGGCCGAGCAGGCGGTCATGCAGCTGCAGCAGGAACCGTCCGGATTGTTGCGCATCACCGCGCCGATCGAGTTTGGTCAGCTGTTCCTCGGCCGGGTGCTGGGTAACTTCATGCGCCAGTACCCGCAGATCAGCGCCGAAGTGGAGCTGACCTCAAGGCATGTCGATCCGGTCGAGGAGGGCGTGGACATCGTCATCCTGGTCGGCCAGCCACAGGACTCCACCCTGATCGCTCGCAAGCTGTTCGAGACGGGGCGACGCCTGTGCGCCAGCCCGGCTTATCTGGCGGCACATGGCTGTCCGCGTACTGTGGCCGAGTTGGTTGGGCATAGGGCGATTCTCTTGCCCCAGGACTCGCCGCGTTACTGGCCCTTGCTCGATGAGCACATAGCCTGTCAGCGGGTATTGTCGTGCAACAACATCACCCTGGCCCGCGAAGCGGCATTGGCGGGTGCGGGGATCGCCGGGTTGCCGGTCATGATCAGCGAGCAGGCGGTGCAAAGCGGACGCCTGGTCGAGCTGTTGCCCGAGGCGCGTCTGCCGATTGGCGAGTTGTATGCGGTCTATCCTTCCAGGCGGTTCCAGGCGATGAAGGTGAAGACTTTCCTCGATTTCCTGATGAGCAGTCTGCCGGTCGAAGAGGGGCGCCTGCTGGAGCCCACGGCGGCGCGCCTGTTAATATCGGCGCCTTGATTTCACCTCGTTTCGATTTTTGAGAGCCGCCATGACCACCGTCCGTACTCGTATCGCGCCGTCGCCTACCGGTGATCCGCACGTAGGCACCGCCTATATCGCTCTGTTCAACCTGTGTTTTGCTCGCCAGCACGGTGGTGAATTCATCCTGCGTATCGAAGACACCGATCAGTTGCGTTCGACCCGCGAGTCGGAACAGCAGATCTACGACGCCTTGCGTTGGCTGGGTATCGAATGGAGTGAAGGCCCGGATGTCGGCGGTCCGCACGGCCCGTATCGGCAGAGTGAGCGCGGCCATATCTACAAGCAGTACAGCGCCGAACTGGTGGAAAAGGGTCACGCCTTCCATTGCTTCTGCAGTGCCGAGCGCCTGGACCAGCTGCGCGCCGAGCAGATGGAAGCCAAGCAGACCCCGCGCTACGACGGCCATTGCATGCACCTTCCGGCTGCCGAGGTAGAGCAGCGTCTGAGCGCCGGCGAACCCAATGTGGTGCGCATGAAAGTGCCGACCGAGGGTGTGTGTGTGGTACCGGACATGCTCCGTGGCGAGGTGGAGATTCCCTGGGATCGCATGGACATGCAGGTGCTGATGAAGACCGATGGCCTGCCGACCTACTTCCTGGCCAACGTGGTCGATGACCACCTGATGGGCATCACCCACGTGTTGCGCGGCGAGGAATGGTTGCCCTCGGCGCCCAAACTGATCCTGCTCTACGAGTACTTTGGCTGGGACAAGCCACAGCTGTGTTACATGCCGCTGTTGCGCAATCCCGACAAGAGCAAGCTGTCCAAGCGCAAGAACCCGACCTCGATCACCTTCTACGAGCGTATGGGCTACCTGCCCCAGGCGATGCTCAACTACCTCGGACGGATGGGCTGGTCGATGCCTGGCGAACGCGAGAAGTTCAGCCTCGACGAGATGATCGAACACTTCGATATCCAGCGGGTATCGCTCGGCGGGCCCATTTTCGACCTGGAAAAATTGTCCTGGCTGAATGGTCAGTGGATGCGCGAACTGAGCGTCGAGGCGTTTGCCGCGGGCGCGCAGCAGTGGGCATTCAACTCGGACTACATGATGAAGATCGCCCCGCACGTACAGGGGCGGGTCGAGACCTTCAGTCAGATCGCCCCGCTGGCCGGCTTCTTCTTTTCTGGCGGCCTGACCCTGGACGCCAAGCTGTTCGAGCACAAGAAACTCTCGGCCGATCAGGTGCGTCAGTTGATGCAGTTGATCCTGTGGAAGCTGGAAGCGTTGCGTCAGTGGGAAAAGGACCGGATCACCGGCTGCATCCAGGCGGTGGTCGAGCATCTTGAGCTGAAACTGCGCGATGCCATGCCGCTGATGTTCGCTGCAGTGACCGGTCAAGCCAGCTCGGTATCGGTGCTCGATGCCATGGAAATTATCGGTCCGGATATCACCCGCTTCCGCCTGCGCCAGGCCATCGAACTGCTCGGTGGCGTCTCGAAGAAAGAAAACAAAGAGTGGGAAAAACTCCTGGCGGCGATTGCCTGATCGGCGCTCCGCCGGCAGTCGACTGTGTTCGGCTGTCGGTGGAATAGGGTAAGTGGTTGTTCTGTCAGCAGAAAGAATCTGCTTAGTGACTAAAATGTTGTTGACAGGGGTGGGGCGCGCTCTTAACATGCGCCCCGTCCTTGAGATGGGGCTATAGCTCAGCTGGGAGAGCGCTTGCATGGCATGCAAGAGGTCGACGGTTCGATCCCGTCTAGCTCCACCAATCTCAAAGCCGAAAGGCTTGCCACAGTCAGCTCAATGAGTTGGCTGAGTTTTGAAGGGTATCTGCGTCCCCTTCGTCTAGTGGCCTAGGACACCGCCCTTTCACGGCGGTAACAGGGGTTCGAGTCCCCTAGGGGACGCCATTTTCCAGCCGCAGTGCTTCGGCATTGTGCGTCGAGAGACATTAAATCCGGGGCTATAGCTCAGCTGGGAGAGCGCTTGCATGGCATGCAAGAGGTCGACGGTTCGATCCCGTCTAGCTCCACCAATTCCACGACAGGCCAGCCGCGCGCTGGCCTTGTTCTTCGAAGGTTTCGTCCCCTTCGTCTAGTGGCCTAGGACACCGCCCTTTCACGGCGGTAACAGGGGTTCGAGTCCCCTAGGGGACGCCATTTTTACCCGTCTTACGGGTTTTTTAAGGGTCACTCTTTACGGAGTGGCCCTTTTGTTTTTTCTGCCGCCTATTTTCCTTGAAAGTGCTCAGCCGACCAGCGGTAGACGTTTTCGCTTGCTTAAAATTATTACGAGCATAATATTTCAATCGTAATATTTTTTCGGAGGCGAGCATGAGCGACAAGAAGGCGCAAACCCGTGAGCGCATCCTCAGTGCGGCCACTGCTGCGTTGGTTCAGCGCGGTCCGGCCGAGCCGAGCGTCGGTGAGGTGATGGGGGCTGCCGGGCTGACCGTGGGTGGCTTCTACGCACACTTCGAGAGTAAGGATGCCTTGATGCTGGAGGCGTTTCGGCAGTTGCTCGGTCGGCGCCGGGAGTTGATGGAGCAGTTGGATAGCGACTTGCCGGCACGCGAGCGGCGGACCTTGATGGCGGCGTTCTATCTATCGCGCAAGCACCGCGATACCACCGAGCAAGGTTGTCCATTGCCCAGTTCACTGAGCGAGCTGGTGCGGCTACCCGAAGCGTTTCGCGCGGCCTTGGCCGAACACCTGGAGCTGATGGTGGCGGAGTTGGCGGCGAGTCCGGAGGAGGCGCCCAGCGTGCTCGCCGATATTGCGTTGATGGTTGGTGGTCTGGCGCTGGCGCGGGCGTTGGGGCCCGGTGAGTTGTCTGACCGCGTTCTGCGTGCGGCGAAGTCGGCAATCGTTTGAGACAATCGGTTGAGGAGAAGGGCAATGAGCAACTTGAACTGGGTTCGTGGATTCAACGCCACCGTCGGTTGGGTGGCCCCTCATGCGGTGGCGAGCAAGATGCGCCGCGAATTTATGACGCCGCGGACGTTGCCGCCGCGTGACTGGGAACTACCGCTGTTGGCCAGGTCGGAGCGGGTCACGTTGCGCTTCGGGCTCTCGGCCTTACGCTGGGGTAGTGGCCCGACCGTGCTGCTGATGCATGGCTGGGAGGGGCGGCCGACGCAGTTTGCCGGGCTGATCGATGCGCTGGTGCAGGCCGGCTACGGGGTGATCGCGCTGGACGCGCCGGCGCATGGTCATTCGCCGGGACGTGAGGCGAATGTGGTGCTATTCGCTCGCGCGCTGCTCGAAGCGGCCGCCGAGTTGCCGCCGCTCAAGGCGGTGATCGGGCACTCGATGGGCGGTGCTAGTGCATTGTTGGCCACTCAGTTGGGGCTGCGGGCCGAGGCGGTGGTCAGTATTGCCGCGCCGAGTCGGATCCTCACCATGTTGCGGCGTTTTGCCCGCTACATGGGGTTGCCGGAACAGGCGAGAGCACAGTTCGTGCGTTTGGTCGAGGAGAAGGCCGGTATGCCCGCCGGGCAGCTCGATGTAACGCGTTATCAGTTGGATTTTCCGGGATTGATCGTGCATGCCGTGGATGATCCAGTGGTGCCGTTCAGTGAAGCCGAGGCGATTCATGAGGCCTGGTTCGACAGCCAGCTGTTGCGCGTAGAAACTGGCGGACATCGTAAGATCCTGGCCGATCCGAGCCTGCAGCAGGCGGTGCTGCAGTTGCTCGGCGAGCTGCGCCATGCTCCACAGCGTGCGGTGGCGTCTTAGCTGTCCGCTCGATTGTGCCTAGCTAGCGCCCTGGCTCACAGGAGGGGCGGGTCGGCCCGGTGCAGCCGTTTCGCGCTGTCCGGGTCGCTGCCAATGTCGCTATTAAGGCCCAGGCTGAGACGCTAGTCGTTCAGAGGGGCGCGGCTGCAGCCTGGGCTGGCGCCTGCTTGCGCATGGCTGCAGCGTTCCGGTATCGACCGGGCAAGGGCGTGACCCTGCCGAATCTTCGTTGGTTCGTCAGCGTTAGCCTGGAGTTGCTCGGCGGTCACGGCCTAGAATTGTTCGCGCGTCGTAGACTGCCAGCGCATGATTCGAGGCCTCAGGTTCGCGTGCGTGAGCCTGACAACGCAAGCGTACAATAGATGCATTGGCCCAGGCTGGTCGGCATGCAGTGCCTTTCCGTGCTGGGGCTTGAATTAGCCTGTCGGTGGTGCAGCCTTGCCAGTTGGTATGCAGCTTGGAGCAATTAGGAATGAGTTGGGATCTTGTTAATCCATTTGTTATCGACCTCAGCGTCAGTGCCGATGACATCGACGGTCTGGGTCACGCCAATAACGCGGTGTATGTCAGTTGGCTGGAGCGCTGCGCTTGGCGGCATTCGCAATACCTGGGATTGGATTTGACTGAGTATCGCCGGCTTGATCGCGCCATGGCGGTACTCCGGCATGAGATCGACTATCTGGCCAGTGCCTATGAGGATCAGGAGTTGCAAATGGCCACCTGGATCGTCGAGTCGGATCAGCGTTTGAAAATGGATCGGCGGTTCCAGCTGGTGCGCCCGGAGGATGGTATGACCTTGCTGCGCGCCAAGACCACCTTCGTCTGCATCGAGTTGTCCAGCGGCAAGCCCAAACGCATGCCGAGCGAGTTCATCGAAGGTTACGGACGCGCGCTGCAGTCGCCGTTTCCGATGGAGCTCTAATCCGACAGCGGGAGGCGAAGCGGCGCGTTGGTATTGAATGCCCCGCTATCTTTGGTGAGTCCGTGGCCTGCTCAGGCTGGCAGGCTATGGTCGAGTACGCCTTGATCGCAGCAGTTCGCGCGCACCAGGCGCGTGTCGAGCATTTCATCCGCAGCGCTGCACCGCGTACACTACGCGCCGTTTTTTCGAGAGTGTAGCTATGCAGATTGCCCTGGCACCCATGGAGGGTTTGGTCGACGAGATCCTCCGTGATGTGCTGACGCGGGTAGGTGGTATCGACTGGTGCGTGACCGAATTTATCCGGGTGACCGAACGGGTGCAGCCGGCCACGACCTACCAGAAACTCGCTCCGGAATTGTTCAGCGCAGCGCAGACGGCGGCCGGGACGCCGCTGCGCGTGCAGTTTCTCGGTTCCGACCCGCAATGCCTGGCAGATAACGCGGCGTTTGCCTGCACCCTCGGCGCGCCGGTGATCGACCTCAACTTCGGCTGCCCGGCCAAGACCGTGAACAAGTCACGCGGCGGTGCGGTGCTGCTGAAGGAGCCGGAGTTGCTGCATGCCATCGTGCGTGAAGTACGGCGCACGGTTCCGGCCGCCATTCCGGTCACCGCCAAGATGCGTCTGGGCTTCGATCATAAAGACTATGCCCTGGAGTGCGCGCAGGCCTTGGCCGAGGGCGGCGCCGGGCAACTGGTGGTACATGCGCGGACCAAGGTCGAGGGCTATAAGCCACCGGCACACTGGGAGTGGGTGGCGCGGGTGCAGGAGGCGGTCAAGGTGCCGGTGTTCGCCAATGGCGAGATCTGGAGTCTGGACGACTGGCGGCGCTGCCGTGAAGTCAGTGGCGTCGAGGACATCATGCTCGGGCGTGGCCTGGTGGCGCGCCCGGATCTGGCCCGGCAGATTGCCGCGGCGCGGGCCGGGCAGCCAGTTATCGAGATGGATTGGGTCGAGTTTAAACCCTTGCTCGCCGACTTCTGGCAGCAGGCCCGGCGCAAGATATCGCCGCGTTATGCGCCGGGGCGCTTGAAGCAATGGTTGGCGATGTTGACCCGCAGCTACCCGCAGGCAGTCGAACTGTTCGGCCTGCTACGGCGGGAGAACGATTGCAGTCGTATTGACGCGCTGCTCGGTGTCGAGGTTCCGGTTGGTCTGGATCGGGAGCAGCTTATCGGCGCTTGACCCCGCGCAGTCTGACGAGCCGCAACGGCTGCAGCATCTCGCGTGCTGGGGTGGGGCGGACGAGATCCGCCTAAGAGGCTGGGTTCAGGCGTTCGATGAGCGTTGGCGCTCGAGCTCAGCGCCCGCCGCTGACATCCAGCAGCGCGCCACTGGTGTAGGAGGCGTGCTCGCTGGCCAGCCAGAGAATCGCCTGGGCAACTTCCTCGGCGCGCCCGCCGCGCCCCATGGGGACGCTCTGGCTGACCCGTGCCACCCGTGCGGGTTCACCGCCACTGGCGTGGATCTCGGTGTCGATCACCCCGGGTCGTACCGCATTCACCCGAATCCCTTCCGCCGCGACTTCCTTGGCCAGCCCCAGGGTCAGGCTGTCGATGGCGCCCTTGGCCGCCGCGTAGTCGATGTATTCGCCGGGCGCGCCGAGGCGAGCGGCCACCGACGACAGGTTGATGATGACCCCGCCGCGTCCGCCATGCCGAGTCGACATGCGTTTCACCGCTTCGCGGGCACAGAAGAAGCTGCCGAATACATTGGCGCCGAACACCCGCTGCAGGCGCGCGCCGTCCATCTGCTCCAGGCGCATCTGTTGTTCCAGCATACCGGCGTTGTTGACCAGTACATCGAGGCGGCCGAAGTGTTGGTCGAGGGTGGCGAACAGCCGTTGCACCTGGAGTTCGTCGGCCACATCGGCCTGCACCGCGATGGCAAGGCCGCCTGCGTCGACGATTTCCGCAACCAGAGTCTCGGCGGCTTGCCGTTGCTGGCGGTAGTTAAGGCACAGGGCGTAGCCCTGGGCGGCGGCCAGCCTGGCGGTGGCGGCACCGATGCCGCGGCTGGCCCCGGTGATCAGCATGACTTTGTCCATCGACGCTCTCCCTGTAAGCAGATTTTGCAGGCGCTTGAAATCTTTTCGGCTAACCACATGTTCAGTCCTGCGGGGCGCCGAAGTCGGGTCTCGCGATGAACCACTCGCTGCAATTCAGGAGACTACCCATGAGTACTGCATTTTCCATGACCCCGCTGTTCCGCCAGTCGATTGGCTTCGATCGCTTCAATGACCTGTTTGAGTCGGCGATGCGCAACGAGTCCGGCAGCAGCTACCCGCCGTATAACGTCGAGAAGCATGCCGATGACCAGTACCGTATCGTCATCGCTGCTGCCGGTTTTCAGGAGGACGATCTGGAGCTTCATGTTGAACGCGGCGTATTGACCATCAGCGGAGGCAAGCAGGCTAACGGCGCGGAAAACGTTACCTACCTGTATCAGGGCATTGCCCGGCGCGCATTCAAACTGTCATTCCGCTTGGCCGACCATATTGAAGTCAAGGCTGCCAGCCTGGTCAATGGCCTGCTCAATATCGATCTGCTGCGCATCGTTCCGGAAGAGGCCAAGGCCAAGCGCATCCCGATCAATGCTCTGCGCACCGCGCAGGCGAGCTAAGCGCAGATTGTTGATGCAGCTGAACACTCAGGGCGGCAAAAGGCGCCCTGAGTGCTTCATGCGTTGAGCAGGCGCTGCCGGGTATGCGCCAGTAGGGCGCGGAATTCGGGGAGTGGCAAGGGTTTGCTGAACAGGTAGCCCTGATACTGGTGGCAACCTTGTAGCTCGAGGAAATCCAGTTGTTCCTGTTGCTCGACCCCTTCGGCGATCATCTCCAGGTCCAGGCTGCGCGCCATGGCGATGATGGCGCGAATGATCTCCGCGTCGTTAGGGTCGCAGGTGGCATCGCGGACGAACGACTGGTCGATTTTCAGCACGTCCACCGGCAGGCGCTTGAGGTAGGTCAGCGAGGAGTAGCCGGTGCCGAAGTCGTCCATCGCGAAGCTGACGCCGATGCGCTTGAGGCGGTTCATCTTGGCGATGGTGTCTTCGATATTCTGAATCACAATGCCTTCGGTGATTTCCAGCTTGAGCATGGACTTGGGCATTTTACTGTTGCGTAGGCTGCTTTCCACTCGCTCGGCAAGGTCGTTCTGGCGGAACTGTCGCGGGCTGATGTTCACACACAAGCTGAAGTCCTGCTGGTTGATCAGGTCCTCGTCGAGCAGCTGCGCGCAGACGTGGCAAGCCTCGGCGAGCACCCAGCCACCGACCTCGAGAATCAGCCCGCTTTCTTCCAGTACGTGG
Organism: Pseudomonas sp. SJZ079; assembly: GCF_007993865.1. Lineage (GTDB taxonomy): Bacteria > Pseudomonadota > Gammaproteobacteria > Pseudomonadales > Pseudomonadaceae > Aquipseudomonas. The sequence goes on along the minus strand of NZ_VIUH01000001.1, from coordinate 121,510 downwards.
ATGAACAGCGCCGGCGATTGTGCGCCGAGGACCGGGTGTTGCCAGCGCAGCAGCGCTTCGGCACCGATAATCTTGCCAGTGCGGGCATCCACTTGTGGCTGGAAATACAACTCGAATTCGCCGCGGGCGAGTGCCAGACGCAGGTCGTTTTCCAGGCGCAGGCGCTCGCTGGCGGCTTCCTGCATGGTGCTGCGAAATAACTGGATGGTGTTGCGCCCCGAGTCCTTGGCGCGGTACAGGGCAATATCGGCGCGCTTGAGCAGGTCGGCGGGGGTACTGCCGTGGTCGGGAATCAAGGCAATACCAATGCTCGGCGTGACTTGCAGGCGGTGGCCGTCCAGCAGCATCGGTTCGGCGAGCAGGTGGCGCAGTTTCTCCGCCACCTTGCGGGCCTGGCGGGTGACCTCCGAGCGTTTGCCCTCGAGCCCCGAGAGCAGTACCACGAACTCGTCGCCGCCAAGGCGGGCGACGGTGTCCTCCTGACGCACGCTGGCTTCCAGGCGGGCGGTCACCAGCTTGAGTACGGTGTCGCCGACCGGATGACCCAGCGAGTCGTTGATGTGCTTGAAGTGGTCAAGGTCGAGGAACAGCAGGGCACCGCGCAGTTCGTGGCGTTTAAGCAGGGCGATCTGCTGGGTCAGGCGGTCCATCAGCAGGGCGCGATTGGGCAGGTTGGTCAGCGAGTCGTGATAGGCCAGGTGTTGGATCTGCGCCTGGGCCTCCTTCAGCTGGCTGATGTCGCGGGCGGTCAGCAGCAGGCAGTCGATGCCGTCCAGGTCGATCGGTTCGACCGAGACCTCAACCGTCTTGAGCCTGCCGTCCCGGTGCCTGCCGAGCATTTCCCGGTGCAGCACGCGACCGTCGCGCAGGAGCTGCTCGAGCATCTCTTGCCGCTGCCCGGGGTTGGCCCAGACATTCATGTCCAGGGCTGTGCGGCCAATGACCTCTTCCGGGCGGTAGCCGGTGAGACGGCAGAAGCCTTCGTTGACCTCGAGATAGCGGGCGCTGTCCCGTTCGGTGATGGTGATGGCGTCGGGGCTGGAGTGGAAGGCCTTGGCGAATTTCTCCTGACTGGCCTTGAGTGCGGTCTCGGCCCGCTGGTGCTCGGTGATGTCGCGAAAGGTAGAGGTGATGCATAGCTGGCGCTCGACGCGGATAAACCGGCTGGACACCACGCATGTCAGTTCCTGGCCGCTACGGGTGAGGAAATTCACGATCTCGTTATTCAGTCCCTGGTCGCGGGTGAGCTTGTCGAACAGCTGCCGGCGTTGCTCGCTATCGACCCAGAACCCTACATCCGGGCCGCTACGGCCGACGATGTCCTGTGGTTGCCAGCCAAAGGTTTTGCTGAAGCTGGGGTTGACCTCGATGAACACGCCGTCACGGATGCGTGAGACGCAAATCGGCTCGGGGCTGGCCTGGAACAGGGTGGAAAACTTCTCCTCCGAAGCCGCCAGGCGCTGTTCGCGCTGAACCCGTTCGCTGATGTCCATGAGCACGCCGGTCATGCGCAAGGGCAGATCCTGGGCGTCGCGGTAGAGTTTGGCAGTGCTTTCCAGGTAGTGGGTTTCGCCGTTGGCAAAGCGCGAGCGGTAGGTGACCTGGTAAACCTGCTGGCGGCCCTCGAGCAGTTCGCGATAGGCCCTGCGCATGTGCCGTTGATCTTCCTCGGGGACGCAGCGGAAGAACGCGCCGAACTCGCCGTGGTAGGGCTCCGCCGGGAGGCCGTGAAGGGTCGCCGCGCGCTCCGAGCCATAGAGCGTGTCGCTGGGAATGTGCCAGTCCCAGGTGCCCAGGCTGGCCGAGTCCAGGGCCAGGGTCAGGCGCTCCTGGCTGTCCCTCAGGGCCTGTTCCTGGATGCGTTGCTGGGTGATGTTGCGCACCGTCAAGACCAGGCAGGGGCGGCCGTCCAGCTCGATCTCGCCGCCAAACAGCAGGTTGTTGCTGACGCTACCGTCGCGGCTGTGCAGGCGCACTTCCAGTTGGTTCAGGCGGTCGTGCTGCAGCGCATCGAGCATGCGCAAGCGATCGTGCTGATCGGCCCAGATGCCCAATTCCAATGAGGTGCGGCCCAGGGTTTCGGCACTGCTCCAGCCGAACTGGCGGACGAAGCTGGGATTGACCTCGATAAAGCGTCCGCTGGCTTTCTCGGTGATCACTACCGCATCAGGCGTGTGGCGGAAGGCTTGAGCGAATTTATCTTCGCTGCTGCTCAAGGCCGTTTCGGCGCGCTTGCGTTCGCTGGTGTCAAGAAACGTGGTCAGTAGAAAAGCCTCTCCGTCCAGATCGATGTATTGGCTGGACAGCATGCCGTCGAGAACCTGCCCGTCGCGTGTACGCAGCTGCACCTCCTGAACCACTGGGTCGCGGCTGGTCGATGCATTGAGGCGCAGAAAGTCGCGTTGCTCGCTATCTACCCAGAGCTGCAGCTCGAGGGTCGAGCGACCGATTACGTCGGCTGCCGGCCAACCGAAGGTGCTTTCGAAATGTTGGTTGGCCTCGGTGATGACGCTATCGGCGAAGCGTACCAGCAACACCACGTCCGGACTCAGCTGAAACAGGTTGGTGAAGCGCTGTTGCGAGTGGTGCAGCGCCTGCTCGCGCTCCTGCTGTGCGGTGATGTCGCGGATCACCCCCATCACTCGCCGTTTGCCGTCGGCGCCCTGTTGCAGGCTGCCGCTGATCTCTATCCAGTGCAGGCTGGCGTCCGGCCAACGGATGCGGTGGCGGAATGCGCGTGTGCTTGGGCTGCCGTCCAGTACTTGCTGGAACAGGCGCAGCACATCGCTGCGCTCCTCCTGCGGAATCAGCTCGATATAGTCGACCCGGGTGAGCAATGGCTGTTTCGGGTCGAGGCCGAACAGCGCTTGTGCGCCTCGTGACCAACTGACTCGGCCGCTTTCGACGTCCCAGTGCCAGGCGCCCAGGCGCGCTCCGTTCAGTGCCGCCAGCAGGCTCGGGGCGTCGCTCCAGGCTTTTTCGAATTCGCCTGGATCAAGTGCCGGAATGTGCGGCAGTGGCGGTTGCCGGTCACTGGGGTTGGCCATGGGCGGCTCTTCTGCTGGGCGATGATGCGTGGGTGTTCACGGCGTTTTGATCGGGCTGGGGCATGCGGGAGTCTTTCTTATCGTTATCTGGTTCACGTTAGCCTTTGCGTAGGCGCCAGTGCAAGACCGTCGCGCTGGGCGTCGAGGAGTTGCATAAAAGCCCGAGCGGCATTCGACAGGGTGCGCTCGGTATGCAGGATATAGCCCAATTGTCGCGACAGCTGGATACCGGGTAGCGGCAGCCGCGCGACCTGTTCATCGAGCATGGTGCGTGGCAGCACGCTCCAGGCCAGGCCAATCGACACCATCATCTTGATGGTCTCCAGGTAGTTGGTGCTCATGGCGATATTCGGCACCAACCCTTGTGCTTCGAACAGGCGCCGAACGATGTGGTGGGTAAAGGTGTTGCCGCCGGGAAACACCGCCGGATGGCGCGCCACATCGGCCAGGCTCACCTCGCCATTGCTGGCCAGTGGATGCTCGGGGGCAGCGACGAAATCCAGCGGGTCGTCCCATACCGGCACCGCACGGACCGGTTCGCGGGTCTCCGGGGCCAGGGTGATCACCGCCAGTTCGGCGCGGCCGTGGAGGATTTCGTCGTAGGCCACTTCAGAGTCGAGGAACTGGATATCCAGCGCTACCTGCGGATGGGCGCGGGTAAAGGCCCTGAGCAGGGGCGGGAGTCGGTGCAGGCCGATGTGGTGGCTGGTGGCCAGAGTGAGGCGGCCGCTGATTTCACCGCTGAGGTTGGTCAGCGCACGCCGGGTATCCTCCAGCACGTTGAGTATCTGGTAGGCCCGCGGTAACAGGGCGCGGCCGGCTTCGGTCAAACTGACTTCACGCCCCAGGCGGTCGAATAGGCGCACGCTTAGCTGCTGTTCCAGGCTGGCAATCCGCTTGCTCACCGCAGGCTGGGTCAGGTGCAGGCGTTCGCCAGCCTCGGAGAAGCTGCCGGTCTCGGCGATGGCAATAAAGGCATTGAGCGCAGCCAGGTCCATTTGTATTCCTTTGGGTTATCCAATGGATGAAAAATATGAATTTGAGTAATTTAATGCAAGCCCATAGGATCATCCCATAAGCCGAAGGGCTATTCGCCTGGGCATAGAAATACGCTGACGAGGGATCCGCTGATGGCCGGCAAAACGCTGTACGACAAGCTTTGGGATATGCATGAGGTGAAGCGCCGCGACGATGGTTCGTCGCTGATCTATATCGACCGCCATATCCTCCACGAAGTGACCTCGCCGCAGGCGTTTGAAGGCTTGCGTCTGGCTGGGCGCAAGCCGTGGCGGATCGACGCGAATATCGCCACGCCGGATCACAACGTGCCGACCACCAAGGCCGAGCGTCAGGGCGGGCTGGAGTCCATCGCCGATGAAGTGTCGCGTATTCAGGTGATGACCCTGGACGAGAACTGCGATGAGTTCGGCATTCTCGAATTCAAGATGAATGACCTGCGCCAGGGCATTGTCCATGTGGTCGGCCCGGAGCAGGGCGCCACTCTGCCGGGCATGACCGTGGTCTGCGGCGACTCGCACACCTCCACCCACGGCGCGTTCGGTGCCTTGGCCCATGGCATCGGCACCTCCGAGGTCGAGCATGTGCTCGCCACCCAGTGCCTGGTCGCCAAGAAGATGAAGAACATGCGGGTGGCGGTCGAGGGCAAGCTGCCCTTCGGCGTGACCGCCAAGGACATCGTTCTCGCGGTGATCGGCAAGATCGGCACCGCCGGCGGCAATGGCCACGCCCTGGAATTTGCCGGCAGCGCGATCCGCGATTTGTCGCTGGAAGGGCGCATGACCATCTGCAACATGTCGATCGAGGCGGGCGCCCGGGTCGGCTTGGTTGCAGTCGACGAGAAGACCATCGAGTACGTCAAGGGTCGTCCGTTTGCACCAAAAGGCGAGCAGTGGCAGCAGGCGGTAACGCAGTGGCGCGGATTGGTTTCCGATGCCGACGCCCACTTCGACAGCGTGGTCGAGTTACGCGCCGAAGATATCAAACCGCAAGTCAGCTGGGGCACCTCGCCGGAAATGGTCCTGGCGGTCGACCAGAACGTGCCGGACCCGGCGGCCGAGGCCGACCCGGTCAAGCGCGACTCGATCATTCGCGCACTCAAGTACATGGGCTTGGCCGCTAATCAGCCGATCACCGCGATCCAGCTCGATCGCGTGTTTATCGGTTCCTGCACCAACTCGCGCATCGAAGACCTGCGCGCCGCCGCCGAGGTGGCCAAGGGCCGCAAGGTCGCCGCGACCATCAAGCAGGCCATGGTGGTGCCGGGCTCGGGGTTGGTGAAACAGCAGGCGGAACAGGAGGGGCTGGACAAAATCTTCATCGAGGCCGGCTTCGAATGGCGTGAGCCGGGCTGCTCCATGTGTCTGGCGATGAATCCGGACAAGCTGGGCAGCGGCGAACACTGCGCCTCCACCTCAAACCGTAATTTCGAGGGCCGTCAGGGGGCTGGCGGGCGCACCCATCTGGTCAGCCCGGCGATGGCGGCGGCAGCGGCGGTGACCGGCCGCTTCATCGACGTGCGTGAACTGACCCAGCCTTAAGGAGAGCGAAGATGAAAGCCTTTACCCAGCACACCGGGTTGGTCGCGCCGCTGGATCGCGCCAACGTCGATACCGACCAGATCATCCCCAAGCAGTTCTTGAAGTCGATCAAGCGTACCGGCTTCGGTCCGAACCTGTTCGACGAGTGGCGTTACCTGGATGTCGGTCAGCCGAACCAGGACTGCTCGACGCGGCCGCTTAACCAGGACTTCGTCCTGAACTTCCCGCGTTATCAGGGTGCCAGTGTGCTCCTGGCTCGGGAAAACTTCGGCTGTGGCTCCAGTCGCGAGCATGCGCCCTGGGCGCTGGAAGAGTACGGGTTTCGGGCGATCATCGCGCCGAGCTTCGCCGACATCTTCTATAACAACAGCTTCAAGAACGGCCTGCTGCCGATCATTCTCGCGGAAAGCGAGGTGGATCAGCTGTTTCAGCAGGCCGAGGCCAGCGAAGGCTATCAGTTGACCGTCGATTTGGCGGCGCAAACCGTGACCCGTCCGGACGGCGTGCAGTACGGCTTCGAGGTGGATGCCTTCCGTAAGCACTGCCTGCTCAACGGCCTGGATGATATTGGCCTGACGCTGCAGGATGCCGAGGCAATCAAGACCTTCGAAACCAGCTACCAGCAGAGCAGCCCCTGGCTGTTCGGTGCGATCAAGTAATTAAGGACATTCCATGAGCAAGCAGATTCTGGTTCTCCCTGGCGACGGTATCGGCCCGGAAATCATGGCCGAGGCAGTCAAGGTGCTGCAGTTGGCCAACGACAAGTACAGCCTGGGCATCGAGCTGTCGTTCGACGAACTGGGCGGTGCGGCCTACGACAAGTACGGTGTACCGCTGGCCGACGCAACCCTCGAGCGCGCCCGCGCTGCCGATGCGATCCTGCTCGGAGCGGTCGGCGGGCCCAGGTGGGATGCGATCGAGCCGGCCCTGCGCCCGGAGCGCGGCCTGCTGAAGATCCGCTCGCAGCTGGGCCTGTTCGCCAACCTGCGCCCGGCTATCCTCTATCCGCAGCTGGCCGATGCGTCCTCGCTGAAACCGGAAGTAGTCGCCGGCCTGAATATTCTCATCGTTCGCGAGTTGACCGGCGGCATCTATTTCGGTCAGCCGCGCGAAAGCAAGGTGCTGGAGAATGGCGAGCGTATGGCCTACGACACCCTGCCGTACAGCGAGAGCGAGATCCGTCGCATCGCGCAGGTCGGCTTCGACATGGCCCGCGTACGCAACAAGAAACTGTGCTCGGTGGACAAGGCCAACGTGCTGGCCTCCAGTCAGCTGTGGCGCGCCGTGGTCGAAGAAGTGGCCAAGGATTACCCGGACGTCGCAGTGAGCCACATGTACGTCGACAACGCGGCGATGCAGCTGGTGCGCGCGCCCAAGCAGTTCGATGTGATGGTCACCGACAACATGTTCGGCGACATTCTGTCGGATGAGGCTTCCATGCTGACCGGTTCCATTGGCATGCTGCCCTCGGCCTCCTTGGATGCCAACAACAAGGGCATGTATGAGCCGTGTCATGGTTCGGCTCCGGATATTGCCGGGCAGGGCATCGCCAACCCGTTGGCGACCATCCTCTCGGTGTCGATGCTGCTGCGTTACAGCTTCAATCTGAGCCAGGCGGCCGACGCTATCGAGACGGCTGTCAGCAAGGTGCTGGACCAGGGTTTGCGTACGGGTGATATCCACTCTGCTGGCATGACCAGGGTCGGTACTGCCGCCATGGGTGACGCGGTAGTCGAAGCGCTGCGTAGTCTGTAACTTTTTTGGGTTTGCCGGGGGACGTTCCGGTGCTCTGTTTATATAGGTGTAGTGGTTATGAAGCGTGTAGGTCTGATCGGATGGCGTGGCATGGTGGGTTCCGTGCTGATGCAGCGCATGTTGGAGGAGCGGGATTTCGACTTGATCGAACCGGTGTTCTTCACCACCTCCAACGTAGGTGGCCAGGGTCCGTCCATCGGTAAGGACATTGCCCCGCTGAAGGACGCCTACAGCATCGAAGAGCTGAAAGGCCTGGACGTGATCCTCACCTGCCAGGGTGGCGACTACACCAGTGAAGTTTTCCCCAAACTGCGCGAAGCGGGCTGGAAGGGCTACTGGATCGATGCAGCATCCTCGCTGCGCATGAGCGATGACGCGGTGATCGTCCTCGATCCGGTCAACCGCAAAGTGATCGATCAGCAGCTGGACGCCGGCACCAAGAACTACATCGGCGGCAACTGCACCGTCAGCCTGATGCTGATGGGCTTGGGCGGCTTGTACGAGGCCGGCCTGGTCGAGTGGATGAGTGCCATGACCTATCAGGCGGCCAGTGGCGCGGGTGCGCAGAATATGCGCGAACTGATCAAGCAAATGGGCTCGATCAACGCCTCGGTCGCCGATGAACTGGCCGATCCGGCCAGCGCGATTCTGGATATCGACCGCAAGGTGGCTGAAGCCATGCGCGGCGAGTCCTTCCCGGTGGATAACTTTGGCGTGCCGCTGGCCGGTAGCCTGATTCCTTACATCGACAAGGAGTTGCCGAACGGGCAGAGCCGTGAAGAGTGGAAGGCGCAGGCGGAAACCAACAAGATTCTAGGCCGCTTCAAGAGCCCTATACCGGTCGATGGTCTGTGTGTGCGTATCGGTGCCATGCGCTGCCACAGCCAGGCACTGACCATCAAATTGAACAAGGACGTGCCGCTCTCCGACATCGAGGGGCTGATCAGTCAGCACAACCCGTGGGTCAAGTTGGTGCCGAATCAGCGTGAAGCCAGCATTCGCGAGCTGGGTCCGACGGCGGTGACCGGTACCCTGAGTGTGCCGGTTGGTCGCTTGCGTAAGTTGAACATGGGCTCGCAGTACCTAGGCGCATTCACTGTGGGTGATCAGCTGCTTTGGGGCGCCGCCGAGCCGTTGCGCCGGATGCTGCGGATTCTGCTGGAGCGTTGATGGTCGCGGCGGTCTGCTTGGGTGGGCCGTTTCGAGTTCCAAGATAGGAGCGAGCGCTGTTCGCGATCGGGCTACCAACCGACCGCCTGCAGGCTCGCTCCTATGCATTTGTGGGGCCGCTCTATACAGTGCGAGGCTAATTTCGTCAGAAGCGCTTTCATGACTCGTACCTTTGATATTGCCGTTATCGGTGCCACCGGCAGCGTCGGCGAAACGCTGATGCAACTGCTCGAAGAGCGTGAGTTTCCCTTGGCCAATCTGCATCTGCTCGCCAGTGGCGAGTCGGCAGGGCGCTCGCTTTCCTTCAAGAATAAGAGTCTGCGAGTGTCGGCGCTGGGGTCCTTCGACTTCTCTCGTGTGCAATTAGCCTTCTTCGCGGCTGGCGCGGCGGTGACGCTTGAGTATGCTGAAAAGGCCCGCGCTGCCGGCTGCTCTATCATCGACCTGGCTGCAGCGCTGCCGGCGCGGCAAGCGCCGCGCGTCGTGCCAGAGGTGAATGCCGAGGTGTTGGCAAGACTCTCGGCGCCTTACCAACTGACCAGCCCGAGTGCGGTGAGCATTGCACTGGCATGCGTATTGGCGGTGGTGCGTGAGCAGATAAAGCTGCAGCGTGTGGCGGTCACGGCATGCCTGGCGGTGACCAGTCGTGGGCGCGAAGGCGCGGCCGAACTAGCGCGCCAGACAGCCGAGCTGTTAAATGCGCGTCCGCTCGAACCGCGTTTTTTTGACCGGCAAATCGCTTTTAATCTGCTGGCTCAGGTCGATACGCCGGATAGCGACGGCCATGGTGTGCTGGAGCGGCGTGTGGCCTCTGAGCTGAAGGAGTTGCTCGGTGCGCCGGGATTGAAAGTCTCGGCAACCTGTGTGCAGGCGCCGGTATTCTTCGGCGACAGCATCAGCTTATCGGTGCAGACGGAGGGGCCGATTGATCTGGCTGCGATCTGTGCGGCGTTGAGTGCGGCTCCGGGACTCGAATACGTTGAGTCGGACGATTATCCGACGGCTGTGGGTGATGCAGTCGGCCAGGATGAGGTATATATCGGTCGGGTTCGGGGTGGGCTGGACGATCCGGCGGAGCTCAATTTGTGGATTGCGTCTGATAACGTAAGAAAAGGCGCTGCCTTGAATGCTGTGCAATTGGCCGAGTTATTGATAAAACACTATCTGTAAAAGATACTTACCTAGAAATTTGAAGAATCTTTCGAGCTTGGCAATACTGGCTGAGTTGATTGCTGAATGGGGAGCCACTTTCGAGTGGAGACAGGCAGCAATTATCAAGACCCTCTCGCATGCCGAGAAAAAAGATAAAAAGGGATAACGCTATGGTTCGGGTTCGCAAACTGGTGCTGGCAATCGCAGCTGCTTCAGCACTGTCCTCCGGTATGGCGCATGCGCTGGGGCTGGGTGAAGTAACCCTGCAGTCGGCGCTGAATCAGCCATTGGTGGCTGAAATCGAGTTGTTGGAAGTGCGTGATCTGGCTTCCAATGAAGTACTGCCGAACCTGGCTTCTCCTGAAGAGTTCATCAAGGCTGGCGTTGATCGTCAGTACTTTCTAACCGACCTGAAATTTACGCCGATACTCAAGCCGAATGGCAAGAGTGTCATTCGCGTAACCTCGAATAAGTCGGTGCGTGAGCCTTATCTCAACTTCCTGGTTGAGGTGTTGTGGCCGAATGGTCGTCTGTTGCGTGAATACACGCTGCTGCTTGATCCGCCGCTCTATTCGCCGCAAACGGCTGCGGCAGCGGCTCCAGCGGCCGTGGCCCCGCGACAGCAGGCTGCCACCCAGGTTTCGCGTCCGGCAGCTGTTCCCGCTCCTGCTCCCGCTGTACGTTCAGCCGTTACCACTGCCAGTGCCTTGCAGGGCAGCGAATACAAAACCACCGCCAATGACACGCTCTGGGAGATTGCTGAGCGCGTGCGCGGAAGCAACAGCGTTCATCAGGCCATGCTGGCTATTCAGGATCTGAACCCGGATGCCTTTATTGGCGGCAATATCAATCGGCTGAAGCGTGGTCAGGTGTTGCGTTTGCCGGAGCAGCAGCAAATTGGCGGTCGCTCCCGAGCGGAGGCGATTGCGCAGGTTGCTGAGCAAAATGCCGCCTGGCGTGAGGGTCGCAACGTAGCCTCTGCTACTCGCCAGCTGGACGCGACCAAGCGCAGTGTTGCCGGTGCTGCCCCTGCCCAGGCAAAGACTCAGGACAGTCTGAAGCTGGTTTCTGCCGATGCGGGTAAAGCTACCAGTGGTAGCGATAAAGGTGCGGCAGAGAGCAAGGCGCTGACCGATAAATTGGCGGTGACCCAGGAAAGTCTCGACTCGACCCGTCGTGAGAACGACGAGCTAAAAAGCCGCATGGGCGACCTGCAAGGTCAGCTCGATAAGCTGCAGCGTTTGATTCAGTTGAAAGATGATCAGTTGGCCAAGCTGCAAGCAGACCTGGCGGCGTCCAAGCCAGCGCCTGTTCAAGCGGCTGCCGCTGAAGCGACCGCGGCTGAGCCGGCGAAAGCCGAGCCGGTACAACCAATCGAACCAGCGCCGGTAGTAACACCGCCTGTAGCCGAGGCGCCCGATTACAACTACAGCGAGGAACCTTCGGTAGCGCCCGATGTAGCGCCGCCGGCAGAGGTCCAGCCACTAGCCGCTGAACCGGCCCTGGAGCCGCAACAGCCTCCGGTCGCTGAGAAACCTCCGGTTCCTCCCGTGCAGGAAGCAGTTGCCCCGGTCGTGGAGGAACAACCGCAAGCCAATATGATCGACGATCTACTCGCCAACCCCATGCTCCTGGGTATTGCTGGCGGCGGCGGTTTATTGGTGCTGCTGATCGGTCTGATGATGCTATCGCGACGCAATGCCGTGAAAGAGGCTGAGCTGCAGGAGGCGTTGGCCGCTGAGAACAATGCCAGTAGTTTTGATGCAGATATGCAGTTGTCGGCTGACAGCTTCGATAGCTATGAAGACGATCTTGATGGCGCTGAGGCTGATGCGCCGGCTAGTGAAGAGCGAGTGACTGCGCAGACTGGTGATGCATTGGGTGAGGCGGACATCTATATCGCCTATGGCCGTTTCAATCAGGCTGCCGACCTATTGCACAACGCGATCAACAATGAGCCACAACGTAGCGATTTACGTGTGAAGCTGATGGAAGTCTATGCCGAGCTGGGTGATCGCGAAGGTTTTGCCCGTCAAGAAAGTGAGTTGCGCGAAATCGGCGGAGCCGCAGTCGAGATCGACCAGTTAAAAACCAAGTACCCGGCTATGGCTGCTTTCGCAGTCGCCGGTATGGCTGCCGGTGCCGGTGCCGATGATGATCTGGATAGCTTCAGCCTGGATGATTTGACACTGGATGAGCCGAGCCAGCCTGTTGCGGATGGATTGGATGAGGCATTTGACCTGAGTCTGGATGAGCTTGAGCCCGAGCAGGATCGCGATCAGCAAGCGGCGGCAGGTGAAGCCTCTCTGGCGGATATCGATGCTCTGGATCTGGAGATTGATTTGGATCTGAATGCTCCGGCCAAGATGGAGGCTGGGCAGGCTGATGATCTGAGTTTCGATTTGAGTCTGGATGATGCGTCCGACGATAGCTTGGAACTGGGCGATGAGTTGGTCGATTTCAGTCTGAGTCTCGATGATGAGAGCAAGCCAGTCGCGGCAGAGGAAGGCGAAGACGAGTTTTTGCTGAGCCTGGAGGATGAGGCGCCGACTGCGGCTCAGGTCGGCGACGACTTGACTGACGTGAGCCCCGGCCTGCCGGGCGACGCTGTTGAAAGTGAGTTCGACTTCTCGGCCGATTTCGACTTGTCCTTGGACGATGACGATGACGCTGTCGCCGAGCCAGCTAGCGATGGCTTCGCGGCGCAGCTTGATGAGGTGACTGCGGAGTTGGATCAGTTGGCCAGTAACTTGGATCAGGCGCCTGTTGCGAGTGAGTCGAGTGAGGACGCGCCTGCTGACGTGCCGCCGCTGGTTGACATGGAAAACGACGATGATTTCGACTTCCTGTCGGGTACGGACGAAACTGCGACCAAACTCGACTTGGCGCGTGCTTATATCGACATGGGCGATACCGAAGGCGCCCGTGACATCCTCGACGAAGTGATCGCCGAGGGTAACGAAGACCAGCAGCAGGAAGCGCGAGAGCTGGTCACTAATCTGGTTTGATTCATGTCTGATGCAATACCTACAGCGGCAGCCGATTCGGCTGCCGTTGGCTTTTTCAGAGTCGCTCTCGGGGTTGAATACAAGGGGTCGCGCTACCACGGCTTTCAACGTCAGCGCAGCGGTGTGGCCTCGATCCAGGAATCCCTGGAGAAAGCCCTATCCAAAGTGGCCGGTGGCGCGCCCGTCACCCTGAGTTGTGCCGGTCGTACCGATGCGCTGGTGCATGCCAGTGCCCAGGTGGTGCATTTCGATACGTCGGTAGAGCGCTCCATGCATGCCTGGGTGATGGGGGCAAACATGAATCTGCCGAAAGACATCAGTGTGACCTGGGCTAAGCTCATGCCGGCGCATTTCGATGCGCGTTTCAGCGCCCAGGCCCGGCGTTATCGCTATGCCATCTACAATGACCAAATACGTCCCGCGCACATGGCTGAGGAGGTCACCTGGAACCATCGACCGCTGAATGTTCAGCGCATGCGTGAGGCGGCTGAGGCTTTGGTTGGTACCCATGATTTCAGTGCGTTTCGGGCTCGGCAATGCCAGGCCAAGTCACCGATCAAGACGGTGCACCATTTGCGTCTGCTTGAGCACGGTCGCTTCATCGTTCTGGATATTCGTGCCAATGCCTTTTTACACCACATGGTGCGTAACATCGCCGGAGTGCTGATGACCATCGGTGCGGGCGAGCGGCCGGTTGAGTGGGCGCGCGAAGTGCTGGAGACCGGCGTGCGGCGTACTGGCGGCGTTACCGCACATCCTTATGGCCTGTATCTGGTGCAAGTCGATTATCCCGAGGAGTTCGATCTGCCCAGGCGCTATCTCGGGCCGCATTTCCTATCCGGCCTACCTGATGTGGCGGCTGACGCCTAGAGTGGCATTTGCTACCATCCGGGCTTTGCTAAAGGTACTCGCGCGTTGTCAGTCGTTCGCAGCAAAATCTGTGGGATTACCCGCATAGAAGACGCATTGATTGCCGCTGAAGCCGGGGCGGACGCTATTGGTTTGGTGTTTTATGCGAAGAGCCCGCGAGCAGTCAGTGTGCAGCAGGCGCGGGCGATTATTGCTGCCTTACCGCCGTTCGTGACCACGGTGGGGCTGTTTGTCGACGCCAGTCGCGACGAGTTGAGTGCCATTCTCGAGGTGGTTCCGCTGGATCTGCTGCAGTTCCATGGCGACGAATCCCCTGCTGATTGCGATCGCTTCAGTCGCCCGTATATCAAAGCATTACGGGTTAGGCCGGGAGAAGATGTGGCGGCGCGGATCGAGCCATACGGCAACGCGTCAGGGATCTTGCTGGACACCTATGTGCGTGGTGTGCCCGGTGGTACAGGGCAGGCCTTTGACTGGGCGTTGGTGCCGCAAGGCTTAAACACGCCGATTATTCTCGCCGGTGGGCTGACATCGGAGAATGTACGCAGTGCTATCGAACAGGTGCGGCCCTACGCGGTGGATGTGAGTGGCGGGGTCGAGGCAAGCAAAGGTATCAAGGACGCCGAAAAGGTTCGAGCGTTCGTGCGGGCGGTCAAGGGGGCTTGCGCTCCATGAGCGAGCTTGATGTGACGGCGCTGTGCGCTTGGCCGTCCATAACCCTGTCACAGGTGCTGCTATGACGGCCCTGAGTTTGGGTGCTCGTCTGCGTAGTGGCGAGCTTTCTGCGAGCCCGGGCTGCTGCTTCATGCAGGCGCCGGTTCCAGTTGAAACTGCAGTCGTGAATTCGCTTGGATAGGTTGCTAGGGCCTTGCGCCGCGAACCTATTCGAGCCTACAGCTTTGGAGAAATAAGAGCATGAGCAACTGGTTGGTAGACAAACTGATCCCATCGATCATGCGTTCCGAGGTCAAGAAAAGCTCGGTGCCGGAAGGGCTCTGGCACAAGTGTCCGTCCTGCGATGCGGTGTTGTACAAGCCCGAGCTGGAAAAGACGCTGGATGTCTGTCTCAAGTGTAATCACCACATGCGCATCGGCGCGCGCGCGCGCCTGGACATCTTCCTTGATGCCGAGGGCCGTAAAGAAATTGGCACCGAGCTGGAACCTGTCGATCGCCTGAAGTTTCGCGACAGCAAGAAGTACAAAGATCGCCTGGTCGCGGCGCAGAAGCAGACCGGCGAGAAAGATGCGCTGATCGCAATGCAGGGGACCCTGGAAAAAATGCCGGTGGTGGCCTGCGCTTTCGAGTTTTCCTTCATGGGCGGCTCGATGGGTGCGATTGTTGGCGAGCGCTTCGTGCGTGCCGCTAACGTGGCGCTGGAGCAGCGCTGTCCGCTGGTGTGTTTCTCCGCATCGGGCGGCGCCCGCATGCAGGAGGCGCTGATTTCCTTGATGCAGATGGCGAAAACCTCCGCAGTGCTGGCGCGCCTGCGCGAAGAAGGCATTCCGTTTATCTCGGTGCTGACCGATCCTGTGTACGGTGGCGTTTCCGCCAGCCTGGCGATGTTGGGTGATGTAATCGTCGCGGAGCCGCGCGCGCTCATCGGCTTCGCCGGCCCGCGAGTGATCGAGCAGACGGTACGCGAGAAGCTGCCGGAAGGTTTTCAGCGCAGCGAGTTCCTGCTGGATCATGGCGCCATCGACATGATCATCCCGCGCGCAGAATTGCGCCCGCGGTTGGCTAAATTGCTCGCGCAGTTTATGCGTCTGCCATCGCCGGCAGCGCTCCCGGTCACTGCATGAACGAACGCTCCCTCGCCGATTGGTTGGCCTATCTGGAACAATTGCACCCATCCGCCATCGACATGGGATTGGAGCGCTCCAGGGCAGTGGCGCAGCGCTTGGGTTTGACCAGGCCGGCGCCACGGGTCATTACCGTTACCGGCACCAATGGCAAGGGCTCGACCTGCGCCTTTCTCGCTTCCTTGCTGCAAGAGCAGGGACTCAAGGTGGGGGTGTATAGCTCGCCCCACTTGCTGCGCTACAACGAGCGCGTGCAGGTCGATGGTATCGAAGCCGACGATGCTGCGCTCTGCGAGGCCTTTGCCGAGGTTGACGCGGCGCGTGGCGCTATCTCCCTGACCTATTTCGAAATGGGTACTTTGGCCGCGTTTTGGCTGTTTCAGCGTGCGGCCCTGGACGCCGTGGTGCTCGAGGTCGGGCTGGGCGGGCGTCTGGATGCGGTAAACCTGATCGACGCCGATCTTGCCCTGGTCACCAGTATCGGTCTCGATCACACCGACTGGTTGGGTGATACCCGTGAGTCGGTTGCCTTCGAAAAGGCCGGAATCTTCCGCGCCGGAAAACCTGCCTTGTGCGGAGATAGCGACCCACCACAGCCCTTGCTGGAGCAAGTTGCCCAGCTAAAAGCGCCGTTGTTTCTGCGGGGGCGCGATTACGATCTGGCAGTCGAGGCGCAGCGTTGGAGTTGGCGAGGATTGGATGCCAGGGGCGAGGTCCTGCGGCTGGAGCAGCTGCCGCTACTCGATTTACCCATGGAAAACGCCGCGCTGGCGCTGCAAGCCTATGCCTTGCTTGAGCTGCCTTGGCACGCCGAGCAGATCGTCAGTGCTCTATTGAGAACGCGGGTAGCTGGTCGCCTGGATCGCCGGGTGTTGAATTGGCAGGGTAAGGCACTCACGTTATTGCTTGATGTTGGGCATAATCCGCATGCCGCCGCATACTTGGCGCAGCGTTTGGCTGCCAGGCCGCTGGCGGGCAAGCGTCTGGCTGTGTTCGGTCTGTTGGCTGACAAGGACCTGGTAGGGGTGGTGACGCCCTTGCTGAGCGAAGTGGCCGAGTGGGCGGTGACGCCGTTACCGACCAGTCGCACGCGGCCAGCCGCCGAGTTGCAGGCGCAATTGCATAATCTTGGTGCGCATGTCGCGACATATGTCGACGTGACGTCGGCGTTGCTGGCGCAGTGTGCGCGGGCGTCAGCAGGGGATGAAATTCTGCTGTTCGGATCTTTTTATTGCGTGGCCGAGGCCCTGGACTGGCTGGCTGGCCATGCCAAGGGGGAAGTGCAGGATGGCTTTGCTGGATAAAGGATTGATGCAACGCATGGTCGGCGCCCTGGTATTGTTGGCGCTGGCAGTGATTTTTCTGCCCATGCTGTTGTCGCGTGAGGACGAACTGCGCCGCGTGGTGGTGGATGCGCCGGGCATGCCACAGGCGCCGGTTATGCCGCAGATTGAAATGCAACCGGTGAGCGTGCCGGAACCGCAGATCCTGCCCGAAGAGCCTGTGCCGGATGAGTTCGATAATGAAGCAGTGGCCATTTCGAGCGAGCCCGAACAGCCCTCTGCGCTGCCGGCTGAGCCGGTTGCAGCGGCGCCCGCGCAGGTCGAGGCTGTAGCGAAGCCACCGGCAAGTCGTCTGGATGCCAACAGCTTACCGGTCAGTTGGTCAGTACAGCTGGCTAGCCTGTCCAGCCGAAGCGGAGCGGAAACCCTGCAGAAGACTCTGCGTAGTCAGGGCTACAATGCCTATATTCGCAGTGTGGACGGGATGAATCGGGTGTTTGTTGGCCCGCTGATCGAGCGTGCGGAAGCCGATCGGTTGCGTGACCAGTTGAATCGTCAGCAAAAACTCAATGGCTTCGTGGTGCGTTTTCGTCCGGAGCGCAGCTAATCCTCCGCTTACCCCGCGGCGAGGGCTCTGTTAAAATGCAGCGCCTTTTCCGTCGGTAGCCGCCATCGTGGGATTTTCCTGGGTCGACTGGGCGATTATCGCCATCATCGCCATTTCGAGTCTGATCAGTTTGAGTCGTGGCTTCGTCAAGGAAGCCTTGTCCTTACTCACCTGGATCATTGCCGGGGTCGTCGCCTGGATGTTTGGTGGTGCCCTGTCGCAGCACCTTGGCGAATTTATCGAGACCCCTTCGGCGCGCGTGATCACCGCTTGCGCCATTCTGTTTATCGTCACTTTATTAGTCGGTGCACTGGTCAATTACCTGATCGGTGAGCTGATACGCGTCACCGGTTTATCCGGCACCGATCGTTTTCTGGGCATGGTCTTCGGCGCAGCCCGTGGCGGTTTATTGGTCGTGGTGCTGATCGGGCTGCTCAGTCTGGCGCCTGTGCAGCAAGATCCGTGGTGGCAACAGTCGACGCTGTTGCCGCATTTTTTATTGGTCGCGGACTGGTCGAAAAACCTCATCTTGGGGATGTCCAGCCAGTGGCTGGCCAGCGGCATCAGCGCACCCGTTGAGCTGCCGTTCAAATAAGCGCTGTTGCAGCCTAAACTGCTGCAAGAGCGTTCAGCATTAGCCTGTTTCATTCAGTAGGGGTTGCGTCACATGTGCGGCATTGTCGGTATCGTCGGTAAATCGAACGTCAATCAGGCGCTGTATGACGGGCTCACCGTCCTCCAGCACCGCGGCCAGGATGCTGCCGGTATTGTTACCAGCCATGAGGGCCGTCTGTTCCTGCGTAAGGACAACGGCCTGGTTCGTGACGTCTTTCAACAGCGCCATATGCAGCGCCTGGTTGGTCATATGGGCATCGGTCATGTGCGCTATCCGACCGCCGGTAGCTCCAGCTCGGCCGAGGCGCAGCCGTTCTACGTCAACTCACCCTATGGCATCACCCTGGCGCACAACGGCAATTTGACCAACGTCGAGCAGTTGGCCAAAGAAATCTATGAGTCTGATCTGCGTCACGTAAACACCAACTCCGACTCGGAGGTGTTGCTCAACGTCTTCGCGCACGAACTGGCCCAGCGCGGCAAGCTGCAGCCGTCCGAAGAGGACGTGTTCGCTGCGGTCAGTCAGGTGCACCAGCGTTGCCGTGGTGGTTATGCGGTGGTCGCAATGATTACCGGCTACGGTATCGTCGGCTTTCGTGACCCCAACGGGATTCGCCCGATCGTCTTCGGTCAGCGTCATACCGACGAGGGCGTGGAGTACATGATTGCCTCTGAGAGCGTGTCGCTGGACGTACTCGGCTTCAGTCTGATCCGCGATCTGGCGCCGGGCGAGGCGGTGTACATCACCGAAGGCGGCAAGCTCCACACCCGCCAATGCGCGACCAATCCGCATTACTCACCCTGCATCTTCGAGCATGTCTACCTGGCGCGTCCGGATTCGATCATGGATGGCATCTCGGTGTACAAGGCGCGCCTGCGCATGGGCGAGAAACTGGCCGAGAAGATTTTGCGCGAGCGTCCAGAGCATGACATCGACGTGGTCATCCCGATTCCCGACACCAGCCGCACCGCGGCGCTGGAACTGGCCAACCACCTGGGTGTGAAGTTCCGCGAAGGCTTCGTCAAGAACCGCTATATCGGCCGTACCTTCATCATGCCGGGGCAGGCCGCGCGGAAGAAGTCCGTGCGCCAGAAGCTCAATGCCATCGAGTTGGAGTTCCGCGGCAAGAACGTGATGCTGGTGGACGACTCCATCGTGCGCGGCACCACCTGCAAGCAGATCATCCAGATGGCTCGCGAAGCCGGGGCGAAGAACGTCTATTTCTGCTCGGCGGCACCCGCGGTGCGCTACCCGAATGTTTATGGCATCGACATGCCGAGTGCTCACGAGTTGATCGCGCACAATCGCAGCACCGAGGAAGTCGCCGAATTGATCGGTGCCGATTGGTTGCTATATCAGGATCTCAGCGACCTGATCGACGCGGTGGGTGGCGGTAAGGTGAAAATCGAGCATTTCGACTGTGCGGTGTTCGATGGCCAATATGTCACCGGCGATGTCGATGAGAATTACTTGAACAAGATCGAGCAGGCGCGTAACGATGTGTCCAAGGTCAAGTCTCAAGCCGTCAGCGCGATTATCGACCTGTATAACAATTAAGCCTTGAGTGGCGCCCCGAGTGGCGTCGTTAAGGCTGCAATTCGAGGTAAGGGACATGACGCAAGAGTGGGATGCCGGGCGCCTGGACAGCGACCTGCAAGGGGTCGGTTTCGATACCCTGGCGGTGCGTGCCGGGCAACGTCGCACGCCGGAAGGTGAGCACAGCGAGGCGATATTTCCGACGTCGAGCTACGTATTTCGTACGGCGGCCGATGCGGCAGCGCGTTTTGCCGGCGAAGTGCCGGGGAATGTCTACTCGCGCTATACCAACCCTACCGTGCGCGCCTTCGAGGAGCGCATCGCAGCGTTGGAAGGCGCCGAGCAAGCGGTGGCTACTTCCTCCGGTATGTCGGCGATCCTGTCCATCGTCATGAGCTTGTGCAGCGCCGGCGATCATGTGCTGGTGTCGCGCAGTGTGTTTGGCTCCACCATTAGCCTGTTCGAGAAGTACCTCAAGCGCTTCGGCGTGCAGGTGAGCTATGTCGCGCTGGCGGATCTGCAGGCTTGGGAAGCGGCCTGCCTGCCTAATACCAAGCTGTTGTTCGTCGAGTCACCGTCCAACCCGCTAGCCGAGTTGGTCGATATCGCGGCCTTGGCCGAGATTGCGCATGGCAAAGGCGCCCTGTTGATTGTCGATAACTGCTTCTGTACCCCGGCGCTGCAGCAACCGATCAAGCTCGGTGCGGATATCATCATGCACTCGGCGACCAAGTACATCGATGGCCAGGGTCGCAGCATGGGCGGCGTGGTGGCTGGCAAGGCGGAGTTGATGAAGGAGGTCGTGGGTTTCCTGCGCACCGCAGGTCCGACCCTCAGTCCGTTTAATGCGTGGATTTTCCTCAAGGGTCTGGAAACCCTACGCGTACGGATGCAGGCGCATTGCGCCAGTGCGCAACAGTTGGCCGAATGGTTGGAGCAGCAGCCGGGCATCGAGCATGTCTACTATGCCGGTTTACCGAGCCACCCTCAGCACGAATTGGCCAAGCGTCAGCAGAGTGCTTTCGGTGCAGTGGTCAGTTTTGAGGTCAAGGGTGGCAAGGAGGCTGCGTGGCGCTTTATCGACGCGACTCGAGTGATTTCCATCACCACCAACCTGGGCGATACCAAAACCACCATCGCCCACCCGGCAACCACCTCGCATGGTCGTCTTTCGCCGCAGGAGCGTGCCAGCGCCGGCATCAGCGACAGCTTGATTCGGGTGGCGGTGGGGCTGGAGGACTTGCTCGATCTGAAGGCGGATCTGGCTCGCGGTCTCGCCGTGCTTTGATCGGCAGAGCGTAATCCAGGGTCCGGCGCGAGTGCCGCTTCAGCTAAAGTAACCGGCGACTGCGTTGCGACGAATGAAAAGGCCTCGGGGTGAACCGAGGCCTTTTTGCTTTGCGCGGATGCTATTTACGTAAGTCGATGGCGTCTGACGGCGAATTCAGGTCGAACAGCTGCGCTGGATCGCGCGGCAGGATACCTGGGCGGTAGTCGTCGCGCAGGTTGCCGAGTATCCGGATATCACCGTATTTCTTCCCGGAAAGGGCGGCCAGTCCCGTCGCATTGCGAATCACCGTGGGGCGCAGGAAGACCATCAGGTTTCGTTTGATGTGGGTGTCCTTGGATGAGCGAAACAGTCGGCCGAGTATGGGTATGTCGCCCAGTATTGGTATTTTCGAATCGGAGTGGGTGACGTCATCCTGAATCAGGCCGCCGAGCACGATGACTTGGCCGTCCTCGGCAAGGATGGTGCTCTTGATCGAGCGCTTGTTGGTGATCAGGTCCACGGCCTGGGAGGTCAGGGTGGCGCTGGGCGCAATGGAGGATATCTCTTGCTCGATCTCCAGGCGCAGGCTGGCGCCTTCGTTGATGTGCGGCGTGACCTTCAGGGTTACCCCGATATCTTGCCGCTCGATGGTGGTGAAGGGGTTGTCTGCACCGGATGCGCTGGTGGTG
Source organism: Pseudomonas sp. SJZ079 (assembly GCF_007993865.1). Taxonomy (GTDB): domain Bacteria; phylum Pseudomonadota; class Gammaproteobacteria; order Pseudomonadales; family Pseudomonadaceae; genus Aquipseudomonas. Next base: position 100,149 of record NZ_VIUH01000001.1, on the reverse strand, counting down.
AAGGAGCCGGTCTGGAACGGTACGTTCTGCCCGACCAGGATTTCCGCTTTCTGATTATCCAGGGTCAGCAGGCTGGGAGTGGATAGCAGGTTGCTCTTGGTGTTTGCCGATAGGGCGGTGACCAGTGCGCCAAAGTTGCGAGTACCGATCCCGACGATAGCGCCATCCGGGAGGTTGTTGAGTATCGGGTTGTCGACATTGTTGCGTTGATCCTGAATGGCTTGCAGCACTGTGCCAACGGCCAGCCCGGTATTGCTGAAACTGGTTCCGCCGAGACCACCTGTGCTGCCACGGGCATCCAAGGCCCACTGCACACCGAGGGCATCGCTGATGTCGCCCGAGACCTCGACGATGGCAGCCTCTACCAACACCTGTGCGCGGGGCACATCGAGCTGGCGCACGATGTCCTCGAGGGTCGCCACCATATCGGGCTCGGCAAGCAGTACCAGGGCGTTGAGGCTCTCGTCGGCGCGGATCAGGATGTTCTGCGGCTTACCGGGAGCCTCGCTGCCGTCCTGGGCTTTCAGGCCTTCGGAGATTTCGCCGAGGGTCTCCGCCAGGGCTTTAGCATCGTTATGCCGCAGGCGAATCACGCGGGTATTGGCCGAGCGGCTAGTCGGGGTGTCCAGCGATTTGGCCAATGCCACCAACTTGCTTCGCGCGGCGGGTGGGCCGAGGAGTATCAGGCGGTTGGTCCGCGCATCGGCTATCACCTGGGTGCCGGAGGCGCCTTTGGCCTGGCCGCGCTCCAGGGCGCTGTTGAGCACTTCTGCGATATCCATGACCCAGGCGTATTGCAGGTCGAGAACGCTGTAGTCGCGGTCGCCCTTCTGGTCGAGCTGACGCAGCAGGTCTTCGATTCGGGCGATATTGGCGCTGCGGTCGCTGATAATGATGGCATTGGCCGAAGTCACTGCCGCGAGATGGCCGTATTGCGGCACCAGTGGTCGAATCAGCGGAATGAGTTCTGTCGCCGAGCCGTGTTGTACCTGAATCAGGCGGGTTTCCAGGCGATCTGGTGCAGCCGGGCCTAGGCCCGCGTCGGATTTGGCTTCGGCATTCGGGACTATGCGTGCCTGTTCGCCCTGAGTGATAACGCTGAACCCGTGAGTGGCCATCACCGAGAGAAACAGTTGATAGACCTCACTCAAGTTCAGCTGAGTATTCGACACCACGCTGACCTGGCCTTTGACTCGTGGGTCGACGATGAAGGTTTCGCCGGTAATCTGCGCGACCTGGTCGATAAATTCGCGGATGTCGGCGCCTTTCAGGTTGATGGTCCAGCTTTCTTCTTGCTGGTTGGCGGCAGGTGCCGCTGGGCTGTCGGCGGCACTGAGCGGCAGCGCGGTGACGGCCAGGCCGGCGGCCAGTAGAGCGAGGGTGAATCGCGAGAAGGTCTGGGGCATCGGTTCAGTCGCTTTCCGTGGGCTGTTCGGTGGGTTCTGTATCCGGCGGTAAGGTGCCGGCCGCTTCCATCTGTTGGCGCAGGGCGTCCATGCGTTCGCGCAGCTGAGTAAGGTTATCTGCTTCCAGGTCGTCGAGTTGATCCAGGGTGTCCGGCGCATCTGCGCTGGACGAATAGTTCGCACTGTCATCCGCCGATGGGCTGTGTGGGAAGGCCAGGGTCTCCAGGCGGCCGTTGCGCATCAGTTCCACGTGATCGGCGTAGACCGCATGCAGGCGCACGCCATTGGCCACTTCGCTGTCTATGGCGTGCAGCTGTGCGGGACTGCTTTCCAGGCGAATAATCGCAGTGGAGCGTTTGGGGTCGGCATGTACGAAACTGCCCAGCAAGGTCAGGCGTAGGCTGGTGGCAGGTGGCGGCGTCTGGCTGTCTGCGCCGCTGGCGCCGAACAGTTGATCCAGGCGTTGGTTAGGGGCGGGTGCTGGTGTATTGGTCGTGTTCAGTGGATCGACAGTGCCGGGTGCGCGCACTAAGCGCAGCCAATCAACAGTTTGCCAGGCCAGGCTGACACTCATGGCCACAATCACGGCGACACCCGCCAAAGTGGCGGCGTGCCGTTGCATCCAGTGTCGAGTAGCCGAAAAGGGCAAGGTGTGGCTCCGGAAATTTTTTGTTATGTGGTGTGAATCGCGCCCCGATCATAGACAGTTAGCCGGCGTTTAGCAGCCCCCTATCGAGGTGGTGTATCGCGTTCCGTGATGTGCTAAAGATAGTCCAGTGGATCGGCTCTAGTATGGCGCATGTCGATAATTATTCACTGACGCAGCTATCGACTTGGATCGGCCTGAGCCGCTCTGATACTCGTGTTACGTTACCGTTTTAAGGCGACCCAGGATGAACGCTTTGCTCACTGAAACTGTACTGCGCCGTTTACCGTTCAGTTTCGCTAAACGGCACGGAGTGGTCGTATTGGCCGAGGTCGACCCGCCTTGCCTGGGGCACCGGCCGGCAGTCGATCTGGTGGCCTTGGCTGAGGCCCAGCGCTTCGTAGGCGTTCGGATGCCACTGCGGGAGCTGTCTGCAGAAGCCTTTGAGCAGGCTCTGGGGAAGGCCTATCAGCATGATTCGGCATCGATGCAGCTCGCCGAAGATCTCGGCGGCAGTCTCGACCTGGCAGCCCTGGCCGATCAGGTTCCGGAAACCGAAGACCTGCTTGAGCAAGAGGACGACGCCCCGATCATTCGTTTGATCAACGCCATTCTCGGTGAGGCGATCAAGGAGAACGCCTCCGATATTCACCTGGAAACCTTCGAAAAGCGCCTGGTTGTACGCTTTCGCGTTGACGGCATTCTGCGTGAGGTGCTCGAACCCAAGCGCGAGCTGGCGGCGCTGCTGGTGTCGCGAGTCAAGGTGATGGCGCGGCTGGATATCGCCGAAAAGCGTGTGCCACAGGATGGGCGAATTTCCCTGCGGGTCGGCGGGCGCGAAGTCGATGTGCGGGTCTCCACTCTGCCTTCGGCCAATGGTGAGCGGGTGGTGCTGCGCTTGCTCGACAAACAGGCCGGGCGCTTGTCGTTGCAGCACCTGGGGATGTGTGCGCGCGATCGTCAATTGATGGAGGATGCCGTGCGCAAGCCCCACGGCATCCTGCTGGTTACCGGTCCAACGGGGTCGGGTAAGACCACCACGCTGTACGCCAGCCTGGTCAGTCTGAATGACCGCACGCGCAATATCCTTACGGTGGAGGACCCCATCGAGTACCACCTCGAAGGCATCGGTCAGACTCAGGTCAACACCAAGGTCGATATGACCTTCGCGCGCGGCCTGCGGGCAATTCTGCGGCAGGATCCGGACGTGGTGATGGTCGGTGAGATCCGCGACAAGGAAACTGCCGAGGTTGCGGTGCAGGCGTCGTTGACTGGCCACCTGGTGCTGTCGACGCTGCACACCAACAGTGCAGTCGGCGCCATCACCCGCCTGGTGGATATGGGGGTTGAACCCTTCTTGCTGTCGTCGTCGTTACTCGGTGTACTGGCTCAGCGCCTGGTCCGGGTCCTCTGTCCGCTGTGCCGGGAGGCTTACCAGGCCGATGCTGCCGAGTGCGCGCTGCTCGGCGTGGCGGCCGAGCCGGCGCCGACCCTGTACCACGCCCGCGGCTGCAGCGACTGTCATCAGCAGGGTTACCGGGGTCGTACTGGCATTTACGAGCTGGTGGTATTCGACGAGCACTTGCGCACGCTGATTCACAACGCCGCTTCCGAGCAGGACATGACCCGTCATGCGCGCACGCTTGGTCCGAGTATTCGAGAGGATGGGCGGCGCAAGGTGTTGGACGGGGTGACCACCCTGGAAGAAGTGCTGCGCGTGACTCGAGAGGAGTGAGCTAGAACATGGCTGCTTTCGAATACCTCGCCCTCGATCCCAAGGGTCGCCAGCAGAAAGGCGTGCTCGAGGCCGATAGCGCACGTCAGGTACGCCAACTGCTGCGCGAGCGGCAACTGGCGCCGTTGGACGTCAAAGCCACGCGCACTCGGGAACAGGCTGATCACGCCGGGCATTTCAGTTTTTCTCGCGGGATCTCGGCGCGTGATCTGGCCTTGTTGACCCGTCAGCTGGCAACCCTGGTGCAAGCCGCGCTGCCGATCGAAGAAGCCTTGCGCGCCGCGGCGGCTCAGGCCGGCACGCCGCGTATCCAAGGCATGCTGTTGGCGGTGCGCGCTCGCGTACTGGAAGGCCAGAGTCTGGCCAGCAGCCTGAAGGAGTTTCCCGCGGCCTTTCCCGATCTGTACCGCGCCACTGTCGCGGCGGGTGAGCACGCCGGGCACTTGGGGCCGGTGCTGGAACAGTTGGCCGATTACACCGAGCAGCGTCAGCAGTCGCGGCAGAAGATTCAACTGGCCCTGCTTTATCCGCTGATCCTGATGTGCGCCTCGTTGCTGATCGTCGGCTTTCTGCTCGGTTATGTGGTGCCGGATGTGGTGCGGGTGTTCGTCGATTCCGGGCAAACCTTGCCCGCCTTGACCCGGGGGCTGATCGCATTGAGCGACTGGGTCAAGAGTTGGGGTTGGCTGGCGTTGATTGTGTTGATGCTGGGCTTTTTCACGTCGCGCTGGGCCCTGCGTGAAGAGCCAGTCAAGGTGCGTTGGCACGCCTTCTTGTTGCAGTTGCCGTTGCTGGGGCGCTTGATTCGCGCTACCGACTGCGCGCGTTTCGCCTCGACCCTGGCCATTCTTACGCAGAGCGGGGTGCCACTGGTGGAGGCCTTGGGTATCGGCGCCGAAGTGATTGCCAACCGGGTGATTCGTGCCGAGGTGGTGGTGGCCGCGCAGAAAGTCCGCGAGGGTGGCAGCCTGACTCGCGCACTGGAGGCCAGTGGGCAGTTCCCACCGATGATGCTGCACATGATCGCCAGTGGTGAGCGCTCTGGTGAATTGGATCAGATGCTCGCGCGTACGGCGCGCAATCAGGAAAACGACCTGAGTGCCCAGGTAGCGTTACTGGTCGGCTTGTTCGAGCCATTCATGTTGGTCTTTATGGGCGCAGTGGTGTTGGTCATAGTGTTGGCCATCCTGCTGCCAATTCTGTCTCTCAATCAATTGGTGGGGTAAGCAGGTGAACAAGCGTCAGGCAGGTTTTACGCTGATCGAAATCATGGTGGTCGTGGTGATCCTGGGGATTCTCGCCGCCTTGGTCGTGCCGCAGGTGATGAGCCGACCGGACCAGGCCAAGGTTACCGTCGCCAAGGGCGATATCAAGGCGGTGTCAGCCGCCTTGGATATGTACAAATTGGATAACCACAATTACCCGAGCACCCAGCAGGGGCTTGAGGCCTTGGTGGAAAAGCCCTCGGGTAATCCGCCGGCGAAGAATTGGAGTAAGGACGGTTACCTCAAGCGCCTGCCGGTCGATCCCTGGGGCAATGTCTATCAGTACCTGGCACCCGGTACTAAGGGTGCGTTCGACCTCTATTCGTTTGGCGCCGATGGTAAGCAGGGCGGCAGCGACCTGGATGCCGATATTGGTAACTGGGACTTATAGCCCGCCATGCGTGAGGCGCGGGGCTTTACCCTGATCGAGTTGCTGGTGGTGCTGGTGATTCTCGGCAGCCTGATCGGTTTGACCGTGCTCAGTACGGGATTGGCCGGTCCGGCCCGCGAGCTGCGCAATGAAGCCGAGCGCTTGGCCGGCTTGATTGGCGTGCTGGCCGAGGAGGCGGTGCTGGACAACCGCGAATATGGCTTACAGCTGACTCAGGAGGCCTATCAGGTGCTGCAGTACGACCCTGTTTCCGGGCGTTGGCAAGCCTTGGCGGACAAACCGCATCGCCTGCCGGCCTGGGCCGAGCTGAGTGTCGAGCTGGAAGGTGAGGCGCTCGAACTGCCACTGCCCGCCGGCAGCGAAACCCCCGGGAAAAACCGTGCGCCGCAATTGTTGATTCTCTCCAGCGGAGAGCTCAGCCCGTTTCTCCTGCGCTTGGGCGAGCGGCGCAAGGACGGCTTGCGCTTGCAGTTGTCCAGCGATGGTTTTCGCCTGCCAAAAGTCGAGGTCTACAGCCCTAAGGCCCATGCCGGATGAAGCGCGCGAGGGGTTTTACCTTGCTCGAAGTGCTGGTTGCTCTGGCTATCTTCGCCATGGTCGCCGCCAGCGTTCTGACAGCGAGTGCACGCAGTTTGCAAACTGCGGCGCGACTGGAGGACAAGACCCTGGCGATGTGGATCGCCGATAATCGCTTGACCGAACTGCAGTTGGCCGAGGTCCCAGCGGGCGAGGGGCGTGACCAGGGCGAGCTGGAGTTCGCCGGGCGACGCTGGCAGTGGCAGAGTGAAATTCAGGCAACCAGCGAACCCCGCATGCGCCGGGTCACCCTGTGGGTGGCGCCGCGACCCGAGCGTGGCCCGAGCGGCGATCTGCGCGAGCGCGCGGTGGTCAGCTTGAGTGGTTTTCTCGAGGCGCCACGATGAACAGCTCGCGCGGCTTCACCTTGCTGGAGTTGCTGATCGCCATCGCGATCTTTGCCCTGCTGGGGCTCGCGACTTATCGCATGCTCGACAGCGTGCTGCGCACCGACAGTGCAACGCGCGCGCATGAACTGCAGTTGCGCGAACTGGTCCGCGCCATCGCCGCGTTCGAACGCGATGTGCTACAGGTGGTGGTGCGACCGGTGCGTGACCCCTTCGGCGATTCGCGCCCGGCGCTGCTCGGCGAGGAGGGGGATAACGCGGCACTGGAACTGACCCGGGTCGGCTGGCGCAATCCGCTGGGGCGAGTGCGGGCCAGTGAGCAGCGCGTGCGCTGGCAGTTGAGTGGCGAGCAGTGGCAGCGACGCTACTGGAATGTGCTGGATCAGGCCCAGGACAGTCAGCCCCAAGTGCAGCAGGCGCTGGATGGCGTGACACGGATGCGCTTGCGCTATCTGGACGGTGCCGGCGCTTGGCATGGCAGCTGGCCGCCACCCGGCACCCATGGTGACGATGCGCTGGAAGAGTTGCCGCACGCGGTCGAACTGATCCTGGAGCATCGCCATTACGGCGAGTTGCGGCGCTTGCTGCGCTTGCCCGACGTGCTGCCGGAGCAGCTGCAACAGGCGGCTCGGGCCGATCAGGGGGATCAAGGTGATCAGGGTACAGAGCCTGAATCAGCAGCCGACTCCGCGGTGGAGTCCTCGCGATGAAGCGGCAACGAGGCATGGCATTGATCACCGTGCTGCTGGTGGTGGTGGTGGTCACGGTGGTCTGCGCCGGTTTGATTGCCCGCCAACAGCTGGCGATTCGCAGCAGTGCCAATCAGTTGCACGTGCGTCAAGCCTGGCATTACGCCCTGGGTGGCGAGACCCTGGCCAAGGCGGTGCTGCAGCGGGATTTGCAACAAGGCGACCCGCGGACACCGGTGGATCACCTGGGCGAGCTCTGGGCGCGACCGCTGGCGCCGTTTGCCCTGGATGAAGGCGGTGAGTTACGGGTACGTATCGACGACCCGACGGGTCGCTTCAACCTCAACAGCCTGGTGCGCAAGGGGCAGGTCAACGAGGTGGCGCTGGGGCAATTTCGTCGTCTGTTGCTCAGCCTGCAAATCGATAAGCCCTATGCCGAACGTCTGCTTGACTGGTTGGACCTCGATCAGGAGCCAAGCGGCGGCTACGGCGCCGAGGATAATCAATACTTACTGGCACAGCCGGCGTACCGTGCAGCCAATCGTGGTTTGGCCGATGTGTCGGAATTGCGTTTGCTGCTGGAGATGAGCGAGGCCGATTACCAGCGTCTGCTGCCGTTTGTCAGTGCCTTGCCGGAGGATGCAACGCTGAACGTCAACACCGCCAATGCCTGGGTGTTGGCGAGCCTTGCCGAGGGGCTGCCGCTGGCTACCGCAGAGGGTTTGGTCGCTGCGCGTGGCAGTCAGGGTTATCCCGACGTGCCGAGCTTTCTTGCGCAGCTGCCAGGGTTGCGCGTACAGAGTCAGGGGCTGGCAGTGGGCAGTCAGTATTTTCAGGTGTTCAGCGAAGTGACTGTGGGTGAGCGCCGTCAGATTTTACGCAGCACCTTGCAGCGCGCCAGCGATGGTCAGGTGTATGTTTTAGCCCGTGATTTGGGGCAAAGCGGTTTACCGCCTGTACCCGTCAAGGAAGTCGAGCCATGAGTCAATTATGTGTGTTTCTGCCCCCTGCGGCCTGCGCCGGGGCATCCGCGGACATGCCGGTGCAGTGCGTGCAGGGTGAAAACAGTCAGTGTTTGCCATTTGCCGAAGCGCTGGCTGAAGTAAGGGGTGCCTGGACCCTGGTATTGCCAGTGGAGGCGGTAACGGCCTGTGCGGTGCAGCTGCCAACGCAGAAGGCGCGTTGGCTGCGTCAGGCCCTGCCGTTCGCCGTGGAAGAGTTGCTGGCCGAAGATGTCGAACAGCTGCATCTGGCATTGGGCGAGCGCTTGCCAGATGGCCGTCATCGGGTATTCGCCATGCGCCGCGAGTGGTTGGCCAGTTGGTTGGCCTTGTGTCCGATACCGCCACAGACAATTGCGCTGGATGCCGACTTGTTGCCTCGGGGCGGTACCCAGCTGCTGTGGTTGCATTCGCGCTGGTTGCTCGGTGGTGCGGAGGTGGCGCGCCTGGCCTTGGGGGAGGAGGATTGGCCGAGCCTGGCCGGCGTTTGCCCGCCACCGCATGTCGCCTACAGTCCGGAACAGCAGGCCGCACCGGAACCGGTGGGCGAGTTCGTGACGATCGCCGATCCCTATCGCTGGCTGGCTGAACAGGCCGTTATCAATAATCTGGCGCAGGGCGTATTCGCCTCGCGTCAACCCAATGGCTACTGGCAGGCTTGGCGGCCGTTGCTGGGGTTGGTCGGTTTGTGGCTGGTGTTGCAGTGGGGCTTCAACCTGGCTCAGGGTTGGTATTTTCAGCGCCAAGCCGACACCTACGCACAGGCCAGCACGGCTCTCTATCAGGAGCTGTTTCCTGATGATCACAAGCTGGTCAACCTGCGTGCCCAATTCGACCAACACCTGGTGGCCAGTGGTGCCAGTGGCCAGAGTCGTCTACTCGGGATGCTCGCTCAAGTGAGTCAGGCGATGGTGGCGGAGGGGGCGTCGGTGCAGGTTGAACAACTGGATTTCAGTGACATCCGTGGCGACTTATCGCTGCAGGTACAGGCGCCGGGTTTTAGCGAGTTGGAGCGGTTGCGCGAGCGCCTGCAGGAGGCTGGATTGGCGGTGCAGTTGGGCTCGGCCAGTCGTGAGGCGACTGGGGTGAGCGCGCGTTTGGTGATCGGGGGTGGTGCATGAGCAGTCTGAGCGAACCGGGGCAATCGTTCGCGGCGCAGCTGCAGAGTTCTGTCTTGTTGCAGCGCTGGCGCGGCTTGGCGATGCGCGAGCGGCTGGCCCTGGGCCTGTTGGCGGTGTTTCTGCTGCTGGTGGTGCTTTATCTGTCGCTCTGGCGGCCGGCTCAGCTAGGAGTGGCGGCGGCCCGCAGCGCCTTCGAACAACAGCGTGCCTTGCATACCTATATGCAGGCGCAGGCACCCTTGGCTCGCGGTCTGGCCGCTAAACCGCAGGTCCATCTTGATCCTGAGCGCTTGCAAGGCATGGTCACCGCCAGCGCCGCCGAACAGGGATTGACGATCGAGCGACTGGACAGCGACAGTGATGGCTCGTTGCAGGTTAGCGTGCAGTCGGCGCCCTTCGCGCAGTTGTTACGCTGGTTCGCCGTGCTCGAGCAGCAGGGGGTGCAGATCGTCGAGGCCGGCCTGGACCGCGACGAGGGAAATCGGGTGGCGGCGCGCTTGAGTTTGCGTGTGAGGTTTTAATCGGGTGTCTCAGGTGCTGGACGAGCCTGGAGATGCCCTGTCGATATTCCTAATGCTGTCCTTGCCCTCGATGGCCGCGCGAGGGTATTCATGAGGTTGGGCCAGCGTTGCTTTATCGTTGCTCGTGGCGCATCCAAGTATTTGTTCTGTTTTCAGAAAAAACTGAAGCAGAGTATTGACTTAGGTGAGGCCTCGACGTAAATTGCGCGCCTTCGCAAAGCAATGGGTGATTAGCTCAGCTGGGAGAGCATCTGCCTTACAAGCAGAGGGTCGGCGGTTCGATCCCGTCATCACCCACCATTACTTTACGAGGTCGGGCGTCAGTCCGGTCAATGCGCAGCGGTAGTTCAGTTGGTTAGAATACCGGCCTGTCACGCCGGGGGTCGCGGGTTCGAGTCCCGTCCGCTGCGCCATATTTTACATGTCAGGTTTATTCTTGGCATGAGGTGGGAACCGCCAAATTGGTTGGTTCTACCCGAGTAAGCAGAGTTCAACGGACGCAAGTCCAAGAGATACGCAGCGGTAGTTCAGTTGGTTAGAATACCGGCCTGTCACGCCGGGGGTCGCGGGTTCGAGTCCCGTCCGCTGCGCCATATACGAAACCCTCAGGTAGTAATACCTGAGGGTTTTTTATTGTCTGCGATTTATTGTCATCTATCGGTCATCTATCGGTCATCTGCGCTTTTTAAACTGCCTGCATGCTGTCTATCTGGCCATGCGGGTTAATTAAAGAGGACCGTCCAATGGATGATTACCAAGAAGAGCTCCTTGAGTATCGCGCGCTTGAGCAGGATCTGCCTGAGCCAGTGGAGGACGCCACCGAGCTGTAAGGGGCGGGCTACGTTTTGTGGCGTGTCAGGCAATTGCACCTGGGGTGCGCTGGATACGACGAAACTCGCCTGGGGTCTGCTGGTTCCAGCGTTTAAAGGCGCGCTGAAAGGCTTCGGCCGAAGAAAACCCGAGCAGGTAGGCGATCTCACCGAATGCCAGTTCGGTGTCGCGAATATACGCCATGGCCAGGTCGCGGCGAGTTTCGTTGAGAATGGTGCGGAACTGCGTGCCTTCTTCCGCCAGTTTGCGCCTGAGCGTCCAGGGCGGTAGGTGCAGACGGGCGGCGACTTCCTGTAAATCGGGCTCGCGTCCATGTAGCAGGGGGCCGAGCAGTTGGATGACGCGCTCTTGCAGACTGCGGGTGCGAGTCAGCTGCTCCAGCTCTCGCTCGCAGATTTCCAGGAGCTGGCGCCAAGTAGTCGGGCAGTGTTCGGGGTTGCGTAGGTTGAGCGTGGCGTGGCTCAGGCGCAATTGATTGTGTGCGGCCGCGAATTCCACGGGACAGTCGAAGGACTCTGAATAATCGGTGGCATAGCTGGGTGCCGGGAATTCAATCTCGACTTTCTCCACCGGTAGGCGCTGTCTGGCCAGGCTGCCCAATTGTTGCGTCCAACTGGCCAGTACCGAGTCGACCACGAAGTGGTTGTAGGCGTTGTAGGGACTGATCGAATAAAAGCGTAACCAGGCACCCTTGGCGTCTTCGTGCAGGCTCGATTGCCCGCGGTAGTTGGAGGCGTACAGCGGTTCGAAGCGAGTCAGGGTCCGCGCCGCCTCGCGCACAGTGGGTGCTTGAGCGGCAGTGACGCCCGCCAGACCCGCCTGGCTCAGGCGGCTTTGGCGACCCATGAGCAGGCCCAGGCCGGGCTCGCCGGTTTGCTGAATGGCCGCGTGGCCGAGGCGCATATAACGCGGGATGGACAGGCGCGCCCTGGGTTCGGCCAGACGAGCCGCATCGAGGTCGTACTGGGCAAAAAGCGGCAGCGGGTCTTGGTCGAGGTGGCGCATGGCATCGGCCAGACTGAAAACGAAGCCTACCGATAGATCGCCGAGGCGAACCCGTTGCGGTTTCATTCGGCGCCAACCCAGGTGTTCAGCAGATGGCTGCCCGGCGCCTGGCTGCTCTGTTGGACTTGCTGGGGGGTCAGCTGGACCTCGCGAGGCGCTCCGCCAATCGGCCAGCCCAATTTGCCGCGCAGGAACAGGGCCTGACTCGGCTTGTCGCTGTCGGCTAGGCGCAATCGGCTCTGCGGGTAGCCGGGGCGCCAGTCGCGCTCAACGATATAGGTCATGTCGCCGGCGCTAAGGCGTTGCGGCGCGCTGGTGTCTGATTGTCGGGGCCAAGGCTCGTAGTACGGCTCGCCCTGGATTGTGCCTTCCGGGGAGAAAACCAGGCTGAGCGTGCGCAGTGGGCCATCGCCGCTGCGCAACTGACCATCCTCTAGGCGCGGCTCGGGTAGCAGGATCGAGCCCGCTAGCAGAGTGACCTGGTACTCGCGGGCGAGTCCGGCAAACAGTTGCTGGTAATCCTCGGCCATCTGCTCGGCTTTCATGCGCAGCAGCGCCTCGTCCAGACGTTCGGCATCAAGATTCATCAGCAGTGCCTTGACCGCTAGTAGCGGATTGCCAAGCAGCAACCAGTTGCGCACTTCCTTACGGTTGAGAGCCCGATAGAACTCGGTCTTCTCGCCGCGCGCCAGCAGCCAGGTGCCGATATGCTCGGGCAGTGCCACCAGCGTGCCCGGGCCGAGCAGGCCGGTCTGCCGGGCATTGTCCAGTGCGGCTGCAAGCTTCAGGCGCAGGTGCGCCGGGCTTTGGTAATCCAACGGGTAGAGTTGCGGGCGGATCAGCAGCAGATTGCCGCGCACCTGTGCTGGGGCCGGCTCGCTGCTAATGGTGCTGCGCAGATCGGACAAATAGTGCGCGTCGGGACGCCGCTCGGCCCATATCAGGAACGCCGTCAGGCAGCCGCTGACCACCAGTGTGAAGAGGACTATCGAGACTTTACGCATCATGGCTACAGGGTAGGCAGATGGATGGTTCTTGCCAAGTCTGCTGTTCATTTAGGTTAGCTGTTTGTTATTTATGATCATTGAGGCGCTTGGGCAGGCTCTATATTGTTGAGTGCATACCGACCGCGGTCCAGTTGAGACCACGGCATTCCGTGAAATGCATAAGCTCGATGTGGAGAACGCCATGACCACTCATTACCCGCACCTGCTCGCTCCGTTGGATCTGGGCTTCACCACGTTGAAGAATCGCACCCTGATGGGCTCGATGCACACCGGTCTGGAAGAGAAACCAGGTGGTTTCGAGCGCATGGCGGCCTACTTCGCCGAGCGCGCCCGTGGCGGTGTCGGTCTGATGGTGACCGGTGGTATTGGCCCGAATGAAGAGGGTGGGGTTTACTCCGGTGCGGCCAAGCTGACTACCGTGGAGGAGGCTGAGAAGCACAAGATTGTCACCCAGGCGGTGCATGAATCGGGTGGCAAGATCTGTATGCAGATTCTGCATGCCGGGCGTTATGCCTACAGCCCCAAGTCTGTGGCGCCAAGTGCCATTCAGGCGCCGATCAACCCGTTCAAGCCCCGAGAGCTGGACGAGCAAGGCATCGAGAAGCAGATCCAGGACTTCGTCAATTGCTCCAGTCTGGCGCAACAGGCCGGCTATGACGGCGTCGAGATCATGGGGTCGGAAGGCTACTTCATCAACCAGTTCCTCGCCGCCCACACTAATCATCGCAGCGATCGCTGGGGTGGCAGCTACGAGAACCGTATGCGTCTGCCGCTGGAAATCGTTCGCCGCGTGCGCGAGGCGGTTGGCCCGAATTTCATCATCATCTATCGCCTGTCGATGCTCGATCTGGTCGAAGGCGGCAGCGCCTGGGATGAGATCGTGCTGCTGGCCAAGGCCATCGAGCAGGCCGGCGCGACCCTGATCAATACCGGTATCGGCTGGCACGAGGCGCGGATTCCGACCATCGCCACCAAGGTGCCGCGTGCGGCCTTCACCAAAGTGACCGCCAAGCTGCGCGGCGAGATCAAGATTCCGCTGATCACCACCAACCGCATCAATACCCCGGAAATCGCCGAGCAGGTACTGGCCGAAGGCGACGCCGACATGGTGTCCATGGCCCGTCCGTTCCTCGCCGACCCGGACTTCGTCAACAAGGCGGCCGAGGGTCGCAGTGATGAGATCAACACCTGCATCGGCTGCAATCAGGCCTGCCTGGATCATACCTTCGGCGGCAAGCTGACCAGCTGCCTGGTCAATCCGCGCGCCTGTCATGAGACTGAGCTGAATTACATTGCGACCGTCCTGGTCAAGAAAATTGCCGTGGTTGGCGCCGGTCCCGCCGGTCTTGCTGCCGCCACGGTGGCGGCCGAGCGTGGGCATCAGGTGACTCTGTTCGATTCGGCCAGTGAAATCGGTGGTCAGTTCAATGTCGCCAAGCGCGTGCCGGGTAAGGAAGAGTTTTTCGAAACCCTGCGCTACTTCAAGCGCAAGCTGGAAACCACCGGGGTCGATCTGCGTCTGAATACCCGCGTCAGTGGCGATGAGTTGAGCCAGGGTGGCTTCGATGAGGTGATTCTGGCCACCGGCATCGCACCGCGCACCCCGGAGATTCCTGGCATCGAGCATGCCAAGGTGATCAATTACCTGGACGCAATCCTCGAGCGCAAGCCGGTCGGTCAGCGGGTCGCGGTGATCGGCGCTGGCGGTATCGGCTTCGACGTGTCCGAGTTCATTATCCACCAGGGCGAAGCCACCAGCCTGAGTCGCGAGGCGTTCTGGAAGGAGTGGGGCATCGACGTCGACCTGCAGGCTCGCGGCGGCGTCGCCGGGATCAAGGCCGAGCCGCATGCGCCGGCGCGCCAGGTGTTCCTGCTGCAGCGCAAGAAGTCCAAGGTCGGCGATGGTCTGGGCAAGACTACCGGTTGGATCCACCGTGCCGGGCTGAAGAACAAGCAGGTGCAGATGCTCAACAGCGTCGAATACCTCAAGGTCGATGACCAAGGGCTGCATATTCGCATCGCCGAGGGCGAGCCACAGGTGCTGCCGGTCGATACGGTGATCGTGTGTGCCGGTCAGGATCCGCTGCGCGAACTGCATGACGAGCTGATTGCCGCTGGCCAGAGCGTGCACCTGATCGGTGGTGCCGATGTGGCGGCAGAGCTGGACGCCAAGCGTGCCATCAACCAGGGCTCGCGGTTGGCCGCAGAACTCTAATAGGAGCGTCGCTCATGTCTACAGCGTTAACGGTGCAGCCTCCGGTTGCAGAAGCACTGGATAGGTGGCATGCGATGTTGATTGCCGGCGATCTGCGTGCGCTACCGGAGCTGTTGCACCCGCAGGCGGTATTTCGCTCACCCATGGCCTTCAAACCCTATGAGGGGGCGCCGATGGTGTCGCTGATCCTCAATACGGTATTTAAGGTGTTCGAGGGCTTCGCCTACCATCGCGAGCTGAGCAGCGGCGATGGCTTGAGTGTTGTCCTGGAGTTCAGTGCCAAGGTGGGCGAGCGCGAGTTGAAAGGCATCGACATGATTCGCTTCGACGCAGACGGCAAGATTGTCGAGTTTGAGGTGATGATCCGGCCGATGAGTGGCCTGCAAGCCCTGGGAGAGGAAATGGGCCGACGCCTGGCGCCCTTCCTGTCCGCTAAAACCAGCTAGCCCGCTGTACCAAGCCCATCACAGTTTCGTCATGCCGGCAGCCTGCTTGGGCTGGTCGGCATGCCGACTGCCAACCCAGTCACATTGCTGGCGTTGGTTTTTCCCCTAGACTTGCCTGAATAAAGGAGCGGCGCCTGGGCTACAGGGTTAGCCTGTCCTGTCAGGAGTGTCACCCGACGGAACGGATTACACCGTGTTGGCCTAGAGGGAAAACGATGAGCATGCAGAATAAGCCGCAGATTGTTGAGGCCGTGATGTTCTTCAATGAGCGTGGCGGCATCTGCAAGGAGATGTTTTTCCCCGAGTTCGAAGCCTTGCTGGATGGCGTGGTGGGCATGCCGGAGTTCGCCGATCAGCAGATGCGCGTGGCCTTTGTGATGATCAATCCGCGGTTGATGATCAGGGCGGCGGTGTTTTTCTACCTGGATTTCGATGAGAAAGGTGCGCCGGACAAGGGCTGGAATATTCCGTTACAGCATCTGGCCGAGCGTGCTGGGCGTGGTCCCGATCTCGGCGCCGGACCGATTCGCCTGGCTTGCCGGAGCCAGTGCCCGGTGTCCTGGCATCAAATGCACTTGTGGGACCCGAGTTTGGCGCCAGGCAAGAATGACCTAGTGCTGCTGCGCGATGCGGCCAAGCGCAACAAGCTGGGTCTGCTGGTCGACGACGAGAGCATCCAGTCACTTGCGCCAGAGCGCCTGCAGATGGCCTCGGATGACAAGTGGTATGCGTCCGATCCGTCCAAGGAAGGTGCGACCAAGGCCGCGGAAAAGGTGGACCATGAGCACCGCCTGAAAACGGCGCAGCTGATCAAGCAGCAGCGTTTACGCATCAGCAGTCTGAGTCAGCAGCACGAAGAGGAGTTGGCTAAGTACAAACTGGCCAATGAGGAACGCAACAATAGTCTCCAGGCGCAGATTCACGGCCTGCACCAGGCGTTGCGCCAGCAGGAAGAGCTCAACGCCACGCTCAAGACGCAGTTGGCCGAACAGGCGGCCAGCCTGCAAGCCTCCCGCGAAGAAATGACCCTGCAGCTGCGCGAGGTGGAGCAGCATGGCCGTAGCGAGAGCGATGTTCTGCGCATGCAGTTCGAGAGCGAGATGCAGGCGAAAATCGCGTCGGCAGTGGTCGAGTACAAAGAGCAAGTGGTCTTGCGTGATGTCGAGTTGGCCTATCGCAATGAGCAAGAGGCTCAGTCGCAGGAGGAGATCGCGCGACTCAAGCGCGAGTGCGATGCGCTGGCCAGCCAGGGTGGTGAGCAGATTCTCGAGCGTCTCGCCAAGTTGGGTGTGGTGTTCGTGGTCTACCATCCTGGGGCCGGGCACCTGACCATTCCCTTGCAGGATATCGCCAGTTATCAGGACAACCCCATGGCTTATGCGGCGGCCAAGTGCTTCGTCTCCGAGGCGCAATACCGCCACTGGCTGGCGCACTATCAGCAACCGACATGCGAGGCTTCGCTGACTAGCGGTGGCCGTTGCGCCATTCCGATCGACCGTGTCGATACCCCCAGCCGCTTTACCCTGGGCGACTCCAATTGCTGCGCGCGGCATAAGGCCAGTAGTCGTTTGCGCACTGTCGGCTAAGCCTTGTCACTGATCTCCCCTGACTGGACGCCTCGGGCACCGCTCGAGCGTTTGACCCTCGATTGGCTGACGTCAGCCGGTCTTGAGGTGGCGGTGCTGCGTCTGGACCTGATCGATCCGCTGATCAGCGGCAACAAATGGTTCAAGCTCGCCCCGCATGTGCAGGCGGCCGCCGCTGTCGGGGCTGATGGCTTGATCAGCCTGGGCGGGGCACACTCCAATCACTTGCATGCCTTGGCTGTCGCAGGGCGGCGTTTCAACTTCCCAACCGTGGGCTTGCTGCGCGGTACCGCGCAGGACACGCCGACAGTGCGCGACTTGCTGGCGTTTGGCATGCAGCTGCACTGGCTGGGCTATGGCGGTTATCGCGCGCGGCATCGGCCGGGATTCTGGGATGAGTGGGGTGAACGCTACCCGGCCCTGTATCCCGTGGCTGAAGGCGGCGGCGGTCTAGTCGGGGCGTTGGGCTGTGTCGGCCTGGTGGCTCTAGTGCGTGAGCAGCTGGCCACGCTTGGCTGGGCGGATTATGACGGTTGGTGGTTGGCGGTTGGCACGGGTACCACCTTGGCGGGGTTGGTCCTCGGCGAGGCGAACGCCCACCCCGTTTATGGCGCCGTGGCGGTGCCGGCCGACCATGGGGTGGCGCAACAGGTGCAGCGTGTTTTGCAGGCGGCGGGAGTGGCCGATCGTGGCTACCACCTGCTGGACGCTGCACGTGGTGGCTTTGCCAAGGTCGATAGCGAGTTGGTGCAGTTTCTCTGGGCGAGCGAAGCAGGGAGTGCTGTGCCTTTGGAGCCTGTGTATACCGGGAAGGCGTTAATGGCATTGCGTCGGCAAGTCGAGGCTGGTTACTTTGCACCTGGTAGCCGGTTGGTATTCGTCCATACTGGCGGCCTGCAGGGTCGTACCGCGGCGCTGCGCAAACATGAGCAGGCGTGTCTCGCCCCGTTGGCTGGCAATCTCGAGACGTGACCCGCGGAGCCTGGATATTTCCATGAGTGAACCCCTGAATCCCGAGCAGTTACGCAGCCTGACGCCGCTCAATATGCTGTCCGAACAGCAGTGGCGCGAGCTGCGCGGTCAATTGGTGCCGCAACCGGTATTGGCGGGGCAGCTGCTGTTTCGTCAAGGCGATCAAGCGCGCCTGACTTACTACCTGTTGGCTGGCGAGTTGTCCTTGCAGGCGCTCGATGGTCAGCGCGAGAACGTGCTCGCTGGCAGCGCAGCCAGTTGCCATCCGTTGTCGCCCAGCCTGCCGCGCCGACATGAGGCGCGAGCCTTGACCGATGCCAGCGTGCTGGCGTTGGACAGTGCGACCCTCAACCGGCTATTGACCTGGCGCCTGGCGTATCAGGATTTACTGTTGGAGCTTGGTCACCAGGATGAGGACGTGGAGTGGTTGGAGCGCCTGCTGGACAATCCGTTGTTCGCCAAGGTACCGCCGTCCAATGTGCGCAGCATGCTTGGGCGTTTGCAGCGTCTCGAACTGTCAGCAGGTAGCACCGTGTTACGCGAGGGCGAGGTCGGCGACTGTTGTTATTTTCTCTACAGTGGCCGTGCCGAAGTGATTCGCGGCGCCGGTAGCGCTCATCAAGTGTTGGCGGAGTTGGAGGTGGGCGCCTGTTTTGGCGAGGAGGCCTTACTTGGCGACAGTCCGCGCAACGCCACGGTAACCCTGCTGGAAGATGGCGTGGTGCTGCGCCTGGCTCGTCAGGATTTCTTTGCCTTGCTCAAGGCCCCTGTGGTGGACGAGGTTTCGCTCGGTGAGGCGGCGCGTTTGCTGGCCTCCGGCGCACAGTGGCTGGATGTGCGGTTGCAAGAGGAATACCAGGGTGCCCATGCGCTGGAGTCCTTGCATATGCCGCTGCAGTTGTTGCGCCTGAAGGCGCGTCTGCTGGACAAGGGGCGGACATACCTGTGCTACTGCGACAGTGGTAAGCGCAGTGCCAGTGCGGTGTTTTTGCTGGCGCAACTGGGTTTCACTGCCTATGCCTTGCGCGATGGGCTGGATGCCTTGCCGGCAGTGCAGCGTGAAGGCTTGCTGTGTGAAAGTGGCTCCGGCTATTTGGCCCGCTCCGGCGGTCGCGTCGAGCGCAGCCGCTGACTTTCGCCGGGCGTCAGGATGTTTTGTGAGCGGCAGGCGACTGGCTTGTTGGGCGCGTAGACCGAGAGCCGTTGTTGGCGTTTATTCCTCAGCCAGCGCAGGCCACTCATCGCCGACCAGAAATACCCGTTCAGCCTCGTGCCAGTCGTCCTGTGGGCCGCACTCCAGCCTGACCAACAATTGCGCATTGGCCTGCGGCGGCAGTGCGCCGAACCAGTCCTGTAGTCTTGCGCTTGACCAGAGGTCGTCCGCCGCAACTCGCGCGGGTGCGAGCCAGGCATTGCGCGGCAAAGGCTGCCAGCAGCCGTCGGCACTTTGCAGGGTCAGGCTCGGCCAGTCGCGTCGGTGCAGCCAGCGGCCTTTTAAATGTTGCGGGTTAGCACCCAGTGGTGAGGTGCAGCGGTTCGACCAGGGGTAGAACAGATAACCGCCGAGCCAGAGTGCCGCCTGGGCATGCACCAGATCTAGCTCGGCCAGGGCCGCGCGCGCTTCGCCACGGGCGGATAGCGGCAGTTGATGCTGGCTCAGGTGGTCGAGCTTGATATCCAGGCGGTCCAGGCTACCGGGGCCGAGCCAGTGCGCAGGCGGTTCGCCGCTATCCTGCTCGGGGCCGAGATAAAACTTGATCGCCAGCTCCAGGTGGTGCACGCCTTCGTCATCGCGCAGCAGCAAATCAAGCTCACCCAGGGTATGGCCGCTCAGGCGAATCGGCAGATTGGCTGCGAGCAGTTCGATGTCCGGGGCGGCGCGCAAGGCGAACTGCCAGAGGCGTTCGTAATACAGGCCCAGACGGCGTACCGAGCTTCGCGCCAGCCAGGACACCAGACTGCTACTGTCGTAGTCGAGATGCAGCAGCCAGTCGGCCAGTGCTCCCGGGTGGCGAGCCCAATAGCTGGCACTGAACGGGTGGCGTTGCGGCCAGGGCGTGGTGCTCAGCAGCGGCTGCGAAAGCAGTACCCAGGCCAGATCCCGCACTACAGGTTGGCGCAATTGTTGGGGCAGGTCGGCGAGCGAGGCGAAAGGCATCATGCTATCGAGAATAGCGCTTAATCATTAATCCAGGCTCAAGTTTGCCGCTATTGCGGGCTTTCGCCCATAATCGAGCCCTCTGGATTCAGCGTTTGCGGGAGCACCATGGAGCAGTTTCGTAATATCGGCATTATCGGTCGCCTCGGCAGTACCCAGGTGCTCGACACCATCCGCCGGCTGAAGAACTTTCTGCTCGACCGCCACCTGCATGTGATTCTCGAGGACACCATTGCCGAGGTGTTGCCAGGCCACGGTCTGCAAACCTCGTCACGGAAGATTCTTGGCGAGGTCTGCGATCTGGTGATTGTGGTGGGCGGCGATGGCAGTCTGCTTGGCGCCGCCCGGGCGCTGGCCCGCAGCAAAGTGCCGGTGCTCGGCGTCAACCGTGGCAACCTGGGCTTTCTCACCGACATTCGTCCGGATGAGCTGGAGCAGAAAGTCGCCGAGGTGCTGGAAGGCAACTACCTGACCGAAAACCGTTTCTTGCTGGAAGCGGAAGTGCGCAGGCATGGCGAGGCCATTGGCCAAGGCGATGCGCTCAACGATGTGGTGCTGCACCCAGGTAAGTCGACGCGGATGATCGAGTTCGAACTGTATATCGATGGTCAGTTCGTCTGCAGTCAAAAGGCCGACGGCCTGATCGTCGCTACGCCGACCGGCTCTACCGCCTATGCCTTGTCTGCCGGCGGGCCGATCATGCACCCCAAGCTGGATGCCATCGTCATAGTGCCGATGTACCCGCATACGCTGTCCAGCCGGCCGATCGTGGTGGATGGCAATAGCGAGTTGAAAATTGTCGTGTCCAAGGACATGTCGATTTACCCGCAGGTCTCCTGCGATGGGCAAAACCATTTCACCTGCGCCCCGGGCGACACCATTACGGTGCGCAAGAAGCCACAGAAGCTCTGCCTGATTCATCCGCTCGATCACAACTACTACGAAATCTGTCGCACCAAGTTGGGCTGGGGCAGTCGTCTCGGTGGCGGAGGGGCATGATGATTCTCGATCCGGCACGCAGTTATGACCTGATCGGCGACATCCATGGTTGCGCGCGCACCCTGGAGCGCTTGCTCGACACCCTCGGCTATCGCATTCAGGGCGGTGTATGGCGTCACCCGCAGCGCATGGCGATCTTTCTCGGAGATCTGGTCGATCGCGGGCCGCGTATCCGCGAGGCCTTGCACCTGGTACGCGACATGGTCGCCGCCGGCGAAGCGCTGTGCATCATGGGCAACCATGAGTTCAATGCCTTGGCCTGGAGTACCCCGGCGGCGCCCGGCAGCGGTCACCAGTACGTGCGCGAACACACACCGCGGCATGCCCGGCTGATCCAGGAGACGCTGGAGCAGTTCGCGGCGTATCCGGCGGAGTGGCGTGAGTTTCTCGGCTGGTTCTATGAGCTGCCGTTGTTCATTGATGCGGGGCGCTTTCGCGTCGTGCATGCCTGCTGGGATGCCGGGTTGATCGAATCGCTGCGCGCGCAGTTTGCCGACGGGCGCATCAGCGAGGCTTTTCTGAAGGCTTCGGCTGTGCCCGGCAGCTTTGCCAGCACCGCCCTGGATCGCTTGCTGCGCGGCACCGATATGCGCCTGCCGCATGGCTTGACCTTGACCAGCGATGAGGGCTTCACTCGCTCGCATTTTCGCACCAAGTTCTGGGAAGAAGACCCGCAGACCTATGGCGATATCGTTTTTCAGCCGGATGCCTTGCCGACCCTGGCCGCGCAGACCCCGCTGAGTGAGCTGCAAAAGGCCGAGCTGCTGAAATATGGCGCCGACCAGCCGCTGTTGTTCGTCGGCCATTACTGGCGCCGCGGTAAGCCGGCGCCGATTCGCCCCAACCTGGCCTGTCTGGACTACAGCGCGGTGCTGTACGGCAAGCTGGTGGCGTACCGCTTGGATCGGGAGACGCGTCTCGATCCGAGCAAGTTCGCCTGGGTCGAAGTGGAAAAACCGGAGGCGCCGCGATGACCCCAGTGGCCGTCTTGCGCTTGCCGGTGCAGACCAACCTCAGTGGCTTTATCGAGCTGTTGCAGCGTTTACAGGTCCCTCACCGGGTATCCGAGGAGGCCGGTGAGCAGGTGCTCTGGGTCCCGGGCGAAGCTTTGGCCGAACAGGTGCGCGATCTCTATAGCCGTTACCCGCAAGGTGATCCGGCTGTACGGTTGGCCGCTGCACCCGGACCGACGCAAGGCTTTCTCCAGCAGGTGAAAAGTCGCCCGCTGACGGCAGGGGTACTGCTGCTGACATTGCTGGTCGCGGCCTTGACCCTGCTCGGCGAGAACCTCGCGGTGGTCCGCTGGCTCAGCTTCGTCAATTTTCGCATCCAGGGTGACTACATCTATTTCAGCTACCTGGGCGAAACCTTGGCAAGCGGGCAGTGGTGGCGCTTGCTGACGCCGATGCTGATCCACTTCGGCATGCTCCACTTGGCCATGAATGCGCTGTGGTACTGGGAGCTGGGGCGGCGTATCGAGGCGCATCAGGGCAGCTGGATGCTCCTGGGGCTGACCCTGCTGTTCGGTCTGATATCGAATCTTGCCCAGTACAGCTTCGGCGGGCCGTCCTTGTTTGGCGGTCTGTCCGGGGTGCTCTACGGGCTGCTTGGGCACTGCTGGCTGTACCAGCGTTTGGCGCCGAACGCCGACTACCGCCTGCCGCCTGGGGTGCTGGTGATGATGCTGGCCTGGCTGCTGATCTGCATGACCGGGATCTTCGAGCTGCTGCAGTTCGGCGCAATTGCCAATGCCGCGCATGTCGGTGGCCTGCTTGCCGGTTGTGCCACTGGCCTGCTGGGCGGTGCGCTGGCGCGTCAGCGCCGTTAAACTGCCGCTTTGTATTCGGAGACCCGTATGTCGTCCTTCCTAGAAACTATCGAAAATATCACTCCGCAGATCTACCAGAGCCTCAAGCTGGCGGTGGAAATCGGTAAATGGGCCGATGGCCGCAAGCTGACTCAGGAGCAGAAAGAACTCTGTCTGCAGGCGTTGATTGCCTGGGAAGTGCAGAATCTGCCGGAAGATCAGCGTATCGGCTATATGGGCCCGCAGGAATGCAGCTCCAAGTCCGCGCCAGTGCCGAATCTGCTGTTCAAGACCTCCGCGGATACCCTGCACTGATGGTCGAGCTAGCCCGCGGTGCCCTGAGCAAGATGGCGGCACGCCTGGAAGCCCCAGTGCAATACGCCTTCCGCCTGGATGAGCAGGAGGTGCCGGTCAATCCGTTGATTGGCAAGAGCCTGCGCCTGGAATACCTCGGCGCCATTCACTGCACCCATTGCGGGCGCAAGACCAAGACCAGCTTCAGCCAGGGTTACTGTTATCCCTGCATGCAGAAACTCGCGCAGTGCGATATCTGCATCATGAGTCCGGAGCGTTGTCACTACGACGCCGGCACCTGCCGCGAACCGAGCTGGGGCGAGCAGTTCTGCATGACCGATCACGTGGTCTACCTGGCCAACTCCTCCGGGGTCAAAGTCGGTATCACTCGCGGAACTCAGGTACCGACGCGCTGGCTGGATCAGGGGGCGAGCCAGGCGCTGCCGATTCTGCGCGTGGCGACCCGCCAGCAGTCCGGCTTCGTCGAAGACCTGCTGCGCAGCCAGGTGGCGGACAAGACCAACTGGCGTGCCTTGCTCAAGGGCGATGCCGCACCGGTCGACCTGGCGGCGGTGCGCGACCAGCTGTTCGACAGCTGTGGCGAGGGGCTGCGCGAACTGCAGCAGCGCTTCGGCCTGCAAGCCATTCAGCCGTTGAGCGATCAGCAGCCGGTCGAGATCGCCTACCCGATAGAGGCCTATCCGGCCAAGATCACCAGCTTCAACCTGGACAAGAATCCCATCGCCGAAGGCACCTTGATCGGTATCAAGGGCCAGTACCTGATGTTCGACACCGGGGTGATCAATATCCGCAAGTACACGGCCTACCAGCTGGCCGTGCACGCCTAGCGGGCCTGCACCAGTAGTCGACAACCAAACTTCGCACATTTGGGCCTAGCCACGGCCCTGAACCAGAAGGGCCACCAGCCATGCGCAGCGAACAGCCGAAGATGATTTACCTCAAGGACTATCAGGCGCCGGATTACCTGATCGACGAGACGCACCTGACCTTCGAGCTGTTCGAGGATCACAGCCTGGTGCATGCGCAACTGGTGATGCGGCGTAACCCGGCCTGTGGCAACGATCTGCCGCCGCTGGTGCTGGATGGTCAGCAGCTCGAGTTGCTGGCGCTGGCGCTGGATGGGCAAACATTGACCGAAGCGGATTACCAGCTGAGCGACAGCCACCTGAGCCTGCAACCGAAAGCCGCGAGTTTCGTGATCGACAGCAGCGTGCGCATCCATCCGGAAAGCAACACCGCACTGGAAGGCCTGTACAAGTCCGGCAGCATGTTCTGCACCCAGTGCGAGGCCGAGGGTTTCCGCAAGATCACCTATTACCTCGACCGCCCGGACGTGATGAGCAAGTTCACCACCACGCTCAGCGCCGAGCAGCATCGCTACCCGGTGTTGCTGTCCAACGGCAACCCGATTGCCAGCGGCCCGGAAGAGACTGCCCCTGGAAAGAGTGTTCGGCACTGGGCGACCTGGGAAGATCCGTTCATGAAGCCGGCCTACCTGTTCGCATTGGTGGCCGGCGACCTCTGGTGTGTGGAGGACAGCTTCACCACCATGAGTCAGCGCGAGGTGGCGCTGCGTATCTATGTCGAACCGGAGAACGTCGACAAGTGCCAGCACGCCATGGACAGCCTGAAGAAGTCGATGCGCTGGGACGAGGAGACCTATGGTCGCGAGTACGACCTGGATATCTTCATGATCGTCGCGGTTAACGACTTCAACATGGGCGCGATGGAGAACAAGGGCCTCAATATCTTCAACTCCAGCTGCGTGTTGGCCAAGGCCGAGACCGCCACCGATGCCGCGCACCAGCGCGTCGAAGCGGTGGTGGCGCACGAGTATTTCCATAACTGGTCGGGTAACCGGGTAACTTGCCGCGACTGGTTCCAGCTGTCGCTCAAGGAAGGCTTCACGGTGTTCCGTGATGCCGAGTTCAGCGCCGACATGAATTCGCGCACGGTCAAGCGCATCGAGGACGTGGCTTACCTGCGCACCCATCAGTTCGCCGAGGATGCCGGGCCCATGGCCCATCCGGTGCGCCCAGATGCCTTCATCGAGATCTCCAACTTCTACACCCTGACCGTGTACGAGAAGGGCTCGGAAGTGGTGCGGATGATTCGCACCCTGCTCGGCAGCGAAGGCTTCCGCAAGGGCAGCGACCTGTACTTTGAGCGCCACGATGGCCAGGCGGTGACCTGCGATGACTTCATCAAGGCCATGGAAGATGCCAATGGCGTCGACCTGAGCCAGTTCAAACGCTGGTACAGCCAAGGCGGCACGCCGCGCCTGGCGGTCAGCGAGGCCTATGATGCGGCAGCCAAGCGCTACAGCCTGACCTTCAGCCAGAGCTGCCCGGCTACGCCGGGGCAGAGCGAGAAGCTGCCGTTCGTCATCCCCGTTGAGCTGGGCCTGCTCGATGCCCAGGGTGGCGAGTTGCCGCTGCGCCTGGATGGTGAGACCGCTGCGCTCGGCACTTCGCGGGTGATCGCCATCAGTGAGGCCGAGCAAACCGTCACCTTCGAAGACGTGGCTGAACAGCCGCTGCCGTCGCTGCTGCGCGGTTTCTCGGCGCCGGTGAAACTGAGCTTCCCTTACAACCGTGATCAGCTGATGTTCCTCATGCAGCACGACAGCGACGGCTTCAACCGCTGGGAGGCGGGCCAGCAACTGTCGGTGCAGGTGCTGCAGGAGTTGATCGGCCAGCATCAGCGCGGCCAGCCGCTGGTCATGGACCAACGCCTGATCGCCGCCCTGCGTAGCGTGTTGGAGAACCAACAGCTGGATCAGGCCATGGTTGCCGAGATGCTCTCGCTGCCGGGCGAGGCCTACCTCACCGAGATCAGCGAGGTGGCCGATGTCGAGGCCATTCATGGCGCCCGCGAATTCGCTCGCCTGCAGTTGGCCGAGGCCCTGTTCGAGCCGCTGTGGCAGCGCTATCAGAGCAACCGCGAAGTCTCTCGTAGCAGTGCCTATGTCGCCGAAGACCGGCACTTTGCTCGGCGTAGCCTGCAGAACATCGCGCTGTCCTACCTGATGCTCAGCGGCAAACCCGAAGTGCTGGCGGCTTGTCTGGAGCAGTTCGAGGCGTGCGACAACATGACCGAGCGCCTGACGGCCCTGGCGGTGTTGATCAATTCGCCGTTCGACGCCGAAAAAGCCAAGGCCCTGGCCAGCTTTGCCGACTTCTTCAAGGACAACCCGCTGGTCATGGACCAGTGGTTCAGCGTGCAGGCGGCCAGTGCCCTGCCGGGTGCCTTGGCGCGGGTGCAGCAGCTGATGCAACACCCGGC
The DNA here is from genome assembly GCF_007993865.1 of Pseudomonas sp. SJZ079. Classification (GTDB taxonomy): domain Bacteria; phylum Pseudomonadota; class Gammaproteobacteria; order Pseudomonadales; family Pseudomonadaceae; genus Aquipseudomonas. Next base: position 73,825 of record NZ_VIUH01000001.1, on the reverse strand, counting down.
GTTCACCCTGAAGAACCCGAACAAGGTACGGGCTTTGATTGGGGCCTTTACCGGGCAGAACCCGGTGAACTTCCACCTGGCCGATGGCAGCGGTTACCGCTTCCTGGCTGATCAGGTGATCATCCTGAATGCCCTCAACCCGCAGATTGCCTCACGGTTGCTGGCGCCGTTGACCCGCTGGGGTAAATACGATGCGGCGCGTCAGTCCCTGATGAAGGCCGAGCTGGAGCGAATTCTCGCGTCCGGCGAGCTGTCCAGCGATGTCTTCGAAGTGGTCAGCAAGAGTCTCGCCTAAGGGCTGCTCTGTTCCTCTGAAAGTGTTACTCGTCTCTGGCGGGTAACACTTTTTTGTTACCTAAAAGAATTTCAGCAGATTGGCTTATGCGCTTTCTTACTTAAGATTGCGCCGGCTGGCTTGACTGTGCCTGCTTTTCCTGAGGCTGATTCGCAGTGGCTGGTCGTGTGAAGGGACGTAACGCGTCAGGTTGTCAGACAAAATAAGCCAGCCTTTGCTGGCGTTTGTATTATTTGTTCAGTGAATGATCGGTCACAAAATGGCTTGATGGGTTCTGTGTCCGCTGGGTGCCTGGTTTTTATACGCTCGTTTGAATTGGCACTATGGTTGCAATACCAATGCGGATTCGGCCCCGCGATGGTGCATGCCTAGCGGTGAGGCGCGCGTAACAGATCGTTGAAGGTTCGCGAGGAAGGCTAGGGCGTAGCCGCTTCCTACGGGTAGCGCTAGTTCCTGAACCCACTATGTGGGTCTCAAGGCGCCACGTAGCGACGCGGAGTAACAGCCGAGGGCCGCCCGCGATGACTTTCAATGACCTGCAAGCGCGCAGGTTTTTTCCTTCCAATCAACCAAAAGTCGTCGTCAGTACGGCTATGTCGTGCCCCGGTTCGTGGGCGCAAAAAGAATGATCTGTTTGTCCACGGAGTGAAGTCTCGATGGAAATTAAGTCCCGCAAACCCATATTGCGTTTTGCGCCAGCCAAGGCCGGTTTTGCTTTTGCCGGCATCCTGCCCCTGCTGGTTGCCGTCCATGCTCACGCGGTTGAGTTCAGCTTCGCCGACAATGAAATCACCGGCTCCATCGACACTACTGTGTCTTACGGCCAGCTGTGGCGCGTGCAGGGGCAGGACAAGAGCAACAACGACATCAACACCAATGACGGTAATCGCAACTTCGATACCGGCCTGGTCTCCGAGGTGTACAAGATCACCTCCGACATGGGCGCGACTTACAAGAACTATGGCTTGTTCGTCCGTGGCACGGCGTTCTATGACACCCAGATCATGGACAAGCGCAACGACTACTACAGCGCCAACGATCCGGTGCAGCCGAGCCAGAGCTTCCCCAAGGATGATCGTTTCACCTATCAGACCCGCCACAAGGCCGGTCGCGATGCGCAAATCCTCGACGCCTATGTCTATGGCAACTGGGATGTGGCCGACATGCCGGTCAGCGCACGCTTGGGGCGTCAGGTATTCAACTGGGGCGAGGGCATCTTCTACCGTGGCGGCATCAACACCACCAACCCGGTGGATGCGGCCAAATTCCGTTTGCCGGGTTCCGAACTGAAGGAAGTACTGGTGCCGGTCGAGGCACTGAACTTCAGTGTCGGCTTGACCGACAACCTGTCGATGGAAACCTTCTACCAGTTCAACTGGAAGGAGTCGGCTATCGACCCGGTCGGGACCTACTTCTCCGAGACCGATCTGTTCGCCGATGGTGGTAACACCGCTTACAGCGAGCAACGGGCCCTGGCGGCTCTGCAGCCGCTGTATGCCGGGCTTTCAGCGGGCAGGGTCGGTGGTCTTGGCGGCAACGACTTCTTCGACAGCAACGGCACCATCAAGGTGGCGACCATTGGCAGCGACCTGAATGCCAAGAACGACGGGCAGTTTGGCGTGGCATTCCGCTATATCGCCGAAGAACTGAACTCTACCGAGTTCGGCTTCTATTTCGTCAACTACCACGCCAAGGAACCGACCATCTTCGCCGAGGTGGACAGCAGTTTTACCGGTCTGGATTTGGCGACCCTTGCTGGGGCAGCCACCCCAGCGCTGACGCCACAGGTGCAGCAGGCGGTTGCTGCACAGGCTGGTGTGCCTTTGGCTACTCTGCAGGCGGTCATTGCTAACCCGGCGCTTAATCCGGCGCTAGCTGCCGCCTATGCCGGGGCTCTAGGCGGCGCAGTCAACACTGCCGTAGGCGGACTGGCCGCAGTCGATCTGGCCAACAACGTGATCGGTCGACGCGAGTATGCCGAAGACATCCGCATGTATGGTATGAGCTTCAATACCACGCTCGGCGAGGCTTCGGTGTTCGGTGACCTGGCCTACCGGCCGAACATGCCGATCGGTATCGCGGCAACCAACGATCTGTTGGGCGACTTGCTCACCCAGGCGGCTTTCCTGTCATCCGGTCGCTCGGCGAATATCGGCGGACAGATCGTCCAGCTGGACGATGAAATCCATAACTCGGAACGCGTCGAGGCCTTCAACGCCTCCTTGGGTACCATCTACAACTTTGGTCCGACCCTCGGCTTCGATTCGCTGTTCGGTGTTGCCGAACTGGCGTCCGAGCATCTGCGCGGCAGCGATTTGCAGTATCAGTCGCGTAACGGCAACCGTTATTACGCCGGCCGTCCGAACGGTTCCTACATCTCCGGTTATGACCGCGATGACCAGATCAACAAGAACGCCTACGGCTACACCCTGTTGCTGTCCGGTACCTGGAACGACGTCTACGCCGGGGTGAACCTGTCGCCGTTCGCCGTTTACAAGGATGACTTCGAAGGCAACTCGCACCAGACCGGCAACTTCATCGAAGGCCGTAAGGCCTACACCGTCGGTCTGCGCGCCAGCTACCTGAACAGTCTGGAGGCCGAGGTTCAGTACACCGAATTCTATGGCGCCGGTCAGAACAACTCGGCGCGCGATCGCGACAACATCGGTCTGAACGTCAAGTACTCCTTCTAAGCCTTAACCAGAACCCTATCGGGCGCCCGCGGGTGGACGCCCGACGATTTATCACGGAGATCACAATGTTGATAAAACACACGCTGATGGGGGCTGCCATTGCGCTGGCACTGTCTGCAGGTAGCGCGCTGGCGGCGGTTTCGCCACAAGAAGCGGCCAAGCTGGGCGCGAGCCTGACACCCTTTGGTGCCGAGAAGGCGGGTAATGCCGCGGGTACCATTCCGGAGTGGACTGGCGGTATCACCAAGGCGCCTGCCGACTACAAGGGCGCGGGGCAACACCATTCGGACCCATTTGCCGGCGACACGCCACTGTTCACCATCACCAAGGCCAACCTGGAACAGTACAAAGACAACCTGACGGCCGGTCAGATTGCGCTGTTCAACACCTACCCGAACAGCTACCAGATGCCGGTGTATCAGACCCGTCGCTCCGGCTCGGCGCCACAGTGGGTCTACGACAACAGCATCAAGAACGCCACCAGCGCCAAGCTGCTGGACGGTGGTAATGGTTTCTCCGACGCCTACGGCGGCATCCCGTTCCCGATTCCGCAGAATGGGGTCGAGGCGCTGTGGAACCACATCACCCGCTATCGCGGCAGCTATATCGTGCGCCGTGCCTCTGAAGTGGCGGTGCAGCGCAATGGCGCCTACTCGCTGGTAACCTCGCAGCAGGAAGCCCTGTTCAAGTTCTACGACCCGAAGGGCTCGTACGCCAACATGAACAACATCATGTTCTACTACCTGTCCTTCACCAAGAGCCCGGCACGCCTGGCCGGTGGTGCGGTGCTGGTGCATGAAACCCTGGATCAGGTGAAAGAGCCTCGCCAGGCCTGGGGCTACAACGCCGGCCAGCGTCGCGTACGTCGCGCGCCGAACCTGGCGTATGACACGCCGATCGCCGCAGCCGATGGCCTGCGTACCGCCGACGACACCGATATGTTCAACGGTGCTCCAGATCGTTACGACTGGAAATTGGTGGGTAAGAAGGAAATTTACATTCCGTACAACAACTACAAAGTCACCAGCCCGGAGATCAAGTACGCAGACCTGCTGCAGGTTGGCCACTTGAACCCGGCAGTAACGCGCAACGAGCTGCACCGTGTGTGGGTCGTAGAGGGCACGTTGAAGCCCGGCGCCCGTCATATCTACTCCAAGCGCACCCTGTACCTCGACGAGGACAGCTGGCAAGCGGCGGTAGTCGATCAGTACGACGGTCGTGGCGAGCTGTGGCGTGTGTCGATTGCCTATCTGAAGAACTACTACGATCTGCCGACCACCTGGTCGGCGCTGGATGTGTTCCACGATTTGCAGGCGCGTCGTTACCACGTACAGAACCTGGACAACGAAGAGTCGAACACCATCGACTTCAGTCAGCCGATTCCAGACGACGGTTACTTCAAACCGGCCGCCCTGCGTCGACGCGGGACCCGTTAAAGGTTAGGTAGTCTTGGCCAAAGGCCGCTACAGTTGTAGCGGCCTTTGTGCATTCGCGAGTCGAATGGGCGGTCAATCACGCGGGTTTGCCTTAACAAAACATAACGTCTCACTGATTGTCAGGCCTTTCTAAAGCTCGATAGCATAGGCGGCCTGCTAAATGGCAGTACCAGCTATAACAATAAAGGGGAAGGTATATGAGTGAGCCCGTCATGCGGCGCACCCTGGCCGGTCATGCCGCGGGATTGTTCCGCGCTCCGGTGTTGTGCGTCCACTCGCCGCTGGCTAAAGCACTCTCGCTGTGCAGTGTGCTGTCGATGCTGACTTTTATCGCTACACCACTGCAGGCGCAAACTGCCGCCGGCTCAGCTGCTAATTACTCCATCGAGTCACCCAAGGCGGTAAAAAGCCTGCTGTTGGATGTTGCCAGCGTCGGCAAACGTCTGGTGGTGGTGGGTGATCGCGGTCATATCCTTTACTCCGATGACAACGGTGCCACTTGGACGCAAGCCAAGGTGCCGACCAAGCAGTTGCTCACTGCGTTGTTCTTTGTCGATGACCAGCATGGCTGGGCGGTAGGCCACGACGCACAAATCCTCGCCAGCAGCGATGGCGGTCTGACCTGGGTCAAGCAGTTCGAAGACCTGGAGCGTGAAGCGCCGCTGCTCGACGTCTGGTTCAAAGACCTCAATACCGGTTATGCCGTCGGCGCCTATGGCGCTTTACTGGCAACCACCGATGGTGGGGCAAGCTGGGAGGATGTCAGTGACCGTCTGGACAATGAAGATGGCTATCACCTGAATGCCATCGTCGCAGTCAAGGATTCCGGGCTATTTGTTGTTGGTGAATTGGGCAGCATGTTCCGCTCGGCCGATTGGGGGCAAACCTGGGAAACCCTCAAAGGCCCGTACGAAGGCTCCTTGTTCGGTGCCCTGGGCACGAATGAAGCCGGCACCCTGCTGGTTTATGGCCTGCGTGGTCATCTGTTCCGCTCTGCCGACTTTGGCGATAGCTGGGAGCAGATCGAACTGAATACCCCGAACAATGGACCGCTGAAGTTCGGTCTGGCCGACGGCAACTTGTTGGCCGATGGCTCGATCGTGGTGGTCGGGCATAGCGGTACCGTGCTGAAGAGCACGGATCACGGGCGTACCTTTAATTTGGTCAACCGCGCCGACCGGCTTTCGCTGGCCGGCGTGACCGCAGTGGATAACGGCAACCTGATTCTGGTGGGGCAGGGCGGCGTGCATGTCGCTTCGCCAACTGGCGCCGATCTGGGCCAACAATAATAAGCCGGGAGCGTTTGCATGAGTAAGCATCAACAACAACCTGCGTCTTTCCTGGAACGGTTGATCTTCAACAACCGTCCTGCGGTGATTCTGCTGTGCCTGATCATCAGTGTTTTCCTGTTCTACCAGGCTTCGCAGGTGCGTCCGCAAACCAGCTTCGAGAAGATGATTCCGCTGGGACATCCCTATATCCAGAAGATGCTCGAGCATCGCAATGACCTGGCCAACCTGGGCAACACCGTACGAATTTCCGTAGAGGCGGTCGAAGGCGACATCTTCTCCAAGGAGTACATGGAGACGCTGCGTCAGATCAACGACGAAGCCTTTTATATTCCCGGTGTGGATCGTTCCGGCCTGAAGTCACTGTGGAGCCCGAGCGTACGCTGGACCGAAGTGACCGAGGAAGGCTTCGCCGGTGGTGAGGTGATTCCACAAACCTACGATGGCTCCTCGAACAGCCTCGAGGAGTTGCGCAGCAATATTCTCAAGTCCGGGCAAGTCGGTCGCTTGGTGGCGAACAACTTCAAGTCGAGCATTGTCGATGTGCCGCTGCTGGAGTCGTATCCGGATCCTAACGACCAGAGCAAGCTGATCCCCCTGGATTACCAGAAGTTCTCCCATGAGTTGGAGGAGAAGATTCGCGAGAAATACCAGGCGCAAAACCCCAATATTAAGGTCCATGTCATCGGTTTTGCCAAGAAGGTGGGCGACCTGATCGATGGTCTGGTCGGTGTTGCGCTGTTCTTTGCCGTGGCCATCGGGATTACCTTCGTCCTCCTGCTGTGGTTCACCCATTGCTTCAAGAGTGCGCTGGCGGTCATTGTCGCCACGCTGATTGCGGTGATCTGGCAGCTGGGCTTGCTGCATACCCTTGGTTTCGGTCTCGACCCTTACTCGATGCTGGTGCCGTTCCTGGTCTTCGCCATCGGCATTTCCCATGGTGTGCAGAAGATCAACGGCATTGCCATGGCCTCCGGCGAGGCGACCGACTCCTTGTCTGCCGCGCGGATGGCCTTCCGCCAGTTGTTCATCCCCGGTCTAGTGGCGCTGCTCTCGGATGCCGTGGGTTTCGTGACCTTGCTGCTTATCGATATCGGTGTAATCCGTGAGTTGGCCATTGGTGCTTCGATGGGTGTGGCGGTCATCATCCTGACCAACCTGATCCTCCTGCCAGTGATGATTTCCTACATCGGTATTGGCAAGAAGGCGGTAAGGATCAGCCGTGAGGATGCGGTCAAGGATCACCCAATCTGGCGCCTGGTCTCCAATTTCGCCCATCCGATGATCGCACCGATTTCCGTGGTCATTGCCCTGGGTGCTTTGGGGGGCGGTATCTGGTATGGCCAGAACCTGAAGATCGGCGACCTCGATCAGGGCGCGCCCGAACTGCATCCGGATTCGCGTTACAACCTGGATAACGATTTCGTCATCCGCAACTATTCGACCAGTTCCGATGTGCTGGTGGTGATGGTTAAAAGCGGGCCCGAGCGTTGCTCCTCCTATCAGGCACTGTCAGCCATGGATGAGCTGATGTGGAAGATGGAAAACACCGAAGGCGTGCAGTCGGCCATTTCCATGGTCACGGTATCGCGTCAGGTGATCAAAGGGATGAACGAGGGCAACCTGAAATGGGAGACCTTGTCGCGCAACCAGGATGTGCTGAACAACTCGATTGCCCGTGCCGATGGCTTGTACAACGCCGATTGCTCGGTGGCACCGGTGTTGGTGTTCCTCAATGACCACAAGGCAGAAACGCTGGAGCGTACGGTCAAGGTGGTCGAGGCCTTCGCCAAGGAAAACAACAAGGACGACCTGCAGTTCATCCTGGCGGCGGGTAACGCTGGTATTGAAGCGGCCACCAACGAGGTGATCGCGGCGTCCGAAACCACCATGCTGGTGGCGGTCTATGCGGCCGTGAGCATCATGTGCCTGCTGACGTTCCGCTCAGTGGCCGCCACGCTCTGTGTCATCTTGCCGCTGGTGCTGACGTCGGTACTGGGTAACGCGCTGATGGCCTATATGGGCATTGGCGTGAAGGTGGCGACCCTGCCGGTGATTGCCCTCGGCGTGGGTATCGGTGTCGATTACGGCATCTATATCTACAGTCGACTGGAAACCTACCTGCGCCAAGGACTGTCGTTGCAGGAAGCCTACTACGAGACCCTCAAGTCGACCGGTAAGGCCGTGCTGTTCACCGGCGTCTGTCTGGCGATCGGGGTGGCAACCTGGATCTTCTCGGCGATCAAGTTCCAGGCGGATATGGGGCTGATGCTGACCTTTATGTTCCTCTGGAACATGATCGGGGCGATCTGGCTGCTGCCTGCTCTGGCACGCTTCCTGATCAACCCGGAGAAACTGCGCAATAAGGCCTGAGCCTGATTCGCAGTCACCCCTGTGAAAAACCGCGACCCAAGGGTCGCGGTTTTTTTGCTCGCGGTTTAAACGGTGCGGTATAGCGAAAGCGTTTCTGCTGCTGCGCGGGCATTGCTAGGGCTCTGTGTGACGGGCTCGATCAGTCAAAGTTGGCGCTGAAACCTCAATACGGCGTTGCCGCTCCGGGCCATAGCCCGTGATAACTCGTCGCGCTTCAAGAACTTCGGGAATGCCCCGGATGAACAACCTACTGAGAGATCACAACTAGCGCTTTCAGCTGGTTCTTAGCGGAGGAGTTAGGTTTACGCCAGTCGGGGCGGAGAGCTGTCGCGAGCGCTGGCATGCACCTCGGATCAGCCAGAGCCCTTTCCATCCAAGAGCATTTGGATTTAAAAAGCGCAGCATACAGAGCAACCCCGTCCTCTGGATGACGTCCCCTTAGTTAGTCTGCGAAGACTCTCTCAGAATTGCTTATGCCTATCTGCTCTTCAACATGGATTTTCTTGTCAGCGTATTGACTGACCAGTAGATTAGCTCGGCTGATTGTCGGCAACGCCTCGTTGGAGGCCAGTTCGGTGCAAAGGAATGCAGATGTCAGACGAAACCATTGAATCAGGCGTTTTACCTGAGGTCGACACCGGCCTGGCCGCCTTGGTCATGCTCGCGCGCTTTCATAATGTCGCCGCTTCCCCCGAACAACTGGTCCATGAGTTTGCCGAAGATGGCCACCAGTTTGGTTGCGCCGAATTGTTGCTGGCCGCCAAGAAACTTGGTCTAAAAGCCAAGGCCGTTCGCACTAAGCTCGAGCGCCTGGCGCACACACCGCTGCCGGCGCTGGCTGCGGATAATGACGGCCGCTTCTTCATCATCGCGCGGCTGGATGACGGCAAAGTCCTGATCCACGACCCGCAAACGCAACGCCCCGAGGTGCTGAGTTTCGAGGATCTGCAGGCGCGCTGGAACGGCGAGCTGATTCTGCTGCGCTCCGAGGCTTCGCAGGCCGGCGAGCTGGCCCGCTTCGACTTCAGCTGGTTCATCCCGGCCATCGTCAAGTACCGCAAGCTGCTCGGCGAAGTACTGCTGGTGTCCTTCGTACTCAATGTTTTCGCGCTGCTGACGCCGCTGTTTTTTCAGGTGGTGATGGACAAGGTGCTGGTGCATCGCGGTCTCAGCACCCTGGATGTACTGGCCATAGGCCTGCTCGGCATCATGCTGTTCGAAACCCTGCTCAGCGGCCTGCGCACCTACGTGTTCGCCCACACCGCCAGCCGCATCGATGTGGAGCTGGGCTCGCGCTTGTTCCGTCATCTGGTGAGCCTGCCGCTGGCTTACTTTCAGGCCCGCCGGGTCGGCGACTCGGTGGCGCGGGTGCGCGAGCTGGAAAACATCCGCAGCTTCCTCACCGGCAACGCCATCACCCTGGTGCTGGACGTGCTGTTCTCGGTGGTGTTCATCGCCGTGATGTTCGTCTACAGCGGCTGGCTGACCCTGATCGTGCTGCTGTCCCTGCCGCTGTACTTCATTGTTTCTTTGTTGATCACCCCAGTATTGCGCGCGCGTCTGAACGAAAGCTTTAGCCGTGGCGCGGAGAACCAGGCGTTTCTGGTGGAGACGGTCAACGGCATCGACACCCTCAAATCCATGGCGGTGGAGCCGCAGATCAGCCGCAAGTGGGACAACCAGCTGGCCGGCTATGTCGCCGCCAGTTTCAAGACCCAGACCCTCTCCACCCTGGCCAACGAAAGCGTCGGCCTGATCGGCAAGCTGGTCACCGTCGCCACCCTCTGGCTGGGCGCGCGGCTGGTGATCGACGGCGACCTCTCGGTCGGTCAGCTGATCGCCTTCAATATGCTCGCCGGCCGGGTGTCGCAGCCGATCATGCGCCTGGCCCAGCTGTGGACCAACTTCCAGCAGACCGGGGTGTCGGTGCAACGCCTGGGCGACATCCTCAACAGCCGCACCGAACTGTCCCAGGACTCGCGCAGTGCGCTGCCGCCGCTCAAGGGCACCATCGAATTCGATCAAGTGCAGTTCCGCTATCGCCCGGATGGCTCCGAAGTATTGCGCGGCATCAGCCTGAGCATCCAGGCCGGCGAGGTGATCGGCGTGGTCGGCCGCTCCGGTTCCGGCAAAAGCACCTTGACCCGGCTGCTGCAGCGCCTCTACACCCCCGAGCGCGGCCGCGTGCTGGTCGATGGCATGGACCTGGCCCTAGCCGATGTCTCCTCCCTGCGCCGGCAGATCGGCGTGGTGCTGCAGGACAACATGCTGTTCGCCCGCAGCATTCGCGAAAACATCGCCCTGACCGACCCCGGCACGCCCATCGAGCGGGTGATTCAGGTGGCCAAGCTGGCCGGCGCCCATGACTTTATCCTCGAACTGCCGGAAGGCTACGACACCGTGGTCGGCGAGCATGGCGCCTCGCTGTCCGGCGGCCAACGCCAGCGCATCGCCATCGCCCGCGCGCTGATCGGCAACCCGCGCATCCTGATCTTCGACGAAGCCACCAGCGCCCTGGACTACGAGTCCGAGCGCATCATCCAGCAGAACATGCAAAGCATCTGTAAGGGCCGCACGGTGATCATCATCGCTCACCGTCTGAGCGCAGTGCGCGACGCCAACCGTATCCTGGTGATGGACCGCGGGCAGATAGTCGAGCAGGGCAGCCACGCCGAGCTACTGGAGCATCAGGCCGGCCACTATTCGCGCCTGCACCGTCTGCAGCAAGGCGGTGCCGCATGAGTGCCAAGCGTGAGCTGCTCAACCGCTACCGCCAGGCTTGGCGCCATGCTTGGCGCAATCGCCAGGCCATGGACGCACCCGCACGATTGCGCCACGAGGTGCAGTTTCTGCCGGCCGCCCTGGCCCTGCAGGACAAGCCGGTGCACCCAGCGCCGCGCACCATCCAATGGAGCATCATGGCCTTTGCCGCCCTGGCGTTGCTCTGGGCCTGCGTCGGCGAGATCGACGTGGTCGCCACCGCCAGCGGCAAGATAGTGCCCAGCGGCAAGAGCAAGATCATCCAGCCCAGCGACGTGGCGGTGGTTAAGGCCATCCACGTCTACGACGGCCAGCAGGTCAAGGCTGGCGAACTGTTGGTGGAGCTGGACGGGCAGATCACCGGTGCCGATGTCGATCGACTCAGCAGCGACCTGCTCGCCGCCCAAGTCGACAGCGCCCGCGCCACCGCGTTGCTCGACGCCATTCAACACAACAACGAACCCACCAGCCTGGCCGCGCTCATCCCCCAGGCCCGCGCCGAACAGCAACTGGCCGCCCAGCGCTGGCTGCAAGGCCAGTACCTGGAGCTGCGCAGCGCCCTCGACCAGGGACAGGCTGCAATCGAGCAGCGCAGCGCGGAAATCCAATCAGCGCAAAGCAGCGTCGCCTCTCTGCAGCAAAGCCTGCCGATCACCCGCGAACTGGCCGCCGACTACAAGCGCCTGCTGGACAAGCAGTTCGTCGCCAAACACGCCTACCTGGAAAAGCAGCAGACGCTGCTCGACCAGGAGCGCGAACTGGCCATCCAGCAGTCGCGGGTACGCGAACTCAGCGCCGCTAAGAAAGCCGCCGAGAGCCAGCAGCGCAGCGTGCTCGCCCAGACTCGTCGGGCCATGCTCGACCTGCAGCACGAATCCCAACAACGCGCCGCCGCCCTGACCCAGGAACTGAAAAAGGCCGAGCAACGCGACCGCCTGATGCGCCTCACCGCCCCGGTGGACGGCACCGTGCAACAGCTGGCGATCCACACCAACGGCGGCGTGGTCACCGAGGCGCAACCGCTGATGGTCATAGTGCCCAGCGACCAGCCAGTGGAAGTGGAGGCGATGCTGGAGAACAAGGACATCGGCTTTGTGCGGCCAGGCCAGGAAGTCGAGATCAAGGTCGAGACCTTCACCTTCACCAAATACGGCGTAGTCGAAGGCACGGTGGTCAGCATCTCCAACGACGCCATCGAAGACGAACGCCTGGGCCTGGTCTATAGCGCGCGCATCCAACTCAAACAGAACACGATTCAGGTGGGCGACAACAGGATCGCCCTGTCACCGGGCATGGCTGTCAGGGCGGAAGTGAAGACCGACAAGCGCAAGGTGATCGACTACTTCCTAAGCCCGCTCAAGCAGTACACCGCAGAAAGTTTAAGCGAGCGCTGAGCACCAAATCGTAGGATGGGTTGAGCGCAGCGATACCCATGCTGTGGGGTTAGCCGAAGGCGTAACCCAGCACAGGCATAGAGCCGAATAAGTAAACGCAGGGAGCAGCGGTATGAAGGTGCTGTTTATCCACCAGAACTTCCCCGGTCAGTTTCGCCATATCGCCGCGCACCTGGCCCAACAGCCGGGCGTGCAGGTATTGGCCATCGGCCGCGAACAGGCACCTGGGTTGCCGGGCATTCGCCTGCTGCGCTACAAACCGCATCGCAGCGCCAGCCAACACACCCACCCCTATGCACGCAGCTTCGAGGATGGCGTACTGCACGGCCAGCAGGTACTGCGCCTGCTACTCGACCTCAAGGCCAAAGGCTACCGTCCAGACGTGATAGTCGCTCACCCCGGCTGGGGCGAAACCCTCTATACCAAGGACGCCTTCCCCCGAGCCAAGCTGATTCATTTTTGCGAGTACTACTACCAGACCCAGGGCGCCGACGCCGGCTTCGACCCGGAGTTCCCCCTGGAGATCAACGGCGCCGCCAGCATCCGCAGCCGCAATGCCTTGCACCTGCTCAACCTGGAAAATTGCGACCAGGCCATTACCCCGACCCACTGGCAGCACAGCCTGCATCCGGCGGCCTACCGGGACAAAATCCAGGTGATTCACGAAGGTATCGACACCGTTAACCTGGGGCCAGACGCCGAGGCGACGTTGCAGTTGCCTAATGGAAAGGTGCTCAAGGCCGGTGAGCCGATCATCACTTACGTGGCGCGCAACCTGGAGCCGTACCGGGGTTTTCACAGCTTCATGCGCACGCTGCCGACAATCCTTAAAGAGCACCCGACTTGCCAGGTGGTGATAGTCGGTGGCGACGGTGTCAGCTACGGCAGCAAACCCAAGGACGCACCCAACTGGCGGATCAAGCTGCTGGCGGAAAATCCTGTTGATACAAACCGGGTGCACTTTCTTGGCAAGGTGCCCTATGAAACTTACAAGAAGGTTCTGCAAGTCTCGGCGGTGCATGTCTATCTGACCTATCCCTTTGTCTTGTCCTGGTCGCTGCTGGAGGCCATGGGCAGCGGCTGCTTGATTGTGGGCTCGGATACTGCACCGGTGCGGGAGGTTATTCGTGATAAGGAAAACGGCATGCTGGTGGACTTCTACAATACGGACGAAATCGCCGGGCGAGTTCTGCAAGGGCTTGTCAAGCAGGAGGCTTTTAGTGAATTGCGCCAGGCTGCCTATGTGACGGCGCAACGTTATTCCATTGAGCATGGGAATAACCACTTGGCACAGGTCACTTTGGCGAGTGCGGGTGAGTGCTCGTCAAGGCGGACGCTCAATCGATTAGCCAGCGGCACGGGACTACCTATTCAGACAAGCCAGGTCAATGCATAGGTGCTGAGATAAGTGTGGCACCTCATTGGCAATGATTCGGTGATCGCTTGGCTTACGCGGCGGCGGCCAAGTGGAGTGGCCGATGAATATATGGAATTCACAGGGAGACTAATTTTTGGAGATGGCAGCGGTGAAACTTAAAAGCATTCGTGGCGTGTATCTTGTACGGCAAATGGCATTTTCGGGTAATGGATTGTTAAGTAAGTTAGCACAATCTGCGTTTGCTTGTTTTGTTGTGTTCATTATGTTGTGGCAGATGCCTAACGCAGTAGCCGAAACAAAATTTGATGGGGAGACTAGTGAGCTTAGAAAAGAAGGTATCCCGGTCTTAGGGGATCCTAACTATAAGCATGATTCTAAATATTTACCAGTTTATGCTGCAATGGATGGCAGTAGTTTTGCCTTGCATTACTGTTTGCCTGGGTTTGTGCCGCTAGGGCTGAGTAATTGTGCACGAGGACGTATTCCAGGCAGTGATCCAAGGGGTGTGCAGGTCGTGTATAGCTACTACTTGCGTGGGCGAGATGTTGAACAGGTCAGAATGGAAGGGAATGTTTCTTATAAATTTCCATTCCCCGTTAATGTGGATTTGGAAGGTAGGACGCCGTATGTGGCTCAGTATAAAGAAGCTTTTGAAAGAGCAAGGCTGGGTGCCCCGATGTTGGTTAAGCATCGAGGGGAGTTGCAGGGTAAGTATGAGGGCTTGGATTTATATGAAGAGCCCGGGCACCACTATGGTAGTTGGTGGGCTCCAAAAGACCTCAATAAATATCGCACAAGACTCGGCAACCCGCCAATTTTTGCGTGCTCTAAAAATTTTTGCTTTTTGGTTTTGGATCAAGGCAATGGCTGGGTGGTGACCGCAAAATTTAATGAGGCGGCACTGAAAGACTGGCGAGCGTTCTTTGTGCAGCTTAATAATTCAATCAGTATCATAATGGAGCAATGATATGTCTTATATTTTCTCAAAGGAAGAGCAGGATCAAATTAAGCTGGTTTATGATTCTATTGTGGCGGATGGCAGTGAAGTGCCGTGGTGGAGGCTCTATGAGAAGGTTTCCTCGATTCTGAAGATGGCGCTTGAACGTGGCTCGGTGGCGAGTGGCGACATAAAAGAAACTGAAGCAGCGATGTTATGGTTTGATGGTGCCGTGCTGGTTAATAAGGGGGAAGGTGCTTTCTCAGCATTTATTCGTGAGTACCCGGCAAGACAATTTGAGCTTCGTTCTGGCAGCAGCTCCATGGGTGATGTTATAAACAAAATGCAGGCGGTGTCCGATGCGATCGCTGAGCAGGTTGTTTTCACAGATATTCTGGGACACGCTGGTATTCTGCCAACTCTGAATCAGTTGGCAAATAGCGACGCTTCAATTGCAGGGCAGATGCTTTTTTCATCACTGGGCAAATCCTCAAGGCGGGTGACCCGGTGGTGACCTATGTGGCACGCAACCTGGAACCGTATCGGGGCTTCCATAGTTTTATGCGCGCCTTGCCGCTTATTCTCAAACAACATCCGACCTGCCAGGTGGTGATCGTCGGCGGCGATGACGTCAGTTACGGTAGCAAGCCCAAGGACGAATCCAACTGGCGCAGCAAGTTTCTGGCGGAGAATCCTGTTGATCTAAATCGTGTGCACTTCTTAGGCAAGGTGCCCTACGTCACCTATAAAAAAGTGCTGCAGGTTTCTGCGGTGCATGTCTACCTGACTTATCCCTTCGTGTTGTCCTGGTCGCTATTGGAGGCCATGGCCTGTGGTTGTCTGATTGTCGGTTCGGATACGGCGCCGGTGCGCGAAGTTATTCGTGACAAGGAGAACGGCATGCTGGTGGACTTTTTCAAACAGGAGGAAATAGCCGAACGTGTTTTGCAGGGGCTTGCCAAGCCAGATGTATTTAAAGATTTACGCGAGGCTGCCTATATAACGGCGCAACGCTATTCCATCGTGCATGGGAATAACCATTACGCTCAGGCAATCCTGGCGAATGCTTGTGAGCGCTACCCAGAACCAACGATCAGAAAAGTTTCCCGTGAAATGGGTTTGCCAAGCCAGGGGAGTCGCCAGATCAATGCGTAGGAGTCGACATGCAACAAATAATCAGGTCGGAGCCTGAGCGGAAAGGTCATGTGTTGCACTCAGTTCTTGCGGTCGCCCCGTTTATGAGGAAAAAAATGAAAAATATAAAGGTTAGAAAGTTGTTAAGGACATGTGCGTTGCTTGCTGGTGTGTTATCGGTGAGTCAGGTGCTTGCCATTGACGGTTCTTTGCACGTCAAGAAGGAATCGAAACAGCCCGACCTGGAAGTATCCTGGCCGGCAACGAAGACGCAGCCCGCCGTTACATTCCGTATTCCCCGTGAGTATCTGCATGCCGGCACAACCTGGGTCGAGAAGGATGGTTCCGTAAAATCCTTTGCGGTGGAGTTCGAGTTGCCGGGGCCTAAACCTGTGCAGGCGCGCCCCTGGTTGAAAGGAAAGAAGGGAACCCCCGAATACGAAGCGTTTATGAAAACCTGGGGAGGGCGGTTTTCGATGGATGTGGAGCGGTCTACATCTGGGGGATATTCAACTAGACAATGGATGAGACGAAGCGCCTCTACCTCTTCAGTAATTATGCGTGATGGGTTTTTCGCTGGGCTTGAACGTTATTCAACTAGAAACTGCTATAACGACTCTTACTTGAAAATAAATACTGATGCAAGGAAATTCTTGGCTGGGAAGCCAGAAGACGATATGTCTCCGCTGAATTGTAGGTTTAATAGACGCTCTGCCTATCTAGTAAGTCCTCATCATATAACTGCTGATGATGAGGGCGTGGCTATGAACTGTATGACCACAGGTTGCAAGCTTTATCTCAATGCAGAGGGGCGAAGGGTCTCAATGGGAATCGCACACAAAGATATAGAAAATTGGGAGGAAATTTCTAGCGCGGTTAGAAAGCTGGTTAGAAGTTTTGTTGCTAAATAGAAATCTAATTTTCTTCAAATTGACAAAGGGAATTGATCATGAAATTCGATGCGACGAGCGGTTTTGTTGAGTCTGGTTTTTTGAAAATAACCCAGCAAGAGCGGGATTATCTAAGAAACTTTCTCGACAGGGGAGATAGAGGCGGCTATTACATGGCCCTCTATAACATGACGGGTGTTACACAAGCACTGGAGCAGGCCCAGATTGCTACTTTCAGCGAAGGCACAGGGGGCGTGGCCTTTGTTGCAAATTTCTTGCTTCAAAATGGTTTGGCCGACGACTATGCCGGTGTTTATTACCTGTCTCAGGCGGTGGCTGAAGAAAGTTTGATTTTTATAGAAAAGAAACTAGATGCGAATGAGGAAGGAAACACCCATACCGGCTTCATCTCAGTCCAAGACATGTTCAACACCGCCGCGACTGCCTGGCGCGAGCGTTGGAAACGCGACTCCAGTGAGGGTAAGGATTTAGAACGTTACTTCCCCGGCAACTTCCTGGATGGCATCTTGGGATGGATGGAGCGGTTCGAGGATTTCGACCTGGAACCTTTACCGAACGAAACCGACGCCATGGAAGCGGTGGTGACCGTGATCGGTGAGTTGTGGAACGGGCAGGAACTGAATTCCACCTCGTTTATTAACCGTCTGATTTCGACCGGTGCACTCAGCGGCTTGCTGGCCTCATTTCCAGCCGCAGTGTTCGGCAAACAACTCAGCGATTACGAAGCGCATCCGGAAATTTATTCGATTTATGAGTTGCCCGACGCTAAATACAAGGTGGCGGTCGCCAAGGACAATGGCAAGGTAGTGGGCGTTTTCAACAATGAATTCATTCCTACCAATTTCTCGGAAGTCCTGAACCGTTTGGCGGCGAATGCTCCCGCCATTCTGGCGGCCATGGTGGGAGGTGCGCCGGCTGGTTTGTCCATGGATATCCTGACCAACTTCCTCAGAAACTTCCTCTCCGACTTTCATCGGATGTTGTCCGAGTCTCATCCGGGGTTCAACGGCGATATCAACTCGGTGATGCGCAACGACTTCTCCACGGCGCCAGCGCTACAAGCGCCATTGACGTTTGAGGCCACCGGCCTGAGCGAAACCCTCTGGGGCGAAGGAGGCTGGATCGGTGCCCTGCATGCCGACACCTTCCACGCCGGCGAGGGCGATGACCGCGTGTTCGGCGGCGATGGCGGCGACGAGCTGTATGGCGACGCAGGCGCCGACCTGCTGTATGGCCAGGCGGGTGACGACACGCTCCACGGCGGAGCCCAGGACGATGTGGTGCGCGGCGGCGACGGTGATGACGAACTCTATGGCGGCGCAGGCAATGACCTGCTCGACGGCGACGACCTGAACCCTGAGAGCACCGGAAACGACAAGCTCTATGGCGAGGACGGTAACGATCAACTGTCCGGCGGACGCGGCGATGACACGCTGTCCGGCGGCAATGATGACGACACCCTAGCCGGCGCGGACGGCCTGGATGCACTGCATGGCGATGAGGGTGCCGACTACCTCGATGGCGGTGCCGACAACGATGAGCTGTGGGGTGATAGTGGTAACGACACTCTACTCGGCGGCACCGGCAACGACACCCTCGATGGCGGTGAGGACCAAGATACGTTGATCGGCGGTGAGGGAAACGACACCTTGATCGGCGGGATCGGAAACGATCAGCTGGACGGCGGGTCTGGAGATGATAGCTATTATTTTGTAGCGGGTGACGGCAAGGATGTTGTTGTCGATAAATTGGGTGTCAATAGTATTTATTTGAACGGGAAAAAGATCGATAAGCTTTTGTACCATTTAGAGCAAGCTGCCGATTTTTTTGATGAAGATGGGAACTTATACCATCGCAGTGGTGGCGGAGATTTAGTTGCCATTCCTGTCGGTGGGGCTGGCGACACAGTCACGATAAAGAATTTCTTTAATGGAGCTGCCTCCAGCTTTGAGAATGCTTTTGGGGTAACCGTAGAGGAAAAAGACTCTCCGCAGGTAACGCAGCCGGTGCAGCCAGGTTCACAGTTTACTGTGGGGAGTGGGCTTCTTGGCCAAGCGTATTATTACAACCATGATTCTGAAGAGTATGTGGGGTCTGATTATTGGGTGTATGCAAGTTTTGAGGGGCGGGAGAGTACTTTTGGCTGGAGGGATGATCAAGGGAATAGTCTAGACCAATCGTATATAAATGGGTTGGGAATTTTATTCGTTGCGGATGATTATCTCCATCGCCATCCAGTGGACCCATATTATGCTTTCGAGGGAGGTAGTCGAGATGATGTGTTGCTCGGTAATTGGGTAAGTCGAGGTCTGTATGGTCTGCTGGGTAACGATTATATTAAAGGCGCTGGCAATAATGACTGGTTAGAAGGAGGGACTGGTAACGACACGGTTCTTGGTGGGACTGGTTCAGATTTAATATTTTTAGATGATAGAGCTGACAAGGATGCAGGCGGTGATGGTGATGATTATGCTGATGGAGGGGCCGGGAATGACAGAATAAGTGGCGCCGGAGGAAATGATTATATAGTTGATATGGAAGGTAGTAATTTTCTTGGAGGTGGTAGTGGCAGGGATACTTTAATTGCAGGTGGGGGAAATGACGTAATAGCTGGAGACGGTTATGTTGGCTTTGCTGACGGCTTACTCTACGGGCTACTGCAAGCTGGCTCATCATTGAGCAAAGAGTTCTATGATGATTTTATAAACGCCGGGGATGGTGACAATAGAGTTTTCGGCGGTGCTGGAGCGGATACTATAATCGCGGGGTCCGGAAATGACACGGTTCATGGCGATATGTCAACCCTTGAGAGTTCCTCATTTTTCCCGTCATCAAGTTATGTTGCACTCCCTTCGAATAAACATGGTGACGATAAAATATATGTTGGCGCAGGTGACGATATAGTCATTGGCGGCGGTGGCAATGATTTCATAAGCGGCGGTGAGGGTAACGATTCGCTATGGGGCGATGAGCTAAGCGAGACTGACATTGAGCTTGTTGGAAATGACGTGCTCTTTGGCGGATCAGGAGACGACCAATTATCGGGAGGGGGCGGGGATGACCTGCTCTTTGGCGAGACAGGAAACGACAGCATTTGGGGCGGCGGTGGCAATGATTTCTTGCAAGGTGGTGAGGGCAACGACTACCTCGAGGGTGACTATTCGTTACTCGATGCGGCCTACCACGGTAAGGACACGCTTGATGGTGGGATAGGTGACGATACGTTGTTCGGCGGCGGCAACGACGACAGCCTTGCCGGCGGTGAAGGCGACGACCACCTAAACGGCGATGACGGCGATGACAGCTTGCTCGGCGGCGTTGGTAACGATTTGCTCTGGGGCGGGGCCGGTAATGACTGGCTGCAGGGGGGCGCTGGATTCGATTACTTTGCCGGTGAAGCGGGTGACGATACATACGTCTTTAACCTTGGCGATGGAGAGCGTTCGGCCGAGGACTACATCGAGTACATCCAGGATAATGAGGGTGATAACAGCGTGGCCTTCGGTACGGGCATAGGCACTGGCGATATCGTCCTGACCCAGACCGCGGATGGCGGGTTGCATCTGCGCTACAGCGCCAATGACGATTTGTTGCTCAAAGACGGGTTAACGGGTGGCGTGCAGACGCTGAAATTCGCCGATGGCAGTGTGCATAACCTGAAAGAATTCTACGCCAGCACCTCGCAGGATGAAGTGAACATCACCACCTTGGCGGCTAACGCTCAGTTGATCGGCAGTGCCCAGGCCAACCAACTCAGCGCCGCCGGAGGCGGAGCCACTTTCCGCGGCGGACATGGCGACGACATTTTGACCGCCGATGGCGGCGGAAATACCTATGTTTACGAGCGTGGCGACGGTGTTGATCATATCTATGACAACAGTGGCTTTACTGTTTCCGCAGGCCCAGTCGCACCGAACCGCATTCTGTTTGGTGCGGGTATTCGGCATGAGGATGTACGGTTGGCGGTAGGCGCGGATGACACGCTGGAGGTGGTGATCGCCGGTGAGCCGGCTGGCAAACTAGTGATTCATAACTTCAATGCAGCCGATGCCGCCAATGGACGCATCATTGATCGCTTCGAGTTCGCCGACGGCTCGGCGCTGAATTATGCCGCGCTCCTGGGCGGTGGCTTCAACACCGTCGGGGGCAGTGGAGATGACCGGTTACTCGGCAGCAACCTGAACGATCAGCTGTTTGGCCAAGGGGGTAACGACACGCTGTTGGCTGGGGCGGGGGACGATCTCTTGGATGGCGGCGCCGGAAGTGATCGCCTGGAAGGCGGTGCCGGGGCTGATCTATATCTGTACGCGAGGGGCCAGGGGACCGATACCCTGGTTGAGGTCGACGATGGCAGCACCAACACCCTGCGCTTTGCCGCTGGTTTGGCCGCAGCGGATATCGAGCTTACGGCGGACGCCTCGCGAAATCTGATACTGAAGATCAAGGGCACCAACGACAGCCTGGTACTGAGTAACTGGTTAGCGGACGGCTCGGCCTTGATACAGCGCATCGAGTTCGCCGATGGCACAGTTTGGACGCCGGACTGGATTCTCCAGAACCTGACCGTGCAGAGCGGAACGGAGCAGAACGACGTACTGAGTGCGCTGGTCGGGCAGTCTACGACGCTCTACGGCCTCGCCGGCAATGACACCCTTAACGGCAGCACGAATTCAGATCAGTTGGTCGGTGGGGCAGGTGATGATCTGCTCAACGGCGGCGCCGGAGATGACCGTTACCTGATCGCGGCCGGTGATGGTGCCGACATAATTGCGGATACCGCCGGGTTTGATGCAGTCGTCTATGCGGACGGCATCAGCCCGGGTGATCTTGCCATTGAGCACCTGGGTAACGATCTGGTGCTCGCTCATGCCAATGGTATAGATCGACTTACCCTCAAGGATTGGTACAGCCATACCGATGGACGCAACTGGATCGAGGAAATCCGCTTCGCCAGCGGCGTGGTCTGGAGCGCAAGCCAGCTAACCCTTTGGGGCTTGACGCAGCAAGGTACGGCTGGCGACGACTATCTGAACGGTGTGGCACTGTTCGCAGACACCCTCGCAGGTGGCGATGGCAACGACCAGCTTTGGGGCTGGGGTGGGGACGACATCCTGCACGGTGATCTGGGCGATGACACGCTCCAGGGGGGCGACGGCAATGATCAGCTCTTCGGCGGCGCAGGCGATGACTTTATCGACGCAGGTGCCGGAGATGATGTGATCTACGGTGGCGATGGCAATGACTACATCCTCACGCGGGGCGGCCAGGACGTGGTGTATGCCGGCAATGGTAATGACACGATCAGGGCCCAAGGTGCAGCTATCATCGATGCGGGTGAGGGCGATGACTTTGTGGGTGGCGACCGTCTGCAGTTCACTATCAGGTACGCCGCAGGCTATGGCAGCGATAGCTACTACAACTTTGCTCATATCGAGTTTATGGACATGGTCAGGGACGACTTCAGTTACCTGCGTGCTGGCAACCACCTGAGCATGGTTAGCCGGTCCAATGCTGGGGACCGAATCTGGCAAGCGAATTTCTTTCGGGCGAGTTCTGCGGCGGATAAAGCCAGCTTCTTCGAGTTGCGATTCTCCGATGGCTCTTCGCTACAAGATATCGCGCTCAGCGAACTCAACGGGGTGTTTTTGGATGCTCGCAAGATCGACAACGATAGCGAGTGGATCGATGTCCTCTACTACAGCACTGGCTACAGCCCTAATGCTGACACCCTTGGCCAGTATGGCCGCTTGTCCGGAGGCGGGTTCTTCCTGGGAGACAGCAAGCTGACGGACGACTATCTGATTGGTAGTGACGCCGCCGACACCTTCACGGTGCAAGCGGGGAACGATGTCGTTCAGGGGTTGGGCGGCAATGACAGCATCACGCTGCTCGACGGCAACGACACCGTAATCGGGGGCCGGGGTGATGACACTATCTGGCTGAGCGGGAGCGGCCATAAGACCCTGCGCTACGGCGTAGGTGACGGCGCTGACAAGATCTCGCGGTATTCGAGCATTGCCACCATGACCCTGGACGTCGCTGGATACAGCTTGGACCAAGTTACCTATGAGCGCAGCGGGAGTGACATTCTACTTAGATTCGGTGGGTCGACCGACTCCATTCGCCTGCAGAGCTTTCTCGATCTCCCCACCGTCACATACAACCAGAATTTCGCGAGCGACATCATTCGCTTCACCGACGGACAGGTACTCAGCGCCAGCGACCTCTTGCTAAACGTTATCGCCAGCGAGCAAGCACCGAATGCGATCGAGGATAGTTTCACTGCTCGTGCCAACTACCCACTATTTATGAACTCGTACCAGCTCATACAGAACGACTGGGATCCTGAGGCGACCTCTTTCTGGCCGTTATATCTGACGGGGGTAAGTGGCGCTGTAAACGGGCAGGTCTTCATCGATAGCAGCAACCAGATCGTCTTTATTGCTGATTCCGACTTCTATGGGATCGCTTCGTTTAGTTATGGCGTATCCGACTACGTGAAGTCTTCGGTGGGGCAGGTTTCCGTCAAGGTGCAGAAGAACTATGAGGTGGTGTCGGACAGTTCGGTGGTCATCGCAGCGAGTGATCTGCTGCGAGACGATCTGATTGAGGGCAATGAGGCACTGGAGATCAACTACGTGTCCGGATCGGACGAGCTGAATGTGCAGTACGACCGCGATACTGGCCTGATCACGCTCACACCCTCTGCCGGTTTCGTCGGACAGGTAAGTTTTCAATATGACTGGTTCGACGGTGAGGAATACCGATACGAAACGGCATTTGTTGAAGTGGGTTCACTGCTGAGTCGTACGCTTACTGGTACGAGCGCCTCCGACGTGCTTGAGGGTAGTTTTGGCAACGACACGCTGAACGGATCGGGCGGAACAGACTATCTCGTAGGTGGCCGTGGTAATGATCGCCTGAATGGAGGAAGTGGCACGGATGTGATGATCGGGGGGGCTGGGAATGACACCTACGTGGTCGACAACGCTGGTGACATGATCATCGAGGGCCTCAATGGCGGTATCGATACGGTTGAAACCAGCATCTCTTTGACTCTGGCAGCGCACACGGAGAACCTGTTGCTAACCGGCAGTAGCGCCATTAGCGGTACGGGCAACGAACTGGATAACGTACTGACCGGAAACTCCGGCGCGAATACCTTGATCGGTGGCGCTGGCAACGATCGCCTGGATGGCAAGGCCGGCACGGATACCATGCTGGGGGGGCTGGGTGATGATACCTACGTGGTCGAGCGCACGACCGATGTGGTGACCGAGTATGCCGATGAAGGCATCGATACCATTGAGTCAAGCGTCACCCTGACCTTGGGCGACAACATCGAGAACCTGACCTTGACCGGTTCGGCTGCGCTCAATGGTACGGGTAATGCGCTGGACAACATCCTGACCGGCAACAGTGGCAAAAATACACTGACTGGCGGGGCGGGCAATGATCGCCTGGACGGCCGAGGCGGCATCGACACCATGCGTGGCGGGCTGGGAAATGACACCTATGTGGTCGATACGGTCTCGGATGTAATCACCGAGAATGCCAACGAAGGTATCGATACTGTCGAATCCAGTGTCACCCTGACACTGGGCAACCACGTTGAAAACCTGACACTGACGGGCAGCAGTACCTTGAACGGTACCGGCAATGCGCTTGACAATGTGCTGATCGGCAACGCTGCCGCTAACTCCCTTACAGGCGCAGCCGGCGACGACAGGCTGGACGGTCAAGGTGGGGCGGATACCTTGACGGGCGGAACCGGTAATGACACCTACGTGCTGGGTCGGGGTTATGGCGCCGATACGGCGGTGGAGAACGATGCTACAGCCGGCAATACCGACGTCGCCCAGTTCCTGGGAGGTATAGACACCGATCAACTGTGGTTCCGTAAGGTGTCGAACAATCTTGAAGTGAGCATCATAGGCACTTCCGACAAGCTGACGGTCAAAGACTGGTATCTCGGCAACGCTTATCACGTCGAGCAGTTCAAGACAGCTGATGGGCATATGCTGCTGGACAGTCAAGTGCAAAACTTGGTGAGTGCTATGGCTGCGTTTGCTCCGCCCGCTGCAGGGCAGATAACGTTGCCAGAAAATTACCAGGCGGACCTGTCGCCGGTGATTGCCGCCAACTGGCAATAACTGTCAGCTGGAGTGAGCTCAAGGCCAAGATGGTATTGGTCTTGAGCTTTTTCACTTGTCAGCACTTGTTGTTCAGTAGTGATGCAACTTGGTGTGCAAGTGAATGCAATTACGCACCCAGGCGATGCGCCTGTTGAGGCAGAGCTGTCGAACCGAAACCATTGCTGCTTTGCACGGATGGCTGCAGCCGCGCCTGCAACCTGCCCAGCAGGTTGCCATGCTGATGGCGTTAGCGTGGGTACAGCGGCGGTAGCGAACTGACGTCTTGGCTGGCGCTGTGCTCAGCACCTTCGGCCGCAGGCAAGCTGCGTATTGCGCGCCAGAGGTCTTCGCCCTGCCATTGCTGACCGGTTTCGCTGTATAGCGCGCCGTTCAGGCCATCCAGTGCATCGGACAGGGGCACGAAACGAGCCGCCATGCCCGCCAGGGTTTCCGGTTGCTGGCGGGCCCAGGCGTCGAGCGCGTGGCGGGTAGCCAGCGAGTCGTTGGCCAGGCAGGCGCGTTTGAGCTCGTCAAGCAAGGTGCGCGGGCTGGGCCCGGCTTGGGCCGCCCGCAGTACTGCTGGCTGGCGGCGTGCGCGCCACCACAGGGCAAAACCGAGCAGGGTGGTGAGGCTCAGCAGTACGCTGCTTAATTGCCAGGGCCAGAGAGGCGGGCCTGGCTCGATGATTTGTGTCGACGCCGGGGGGGCTGCAGCTTCCAGCTCAAGGCTGGGATTCAGCGCGACGTCCAGGCTGTGCGCCGGCAGGCTGGTACGTTCCAGGCGATCCTCCTGGGTATTCCACCAGACCACTTCCACCGCGGGCAGTTCGAATGTCCCGTGGCGATTGGGCACCAGCGCCTCACGCTCCTCGCGGCTGCCGATCAGACCATGTTCGTTGGCCTGGTTGCCCAGCTGTGGTTGGTCCGGGTAGCGACGCAGGCCATCGACACTGGTCGCCGGTAAAGGAGGCAGTTGGGCACTCGAGAGCCCGTCGACCTTGAGCAGCAGGCTGCGGGTCAGCGAATCGCCGACTTGGGCGTGGTCGGGATCGGGCGTCCAGGCTTCCACCAGGCTCAGGGCGCGAGCCGGAAGCCAGGGCACGCTGCTGGGGTAGTCGGCCGGTTTGGCTTTGACCCTGAGTGGGATTTGCGGTGACCTGACCTGCGTCACCTTGCCGGTGCGGGGGCCGAAGGGCAGATAATCGTTACTGCCTGAGCGATCCACCACCGTGGCGCTGAATACCTGGGCCGGGATGGTCAATTCGCCGCTCTGCTGCGGAAAAATCGCATAGCGCAGCTCGATCACGCCATGACGCACGCCGTTGATGTCTTTTTCATAGGTGCGCGGCGGGCCGAGTGACTCGATGCGCGCCTCCGGCATTTCCAGCGGGCTCAGGCTGCTGTCGTCGTATAGGGAGACGGAGTGATAGATGCGCAGGGTCAAGAGGGTTTGCGCCTGTACGTAAACGCTTTCCTGATCGAGGCTGGCATCGATGAACACCGGGGCCAGCTGATGGTTGTCGGTGTCGCGGCCGGTTTCCTGCACGTGCAGGGTGATGGGCAGGCTCTGCATATCGCCAAGGCGCAGGGGTGGCACTACCACATAGCCTTTCTGTTTGGGTTGCAGGGTGACGATCCAGCGCGTGATGGCGCGTGACTTGCCGTTGAGGGTGGTCAGACGGTTGACCTGACGGGTGCCGAGTACTTCAAATAATTCGTTGAGCGGGCCGAGTTCTGGTTTGCCGAACAGGGTGGCGTCGTCCGACTCGAGGGTCAGTTCGACGGTTTCCCCATGGTTAAGGCGAGCCCGGTCGATGCTCGCGTTAAAACCCTGTGCGCTGGTCTGGAATGCCAGCAATGCGAGGAGGAGGGTGCAGAGCAGGCGGGTCATCGAGTCTGTTCCTGGCGTTGTTGCTGTTCGTACCAAAATTTTCGCCGCAGTAGCTCGCCCGGATCATCGGGGATCTGCCGCAGCCATTGCTCTAACGCCTGACGGCGCTCGTCATCCAGGGCTTCTTCTGCGCTAGCTAGCTGTTCCTCACTGCTTGGCTCTGTGGCGGGTTTGCTAGGCGTACGCTTGTCGTCGCCGGGCGCGGGTTGCTTCGCGGGTTCATCGCTGGTGCCCGGCTCGGGCTGACTGGGCGGTTGCTTATCCACGTCCTGACCGGGCTGTCCGGGTTGGGGCTGTTCAGGTGGAGTTTGCTCATCGTTCGACGGATTCTCTGCCGATGCTTGTTGTTCTTGTTGTTCTTGTTGCTCTTGTTGTTCCTGTTGTTCCTGACGCTGGCGCAGCAATGCTTCGACCAGTGCCATGTTGTTCTGTGCCTGGGCCAGGTCCGGTTGGCGCTCCAGGGCCTGGGCGTAGGCCTCCACGGCCGCTTCCAATTCATTGCTGAGGGCCAGGGCGTTGCCGCGATTGTAGTGTGCTGTTGCACTGTCGTCCGAGGCGAAGCGTTCGGCAGCGCCGGCGTAATCGCCCGCCTGGTACAGCGCCAGGCCTTGCCATTGCGGGTCTTCGAAGCGCTCGGCTGCTTCGCGTGGGCGCTGGGCTGCGAGCAGACGCTGACCCTGCTGGTCCGGACGCAGCCAGAGATCGCCGAGGCCGAAGGCGTAGCTCGGCTGAGGCAGTGCCAGCAACAGCAAGGGCAGGCATAGCAGCCAGCCGCGGCGCCCGGCGCAAGCTGCCAGCAGGAGCAACGGCAGCAGCAACCAGTAACCCTGATCGGCCCAGGCCTGCAGGCGAGTCTGTTCGCCATCGTTGCGTAGTTGTCGGGGGCGCTCGAGCAGGCCGAGGCTACGCAGGTCACGGTCATCCAGGCTGGCCTGGTGGTAACGTCCACCGATGGTCTGGGCAAAGTGCGTGAGTCCGGCATTGTCCAGGCGGGGGATCAGGATGGTGCCTTGGGCATCTTTGAGAAAACCGCCGCCTGCCAGGGTGATGGGGGCGCCCTGGATACTGCCGATACCGAGAATGTGCAGGCGCACACCGCGGTTGTCGAGTGCTTGGCTGATGCCAAGGCGCTCCTGCTCATTCAAGGTGCTGCCAACCAGCAGCAGGCGGCCCTGGCCTTGCGCGCCCTGTTCGAGCAGGTTCAGGGCTTTGCTCACGGCCAGATCGGCGCGATGCCCGGGCTCGGGCATGATTGAGGGCTTGAGCGATTCGAGCAGGTTGCGGCTGGTGCTCAGGTCATCGGACAGCGGCACCAGGATGTGGGCACTGCCGGCGAAGACCACGATAGCGGTCTGCGCATCGCTGCGTGCCTGCAGGAGGTCGAGCACCTTGCGCTTGGCGTGCTCCAGACGGTTCGGCGAGGCGTCGGCGGCGAGCATTTCCGGGCTCAGCTCGAGCAGTATGACCAATGGGTCGGCAGGCTTCTGGTTGCTCTGCTCCAAGCGTTGCCAGCTCGGCCCGAGCAAGGCCAGCAAGGCTAGCGACCAGGCCAGGCCGAGGGCTATCCAGGGGAGGCGGCTGGTACGGCCTGCGCCGCCGCTGAGCAGAGCGGCATGAAATGTCGGCGGCAACAGTAATTGCCAGCGGCCAGTGCGTTTTTCGCGGTGCCAGAGGCGCCACAGCAGCCAGCTCAGCAGCGGCAGAAGGAGTAACCAGTAAGGGCGCAGCCAGTGCGGCCAGAGTGCGGTTGGCGACAGTTCGATCATGATGCTTTCGCCCCGTTTTGCCTGGGCATTCGCCGTAGTTGTGGCCACAGTTCGCGGATCACCAGAAGCAGGCTCAGCAGCAGGGCCGCGCTCAGTGGCCAGGCATACAGCGCCAAGGTGGGGCGCGTCAGGGTCGGTTGCTGGGCCACCGGTTCGAAGCGGTCGAGGCTGCTTTCGATGGCTTGTAGTTCCTCGCTGTCGCGCGCGCGAAAGTATTTTCCGCCGGTCAGCTCGGCTATTGCATGCAGGGTCGGCTCGTCCAGGTCCAGCCCCGGGTTGAGGCCGAAGATGCCGAGCGCGGCGCTTTGCCGAGGGTCGGCGCCAATGCCGATCGGGTAGATTTTAACCCCTTCCTCGGCGGCCAGGCGCGCTGCGGTCAAGGGCTCTATTTCGCCGCCGGTGTTCGCGCCATCGGTGACCAACACCAGCACGCGACTGTCTGCCGGGCGCTGGCGCAGGCGTTTGACTGCCAGGCCTATGGCATCGCCTATGGCGGTATTCTTGCCGGCGATGCCTATCAGGGCTTCGTCCAGCCAGGTGCGGACCGTCTTCCGATCATAGGTTAGCGGGGCTTGCAGATAGGCCTGGCTGCCGAACAGGATCAGGCCGACGCGGTCGCCCTGGCGGCCCTCGATAAAGTCGCCGAGCAGGTGCTTGACCAGGGTCAGACGGCTAACGTCTTCCTCTTCCCAGCGCATGTCGGCGTAATCCATCGAGCCGGAGACATCCACCGCGACCAGCAGATCGCGGCCGCTGGCCGGCAGGGGCAGCGGCTCCCCGAGCCATTGCGGGCGTGCGCTGGCACTCAACAGTAACAACCACAGCAGCACGAAGCGCGCTTGTTGTCGCCAGGCAGGCAGGCTGGCCCGTGCCCGGCGTCCAGACAGCTCTTGCAGTTCGTCGAGAAAGCTGATGTTGAGTGCCGCCTCGCCGCTGTCCGCCGCGGGCAGCAGGATACGCAACAGCCAGGGCAGTGGCGCGAGGAGGAAGATCCAGGGCCAGGCGAACTCAAACATGTTTGCCAATCCAGGTGGCGACGGCTTGGTTGAGCCCTTCGATGGCCTTGTCATCGAGGGTGCAGTGCGGGCGGTAGGCGCCTTCGACCAGGATCATCCAGCGGGTCAGGCCGGCAGCCGGGCAGCGGTTGTCGAGGAAGGCCAGCCAGGCGCGGCCGCTAAGCAAGTGGCTATCGCTCTGTGGGTACTGTTGGCGGCAAAGGCGCTTGAGCAATGCATTGAGTTGCTGCAACCAGGGGCCGGCAGGCACGCCATAGTAGGGCTTGCTCAGCAGCTCGAGTTCGTTCAGCGCGGCTTGCCGCAGCAGATCCAGTTGCTGCGCTTTGTCTGTGACCTTGGCCCGACGCGGTAGCCGTTTGTACAGCTGGAGCAACCCCCAGAGCAGCAGCGGCAGCAATGCGGTCAGCAGCCACCAACCCGGCGCGGGTGGCCACCAGCCGATCGCGGCAGGGGCGATTAACGGTTCGAGCTGGTCCAGCGGGTTCATGGTTGCTTCCTGGGGCGCTGGACGTTGAGCTGATCGCGCAGTTGCTCGATCAGCTCGGTCTGCGTGCTCAGGGGCAGTAAGGGCACACCGAGCTTCTGCGCCAGGCGCTGCCAACGGTCGATACGCGCCTGAGCTTGGGCGCGGTAGGCCTGGCGCAAGTCGAGGTTGTGAGTGTCCAGTTCCAGCCGCGCGCCACGCTCGGCAAAGCGCAGCAGGCCGGCGGCGGGCAGGGCGTGATCGAGCGGGTCGGAGAGCGGCAGGAGCAACAGGTCGGTATGCCGGGCGAGGAGCTGCAACTGCTGTTCGCTGTTGTCGCCCAGAGTGCGTTCGTCGCACAGAACGATCACCAGGCTGCCGGGGCGCAACACTTCGCGGGCGCGGCGCAGGGCCAGGGTGAAACTGTCGGCTTGGCTCTGCGCGTCGCGCGATAGCGCCTGATTGGCCAGCGCCAGACGGTTGAGCAATTGCAGCAGGCTCTGCTTGCTGCGCCGCGGCTTGATTTCGTGCTGCGTGTGGTTACCGAATACCAAGCCGCCGATGCGGTCGTTGTGCTCCAGGGCGGCCCAGCCGATCAGGCTGGCGGCCTGGGCCGCGAGTACCGATTTGAACATCAGCCCCGAGCCGAAAAACAGCCGTGGGCTTTGTTCGACCAGAATATAGGTCGGCCGTTCGCGTTCCTCATGGAACAGCTTGGTGTGCGGCTCCTGGGTGCGTGCGGTAACGCGCCAGTCGATGGTGCGTACGTCATCGCCGGCCTGGTAGACGCGTACCTGGTCGAAGTCCACGCCGCGGCCACGTAACTTGGAGTGATGCAGACCAATCAGTGGGCTGCGCCGCGCCGGGGTGGAGAACAACTGCACCTCGCGCACACGGTGACGCATCTCGATCAGCTCGGCGAGATTGACCCGGACACCGGGTTGCGTGGGAAGTGCATGCATAGCGATCAGGCGACGGCGACTACGTCGAGAATCCGCTGCACCACGCGGTCCTGATCGATGCCGGCGGCCTCGGCCTCGAACGACAGGATGATGCGGTGGCGCAACACGTCGAACAGCACTGCCTGGATGTCCTCCGGACTGACGAAGTCGCGGCCCGCCAGCCAGGCATGCGCGCGTGAGCAGCGGTCCAGGGCTATCGAGCCACGCGGGCTGGCGCCATAGGCGATCCACTCGGCCAGCTCGGGGTCGAACTTGCTCGGCGTGCGCGAGGCCATCACCAGCTGCACCAGGTATTCCTCCACCGCATCGGCCATGTACAGGCCAAGGATTTCCTTACGCGCGGTGAAAATAGCCTGCTGGCTAACCCTGTGCTCGGGTTTGGTCTCGCCATTGAGCGCCTCGCCACGGGCCTGCAGGAGAATCTTGCGCTCCACCGCGGCATCCGGGAAGCCGATGGTGACGTGCATCAGGAAGCGGTCGAGCTGAGCCTCCGGCAGCGGGTAGGTGCCTTCCTGCTCGATCGGGTTCTGCGTGGCCATTACCAGGAACAGCGGCGACAGGTCATAGGTATTGCGGCCGACGCTGACCTGACGCTCGGCCATGGCTTCGAGCAACGCCGACTGCACCTTGGCCGGGGCGCGGTTGATCTCGTCGGCGAGTACCAGGTTATGAAAAATCGGCCCCTGCTGAAACGCGAAGCTGCCAGTCTCCGGGCGGTAGATTTCAGTACCGGTGATGTCGGCAGGCAACAGGTCTGGGGTGAACTGAATGCGATGGAACTCAGCCTCGATACCTTCGGCCAGTTCCTTGATCGCCTTGGTTTTGGCCAGGCCGGGAGCCCCCTCGACCAGCATGTGGCCATCGGCTAGCAGGGCAATTAGTAGCCTTTCGATGAGTTTTTCCTGGCCGAGTATCTGACTTGAAAGAAAATGTCGTAGCGCGACAAGCGCTTCACGGTGTTCCATCGTTGGACTCTTTATGGAGGGATGCACGTCGTGCCAGGCGCAGCGACGGCCCAGACTTTAATGCATTTACCAATGTGTCGGCTATGCACGACTCGGCATCCTCGCCATGCGACAGGCGCTGAGCGAGGCACTCCAGAATGAGTGGGCGAGGTAGCGGCTAGCCTGGCCGCCATTGATTGAGCAGGCGCAGGTGCGAGTCTTGCGCCGATTCCTGCTGCACAGGCGCCAGGCGCAGCTCCTCACCGGGCAGGCACTGCGCCAGGCGCGCGACTGCTTGGGGGGTGAGGGCGCCGAGGCGCGGGTAGCCGCCGATGGTCTGGCGATCATTGAGCAGGGCAATCGGCTGGCCATCGGGTGGCACCTGCACGGCGCCCAGTGGAATCCCTTCGGAAACCATGCTTGAGCGGCGGCAATGCAACCGTGGGCCGAGCAGGCGCATGCCCATTCGATCGGAGCGTGAATCAATCTTCCAGGCGCTATTGAATACGTCGAACAAACTCTGCCCACTGAAGTCGCCGATTTGCGCGCCCATGACCAAGTGCAGGCGCGGTGAGGGCGTGAATACAGGAATCAGTCGCTCATCTAGGCTGCGTTGCCGCAACCCCGTACCGCGCCAAGTCAGCCGTTCGCCGGTCGCCAGTGGTTTGCCGTTACCCTGCAAGCCGCCCAGCTCCTCGCGGGCCATGCTGGCGCAGCTGCCGAGCACGCTGGGGGCATCGAAGCCGCCGGGAGCCGCCAGGTAGGCGCGCGCGCCATGACGTGGTTGGGCAAACTTGAGCTGTTGGCCTTGGCGCACGTTGAAGCTGCGCCAGGGTGCCAGAGGCTGGCCGTCCAGGCTGGCGCCGAGGTCCGCACCAGCCAGGGCCAGGCAAGCGTCCTGTTCGCAGAGCAGGTTGAGATTGCCCAGGGTGATCTCCAGTACTGCGGCGCCGAGCGGATTGCCCAGCAACCAGTTGGCCCAGTACATGGATATCCAGTCCAGGGCGCCGCTCTGGGTTACGCCCAAGTGGCGCACGCCGAAGCGACCGGCATCCTGCAGTTGGATAAAGGGCGTGCTGCGTTCGACGCGTAATCCGCCAGTGGTGGGGGAGTGCTGCATTACGTCATCTCCAGAGGGCTGTCATCGCCGCCGAGGCGGATGAATTCGGCGTGGTCGATGGGCTCGAAACGCACCCGGTCGCCTGGCTGCAGCAAGCTGTAGCCGTCGATATTGCGGTCGAAGAGTTTTGCTGGGCTGCGGCCGAGCAGGTTCCAGCCACCCGGTGAGGCCACTGGATAGACCGCAGTCTGGCGTTCGGCAATGCCTACGCTGCCGGGTGCGATGCGTTTGCGCGGGGTGCTCAGGCGGGGTGTGGCCAGGACTTCCTCGACCAGCCCCATGAAGGCGAAACCTGGGGCGAAGCCGAGGGCGAACACCTGGTATTCATGGCTGCTGTGGCGGCGGATGACCTCGGCTTCACTGAGGCCGCTGCGTTGCGCCAGCAGCGGCAGTTCCGGACCGACGCTGCGGTCGTACCAGGTCGGCAAGCTGTGACAGCGCCCCCCTGCGGTGCTGGCTGGTTGCAGGTCGGCGAACGCCTGAGTGATCAGCTCACGGGCCTGGGACGCGCTGCTGCGTTGGAGGTCGTAGTGCAGCAGCAAGGTGGTGTAGGACGGTACCAGGTCGATCAGCGCATCGCCGAAACTGCTGCGCAGACGTTGGCTGGCGGCCAGCAGCCAGGGCATGTTGCTTTCTTCGATGCTGTCGAACAGGCGCAGGATCAAGCTATCGATGCCGGCAACTTCGAGCCGGGGCACAGGGGCGCGCGCTGTCATGCCCGGGCCAATGCGTCGAAGGCTTGGCGGATGCGCCGTACTGCGGCGACCGAACCGGCGTTGTCGCCATGCACGCACAGGGTGTGGGCCTGCAAGGGCAGGGCGCTGCCATCGCTGGCGAGCAGCGCATCGCCCTTGGCCAAGGTGGTGGCCTGGTTGACGATGACGTCGCTGTCGTGGTGCACCGCGCCGGGCTGGCTGCGTGCGACCAAAAAGCCGGCCGCGTCATAGGCGCGGTCGGCGAAGGCCTCGAACCACAGGGTAATGCCGAATTCGTCGCCGATGGCTTGCGCCTGGCGGTTGTCGCGAGTGGTCATCAGCATCACCGGCAGGCTCCTGTCATAGCTGGCTACGGCGCGCATGACTGCACGTAGGGTGTCCGGTTTGCGCATCATGTCCTGGTACAGCGCGCCGTGTGGTTTGACGTAGCTGACGCGGCTGCCCTGGCTGCGGCAGATCGCCTCGAGGGCGCCGATCTGGTAGAGCAGCAGGTCCTCGACCTCCTGCGCCGAGCAATCCATCGAACGCCGGCCGAAACCGACCAGGTCTTGATAGGCCGGGTGGGCACCGATGCGCACGCCATGGCTGACGGCCAGAGCCACGGTCTTGCGCATGGTGCTGGGGTCCGACGCGTGGAAGCCGCAGGCGATGTTGGCACAGTCGATATAGGGCATGACCTCGGCATCCATCCCCATTGTCCAGGGGCCGAAGCTTTCGCCGATATCGCAGTTCAGAAGCAGGCTGTTCACGGAAGTGTTCCTCTGGGCGGAGCGTCATGCTCTGGTCTGTCAGACGCAGGTAGCGACGGCTGTTGAGTGGCCACTGCACGGGCTTGTCTATGAAAAATGGACCGTGCAGCATTCTTCAACGGAGCACTTGGCACGTCCAACTAATAAAAACGTGCACCGGAGATAGGAAAAGTCGATGGTTGCCGCTGTGCTCGTCGCCACTGCGGCCAAACGCCCGAGCACCTCTGGTCCCGGTGCCAGGATGCCCGCGGCCTGGCGGATCTGCGTCATGCAGGACGGTATTGCCGGCCCGCTCGAGCGCACTCGAATGCTGTGCAATACCTGCCGTCGCTGCAGGGCGAGGGCGCCATCCACGTCAAGCAGGGCGAAGGTTTGCCGATCGCTGGCACGTCGTAGCCATGGGCGTCTGGCACCTGCCGGAGTCCGGTGCCGAGGGCCGTACTCATGATTGGTTCGTAGAGGCCTTACTGATGGTGGCGACGCGGGATTGGCCGACGACTAGGACCGTCGCGCAGGCCAGGCGCCAGTCAGTCGACCTGGAACTGCTGCGCGCTGCGGTTCAGGGCCTCGACCTGGGTGGAAAGACTTCGGGTGTGTTGATCCAGGTTCAGGCGCAGGCCCTTGGTCTCGCCGGTGTGGACGTTGATTTCCTCCATCTTTCCGGCGATGTCCTCGGTGCTGCTGGAAATTTCCTCGATGGCCACCACGACCTGATTCATCTCGCCGCTGAGTCGCTCCATCGATTGGGTGATCTCCTCGATGACGCCCGCCACCTGTCCGGTATGCCGCTCGCTTTCCGCGGCGAGGGACAACCCGCTGGTCATCAGCTCATCCATACTCTGCGTCTGTTGCTTGAACTCGCCGACGATGCGCGCGATGTCGGTGGTGGCCGAGACGGTTTTCTGCGCCAGTGAGCGCACCTCGTCGGCCACCACCGAGAAGCCACGTCCTGCATCGCCGGCACGGGCGGCCTCGATGGCGGCATTCAAGGCGAGCAGATTGGTCTGGTCCGCCAGGCTGTTGATCACGTCGATGATGCCGGCCACCTTTTCGCTGGATTGAGTGAGCAGGGCGACCTGTGCATGGGTGGCCTGAATCAGCTGCGACAACCGGTCCATGCTCGCGACGCTGGCGTCGATGATGCTGCTGCCCCTGCGGGCCGAGTCGTAGGCCGTGTGGGTGGCGTTGCCGACGTCGGAACTGCGCTGCGCCATCTCGTTGATGGTTGCCGAGATCTGCTGCGAGGCCGAGGCGGCCTGTTCGGTCTGTATTTCAACTTGGCTGCTGTTTTCGCCGAGGCGGCGCATTGCCTCGCTGAGGTGGCTGTGCAGTTGGGCCAGTTCGCGGTTGGCGTCGATGACTTGGCTGACGATCCGGCCTATGCCCTGGATCATCCGGTTGGTCGTCGCGCTCAGCTGGTTGAACTCGTCCTTGGGGTTGCGGCCGACTGGCAGTGTGCCGGTGAGGTTGCCGGAGGCGACCTGAGTGAGGAGTTGGGTGACATTGTTCAGTTGCCTCATCAGGGTCCGCGAAGCCTGACTCAGGGTGAGCAGCAGGAACAGCGCGACGCCGACGAAGCTCAGACCCATGATCCAGTGCGAAGCGCGGCGGGCTTGTTGTGCTTGCAGGGCGGTGGTGGTGAGCAAGCCGTCTTTCAGCGTGAGGTTTTGCTCATCGATGCGTTGTTCGATCTGCCAACCCAGGCTGGCCAGCTGCGTGTCGATCTCGCGGATCTGCTGGATCAGTGCGTGCGCCTGGGCAAAGGCCTCGGCAAAGCCAGTGACCGCCTGTCCGATCTGGTTTTCCCGCCAGTCCAGTTCCTCGATTTTGGCCTGCATGTCGCCGATGGCCGCCTCGGTCTTGTCTGCGTAGCCGT
Source organism: Pseudomonas sp. SJZ079 (assembly GCF_007993865.1). Lineage (GTDB taxonomy): Bacteria > Pseudomonadota > Gammaproteobacteria > Pseudomonadales > Pseudomonadaceae > Aquipseudomonas. The sequence continues at coordinate 37,587 of NZ_VIUH01000001.1, read as the reverse complement.
TGTCGAAGGTCGCCAGGTAGTCGCGTTGGTTGCTCAGGGCTGCGGCGATAAAGGGGCGAATCAGACCGATGTTGATCGGCTCCAGTTTCTCTGCGCTGTTCGCCAGGGCCTGGCGCTTGCCGGTGAAGGGGCTCAGACCGAGTTGCTGGCTCAGCTCCAGCCATTGTCGTTGCAAGTCGGTTTCGGCCAGGATCAGCTGCTCTATCTGCCTGGCGCTCTCGGCGATCACGCTGTGCCCCAGGCCTTGGGCCTGGGCGACGAACTGTCCGGCGCGCTGTTCGAGCGCGTTCAGCCGCTGAGGGAAGGCGTCTTGGGTTTCGGGGGTGAGTGTTTGGCGCAGGGGCCCGAGTTTCAGCCAGTCGTTCATCAGCGCGAAGGAGGCGCCAGCGTAGGCCGTGGCTTCTGCGCGGGCTTGCAGAGAGGTACTCAATCGCTGGCTCGCCCAAAACGACGAGGCCGCCATCAGGCCCAGGCTGATCAGGGTAACGATGATCAATAGACGGAACTTCTGTTTCCAGGATAGGAAGAACTGCATGGATACTCCTCACCACCTTCGGGCATGAGTTACAGGCATCGGCCGGTGATTGGATAGCTTGAGCATCGAAAGCGCCAACGCCGCAGGCAGTTGGCGGAACAGGAGAAGGGCCGACGGTGCCTGACCGTCGGCCGTGCAGCGCTTTACCAGAGCGCCAAGCTATAGCTGAGGATCAGGCGGTTCTCGTTCAGGTCGTTGCCGAAGTTCGAGCGCACGGTCGCATTACGCCATTTGACCCCGAGGTTCTTCAGCGGGCCTTGCTGGACGACGTACGCGATGTCGGTGTTGCGCTCCCATTCCTTGCCAGCGTTGCTGGCGCCAACCTGTACGTTGTCGCCGGAGACATAGCGGCTCATGAACGTCAGGCCGGGTACGCCAATTGCGGCGAAGTTATAGTCGTAGCGCGCCTGCCAGGAGCGTTCGTCGATGTTGGCGAAATCATTGATCTGGATGAAATTCACCAGGTAGGGGTCGCTGCTGGCGATGTAAGGAAATGGATCATCGCCGCTCATGCGCTGGTAGCCGGCACCGAAGGCATGGCCGCCGAGGGTGTAAGTGAACATGGCGCCGAAGGCCTGGTTGTCGATGTCGCGGAAGTTGCCAGCTTCCTGGCTCTTGGAAAAGCGCAGGTCGGTCTTGAGCGCCTGGCCTTCGCCCAGTGGCTTGAGGTAAACCAAGGTGCTGTAGTACTGCTGGTAGATGTCTTGCAGGTTGCCGTAGTGCAGGCCGGCGCTGAGCTCGGGGGTCAGTTTGTAGTCGCCGCCAGCAAACACGAACGAGTCACTGCTGCCGCCGATGCGGTTGGCGCTCATCTCGCTGTAGTCGGTGGAACTGTTGGCCTTGATGCGATCAATCTTGCCGCCCTGCAGGGTGAGTTGGTCGATCTCTTGCACATTCAGCAGTGCGCCGCGGAACGATGCCGGGAGCAGGCGCGAGTCGTTCGACGAAACGATCGGGCTGCGAAAGGCCAAGGAGCCAACTCGCAGGGTGCTCTTGGATACTCTGAATTTCGCCGTCAGGTCGAGCTTCGAGTACTCGTCCTGCGAGCCGCCGGAACGGTCGGCCGGCAACAGGCCGCTGCCCGCGGTGCCAGCGCCGGAGTCGAGTTTCAGTCCCAGTAGACCCGTGGCGTCGAGGCCCACACCCAGCGTGCCATCGGTATAGCCAGACTCCAGGCGCAGGAGAAAACCCTGGGTCCATTCTTCCGCCTTGTCGCGTGCGTTGTGCTGGCGAAAATCACGGTTGAAGTAAAAGTTGCGTAGCTCGAGGGTGCCTTTGCTGTCGCTGATGAAATCGGCGTTGGCCAGACCGGGAAGGCTGCTGCTGGCTATCAGTAGGGCCGCTATACGATTGTTCGGGGTCATCCGGAGTATCTCCTGGACGCCATGCACGCAGCGCAGAGGCGGCTGCTGGGCAGGACGCAGTTCTATGTTTGTTTTTATTGGGGCTTGCGATACCGCCGGGGCATTCTTGGGAGGAGAAGACGGACGCGTCCAACGAGAAAAACAGGGGGACGGGTGATAAGAAAATTCGATACGGCATTCAGGGGGTAGGCTCGAAATTGGCGTGCGGTCTGCTTCGCGTGCATCATTGCGTATTGCTTACCTGCAACTGAATTTCATTACCGAGAGGGGCCCGTCAGCCATGAACCTGAGATTTCTCGAGACCTTCGTGTGGGTGGCGCGCCTGAAGAGTTTTCGTCTCACCGCGGAAAAGTTGTTCAGCACCCAGGCCTCTATTTCAAGTCGTATTGCCGCACTGGAAGACGAGCTGGGGGTGCGCCTTTTTCTACGTGATTCGAAAGGCGTTTCGCTGACGCCGGAAGGGCAGAAGGTGCTCGAATACGCCGAGCGCATGATCGACACCATGCAGGCGCTTAAGCAGTCAATCAGCGATACCGGCAACATCCAGGGGCGCATCCGTGTTGGTGCTATGGACACGGTTATTCACACCTGGCTGAGCCCCTTCGTGACCAAGATCATGGAGCGCTACCCGGCGGTGGAAATCGAGCTGACGGCCGATACCGCGCGTAATCTCTGCGATCAATTGCAGAAGGGCTATCTGGATATCATTTTGCAGACCGATATGGTCAACGGCGACAGTGTGCGCAATCTGGAGCTGGCGAACTTCCCGGTGCAATGGATAGTGCCGACCGGCTCGTTGTATCACCGTGGCTATGCATCGATGGATGAATTGGCTAAAGAACGCATCATCACCTTCTCGAAAAATTCCCGCCCGCACCAGGACATCCTCAACCTGCTGCACGCCGGCAACGTCAGTGCGCCGCGGATCAGTTGCGTGAATTCCGTGGCGGCCATGACACGTTTAGTGCGTGACGGTTTCGGCATCGGCGCGTTACCGGCGGCCTTGGTCAGCGAAGAGCTGAAGCAGGGCGTGCTGACCATTCTCGATGATGTACCGCAACCTTCGCCACTTGGCATCGTCGCCACATGGCGCACCGGTGCTGGCCTTGAGCTGAGCGAAGACATAGTCGCACTCGCTTGTGAGGTGCTCTGCGAGTACGGCGAGCAGATGGGCGAAGCCATGGTGGTGCTGACGATCCCTGCTGTGGAGCAGAGCACCGACTGAGTCGGTGAGGCCGGCACCGCCAATACTGTGGCGCGTCGGTGCGCTGAGTGGGCAAACGAAGCGCCGTTGCGCGAATGTCTGCGCGCAACAGTAGCGACTGCAATCCGCTGATCGACTTCGCAGCCAAGGAGGCGCCGCGAAATATTAGCCTTTCCCCTATAATTCATGCGCCTTCTGCGCCTCGATGGTGCGTTCACCCTGTGTCTGCCGCGTTTCACCTCATAACGATTTCCGATCATGCGCTCCCGGTTTTTCTAGTTGGACAGGCTGTGCCTATTAAACAAGACTCGGGGTGTTTTCCCTCAAGCGCCGGCACAGACCATGGCGCCTACAACAATAATCTGGAGAAACTTATGAAAAGCACTTCGTTTCGCTGCGCACTGTCGGCTCTGGCCTGCACCTTGAGCATTGCTGCGTTTTCCGCACAGGCCGCCGAGCGCTGGAACATGTCGGTCGAGCAGCCCGACGGCAACTTCATCACCACGGTGGCCAAGGACTTCTCCAAAGATGTCGAAACCGCCACCGCCGGCGAGTTGCAGATACGCATCCATGCCAACTCGGTGCTGTTCAAACGCCCCGAGGTCAAGCGCGCGGTGCAGACCGGTCAGGTTCAGGTCGGCGACGTGCTGATGTCGGTATTGGGCAACGAAGACCCGATCTATGAAGTGGACAGCGTGCCCTTCCTCGTGCGCAATTACACTCAGGCGCAGAAGCTCTGGGAGGTCAGTCGTCCGGCGGTGGAGGCGCGTCTTGCCAAGCAGGGCATCAAGCTGCTGTACGCCATGCCCTGGTCGCCGCAGAGCATCTACAGCAAGACCCCGGTCAGCAGCATGGATGACTTCAAGGGCATGAAGTTTCGTGCCTATAACCCGGCGACCTCGCGCATGGCCGAGCTGATGGGGGCTATTCCGACGGTAATCCAAACCGGTGAAATCCCTCAGGCGTTCAGTACCAGCATGATCAGCGGCATGTTGACTTCGCCCACTACCGGAGTCGATTCCCAGGCCTGGGATTTTGTCTCCTACTACTATGACGTGAAGGCGTTCATTCCGAAGAACTTCGTGATCGTCAATGCGCGTGCCTTCAAACGTTTGCCTGAGGCTTCGCAAAAAGCTGTGCTGGAAGCCGCCGCCCGTGCCGAGACTCGCGGCTGGGCGATCGCTCAGGAGGAGACCAGTGCGCTGGTGAAGACCCTCGCCGATCACGGTATGCAGGTCGCCGAAAGCGCGCCTGAGGCAGTCGAAGCCGGTTTCGAGAAAATCGGGCAAACCATGGTCGACGAATGGCTGCAGAAATCCGGCGCCGACGGTAAGGCAATCATCGACGCGTACAAGAACTGACGCCGTCGTCTCGAATCATCGGGGTTAACGCGCATCTGTGCATGCAGTGCGCGTTGTACCCCGGTATCTACCAGCGATCAGGGGATTCTGCGGACCATGACGCCATTGCATAAGCTCTACACCCTGTCCGGATGGCTGTCCGGTGTGTTTCTCGTGCTGATCTGCCTGCTGGTGGTCGCACAGATCGTCTCGCGTCAGCTGGGGACTATGGTGCCTTCCGCGGATGAGTTTGCTGCTTACGCCATGGCGGCCTCGGGCTTCCTGGCGTTGCCCTATGCCTTGCAGCGTGGCGCACATGTTCGTGTCGAACTGCTGTGTGGGTTGCTGCCGGCTCGCGGGCGTTTTTTCGCCGATGTGCTGAGCACACTCATCGGGCTGTCGATCGCCGCCTATCTGGCCTGGTATTGCGCGCTGTTCGTGATCGAGTCCTACGAGTTCAACGAGGTGTCGTCCGGCCTGCTGCCCATTCCGATGTGGCTGCCACAGCTACCGATGCTGCTCGGCACCCTGATCCTGGTAATCGCGATGGCCGAGCGCCTGGTACTGGTATGCCTGGGGCGGCGTTTCGAGGTCGCCGACGTCAGCGCGGCGATGAGCGAATGAGAGCTGTCCGAGACGTCCTTCTTTTCTGCGGCTGTGGCCGCACCGCATCAGTGAGTTAGCCATGGACCACATGATAATTGCAGTCACCCTGCTGGTGACGTTGTTTGCGTTGCTCGGTGGGGGTGTATGGGTCGCGCTGTCGCTGATCGGCGTGGGTATCATCGGCATGGAGCTGTTTGGCGGTGCGCCGGCTGGCTCGATTCTCGCCTCCACCAGTTGGGCTTCCAGTGCCAGCTGGACGTTGACGGCATTGCCGCTGTTCATCTGGATGGGCGAGATCCTTTATCGCACGCGACTTTCTGAAGACATGTTCAATGGTTTGTCGCCGTGGATGCGTGGGCTGCCGGGACGCCTGCTGCATGTCAATGTGTTCGGCTGCGGCATCTTTGCGGCGGTCAGCGGTTCGTCGGCGGCCACGGCGGCGACCATCGGCCGGATTTCCCTGCCGGAACTGAAGTCTCGTGGCTATCCGGACAACATTGCCATGGGGTCGCTGGCGGGGGCCGGCACCTTGGGTCTGTTGATTCCGCCTTCGATCATGATGATCGTTTATGGCGTGGCTGCGCAGGTGTCCATCTCCCGACTGTTCATCGCCGGCATCCTACCGGGTCTGCTGTTGTTGGCGATTTTCAGTGGCTTTCTGATGCTCTGGGCGATGTTCAATCGCGACAAACTGCCGGAAGAAACCGAAGCCCTGCCATTTATGCAGAAGCTGCGGGGTTCCAAGTTGCTGATTCCCGTGGTGCTGTTAATCATGACGGTGATCGGCTCAATCTACGCCGGCTTTGCCACTGCCACTGAAGCGGCGGCGGTCGGGGTTGTCGGCGCACTGCTGATCGCCCTGTGCTCGGGCTCGCTGAGCCGCGAGACCTTTATGGCCAGCCTGATGGGCGCGGTTTGTACCTCGTGCATGATCTTCTTCATTTTGCTCGGTGCCGCGTATCTGACCTCGGCCATGAGCTTCACCGGGCTGCCTTCGGCGCTGGCCGATTGGATCATCGCCAAGCAGCTTTCGCCCTATCTATTGCTGTTGGCGCTAACCCTGTTGTTTATCGTCCTGGGCTGCTTTCTCGACGGTATTTCGATCATCCTGCTGACCACTGCGGTGGTGCTGCCGGCGGTGCAGGCCGCGGGCATCGACCTGCTGTGGTTTGGCATCTTCCTGATTCTGGTGGTCGAGATGGCGCAGATCACTCCACCGGTGGGCTTCAACCTGTTCGTCATCCAGAACCTGACGGGGTATGACATGTGGAAAGTGGCCAAGGCCAGCTTCCCCTTCTTCCTGCTGCTGGTACTGGCGGCAATCCTGATCACCGCATTTCCGCAGATCGTTCTGCTGTTACCGCAGGCGATGCGGGGCGTCTGAGTCCATCTGGGCGAAGGGCGCTGCGGCGCTCTTTGTCGGCGGTGCAACGGCCACCCGATGTTCCAGGTTGGAGGAGGGGTGCCCTTTCCATCGCATTTGACTGCCGGGAGTAGCAGCCTTGAAAGAAAATGTCGCAGCGCGGCAAGCGCTGCGGTGGCTTCCATCGTTAAGCTCATCCGGCAAATGTGACCAGCGAGTCGTTGACGTCGCCAGAGTTCGGGGGCAGCCACTTTAATGCAATCGTGGCCTCCTAGACTAACGTTGAACTACAGCGTTGTGGCGCCAGTCATGACTCGCGACTGCCCTAGTCGAATCACAAGCCAATCGGAGCACAACCATGGCGTTCTTTACTGCGGCCAGCAAAGCCGACTTCCAGCATCAACTGCAAGCGGCCTTGGCGCAGCACGTCAGTGAGCAGGCGTTGCCACAAGTCGCCCTGTTCGCCGAGCAATTCTTCGGCATCATCGCTCTCGAGGAACTCACCCAGCGTCGCCTTTCCGACCTGGTGGGCTGCACCTTGTCGGCGTGGCGTCTCCTGGAGCGCTTCGATCCTGCCAAGACCGAAGTGCGGGTGTTCAATCCCGATTATGAAAAACACGGTTGGCAGTCCACCCACAGTGCGGTGGAAGTTCTCCATCGCGATATTCCGTTTCTGGTCGACTCGGTGCGCATGGAGCTGAACCGTCGTGGTTACAGCATTCATACCCTGCAGAACAGTGTGCTCAGCGTGCGCCGCAGCAACAGTGGCGAGCTGCTGGAGATCCTGCCAAGCGGCACGCAGGGCGAGGGTGTGCTGCAAGAAGCATTGATTTTTCTGGAGATCGACCGCTGCGCCAGTGCTGGCGAGTTAAGAACTCTGGAAAAAGCCGTGCAGGAAGTCTTCAAGGAGGTGCGCCTGAGCGTCGCCGACTTCCAGCCGATGAAGGCCAAGGCCAAGGAACTGTTGGCTTGGTTGGGTAAGGCCAAGCTCAAGGTCGAAGGCGCCGAGCTCGATGAAATCAAGGTATTCCTCAGCTGGCTGCTCGACGACCATTTCACCTTCCTCGGCTATGAGGAATTTACCGTGGCCGATGCTGCCGAGGGCGGCACGGTGGTCTATGACGAGAGTTCCTTGCTGGGCCTGTCCAAGCGACTGCGCAAGGGGCTCAAGGCTGAGGAGCAGCATATCGATCCCGAGGCGGTCAGCTATCTGCGCGCGCCGCTGTTGCTGTCCTTCGCCAAGGCCGCCGAACCGAGCCGGGTGCACCGTCCGGCGTACCCGGACTTCGTCTCCATTCGCGAGCTGGATAGCAAGGGACGGGTGGTCAAAGAGTGTCGCTTCATGGGTCTCTACACCTCAGCGGTGTATGCCGAGAGCGTGTGGAATATTCCCTATATCCGCCGCAAGGTCGCAGTGATCGAGCAGCGTGCGGGCTTCGACAGCAAGGCGCACCAGGGCAAGGAACTGGCTCAGGTGCTGGAAGTATTGCCGCGCGACGATCTGTTTCAAACCTCGGTCGATGAGCTGTTCAACACAGCTATGGCCATCGTGCAGATTCAGGAACGCAACAAAATTCGCGTATTCCTGCGCCGCGACCCTTATGGGCGGGTGTGCTACTGCCTGGTCTATGTACCGCGCGATATCTACTCCACTGAGATCCGCCTGAAGATTCAACAGGTACTGATGGAGCGCCTGCAGGGCACCGACGTCGAGTTCTGGACTTTCTTCTCCGAGTCGGTGTTGGCGCGGGTGCAATTCATCCTGCGGGTCGACCCGAACAACAAAGTGCAGATCGACCCGGTACGCCTGGAAAAAGAAGTGATCCAGGCCTGTCGTTCCTGGAATGACGATTACGCTGGTCTGATCGTGGAGACCCTGGGCGAAGCGCAGGGCACCAATGTGCTGGCGGACTTCCCCGGTGGTTTCCCGGCGGGCTACCGTGAGCGCTGTGCGCCGCACTCTGCTGTAGTCGACATGCAGCACTTGCTCAGCCTGAGCAACGAACGGCCGCTGGTGATGAGCTTCTACCAGCCGTTGATTCAGAGTGGCCAGCAACTGCACTGCAAGCTGTTTCACGCCGACACGCCGTTGCCGCTCTCGGATGTCTTGCCGGTCTTGGAAAACCTCGGCCTGCGTGTACTCGGTGAGTTTCCCTATCGCCTCAACCGGCAGGATGGTCGCGAGTTCTGGATTCACGACTTCGCCTTCACCTATGCCGAAGGGTTGAATGTCGATATCCAGCAGCTCAATGACACCCTGCAGGATGCCTTCGTGCATATCGTCGGCGGCGACGCCGAAAACGATGCCTTCAACCGCCTGGTGCTGACTGCCGCCATGCCGTGGCGCGATGTGGCCTTGCTGCGTGCCTATGCGCGTTACCTCACGCAGATTCGCCTGGGCTTCTCCCTCAGCTACGTCGCCAGCACCCTGGTCAGTCACACCAATATCGCCAAGGAATTGGTGCGTCTGTTCAAGACCCGTTTCTATCTGGCGCGCAAGCTGACTGCCGAAGATCTGGAGGGCAAGCAACAGAAGCTGGAGCAGGCGATTGTCAACGCCCTGGACAATGTTGCGGTGCTCAGCGAAGACCGCATCCTGCGGCGCTACCTGGACCTGATCAAGGCCACCGTGCGCACCAACTTCTATCAGGTCGATGCAGCGGGGCTGGGCAAGCCTTACTTCAGCTTCAAGTTCAATCCGCGGGCTATTCAGGACATGCCCAAGCCGGTGCCGAAGTACGAAATATTCGTCTACTCGCCACGTGTCGAGGGTGTCCACCTGCGTGGCGGCAAGGTTGCCCGGGGTGGCCTGCGCTGGTCGGACCGCGAGGAGGACTTCCGCACCGAAGTACTCGGCCTGGTCAAGGCGCAGCAGGTGAAGAACGCGGTGATCGTGCCGGTCGGCGCCAAGGGTGGTTTCGTGCCGCGGCGCCTGCCGGTGGGCGGTTCGCGTGATGAGATCCAGGCCGAGGGGATTGCCTGCTACCGGATTTTCATCAGTGGTCTGCTGGACATCACCGACAACCTCAAGGAAGGCGAGGTGGTGCCGCCAGTCAACGTGGTACGGCATGACGAGGACGACCCCTACCTGGTGGTCGCCGCCGACAAGGGCACCGCGACGTTCTCCGATATCGCCAACGGTATTGCCGGCGAGTACGACTTCTGGCTAGGCGATGCCTTCGCCTCGGGCGGCTCGGCCGGTTATGACCATAAAGGCATGGGCATCACGGCCAAAGGGGGTTGGGTTTCGGTACAGCGTCACTTCCGTGAGCGCGGTATCGACGTGCAAAAGGACCACACCACGGTAATCGGCATCGGCGACATGGCCGGTGACGTATTCGGCAACGGTCTGCTGCTCTCCGACAAGTTGCAGCTGGTCGCGGCCTTCAACCATATGCACATCTTCATCGACCCTAATCCGGATGCGGCGAAGAGCTTCGTCGAGCGTCAGCGGCTGTTCGACCTGCCGCGTTCGTCCTGGGCGGATTACGACGCCTCGCTGATTTCTCCTGGCGGCGGTATTTTCCTGCGCAGCGCCAAGAGCATCGCCATCACCCCGGAGATGCAGGAACGCTTCGATATCAGCGCCGACAAGTTGGCGCCGACCGAGCTGCTCAATGCCCTGCTCAAAGCACCGGTCGACCTGCTGTGGAACGGCGGCATCGGCACCTACGTCAAGTCGAGCAAGGAGAGCCATGCCGATGTGGGCGATAAGGCCAACGACGCGCTGCGTGTCGACGGTCGCGAGCTGCGCGCAAAAGTAGTGGGCGAGGGCGGTAACCTCGGCGTGACCCAGCTTGGTCGCGTCGAATTCGGCCTCAACGGCGGCGCCAGCAACACCGACTTCATCGACAACGCCGCCGGGGTGGACTGCTCCGACCATGAAGTGAATATCAAGATCCTGCTCAACGAGATCGTCACCGCCGGGGACATGACCGGTAAGCAACGCAACACGTTGTTGGCCGAGATGACTGACGCGGTAGGCAGTTTGGTGTTGGGCAACAACTACAAGCAGACGCAGGCGCTGTCGATTGCCGAGCGCCGCGCGCGTGAGCGTCTGGCCGAGTACAAGCGTCTGATGAGCGCGCTGGAGACCGCGGGTAAGCTGGATCGCGGCATGGAGTTCCTGCCCACGGACGAGGAGCTCAACGAACGTGCCGCCAGTGGCCAGGGACTGACGCGTCCCGAGCTGTCGGTGCTGATTTCCTACAGCAAGATCGATCTGAAAGAGTCGCTGCTGAAATCCCAGGTGCCGGATGATGACTACCTGGCGCGTGAGATGGAAACCGCGTTTCCACCCTTGCTAGCCGATAAGTTCGGTGAGGCCATGCGCCGTCATCGTCTGAAGCGCGAGATCGTCAGCACGCAGATCGCCAACGATCTGGTCAACCACATGGGCATTACCTTCGTGCAGCGCTTGAAGGAGTCCACCGGCATGAGCGCGGCGAATGTCGCGGGCGCCTATGTAATCGTGCGGGATGTGTTCCGCTTGCCGCATTGGTGGCAGCAGATCGAAGCGTTGGATTACCAAGTGCCGGCCGAACTGCAATTGGCCCTGATGGACGAGCTGATGCGCCTGGGTCGTCGCGCCACGCGTTGGTTCTTGCGTAGCCGGCGCAACGAGTTGGATGCCGCGCGCGATGTGGCGCATTTTGCTCCCCGCATCGAAGCCTTGGCCATGCGCCTGGATGAGTTGCTCGAAGGTCCTGCCCGCGAGCAGTGGCTGGCGCGCTTCCAGGGTTATGTCGAAGCCGGTGTGCCTGAGGCGTTGGCGCGCGTGGTGGCGGGCACCAGCCACTTGTACACCTTGCTGCCGATTATCGAAGCCTCGGATGTCACCGGTCAGGATCCCGTGCAGGTGGCGACGGCTTACTTCGCCGTAGGCGGGGCGCTGGAACTGTCCTGGTACGTGCAGCAGATCACCAGCCTGGCAGTGGAAAGCAACTGGCAAGCCTTGGCGCGGGAGGCATTCCGTGATGATCTGGACTGGCAGCAGCGGGCGATCACCGTTTCGGTTCTGCAAATGGCTGGCGGACCCGAACAGATCGAGGAGCGCGTAGGCGTATGGTTGGAGCAGCATCGTCCGTTGGTCGAGCGCTGGAAGGTCATGCTCGCCGAATTGCGCGCCTCGACCGGCACCGACTACGCCATGTACGCGGTCGCCAATCGTGAGCTGATGGATCTGGCGCAAAGCGCCCAGCATGGGGTCTGCATTCCCTGAGGCATGCCTGAGCTAAGTCTGAGCCCCGCCTAGTGCGGGGCTTTTTTATGGAACGGCTGTCGGGTAAATCCTATTGTCGACGCTCATGCGAAATACAGGTCAGGTGGTGGGGGCTACCGCTCTCTAGCGTTCTGCTCTCTTGGCGTATGTCATTGCGCCCAGACGCAGTTGATCCGCCAGGCCAGCGATTGTGAAGAATCGCCGCAGGTGACCCCCGTGTGAGCGTCGCATCGCCGCTAAATTAATTCGTGCGGGTATTCGCCATGCCGCAGCTTGAAGTGATGCAGATTGCCGGGCAGCCAGCGATAGTAGAAATAGAACTCGAAGAGCGCAGGGTGGCGGCAGGTGCATAGGGTGAGGGTTGGCGTATGCGCGCAGGGCTTGAAGCTTAAATAGCCGATCGACGAAAAAGGTTCGAAGATGGCGCGCTCTTCTTCCTGCAGGTGGATGGCCTTGCCCCGAACCAGATCGACGGCATGCAGGCACACTTGTGAAAGGCAGACGTGTTTCATCCTTGAGTCCCTTTGGCTTGGTCAAGGCGCTGGAGTAGCACCTGCATGTTGATCAGCCGATGCCGGCCGAAACGGCGAGTGGGCAGGATCCCTTCGTCGATCCATCGAGTCAGCATTTGCTGCTGTTCCTTGAGTCCCGTCAGTTCGGCGAAGCGCTCCTGAGTGAGGTAGCGGGGGCAGCCAACGAAGAGCTCTGAGGCAAGTTCTTCCACTTTCATTCGGCTTCCTGCACCATGACGACCTCCTCGGCAAGCCTGTTCGCTATGGGCCGGTCCCCACATTGTTAGTTTTAGTTACTAATTATTAGTAAGTCAACGGCATAATGATTTTCCGTCAAGGCTGGGTCAACGATGACGAAGAGGCGTTTCCTATTCACTGCTGGCGAGCGGCTTCGGGGTCTGCGGGAGCTGATGGGCTTGAGTCGGCCGGCCTTCGCTGAAATCGTCGGGATAAAACCCAAGCGCTTGGAGAATATTGAGAACGGCTGGCAGAAGATGCACGACGAGGACTTTGAGAAAGTCTGTAGTGTGTTCGAGGAGTTCAGCCGCTGGATCGCTTACGAAGGGCCGGTCGACCGCCACCCGCTGGAACTCAAGGTGGCGGATTCCGCACAGAAGGCGGCGGTCTATTTGGTCAAGTGCAATCCGGATCTGCTGGAAAGCAGTGGTATTTCTCTGGAGGAGTGGGCGAGTCGTCACCAGGCCGTGCTGGATGAGTTGAGTGACAGTGAAGACGGGGCGGGCTGAGCCTAGCAGACCGGGTTACGAGTCGAAACGCAAAGCCCCTTCGCTTAACGGGGTTCTTTATCTTTAACGCGGGTAGGTTTCAGTCGCGTCTTGCGTCGCGAGAGTCTTCAGATAGGCCACCACATCCGCTGCACCGGCCAGGCGCAGGCCTTCACCCAGGGCGGTAGCCTCGGCTGAGTGTTTGGGCAGTAGGAGAAATTCCGCAGCGCCTGGGGTGCGTAGCAGCGACAGGCGTGCGTAGGGCAGGCCGTTATCCAGCAGCAGGCTCATAAATGCCGGGTCGCTCCAAGCGGCGCCGGGCATGGCCAGGACGTGATAGCAGCGTTGCAACTCGGTCAGGCCGTTGACGCTCAAACGGTAGCGGGACAGCTGGGCGGGTAGGAGGACTTCCAGCTCGCGCCGACGGGCATAGGCCACGGCACAGGCGAAGGCTTCGCTGTGATGCTCGCCAGCCCAGAACACCCTCTCGCCATGCCAGCAGGCTTGACGTAGTTCGATGGGCTCGCCAGCGAGAAACCGCGGCAAGGCCAAGCTGATGGTTCTGACGAAGTCTTTGTAGCTAATGATGCGCACTTGGCGGCAGCCTTCGCTGGCCGCGTAATCCTCGAAGCAGGGGAAGTGGGCTTGCTCGGATTCGTTGCTGGACAACCCATCGACCTGACGCAGGTCGAACGATGTCAGCTGCTGCTCATGCACCTCGACGATCCGCATCAGTACCGCACGGGCTTGGGCCTTGTCTTCCTGAACCGGGCCGGAGAGCGCATCACGCGGTAGTTCAACCAGACGATGAAGCTGCGGGCCATCCAGCCAGCAGATGCTATCGCGATGCGCCGGCAGGGGGGCGAATGGCAGGCGAAGGGTGCTTGCGCGCTCCAGTATCTGGCGCGGTGCACGACCGATCAGACCCAGGCGTTGAGCCAGGCCGGTAAGGCGTGAGCTGAGGGTAGCGGGTTGCTCGGGCAGACTCATGGCCGGATACGAACTCCAGGATCACCGACGCCAGTGTGACAGGGCCTTGCGCGCCTTGCACAGCCTATGTCGGACAATGCGACGGGTTTATTACGGGACCTGTGCGCCGCTTGTGGCAAGATTGCCGCACTCATTTGTGAAGGTGCCTCCATGCCCAGTCTGGTACTGGATATTGCGTTATCTGCCGAGCGTTTACGGGCAATCTATCAAGGCCGCGCCAACCGCATTCTGCTGCAGAGCCGCGACGGTCGCCGGGTCAGTCTGCCGGCTCATCATGTGCGGCCGTTTTTGACCCATGAGGGTGTCTACGGCGCCTTTGAGTTGGAGTTTAGCGCGGCTGGCGAATTAGTGAACCTGCGGCGTTTGAACTGAAGTGCCAGGGCGCCTCGCGTGCAGGGCGTCTGGACGGCTATAATCGCTGGCTTCCCGACTTCACCCTTATCGAGCTAAGCCTGCCCATGTATACCCTGGCCCGCGAGCTGCTGTTCAAACTCTCTCCGGAGACCTCCCACGAACTGTCTATCGACCTGATCGGCGCTGGCGGTCGGTTGGGCCTCAATGCTTGGCTGAACAAAGCGCCTGCCAGCCTGCCGGTCAAGGTCATGGGCCTGGAGTTTGCCAACCCAGTCGGTTTGGCAGCCGGCCTGGACAAGAATGGCGATGCCATCGATGGCTTCGCCCAGTTGGGCTTTGGCTTCGTCGAAATCGGTACCGTGACGCCCCGTCCGCAGCCGGGCAACCCTAAGCCGCGCCTGTTTCGCTTGCCGAAGGCCGAGGCGATCATCAATCGCATGGGTTTTAACAATCAGGGTGTCGATCATCTGCTGGCACGGGTGCAGGCGGCGAAATTCAAGGGTGTACTGGGTATCAATATTGGCAAGAACTTCGATACCCCAGTCGAGCGCGCGGTGGATGACTACCTGTTATGCCTGGACAAGGTCTACACCCACGCCAGTTACGTCACGGTCAACGTCAGCTCGCCGAACACCCCAGGCTTGCGCAGCCTGCAGTTTGGTGACTCGCTCAAACAGCTGCTCGAAGCCTTGCGCCAGCGCCAGGAAATCTTGACTCAGCAACATGGCAAGCGGGTACCGCTGGCGATCAAGATAGCCCCGGACATGAGCGACGAAGAAACCCAGCAGGTAGCCGCCGCGCTGGTGGAGGCCGGGATGGACGCGGTGATTGCGACCAATACCACGCTGGGCCGTGAGGGGGTCAAAGGGCTGGAATTTGGCGATGAAGCGGGCGGTCTGTCCGGTGCGCCGGTGCGTGACAAGAGCACGCATATAGTCCAGGTGTTGGCCAGCGAACTGGCCGGGCGCTTGCCAATCATTGCCGTAGGCGGCATCACGGAAGGCAAGCACGCGGCCGAGAAGATCGCCGCTGGCGCCAGTCTGGTGCAGATTTATTCAGGGTTTATCTATAAGGGGCCGGCGTTGATCCGCGAAGCGGTTGATGCAATTGCCGGGCTGCCACGTAAGGCATGAGCGCAATAAAAAGGGCTCCCTGAGGGAGCCCTTGGGCTTGCGCCCGCGGCCCTGATGGGACCGCATGGTGAAGTCAGTAGGTTCCTTGTTCAGCCGACAGCGTGAAGTTCGTTGAGTCGATGGATACCGGCGGTGCCGGTCATGCCGTCCCAGTTATCACCGCGACCTTCGCGCCAGCCGTTTAACCAGGCTTGGCGAACGGAGGGAAGAGTGAAAGGACACATTTCACGGGATTTACCACTGATGCCGTATTGATAGCCGCGCAAAAAAGCTTTGTCTAACGGATCACGCTTAAGTCTTCTCATAGGGTGTTGCCCTCACTTGTTGACTGTTATGTCCCTTAGACCTCGTGGCGAGGTCGGGCAGAAAGTATCTGCCATCGGTGTTCGCTGCCGGCGTCGCGAACCTCCTGTGCCCTCGCCCTTGCGGCGACGGCCTAGGTAGATTTCTATCGAATGCTTGAGTGCCTGTGAATGATCGTTTTGTCATAAAGGCGCAATGCTTTTGAGGGTGTGGCCATAAGGCGGGTCAGGAAATGCGCCGCTTTTGCAGGTGGGCACCGCTGTCATGGGCGTTTGCGCTGTGTGTACTGGTGTTATGCCATCGCAAAAAACTCGCGATTGCGAGCATTGTTTATTCCGACGAAGGGTCGCGCTGCGACTTTTTGTCACTTATTTTGGCTGTGTTGATTGCTCTTCACGCCGCTTATTGCCTTAGGCACTGGATATTCCCATGTCGGATCGTTACGAACTCTTTCTCACTTGCCCCAAAGGCCTGGAAGGCTTGCTGCTCGAGGAAGCCAGCAATCTGGGGCTCGAGGAGGCGCGCGAACATACGTCCGCCATCCGCGGCATGGCCACGATGGAGATTGCCTACCGGCTGTGTCTGTGGTCGCGGCTGGCCAACCGTGTGTTGCTGGTGCTCAAGCGCTTCTCGGTGCAGGACGCCGAAACCCTCTATGAAGGCGTGCTGGAGGTGGACTGGTTCGAACACCTGGAGCCTGACGGTAGCCTGGCAGTGGAGTTCAGCGGTAATGGTTCGGGTATCGACAACACCCATTTCGGTGCGCTGAAAGTCAAGGACGCGATCGTCGACAAGCTGCGTCAGGCCGATGGCACGCGTCCATCGATCGACAAGCTCAACCCGGATCTGCGCATCCACCTGCGCCTGGATCGCGGTGAGGCGATTCTGTCGCTGGACCTCTCCGGGCACAGCCTGCATCAGCGTGGCTATCGCCTGCAGCAAGGCGCTGCGCCGCTCAAGGAAAACCTCGCCGCGGCGGTGCTGATTCGCGCCGGCTGGCCGCGCATTGCCGCCGAAGGTGGCGCGCTAGCCGACCCCATGTGCGGTGTGGGCACTTTTCTGGTGGAAGCAGCGATGATCGCTGCCGACATCGCGCCGAACCTCACCCGTGAGCAGTGGGGCTTCAGCAATTGGCTGGGTCACGTGCCGGCCCTGTGGAACAAACTGCATGCCGAGGCCAAGCAGCGCGAGGCCGAAGGCCTGGCCAAGCCGCCGTTATGGATTCGTGGCTATGAAGCCGACCCGCGGCTGATTCAGCCGGCGCGGAACAATATCGATCGCGCCGGGCTGAGCCACTGGATCAAGGTCTACCAGGGTGAAGTGGCGACCTTCGAACCGCGCCCGGATCAGAACCAGAAAGGCCTGGTGATCTGCAATCCGCCCTATGGCGAGCGGCTTGGCGATGAGGCCAGCCTGTTGTACCTCTACCAGAACCTCGGTGAGCGTCTGCGCCAGGCTTGTATGGGCTGGGAGGCCGCGGTGTTCACCGGTGCGCCCGATCTGGGCAAGCGCATGGGGATTCGCAGCCACAAACAGTACGCCTTCTGGAACGGCGCCTTGCCGTGCAAGTTGTTGCTGATCAAGGTGCAGCCGGAGCAGTTCGTCACCGGCGAGCGGCGCACGCCGGAGCAACGCGAGCGTGAGCGGGAGCAGGCTGAAGCCGCCAAGGCGCCGCTGGAGCCGCAAGAGCGTCAGTACAACAAGAACGGCAATCCGATCAAGCCGGCGCCTGTACCGGCCCCTGTCGTCGAACAGGCGCGCCTGAGCGAAGGTGGGCAGATGTTCGCCAATCGCCTGCAGAAGAACCTCAAGCAGTTGGGCAAGTGGGCGCGCCGTGAAGGGGTCGAGTGCTACCGGCTGTATGACGCCGATATGCCGGAGTACGCCCTGGCGATCGATCTGTATGAAGACTGGGTACACGTGCAGGAATACGCCGCGCCCAAGTCAATCGACCCGGAAAAGGCCCAGGCGCGCTTGTTCGATGCCCTGGCGGCGATCCCGCAGGCGCTGAATGTCGACAAGAGCAAGGTGATCATCAAGCGCCGCGAGCGCCAGGCAGGCAGCAAGCAATACCAGCGGCAGAGCAGTCAGGGGCAATTCATGGAGGTGAACGAGGGCGGCGCCAAGCTGCTGGTCAACCTCACCGATTACCTCGACACCGGGCTGTTCCTCGATCACCGACCGCTGCGCTTGCGCATCCAGCGTGAGGCCGCCGGCAAGCGCTTCCTCAACCTGTATTGCTACACCGCCACCGCGACCGTACATGCGGCCAAGGGCGGGGCGCGCAGCACCACCAGTGTCGATCTGTCGAAGACCTACTTGGACTGGGCGCGGCGCAACCTGTCGCTCAATGGTTTCTCCGACAAGAACAAGCTGGAACAGGGCGATGTGATGGCCTGGCTGGCGGAAGATCGCGGCGAGTATGAGTTGATCTTCATCGACCCGCCGACCTTCTCGAACTCCAAGCGCATGGAGGGCGTGTTCGACGTGCAGCGCGACCACGTGCAATTGCTCGACTTGGCCATGGCGCGCCTGGCCCCGGGCGGGGTGCTGTACTTCTCCAACAACTTCCGCAAGTTCCTGCTCGATGAGGGGCTGGCGACGCGTTATGCGGTGGAGGAGATCAGCGCGACGACCCTGGACCCGGACTTCGCCCGCAACCCGAAAATCCATCGGGCCTGGCGCCTGACCTCGCGCGGCTGATCGGCTTGCGTGGCGCGGTCTTGGCCGCGATTGAGTCTTCAGCTCATCGCGGCCAAGCTCACTCCCACACGTTCGTCAGCGGGTTTTCGGCTGGCGATACAGATCAACCAGCACTTGGTCGAGAATCGCCGAGGCGCCCCAAGGCTTGGGGTCGTTGAGGATCGCCACCACAGCCCAGCTATTGCCATTGCTGTCGCGGCTGAAACCGGCGATGGCGCGCACATTGTTCAGCGTCCCGGTTTTGATATGCGCCTCGCCGACCAGGGCGGTGCGTAGCAGGCGTTTGCGCATGGTGCCATCCATTGCCACCAGTGGCAGGGAACTGATGAACTCGGCGGCATAGGGGCCGTTCCAGGCCAGTTGCAGGATCTTCGCCATCTCCCGGGCGCTGAGTCGCTCGGCGCGGGACAAGCCGGAACCGTTCTCCATTACCAATTGCGAGGCGGTGATGCCTTTGCGTGCCAACCAGGCGCGGATCACCCGCTGTGCGGCCTTGGCATCGTCACCGTCGGCTTCGTTGCGAAAGCGCGCGCCGAGGCTCAGGAACAACTGTCGAGCCATGGTGTTGTTACTGTATTTGTTGATGTCGCGGATGATCTCCACCAGGTCCGGGGAGAAGGCGCGGGCGAGCAGGCGGGCGTCCTTCGGGACTTCGGCCATGCGGTCCTTGCCGAGGATGCTGCCCCCCAGTTCCTGCCAGATGGCGCGCACCGTGCCGGCGGCATAGCTCGGGTGGTCGAGCAGCGACAGGTAGGTCTGCGCGCTGCAGCCCGCCGCCAGCTTGCCGGTGACGATTACCGTGGTGCCGTCGAACTGTTTCACCGGGTTGTAACGCACGTCCGGCCAGCCTGGGCATTTGCCGGCTTTGAGTGATTTGACCTGGTTGTCGATGCGGATGTTGGCAATCGGTGGCTCGGCGGCGATATGCACGGTGCCGGCCTCGTTGCGCGCGATGAAACGCAGGGCCTTGAGGTTGACCAGTAGGGCGTCGGGGGTGACCAGGAAGGGCTTGTTGGAGTCGCCGCCGTCATCATTGAAGGTGGGCAGTTGCGGCTGGTTGAAATGGCTGCGGTCGAGTACCAGGTCTCCCGTCACCTGGCGCACCCCGTTGGCGCGCAGGTCACGCAGCAGCAACCAGAGCTTCTCCATATTCAGCTTGGGGTCGCCGCCTCCTTTGAGAAACAGGTTGCCGTGCAGTACGCCGTCCTTCAGTGCGCCGTCGGTGTAAAACTCGGTTTTCCACTGGTACGTAGGGCCGAGCAGTTCCAGTGCGGCATAGGTGGTCACCAGCTTCATGGTCGAAGCCGGGTTGACCGAAATGTCGGCATTGAAAAAGGTGCTGTTGCCCGGGCCGTTAAGCGGCAGGGTAACCAATGACAGCGACCTTGAATTGATCTTGTTGGCTTTCAGCGCCTGCTGCACCTTGCTGGGCAAGCTGCTGTCGACGGCGGCGTTGAGGGGTAAGGCGAGCGGCAGTAACAAGCCGGCGATGGCCAGCTGACGCAGGGTTTTGAGCATGGGGAAGGTACCCTCCGGGCGAGGGCTGAAAAGGACGCGTGGCCTATGCGCACGGTCCCACAGCGGGTTGGCAGATTGTGGCGCATTATGCCCGAAGGCCAAGGCGCCAGGGCGGCTCTACGACCAGCGTGCGCAAGTTATTTATTGGCCCCCGGTGGTTCGGTTGACAGAGAGTCGGGCATGTCGGGCGCTAAGCTGCTAAAGTGCCGCGCGTTATCACTCTTGAGGATTGTTCCATGGCTACCAACCGTTCCCGCCGTCTGCGCAAAAAACTCTGCGTGGATGAATTCCAAGAGCTGGGTTTTGAGCTGAACCTGAACTTTAAAGAGGACCTGACCGACGAAGCCGTTGATGCCTTCCTCGATCAGTTCCTCAGTGACGCCATGACCGCCAACGGTCTGGGTTATGTGGGCGGCGATGACTATGGCCTGGTGTGCCTGGCCAAGCGCGGCTCGGTCAACGAAGAGCAGCGCGCCGCTGTCGAGGCCTGGTTGAAGGGTCGCAGCGAGCTGGTCGACTTCAATGTCAGCCCGTTGATGGATGTCTGGTACCCGGAAGCTCAGGTCAACCCGGCCTGATGTCTGCCGGCCGGGCATGCGCAACGCATGCCCGGCCGTTGTTTAGCCCCGCTACCCCGCATCACCCTGTACCTGCCTGCAGTCCTGCCCTGAACCCCGTCATTTAGTCCGCCAGTCCGGCTTTCTTCAGCACGCTGTGTTCATCCACGGCATCGATTTGCTGCGCCTGCATAAAACGCTCGGCGTAACGTTGATAGATTTTCGCCCGCACGAACAGGGCAAACAGCTCCGGGTCGATGTGCGCGCCTTTGCACATGTCCGCCATGAGGTTGAGTGACTCGGAAAGCAGCTTGCCTTTCTTGTAGGGCCGGTCCGCCGCGGTCAGTGCCTCGAAGATATCGGCAATCGCCATCATCCTGGCCGGCAGGCTCATCTGTTCGCGGCGCAGGCGTTTCGGATAGCCCGAGCCGTCCATCTTCTCGTGATGGCCACCGGCGATTTCCGCGACATGCTGCAGGTGCTTGGGGAAGGGTAGGCGACTGAGCATCAGGATGGTCTGCACGATGTGGTGGTTGATGATGTAGCGTTCCTCGGTCGTCAGGGTGCCGCGGCTGATGCTCAGGTTGTACAGCTCGCCGCGGTTGAACTTGTATTGCGGCACCTGCAACTTGAAGCCCCAGGGATTGTCTGCGGGAATGATTTCGGCAGCCGGGCGCTCGAACAAATGTTCGGGGCGGTCGGCCAGCAAGGGTTCGCTGACGGGCAGGTTCGGTGCTGGCTGTCGTGCTTGGCGCCGGGCTTCTTCCCATGACACGCCGAGGCGGTCATCCAGGGTGCGCACCCAGCTGCGCTCGGCGATCTGTTGCAGGCGTTCCAGGTCGGCGTCGGCCATGGTTTCGCCGCCCAGATTGCTGCGCGCGACGAAGGCGAACTCCTCATCCAGGGTCGCCAGCAGTTCATCACGCAGGGTGGCCAGCGGTGCCTCGGCGCCGCCTTGTGCACGAGCTTTCCAGTAAGCGATCCAGGCGTCGCGTTTGAGGACCTCGAAACGGGTGCGCACTTCATGGATGCGATCGTAGAGGGTCTCCAGTTTGGTCGCCTTGTCCACCACGTATTCCGGGGTAGTGACTTTGCCGCAGTCATGTAACCAGGCGGCGATATGCAGGGCTTCCCACTCTTCGGCGCTGGGGTGGTAGTCGTGAAAGGCGGGCTCTTCACTGTCTGCCGCCGCGTGGGCGAGCATCAGGGTGATTTCCGGTACACGTTGACAGTGACCGCCGGTGTAAGGGCTCTTGGCGTCGATGGCGCCGGCGATGAGCTGGATGATGGCATCGAGCAGGCGTTTCTGTCGCTCCAGCAAGCGCTGGCTTTCGATACACAATGCGGCGACGCCGGAGACCGCTTCGATGAAGGCCAGGCGTTCGGGGCGTTGGATGAGCAGGTCGGATTCTTCGCCAGAGTCGCAGTGCAGCAATACCAGCACGCCAACGGTGTCGCCCTGGCGATGGTGCAGGCCGGTCGCGATCAGGTGAACGCGAGGGCAGTCGAGGGCTTGCAGCAGGCGCTGGTATTCGCCGGCCTGGTCGAAACCAATAGTGGTGACTGTGCTCTTGCCGCCATTGGCCGGTTGTTGCAGCCAGTCGGGCAGTGGCTGGCCATCTTTTTCGTAGGCCGGGATGCCGTGCAGCGCGAGGCTGTGCGTTTGGTCATTGAGGATCAGCGCCTGTGGCGCCAAGCGCCCGCTTTCGGCGTCGATCAGGTAGATCAAGCCACCTTGCGCCTGGCTGATGCCCACGGTTTCTTCCAATACGCGTCTGAGCAGGGCATCGAAGCGGGTTTCGGCCGACAGACTGGCGGCGATCTCCAGGAAGCTGGCGATGGTCTCTTTCATCCGGGTCATGGACTCGGCCAGCTGGTCGACCTCCAGTACCGGTGAGTGACCGCTGGCGGGGTAGCTGAAATCGAAGCGGCGGATCGCCTCGGACTCCAGCACCAGTCCACGCAGGGGCCTGACGATGATGCGCGAGGCCAGCCAGCCCAGCGGCAGGCTCAGCAGCAGGATGCTCAGGGTGACCAACGCGCTTTGCCAGCGGATGGCGTAAGCGTCGGCCAGTAGTTCTTCTTCCGGCACCAGCAATGCCAGGTACAGACCCTGCGGCCCGCCTTCCTGCAGGTGGCTGAGCGACGTTACCCAGCGCTTCTTGTGCAGTTGCATGACCCGCTGTTGTGGGCCGGCCAGGCCATTCGCCAGCAGTGCGTCCAGCGCCGGGCTGAGGTCGCGCGCCGGAACCTGGTGCGGGGTGTCGTTGTGCCGCACCAGGCGCGTGCTGTCGGGATAGGCCACGGCATTGCCCGCGGGGTCGAACAGGATGACTTGGCTGTTGGCCGTGACCTGGTGTTGCGCCAGGGTGGCGGAAAGATCGACCAGGGTCAGGTCGGCGCCCAGTACGGTCTTGTCATTGCTGTGCAACGCGATGGTGGTGCCCACTTCTCTGCTGGAGAAAAATACATACGGGGCTGTGGTGTAGTGCTCGTCGCTGAGCAGGGCGCTGTTGTACCAGGGGCGAGCGCGTGGGTCGTAAGACTCCTTGAGGTTCTGGCGCCAGCTGAGCAACTGCAGGTTGTCGTCGAAGAACAGGTACTCGGAGTCTGGGCGTGCCTGGCCCAAACGGTTGATGCTCCATACCTGGAATGCCGCCTTGGCCGGTGCGTCGAAGGCTTTCTTCAGCGTGTCGCTGCGTAGCGGGCGAACCATGAAGAAGTCGCCGTCCGCATAACCCAGGTACAGCGAGGCGAGTTTGGGGTTGTCGCGCAGGGCCTGGACGAACAGCGGTAGCAGCATCATGCGCTGGTAGCGATCGAGCCCTTGAATCTGCTCGCCATGGCTCAGCAAGCTGAGCAGGTTACGAATCGGTTGGTAGGTGTGCTCGATATCCCGTTGCACATCCTGCTGGATGCGTTCGAACAGCTTGGCGCTGCTGGAAAAAATGATCTGCGAGGTCTGCCGATAGTTGAACAGCCCCAGCGCCACACCGGTCAAGAGCAACAGCAAGGTGAACAGTGCACTGATATGGACGTGGAGTGGGAATCGGCGAGTAGGAGACCGGGTGCTGATGGGCATAGCGCGTCACTCCATGGGTTGCGCCGTGGTCCCAGGAAGCATAGTGAACGGACGGTCAAACTGCCGACTAAAAGCGATTTCGTATAAGTGGGCTGCAGGCCTGTGCCACCACGCCGCCAGCGGATTGCGCTGTGTCTATCGGCTCGGGGCTACCGTTGCAGGGCCGTCCGGCGCTTCGCGCGCTGGTCCAGCCATTGGCGCAGGCCGTGCATCAGCAGGGCGACAAACAACGTCAAAAGTACGCCGATCAGTGCGTTGAACAGGCGTATTTCGGCCAGGTTCCAGTCCTGCGACAGGCTTTCGGCGAGCAGGACGAAGATCAGGGTGGTTTGCATCACGAACAGACCATAATGATTGGCTTGCAGCGCTCGGCTGAGGGCGATCAGTGGCAGCAGACTGGCGACCAGCAGCGCTGGGTTCTGCAGGCTGTGGCCGAACAGAATCAACAGTCCCGCTGCGCCGAAGCTGGCCAGGCTCGATTGCAGGGCGCGCACCAGGCTGCCCTGAAACTCCAGCTGCAGCGTGGTGACCACGGTCAAGGTCAGCCAATAGCCGCGTTGCAGTCCTGTCAGGTTGACGATCAGGCCGGCAAGCGAGAGGGCCAGGGTGCAGCCCAGTGCATGCAGGCGCCACTGCCGTTGCTGTAGGCGCTTAGCGCGACGCTTCAGTACTTTCAGAATACTGATGAAACGCGGCATGTACGGCCACATGCGCAGGCCGTGCATACCGCGCAGGCCAAATGCCAGCAGCATCACCCAGAGCCCGCCGAGGATGAACAACATCGCCACCGCATAGGGGTTATGCAGATGGCCGATGCCCTGCTGACCTTGGCCCAAGCACAAACAGACCGCCAGGCCGAGGCCCAATTTAGCGGACTCGGTGCCGAAGCGTTGCAGCCAGGCCAACAGGAAGCCGAACGCAGCGAACAGGCACAGGCTGATCAGCGGCTGGCTTGCCGCCCAGAAGCCCAATCCGGCGCTGCAGGCGCCGAGGCCGATGAGTAGCAACATGCGCAGCATGCCGAAACGGTGCAAGGGGTTGGCTTGAGCGGCTAGAAACGCACCGGCCGAGACCCACAAAAAACCCGAGTGGGCACTGAACAGGCCGAGCAGCAAGGGCAGGGCACAGCCGAAACCTGCCACCATTGCCGGTCCCCAGGCGAGTGGACCGGCATGCCAGGTCAGGGTTTGTCGCAGGATACTTTTCATCGCTTAGAGCCTATCCGTACTGTGCTATGCATCACTGATGCTGCGATAAAAATGGCTATGGGCACCACCTTGCCCGCCGCTCGTAGGGTGGGCTAGCCGTAGGCGTAACCCACCACCCCTGCTGAACGCGCAGGTGCTAGGTAACACTGTTGTGAGCCGTGTCCGTCGCGGCCCCGCTGGTGGGTTACGCCGCTTCGCGGCTAACCCACCCTACAAAAGCGGCGGCTCGGCGCTACAGGTCATGGGTGCATAGCCTTTCATTAGTTACACCGGGCTCGAACGCCCCGTCATTTCACGTGCCATCTCAGTAGCGTAGCTGTCGGTCATGCCGGCGATAAAGTCGATCATGCGCAGGAATGAGCTGTGTAACGGCCAGCTCGGGTCCGGCGCGTTGTTGCCGAGCAGATCGAGAATGCGCCGGTGCTTGAACGAAGGCGTGCGTCCGCCGTGCTGCTCCAGGGCCGCGCCGCAAAAGGCGTTGAGGAGGATTTCCAGGGTGGTGTAGGCGCCGATCTCATGCAGGGTTTTACGTTTGTCCTGGAAGATTTTCTCCCGGGCCATGGCTTTGGCGCTTTGTACGCAATGCTTGGCCGGACCATGCATGTGTTCGACCAGGTCGCCCTGCAAGGTGCCGGCGAGCAACGCCTGCTGTTGTTCGACAAAGGCATGGGCGGCGGCGTTGGTCAGGTGTTCGATGGCCTTGCCGCGCAGGATCGCCAGCTTGCGCCGCTTGGAGTCTTGCGGGCCGAGTTGGCGGTAGGTTTCCGGCAGGTCGTCACCGACCAGGCCGAGCAGCAGGGACTCGACTTCGCTGTAGTCGAGCAGCTCCATTTCCAGGCCGTCTTCCAGGTCGATCAGGCCATAGCAAATATCGTCCGCCGCCTCCATCAGATACACCAGGGGGTGGCGCGCCCAGCGCTGCTCTTCGATTTGCGGCAGGCCGAGTTTGTGGGCGATCTGCTCGAGCAGCGGCAGCTCACTCTGGTAGCAGCCGAACTTGTGCTTCTTATAGCCGAGCGCCTCGGCATGGCGGGCGGTCCAGGGGTATTTCAAGTAGGTGCCGAGGGTCGCGTAGGTCAGCCGTGTGCCGCCATCGAACTGGTGGTACTCCAACTGGGTGAGCACCCGAAAGCCCTGAGCATTGCCCTCGAAGTTGAGAAAGTCATTGCGCTCGGTATCGCTCATCGCATCCAGCCAGCCACGTCCGGCAGCCTGCTGAAACCAATGGCGAATCGCATCCTCGCCCGAATGGCCAAACGGCGGGTTGCCGATGTCATGGGCCAGACACGCCGATTGCACGACCATGCCCAAATCGCTCGGCTCACACCAGTCGGGCAGGGCTGGGCGAATCATCTCGCCGACGCGCATGCCCAGCGAACGGCCGACACAACTCACTTCCAGCGAATGGGTCAGGCGCGTGTGGATATGGTCGTTGCTCGATACCGGATGTACCTGAGTCTTGCGGCCCAGGCGGCGAAAGGCGCCGGAGAAGATGATGCGGTCGTGATCTTTATGAAAGGGAGTGCGGCCCAGTTCGTCGACGCTGTGCGTTGGTTTACCGAGCCGTTCGCGGTTAAGCAGTGTTTGCCAGTCCAAGGCCAGTCCTCGCCATTCAGTGGCTGATGGGCCTAGCTTCGGGGTTAGCGCGATGGGCCGCAAGTCCTAACAACGCGTCTTGCGGCGGGTTGCACCGGGCGCTGCTGAGTTTATCGCCGATCTGGCCTGAAGTGGCGGGGGCCGCTGGGCGTTGCTAAGGTCAAACCAGAGCGCGAATGGAAGCATCCCGCCAGTACGGGGGCGTGTTTCACGAGTTGCAGGTTTCCCGCTCAGGCACCCCACGGGGCTATTCGGTGAGTGAGTTCAACGCTAAACGCTGGATGAAGCGGTTTTCTTTCAACAGGAGGTTCTATGAATAATGCAATCGTCTTGATCGCCCGGCTGCTGCTTGCCCATATCTTCGTGTTGGCCGGGGTGGGCAAGATCACCGGTTATGCCGGTACGCAGGGCTATATGGAGAGCATGGGCGTGCCGGGCGCACTGTTGCCTCTGGTGATCTTGCTGGAGCTCGGCGGTGGTCTGGCGCTGATCATCGGGTTCCTGACGCGCTGGGTCGCCCTGGCATTTGCCGCGTTCTGTGTAGCCTCGGCGCTGATTTTTCACATGAACTGGAGTGATCAAACGCAGATGATCATGTTCATGAAGAACGTTGCTCTGGCAGGCGGTTTTCTGCTGCTCTACGTGCAAGGTGCTGGCGCCTTCAGTCTTGACGCGCAGCGCGGCAAGTAAGTGTTTGCCAGCGACGCTGAGCGCCTTTGGTGCTTGGCGTCGCTGGGGTTTTGATGGATCCCAGCAATAACCACCCCCAACACAGACTTCAGTGCTAAGCATGCACATGCTCGAACTGACAAGTTGAGGCGTCGCAGCACGGTGCTGGCCGGCTTTCTGTCGAACAGCCGCAGCACCAGACTCTCAGCGCTTGATGGCCTGCAATTGGTCACGCAAACGCCACCCCTGTCTCGGCCTTCAACCCTCCGCACTTGAGTTAATCACCTGGCCGTTCAGGCCATGAGGTCGCTCACCATTGATGATGCGCTGGGGCCGCACTGTAGGCAGTCACCTGCATTGACCGCTGATTACCGGTCACCCTTGGGCTGGTAAACCCCACCCATGTTTAGCGCTCGGCATAAATAGAACTCAGGCCACTCGAGTCGGCTCGCTTATGCGTATCCGTAGATCAATTGTGGTTATTGGTTTCACACATAAGTCGACGTCTCGACTTTCAGCGCTATTAATCTTGGTGAAAGTAGTGAAAGTGTCGGCTTTAGTTGGGTGTATGTGAAACTATTGTTAGTTGGATGTGAATTTTTCTTTAAGTTGAGTGTGAAAAATTTGTAATTTACAATATATAAGTTTTCGTATATTTATCAATTACTTACAATCGCTAAGTTATTTTTTAATTTTTAATGGTTGATATATTGACAGGGTCTGCTGCCGGTACTTTATTCAAGACGTGAGTGAGTGCTGGTGAAGCATATTGCGCAGGAGAGGGCGCAGTGGCTTATGCCAGCCACCGACGGAAGAGACACACTATGAACAGTGTTTCGCGTCACCTGAAAGCACAGCTTTTTTCGCTAGGGCATTTCTTCGATCCACAACTCCGTGGGCCACCCTATGCCTGAGGCTCAACGCCGAACCTTGCTTCGGCGTTGATGGGATAAAGCCAAACCATGTTGGGCGCTGATCAGCACAGGCTATCGGTGTAGAGAGCGTTTGGCCCTATCCCTGGCATTAGTCATTTTCTGAATTGCAACGCTGAGCCACGCCTTTGCGAGGTCGATGCATGCCCGTGGCTTTATGTTTTTGCGCTTCTGCGCCTTGAACATTGAGGTAATAGCCATGGCCAACTTCATCCAGTCCGATCTCGAGTTCATTCTCGAACAAATTTTCATCGCCGAACGGCATGCGTCAGGCGCGAGTCTGGCTGACCTGCTGCCGAACGTGGAAGTACCCTTCGGCCTGCGCACCGTCACCGGCATCTACAACAACCTGGCCGCTGACCAGATTCAGTTCGGCGCCGCCAACACCATCTTCCCGCGCCTGTTGCCGCCGGAGTTCAATACCGCGCAGGTCCGGCCGGCTGGCTTCTTCGGTCCCGCCGACCCTGGCGGAACCACGCCGACCTCCTACCTCCAGACCAGCGGCGCCGTCTTCGACTCGCAACCGCGCACCATCAGCAACCTGATCGTCGACCAGACCGCCAACAACCCGGCGGCGGTCGCGGCCGCGGCAGCCAACCCGGATTCACAGGTCGTCACCAGCCCGGGCCTCGACGGTCTCTTCGGCACTGCCGACGACAAGACCGTCTTCAATATCCCTAACATCACGCCGGACGCTGCCCTGACCGTGCCGTTCAATGCGTGGATGACCTTCTTCGGCCAGTTCTTCGACCACGGCCTGGATCTGGTCACCAAGGGCGGCAGCGGCACGGTGTTCATTCCGCTGCAGCCCGATGATCCGCTTTACGTCCCGGGCAGCCCGACCAACTTCATGGTGCTGACGCGGGCGACCAATCTGCCCGGCCCGGATGGCATCCTCGGCACCGCCGATGACATCCACGAGCAGAGCAATACCACCTCGCCGTTCGTCGACCAGAACCAGACCTACACCTCGCATCCCTCGCACCAGGTGTTCCTGCGCGCTTATGAGTTTGACGCCGCCGGCCATCCGCTTGCCACCGGCAAGCTGATCACCAATCGCGACTTGGGCGCCGATGGGCATTTCGGCACCGCTGACGACGTCGAAATCGGCGGCATGGCGACCTGGGCGGTGGTCAAGGCCCAGGCCCGTGATCTGCTCGGCATCAACCTGACCGATGCCGACGTGTTCGACGTGCCGCTGCTCGCGACCGACGACTATGGCAATTTCATCAAGGGGCCTAACGGCTTTCCCATGGTCATGATGAAGGGCGCCGATGGCATTGCCGATACCGCAGATGACTTTCTCGTCGAGGGTAATCCGGCCGCGCCAATCGACCTGACCAACGCCGTGCGCACCGGCCACCAGTTCCTCATCGATATCGCCAATGCCGCCAACCCTGTTGATGCTCAGACCGGCGCCATGCTGGCGCCCGATGCAGACAACGTCGCTGGCGGGCCGGTAGCCGCAGGCTTCTACGACAACGAGTTGCTGGATGCGCACTACATAGCCGGCGACGGCCGGGTCAATGAGAACATCGGCCTGACCACCGTACACTCGATCTTCCACTCCGAACACAACCGGCTGGTCGAACAGACCAAGGGTGTCGCCCTCGCCTCCAACGACCTCGCCTTCCTGAACAAGTGGCTGATGCCCAACGCCCAACTGACGGCGCTGCCGGTGACGCCGGCCGATATCGCGGCCCTGCACTGGAACGGCGAGCGGCTGTTCGCGGCCGCCAAGTTCGGTACCGAAATGCAGTACCAGCACCTGGTGTTCGAGGAGTTCGCGCGCACCATCCAACCGCAAATCGACGTCTTCCTGGCACCCATGGGCAACGACACCACGATCGACGCGTCGATCGTGGCCGAGTTCGCGCATACGGTTTATCGCTTCGGCCACTCGATGCTGGTGGAGACAGTCGACCGCTTCGACCCGAACTTCAACCCGGTTGTCGCCGACCCGCTGCACCCGACGAACGATCAGCAACTCGGCCTCATCGCCGCCTTCCTCAATCCGCTGGCCTTTGCCGCGAGCGGCCCCACCCCTGAGCAGGCGGCTGGCGCCATCGTGCGCGGCCTGACCCGCCAGGTCGGCAACGAGATCGACGAATTCGTGACCGAAGCCGTGCGCAACAACTTGCTGGGCCTGCCGCTTGATCTGCCGGCCATCAATATCGCCCGTGGCCGCGATACCGGCATTCCGTCGCTGAACGCGGCGCGGCGCGAGTTCTACAAAATGACCGGCGACAGCCAGTTGCTCCCCTACACGAGCTGGGCCGATCTGGTGCAGCACCTGAAGCACCCGGAATCGCTGATCAACTTCATTGCGGCCTATGGCACTCACGCGTCCATCCTCAGCGCCACTACGATGGCGGACAAGAGGGCGGCGGCCGTGCTGCTGGTGCTTGGCGGCGCCGGTGAGCCGGCGGATCGCCTGGACTTCCTGCACAGCACCGGTGCCTGGACCAGCAACGCCGGTGCGGACGGTATTCTGCACACGCCAGACGACGTGACCACCACCGGCCTGGACGCCATCGATTTCTGGATCGGCGGTCTGGCCGAGGAGAAGATGCCCTTCGGCGGCCTGCTGGGTTCGACCTTCAACTTCGTCTTCGAAACCCAGTTGGAAAATCTGCAGAATGGCGACCGCTTCTACTACCTGGCCCGCACCGCGGGACTCAACTTCGGCACCGAGCTGGAGAGCAACTCATTCGCCCAACTGGTCATGCTCAACAGCGACGCAACCCACCTGCCGGCTAACATATTCCAGACGCCGGCCTTCATCCTGGAAACCGACCCGACGCACCAGTTCAACCCGAGCGTAGTGGCCGGGCCCGACGGCATCGTCGGCACGGCCGACGATCTGCCCGCCAACGCCGATCCCTTTGGCCCGTCGAACCACCCGATTGGCTCGCCCCGCGATGACTTTTTCACCCCGCTGGTGATCCGCGACAACCCCGACACCCCCGGGCCTGACACCAACTACCTGCACTACACCGGTGGCGATACCGTGGTGCTGGGCGGCACGCCTGGCGATGACATCCTGATTGCCGGCGACTCGGACGACGACACCGTCTATGGCGACGCCGGCAACGATCGGATCGACGGTGGCTACGGCAACGACAACCTCTTTGGCGGTGCCGGCGACGACATCATCACCGACATCGGCGGCGACGACGTGATCCAAGGCGGCGACGGCAACGACGTCATCCAGGCCGGCAACTCTACCCTGGCCGGCAACAATCTGGTCCTCGGCGGTGCGGGCAAAGACTTCATCATTACCACCGAAGACATCTCGATGATCTTCGGTGGCACGGGCGACGACTTCATCCTCGGCAACAAGGTCAACCTCTCGCCACAGGGCGGCGAAGGCGACGACTGGATCGAGGGGGGCACCCAGGACGGCGCGGTCGGCGACAACAATAGCCCCACGTTGTCCGACGATGTGCCAGGCAACGACATCTTCATCGGAAAGGGTGGATTCGATGAAATGATCGGCGAAGGCGGCGACGACATCTTCGTCGGCAGCGACGGCCCGGACAAGATGGACGGCATGTCGGGCTTCGACTGGGCGACCTACAAGGACGACAAATACGGCATCAGCATCGACATGCGCCTCCCGATCGAAAGCCCCCTGCGCGGGACACCCAACGCTTCGGGACAAATCGTGGGCGCGGTGGCGCAATCGCCAGATTCGATCCTCGACCGGTTCGCAGAAGTGGAAGGGCTGTCGGGCTCGCGCTTCGCCGACATCCTGCGCGGCGACGATCAAACCGCCGCCATCATCGCCAACATCACTGCCAGGGGCAGCATCCTCACCAACTTCGCTCTCATCAACGGCCTGCGGGCCTTGCTTGGCGAGGCCGCAAACGGCCCGGATGGCATCGCCGGCACGGCCGACGATCAGTTTGGCGCGGGCAACATCATCCTCGGCGGCGACGGCAGCGACATCATCGAGGGCGGCGGCGGCAGCGATGTCATCGATGGCGACAGCTGGCTTAACGTGCGCATCAGCGTGCGCCAGAACCTGGACGGCACCGGGCCGGAGATCGCCAGCTTCGACAGCATGGTGCCGATGATCCCGTTCATGCTGAACCGCACCTACAACCCCGGCCAGCTCGTCATCGTGCGTGAAATCATGCCCGGGACATCCGTAGGAGGGGCTGCTTTCGACACCGCCAACTTCCTCGGCCCGCGGGCGAACTACACCATCACCGTCAACGGCGTCGTCGTCGATCCGGCGGTTCCCCTCAATGTCGGCGCCAACGATATCGTCACAGTGACCGACAATGTCGGCAAGGAAGAGACCGATCGCCTCACCCACATCGAGCGGCTGCAGTTCTCCGATCAGGCGGTGGTCCTGACGCCCGGGCTCAACGCCGAGCCGGTGGGCGCGCTGACGGTGAGCAACACCGCGCCTACCGTCGGCCAGAAGCTGACCGTATCGGCGGCCGGCATCAGCGATGCCGACAACGTAGGCGGGGCGATCCACAATTCCATCAGTTACGTGTGGCAGTTCGAAGCGGCCCCGGGCTCGGGCATCTTCCAGGACATCATCCTCGCACCCGGCCGCATCGGCATCGGATTCCCGAGGGCGGACGGCCCAACTTTCACGGTGACGTCGGATCTCGCCGGGCTGGCACTGCGTGTCAAAGCCTTCTATGCGGACGATCATGGCGTGACCGAGCAGGTCTTCTCGGCGCCAACGACAGCGGTGGCGGCCGGCGCACTCGTTCCCCCAGCGGCACCGTCACTGATCGATCCACAGACCACCGCCCCCAGCAACGGGGTGCGCTACACACAAGCCGATCTGGCGTTCATTCTTGACCAGATCAAGGTGGCAGAACACCAAGCGGCCGGTGAGAACCTGGTCTCGCTGCTGCCGAACATACGGATGCCTTTCGGTTTGCGTACAGTCGACGGATCGTTGAACAATCTGCTCCCGGGCCAGTCCGAGTTCGGCGCCGCCGATACGGTATTCCCGCGCCTGACCACACCGAACTTCCGCCCGGCCGAAGCCGGCACGAGCTATACCCAGACCAGCGGCCTAGTGGTCGATTCACAGCCGCGCACCATCAGCAACCTGATCGTCGATCAGACCGCCCACAACCCGGCGGCGGTCGCGGCCACGTTCGATCCCGGTCCGGATGGTGTCCTTGGCACTGCTGACGATGTGTTGAAGGCCGGTGCGCAGGTCGTCACTGGAACCCGTACCGACGGCACGACGTTCCAGACCTTCTTCAATCCGAACGTGAGCCCCGACGCGGGCCTGACCGCGCCCTTCAATCAGTGGATGACCTTCTTCGGCCAGTTCTTCGACCATGGCCTGGACTTGGTGACCAAGGGCGGTAGCGGCACCGTGTTCATCCCGCTGCAACCGGACGACCCGCTGTTCGTGCCGGGCAGCCCGACCAACTTCATGGTGTTGACCCGCGCCACCAATCTGCCCGGCCCCGATGGCATCCTCGGCACCGCCGACGACATCCACGAGCAGACCAACACCGACTCGCCGTTCGTCGACCAGAACCAGACCTATGGTTCGCATCCCTCGCAACAGGTGTTCCTGCGCGCCTATGCGCTGAATGCCGCCGGCGCTCCGGTTGCCACCGGTAAGCTGATCGTCAACCGCGACCTCGGCGCCGACGGTCACTTCGGCACCGCCGATGATAGCGTGATCGGCGGCATGGCCACCTGGAAGGTGGTCAAGGCGCAGGCGCGTGACATTCTTGGGATCAACCTGACCGATGCCGACGTCGACAATATTCCGCTGCTCGCCACCGATGCCTACGGCAATTTCATCAAGGGCCCGCATGGCTTACCGCAGGTAGTGATGAAGGGGGCCGACGGCATTGCCGGGACCGCCGATGACGTGCTGGTGGAAGGCAACCGACTGGCGCCGATTGACCTCACCAACGCAGTGCGCACCGGTCATGAGTTTCTGGTCGACATCGCCCACAATGCGGTGCCGGTGTTCGGTGCCGGCGGGGCCTTGATGCCGGACAGCGACAGTGTGGTGGGTTTGTCCGAGCCGGGCACCTACGACAACGAGTTGCTCGACGCGCACTACATCGCCGGTGACGGCCGGGTCAATGAGAACATCGGCCTGACCACCGTGCACCACATCTTCCACTCCGAACATAACCGGCTGATTGATCACACCAAAGCAGTGGTTCTGGCGACGGCTGCGAGCGGTGACGTGTCGTTCCTGAACGAGTGGCTGCTGACGCCTGTCACTGCCGTTCCCGCCGATACCACCACGCTCGACTGGAACGGCGAGCGGCTGTTCCAGACGGCGAAGTTCGGCACCGAGATGCAGTACCAGCACCTGGTGTTCGAGGAATTCGCGCGGATGATTCAGCCGATGGTCGATCCCTTCTTCGCCCCGGGTCAGGTGTACGACACCGAGATCAATCCGGCGATCGTCGCCGAGTTCGCGCACACCGTCTATCGCTTCGGGCACTCGATGCTGCTCGAGCAGGTCGACCGGCTGGACCCGAACTTCGCCTCGAGCGATATCGGGCTGATTCAAGCCTTCCTCAACCCGCTCGAGTTTGCGGCCAGCGGCCCCACCCCGGAAGAGGCGGCCGGTGCCATTGTGCGTGGCATCACCCGCCAGGTGGGCAACGAGATCGACGAGTTCGTGACCGAAGCCCTGCGCAACAACCTGCTGGGCCTGCCGCTCGACCTGCCGAGCATCAACCTCGCACGCGGTCGCGATACCGGCATTCCGTCCCTGAACGCGGCGCGGCGGGAGTTCTATGGGCCCACCGGCGATGCACAGCTCAAGCCCTACACGAGCTGGGCCGACTTCGTGCAGCACATGAAGCACCCGGAGTCCCTGGTCAACTTCATCGCCGCCTACGGCACGCATTCGAGCATCACCGCCGCTACCACGCTGGCGGGTAAGCGCGCCGCGGCTGCGGACCTGGTGTTCGGCGGCGCCGCCGCGCCGGCGGATCGGGTCGACTTCCTGAACAGCTCCGGCGCTTGGGCGAGCGCCGCCAACGGCGTCACCATCACCGGCCTGGACAACGTCGATTTCTGGGTCGGCGGGCTGGCCGAGGAGAAGATGCCCTTCGGCGGCATGCTTGGCTCGACTTTCAACTTCGTCTTCGAGAACCAGATGGAGAAGCTCCAGGACGGTGACCGCTTCTACTATCTGGAACGCACCGCCTCGCTGGACTTTGGCGCCGAGCTCGAGAACAACACCTTCTCCGCGCTGGTAATGGCCAATACCGACGCAACCCACCTCCCGGCCAGGGTTTTCCTGACGCCGGCCTACATCCTGGAGGTCAACCAGGCGCACCAGTACAACCCGAGCGTGATCGCTGGTCCCGACGGCATCGTTGGCACGGCCGACGATCTGCCGGCCAGCGCCGATCCCTTCGGTCCGTCGGACCACCCGATCGGCTCACCGCGCACCGACTTCCTCACGCCGCTGGTGATCCGCGACAATCCTGCCACCCCTGGGCCCGACAGCAACTACCTGCACTACACCGGCGCCGAAACGGTAGTGCTGGGCGGCACGCCCGGCAACGATATCCTCATCGCCGGCGACTCGGACGATGACACTGTCTATGGCGACGCCGGCAACGACCGGATCGACGGCGGCTACGGTAACGACCAACTCTTTGGCGGTCCCGGCGACGACATCATCACCGACATCGGTGGCGACGACGTTATCCACGGCGAGGACGGCAACGACGTCATCCAGGGCGGCAACGGCCTCAACCTGATCCTCGGCGGCGCCGGTCAGGACTTCATCATCACCGGCGAGGACGCGGCCGACACCAGCGGCGGCCTGGGCAACGACTTCATCCTCGGCAGCAAGGCCAACGAGTTCGCGAAAGGCGGTGAAGGCGACGACTGGATCGAGGGCGGCTCCGCCGACGGCGTGGCCGGCGACAACTTCGACCCATTTGGCAACGATCCGATCGACGGCAACGACGTCTTCAAGGGCGATGGCGGCCCGGACAACTTCGACGGCGAAGGCGGTGATGACATCATGATCGGCAGCCCCAGCGAGGCGGACCGGTTCATCGGCTTCTCCGGTTACGACTGGGCGACCTACAAGGACGATCCGGTCGGCGTGACCATGGGCCTCAATTCCAGACTGCGCTTCTTCGATCAACCGGCGGTGCCCGGCTCCACTGCGTCGATCCTTGCCCGGTTGGACCTGGTGGAAGGGTTGTCGGGATCGTCCCACGCCGATTTCCTCAGCGGCGACGACTCCACTGCGGCACTGCTCGCCATCGCCGGGGCCAAGGGCAGCGTGCTCACCAACTTCGACCTGATCAATGGCCTGCGGGCCTTCGTCGGCAGCGCTGCCGCCGGCCCCGACGGCCTCGTGGGCACCGCCGACGACCGGTTCGACGGGGGCAATATCATCCTCGGTGGCGGCGGCAGCGACATCATCGCAGGCCGCGGCGGCGACGACTTGATCGACGGCGACAAGTGGCTCAACGTGCGTATCAGCGTGCGCGCCGGCATCGACGCCAACGGTCTGCCGACCGGGCCGGAAATCGCCACCTTCGACAGCATGAAGCCGCTGGTCCCGCTGATGTTGAACGGCACCTACAACCCCGGGCAACTGCAGATCGTCCGCGAGATTCTGACGGCGACCGGTCCCAACTTCGACACTGCGCTGTATTCCGGGCGGTTGTCGGACTACACCGTGGTCGAGAACCTCGACGGCACCGTTACGGTCATCGACAATGTCGCGAACAGGGACGGCACCGACCGTCTCAGCAACATCGAACGGCTGCAGTTCAGCGATCAGGCGATTGTGCTCGGCGGTGTGAACTCGGCGCCAGTCGGCTCGCTGAGGATCGACGATCCCACGCCAGCCGTCGGCCAACAGCTGACCGTGTCGGCGGCAGGCATCACTGATGCCGACAATACCGCGACCGGCGGCGCGATCACCGGGCCCATCAGTTTCTTCTGGCAGTTCGAGCCGACTCCGGGCTCGGGCGTCTTCGAGGACATCACCTTCTTTGCCGCCGGAGAGGTCGCGCGCGCGGCGGGCACCACTGTCACGGTGGGCACGGATCTTAGGGTGCCGCCACCGGCGTTCCTCATCGGCGCCGTGCCGGCTATTCCGCAGCTGGTCGTGGCAACGGGGCTGGCTCTGCGCGTCCGGGCGGTCTACAAAGATCAAAACGGTGTGCTGGAGCAGGTGTTCTCGGCGCCGACCGCACCGATCACGCCGCTCGGCACGGGCAGCGTCAACGTCCTACCGGTTGGCACGGTGCTGATCAGCGATACCACTCCGAATCTAGGCCAGCTGCTGAGCGCAACCAATGCGTTCACCGACGCTAACGGACTCGTCGGCGTGGTGTTCAGCTTCCAATGGCAAGCCGGTAGCGGCGCGATCTTTACCGATATCGCCGGTGCGACTGCCGCGACGTTCACGCCCACTGATGTACAAAACGGTCAGCAACTGCGGGTCGTTGTGAGCTACACCGACAACGGTAATACCTTCGAGTCGGTCACATCTGCGGCGACGGCGCCAGTGAGTAATCTGATCATTGGCACGCCGGGGAACGATGTGTTGAACGGTACGGTGTTCGCTGATGAGATCCAGGGGCTCGCTGGGAACGACTCGCTCTTCGGTTTCGCGGGCAACGATGTGCTCATAGGTGGCGCCGGCAATGACGTGCTCAGTGGTGGCTC